>NZ_QGGL01000001.1:0-7560 GCF_003148565.1 Tumebacillus permanentifrigoris
CAAATTGATCAATCGTCTTATGATAAGGAAGCTTGGCGAGACGTGTCCTCGTACGAAGATAGCGGTCGTGTTTGGCCGTTAATTCTTCCTGGAGACGCTTGTCCAGAAACTCCAAATACGTTATTCCGCATGAGCATGGAGGGTTTCGGGAATCCGTACCCATCCGAACTGTTGAAAGGCAGCTTGCAGGCGCTCTTGAATGATCATGAGCGCGTCACCTCCTCTGCCGTGAACTGTTCATACACGGCAAGGGGGCGTACGACCACTTCAGGTATTGGTGAAGAGGGCATAAGTCGCGGTGTTGGTTGGGGAACCGGTTTTGCGACAGTGTCTTTTCGAATGCCTTCGAAGTGGTTTTTATTTTGCACAATTTCCCGTTGTCCAGAGGACTTTCGTTGTTCAGATATGATCTTGTTTTCGTAGTGGATTTGAATTCCGCCGCGACGATCATCCTTCACATGAACGAGGTGACCTACGAACCGAATCGGTACGGAGTAGCGGTTTCCTTCGTGGGAGACAAGTGAGTCTGACGACACTTTACGAACATGAAAGTCCACGCGATCAAAATGCTCTGACACCAATGGCTTCAATTGTTCCTGAGCGAAAAGGTCAATGGGTTGCTTCTGAGTGGTTCCGTACAGGCGAACATTTGCAATGGCGTTTAACCAGAGAAGAGTTTGTTCGTTCAGATTCTGAAGATCTGTAAATGTCTACACTCGAGGCCAGAAGTTTTTGCGTACGTAACCCACTCCATTTTCCACCTTTCCTTTTGTGCGAGCCCGATAGGGACGGCAACTACGGAGGAGAAAGCCATGATGTGAAGCGAGCGAAACGCTCATTCCAAACTACTTCGCCTTGGTCGTCTGTACCCGCGACAACGGTTTTCATATTGTCATAGAGGCAGGTTTCCGTAATGCCACCGAAATAGTTCATTGCTCGTTCGTGGCATCCCATGAGGGTCTCAAGCCGTTGATCTTCTGTAAACTCCACATAGAGCATTCGAGAGTAGCCCAGAACCATGACAAATGCGTAGAGTCTCTTTTTCTTGCCGTTCCAATCGACTCGAAACTCGCCCCAATCCACTTGAGCCTGTTGGCCGGGCTGTGTTTCGAATCTTACTGTTGCATTCGAGGAAACTTGGGGTCTTAAAGGTCTCATGAAGTCTCGCAGGATCGTGATTCCGCCCGTATAACCAGCAGCTCGAATCTCGTCTAAAATCACAACCGCGTTTAAACAACCTTCTTCCATCCGCTGACGCACATACGCTTTGAATGGCGAGAGCTTTTCAGGCTTGTCTACGGTACGTCGGTACGTGTCCGGATAATCCTCATATAACCATCTTCGGATTGTCTTGCGGTCTCGACCTAGTTCTTTTGCTATGGCAGTGATGCTCATGCCACGCTGTTTCATCTCTTTGATCACAAAAAACTCCCCATTCTTGACCATGAAATCTCTCTCCTCTCGGAGAGACTATTCGTTGGAAGTGGGGAATTTTCAACCGTTTATATTGAGGATTTTACAACCGTTGTCCACCCCCCTTTACTTCAATACGTTTTTTGCAGACTTGACAGTGCCGAACGTTGCTAGGGCAAGTACCCCGCTGGCTACGAAGATCGGCACTCTAAATGCCTATCCTCCGCCAAGTACGCTTCAAATGCCCTTCATTCGTCCTCCCCCAATCTGTCGAAATTCCTTTTGTACTTGTTGGGTAGGAATTGCCCACTGGGCATTTATTAAAAGGAAATCCAGACTTAACCCAACCCCCGAATAGTCGGTTGGAGCACCCTCTCATCGGTCTGAAATGGATGACTGCCCCTGAGCATGATATCTGCAACAAGTGGAAGCGGATCCGCTAAAACAATGTCAGAAGCGAAGGAGTACCCAGACGGGAGCCCACTGAAAAAGCGTCCATTCGCCACAACTCCAAATCGTTATGAAAAAACGAGCCTCTAGAATCGCTTCTAGGGCTCGTTTCGTTGTAATGGATACATTTTAATACTCACGAATTTCTCTGTGACTTCAATCCGGTTCAACACCCTAAAACTTGAGCCAAGTTACCTTATCCTCTCTTGCTACTTTGAGTACATAATCGCTCTAGGCTATTACAGCTTCACATCCAACAGTTTTACCCGTCCAGCGCTTACTACTTCCAAACTCCTTAAGTGACAGATCGTACAGGCTGCCGTGGATTCGACGCTCGTTGTAAAAATTGATAAATTCCAAGACCGCCTCATGAGCCTCTGCGAACATTTCAAACTCGGACCGACGCAAGCACTCGTCCTCTAGAACCGCATGAAACGACTCGATGTGGGCGTTCTTGCTTGGCGTTTTCGGAGGGATGCGTTCGTGCTCCATGCCAAATTCCTCGCAGGCTGATTCACAGGCATGGCTAATAAACTGGGGCCATTGTCCGTTCGAATGATTGGACGTTGCTCTTCCCCAAACTGATTTCGTTTCCATAATACTCGCTGTAACAATTCCACCGCGTCTTTTGCTTCGCACTTTGAGCCGATGTAATAGTCGATAACAGCACGATCGTTATTCGTCCAGTATGGAAAGCAGGAAAAAGAATCGTTGCTCCCCCTCAACATATCCATACTTCACATCGGTTTCCCACAGTTGATAAGGAGCCGTGATTTCATGATTCACCGCGATCTTACGAGGATATTTGGTCTTCACCTGACGTTGAGGGTGTAGCAGATCCAGGTCTTGGAAAAGTCGATGGACTTTTCCTTGTTAATGATCAGGTTGCGTACTCGTTGCAAGAGGAGTGTCAGCTTTTTATATCCCGTAGGCATTTCCATCACCTTCTAAAGCCTCCAACAACCACGCTTTGATCTGTTCATCACTAATTCGCTTGTTTTCTTGTGTCACTGAATAGCCTGGCTGTGACGACCTCCACCATGAATTCTTAGCTTCTCTGCCTCCTGTTCCCGCTTCTTACAGGCATTCCACGTCGCTTCCAAAACGCCGACAATTCGCAAGACGGTACGTACCGAATATCCCAACCCGATCCATTTGTCGGCGACTTCTATCTTCTACGATAAGTTGGGTCGGCCCTTTTTTAAAAGGTCACGAAAGATCTCGATTTCGAGGTCTTTTTCACCAAGTATGCGTTTGAGCTTGTCGTTTTCTTCTTTAACGGCTCGATACTCATCCGTGCACGGAGTAAACAGTGCCACTTTCTTTGCATCCGGCCATAACTCAATTGTTACTTTCGGCGTTGGAACTTCGAACTCGATTCCTTTTCACTTCCAACGTTTGGGCTTGTGCCGATGTTGATACAGGTATCCTCGATCCATGCCGGAGTTAGCCTAGCCACCTCCCAAACGTATCCGTTCATGCTCAACCTTCATATTTAATCCAGTTCCATGGTCAGAAGTAACGCAGCAATGTCCTCCTGTACCCTTGTGCACTCCGTCTCTGTTCGGGTCGTGATCATTTCAAGAAGTTTCTCGATCTGTTCCATCAGCCCATTCTGCTGGAATATCTCCATTGCCTTGCAGATTAGTTCACAGGCAGATTCTGTCTTGTTCCGTGCCGTGCTTGCACGTTCAATGGGATTGATCCGCTGTAGGGAATGCCCGAACGAATGCTCTACTAGTAACAGAAGGAAGTGTGAGCCAGAATCAGTACGGACAAACCCGTTGACGTTCTTCGGCAAAACAACCTGACTTATAGTACGATCCCTTTCTGCTCCCGAGCTTGACGGTTGAATGACCACATCTCATGCATTACACGTAACGCACTCTGACAGTCATCTTGGGACTCGTACAAACGAGATAGTTCTTGCATCGTCTCCTCGTATTCCATGTGGCACTCAGTGAGTTTGAAGCAGTCTGCCGCCTGTTTCATGAATTTGACTGCGACCGTATGTTGACTTCGAGCATGCGCGATACCGGCTTGAATCCTGGCGATCCATGCTTGGTAGGAATGGACGGTTGGCAATAGTTTACGAGCCGCTTCGCACGCTTCCTCCGCTTGATCGAGCTTGCCACTTGCAAGGTAGAGTTTCGCAAGTTCCGTCACCGTGACCCCCGTTTCTTCATCCCGTCGAAGTCTTCGGTAGTCCACCACGATAGATTCTAACGCACTTATCGCCTTGTCACGGTTCCCCATCTCCCCTTGGAGAACTGCAAGCCGGACTTCAAGAGTCAGCTTCTCCGTTTTGCTATTCAATGCCTCAAAACACCACTGGGCACGTTGGGCGTAGTCCGTTGCTTGCTCGTACTTGTCGACTACGTGGGAGGACTGAGCTAGTTTCATATAGAGGTTCCCAAGTCCTTGAATGTCCTCACGTTCCTCAAAAATCGGCATGGCCAGTTGAAGCGTGGCAATCGCCTGTTGCAATTGCCCCGATTTTTGTTGAATATCCGCCAACGTCAACAACAACGAGCATTGGAGATCTACATCCTTCAAATTGGAGGACCGCATCTGTGTGAGGGCATTTGTCAAATAATACTCAGCGATCTGGAAGCGTCTGCGTTTTAACTCAAGCTGGCCAAGCTGATGAAGGACACGAATGAGCATGACGGGGCTTCCATTATTTGATTGTGTGTGGTCTAACAATTGCTGGAACGACTCCTCTGCTTCTAAAAACTGGTTCAACCCAAGCAGACAGCAGGCGTAATCATATCGAATTTCAAACGGGTCGAGCTTGCCATTGTTCGTTTGGATGACTTTTTTCAAAAATGGTAACGCACCTGAAAATTCACCTGCAGATAGCATGCCTTTTGCCAATCTGTACTCACTGATTACGACAAGGTTCATTTCCAAGTTCCCAATCAGTTCGTCTAGAGGAATTTCAAGTTTCTCAGCAATCTTCCCCAAGACGTGATAACTTGGCTTGGCCTTGTCTGATTCGATCTGTGAAACCATTGACGGGGTTACGATCCCTTCTGCTAGTTGTATTTGGGTTAGACCTTTCTTCATCCGCAATTGACGTAGGCGTTGACCGAAGGTTTCCAAATTAATCACCTCTATATTTGTTTATTTCCTATAAACACAATAAACCACCCCGTCATTCTGAGGTGGTGATTGTGGTAGTATCCAGTTGTCATTTCTTTGTAACTGCAACTCTATTTTAAAGTTGTCACATTTCGAAAGTGACAACAAAAAGCCCCTCGTTTACCAAGTACGAGGGGTGGATTTGCTACTTATAGGTTGCGACTATACCAAGTGGATCAGGAGGTATCGTTCCTGCATCTTTGTGCCAATTCGCATTTCCAATTGCGATACCAACAACAATAGTGAGCAATAGTCCGCAAGCTAACAACCTCTTCATCAAAGTTCCTCCTCGTCAAGATACTCGCTTTTGGTGCTAGAATAGATTCGTACCTTCTCATAGTATCGCATGGCAGTAACTGCGTCACCTTTCAGGTAGTAGTATTCCGTTAGGCACTTACTTGCGATGTACCGTACGCTTGCACTCAGAGTTGCATCATTGATGACAGATTCAGCATATGAAGGATCATCTACTGCCACGGAGTACATAATCTTTAGCTTTGCCGCGTACTCCGGATACTCTTTTACAACTTCTGTATATTCTTCTACCACTTGAATTGCCGTATCATAGTCCCTTAGTTTCATCAAGGATTTCACATAGTTCTTGACAACTTGTACCAATACGTCCTCGTAAGGTAAGACGTGCTTCAAGGCAGAAGACAATAGCTTTGCAGACTTTTCATAGTTACCAAGGATGTACTCGTAATAAGCAGCATTGTATAGTGCTTTTCCAATGTGATTTCCGTTGTTGGTCTGTTCGAAAAACTCCAGTGAACGATAAGCGTGTTCCTTTGCTTGCTTCATGTCTCCACGATCTTCCTGCATTTTCATCCTCGTGTAAAAACTTATGCCCATCACTTGTGAATTATCTGGGAATGCCTGTTCTACAACCTGAAGTATTTCTTCTATGTTGCTATACTCTTTGCGAATCGTGGAAGTTAACATCAAATTGGCTGTTACTAGATGGAGTAAATGCTTCTCGTCAAATTGTGCATGTAACTGTTGTGCATAGACAAGCGCACGGCTCCACGTACCATGCGCTTCATCGTACTTGGCTTGTAAAAATTGAACACGACCTAGATTGTTCAGGGCAAACCCACGTTCCGTAGCTCCCCTTGCCAATTTTACGATCACTGTAGCTAGATCAAGAGCTTGCATTAGCATCACTTTAGTTCTTCTATGTCTATCGAGTAGTTTGGACAATTCCATTTGGGATTTTGCCGTATCTAATTGGTGTAGTCGCTCCAAAGATACACCAAGCCCCTGAGCGATCTTTTCCAGCATCGCAGGAGAGAGATTACGTTCACCAGAAAGCATTAAACGTAAATACTCACGACTGATTCCGAGACGTGTTGCAAATCCACGAATAGTGAACCCGTCACCTTTTTCTTGCATGAGTTCGGCAATGCGTCGTGTAAGGGGGATTTTTCCCTTTGTTGGATTTATAGTTTGTTCGATTGTAGACATGAGCCGTAAACCTCCGTCATTCGAGCGATGTATGTTCAAGTGTAAGATACTAGTGAAATTTCATATCCTTTCAATTATAGCGATTCCCTCCAATTAAGTACATATTTTGTAGCTACTATTCCGAAAGAATCGTCAGTTTAAACACAACACTCGATGTTCGAGTTCATTCAAGATGGTTACAAGATAGACTCCAATCCTAACTTATTGAGAATACCTTTCTATAAAAAAGACAGGCCGGGATTCGGCCTGTCATATTTGTACTTAGATTTCAATTTTCTGCACATTCGATCCGACGATGCGAGCCGAGTGTTTTGCGACCGCAACGCCTTGCGGGAAGTCGAAAATCCCTTTTGAGATCACGAGATCCATGACACTCTGAATTTCTGCAGCGGTGAGGTCTTGCTTCGGTTCCGGGATGACGAGTTTGACTTTTTTATTGAGGTTGGTGGTGAAGAACAGTTCGAGATCGCGCTTTTGCATGAGCGGTTCCCTCCTTTACGTGTGGTGGTTTAGATACGGGTCAGGTCTTCGCGTTCAAGCAGTTGGATGTGGTGCAGTTTGTACGTGCTCAGGCTGGCGAGCGCTTCACCGACGGCGTACACATCGTCCTCTGCGGCGGATGGGAGAACTCGGGAATAGGTCTTGTCTTTGTATTGCGGGGTTCCTTTCTCGTCGAAGCCCGTTTGCAGGCGCAACATCATGCTCGTCCAGCCTTGGTTGGAATTGATCATCTAGAATCCCTCCTGGGTGAGTTTGGCCCTACACTTCTACCATGCAACGAGAGGGGCGATTCTGGGACAGCGGGAAAATATTTTTTTCTTAACACCGGCAGGCTAAGATGCATCCTCGTGGAACTGGTTCCCAATCGCGATGCCACACTGGACGATCTCATCGCTTCCGTGGAACCGAAGCGATTAAAGAATTCTCTGCTCGAACACCTAGCCGTGCATGAGCTTCGGGAGCTTCGGGAGCTTCGGGAGCTTCGGGAGCTTTGTAAGCGATTGGCGTAGAAAAAAGAGAACGGGCATCATGACCCGTTCTCTTTTCTCTCTACTTGGTTTATCTGCGCTCTGAAATACGCTACCAGTG
>NZ_QGGL01000001.1:7658-243694 GCF_003148565.1 Tumebacillus permanentifrigoris
TGTAAGCGATTGGCGTAGAAAAAAGAGAACGGGCATCATGACCCGTTCTCTTTTCTCTCTACTTGGTTTATCTGCGCTCTGAAATACGCTACCAGTGCGTCAGTTGCGCTTGCCTTTGTTCCTAGTGTTGCCTGATGCGGGTTGATGATGGACTTTTGGATGTAGTCCCAAACGTCATCCGGTAAGGTCGAAAGAAACAAGTCCTCCACGTTTTCACCGAAAAAGTAGTTAACTGGCTTGTTCAAAACTTTCGCCATCTGAGCGACCACTTGAATGGTTGGATTGGCTTTCTTTCCCGTCTCCAAATCACTTATGTAGTTTTTAGTCACTCCGATTGCATCTGCCAATTGAACTGCTGTTAGGTTTTGTTCTTTTCGTGCCGTTCTGATGTGTCTATTCAGCTCATTCATGAAATCACCCTCTGCAGGAACAAGTGTTCTATTTCGAAGAAAACAAAAGCATCATCGAGTACATCCACGGTATTGCCGCCAAATCAACATCTACTCAATTGATTCCAACTATAGTTGGATATATAATAGAGCCATAACCCCGTACCAATCCATTCTATCACATCACCCAACAGGAGGGTCCCCTATGCAAACCACACAACCGATCATGATTCGCTGGCCGAATGAGGACACGGGCGAGTACTTTAAAATTCCCGGCTGCCTCGTCGCCGAATACACAGCAATCGCGATCCTCGACAATCACCTCGAAATTCACCTCGTCACTCCAACCACTGACCCGCATGAGTTTGATCTACGGTTTGCATCGAACCCGTTTTTCTATGTTGGCGATGACCTCCCGACCATCTTCCATGACATCTCTAGCCTCTCTCTCGTCGATTTAGCACGAAAGTACACGCATAGCGAGTTTGTTGAACAACCACCCTTCTGCATGAACTAGAGCGTACAAAAAAAGAGAGAGGCTACACAGAGCCCTGTAGAGTGATAAAAAAGTTGTATCATCACAGAGCGAACGAACCCTGATTCTACCGTAGCCCCGCACCACGAATATAATAAAAAAGTTGTATCATGAGACCTCTAATGTCAATCAAATGCTGATTTTTCGTGATAATAAAGTTGTACCATGAAACAAACAAGACATCCAACTGTTTGGTTATCTGGTCAAAATTGCTCTAAGCAATGTACATGTCACCCACTAGGCCACCATAATGGTGGCCTTTTCGACGTTTCGAAGCTTTGTCAAAAATTTATCTTTCCTTTTTCATTTGCGCGTAACAAGTGCTCTGCGAATGGCTGCGGCAAAGCATTTCCTCAGCGGGCCACTTCTTCGGGTACATGCTGCTCGTGTGGTCACGAATGTCGCGAAGATATGCGCAGCTCTACCTTGTACGATCGGCAAGTTAATCGAGATATACGAAGAAAAGAATGCCGAGGCGTAATTAGCCACGCGTCCTTTAGTTTTTGAATCTGCTTCGACGTTCAGAACATCCCCTTGCACCTTATTTCTACGGCCACGATAGACCTTCATTACGCTTAGTACATTGCTTCGGGTCGAACAGTGGAAAATAACGAGACAACAGGCGGTAAACCCAAAGGGTTTACCGCCTGTTATTTGCCAACTACACGATTGTAAAGCCTGCTCTATCGACATACTGCTCGTACCTCTCGACATCCTCCTCATTCCCGACATGCGAGGCAATTAGTCGGAAAATATTATACTGCTCTCTCGTAATACTGAGGCCTTCCACAGTATTAGTGGACGCATTCCAAGTCACTTTCGGAAGCGGCAACATCGCTCTACCACCATCTACGTTCACGAATATCTCTCGTCTTACAAGGACTCCTTTGTAGAAAAAGTCCAAGTAGGCTGAAGAGGCTCGGGTATCGCTGAATCTGTCGGTCCAGTCTTCGGAAAAATCATCGTTTGCCTCAAATCCCCACGCCATACTAATCGAGAGATCTTCTTTAAAAGAGGCGACATTCGAATGGGATTCGACCTCTACCGTCTGACCGTTAGACGTATTAGAGACCATTACTCTGCTCAGATAGGACGGACCGCTCCCATGCCCCCAGCACGAGATGTGATTCCACTGATCTGCACTAGAATTGACAATTTGTTGCATGAAAGTTTGGATGTTCATTTGTATTCCTCCCTTATTAGTAGTTAAAGATACCTCTGTTGGGCGTATTTCGTTCGGTCGTGCTGACCCATTCAGCTACTTCATCTAGTGCCGCTTGGACTTGGTCGTGTGTGAGACCCAAATTCTTCGCTTGCTCCCAAATGGTGTACATTTTGGAGTCGAGCGTTCTCGGGTAGCTGACCGAGTCGTTAGTCAGCGCGTGCTGCAGGATCGGCTCCCCACCTTTGTCGCCTTGTTCACTGAGAGACATTGTTTGGACATTCCATCCGTCCTGAGTACGGGTCAAACGATACGTGTCATAGTGACCCCAGCGATTCGTCCATACTCGGAAGTTAAAGATATCACCGATAGTGTGGTCGATCGGATCATCATTTGCGGTCGGGTCTTGAAGATAGTCCAGCAAGTCCTCGCAAGGATGGAAGTGCTCGTAGAAACGGGGATCAGTCGCCGACATCCCGCGATTCTCGATCATGTGTCTGTGGTGCGTGGGATGTGGATTGAGGGACATGTGAAGCTCATGAGCAATTCGCCCCATGCGAGCAAGATATTTCTGCACTTGCTCTCTGCTCAAGGTCTCATTCCGGAAATGTTCTCGGAGCTCGTCCACATCAGTCTGAAGTTGTTGGCGAAGCTCTTCTTGGTGCGCGTTCAATTCGACTGGCATTTTCTCGTCCACCTTTCGGGATATATTGTGTTTTTTGGAAGATCTTGATTGAATTATAGGTCAAGAATAGTCAATAGTCAATGATGATCAAACTTCCTTTTCCTCAATTTTTCGACGTTTTTATAACTTACACAGCCGAATTATGTATACTTACTATCAAATGTTTGACTGTTCTTGGACGTTCCCTAGCGCACAGCCATTCACCACTCATATACCTGAACCATTCATCCACATGATGATCACGGCACAGGGCATACGTGCCGTGATCGCTATCTGGAGATCCTCTTGGGCATGTTCAATACCGACAGGCTAAGATGCAGCCTCGTGGAACTGGTTCCCAATCGCGATGCCGCGCTGGACGATCTCATCTCTTCCGTGGAGCCGAAGCGGTTAAAGACTACTCTGCTCGAACACCTAGCCGTGCATGAGCTTCGGGAGCTCTGTAAGCGATTGGCGTAGAAAAAAGAGAACGGGCATCATGACCCGTTCTCTTTTCTCTCTACTTGGTTTATCTGCGCTCTGAAATACGCTACCAGTGCGTCAGTTGCGCTTGCCTTTGTTCCGAGTGTTGCCTGATGCGGGTTGAAGATGGACTGTTGGATGTAGTCTCTAAAGTACACGCATAGCGAGTTTGTTGAACAACCACCCTTCTGCATGAACTAGAGCGTACAAAAAAAGAGAGAGGCTACACAGAGCCCCTCTCTTTTTGCAAATAAAACTACTCAACCGTCACAGACTTCGCAAGGTTACGAGGATTGTCAACATCATTCCCACGCGCTACCGACGCATAATACGCCAGCAACTGCAGCGGGATCACCGCGATAATCGGAGCCAGGAACGGGTTCACGCGCGGGATGTGGATGACTTGGTCAGCCGTCTTCCCGATCTCGGTATCACCGCTCCATGCCAGTGCCAGCACGAACGCATCGCGTGCCTTGACTTCCTGGATGTTCGACACCGTCTTCTCGTACAGGTCATCCTGCGTCACCAACGCAATCACCGGAATGTCCTCCACGATCAGCGCCAACGTCCCGTGCTTCAGTTCCCCTGCTGCATACGCCTCGGCGTGCATGTAGGAAATCTCCTTCAGCTTCAGCGAGCCTTCCATCGAAACCGCATAGTCCAGACCACGGCCGATGAAGAACGCGTGCTCACGGGAGCTCCATTGCTTCGCGAACGTCTCAATCGCCGGAGAAGTTTCCAGCACGGTCTCTGCCTTGGCCGGCATGTCGCGCAGGTCGGTCAGCAGAGCCGGAACTTCCGCTGCCCCAACCGAACCGCGTTCCTGTGCCAACCAGCCTGCAAACAGGTACAGAGCGGTCAACTGCGTCGTGTACGCCTTGGTCGAAGCCACGGAGATCTCCGGGCCTGCCCAGGTGAAGATCACATCGTCCGCTTCACGCGCTGCCGAGGAACCGACAACGTTGGTGATCGCGAGGATGCGGGTGCCCTGTTCCTTCGCTTGGCGCAGCGCCGCGAGGGTATCTGCCGTCTCACCGGATTGCGTGATGACGACCATCAGGGTGTTTTTCGAAACGATCGGGTCACGGTAACGGTACTCAGACGCGATCTCGCAATCCACCGGGATGCGGGTCAGCTTCTCAATCGCGTGCTTCCCAACCATCCCTGCATGCCAAGATGTACCGCATGCGAGGATGTGGATGCGGTCGATCTCGCTCGCGAAACCAGCCGGCCATTGCACTTCGTCAAATACCACTTTCGTTCCGTCCTCGGAGATCCGACCGGTCAGGGTGTCGGAGATCGCTTTCGGTTGCTCGTGGATTTCCTTGAGCATGAAGTGATCGTAGCCGCCCTTCTCAGCAGCCGAAGCGGACCACGTGACTTCGTAGACTTCCTTCTCCGTCGGGTTGCCTTGGAGGTCGAAGGTTTTCACCGCATCAGCCGTCAACACGGCAATCTCGCCGTCATCGAGGATGTATACGTTGCGGGTGTACTCCAGAATCGCCGGGATGTCAGACGCGATGAAGTTCTCGCCTTCGCCCAGACCGATGACCAGCGGCGATTGCTTGCGAACCGCGATCAGTTTGCCCGGTTCTTGCTTCGCCATGATCCCCAGTGCAAACGCACCGTGGATGCGCTTGTTGATCGCCAGTACGGTATCGAACAGGTCGCCTGTCCACATGTCGTCGAGCAAGTGCGCCACCACTTCGGTGTCGGTTTCGGACAGGAAGGTGTGACCCATCGCGGTCAGTTCTTCACGCAGGGATTGGTAGTTCTCGATGATCCCGTTGTGGACGATCGTGAAGTTGCCGTTGTCGTCTTGGTGCGGGTGGGCGTTGTTGTCAGACGGACGTCCGTGCGTCGCCCAACGGGTGTGTCCAATCCCTTGGTTACCAGACAGACGACCCGTGCCGTCGACCAGTTCTGCGAGGTTGGCGAGACGGCCTACCGATTTTTTCACGGTGACGGCACCGTTCTCAAAGATCGCGATCCCTGCGGAGTCATACCCGCGGTATTCCAGCTTGCCCAGACCGTGCAAGAGTACGTCTTGTGCTTGTTTGTTGCCGATGTAACCCACGATTCCACACATAGTTAAAAAATCTCCTTTTTGTGGATCGGAGGCAAGAGGTAATCAAACTTGTGCCAAATGGCTACAAGCACCCTAGTGCCTCGTCAGCCATTTTTTGTTGTGTGTACCGGTAGCGCCTCTTGTCCCGTCGGTCACCCAACGGATTTCGAAGTGCGCTATATCGGTGGGGTACAACCACCGGGAGGCATCCGCCGAAACATCGATACTCCTCCACCTCGTCAACTGGCCGTGGAAATTCTCCGCTCATACGGTCAGTTCAGGCGCTTTTTGGTATATGGTAGACCACTTGCAACTTGCACACAACATCTCAACTGCGGTCGCGCTCTCCACATCACCTCCATCAAGGTATCGTATGCCGCCGAGAGTTAGGAGGGGAGCAGGCGCTCCCCCATTTTTATCTCTCGCCTTGTTCGCGGCGTACAACGTTGGCAATGTCGTTCACGTACCCTTGCAGCGCTTCCTCCTCCGGGCCTTCCGCCATGACGCGGATCAGCGGCTCGGTGCCCGACGGACGCACCAACACGCGACCGTCAGCCCCCAAGGCTTCCTCGGCGCGTTGGATCGCCGCGAGGATCTCCGCGTTGTCCTTCCACCCGTCCTTGGTCACGACGCGGACGTTGACCAGAATCTGTGGGAAGGAACGCATGATCGAGCGAAGCGAGCTCAGCGATTGTTGCGATTCTACCATGATATCCGTGAGATGCAGGGCTGTCAATAGACCGTCCCCGGTGGTGTTGTGCTGGAGCAGGATGATATGTCCAGATTGTTCCCCACCCAGTCCATATCCACCCGCACGCATCTCTTCCATGACGTAACGGTCCCCGACGGCGGTCACTTTCACGTCGATGCCTTGTTCGCGCATCGCTTTGTGGAAGCCGATGTTCGACATGACCGTGGAGACGACGGTGTTGTTCGGGAGCGCCCCGCGCTTTTTCATCGCGACGCCGAGGATGCCCATGATGTAGTCACCATCGACGATCTGGCCTTGGTCATCGACCGCGATCAGGCGGTCCGCATCCCCGTCGAAGCTCAAGCCGATCGCCGCGCCATGCGCGAGAACCGCTTCTTGGACTTTCTCTGGATGTGTAGAGCCACAGCCGACATTGATGTTGGTGCCGGTCGGTTCCGCGTTGATCACGATCACATCGGCACCCAACGAGCGGAATACGTCACCCGCTACGTAAGAAGCCGCACCGTTGCCGCAGTCGAGCACGACTTTGATCCCGTCGAAGCGATGCGAGATCGTGGACTTCTGGAATTCGGTGAACAGCTCACCCGCGTTCGCTTGTTCCACGATGCGGCCCACCTGTTCGCCGGTCGGTCGCGGCAGCTCGTCAACGGCTGCATCGAGCAGGCGCTCAAATTCCGCCTCTTGCTCATCGGTCAATTTGAACCCATCTCCGCCGAAAAACTTGATGCCGTTGTCCGGCACCGGGTTGTGCGACGCCGAGATCATGACGCCTGCGTCACAGCCCAATTTGCGTGTCAGGTAGGAAACGCCTGGCGTTGGGATGACGCCGAGGCGCAACACATCCACGCCGACCGACAGGATGCCTGCGACCAGCGAGGCTTCCAGCATGTCACCGGAGATGCGAGTATCTTTGCCGACCGCGATCTGAGCGCGCACGCTCGTCGACCCTTGGGTCAGGACGAACGCACCTGCACGGCCGAGCTTGTATGCCAATTCAGGGGTCAGTTCGAGGTTGGCAACACCGCGAACACCATCAGTACCAAAGTAACGTGCCACGTATGAAAATCTCCTTCGCATAGATGAAGTCGGTTAGTTTGCTATCTCAGCGCAATACGCCTATTTTCCCATATCCGGTGGGCTTTCACAAGACCCTGCCCACTCTCAGTAGACGCACGCCAGCCCCCAGATGTTCCACAGGTACAAAAAAGTCCCAACCCCGTCTCCGGGGTGGGACTTTTTCACGAACTCACTTCACAAAGCTGACCATCATCGTCTCCGGCTGCATCTGCACCGCACGGAGGAAGTTCGGTACGGTGATCTGCAGCCGCACCTCATGCGTGCCAGCCGCTTGGTTGGCAGCATCGACATACACTTGCAAGTCGCTTGGCTGCAACTTGTCGAGCAACGACTTCGCCCCTTCGATCGTCACCGAGACCTGCTCAGGTCCGCCGACCACTTTGTAGGACTGGCCTTCCTTCAACCCCGTCACTTTCACGGGCATCCCGTCGAACGTGCGGCGGTTCGCGTCGACCACGGTGATCGTGATCTCAACTTCCGCCGGCTCAAGCGTCGTGATGCCCGCTTGAATCGGGAGCTTGATTTTCTGCGTGGTGGTCTTGTTCAGTCCCGTCAGATCGAGCACCGGCACCGGGTAACTCTCCAAGGCTTCTAGCGTTTTCGGGTCGCCATAGGCGGTAACCGTCATCGTGTGGTTGATCGATTCCACCGCATAGCCCGGTGCCAGATCGCCCTTGAACTGCAAGCTCAACGGCAACGACTTGGACGGGTGGTTGACCGGGATCGTCACTTCGGCGCGGTCGCTGTTCAGCCGGACGTTCTTGATCGCCTTGCCCGCTTCATCGAGCGCGACCAATGGAACGGAGGTGTGTACCGCCTCCACCGCGCCTTCGACGGAAATCGTCGCCACCACCGATTTGACGTTGTTGACGACCGACTTGGCCCCGGACAGCACGACCGTCTTCGGGGAGATCACCGCTTCCCCGACATTCAGCCCTTCCTTGGGCTTGCCTTCGGTGTTCAGCGTGATCGGAAAGTCCTTGACCACGTTCGCCTCGAGCTGGATCGTGACGGTCGGGGAGTTGCTGGTGACCCCCGAGGGCAGCCCCGTCACATAGACGGGAACTTCGTGCGTCCCCTCCGATAGCTTGGTCGCGTCGGCGATCACATGCACGGAGTCGCTCTGGGCAATCACGTTCATCACGTCAAATCCCGGTCCGCGCAGGGTGAGCGTGACTTTGGGCTCGGCCACCAGCGAGAAATTGTGGTCGTCATAGAGCACACTCACACTCTGGTCTCGCAACGGTTGCGTGATCTGCGTGATGCCGCCGCCCGTGGTCGTGCCCTCCTCGCCGGAGTGTACGATCAGCCAGAGCAGGATCGCGAGGATCGAGGCGACAATTTTGACGACAGTGTTGTTGCGTAACAGGCGGTCCATCATCCTACGATCCCGCCTTTCCCTTGAACAGTGTAAAGCCGCTCGTCTTGACCGGCACCAGCAGGTTGGTCAGGTACTCGCGGAAGGATTGCTCGTCGAGGTTGCGCGTGAGCTTGCCATCAGCTGCCAGCGAGATCGCCCCCGTCTCCTCAGAGACGATCACCGCGACCGCATCCGACTGCTCGGAGATGCCGATGCCCGCCCGATGGCGCGTGCCTAGCTCCTTGCTCAAGCTGGCGTTGTCGCTGAGCGGGAGGAAGCAGGAGGCGGCGAGCACATTTTGCCCGCGAATGATCACCGCTCCATCGTGCAGCGGCGTGTTCGGGATGAAGATGTTGATCAACAGCTCCGAGGACACGACCGCCCCGATCGGGATGCCCGTCTCGATATGATCGACGAGACCTGTGTCGCGTTCGAGGATGATCAGGGCGCCAATTTTGTTTTTGGAGAGCACGCTGGTCGCCTTGGTCAGTTCGTTGATCGTCTTCGGGATGTCCTCCTCCTCCTGGAACAGCGTCGTGCTGCGCGAGGAGAAGAACTTGCCGCGCCCGAGCTGTTCCAAGCCCCGACGGAACTCTGGTTGAAAAACGACCGGGATCGCAAACAGCCCGATCGTGAGAATTTTGTCCAATAACCAACTGAGCGCCCCGAGTTGCAAGGTATGCGCAATCCCCGTCGCCAAGAGGATCATCACGACACCCTTCAACAACTGAACCGCACGAGTGCCACGTATCATCAAGATCAATCGATATAGCACGAAGGCGACGATGATGACGTCCAGCGCGTCTAAAAGTCGAAGTGAACTCACCAATTTTTCGAAAGTCGTCTGCAAATCCGCCACCTGCTGCCTTCTCTACAATTTCGCTGCAAAATCCCCTGTTAGCTTGTCCTTATGTACCGTATACCATTTCGCTTCGGGTCGTGGTTTCCCTTTTTACGAACAACAAAAAAGAGCAGAAAAGTTCTGCTCCTCAGACCCGTTTATTTCGCTAGGTCATGCCACAAGCGTTTGGCATAGTAGGCGACCTTCTCAGCCGCTTGGTCGACTTCCTCCGTCTCCCCGGAAATGTCCGCTCCCGCCATGCGGTAGACGCGTCCGTTGAGCGTGGTGACATTGCCGTTGACTTTGCCGCGCACTTCGACGTCGCCATTTTGTATAACGAGGTCTCCGTTGTATTCCGTTCCGGCCGGCACGATGACTTTGTTGTCCGCGACGACCAATCCCTGCGTGTTGTCCGCTTGCAACGCGAACTTCTCCGGGGCCGTGATCGAGACGCCGAGGCCAAAGACCAACAACACGGCGGCGGCAACCCCTGTATATTTCATGATCGGCACACGCCAATTGCGCTTGGGCGGGTGCATCGCATTCAATTGCTCCATCAGGTTCTCCGTAAACCCAGCAGGTGCTTTTACCCAGTCGGTTTGGGCGAACTGGTGCATCGCGCTGTCCAGTTCCTTGAGTTCGCTCTGGCAATCGGCACATGTCGTGATGTGCGATTCAAATTCCTCCAACTCAGCACCCGTCAATTCCTCATCGAGGTATTGGTGCATCCGTTCGTTCATGTGTGAAGTGCTCACTGTTCGGTACACCTCCTATCGGCTTTGGTGTCGCAAGCCTGCCCGCAACGCCTCGCGTCCACGGTGAATCCGCGTCTTGACGGTTGAGACGGGCACTTCGAGGACGTCCGCGATCTCCTGCAACGACATGTCGTGCAGGTATTTCAGGATCACAGCGGCTCGGTAGTTCTCTGGCAACGCTTCGATGGCGTCTTGGACTTCTCGCTGCGTCTCCGTGCGCATCACTTCGTCCTCCGGCCCCAGATCTGGGGACGAGAGGCGGGTGTACATGTCGCCACCCTCGATGCCGTCCACTTCCGCGTCTAGCGAGTAACTCGCTTTTTTCTTGCGCATGCGGTCGATGCAGAGGTTGGTTGCGATGCGGTAGATCCACGTGGAGAATTTGTGGCTCGCATTATATTTGTCTAAATTTTTGTAGGCTCGCAAAAATGCCTCTTGGGCGATGTCCTCCGCCTCTTGCGGGTTGCCAAGCATCCGGTAGCCGAGGTTATACAGTTTGTCCTTGTACAGCTCGACCAGCTCAGCAAATGCGAGACGATCGCCTTTCTGGGCTCTTTTGACGATCCTGATCTCCATGAGTTCCATTGGTTTCCTCCGCCGTGTTTTCTCCGGCTAACAGGGTATACGAACCGGGTCCGAAAAAGTTTCACATCCTTTTTCTTTTTCCCTGTCTGTTAAAAAATCCCTGCCCCCAGCGCTCCAAGTCCCCGATGTTTTTTTTATTCTCCCCTTTTTTTCACCGATACACCCGGACGCGTTCTTTCAGTTGCCAGTTCGCCGTTTGTAAAATGTGGTTAACTTCTATTGATTCATTTTAATGTAGACCTTATACTAATACTTGTTGAGAATTTTGATACTTTTTGTCTAAAGGGCGGTGCAGCATCGTGCCGGAACATCAACTGACTCATGTGGGCTTGCGAATTCGTAGAGCCCGGTTGCAACGGAATTTATCCGAGGGGGAGGCAGCGCAGGGGTTGTGTTCGGTGGACGCCTTGCGAAAACTTGAGGAGGGCATGGGCTTCGCGACGGTGGAACTGATCGGGAAGTTGGCCGCGCGCTTGGGCGTGGAGGCCGGGGAATGGTTGCCCGCATCGGAAACGTTTCCAACGTTGGCTCCGGTACGGATGGAGATCGGGCAGGGCTACTACCTGCGCGAGACCTACCGACAAATTCTCGATCAGGTAAGCGCGCAAGAGCTCGACCCCGAGCTGCCTCAAGAAGCTAGACGCAAGTTGTTGTTGATCAAAGTGGACGCGTTGGTCCGCATGGAGCGCGTGGAGGAAACACTCCCGATCCTGTTGGAGGCGGTGGAGAGCTGTGTAGGGCGGCGATCACCAGAGGACAATGTCTACGCAGCGAAGTTGCATCACCGTCTAGGCGAGCTGTACCTGAGCCAATCGAGGGTGGGACGGATGCCCTTGGAGGAAGCCCAGATGGAATCGTATCTCGCCTATATGCGCGGGTATCTCTTGGTGGACAAGCTCCAACACTCGGAAGCGGCTGGACTCGCTGATCAGTTGGCGGAAGGGCTTGGTCGAGTCGCTGATGACATGGGCGGTGCCCAACAGATGGCAGACCGACTGTTCGAGATGTCCAGCACATCTGCTGAACGCGACCCGCGCATGGCGTTCAACTACCTCACACAAGCCAAAGCGCTGTACCGGTCGCTGAACCGCCGTCAGATGCACACTCAGATCGTCGAGGCGATGAACGAAGTGCGCCGTCGGCAAGCGAACCCAGAGGCGGTGTTGCAGGAGCTGCTGCGCGAGGTTCGGCTCGATGCGCTCAGCGACGACGATCGCATCCGCTTGATCAATTCGTACTCGAACGCGGCGGAACATTGCTTGAAGAAGCAGCGCTACGAGGAGACGTCCAAGCACCTTCAACGGGCGGCAGAGTTGTTGACAGCAGAAATTCCTTCGATGTTCATCACGCGGACCTACTACACGACACAGGCAACGTTCATGATCATTCGCGAACAGTACGAAGAGTCTGTTGAGCACGCGATGACCGCTTATGAAAAGGCGCTGGAGATGCACTCCCCTGAGGAGGCCGCTGCCGCCTTGAAGATCGCTGCAGACGCCTACAAGCGGCAGGGCAAGCTTGGGCAGGCTGCCGACCTGTTACGTCAAGCCAGCGACCTCCTAGCGGGGGATAGCCTTCCTGAGTACGAGCCAGGAACGCTGTTGTGAGCGGCGGTACATAGGGGCGCTGGGTATAGAAAAAAAGGAGATGCCAGCTCGTGGCATCTCCTTTTTCTCATGCGGTCGTGCGGTCGTGTCGTGCGGTCATGCTCTCGTGCTATTGGACCGCTTCCTTCTCCCGCAAGCCGGCGATCAACACGGCGGCAACTTCTGGGCGCGTGAATTCGACCGGGAGCGCCTCGCCTGCGCGGAGCTTCTCACGGACTTTGGTGCCGGAGAGCGTGAGGTGGTCTCCGGTGCCGTGCGGGCAGGTCTTGGTCGACGCCATCGCTTGGCATTTCGTGCAGTAGAAGCTGTGTTCGAAGAACAACGGCAGAATTCCCAATTCTTCAGCTGTGAAGTTTGAGAAGATCAACTGCGCGTCATAGGTGCCGTAATAGTTGCCCACACCCGCATGGTCGCGACCGACGATGAAGTGCGTGCAACCGAAGTTTTTGCGCACCATCGCGTGGAAAACCGCTTCGCGCGGCCCTGCATAGCGCATCGCCGCCGGGAACACGCCCAACTGCACGCGGTCTGCCGGGTAGTAGTTCTCCAGCAACACTTGGTACGAGGTCATCCGCACGTCAGCCGGGATGTCGTCCGACTTGGTTTCCCCGACCAACGGGTTCAGGAACAGGCCATCAACGATCTCCAGCGCCGACTTTTGGATGTACTCGTGCGCCCGGTGTACCGGGTTGCGAGTTTGGAAGCCCACGACCGTTTTCCAACCGCGCTGGGCAAAAAGCGCACGCGTATCCGCTGGGTCGAAGCGAAACTCGGGGAAGTCCTTGTTGGGGTCGCGTTGCAGCAACCAGATCGGTCCGGCGAGGTAGACGTTCGGACGTTCGTACAATTTGGCAACGCCTGGATGTTCAGGTTCGGTCGTGCGGTAGACGCGGGAAGCTTCCCGCGCTTTGTTCGGGATAAACTTCTCGGTCACGTCGAGCAGGCCGTAGATCACGCCGTGCTCATCAACCAAGGCTACGCTTTCCCCGACTTCCACTCCCTGTGCAGTCTCCTCGGTCACCGGCAAGGTGATCGGCAGGCTCCACACCGTGCCGTCCGCCAAGCGCATGTTGTCGACGACATTGTCATAGTCCGCGCTTCCCAAGAACCCGGTCAGCGGCGAGAACGCACCGACGGCGATCAATTCTAAGTCGGACAACGCAAACGCATCCAGCGGTACACGTTTCAAGGTCGCCGCCCGTTCCTGCTGTCTCTGTAGCTCTTCTCCTGTCAACACGCGGTTTACCAGCGTGCCACCATGTGGTGCAATCAATCCGCTCAAGGTTGCAGACCTCCCTCTATTTCATCAACATCTTGAATCCCGCCAAAAAGATCAGCACCACCAGACTACTGCGCACAAACGTCTCCGGCACACGCGTCGTCATCCGACTGCCGATCAGGATGCCAGGGATCGATCCGATCAACAATTGTCCGACCAGATGCAGATCGACGTTGCCCATCGACAAGTGGGCAAGCCCTGCGACACCGGTGACCAGAACCGCCTGTACGATATCCGTCCCGACCAAGCGCGCCACGGCCACCGGGTAGATCAACACGAGGACAGCCATGAACAGCGTTCCTGATCCGACCGAGGTCAGCCCGACCACGAACCCGGCGATCAGGCCGAGCCAGATCATCTTGCGCGCATCGGGGCGAATCGTCTCCGGTGCCTGCGTCAGGACACCGTCCGCCGTCGCTGCCAGCTCTTGCTGGGAGGCGGCGGCTTCAGCTTGTGATGCGTGGCGCAGTTCATTGCGCTTGGTGCGCATCTCCGACAGCTTGCGCACCATCTGCCAGATCATGAACAGCGCGATCAGCAGATAGGTCAACCCCAATACCTTGCCGAGAATCGTTTGTACGGAATCGGCATAGCTTTTCTGCAAGATCATCATCATCAACGCCCCGGCCAATGCGCCGGGCACGCTGCCCGTGCTCAACAGGCGGACGACGGTCCAGTCGACCGTTTTTTGCCGCCAGTGCTGCCAGGCACCGAAGATCTTCGTGATCGAGGAATAGACGAGGTCGGTTCCGACCGCCACCGTCGGGTTCACCCCGAACAGAAAGATCATCATCGGCGTCATCACCAGAGCGCCGCCCATGCCTGTCATCCCCACCAAAATGCCCACGACAAAACCGCCAAACGATAGTTCCCAGTTCATCTCTGTTGTTTGCCTCCTCCGTTGGCCCGTTTCAGGCCGGCCTAGAGGTGCGGTCCTGTCGGGGGCTTAGTTGCGCCCCACAGTCAAATTTACTTGTGCAGGCCGCATTCCGTCTTGTCATTGCCAGCCCATCGGCCAGCGCGCGGGTCTTCTCCTGGTGCGACTTGGCGCGTGCAGTGCGTACACCCGATCGACGGATAATTTTGATCGTGCAAGACGTTGTACGGAACGTCGTTGGCGCGGATATACGCCCAGACGTCCTCCCATGTCCAGAGCGCAATCGGGTTGAACTTGATCAGGTTGAACTTGGTGTCCGTCTCCACGACGCCTGCGTTGGCACGCGTCGGCGCTTGGTCGCGACGAATCCCGGTGATCCATGCATCCAAGGTCGAGAGCGCACGGTTGAGCGGCTCGACTTTGCGGATGTTGCAGCAGCCGTTCGGGTCGGTCGCCCAGAGGTTGTCGCCGTGTTGGTCTGCTTGTTCCTCCAAGGTCAGCAACGGGGAGTATTTGATGAGATTCGCGGAGTACTTTTTGAGGATTTCATCGCGCACGGTGTAGGTCTCTTCAAACAGAACATCCGTGTCGAGGTAGAAAATTTTTGCGTCCGGTTTGATTTTGACGATCATGTCGACGAGCGCGACATCTTCTGCACCAAAGCTACAGGCGAAGGCGATGTTGTCGATGGTCTCGAAGGCAAGTTTCAAAATCTCCTGCGGTGTCTTCCCTACGTATTGTTCATTGAGTTCAGCGACTTGTTCAGCCGTCAGTAGCAGTTGTTTGGTGCTCATGCCACACACTCCCTTTTCCCAAGTCTATTCTAAGATATACAGGTCAGATGCGGAGCGTTCCACCATCTGCCAAGTCCAACTTTTCAGGTAAGTATACCCCCTAATTAGCGAGACCGTCAATACCTCCCTGCTTACTTGGTTTTACGAAAAAAAAGGCTCCCTCCGCACGGTTGCGGAGGGAGCCTTTTTTCCTTACATGACCGCTTCGCCAAGCAGCGAGCAGACCAGATCGACTGCGGTGCGTGCGGTTTTGTTGTGTTCATCGAGGATCGGGTTGACTTCGACGACATCACAGGAGATGACTTTGTTCGATTGGAACAGCAGTTCCATCGCGAAATGACCTTCGCGATAGGTGATGCCGCCCAGAACCGGGGTTCCAACGCCCGGTGCCATGTCCGGATCGATCGCGTCGAGGTCGAGCGAGAGATGGATGCCATCCGTGCCTTCCCCTGCGATGCGAATCGCTTCTTCCATGACTTTGGCGATCCCGAGCTTGTCAACTTCGTGCATGTCGAACACTTTGATGCCGTGTTGCTTGAGCAACAGGCGCTCATCGCGGTCAACCGAACGCGCGCCGACGATGACGACGTTCTCCGGTTGGATCTTCGGCGCGAACCCTGCGATGTTGACGAGCTTCTCGTGGCCGACCCCGAGGCAGCAAGCCAGCGGCATGCCGTGGATGTTGCCCGACGGCGTGCTGTCTTCGGTGTTGAAATCCGCATGGGCGTCGAACCAGATCACGCCGAGTTTTTTGTACTTTTGGGTGATCCCGGCGATCGAACCGATCGCAATCGAGTGGTCACCGCCGAGGATGACAGGGAAGTGCCCTTGCTCGACGACATCCTTCACTTTCGAAGCGAGGTCTTCGGAGACGCGGGTGACTTCCGGGAGGTATTTGAGTTTTTCGTCATGGATATGGTGAGATTCTGCCTGTGGGACGTTGACGTTGCCTTGGTCATGAACGGTGTAGCCGAGGCGTTCGATGCGTTCCTTTAACCCTGCATAGCGGATGGAGAACGGGCCCATGTCGACGCCGCGGCGCCCTTGACCTAAGTCCATCGGAACGCCGATGACACTGATGGTTTTTTTCATATGTAAGTTTCCCCCTAGAGTTCGCGACTTATAGGTGTGCAGTGCTAGGTTGTTCATCTCTTATCATACCATACTTACCATCTTGTAACTCGACCAGTCGGACAGGTTCGCCGCCCGTTTGCATCACGCGTTCCACTTCCTGCTCGCGGCAGGTGAACAGGAAAATCTGCCGTTGCAGGGCTTCCTCGCGCAACACGCCCAGCACCGCGTCGAGGCGGTCATCGTCATAGCGGCGGAATGGCTCGTCAAGCAACAGCGGCAGTCGTTCCCCGCCGGAGATGCTCCAGCCGGACAGCGCCAACCCCATCGCAAACGAGATCTGGTCGATCGTGCCTTCACTCAGCGCCGAGAGATCGACCGTGTAGCCGGAGTCGGGCGACACAGCGGTGATCCCGTCGGTGCCGTCGAGAAACACTTCGCCGTAGCGCCCCTGTGTGACGCGGGACGAGACGTCGGCCAGTGTCGCGGCGAACTTCGGTGCGATCGCTTGGTACAATTCATCGCGCACCTCGCCCCAGACTTCGGCTGCGAGGAGCAACGCCTCGCGCTCCTCTGTGAGCAGATGCAGGTCCGCGTCCGCAAGTTCCTTCTCCAGCAACAGGTCCGCGAGCGATTTTTGTCCTTCGACGAGCGTCGCGTATCGCGTTTGGGCGACGGCGACGGTGCTTTTCTGATCGAGCAGCAAGCGTTCGGCTGCATCCCAACTCTGGTAGAGAGCGTCGAGGTCGTGTGTTGCCACTTCCTCCGCTTGCCACAGCAGGGACGGAGCTTGGGGAGATACACCAAACCGGGCGGCGATCTCCGCCCAACGGGACAGGTCGGATTCCAACGTCTGCAAGTCGAACTGCAATTGATTCAACTCGCGCTCCCAGACCGTCGCTTGTTGGTGGAGCGCACGCGCCTCGCTGAAGCGCGTCTCCCACCGCGCGATCTCCGCACGCAGTCGTTCCGCGTCCAAGGAGCTCGCCTGCGTCTCTTGACCCCCGAGCTGGCGGAGCAAGCGGCGGGCGAGGATGTCGCGCTCCCCGGTGGCGCGGGACACTTCACCCGACAGCCACAACGTCTGGCGCTCGTAGAGGGTGACTTGCTCGCGGGCCTTGACCAGCGCGTTCCACTTCTGACGGTATTGGCGCGGCGTGTCGACTTGGAAGCGGGCGAGCAAGTCTTGCAATTGCTGCTCCAGCCGTTCCTGTTCATGGCGCACCGCTTCGCGCTCGCAGGCTTCCTGCTCCCGCGCCGCTTCCCAGCGCTCGATGTCGCTCTGGATGCGCGAGATCGTGAGGAAGGTCAACACCGTGAACGCCACGCAGGCGAGGACGACGAGGATCGCCGCCCAATGCAGGAAGGTCAGCGGCGTCGTCAAAACGGCCGCCACACCGCCCATCCAGACTTTGCCCCGCGCTTGTTTCTGAGCGACCTGCATCGCAACGCGCTCGCTCTCATCGGTCTCCTCCACTTGTTCGCTGGCGTGCGCTTCATACCATTCCAGACGCTGGGCCATGCGTTCGACGTCGAGCAGTTGCGATTCTTCAAAAGCGCGGTGCTCCGCGACATAGCGCGAGGCTTCCTTGGACTCCGCTTGGAGCGTGTCGAGGCGCTTTTGGTAGTTGTCGAGTTCCTTTTTGGCGTTGAGCAAGCGGTTGAAGTCCGTTTGCAGTTCGCGGAAGGTCTCTTCGTTGAGGTTCGCAAGTTCCGTCGTTGCCGCCGCACGGTTTTGCTCCAGCGCGTGCGTCAGTTGTTCGACCTGCACCCGCAATTCAGTGCGTCTGACCTCCTGCATGCTCAGGTACTGACCGAGTTGGTCGGTCAGTTGGTCGCGCAACATCTGCTCCTCGCGCGCAAACTCCTGCCACTCGCTCTCCGTCTGCTCCGCCGCTTGTCGAGCCCCCGCTTGGGTGCGTTCGCGCTCCAAGGCATCGTTGAGAGCGCGATGGCGATCGTCGCGCAGTTTCACAGCTTGTCCATACGGCTTGGTGGCAGCACGCTCGCTGCCGAGGGCTTCGAGGCGCTTGGTGATCGCCTCGGTGGCGAGCCGCATCTGCTGTTGCTCTTGGGTGGCAGGTGCGTCGCCCTCCGCGCTCTCGCCGCCTGCGCGGACACTATCTCGCAGCCATGCGATCCGGTCGCGGTCGCGCACCGGCCCCACGCACAAGGCATGGGCAAAAAGGTCGCGGTCCGCGCCCACCAACACCTGCGCAAAGTTCGGTTCCTTGCGCGAATCCAGCTCAAAGCGGTCGGTGATCTCCTCGCCGCTCTGTTGCAGGTACAGCCGCACCCATTCGTCCTCGCGGCGCAAGTTGCGCTCGATGCGGTACTCCGTGCCCTCGACTTCGAACCAGAGCACACCGCCGTAGGTGCTGGTCTGCCACGGGCGGTACTTTTGCTCCTCTTCCAAATAGACGGTGCGCTTGCGCTTGGGGTTTTTCTGCCCGTAGAGCATGGCGAGCAGGAAGTGTTGGAGCGTGGACTTGCCGGCTTCGTTTTTGCCATAGATGACGTTGAGGCCGTCACCAAACGCAAAGTCTCGGTTGGTGTAGCGGCCGAATCCGTCGATGTGTGCTTTTAGGAGTTTCATGCGTTCACCACCTTGCCGCGTTCGTAGGCATTCAGTCCCATCACCAGCGCACGCTCGAGCAGCCTGCGCTTTTGTTCATCCGTTTCGGTTGCCAGCCGCTCGCGCAACTTGGCGACATAGCGTCCCGCCGCCGAGGTCGGGAGATAGGCATCCCCGTCGAGGTCGGGGTGTGTGCGGTCGGTGAGGCGCACGTGAAACGCGAGGCCCTGCAAGCGTTCGGTGAGGTCGTGTGCGTCGAGATGCAGACCTGGATCGACCGCTCCGCCCAGCACGATCTCCAACAGGTCGCGCCCGCGCCACGCCTCGGGGACGGCTGCGCGGATTCGGTCGGCCGCATCGAGCAGGTGGGTACAGCCGTCGAGTTCGACCTCCACGCGACGGTAGGCGCGCTGCGCGATCGGCAGCCATTCCACCCGTGCCCCGCCGCGCTGCAGTTGCAACAGGAACGCGCCATGCTCTCCCGTCTCGTCGTAGCCGAGCGGCTCCAAACTGCCCGCATAGGCCGCTTGCATCAGTCCGGCCTCGTCGAGCAGGACTTGCGCTTGGTGGTAGTGTCCGAGCGCGATATAGTCAGCACCCAGCGCGAGCAGTTCGTCACGCGAGACGGGCCAATAAGGGGTTGCTTCAGGCGCTTCATAGGAGCCGTGGATCATCACCACATGCAACAGTCCGTCCGCTGGCACCCGATAGCCTGCCATCGGGTTGTCACGCACCCACTTCTGCCCATAGCCGTATCCATGTACGGTGAGGCCGAGCTCGGGGAAGGTCTTCGCCTCCACCGCTGGGCCGAACAGGTGGACGTTGTCCGGCCATTCGCCCCACGAGTAGGGGCCGCCGCTCAGCAGGGCGTCGTGGTTGCCAGGGGTGATCAGCACGGGCAGTTGAAGTTTGCCGAGCAAGTGGCGCACTTCGGAAACTTCCGCTTCTGTCACCCACTCTGCTTCGAAGAGGTCGCCGGTCAACAGCAGCACATCCGCCCGATGGGTGAGGGCCGCTTCGCACAGCAGGCGAAACGTCCCCAATACTTCCCGGCGGCGGCGACGTGCTTTTTCAACCCCGAACCCGCTTCCGGAAAATGCGGTGCCGATGTGCAGGTCGCCCGCTTGCAACAGTCTGATCGTCTCGCGCATGGTCGACTTCACTCTCCTATTCCGTAAAAATCTCTGTCTTACCAATTCTGGATAGGTCTGCTTTTTCCCTGCTGCGAAAGGGCTGGGAGGGTTGATTCGAAGGAAAATGTGGTAAGATAGGAAATAGCTTTGAAACGAGAGAGGGATTTCTGTGTCTGATTACGTAGACGATCTGGAAGTTGAAATCATGCCGGACCTTGATTTGCTGCTGTTGAGTTGGACGCAGATGGTGGCGATTGAGATGATCGCACCTGATGAAGAAGCACAGGCCGCCAAAACCGATTTGGCCGCGAAGTTGCAGACCGACTTCCATGTGACGGATCTATTGTTGCAAGAGCGCACGTATACGCATTATGTCGTCAGTTTCCGCGAGCGCAACAAGGAGCGGACGATGGAGTTTGAAATCGAAGAGGTCGAGAGCATTTACAACCTGTAAGGAGGGGACACCATGCGCAAGGGAATCGTGCGTGGGCTGATCATCGGCTTGGTCAGCGCCGTGGTGATCGTGCTCTACCAATGGTTGCGGTATCGACCGGACACGACGTTGGATTTGTACACCCGGATCTCGAACGGCGTGTTTCAGTTCGGACTGATCTACTTGATGGTCGGGGTCGTGATCTTCTCCCGCCTGTTTAGTTTCCGCCGCCGGATGGGGTTGCGAAATTACGTCGAGCTGATGAAGATCAAGACCCGCGAGGAACACCTTGAGAATGAAAAAGTGAAGGCAGAGCTCAACGAGCGCGACAAAGTCGTGCTGCGCGAGCGCGGTCGTGACGTCACGTTGCTGGTCGCGGCCCTGTTGCTGATGCTCGTCTCGGTCGTGCTGACATTTGACCAAGTGCAGTAGTTGTAGCGATTGCGTAAAAGCCCATCCCCGCGTCTGCAGGGATGGGCTTTTCTAGGCTTTGTGGTCAAATAGCAAGCCGACAGATTTGATAAATTCCTTTTCAAATTCCACGAACTTCTCAGTTGGGATCTGATGCACTACCTCGCCAGTGGACTGGCTGGTATAGCGGATAATCACGCGATCGATGTCCTTGTCATAGTTCATCTGCACCTTCGTACCCTGCATCTCTTCGAGTTTTTTCCGCAGTCTGGCCATGCCGTCGGTAACTTGTTCCGCTGTGACTTTCTTGGCTGGCGCAGGGCTCGGTGCCTGCACACGCACTTCCGCTTCGACTGGTGATGTTGGCTGTGGATACTTCGAAATTTGCAAGCAAATCCCTCCCTTTTCACAATCCCATGCGAAAGTTATTCACAATTCTGGATAAGTTATTCACAGCTACTGTGTATAAACCTACATCTATCCACAGGTGGAATGTGAAAAGGGCTATGAAGGACTGTGGACAGAGGATGTCTAGTGCTTTTTTGTCATTTCTTTTTATCGAAAAACATCGCGTCAGGCTGGTACGCTTGCTCATAGGCGGACGTCCGGCGAGACTGCGTGTTCAACTGCTGAATCGATTGCTGGGTCTCCTGCATCGCCTCGCGCAACAACTCCCGAGCGCGGGCGTCGAGTTGCACGATCTCCTCGGTCAACCGCTGCAAGGCAGGTTCCCCTCGCAGGTTGGGCAACGTCGATTGGCGTTCAATCAGTTTGTCGCGCTGTGCCAGCAGCTCATCTAAGCGTTCGGCATCAACAATTCGCTCGCTCGTAAGGAACAGGTCGATGATCGCCTGTGTGAGGTCACGGTAAGATGTGAGGAACTCTTGCATTAGGCCAGTCCGTTTGCCACTTGTGCCGATTGGCTTCGGTTGACTTTGATCACTTCAACCCACGTGTTGCGAAGGTCTTCGACGAGGTCGAGCACTTCCGTCACCAGCGCCGGGTCTTTTTTGATGTTGGCTTGCAAGAGGTGACGGTTCATGAAGTCGTAGAGTGCCATCAGGTTCTTGGAGATCTCCACGTCCATGTTCAGCGTACACATCAGTTCCGAGATGACGTCTTGTGCACGTTGAATGTTTTTGTTCGTCTCCTCGATTTGCTTGGCTTTCATCGCGTTGATGGCGAGCTTCAAGAACTTGATCGCACCGTTGTAGAGCATGAGGGTGAGTTCGCCCGGAGGAGCGGTCATGACTTGTGCATTGTTGTACGTTTGTTTGTAGGCGTTCGCGTTCATCGACATGTATAGGTTCCTCCTCCTAAAATTACTGGCCTAGTTGAGACATCAGCCAGCTGCCTTGCGCATTCATTTTGGACAGTGCTTTCTCGAGCGCTGCGAATTGCGAATAGTATTGCTGCTCATAACTGCCGAGTTTCGAAGTTTGCGTCGAGATCTGCGTGTTATAGTCGTTGATCTGCTTGGTCAATGGGCTCGTAGAAGGACTCGTGCTGGCGCGATCACCCATCCGGTTGATGACGTTTTTCAGTGCATACGACAAGCGGGACGCGATCCCCTCATCGCTCGATTTGGTGAGGACGCCGTGCGAATCGTAGCTGCTAGTGTTGTACTTCGTGAACAACTCCACGACTTTGTCCGGCTCATCGGTGAGCGCTTCGCGCAGTTTTTTCTCGTCGATGTAGAGATGCTTGTCGGCATACTGGTACTTGTTGCTCCCGGTTACTGCAGCACCCGTGATGCCAATCGAGGTCATCGAATTGTATATCGGATCGGCGATCGACGCCACTGGTGTCGTAATGTACTGACGGAACTGATCCATCGCCGGTTTCAAAAAATCATCGTTGCGCAGGAGACCAGATTGGGCCTTTTGGTTCCACGCCAAAATGTCGCTGTCCTTCATGTCCTTTTTTTGAGTGTCGGTCAATGGCGGGAAGTCGCGATAGGATCTTTCGCTTACCTTCGCATCGAGTTTGTCGATCACTTCGTTATACTTGTCGATGAACGTCTTGATGTTGTTGTACATCGCATCGATGTCCGTTTCCACGGTCAACGTGGTTGTGTAGCTAGGGACGCCGAGTGCAGCCGGATCGCTCTTCAGAGAGAACGAGACGTTGTTCAAGGTGAAGGTGTTGGTGCGGACTTTGTTGTCGCCCGTGCCATTCAGGTTCACGATGGCGTCCTGCCCGATGACAGTCGCTGTCGTGTCTGCTGTTGCCGTTGTCGTATCATTGGTGACAGACAGCTTCAACCCGTTCGAGAGGAAGTGCGAGTTGTCCAATTCTGTGAGTTGGATCTTCGACGCTTCACCGGTGCTGGTGGAGACCAAGGTCAATTTGTCGATCGCTTTGTCATAGACCGCTTTGACACCCGTTTGGTTGGAGGCGGCATTGATCTGGCTGACAGTGGTCGTGATCGAGCTTCCTGCGGCGATGGAGATCTTTTTCGTGCCCAGTTCGCCAGTCAGGTTGAATTCGACCGCCGAGGCGGTGATGCTCTGCGCTGTGTTCGAGGCGACCCCTAGAGCTCCACTGGTCACTTGCGCAGCCTTCGCCACCTGTTTCACTTCCAAGCTATACGTCCCGTTGCTCGCACTGCTGGAAGCGGTCGCCGTGACTTTGGTGTCATCGGTCGACGTTGCTTTCTTCGCTGCGAGCGTCGTGCTGAGGTTGACTTTATCGACGGCGGAACGGAGACCCGCCAACGTCGTGTTCATATCTCGATATGCATCTCGTTTCCACTCGAGGGTGGTGCGCTTTTGAACCATTTTGTCGATGGGAATCTGCTTGGCTTGCATGAGTTGCTTGACTAATGTATCTGTGTCGAGACCAGAGGTCCCCAAACCACTGATGCGGATTGGCATGACGTAATCACTCCTTTACCGAATATATCTCTAGTCTCTGTATCGGCAGGGATGGACACGACATGAGTGCGATATTCAGGCGTTTGGGGAGATTATCTAGATCTATCTCGTCCAATCGCCGTTTAGATACAAAAAGAGTCCGCCTGAAGTTTCGGCGGACTTTTTTGTCAAGCTTTGTAGAAGTGTGCATGTACTTTTCCAACTGCGCGGATGACGTCTGCGATGTCCTCTGCACTCATCTTGGGGAACAGCGGAATCGTGATGATCTCCTCGTACAAGGCCTCCGCATGCGGGCAAAGACCTTTTTCGTACCCCAGACCTTGGTAGTACGGTTGAGTATAGACGGGTATGTAATGCACGTTGACGCCGATGTTCTCCGCACGCAGCGCCTCAAAGATCTGCTTGCGTGATGCAGTGAACTTGTCGCGTTGGAAGCGCAGGATGTAGAGGTGCCACGAGGAGTTCGTATCCTCGTGCTGGAACGGTGTCACGATGCCTGCGAATTCGACAAAGGCTTGGTCGTATGCGGCGACGATCTCACGGCGGCGCGCGACAAACTCATCGAGACGCTGCATCTGCGACGTGCCAAGTGCCGCTTGCAAATCGGTCATGCGATAGTTGTAGCCGAGTTCATGCATCTCATGGTACCAAGGACCTTCATCCGGCTTGGTCAGCAACTTCGCGTCCCGGGTGATGCCATGTGAGCGGAACAGGCGCAACTTCTCCGCATATTCCTCGCGATCGGTGACGATGATCCCGCCCTCGCCCGTGGTGATGTGCTTGACCGGGTGAAACGAAAACATCGTCATGTCAGCCAGCGTTCCGACCTTGCGATCCTTGTACGTCGCGCCGATCGAATGCGCCGCATCCTCGATCAACACCAGCCCATGCTCATCAGCAAGGCGACGGAAGGCGTCCATCTCTGCCGGCTGGCCGGTGAAATCGACGGGAATCAGGGCTTTGGTGCGCTCCGTGATCTTGGCGCGCACCGCCTCCGGGTCGAGGTTGTAGGTGTCGGGACGGATGTCAGCAAAAACGGGCGTACCGCCCTGGTACAAAACACAGTTCGAAGAAGCCACGAAGGTGATCGGAGAGGTGATCACTTCATCGCCCGGCCCGATGCCCGCGGCAAATGCAGCTCCGTGCAACGCGGCCGTGCCGTTGCTGAAAGCGACCGCATACTTCGCACCGCAGGAATCTGCCACGGCACGTTCGAAGGCGTCGATATTTGGGCCTTGTGTGATAAAGCTGCCGCGCAAGGTGTCGACCACCGCTTGCACGTCATGATCCTCGATCCATTGCTGACCATAGGAGAGCACGGAGGTGCGCACAGGTGCGCCGCCGTAGAGGGCGAGTTTTTCCAACGAGGTTTCCTCCCTTACATCAAGTGACTGGTCTTGATCCATTCACGCGTGCGTTCGATGCCTTCCTCGAGCGACACCTGCGGCTCCCAGCCCATCAAGCGTTTGGCCTTCTCGTAGTTGCAGAGCAGCTTGTGAATCTCCGCTTGCGGGTGGATGTGTTCAATGTGTTCAATCTCCACCGTGCCGCCGGAGATCAGCGCTGCGAGGTCATTGATCGCGATGTCACGACCGAGACCTGCATTGACGATCTCTCCGTTGACCGCATCGCTGTAGCCGGCCTCCACGACAAATCGTGCGCAGTCTTCCACGAACAGCAAGTCGCGAGTTTGCGTGCCTTCGCCGTAGATTTTCAGCGGCAGACCTTTGAGTTGGTTGCGCACGAAGATCGCGACAACGCCGCCCTCACCGCCGGTTTTTTGGAACGGTCCATAGGTGTTGAACGGGCGTACGACGACGACCGGCAAGCCGTAGGAGTGGAAGTAGGAGAGCACCATGTTCTCCGCGCCGATCTTGGCACCTGCATACGGAGATGCCGGTTTGGTCGGGTGCGTTTCCGCGATGCCCGACTCGTCGAAGGAACGCTCGTAGACCATGCAGGTGCTCATAAACACGACTTTGACGTTGTGTTTGCGCGCTTGCTCCATCACATAGAACGTGCCGACCGTGTCGTTGTTGAACGTCGTGCGCGGGTCATCGATCGAGTCTTGGACATTGATCGAGGCGCCGAGGTGATAGCAGAGGTCGAATTGACCCTTCGCGAACAGCTCTGCGAGCGTCGCTTCGTTTTTGATGTCGCCCACGACAAATTCTTGGAGGTTCGGGTGGCCTTGGAACTCGTCCAAGTTTTCGGCACGACCGTTGGAGAGATCGTCGAGAATCCACACCTTATGTCCATCCTCCAGCAAGCGTTTCGCGACCCAACGCCCGATAAAACCGGCACCGCCAGTCAGAAATACGTTCATCTCTCACAACTCCCCGCAAATGTTAGATCAAATCCCAGCTCAGAGGCGTACCGCGTTTCACATCGCGGCTGACTCGCTTGCCTAGCGCAAGTTCGTAGTGTTCCGGTGACAACCCAAGACCTGGACGGATCGCCCGCAGGTTCCCCTTGGTCAGCACATCGCCTTCCTTGATGTCTTCTGTGATATACAGCGAACGACGATATTTCAAGGAGTCCTGCTCCTTTTTGGTCGCTCCGTAGGTCACTCGACCCAGCGACTGCCACGCGCGCTCCGTCTCGACGACCAACGCCTGCATCTCTTCTGGCTCCAGCGAAAATGCAGAATCCACGCCACCATCAGCACGGCGCAGCGTAAAATGCTTCTCGACGACCGTTGCCCCCAGCGCGACGCTCGCCACAGCGACCCCGACGCCCATCGTGTGGTCGGATAAGCCGACTTGGATGTTGAACAGTTCGCTCATGTGCGGGATCGTCAGAATGTTGGTATTCTCCGGCGTTGCGGGGTAGGTGCTGGTACACTTTAGCAGCACCAAGTGTTCGCAACCTGCCTCGCGCACCGCTCGCACCGTTTTGTCGAGGTCGGCCACAGTTGCCATCCCGGTGGAGATGATCATCGGTTTGCCCGTCGCCGCGACTTTGCGAATCAAGGGGAGGTCTGTATTTTCAAATGAAGCGATCTTGTAGCAGGGCACGTCCAAGGACTCCAAAAAATCGACTGCCGTTTCGTCGAACGGAGTCGAGAACCCAATCATACCTAGTTCGCGACACCGATCAAAAATCGCTTTGTGCCACTCCCATGGGGTGTAGGCCTCTTGGTAAAGCTTGTAGAGCGAAGTGCCCTTCCACAGACTGTTGGGGTCGTTGATGAAAAATTCGCCTTCTTCGAGGTCCAACGTCATCGTGTCTGCGGTGTAGGTTTGGATTTTCAGCGCATGTGCTCCTGCTTGCGCAGCGGCTTCGACGATCTCCAACGCCCGCTCCAAGGATTGATTGTGATTGCCTGACATCTCCGCGATGATGAATGGCGGGTGATCAGGCCCAACCATCCGACCTGCAATCGAAAAGTTACTCATCTACCTCACTGCTCCTTCATCAACATGACGAACGCTTCTCCGTCCATCACCACGTCATTCGTTTGGTTGGTGCAGATCGTGCTGCAGCGAAAAATCTGTTTGTCTCGCTTGTCTTTGATCTCCTCGATGGTAACCTTCGCTGTGACTTCATCCTCATGATAGACAGGCGCATGGTAGTTCAAGCTCTGGCTGAGGTAGATCGTACCCGGCCCTGGCAGCTTGGTTCCGAGCACCGCGCTGATCAGACCGGAGACCAAAGCGCCGTGAGAGATTTTTCGGCCAAATCGGGATTGGGCTGCAAACTGCTCATCGAGATGCAACGGATTGGTGTCGAGCGAGAGTTCGGCAAAGCTTTCCACATCGGCAGCTGTGATTTTCTTGGTGATCGATGCTGTATCGCCAACTTTCATTTGACTTCCTCCCTTGTGTTATTGAATCTCGATCGAGCGGTAGTTGTACGTGGCCTTGATGCTCTGCCATTTCGCACGGGTAATTCCCATCCGAATGACGTCGTAAAACTGCCCGTTTTTGCAAATGTGTTCCTTGAACTCCCCTTCAACCTCCGAACCGAACTTTTGGTGGATTTGCACAACTTTGTCGTTGAAGGAAAACACTTCGCACCACAGCTTGTTCAGCTCCAACCGATCGAAGACATAGTCATACATGTTGCATTCGAGGAGCGTTCCCAACCCTTTGCCCCGAGCGCGTTCATCGGCGATGTAGTACGCCCATGCACAGTGCTGGTTGCGTCGGTCGATGAAGTTGACCGAGATCAGCCCCACCGGAACTGCTCCTTCGAGCAGTTCGATGATCCAGTATGTTTCGGTATCGCTCTGACTAGTGGTCTCATACCACTTGCGCTGATCTTCGAGGGTCAAAACCGGGTCGGTATACATGTATTTGGTAACTTCCGGCATCATCCGCCAGTTCATCACCATTTCTAAGTCATTCGGAGTCACCTTACGCAAACGAATCGTCATGCTGGGTCCACCTCATATCGGGAGTATATTGCCTGTGAGACGGGACCGCCGATCCCGAGGTCCTGACGGCTGCCCATCAGTTTCAGACCAGCCTCGCTCATCTCAAGCAGTTGATCGGGAGCCTGCATCATGTCATAGACAGCCTTTGCTAGTTTCGCAGGTGTCACCTCATCGCTCCAACCCAAGTTCCAAACGGCCTTCGCCGCCTCCACCGCCGCTGTGGTCTCCGCTTGGTTCTCAGCGACCACGACCGTTATCGAGGGCAGCCCCAGATAGCACCGTTCCCACGTGGCGGACCCCATCGCACCAATCCCCAGATCGGCCGATGCCATCAACTCCGCCATATTTTGAATCTGCAAGTGAAAAACCGCGGTTGGCAGTTCGGCGCAGAGCGCGGCAATTTGCGCCTTGCGCGGATTCGCACCTCCGACCACAACATCCACGGTCACGTGGTCTAGTTTCAAGCTTCGCAGTGCCTCCAAGGCTTTTTCCGTCTCTTCTGTCGGATCGCTCCCCCCAAAAAAGACGAGCATTCGCCGCACCTGTCCGTCGCGTTGGCGCAACGTTTCCCGAGCACTTGCAAATTCGGGGCGCAACAACGCATATCGCGGGCCGAGCAACATCCGGCAGTCCTTGGGCACGAGTGCGTCGTAACGCGTCTCGAGATTGGGGTACAAGTTTTGATCGAGCAACAAATCGCAGTCATGCGGGCGGTCTGCCATGTCATCAATCACCATGATCTGGTCCACCCATTGGCGCATGCGCGATTCGAAGCGCTGATCCAACGCATAGGAATCGAGAATCAACCAGTCAGCGGGGGGGTCCAACTCTTGGAGAATTTCCTGCACCTGCAGAGCATCCTGCGCCCACGAAGCCCCCATCCACCGCTCATAAAAACTCAACGAAGACTCCTCAAGATCAGGAATCACCGGCATGCGAAAAACAGCATGTCCTTTGATAGTTTCGATATAGTCGCACAGATTGCCGTCCAGTTCGCGACAGAGAAAAGCAATGCGCGCTCCGCGTGCGCGCAATTCGTCAGCCAACGTCAGGCATCTCATCACGTGTCCAGTCCCGATCTCGGTCGAAGAATCAGCGCGAAAAACGATCTGTAGGCCCTTGCGCTTCATCGTCATTCTCCCAGTTTTTTCTGCTCGATATGCGCATTGATGGCGCGCAGTTCTGGATGTTGCTCCATGAACTGAATGCCTTGCTGCCAGCTAAAAATCTCTCCCGGTCGGTACAACCCTTGGTAGACCTGCGAGATTAACTCCCAGTCCTCTGGCGTATCCAACGTCCATCGATACTGGGAGTAGTCGACCGCGTTCTCATGTGAAGCAAGCTGGAAGATCTGCGGATTTTGATACAAGTACGGGGTGACATGCTCACGTTCGAAAGGTAGTGTGGCTTCTTGGTAGGCTTTCTCCAGAGCTGCGAAAGTAAACGCTTCCGTATCCAGCCCCCGCGGGTAGCTACACACCAGACCATTGCTCACATAATCCAAATGCGGGTTGGACAGCAACTGCTGCAACACGGCCCCTGACACAGACGGGTCCAAGAACGGACAGTCTGAGGTCACGCGCATCACCACGTCCGCTTGACTTGCTCGGGCCGCTTGGTAGTAGCGACTGAGCACATCATCCTCACTTCCGCGCGTGCAGGTCACCCCCCAATGTTCGGCTACATGGACCAGCACATCATCAGACGGATTCTCCGTGGTGGCGATTACAACTTCGTCGATCTGGGCAATCGACTGGCAACGTTCGATGACGTGTGCCAATACAGGTTTGCCCATCAGATCGAGCATGACTTTCCCCGGTAAACGCGAGGAGCCCATCCTCGCTTGCACAATAACAACTCGCTTCATAAGACCCGACCTCTTTTTGACAAAAGTTGTGTTAGACCAACCGCTCCGTCAGAATCCAATCCCGCAACGTCTCTTTGCTGATCGGGGTTTCATATCTTGAGTTTGCGTGATTCGGAGTCGCGCTCAACGCCTCCGGATATTCGATGCGCTGTTCGGTGAAGCTCGAAGGAATGATGTACATCTCCGACGTTTCCAACGCCGCATTGATCTCATCCTCAGTCATCAGCTCTTCATACATTTTCTCCCCTGGACGAAGACCGATCTCCGCTATCTCAACAGGCTCTTGCAGGTTGTATTTTTGCGTGACTTCCTCGATAATCACCTCAGCCAGATCGGAGAGCGAGACGGTTGGCATTTTCAGCACGAACACTTCACCGCCATGCGCCAGATCATTGGCCTTCAGCATCAACGAAATCGCTTGTGTCGGAGTCATCATGTAGCGCGTCATCTTCATATCTGTGATCGTGATCTTGCGACGCTCCATAATTTGCTTGGCGAAAAGCGGAATGACAGAGCCTCGCGATCCCATGACATTCCCGAAACGAACGGAGGAAAAAATCGTCTGTTTCGGGCCCTTTTGATATTCAGCAGCTGAGATCAAACGCTCCGCAGTCAGCTTCGTCGCTCCATAGGTATTGGTAGGCGAGATCGCTTTATCGGTGGAGGTGAACATGACCTTGCACACGCTATTCTGAATCGCCGCCTGAATGACGTTCTGCGTACCGATCACGTTGGTCTGCACAGCCTCAAACGGATTGTATTCACAAAAAGGGACATGCTTCATGGCCGCCAGATGGAACACATAATCGATGTGCTCCATCGCACGAGCCAACCGCTGTCCATCCCGAACATCTCCGATGAGGAAGCGCAACTTATCCCCATGATCGAGAAACTCACGCTGCATTTCGAACTGCTTGTACTCGTCTCGACTGAAAATTCGAATGACCTTTGGATTGTGTTGCAGCAAAAAACTGGTTAAGAGCTTACCAATCGTACCCGTTCCCCCTGTGATGAGGATCTTTTTGCCCGTGTACATGTCGTTCACCGCCCAATTTCACTTGAGTATATTTCCTGTACAAGGGAACTCCATTTGTTGCGCGCAGGTGCTGCGTCATGGTGACGTACACCCTCCAAAAACTGCGCCAAGTCTAGATGTACAAATCCTTCAATGAAGGCACCGCCTTCGGTTGCATTGTACACCGGTTGTCGCAAACTGGCGGCACGTTGGACAAACCATTCCAGATACGTCTTCATATTGTTCGGGGTGTTGACGTACCCGTCCCGATGGAAGTTGAGCACTTGTTGATGTTGGTCTACCACCGAGCGAGTTTGGAAATCGTGTGCGCCTTCTACATGGCTACGGTTATCCGTGTAGGCCAGATCAAGTCCCACGACGCAAACCGGATTGGCACCAAAAGCGAGCAACAAATCGAAAAGCACCGTCGCCACCGAACCACCGGTGCGAATCAAAGGTTCTCCTCGTTCGGCAGCTCGTTGCTCCGCCAAGTTATACCCCTCTTGGCAGACCAAGAACCGCGGACCTTGATAACTCAAGGGAACACCTTGATACACGGTACTTAAAAAAAATAACGGCATGTCATGCCGCTCGACAAAGCGAATCTGTTCGGCGACCAGTTCCTTCGGGTCGGCGATCATGAAAAGGTCGGGGCGAATTCCGTTGTTCAACAAAGGTTGTAAGGCAGTTCCCACAGCAGCGATCAGACAATGTTCACGCGCTTGTTTTAGCAGATGCATGTTGTTCGTAAGCGACGGCCCTGCCCCGACCAGTATCATCGGCACGTTCGTAAAACGGTCCATCAAACGTTTCACACCGGGCCAGGACTGCGCGGTATTGCTCGCAAAATTATCACGCATCAGTCCTTGAAACGCACCCGCGCTGTTGAGAAACACCTGATACGTAACCAATGCGTTGTGCACAGGCTCCAGCTCAGGTGGCATCATCCGCATCGACGGACCATGGAGAATCAAAAACGGTTGCTCCTGCTCCCATTCTTGGGCCATGCTCCCGATCACCTCGATGTCATCAGAGACCCGCAACTGCACGCGCGGATCGTTGATGATGTCATCGAAATTCCCTTGTTGCAACATCTGGTGGAAAAAAGCGACATTGGATTCCCAGACCTCAATCACCGTGTCGATCAGTTGGGGGTGCCGCAAAAGCACGCGGAGGTGGTGCCCACAACCGAATCCATAGACGATGAGCTTCGAAAACGGTTCGACCGCCATCTGTAGTTGTTGTCCGACAAAACGCTCCGCTTCTTGCATCGGGTTGTACTTGCTGTGTAGCCAAAACCCGGTTGTACCCGGGTTGTAGTAGCACGTTAAGTCGCCCGTCTTCGCCTGTGTAAATTCCAGCCGAAACGCACAGTCCGCCATCGGTTCCGTTGCAACCAAATGCTTTTGAGGCATGATCTTATAACTCCTGTTGGACTTGGTCGCTGTAGGCTTGCAGCAGGGTTTTGAGTTCGTATTGTAACAAGTCGCAGAACAGGACGTAGTCCCGGTTCGTCATTGCGGCTTGTACTTCTTGGAGCAGTTCGATGACGCGTTCCAATTCGAGACCTAGCAACGTGGTGGACTCGACGTTTCGAATCCCTTGTACAGCACCGGTCACCCAATTGATTCCTTCTAGAACGGCTTGGAACAGCTCCACCCAGTCCTCTTGCCCCGTTTGAAACTTTTCAGCAACTTGATCGCATGCAGCAATCAGGTTCGGCAGGTAGTCCGCCAAACTTTCCTTCGTCTCTCGAACCAGCACTTGTACATCATTCATCGCAGCGCTCACCTCTTACCCCATGTATTCTGTGTGTGCTTCTTCCTCATGCGCCTCCGAGTCCTCGTCCAGCTCGAACTCATCGAGGGTGTACCCGAGGTCGAGGATCGTCGCCTCGAATTCCTCCTCGTAGGTCTGAATCATTTCGGCGGCTCCATCGATCATCCGAGCCATGAAGTACGATTGATGCTTCAAGATCTCATGCAATCGCTCCAGAGAAGTCAAGCGAGAGATCGGATTGGTTTTCACATGGAGATTGGCGATGAGCGGTCGGAAATAGAACGTGAAGTGCTCGTCTTCCAAAGACCACTTGATCAGGTTTTCGGTATTTCGGAGCACGCGACTTACCTTGGTCTCCAAATATTCCGTATTCCCGGCTGCCACTTCCTGACTCAACTTCATCAGCATCTCTTGGTTCTCTTCGGCAAATCGCTTCAACCCATCCAACGACTGGTTGTGTTTGTAGATGCGGTTATAGACGCGCTCCAAGTAGTAGTGTGTATCGAACTCCAGATCGGGCAACGATTCGAACAATTCTCCAATCGGTGCCAACTGATCTTGGCAGTAGGTGTCCAGTACTTCCTGGAATGGCATGTTGACCGTGCCTTGAATGTAAACGCCACCCTCTGTGGCATTGATGACTTCAGCCTGCGTGCTGGCCACCAAGTGCTCCATCCATCTGAGGAATTGTCTCCACAATCCACGAGATTTGACTTGTCCACCATAATACCCGTCCAGATAGTAGGTCTTGTTGTATTCATTCTCCGCTTTGAAGACATCCTGAATCGACTTGAATCGATCTGGGCCCAGTTCCTTCTCCACGGCATCCGCATCTTGGTACAGCGTGTCCTTGCTGTGGGTATTGCCGTCTTCGGAGTAGGCCAGATCCTGACCGATTAAGACGATCGGGCTCCCCCCAAGATAATGCGCCAATGAGAGATTCATGTGCGCGACCGAACTGCCCGTATACAATTCACCGAAATTGCCTAGTGCCTCGTTCAAGAAGCGGCTGTTCCCGACATTCTGTTTGAAACAAGGTACTTTGTATTTCGGCCATACCTCGAAGATTCGAGAATCGACCAGCGAGAGTCCAAAGAAAGCTGTCTCTTCAGGGATCTCAATCCCCTTCAAACTGATCTCATACGAGGGAGTTCCGCGCTCTAAGATACAGACGATATCCGGGGTGATCCCGTTTTTCATCAAGACGCGGAACGCAGATTCCGCACAGATGATCAGGCTCTTGCCCTTGGCCTGTCTCAACAAGGGAAGCTGTTTGTCAAGCGACGGGCCCGATGCCACACAAATGATCGGCACACCCTTGTACTTGTCCTTGAACTGTTTGAGCTGTTTGTTCCCCAAAATGTGCTTCAGGTTTTTGAATTCATTGGTCACACCAAGCAATGTATCTTCCAAGGAGTTCCCGATGTTCGAGACATGGAGTTTGATCTGTTCCAGCAAAAATTCAAACAAATCGCCATAATACTCTTTGTCTTGACGGAACGTTGGGAACGTCCGCAACAATTCAGTTTGAAGGAAATAGAATCCTACTAAGGAGTAGAGGAAGCTCGTAAGGTTCATCTTGATCGAGGTGCTAGGTCCGTAGAAGAACACCAAGCGTTCTAACTTATCCCCCAAGCAATCGGAAAGATCCACTTCCTCTAGGAATTTCTTGATTTTATTTAAATCGCGCTCGATGACAAACACCCACGCGGTTTCGGTTTTTCGTTCGTAAATTTTCCGGATGACTGCACTGGAGTTCAGGCCCATCACGATATAGCCTGTGTTATCAAAATTGACCCCGTCCAGAAACACGTCAGCTTCTGCACTTGGGTCATAGAGGCTTGCCGAATAAAATTCATTGCCGTTGTCGTCCGTAAGTTTAAAAATGAGTTCGTCTTGTACGTGGAGAACTTCTAGATCCGCTGTCGACGCCGCTTCCATCTCCATCTCGATGAACATCGGGGCGTTGTATTCTGATAGGTATTGACGATTTTTTTCGAACAGGTTCATGTGCGCCCTCCTTAGCTCAACACTATGCTGGAGAAAATCCGCGTAACCGCTGACATAGCTCAAATTTCACAAGATCTGCGAACAGAATATAATCCTGGTTGTTGATGCAGGTCATCGAGAATTCCAAAAGCTCGTTCAGCTCTTGAATTTGTTCCACGCTTAATAAATTGTTCCCTTGAACAAGGACCACGTATTCGCCAAACAATTCCACAACCCGGGTCAATTTCTGCATCCCAAGGTTGAATTCCATCCGATAAAAGAGGTCTGCGATGCCGGAAAGTTCGGTCACGATCTCTTCAATTTTCAAGGCGTCTATGTTCATAATGCCTCCGTAAACTTCGTTTTTTTAAAAAAGAGCCAACCATTATGGTTGGCTCTTTTCCCAAAAAGTATGAACCAATTAACGAAGAAGTTGCAGAACGCCTTGCGGTTGTTGGTTTGCTTGTGCCAACATAGCTTGAGCTGCTTGAGCAAGGATGTTGTCCTTGGTGAACTTCATCATTTCTTTCGCCATGTCTACGTCGCGGACACGGGATTCTGCAGCGGTCAAGTTCTCCGAAGAGGTGGTCAGGTTGTTGATGGTGTGCTCCAGACGGTTTTGGTATGCACCAAGGTTTGCGCGTTCTTTGGAAACGGTGTTGATTGCGCAGTTGATGACACCGATTGCGGATTGAGCAGCACCTACCCAGCTAGCATTTGCCAGGTTGAGGGAAGCGGAGTCAACTTTCAGTGCGGATGCGTTCATTTTGTTGATGGACAGTTTGATGGTTTGGCCGCTGTTTGCACCAACTTGGAACGTGATCGCGGAGTTACCGGACACCAGGATTTTCTTGGTGTTGAACTCGGTTTGGGAAGCGATACGGCTGATTTCTTTGGAGAGTTGCAAGACTTCGCCGCGAACTTTGTCACGGTCAGCAGTTGCAAGGGTATCGTTGGAAGATTGAACTGCCAACTCACGCATACGTTGCAGGATGTCGTGGGTTTCGTTCAGTGCGCCCTCAGCGGTTTGGATGAGGGAGATACCGTCTTGGGAGTTACGAGCTGCTTGGTCGAGGCCACGGATTTGGCCGCGCATTTTTTCGGAGATTGCCAGACCAGCTGCATCGTCGCCTGCGCGGTTGATGCGGAGACCGGAAGACAGTTTCTCCATCGATTTCGAAGCATTGGTGTTGTTGGTGGTGAGGCGGTTGTAGGTGTTGAGAGCGGTTAAGTTGTGGTTAATGCGCATGATAATTTCCTCCTTGGAATGTCGTCCCACATCCTTGCGGGACCGATGTTTTAGTAAGCTTCTCGCTTACACTATCTATATCGTCTGGCCATTCGGAATACTTGAGCCTTATTTGAGCCCATTTCGGACAAAAAACAGGCTTCCCGATTGATTATCTCAACCACAGAAGCCTGTTTGGTCATTTTTCTCCTAGATCCGACTTTTTCTGCATCAGTTTTTGTAGATCGGCCAGCGGAGGCATCGCGGTGGACAGCGCACTGCGGTTGGCTTGGCGGATCTCTTCGTAAATTTCCTTGCGAAACACGCGAATGGTGCGCGGCGCATGGATGCCGATCTTCACAGAGTCCCCATCCTTCTCTAACAAGACGATTTCGACGTCCTCACCGATCATGATCGACTCCCCGATCTTGCGTTTCAGGACCAGCACTTACGCTTCCCCCTTCCGTGGGAACAGCGGGGTGCGCGACTGGTACCCCGTGTTGTGCAGAACCACTTGACGAGCGAGGCTCTTGTCTGCGTTGACCACAATCGGTGCCAGCAGATTCATCGTGGAATGCTCCATCTCCTCGGTCGTGGTGACCGTCACCCACAGTTGGACATTCATCGGTTCCGGGTCGCCGAGCGCTTGCAGGTCTTGTGCGCTCAGCTCAAACTCGTAGGCCGGGTGAAACACAAACGGGTCGGCAAGCAGGAGACAGACACCTGGTTCTTCCTTTGCTTGCAGATATGCGAACGGTAGCGAGTCATCTTGCTTGAAGATGACATACTCCCGGACCTCCTCCAGCCCGAACAATCCTTCGGGAAATTGCAAGATTGCATGCTCTTCGATTTCCAACTTACCAAATAGTACGGATGTGATCTCCATTGCAGTTCCTCACTTTCCTTCCTAGACGAGAAGGAGCGTGCCAATAGGCACCGCTCCTTTTTAATATTGCATATTCATGTATTGCCCTGTGACATTGAACTGTATCCAGTTCTTCTGATCGAGATAAACCTCGACCTGACCCGGTGTATAGTTGATGATCGGGGTATGCGTCGTGGCATGAATCTCCGTTCCGCGGACTTCCCAATTCAATTGCGTTTCATGCGGATGATAGGAAATCTGCACAGGTCGGTAACTCGCAGCGTCGTAATCCTTGATCGGCATCGGACCCATGTCCTGCCGTTGCAAGGCGATATCAGCGATCGCATTGGAATGGTTCTGGATCGCCGCCATCTGGTTGCCTTCCTCGACGATTCGCCCGACCGCTTCCAACGCCACCTGCTTCGCCTGAGACCCGATATCGGCCAGCATATCGGTCGTGGTCTTGAACCCGAGCGCTTTGCGAGCCGAATAGATATCGAGGTCGAGTTGTCCAGGGCCTTGGTCGATCGTCAAGACAGCCGGCTGTTGGGTGATGCTGACTTCTGCGCGTGGCGATTGCATCTCCCATTTCCCTGCAGTCGATTGAATCCCGATTCGAGCGGCTGCTTGCGTAAACCCAAGCCGAAGCGATACGCTCAGCACCAGCCCTCACCTCCCTCTGCCCTGCTTGTTCTAGCGCAGGAAGTCGATCAGCGTCGGCACGATGATTTTACCACCTGTCGAGAGCGAGGCCTGCTGAATGCTTTCCGCCACTTTCATGTTCATAATCGATTCGGCGACGTCGGCGTCGACCGTTTTGGAGAGCAATCCTTGGACGTTCGCGTCATAGTCCTTCAGACGATTTTGGATCAACTCGATCCGATTCATGCGCGCCCCGACATCCGACCAAACGGTTTGAATCTTGTTGGCGCGGTCCTGAATCTTCCCGAGCGCCTTCTCGATGCCAGGCGGGTTATCCGCACGCAGCGCAGTCTCCAGCGATTTCAACGCGGCGAACGCATTGTCAGAGTTCGTTTCGTTGCCTACCGTTGTCGGTTGCCCGAACAGTTCATCCCCGATCACATTGATCTGCATGTTCGCACCTTCACTCATCATGAACGAAATCGACCCCATGTCCGTCTGTTGGTACATGGCATTCGTAGGATCATAGGGTTGGATATCGGTCGTCTGCCCATTGTACAGGTAGCGATCATTAAATTTGCCATTGCCGACCTGCACCATCTGTTCATACAGCTGGTGGACTTCGTTGGCGATCGCGTTGCGTTCATCGATCGACATCGTGCCCGTCGAGCCTTGCACAGACAATTCACGCGCACGTTGCAGGATGTCGTTGACCTCGTTGATGTTTGATTCGACGAATTCCATCTGGCTCAAGCCATCGTCGACATTGCGCTGGTAGCGGTCGTTGCGCGAGATCTGTTGGTCATAACGCATCGCATAGCCAACCGCGATCGGGTCGTCTGAGGGCTTGTTCAATTTCTTGCCGGACGCCAATTGGTCTTGGTACTTGACCAAGCGCTCGTTGTTCGCGCTCAAGTTCGACATGAACTGGGAGTTCATCATGGATTGTGTGACTCGCATGCTTCGCATTGCCTCCTATCTATATCGAGATCAGGCGTTGGTTATTTGCCGCCCAAGTGAATGATCGTATCGAGAATGGTTTCCGCCGTCGTGACGACGCGCGCGGAAGCTGCGTAGGCTTGTTGGAATCGGATCATGTTCGACATTTCCTCATCGAGTGAAACTCCGCTGATCGATTGACGTCGGTTGTCAATCTGCTGGATCAGCGCGCCTTGGTTCTTGACTTGTCGTTCGGCGGTCTGCGCTTGCAACCCAAGTTGTCCGATCGTCGCCCGCATGTAGTCGTTGACCGAACCCTTTGCCAAAATCGCCCCATTCGGTGGCAATCCTTGCTTGAAGTCGATCGTCGCAGAAACAGACTCGCCTAACATGAACGCCAAGTCACCGTTGCCTTCCTTGGCCTGCGTTTTGCCGTTGGCATCTACATAGGTGGCATTCGAAGAACCGATGTTCTGCACATCATCGAGAATGGCTTTCGCGACTTTGATGTTGCTGGCGGTGAAGACTTTTGAACTGTCTGTCGTCTCGAACAGCACGCCCGCCTTACTCGTCGGCTTCGTGGCGGTAAACCCGAACTGATGCAATTCGTTCAGGCCGTTAAACGTAATCGTGGTGCCCTTGGGCAGGGTGCGATACAACGGGTCTACGTTGGTGCCCTTCGGAACGACAGTCCCATTTGCCAACGTGATATCGTTGGGCAATTGGGTTACGGTGCTGTCATACGTGTAGTCGCCTGGCAGTTTGCTTTGAATCTGCCCGTTGACCATCCCGTTGATCATCGAGTCCAGTTGCGATTTGAATCCGCTGATGATGTTGCTGCGCGAGAACGTCATGCCCCCGATCTCACCGCTTGGCACCGGGAACGAAGTGGTGTTCGTCGCCGCGTCATAGGTCAGTTGAACCGGCGGGGTATCGCCGCTCAGGATGACCGTCGTCCCCACGGAGAGTTGGTAGGTGCCGTTCGGAAGTTCCTTGCCTGTCACACCTGCCGTCTTGGACAGTTGATCGACCAGATAGTCGCGATGGTCGCGAAGGTCATTGGCTTTGTCACCGAGCACTTCCAGTGTCGTGATCTGCTTGTTCAAATCACTGATCTGCCCGGTCAACGTATTGAACTCATTGACTTTAGAGCTGATATTGTCACCGATATCTGTATCCAATTCGTTGAGCTTCGCCCCCACCGTATTGAACGTTTCGACGAGGTCGATTGTGGCTTGACGCACGGTATTGCGCGAGGCCATGTCCTTGTTGCGGCCCAGCGTCTGCCAGGAGAGGAAGAAGTTATCCAGAACTTTGGACAACCCGGTATCGGTCGGTTCGTTAAACACCGCTTGCAATTTGTCGAGCGTGTCTTGGCGAATCGTCCACTCCCCCGACGTGGTGTTCTCATTGCGGAATTGCGCGTCGAGGAACGATTCGCGGATGCGGGTGATCTGCCCCGCCACGACTCCAGTGCCCATCTGCCCGGCCTCCATCGTGCGCCCCATGCTCGGCACATACATCGAGGCGGTGGTGACCAGATCGACGCGCTGGCGGGAATAGCCCGGCGTATTGGCGTTGGAAACGTTTTGCGAAACCGTGCTCAGCCCGGATTGTTGTGCAAACAACCCGCGCTTGCCCGTCTCTAGATTGAAGAAAGTCGATGTCATCGGAGTACCTCCGTTAGGCTTTAGAATCGAAATAGGATACGCGACTTTGCTGGTACGGGTTGTTCGCAAGCGTTTGACCAGAACCGCCATAATTCGGTACGGACGGTGACTCGGTCAAAACTTCAACCGTCGATTGAATCAGGTTGAGCGACTGCTGGATGAGGATCTGGTTGAGGTCATTGGCGTCCTTGAGTTTGAGGATGACCGTGCGCAAGTCGTCGGTCAGTGAGGTCATCCGTTGGCGTTCTTCCGGCGTTTCGGCCAATTGGCTGACGCGTTCCGCCGTCAATTGATCGGCTGGCACACCTGCGCGAACGGCGAGCAGGCGGCCTGCTCCTTGGCGTTCCAACTCCATCCGCTCAATGCGATGGATATGGGCGACTTCGGTCTGGACGATCTCGTTTAGCGCTTCCAAATCATTTTGGATCAGGACATCCTTCTTGCGCGTTGCGAGTTCGAGCAGTTGTTGGTGTTCACGCAATAGGGCTTCGACGACCGAGAACAAAGGCTTTAACACGCTCACCGCAAGTCTCCTCTCTGCTATTCACCGTAGGCTTCGAGCATTTTTCGCACGACGGCGTTCGTTTCCACATGGTACGTTCCTTCTTGAATCTGACGCTTCACATCCGCGATGCGCTCAGCGTGCTCCGAACCCTCCGATTGCGATAGGTCGCGCGCCTTCTCCAAGGCTTGCGGCGAGATCGAGACCCCGTCAAGCTTGGCATATGTCGACGCAGCCGTAGCTGGGTCCTTGTCTGTCAGACGATTGGCTTGTTGGTATTTTTGCACCTGAGAGATGCGATTGGAATCATTGATTTTCACGTATATGTCACCCCACAATAAAAAACCGATACTTGGATAATTCCAGTATCGGTTGAAGCCCAGATTGGGTTGAGTAGAAAAAGTGACCGTTATTCCCCATCAGGTCACGTATGCTCGTGTATCCGCTCTGTTTCAAAAGGAGAGGACTCTAGCGATCGCGTTTGTGGAAGTAGTCGTGCTTCTTGCCGGTACTCTCCGGCTGGCGCAGAGCTTCCCGCGTGGAGCTGAGGCCTTTTTGCAATTTGTCCTTGCAAGGTTTGCAGTAGCGATCTTGTTGAATCGGCGTACCGCAGCTGTCACACGGAAAATTGAGGTTCGGATTGTCAACGGTGGTAATCCGACCTTCGCGGATAAATCGAATGATCAAGCTGACATCTACCCCGGTTGCGTCACTGACTTCGTACATCGTTGCGCGACGCTGCTCCTGCAAATAATCACGAACTTGGAAGAACTTTTCGTCGTCTTCCTTGATACAGACCGTACACGATTCGACGAAGCTGTTGATCTTATTATAAAGTCGCCCACAACGCTTGCAGTTTGCGAGTGCCATGATACTCCCCCTCCATCCCATTCATACTCATTATAACAAACGATGGCGGGATGCAAAAGATGAATCCTCGTTACTAATAACAAGCGAGCACCAAGGCCGCATTGTGCCCGCCAAACCCGAGCGATTGCGACATCGCGGTGCGCACGGTGTGAGGTCGGGCTGAATTGGGCACATAATCCAGATCGCAGTTCGGATCGAGATGATGGTGGTTGATCGTCGGCGGCAGGAAGCTCTCGCGCATCGCGAGCATCGTGGCGATCGCCTCGACCGCCCCCGCGGCGCCCAACAGGTGACCGGTCATCGACTTGGTGGAGGAGAGCGGCACGCGGGACGCCTGTGGCCCGAGTGCCTTTTTCACCGCCCAGGTTTCCCAGCGGTCGTTGAGTTCGGTCGAGGTTCCGTGCGCGTTGATGTAGTCGAGGTCGGCGGGCGTCAATTGCGCTTGTTGCAAGGCGAGCGTGATCGCCCGCGCCAGTCCATCGCCCGTCGGCACGGTGATGTGCGAAGCGTCATCCGTCTGGGCATAGCCGAGCACGACGCCATAGATCTCAGCCCCGCGCGCCCGCGCATGTTCCTCCGCTTCCAGCACGAGGATGCCCGCTCCCTCGCCCATCACATAGCCATCCCGCGTCCGATCGAACGGGCGGCAGGCGGTCGCCGGGTCGTCCCAGCGGTCGCTCATCGCTTTGGAGGAACAGACACCGGCAAACGAGACCGGGGTAAAAGGCGCTTCGGCCCCGCCTGTGACCACTGCGTCACAACGGCCCTCGCGAATCCACTGCGCCGCTTCCCCGATCGCAATCGTGCCGGATGCACAGGCCGCCGAGATCGTTCCGACGGGACCTGCTGCCGCGCAAAGGCTTGCGACCGAGCTGCCGAGCGGAGAGGAGCCGAAGTTTGGGAACAGCATCGGCAACAGTTCGGACAACGCGGGAGGGCGTTCGTCTGCAAAAAGGAACCCGTGCGCAGCTGGGTTCCTTTTTTCCAGCAGCGTGTGGGCGAGTTCGAGTTCGCGGACCGCCCCCCGCGAGGTGCCGAGCAAGACGCCGAGGCGCGAGGGATCGACATGACCTGCCAGTCCAGCTTGCTCCCACGCTTCTCGCCAAGCGAGGGTGGCGAAATTCAGGAAGCGCAGGGAGCTATGCGTCGGGAGTGGAGCTTGCACTTCCCCACCGCCCTTGGTGCGGACGAGGGTTGTATCGATTTGGGTCAGCAGGCGGATGCCGCTCTGACCCTTTTTCAGAGCGTTGGAAAAAAGCGGCACGCCCACGCCAAACGGCGTGACCGCACCCATGCCCGTGACGACGACGCGTCTGTTTGGTTGGCTGTTCATCATCGCAAATCTACCACCTGTGCGTTCGATTGTCGGCAGCCAAAACCTGCCCGCTGACTGTACCTGCTGGTTCCGAAGTCAACCATTCCACCAGCGCCGCCGCTTCAGCGGGCGTTTGCATCCGCCCGAGCGGGATCTGGTGGAGCAATCGAGCCTGTTCTGAATCGGTGAGCGCATCGGTCATCGCCGATGCGGTGACGGAGGGGGCGACCGCGTTCACGGTGATGCCGTGTGCGATCTCTTCGAGGGCGGCCGCTTTGACCAGACCGATCAGCGCCGCCTTGCTGGCTGCATAAGCCGATTGCCCGGTCCGCCCGTGAAGTGCGGCGTAGGAAGTCAAGGCCACGATGCGCCCATAATGGTGTGCGCGCATCGACGGCAAACACGCTTGCAGGAGTCGGTAGAGCGCCGTGACATGGAGTTCGAGCGAATCGTCAAAGTCAGACGCTCCCGTTTGAATCAATAGTTTATCGCGAGTGACCCCGGCGCAGTGGATGAGGATGTCGAGCCTGCCATGTGCGGTGAGGATGCGCGCAAGGGCTTGGTGCATGGCGGGGCGGTCGAGCAAATTCAGCGGGAGTGCCGTGGCAGAAGTTTCATAGGTCGCTTGCAGGTGTTGCGCGAGACGTTCCGCTTTTTCCCCATTTCGATGGTAGGCGAGCCAAACGTCATCGCCGCGCCGTGCGAGCTGTTCTGCGATGGCAGCTCCGATCGCACCTGAGGCCCCGGTGATGAGCGCAACTCTGCGGGTGCGGAGTTGTGCTGTGCAGCTCGGCTCAAGGCTCGACGACGCTGTGGTGCGGGGATTAGTTTCGGGTTCGCGCATACCACACCAGCCCTTCCGCGATTTTTCGGTCGCCCTGCCAGACCGTGCCTTGGCGTTTGCCGATGCCGCGCTTTTCACCGAGCAGGGTGACTTCAGCACGCAGCGGTTGCGCGCACGTAGCCGCGCTGACCATCGTGAATCCGTCGAGGCCGGTCATCAGCGTTTTTTCCTCAGGGGGTGCGCCCGCGAGGACGGCGAGGGCGCCCGTCTGCGCGAGAAATTCCGCAGCGTACCAGAGCGGCACCGTCTGGAGAGTGGCGCCCAAGGCACGCAAGTCCTCCGCTGGCACATGCGACACCGCCACCGCCCGCTCCCGAGCCACCAGCTCGACAATCTCCTCAATAAACAAAAAAGGCGCTCGATGCGCCAAGATGCGCAAGACGTCTGGTGAGGCCATGTGTCATTCCTCATTTCCGATTGTTAACCTAGATGCGACATTGTGTTAACAAATATAGTCTAGTAGAAGTCCAGCCCTCCGGTCAAGGTAGGCAAAAAAAGGACTTCGTCCCAAAGGGCGAAGTCCTTTTTATCTCGCGTGTTCGATTCGCGACCAGTCAGGTTCCACATACCGGCCTGTTGGTCACAGTCAAACTACCGCGCCACCGTGATCACATACACCGCCCGCGCCCCGGCTTCGTGCAGTTTCTTCGCACAGGCATTTGCGGTGGCTCCTGTCGTGTAGATGTCATCGAGCAGGCACACCACCCGCCCCGCTACTGCTGCCGCCTCCGGTGACAACCCTAGCGAGTCCTCCATGCTGTCCAACCGTTGCGCTCGATTTCTGGAGACTTGTGCTCGCCGCGCCCCTTGCCACGTCAAGGCCTCGCAGACGGGAACGCGCACCCGCTCCCCTACCGCCTCGGCCAGCAACAACGCCTGGTTAAACCCGCGCTCCTGCAACTTGTCCCTCGCAATCGGCACCGGCACGAACACCTCGACGCCCCGATCTGCCAATTCCGCCGCCCAGACCTGCTCCAGAAATCCAGCGAGGATCGGCACGACGCTCGTGTGCCGGTCCTTTTTTAACGCCAACAGCAACGCGCGCAACCGCCCGCGATAGGGCCCATAGGACACAGCACGCTGAAAAAACGCCTCCCGACGACGTCGGCAGTCGTCACAAACACCGCGCCCCGACTGCTCCCGCCCGCAGACACGACAAAGAGGTGGCACGCTCTCTGTAACTTGTCTCAGACAAGGAGCGCACACCACCTCTTCGGGGTCTTGTATGAAGTTGTGGCGGCAGAAGAGACAGCGACGCGGTTCGGGATAAAGCAACCCGACCAGCGCGTCCCACCATCCGCCCTTTTTCATCGGGTGTAGTAGATGACGGCGAGCAGTCCGGGTCCCGTATGCGTCCCGACGACCGGGCCGAGCTGGGATGTTTGCAACTCAGCGTCTGGAAGCGCTTCCTGCACTTGCGCACGCAAGGCTTCCCCATCCTCCCGATTGTCCGCGTAGACGATCGAGGCGACGAGTTGTTCGCCAGCCGGGATCTCCGCTTTCACGAGTTCGATGACGCGGGCGAGGGCTTTTTTGCGTGTGCGGACTTTTTCGAACATCTCCAACTTGCCATCGGTGACGCGCAGGATCGGCTTGACCTGCAACAGCGACCCGAGCATCGCGGAGATGCCAGAGACGCGTCCGCCACGGTGCAAGTGCTCCAAGCTGTCGACTACGAAGTAGGCGCCGACTTTGTCGCGCATCGCAGTCAAACGGTCGACGATCTCGCCCTTGGACAGACCTTCGTCGCGAAGTTTGGCGGCTTCCAGTACCAGCGCGTACTGGCCCCATGCGGTGATCTTGGAATCGATGATCGCGATGTCGCCACCGACCATCCGTGCGGCCGTTTCCGCCGAGTTCGCCGTGCCCGACATCCCGCTGGAGAGCAGGACTGCGAGAACCGAGTCATGCGTTTTGAGCAGTTTTTCAAACGTCTGGACGAACTCACCGACCGCCGGTTGCGAGGTGGTCGGGAGGCTTTTCTCCTTCACGAGACGCTCGTAAAACTGGTCAGACGAGATGTCCATCCCCTCGCGGAAGGAGTCGTTGCCAAAGTTCACCGAGAGAGGAACCACCGTGATGCCGTACTTTTCTAGAATATCGCTCGGCACATAAGCCGCACTATCCGTTACAAGCGCAATTTTGCTCATGGAAGAATCCCTCCTATGTAAAAGTGAGAACAATCATTCGAATACGTGTTACCAGTATACCCGAAATAGAAAAAACCCCCAAGAGGTGATTTCCACAAAAAAAACAACACACCCGCCACAGCGGATGTGCTGTTTTTTACCCATGCGGTTGCTCCTTGGGCAGATAGACCCGGAAGCAACTGCCCTTGCCCACCTCGCTGGTCACCACCACGCGCCCGTGGTGGCCTTCGACGATGTGCTTGACGATCGCCAGTCCCAGTCCAGTACCACCCGAACGTCTCGCTCTGGCTTTGTCCACGCGGTAGAAGCGCTCGAACAGGCGCGGCAGGTCCTCCTCGGGAATCCCGATCCCCGTGTCGTTCACGCGCAACACCACCTCGGCGCCCGCCTCTTCCACGCCCACGGTCACCACGCCACCCGGTGTCGTGTACGCGATCGCATTGCCTAGCAGGTTGATCAACACCTGTGCCACGCGATCGCCATCCGCTTCCAACTCCACCGGCTGCTCGGGCAACTCCGTTCGAATGCTCAGCCCGGCTTGCGCGCCTTGATGGTTGTAGCGCACGACGGTGCGCTCCACCAGCTTGACCAGATCGACTGGCCCATGGCGGAACTGGATGTGCCCGGACTCGATTTTGGAGAGTTCCAAAAGTTCGTTGATCAGGCGGGTCAACCGCTCCGATTCATCATGGATGATCTGCAAAAATTGCTTGGTGATCTCCGGATTCTCCATCGCCCCGTCCAACAACGTCTCGGAAAAACCGCGCACCGCCGTGATCGGCGTCCGCAATTCGTGGGAGACGTTCGCCACGAATTCACTGCGCATCCGCTCCAATCGCCGCCAGTCCGACACGTCATGCAACAGCACCACCGCACCGGCAATCCGGTTGTGGTTGCTCTGGATTGGCGTGATGTAGACTTCCACAGTGCGCTCAACCGGCTTGTAAAACGTCACTTCGCGCTTTTGCGCCGTCCCGACGAGGATCGCTTCGTCGATCAGCGTCGACAGGCCAAAGTTGCCGCCCGCTTCCCAGTGCCACTTCTGCAACATGTCCTCCGCTGTGACGCCGATCATTTTTTCCGCCGCGGGGTTGACCATCGTCACGCGCCCTGAGCGATCGACGACGAACACGCCGGAGACCAAGTGCGTGAGAATCCCTTCGACCTTGCCCTTCTGCTGCGTCAGGTCTTCGATCTGGTCGGAGATCCGCGCCGCCATCAGGTTGATCGAGTCGGCCATCACGCCGAGTTCATCCCGTCCGCGCTGGTAGATGCGCTCGTCGTAGGCACCCTCCGCGATCTTGCGCGTGGTGTTCGTGATCACTTCGATCGGGGCGGCGATGCTGTGCGCGAATCGCAACCCGAACAGCGACGCCAGCACCGCGACGACCACCAGCGAGATCCCGATGCGCCCCCACAGCCATGTCAACGTGTCGTGTGCCACTTCCATCGGCACCGCCATGCGCACGATCGCGATCGGCCCTTCGTCGCCCATGACCGGCACTGCGAGGTTGAGCATATTGAAGGCTGTATAGGACGTTTTGCGGATGTTTTTGCCGATCGTGCCACTGGCCGCCGCGGAGACTTCCGGCATCGTCAGTTGGTTTTCCGAGGAGTCGGCATCCAGGCGCGAATCGACCAGCACAGTGCCTTGCGGGTCGAGGATCGTGACGCGTCCGCCCGTCTCGAGCGACGTGCGGGAGACGAGGTCTTGCAGTTCCTCGCGGGCGAGCAAGTTTTTGTCCAGATCAAGATGCGGAGTGACCCACTTCGAGAGCAACAGCGTCTCTTCGCGGACGTGTGCTTCCATGCTGTCCATGTACAGCTTCTCGATAAATTGCATCGTGTACACGCCGAAAATCGAGAGCGCCAACCCGATCAGCACCACGTAGGTCAGAACGATCCGATAGCGAATCCCTCTCATCACTCACCCCGGACAAGTTTGTAGCCGACGCCACGCACGGTTTTGATGTACTCCGGCTGCTTCGGGTCGCGCTCCAACTTATCCCGCAGATGCGAGACGTGTACGTCGACGATCCGCGTATCCCCGGCAAATTCATAGCCCCAGACTTTGTCGAGCAGATGGTCGCGACTCATCACCCGCCCCATGTGCTTGGCGAGGTAGTGCAGCAGCTCAAATTCGCGCGGGGTCAAATCAACGCGCTCCCCACGGATCGTCACATCGTAGCGGTTGATGTCCAGCATGATCTCACCACAGTGATACACGCCTTCCTCTTGCCCGGCTTCCTCGTTGGCGCGGCGCAACACCGCCTTCACACGCGCCACCAATTCCCGCGGGGAAAACGGCTTCGTCACATAATCGTCAGCGCCCATCTCCAGACCGAGGATGCGGTCAATCTCATCGTCCTTCGCCGTCAGCATGATGATCGGCGTGGAGATGCCTTCCTTGCGCAGGCGTTGGCACAATTCCATGCCCCCGATCCCCGGCAGCATCAAGTCGAGCACGATCAAGTCCGGGCGCGGCGATTCTTGCAAAATCTCATAGGCACGCGTGCCAGAATCGGCGGTGCTCACGTCAAAGCCCGCTTGCTGCAAGTTGTATTCCACCAGTTTGGAAATCGATTCTTCATCATCTACCACCAAGATGCGGGAAGCCGCCATTGGACACCTCCTGAGTTGTTTACACACTTGCTTGGAGCCGTTGGGACAACCACGAGTAGCGGTGCTGTCCGTCTGCATTTTTCACGGCGACTTGCAGAGCCCCTTTGGAGCCGACCAGCATCACCAGCCGCTTCGCCCGCGTCACCCCGGTATAGAGCAAATTGCGCTGGAGCATCACGCGGTGCTGAAAGACCACGGGGAGCACGACACACGGGTACTCACTGCCTTGGCTCTTGTGGACCGACACCGCATAGGCCAGCGTCAAGTTGTCAAATTCGCCCGCCGCATAATTCACTGGACGTCCGTCGAACTCCACGATCAGTTCGTCATCCTCTGCGTCGATCTCCACGATCCGCCCGACGTCGCCGTTGTACACATCCTTTTGGTAATGGTTGCGCACCTGCATCACTTTGTCGCCCTCGCGAAAAACGCGCTCCCCATGCGTGAGTTCGCGTTTTTCCCCGGACGGGGGGTTCAAGGCGAGTTGCAAATGCCCGTTCAACGCCTCGACCCCCAACGGTCCGCGCCGCATCGGCACCAGCACTTGGATGTCCTCCAGCGGATCTCCCTGCAAGTACTTCGGCAAGCGCCGCGTGACGAGATCGAGCACATACCCGATCACATCGTCCACACTGCGTTGCTCGACGAAAAAGAAATCCTTCGCCGATTGCGGCAATTGTCCCTCATTGATCCTGTGCGCGTTTTTGACGATGTAGCTCTCCTCCGCCTGACGGAAGATCGTCAACAAGCGCACGACCGTCGCCCGGCCGGAATCGATCACATCTTGCAACACCCGACCGGCCCCGACGCTCGGCAATTGGTCGATGTCACCGCACAGCACCAACCGCGCCTCAGCTGGCAACGCCCGCAACAGGCAGTAGAACAGGTGCAAGTCGATCATCGACGCTTCGTCCACGATGAAAACGCGACCGTCCAAGCGGTTTTCCTCGTCGCGTTGAAACTTCATCCCTTCGCCCTCGACCTGCCCATACTCCAACAGGCGATGCAACGTCTTGGCTTCCACACCCGTGCTCTCCGTCATGCGTTTGGCGGCACGACCTGTCGGAGCGGCGAGCGTGGGACGAATGCCTTGCTTGCCAAGTGCGGCGATCATCGCTTTGACCGTTGTGGTTTTCCCTGTACCTGGCCCCCCGGTGACCACCACCAAGCGTTTCGTCAAAACGGCCTCGACCGCCGCCCGTTGCAGCGGGGCCAGCGCGAGACCTTCCTCGCGTTCCACATCCGCGATCACCTGCGGGTCGTGCTCGGAGGCATCAAACTGCGCGTGAATCAAGGTGGACAGCCGGGCGGCTGTTTTTTCTTCCATATAATAAAAGCCGGTCAGGTAGACGCGGTCTTCCTCAACTCTGATCCCGCCGGTCGGTTCCTGCATCAAACCGTACAAAGCCTCATCGAGATGCGTTGCACACTCTGCGCCGAGCAGGTGAAGGCTTTTTTCCATCAGGTCGGGCATCGGGAGGTAGACGTGACCATCCTCCGCCGCTTGCACCAACGCGAATTTCAACCCGAACCGCAAGCGCGAGGGCGCGAGGGGCGGGATGCCCAGCTGCTGGGCGATCCGGTCGGCGGTTTTGAAGCCGATGCCGGTTACTTCGTCTGCGAGGCGATAGGGGTTCTCCTCCAACACGGCGATCGATTCGGCGCCGTAGCGCTTGTAGATGCGGTCAGCGATCCCGGTCGGAACGCCTTGGGAAGCGAGGTAGTAGATCAGCGCTTGCACGCCACGGTGCTCGCGGAAGCTCTTGGCGATCCGCAGCGCTTTTTTCTCCCCGATCCCTTCGATCTCCGTCAGTCGCTCTGGGGTGCGCTCCAAGACTTGCAACGTCTCCAGTCCGAAAAAGCTCACCAGTTTTTTTGCAGTCGCTTTGCCGATGCCCTTGACGGCGCCAGAACTGAGGTATTTCAAGATGCCGTCGAGCGTATGCGGCATGACTTTCTCCCAGCTCTCGACTTGCAGTTGCGCCCCGAACTTGTCATGGCGTGTCCACGAGCCGGACACTTTGATCTCATCACCCGCCGTCAGCCCTGGCATCGTTCCGACGAGGGTCACCGTGCCTTGGGGCTCCTCGGTGTACAGGCTGGCGATCGTGTAGCCGTCCTCGTCCGCTTGGAAGTTTATTTTTTTGACGCGTCCTTGATACATTTCCATAAAAAATCACCTGCTCTCCGTCCAACACGTTTCACGTACTGGATTTCGAGCAGGCGACTGCGTTGTCCTGCCCGACTCCTAGATATTCAGGTCTGTACGATCTCCGCTGACCATGTAGATGACCCATTCCCCGATGTTGGTGGCGTGGTCTCCGATCCGCTCCAGACTTTGGCAGACCATCAGCAACATCGTCGCTTGTTTGACGGTCGAGCCGTTCTGTTCCATCAACTCTTGCAGTTCGCTGAAGATCTGCTTGTAGAGCGCATCGACTTCATCGTCCTTGGTCGCCAGCGTCATCGCCAGCTCCACGTCGCGCTTGACGTAGGAATTCAAGGCATCATGGAGCATCGTCTTGATCATATCTGCCATGCGCGGGGTGTCGACCAATTCCTTGATCAGTTTCTGCCCTTCCAAGCGGCGCGTGGTTTTGGCGATGTCAACCGCGTGGTCCCCGATGCGCTCCAAGTCGGTGACGATCTTCATCGCCGTGCCGATCACGCGCAGGTCGGAGGCCATCGGCTGTTGCAAGGCCAGCAGTTTCAGGCAGGCCGATTCGATTTCAATCATCTTGTCGTTGATGCGCTTGTCGTTGGCGATCACTTGCTCGGCGATCTGCAAGTCTTGCTTCGCCAGCGATTTGACGGCGTGGTAGATCGCTTCTTCTACGAGCACACCCATTTTCAGGATGCCATGTTGCAGCTCTTCCAGTGCGTGATGAAATCCTTTTCTCGAATCCACAGCACACGCCTCCTTCTCAGGGTTTCCTTTTTTTGAAAATCAACCAAAGCGTCCGGTGATGTAATCCTCGGTGCGCTGGTCGCCCGGATTGGTGAACAGTTTGTCCGTCTCCCCGTGCTCGACCATCACCCCGTTCAGGAAAAACGCCGTGGTGTCGGAGATGCGCGCCGCTTGCTGCATGTTGTGTGTGACGATGATGATGCTGTAGCGGGACTTCAGCTCTTGGGTCAGCTCTTCGACTTTCAAGGTGGAGATCGGGTCGAGTGCAGAAGTCGGTTCATCCATCAGCAACACATCGGGATCGACGGCGAGCAGACGGGCGATGCACAGGCGCTGTTGTTGTCCGCCAGAGAGACCCATCGCCGACTTGTTCAGGCGGTCCTTCACTTCCTCCCAGAGCGCGGCTTGCTTGAGCGATTTTTCCACGATCTCGTCGAGGTCGCGCTTGCGCTTGATGCCGTGGATGCGCGGGCCGTATGCGATGTTGTCATAGATCGACATCGGGAACGGGTTCGGACGTTGGAAGACCATGCCGACGCGCTTGCGCAGCGAGACGACATCCGTGTCGGGGGCATAGATGTTCTGGTTGTCGACCAGCACTTCCCCGGTGATTTTCACAGAGGCGATCAGGTCGTTCATGCGGTTCAAGGTGCGCAACAGCGTGGACTTGCCACAGCCGGACGGACCGATAAATGCGGTGATCGAACCCGCTTGCATCGAGAGGTCGATGTCGTAGAGCGCTTGGTTCTCTCCGTAAAACAGGTTGAGGTTTTGGACGCGAATTTTGTCCTGTGTGGCGATGGTGGTCACGAGCGTTCCCTCCTTAGGAAGACTTGCCGGCCATCTTGCGTTGGTACAGACGGCTCGGCAGGGCGATCAGCAGATTGAGGATGAGGACGACGAGCACGAGCAGGGCGGCGGTGCCTTCTGCGATCTGCGTGGCATCCGGGACGAGACCTTCGGAGCGCACGTACCACAGGTGTACCGACAGCGTCTCCCCCGATGCGAACAGGTTCAAGTCCGGGGCAAATCGCGACACGGACACCCCGGCGGTGAAGATCAAGATCGCCGACTCCCCGAGCGCACGACCGGCGACCAGCGTGACCCCGGTGACGAGGCCCGGCAGCGCGGACGGGAGCAGGACTTTGCGGATCGTCTGCCACTTGGTCGCCCCCAGTGCGAGCGAGGCTTCGCGGTAGGAATCCGGCACGGCGCGCAACGTTTCCTCGGTCACGCGCACCAGCACCGGCAGATTGAGCAGCGACAGGGTCAACGCTCCGCCGATGATCGAGTAGCCCAGATGCAGGGTGGTGACGAAGACGAGCAGACCGAACAGACCGAACACGATCGACGGGACAGAGGCGAGCATCTCAGTGGCGAGGCGCACCAGATCGGTGAACCAATTTTTCCGGGCGTATTCAGCCAGCCAGATCCCGGCGCCGATCCCAAATGGGATCGAGAACAAAAGCGACAGGAACAGGATGTAGAAGGAGTTGAACAACTGGGGGCCGATCCCGCCGCCCGCGATCATCTCCTCCGGTTTGCGGGTCAGGAAGTTCCACGAGATGTGCGGAAGTCCAGCGCTGAGAATGTGCCAGAGGAACCACGCGAGGATGCTGAGAATTCCGAATCCGATTGCCCAGAACATCACGGTGGCGAGTTTGTTGGTCAGTTTCGCGTTCAACATTTAGACAGACCTCCTGCGAGCCACGATTCGGATGATGAGAATCAAGGACAGCGAGACGAGCAACAGCACGAGCGACATCAGGAACAGCGCATTGCTGAGCGTGGAACCGAACGGCGCGTTCAGCATCTCCTTGACGATCTGCGTCGTCAGCACAGAGGTCGGTTCGGCAACGCCTTTTGGCAAAAGCGGTGCATTCCCGATCACCATCTGCACCGCCATCGCTTCGCCGATCGCACGGCCCATGCCGAGGATGACGCCGGTCAGAATTCCGGGCGTTGCCGCCGGGAGCAACACTTTGCCAATCGTCTGCCAGCGGGTCGCGCCCAGTGCGTAGGACGCTTCCTCCAACGAACTGGGCAGGGTGCGAATCGCGTCTTCGGAGACGGAGATGATCGTCGGCAGGATCATGATCGCGAGGATCAACGCCGCCGGCAACACCCCAAAACCTGCCGTGCCCGTCAGCTTGGCGATGATCGGTACAAAGGTGGTCAGACCCACCAGACCGTAGACGACCGACGGGATGCCGACGAACAGGTCGGTCGCCGGACGCATGATCTCGCGCATCCAGCTCGGGGCGATTTTTGACATGAACACCGCACCAGCTACCGCGAACGGAACGGCGATCACGAGCGCGAGGCCGGTCACGAGGAAGGAGCCGAGGATGAACACACCGGCCCCGAATTGATGTTCAGCCGGAGTCCAATCAAGTGAGAAAAAGAACTGGAAAAAGCTCACGTCGGTGAAGGTTTTGACACCCTGACTGCCGACGAACAGGATGATGGAGAAGATGATCAGACTGACAAACGCCGCACTGCCGACAAACAGCCCGTGCATCACACGGTCGGTGCGACGACGGCGGTTGTTCCAGCTCGGCGGGGCCGATGTGCGATCATCGCTAGGTGTCTCCTTGAGCGCGATGTCCATGCGCGATTCCCTCCAAGAGAAAGTTTTGTGAATAATGTAAACAATTTTTACAATTGGTTTCTGACAGAGGGGTAGGGACGGCGATTGCTCACACCGTCCCTACCCCCTTGATCGTGCGCAGGGCATTGGTTCTTACTTCTTCATTTTGCTGACCGGGATGAATTTGAGCTCCTCGACGAACTTGGTTTGGAACTCATCAGACATCATGTAGTCGAGGAACGCCTTGGTGGTTTTGTCCGGCTCGCCTTTGGTGTACATGTGCTCGAACGCGTAGAGTTTGTACGTGCCGTTGAAGATGTTGTCCGCCTTGTATTCGACGCCTTCGTACTTGAGGACGTTGATCTTGTCTGTCACATACGGTGCATCCATGTAGCCGATCGCCCCTGCGGTTTGTTCGACCGTTTGACGGAGCGCGCCGGTCGAGTCTTGGGCGATCGCGTCCTTGGCGAAGTCCTTGCCTTCTGGCAGGACCAGTTGCTTGATCAGCTTGCGGGAACCGGAGGATTCGGCGCGGCCGATGATGGTGATTTTCTCGTCTTTGCCGCCGACGTCTTTCCAGTTGGTGATTTCGCCTGTGAAGATCTTGCCCGCTTGTTCCTTGGTGATGTTCGTGAGCGTGACGTCCTTGTTGGTGACGAGGACGAACGGAGCGACGGCGACTTGGTGGTCCACGAGGCCTTTGCCTTCATAGTCCTTGCCCGATTCAACATCGGAGTTGCCGATCGTGACCGTGCCTTCTGCCACTTGCTTGAGGCCGGTGCCAGAACCGCCGCCCGTCACGTCGACGGTGACTTTGCTATGTTTCGTTTGGAACTCCGTGGCCGCTTGCTTGACCAGCGGAAGCAGTGCCGTGGAACCAGCAGCGGTGATCTTGCCGGAAACTTCCGCTTGGGCCGGCTCGGTGGTTTTGCCCGCGTCACCCGTTTTGTTCGAGGTATCTGTATTCGAGCTCGTACCGCAACCGACCATAAGACCTGCGGCCAGCGTAGCCACCATACCGAGTGTGACCGCCTTCTTCGACACGTTAAACACTGAAAATCCCCCTTTGGATACAATAGAAATGTTTTCACATTGGATGTGTTTGTTTGTTTCTTACAGTCTCCATCCTACCAACAGATCGTAAATCTAGTTCCCGAAGTTCGTTAAGGGATTGTAAACTTGGCAAAAAAAGAACCTCGACCGCACAAGCGGTTGAGGTTCTTAGTATGGTTCAACGTCTCATTTGCAACTCCTGTTGTAACAGCTTTTCAAACTCCTGCACAGGCAGCGGGCGGCTGCACAGGTAGCCCTGGAACTCGTCGCAATTGCGTTCGCGCAGGAATTCCAACTGTTCCTCCGTCTCCACCCCTTCTGCGATCACGTTGAGGTTGAGACTGTGCGCCATCGCGATCACCGCCGTGGCGATCGCCGCGTCATCGGGGTCCTGCGGGATGTCTCGCACAAAGGACTGGTCGATTTTCAACGTCTGGATCGGAAATTTCTTGAGGTAGCTGAGCGACGAATAGCCCGTGCCGAAGTCGTCGATGGAGATATGGAGTCCCAAGTTTTTCAGTTCCAACATCGTGGAGATCGCCCGCTCGACGTTGGTCATCGTGATGCTCTCCGTGATCTCCAAATCGACGTAGCGCGGGGCGATGCCCGTCTGCTCCAAGATCTCGCAGACCTTCGCCGCCAGCGTCGCCTGCCCGAATTGATGGGCGGAGAGGTTGATCGAGACGCGGATGTCCGGGTAGCCCGCATCATGCCAGCGCTTGGTCTGCGCACAGGCGGTGCGCATCACCCATTCGCCGAGCGGCACGATCAGGTCGGTCTCCTCCGCGAGCGGGATGAACAGGCCGGGAGCGATCATCCCGCGCTCCGGATGTTGCCAGCGCACCAGCGCTTCCATGCCGATCATCCGGTTGCTTTTGATGTCGATCTGCGGTTGGTAGTAGACGAGAAATTCCTCGCGCTCCAGCGCTTTGCGCAGGTCTTTCTCCATCTGCAAGCGCTCGACCGCGTGGACGTTCATCCCCGAATCGTACATTTGGAAGTTGTTGCGCCCTTGGTCCTTGGCGCGATACAACGCCATGTCGGCGTTTTTGAACAGCGTCTCCATGTCCAACCCATCGTCCGGGTACCACGAGAGTCCGATCGAGGTCGTGATGAACAGCTCGTGCCCTTCGATCTGGAACGGCTCCTTCATGTCGAGCAACAAGGCTTGGGCGCGTTCGATGCCTTGTTCCTTGCTCCCCACTTCCGCGACGATGATGAACTCGTCACCGCCGAGGCGATAGATCGTCTCCGTGGGCTCCAGCACTGCTTGGAGGCGTTTGACCACCGCTCGCAACAACAGATCTCCGATGCGGTGCCCCAGCGTGTCGTTGATAAACTTGAAGCGGTCGAGATCGAGGAACAGGATGCCCAGCGGTGTACCCGTGCGTTGCATCACCGCCAAGCGCTTGTTCAACTCGTCTTGGAAAAGGATGCGGTTCGGCAGGCCGGTCAGCGGGTCGGTGATCAATTGCTTGTAGTAGTTAACCGACAGTTCCTCCGCGCTCTGTAAGCGCATCTCGATGTTGCGGTAGACTCCAACCATCGCATAAAGCGCATACAGCGACACCGGGATGCCGAGGAATCCGACCAAGCCGATCACTTGGCTGATCACCTCCACGGTCGGCCCGGCAAAGTATTTCACCACGAGCGCGAGATACGAGACCGCGAGCAACACCGAATACGCTTTATAGAGATGTCTGCGCACATCGTGCGTGATCACGTTGTAGCCAAGGAACAGCAAGCCGAAACAGACCATGCTCAATTGGATCACATTGATGATCAGCGCCCACAGGACGACTGTCTCCTCGTCAGGCTGCACCCAAGGCAATCCGAACATGTGGTGCGCCCGCCCTTGGTCCAACAGCAACAGGAACAGGGCGCTTACCGCAAACGAAAACACACTGCGCAACAGCATCGGTTTCCCAATTCCGCTCCCTATCCCGCTTCCGCTCGCCATTTCGCGATGGGTATCTAGGTGTACTGTTTGTTTAATAGACATTTCTATATCTCCCCATCTATTAACCAGAAATCTCTCCGCATTATTTGCACTTAGCTCTTAATTCCATCCTCTGTCTTATTCTACAACCGCCCATCGTATCCTCTTGGCGTGCCCGATCTGAAAAAAGGAGCAGACCCGCGCCGGGTCTGCTCCTTTTTCCACTACAGCGTGAATTTCCCGATCGCCAGTTGTAGTTGCATCGCCATCTGCCCGAGCGCATCGACCGACTGGTGTACGCGTTCGATCGCGGTCAATTGGTCGACCGAAGTCGCCGCACAGAACTGTGAGGAGGCTGCCGATTCGTGGGCATTGGCGGTCAGCGCTCCTACAGAGGTGACCACGCGCTGGGCACCGCTGTTCATCGTCTGGGACAGCGTGGTGATCTCCGCCACACGCAGGGCCGCCTCCTCTGTCGCGTGACAGATCCGTGCAAAAACCTCCCCCGCCGCACCCACCAGCACGAGACCTGCCTGCACCTCCTGTGTGCCGGCGCTCATCGCGGTGACCGCTTGGGCCGTGTCGCGGTTGATCTCTTGCATCAACCCGGCGATCTGACGCGCCGAACCTTCCGACTGTTCAGCGAGCTTGCGCACTTCGTCGGCGACGACAGCAAACCCCCGGCCCTGTTCGCCTGCGCGCGCTGCTTCAATCGCGGCGTTCAGCGCCAACAAGTTGGTCTGAGCCGCGATCTTGGCCATCACGTCCACGATTTTCCCCACTTCGCCGGAGCGTTGCGCCAAGCGAGCGACCGCCCGTGCGATGCTGTCGACGGTGCCGTGAATCAACTCCATCTGTTGGACGGCGCTCTGCACCGCACGCGTGCCTTGTTCCGCCTCGCCAGCGGTGGCACGAGAGGCCGCCGTGACATCGACGGAGGTGTTGACGATCCGTTGCAGACCTGCTGCCATCTGCTCCACAGCCGCTGCGTTCTCCTCGGTACAGGTGGCTTGCAACTCCGCTTGCCCCGCCACTTCCTGCACCGTCGCCGCGACCTGCTTGATGCCGCTGGCGGTCTGTTCAGCACTGCTCAGCAACTCCTGTGAGGAGGCGGTCACTTGCATCGCAGTGTGATCCACGCTCTGAATCAACGCTCGCAAATTGCGAACCATCCCGTTGACCGCCCCACCGAGCGCTCGAATCTCACGCATGCCGTGCTCCTCATCCAATTCCTGTGACAGATCCCCCGCCGCCACGCGCTGCATGACTTTTTGAATCGCGGTGATCGAGCGTCGCAGTCGCACCGCGAACAGGCGCACGCCAACGAATCCGATCCCCAACACCACCATGACCAGCGCCAGTGTGACGTCGCGCACATGGGTCAACGGCTGGAGAATCTCCTCATCGCGCACGGCTGCTACATACAACATGTTGCGCTCTGGCACGACCTGAAACGCATACGTCAGATCGCGACCGCTCTCCGAACTGTGCGCCACGCCCGACCGATCCTGCAGCATCGCTTCATAGAGTTGCATGCTGATCTCAATTGGATCATGATCCTCCAAGCCAGAGATCGCCCCGCTCTGCAACAAGTTCGATTGCAACGACCAGCCCACCTCGGCGAATTGCTTGTGTTCGGCAGACAGCAGGTACTCTACGTTGCGTTCAAACTCACGGTTGTCAGACGTCTCCAGCAGGATGCTCATCTGTTTGCTCACGGTTGAGACATGCCCTCGCAATTGAAATTCGGCCATGCCTTGCAGGTCTTGGGCCACAACCACATAGACGGTCGCCCCCATCGCCACGACGACGAGCAGCAAAAGCCCCGTCACAAACACCGTCAATCTCGTCTGTACGGATACACCCTTGCTGTGCTTGTTGGTCTTCATCGATCGGATCACTCCCCGCACTTGGCTTCAGATCCAGTATCCCATACGGAGATTGAGCTTTCGTGAAGTCTATGTAAAGGGCTTGATCCAAAAAATAGATGTTGAATTCAGATAATTCAGTTCACATCCCCGCACCTCATGCATAGACTACAGTACGGACGACAACCCTTGTGGCATGTCACTTTTTCATTACCTGACCTCCTTCGCAACATACTTGGCCTCTTCTGCTGCTGGCAGGAGAGGCCGCTTTTTTGTGAACAACAGGGGGAACAGGAAATAGCAAAAAACCCCCAAAACGCGCAAAGAGAGACGCTTGCGGGTTGGGGGCCCGTGCAAGGTCTCTCTCTGCTGTGGGGGGGTAGGGGGATTACAAAAAGGGAAAAAATGAGAGAATGCTACCGGATGAGTCAAGCGCTGAGTTAAAAAAATATCCTTTTTCAGCGCGCTGCTGAAAAAGGATACTTCGCAGAACAGTGGGGTATCTGTTCCGCTACCGTATCAATCAGCAACCTGGCAGTCATTACCGAGTTAGGGAGACTCGGTGGAAGACCCATGGCTTTGCGTCGCCGCCTTTCGACGGGTTTGCCTTTATTGATTGACTCATCATCTGCTTTCATTATATGACGGCACAACTCGGTTGTGCATGAGACCAAAGTCCTATTGTTACATCAAAAAAGAGTACGACTTAAGTCTGTTAGCGAAACCTTAGCGGTTACACCAATTGATCGGCCCAGAACGCCGCGAGCGTCGGCACCACATCGAGCGGCGAGACGTTCTCCCGCAGATCGAATATGCACGGCACCGTCCGGGCGCGGCGGGTCAACCACGGCTGCATCACTTCATACGGTTCCCCACGCGCATGCACGAGCCGGATCGTCGGCCGCCGATGCGCCATCGCTTCCACGATGCGCACCGTCTCGTCGCGCGACCCGCAGTCGATCACGACGATCTCGAAGTCTCGACCGACAAACGGCTCTGCTGTCGTCAACGTGCGGAGGATGCCTTCCATGTAAGAGGCCCCCTCCTGGACGATCAGCACGGCGGTGATCGGAACTCCCTGTCGGCTGCGCTGCATGAGAAAGCGCACGACGCGCCAGAGCAAGACGAACATTCCGTACAACGCGAATCCCCAGATAAAAAGGGCGACCACACTCAACACCTCCTCCGTGGATGGTATCAAGATATGCCGCCCTGCTTATCCAACGTGTAAATTATCTTACAATTTGACCCAGCATCGCTTGGCCGCGGTGATCACCGCTTGCGTGCGGTCGTCAACACTGAGCTTGCCGAGGATGCTGGAGACATGGTTTTTGACCGTCTTCTCCGAGATGAACAGCACTTCACCGATCGTGCGGTTGCTTTTGCCCTCCGCCATCAGTCGGAGAATTTCCATCTCGCGCTGGGTCAGGATGTCCTGCCATTCGAGGGAGAGCGTCGGTTCACCCGCCTCGTACTCCCCATCATACACTTGGTTGGACAAGCGCTTGAATTCATCGAGCAGCTTGGTGGTCACCTGCGGATGGATGAACGAAGAACCGCCTGCCACTTGGCGCACCGCTTCGACCAGCGTGTTCGACTCCACGTCCTTCAGCAAGTAGCCGTTCGCCCCTGCGCGGATCGTCTCAAAGATATACGCTTCATCGTCATGGATGGAGAGGATCAGAACTTTGATGCCCTCCTCGACGAGCTTGATCTCCCGCGTTGCTTCCACCCCGGTCTTTTTGGGCATGTTGATGTCCATCAGCACCACATCGGGGCGCAGTTCCAGCGCTTTTGCCACGGCGATCTCCCCGTCTTGGCATTCGCCGACGATGTCCATGTCGTCCTCTAGTTCAAAGATACGGCGCAACCCTTGCCGAAACAGCGTATGGTCATCCGCTAAGAGCAGTCTAATTTTTTCTCTCTGCATCTTGGCCTAAGCCTCCTCATTCATGACTCTCCGAGATCGGCAACGAGAGGATGACCTTCGTGCCCTTGCCCCGGTTTGACTTGATCTCCAGCTTGCCTTCGAGCAACTGGATGCGTTCCTTGATCCCGAGCAATCCGAAGTGACCGCCCGCTCCACCGGAGCTGACTTCGTCCACATCAAATCCAATCCCGTTATCCTCTATATGCACGTTGACTTGCTTCTCTGTCAACTCTAAGCGAACTGTGGCGCTCTGCGCCTTCGCGTGCTTCCAGATGTTATTGAGCGCCTCTTGGATGGAGCGGAACACCGCCACTTCCAAGGAACTATTGAAGCGTTTCTCCCGCCCGAGCACTTTGAGTTCGGTCACGACCTTGTGCTTGTCCTGGAAGTCTGCCAAGTAGCGGCGCAGCGTCGGGGCGAGCCCGAGGTCGTCGAGCGCCATCGGGCGCAGGTCAAAGATGATCTGACGCACTTCGGCGAGCGACACGCGCACACTGTCTTTGAGTTCTTGCAGTTCGGTGCGGACTTTGTTGACATCGCGGTCGAGCATTTTCTCACAGATCTCGGCGCGCAGCACGACATTGGCCATCGTCTGCGCCGGCCCATCATGGATTTCCCGGGCGACGCGCTTGCGCTCCTCCTCCTGCGCTTGAATCACGCGGATGCCGAGGAAGCGGCGCTGCTCGACGTTTTTGAGCACGTTGCTGATCTGCAACAGATCTCCAGAAAGATAGGAGAACGCGACACCCAGTTGGGTGATCAGCGACTCCGCCCGATGGATGGTCTGTTCCAAATTGCGCAACCGCCGGTCGAGATCATCGCGGCGGGCGCGCAGTTGTTGCTCACGCTCGCGGATGACCAGCACTTGGGTCTGTACTTTATGGGCGTCGTCATAGGCTTGCTTGATCTCCGCCTCTGAATACCGTTCAAAGTCGCGGCTCACCTCGACCAGCCTGTGTCGAGCCAATGTATAGGCGCGTTCCAAACGCTCCACTTCTCGGATCGTTTCCGCAACCTGCCGCTGGATGGCCACTGCGTCATCACGCATCGCCGTCTCTTCCTTGCGGGCACTCTCGGCGATCTCGAAGACTTGGTTCTTGCCGTCCTCGATTGCCTGCAGGGTTGCGTTGATCGCCGTATCTAACACCTTCGTATCAAATTCGTTCGCCACACATCATACCCCGCATTCGACAGTCTATATGTTTTAAATTCCCTACCACGGCCCAATTTCCTGCCATCTGGCCAGAAGACAAAAAAAGGGGGGCACAGATGGGTGGTCTGTGCCCCCAAGCAATGGGGTAAGGGTGATATGCTACAGGATTCGGAGGCCCGTCTCCGCGTCTGGGGGTCACTTTAGGACTTTGAAAAATCTTTTTGAGAACAATCGACGCAGACACTGATGAAAACGTGAGCATTCGACAAAAACAGTCTATTTTTTTGAAAAATAAGTAAAACTGATTCATAAAAACAAGCGTAAGGGCGAGAAAACACGGCGTGAGAGGGTTCTTGTTCACTCAGAACGACTCTTAACTTTGATTTTAAATAAGAGTGTTGCTACGATAAACTTATCAAATCTTCGATCGACGCACAGATCAAATAAGGGAGGCTAACTTCAATGAATCATCTTTCTTTAGGTCAACGCATCCGTCAAGCCCGCAAAGAACTGGGCTATACCCAAAATGAGCTCGCACAGGGGATCGTGACATCGAGCATGATCTGCCAGATTGAGAACGGCAAAGCCTTCCCTTCCTATAATGTCCTACAGGCGCTGTCGGAGCGCATGCAAAAGCCGATTGAGTTCTTCGTCAGCGACACCGACGCCAACAAGCGTCAACGCTCTTCCTATACGCTCGCCAAGGCGCTGATGGCGTCCGAATCCTATGAGAAAGCCTACTCGCTTTTGAAATCCTTGCAAGACTCCCCCGGCACCGACTTGAGTGAGTTCCAGATGACGCTCTCCGAATGTTGCCAACGTCTGGGCAAGTTCGACGAAGCGAGCGCACCGCTCGATCAACTGTTGCCGATCGCGATGAACAATGGCGACATCCCGCAACAGATCAAGATCCTGCAACGCCTCGGCGATATCGCAGAGCAATCCGGTCAGTATCAACTCGCGCTCTACCATTGGCAGAAAGCGAGCGATCTGTTGGCAAAAGGCGATGTGGACTCGGCCGCCAAGTCGCGCCTGTTGACCTCGATTGGCAACACGTATTACCGCCTCGGCTACCTCGATGAGTCGTTGAACTACTTGCAAGCGGCGTATGAATCGCGCGAGTCGTTCCTGTCGTTGGAGGAAGTCGGGCAGATGTACCTGAACCTCTCGCTCTCGCACCGCGACAACAACGATTACAAACAGGCGGCGTACTTCTCCGAACAGGCGTACATCATCTTCAAATCGGTGACCAACATGAAGCTGACGACCGACGTGAAGCGGTCGCTGGGCGTGCTGCTCGGCAAGCAAGGACAGACGCAGGAAGCGCTGTCGATCCTCGAGGAATGCATGGACTTGTACCAGCGCGACGAAGATTCCTACAACCTCGGCGTGACCGAGTTGGAGATGGCGCTGATGTTGCAGATGTCCGGCGATCTGGAAGGCGCGATCGAACGCCTCCAAGGGGCGCTCTCGAAATTCAGCGACAACGAGCTGGAAACGGCGCGCGCCTACCACCTGCTCGCCGACATGTACCGCACCAAGCGCGACCTGCCGACGGCGATCCGCCATCTGAACAATTCGCTGCACCTCTACCAAAAGCAAGGCCACTCCGTCGGCCTGATCGAAGCGATGAGCCTCTCGGTCAAGCTGTACGAGGAGTGGGATACCTTCAACCAATCGAAGTACGGTGGCGAACTGATCACCGCCTAACTTCTCGCGAAAAAAAGCCCCTGCCGCAGTTGCGGACAGGGGCTCTTTGTAAAAAGCGGAGTCTTACAGACCTGCGCCTTGACGGAGCACGTCGATTTTGTCGGTGCGCTCCCACGGAACGTCGAGGTCGTTGCGGCCGAAGTGGCCGTATGCTGCGGTTTGACGGTAGATCGGACGGCGCAGGTCGAGGGACTTGATGATCCCAGCCGGACGCAGGTCGAAGTTGGCGTTGACCAGTTCTTCGATCTTCTCATCTGCGACTTTACCAGTGCCGAAGGTGTCAACCATGACGGAAACCGGGCGTGCTACGCCGATTGCGTACGCCAGTTGCACTTCGCACTTGTCTGCCAGACCCGCTGCGACGATGTTTTTCGCCACGTAACGAGCTGCATACGCTGCCGAGCGGTCAACCTTGGTCGGGTCCTTGCCGGAGAACGCGCCGCCGCCGTGGCGTGCATAGCCGCCGTAGGTGTCGACGATGATCTTGCGGCCGGTCAGACCTGCATCGCCTTGCGGGCCGCCGATGACGAAACGGCCGGTCGGGTTGATGAAGTACTTGGTGTTCTCGTCCACGAGATGCGCCGGGATCACAGCGGAGATGATGTGCTCGTGCAGGTCTTTTTTGATCTGCTCAAGTGTGACTTCCTCCGCATGTTGAGTGGAGATGACGATCGTGTCGATGCGCACCGGCTTATCCCCTTCGTACTCGACGGAGACTTGGGTCTTGCCGTCCGGACGGAGGTAGGTGAGCGTGCCGTTTTTGCGAACTTCCGCGAGGCGACGAGACAGCTTGTGCGCCAGCGAGATCGGGAGCGGCATGAGTTCCTCGGTTTCGTTGACAGCAAAGCCGAACATCAGACCTTGGTCACCCGCGCCGATTGCGTCGATCTCTTCGTCAGACATTTGACCTTCGCGTGCTTCGAGCGCTTTGTCGACGCCCAGCGCGATGTCAGCAGACTGCTCGTCGATCGAGGTCAACACGGCGCAGGTTTCCGCGTCGAAGCCGTACTTCGCGCGGGTGTAGCCGATCTCACGAATCGTTTCGCGAACGATCTTCGGGATGTCAACGTAGGTCGAAGTGGTGATCTCGCCTGCTACGAGCACAAGACCGGTAGTAACAGACGTTTCGCATGCGACTCGTGCGTTCGGGTCTTTGGCGAAGATCGCGTCCAGTACTGCATCGGAGATCTGGTCGCAGATCTTATCCGGATGCCCCTCGGTAACGGACTCAGAGGTAAACAAATAGCGTTTTGCCATGAGGTGGTCCCCCTTATGTATTGGTTTCCAATAGACAACTCGTCTTTGGAGTGACTCTTTTTTGCGGAAAACAAAGTAATGGTACTGCATTTCATAGAGTGTGTCAATGATTATTGCTTGATACGCATGATATTTTGAACGAGCGTTAAAAATAGGGAGGCAGAAAAAAAGCCCCGGTGTCTCCCGGAGCCCTCTGCCTACATCGGCACGCTATGAAGTTTAGGATTTGGTTTGCTGAACCAACGCCGCTTGTGAAAACGCGATCAGCTTGCGAACCATGTGTCCGCCGACCGCCCCCGCATCCCGGGTGGTGATGTGTCCCCAGTAGTCTTCGCTGCCTTGGTAGACCGGCAAGCCCATCTCCGCCGCGATTTCATACTTCATGTCGTCGAGCGCCTGGTGTGCGTTAGGGACGAGTTGATCGTTGCGTCTACTGCTTCCTAATGCCATGAAGATGCACCTCCACTAGGGGTTATTCCGACCCGTGTCCGCGAGTCGGTAGTTCTAGTGTGTGCAGTCGCGTCGGGACTACCCTGCGCACATACTGGAGGCTACGGTTAGTTTTTCATCTCTTGGACGATGGTCTGCAGTTTTTTCGTGTCTGCTTTCCAATAGGAGACGTCGTAGAGGTTGAGGAATTCGCCCGGTACGGTGTAGCCGTTGACGGTCGCACCTTCGCCGTGCATCGAGTACGCCAGCGTCCCCATGTCGTTGATCGACATGTCGGTGGTCAAGGAGTCGCTCATGCCCCGCAACGCCTTCGTCCACTCGACGAGGTTGCTGCCCTTCATCTTGGTTCCCAGCGCTTCGAGGAAGCGCTGTTGCCGTGCGACGCGGGCGATGTCGCCCATCTCCTCTTGGCGGAAGCGCACGACGGTGAGCGCTTGCTTCCCGTTCAGATGTTGCAGACCCGGCTTCAGCGAGACGGTGCCCTCCGGGTCACTGATCGGCTTGTCGACATCAAATTCCAACCCGCCCACTCCATCGATCATCTGCATGAACGCCGGGAAGTCGATCATCAGGTAGCGGTCAATCGGCAACCCGGTCAATTCGTTGACCGTTTTCTTCAAGCGGTCCATGCCGCCGATCGCATAGGCGGCGTTGACCTTCTCCATGCCGGTCGGCAGTTGGACGCGGGTGTCGCGCGGTATCGAGAGCAGCGCGGCTCTGTGTGTGCTCGGGTCGATGTGCGCGAGGATCAGCGTGTCGGTGTTGAACGTCGAGCGGCGGTTTGCATCGCTCGATTTTGGATCGCGATCGACGCCGATGATCAAGACATTGACAGGCTTGTCCTTGGGAATCGGCGTGGCGTTGGCGTCGGCCTGCACGACTTTGCGTTCCAAGTACCACCCATATGCGGCGAGGCCCGTCAGCCCCATCACGAGGGTGAAGACGAACAAGAGCAGCAAGAAGCGGCCCCAACGGAGCTTTTTTTTCGGCTTCTGTGGGGTCTGTTGCTGTGGTCGGACCGCGTTGGCGTTGTTGCTGTAGTTTTTACCCTGATATGCCACTGGTTGATATCCCCCATTGCATCATGAACACGAAAACAGGCCCTGTCGTCATGCGCGCAGAGCCTATCCCTGTGGTTACTGGACCGTATAGGAGCCGCGCACCAGCACATAAGCGGTGCTGCTGCCCACCTTCAGCCCGCGACCGTCATTGCGCGGTGTGAGGAGCAAGTGGTTCAATTCAACGTTCGCGCCCTGTGCGAGATCGTCCGCTCCCGTGACGTCTGAGACGCCACCGTTGGTGCTGGCAATCGCTGTCGCCGTGCCTCCGCGCAGGATGAACTCCGCGCCTTCGCCACCTTTGAGCGTCTGGCCGGGGTTGAGCGTGACGACTTTGAACGAAGCGTCGGTCGTGCTGCCACCCGTTGGTGCCCCGCCCGTGTTGCCGCCGCTGCCGACCCCTGCGAGCTTCTGATCCACATAGCTCTTGGTGACGATCGGATCGTCAGCAGAACCAGGTGCGCTCGGTGTATCCGCTTGAGAAACTTGTCCAATCGTAACCCCGATCGCGAGCGTGAGTACCATCGTGCCGAGGAAGGTGAGTGCTTTTTTCATAACGTTTGTGTCCTCCAGTCCCAGTAGTGCTGAGACTCTTTTTCGACAGGAAACGCCCTTCGTCCTGCAGGACGAAAGACCTTATTTCTTCCTATTTTTGTCGGTGAGCACGGTGAGCACAAACTTCGGAAGCACCAATTGACGTCTCCAGCGGCTCGGTTGGGACAGCAAGCGGTACAACCACTCCATCCGCATCCGCTGCCAGAGCTTCGGTGCGCGCTTGACCACCCCGGCAAAGATGTCGATGCAACCGCCGACGCCGATCATCACCGGCACTTGCAGGTCCTGCTTGTGCTGGTGGATGAACAGCTCTTGGCGCGGCACGCCGAGTCCGACCAGCAGCAGCGCCGGTTTGAACCCGCGCACGGCAGCCAGCACCTCGGGAACGTCCGCTTCCTTGAAGTAGCCGTCCTGTCCGGCGATGCGCAGTTGCGGGTAGCGCTGGCGCAGGTTTTTGATCGCCAGCGTGTTCGACTGCGGACTCGCCCCCAGCAAAAAGACACCCAGACCGCGCTCGGCACAGGCTTCAATCAAGCTCGTCGACAGTTCGACGCCCGTGACGCGGTCGTGCAGCGCCTGCCCGTAATACTTCGAAGCCCAGACGGCGCCGATGCCGTCTGGGGTGATCAGGTCCACACGCTCCAAGAGCGTCATGAACGCCGCATCGTCCTGCGCCATCATGACGATCTCCGGGTTCGCTGTGATGATGTGATGCGGGGTTTCCCCCTGCAATTTGTCTTGTAAAAAGTCACAGGTTTCTGTGAAGGTTCGCGTGGAAAAAGGCACGCCTAAGATCTTGACCATTTATGAATTCCCCCGCCTCAATTGTTGCAGTTGGCGACTCATCTTGTGCAACTGCGCTTCCTCGACGTAGAAGTACCAGAGGTTGTCCTGCTTGGAGATGCGGTTCTCGCCGGTGAGCGACAGCGTCTTGACCGTATCCGCACGGGTGCCGGAGTAGCGCATGACCAGCGACATCCAATCGCGGGGCGGAACGTCCGTTTTGACATGATCGCCGAGGATGTCGAGCGTCTTGACCAATTTCGGCCAATTCGACGGTTCGCTTCCTTTTTGAATCATAGCACGAATCACAACTTGCTGTCTCTGCATCCGGCCCGTATCGGCCAGCGCATCGGCGCGGAATCTGGCGTAGTCGAGCGCTTGTTGGCCGCTCTTCAAGGTGTCGCCTGCGCGCAGCGAGATGTTGGTGCCATCCGTCGGGTCGTAGTAGCGCATGGTCTTTTCCACGGTGACATCGAGCCCGCCCATGCGGTCGACGATCTGGCGGAACCCTTCAAAGTCGACGGTGACCGTATGGTCGATCGGGACGTTCAGCAATTGCTCCACGGTCTTTTTCATCAGCGGCAAGCCGCCCCAGCTCATCGCGTGGTTGATCTTGGTCCAGCCGTGCCCGGGCACGTTGGCCCGCGTGTCGCGCGGGATCGACATCAGGTAGACCTCCTGACTGCCCGCAGGCAACGTCGCCAGCACGATCGTGTCAGAGCGCGCCGATTCGCCCTTGCGCGAGTCGACGCCGAGCAGCAGGAAGGTCTGGCCTTTTTTGGTATCGGTGCTCGGGAGATGGCCGGACAGCCACTTGGCAAAGGGATTCGCAGATTCGGGGGCAGGCGTGGGTTCCGCCGCTTTTGCAGGTGCGGACGCTTGGGCTTGCCCTAGCTCTTGCAACGTCCGCTTGGAAATCGAGTGGTCGGGCGTGGAGGTCGTGTACCAATTCTGCATGGAGATCCGCTCACGCAATTCGTCTGGCGGGATCAAGAGTTCGGATTGCTTATGCGGGGTCGGGGTCTGCGAGGTCTCAGCTTGCGGTGCCGGCTGGTATATGCGGTCGGCCAACAGGTAAAACTTATAAAATCCCAAGACTGACAGCAACAGCAGAAGTCCCAGAGTGGCGAGCAGAGCCGTTCGGACTTTCTTGTACCGCGTAGATCGACGTGGGGTACGGGTCACTTCGGTTCGCTCCCTCCGCGTGGATTTCTGGGCGTAGTATCAGGCAAAATCCCTCCCTTCCATGCATCACATGTTTTCCCAAACGGCGCTTTTCATCAAGGGGGACTACTGCTATACTTAGTTCTGTATTTTGTCCGCATAAGGAGCAGAGCTAATGCCGCGCATATTAATATCCGGTTACTACGGATTTGACAATTTGGGAGATGATACCGTCCTGTACGGGATCATGTCCAGCATACGCAAGGAACGTCCCGATGCGGAACTCGTCGTGCTCTCCAACCAGCCCGACCGCACGGAAGCTCTTTTTGGCATTCAAGCGTTCAACCGGTGGAACTTCGGTGTGATCTTCCGCGAATTGATGCGCTGTGACATGTTGGTCATGGGGGGAGGCAGTTTGCTCCAAGACGTGACGGGCGGGCGCAGCATCCTCTATTACTTGGGGATTGCTCGCTTGGCGAAGATCTTGAACAAGCCGATCGTGTTCTACGGACAAGGCATCGGCCCGATCTCGAAGCCGCTCAGCGAACGCCTGATCCGCAAAGTCGTCAACCACGTCTCGCTGATCACCGTGCGCGATGCCAAGTCGCGCGAAGACCTGCAGATGTACGGCGTCACCCGGCCGGAGATGTTCGTCACCGCCGACCCGGCGTTTGCGATCAACCCGGAGCTGTTCTCCAAGGACGCCGGAGCGAAAATGCTCAGCGAATTCGGTGTGCAAGCCGCCTACTTGGGCGGCACGCAGAAGATCGCAGGCATCGCGATCCGCAACTGGTCGACCCCGCATCCGTTCCACAAAATCCTTGCCCAGAACGCCGATGATCTGATTCGAGCAGGCTGGAAAGTCGTCTTCATCCCGATGCAGTACCCAGGCGATGTCGGCGCTTCGCAAAAAGTGCTCTCCTATATGAAGGAGCGCGCCGTGTTGCTCAACCGCCAGTTCTCGTTCCGCGACATCGCGAATATCATCGCCAACACAGACCTGATCATCGGGATGCGCCTGCATTCCCTGATCCTCGCCGCGCACTGCGGCGTGCCGTTCGTGTCGCTCTCCTACGATCCGAAAATCGATCGCTTCGTCCAGCGCGTTGGCTACGACCGTCAGATCGATGCGGTGAACAACGTAACCTACGAGAGTCTGCGCGAGACGATTCAGGATTGTGTCGACAACCTCGAAAATTACCAAGTGATGATGCGCCCGCACGTCGAAGAATTGCGCAAGGAAGCAGAAAAAAGCGGGGAATTGGCCGTTCGCTTCCTTAGCGCTCGATAAGGGATTTTTTCGACTACAATCGGGCGATTAACTATTGTTAAAAGCCCCAGAAGTGTCTAAAATAAGAGAAAGACCTTTATGCGAAATGAGGTTCTAAACATGGACAGCTACTTGGAAGAAATCGAACGTATCCGTCGCAAGCTGAACGAAGTCGTGAAGGAGTACAAGGGTGACCTGTTGCACCCGACCGTCCTCCAAGTGAGCCAACAGCTCGATCGCTACATCGTCAATTTTCACAGCAAGCAACTACAATAGTTCAGTCCTGCCAACAGGAGTGGTCGTCTATGCTTCTCCCCTCTAAAAAAACCTCCGATCCGCACATGCGGATTCGGAGGTTCTTTTTATTTGAGGATCGCCATCTGGCTGCTTTCATCCCAGTTCACTTCGAGGTGGAAGAAGTTACCCAGCGCGCGCAACGGCACGAGCGTGCGGTCGTTGAGCTTTTTCGCCGGAACGTCGAGCGTGACGGGTTGGCCATCGACGGTCGCTTGCTTGGAGTCGATCTGCAAGGTGACGATGCGACCGTCCTTGTTGGTCAGGGTGACTGTCTGCGTCGCTTCATCCCATTTGACGTCCGCGTTGAGCGCGGTGCCGATCGCACGAAGCGGCACGAGCGTGCGGCCTTCGAGGATCACCGGCTGGACATCAAATGCCGGTTTTTTGCCGGTGACGTAGACTTTTACGTCCTTGGTGTCGCCTTTTTTCTGGTGCTGCTTGGAGAGGCGGGTGTAGGTGTCCGCGTTTTTATAATCGAGGGTGAGGGCTTTCTCCAGCGATCGGATCGCGCCGTCCGGGTTCTGCAATTGGTCTTGGGTGTCGGCGAGGACGACGAGATCGTCCGCTTGTGCTTCGCCTGCACTGTCGAGCGCTTTCAGGGCTTCCTCGATCTGTTTCAGCGCGTCTTGGTCGGAGCTGGAGCCGTTTTGTTTCGCCCATGCTTTGAGTTGCTCCAGTTTTTTCTCCAGCGAGTTCAGTTGTTTTTTCAGTTCTTCGAGGCGTTTGACCATGTTGTTGATCTTGTTCGTCCAGCCCTTGTGATGGCCGTTGTCGTGGCAAGGCGGGTTGGAGACGTTGCCTGGGTTGCCATGATGGTCCTTGTCCTTGCCATCGCCATGCTTGTCTTGATCCTTGTCCTTGCCATGATCCTTGCCGTGATCTTTTTCGAAGCCGACGCTCGGTTGGCCGGTCGTGCCGCCTGTGTCGCCACCTGGAGCGGGCGTAGGCTCAGGAACGGGCGTCGGAGCCGGCTCAGGAGCGGGCGGGATGTTGCCGTTGTCGTCCTCGTCATCCCCATCGTCGGTACACATGCCGCCGTCTTCTGGCGGGGGCGGTGGTGGCATGTCGCCCGGGGTTGGTGCGGGGGTCGGTGCAGGTGCCGGAACCGGCGTCGTATCCGCAAGTGCGGTGCTGACCGGAGCGGTCACCAGTGCGATCGCGGTGAACAGGGCTGCCCATTTCCATTTGCTCATCTCTTGTTTCCTCCTCGTTTCCCAACGAGTCTTGCTCACCGTACTTGCCACACATCCTCAAGTTCGGCAACCCGGCTGCCCTAGCGCCTGTGCGCGGTAGGCCCGTGGCTTTGCGTCCCTGTCTTTCAATCAGGTTTGCCTTTGTCGGGAGAATTTGTTTGCTTCTATACTAAATAGTACTAACTTCATCAATTTCCAGCAAGCGCCCAAAGACCTACCTACGAAAAGGCTTGGACGTCGAGAATCTCCAGACCGAACAATTTGTTGGTGTCAGGATACACCGCGTCCTGTTCGGTGTTCAGCCACGCGTAGCCGTAGTAGTACTGGCCGTAGGAATCATAGAACCCCAAGCCGCCGCTCTCGCTCTGCACGCCTTGTTCCTTGGTCGCATGGTCGAGATCGACGAACAGGTAGACCGTGCCCTTGTCGCGCTCGGCCTTGCCCGACACCTGCGCCGGAACACCTTCGATATGCCCGTCCTTGTACACGCGAATTTTCTGCTGGCCCGGTGCCAGCGTTAACGCCTGCGTTGCTGTGGTGCCCGTGCCTTGGGTGAGCAGGTGTACGGAGCCTTGGAAGGTGCTGGGCACATTGAGCGTGATCTCCATCCCTTTGGATGTGCGCGCAATCTCCGACTGCAAGTGCGCTTTGAAGTTCGTTTCAAATGTCGCCAGCGGCACCCCGATCGCCGAGGAGAAGGCGGTGAGGCGTGCGCCTGCTGCGTATTTCGTGAGGTAGTCCAGCAACTTCTGCTTGCCAAACGTCGCCACCAAGTATTTATAGGCGAGGTAATCCTGCAATTCGACGTTGTACCCAGCCCCGCCGCTGAGCGCATCGACCGTGCCGTCTGTGGAAGAGATCAGCGGGTGGTACGTGCCTTGTGCAACCACGCCGAGCACATAATCGCGCAACATGCCATCCATCTGTTTGCGCATCACAGCCGGTTGGTTCTGGAATTCCGCATCCAGCCCGGTCTGCCACGCCAGCCCTTCATGCACCCACGAAGGCAGGTCGCGCCCGCCGTTTTGGTTGAGCAGCACGTGCATCAGTTCATGTGCGATCGTCTGCGTGCGCTCATGGTCGGTCGCCAATTTGCTCAACGGGATCATCACCCGCGATTCATAGGTGATGCCTTCTGCCACGGCGGCGATCGACGCGGCATCGGGATCTTCCCCATACTTGGCGATCGCCTGTTGGTACCCCGTCTGCGAGTTCGAGAGGTAGATCCAGACCGGCTTTTGAAACGTCTTGCCGATCTCGGCTTCGACCAGCGCCGCGAGGTTCTGGTTCTGCACCAGCCCTTGCACGCTCGCCGTCATGCCATCCTGTAGGCTCGCATAATCGTCCCCGACGACCCGCACTTTCGGGGCGCCTACGCTGTTGATCGTCACGCGGCCCTGCTGTTCGTCCCACAGCACTTCATCGCCAAACGACTCAGCGAGAAACCGCACCGGCACCATCGTCCGGTTGCTGACCAGTTGCGCCGGCACATCGAGCGTGACGGGCTGGCCGTTTTTCGTGACGATTTGGCTGCCGATCGGCAAGCGCAGCGTGACCCCGTTTTTGCTTGCCACCGCAGTCTGGGTGTCATCTTCCCAATGCACATCGGCGCCCAGTGCTTCGAAAATCATCCGCATCGGTACGAGGGTGCGATACTGAAACACTTGTGGTTGCACGTCAAATCGAATCCATTCGCCGTCCACAACTACATCAGGACGCTCTGGCGTTGCCGCCACGGCCGGCGTGTTGCACAAACTTGCCGCCATGCCGAGGCCGAGCAGGACCGCCGTCGTCCATCGCTTCCACGAAGTCATTGCACACACTCCTCTCATGTTACCATCCTACTTCGAGAGTTTGCGAACTGGCAACTGGAAAAAAGCACCCGCCGCCTGGCCGGGTGCTTTTTGTCGAACTCGTGGGCTTAGAAATCGGTATAAATGAAGCGTTCGCTCGGCCCCTCCGCGATCAAATAGACGGCGACGAGCAGCACGGCGAGCAGGACGCCTTGGAAAAAAGCCTTGGTCATCGGGTCACGCCCCCATCATGCGTTGTAAAAAGACAAACGAAGCTCGCAAGCTCGGGCTGGCAAAAAACACCCACCCGAAACAGACAAAGTGAAACGTCAGCGCCCACGCCAGCAAATTCCCGATCGGGCGGGGCAACACCGCCTGTTCTGGCCGGTACGTGCTCCAGATCTTGTTGACCGCCTGACCTGCCCCGTGCCACATCCCCCAGACCACGAAGGTCCAGTTCGCCCCGTGCCAGAGGCCGGAGATCGTCATCGCGAGGAACAGGAACCACAGCCCCTTGGCGAACCCCTTGCGATTGCCACCGAGCGGGATGTACAGGTAATCGCGAATCCACGACGAGAGCGAGATGTGCCAGCGCCGCCAGAACTCACCGAGGTTGCGCGAGATGTACGGCCAGTTGAAGTTCTCAGGCAAGTGGTAGCCAAAGCACTGCGCCGCACCGATCGCCACGTCCGAATAGGCGGAAAAGTCGAGGTAGATCTTGAAGGCGTAGGCATACATCGCCACCCAGAGCGCCGGCACCGTCGCACTCGCCGGGTCGGCAAACACGGTCACGAACAGCGGGTTGAGCGAATCGGCGAAGGCGATTTTTTTAAACAAGCCGATGCCCATGCGGAACAGCCCTTGTTGGACATCAGCGGCGGTAAACGAGATCTTGTCCCGCTCAAACGACTGGATGCGCTTGATCGGCCCCGCGACTAAGGACGGGAAAAAGAAAATAAACAGGAAAAACTCCCGGAGCGTGACGCGCTGTGCCTTGCCTTTGTAGACGTCAACGAGGTAGTGTACGAACTCAAAGACAAAAAAGGAAATCGCCAGCGGCACCGCCAGCTTGACGGCGGTCAGGTCAGCACCGAACCACTGGTCGAGCGAAGTGACCGCCATCTTCCAGTATTTATAGTAGAACAAGAGTCCGACGGAGAACACGATGCCCGCGGCAAACACGCTTTTTTTCCGCGAGCGCGAGAGGGTGTAGATGATCAGCGTCAGCGCCAGGAGCAGCAGAAAGTGCGCGAGGCTGTCGTAGGCGTAAAACACAAATCCGGCGAGGATCATGACATAGGGACGCCACTTCGCCGGCGCAAGCGCGTACACGCTCAAGGTGATCGCAAAAAACACGAGGAACGTGTAGGTGGTGAAGATCATTGCGGAAGTCCTCCCTTGGCGGCGATCTCCTGCGCGAGTTGGTTCGCAATGTCGAGATGGGCGTCGCGAAGCATGTGGTCATAATCGCCGAATTGGGCGGACGGGACGGCGTCACGCAAATCGAGGTACCAAGCCCCGGCGCGGTCGAGGATGTTTTTCAGGTAGTCCTCGTTGGCGCGGAGTTGGTTGACGTCGAAAAACGTCCCGATCAGTTGCTCGTTTTGCGGGGTGAGGTAGAAAAGGATGTTGATGTTGTGCTCCTGGGCGTATTGCAAGGTGCGTTCGAGCATCTGGACACTGTCATTGCGCTCGGTGAGCGGGCCTTGGCCGTAGATGCGGGCCATGTTGGTCTGTTCAGGCTGCTCCCACTTTTTGCTTGTCCACGGGACGCCGATGATGCTTTCCGCCGGTGTGGCGCTGGCGGCGACGGCTTCGGGCGCTTGGGGTGGGGCGAGGGCGGTGACAGCCTCGCGGATGTAGTGACGCGGTTGTGCAGCGAACAGTTTTTCGTTGATCGCGGGCTGGTATTGGCCGAGGTTGGTGTTTTTGAGCAAGGTCTTGATGGTTTCCTCGACGCGATTGTCGGTGAAGATGCCTTGTGGAACCTGCGGTTCGAGCAGGAAATCGCGCTTGAGTGTTTTGTTGGCGAGGGCCCCTTCGGAGAGGATGCGCTCTGAGTAAAACACGACGTTCACGTCGAGGAGGACGAGATCGGGCTGCGCATCGGTGGCGCGTTTGAGCATCGCGTAGAGATCGGCTGGACGAGCGCCAGGGTACGCGAGGTTGGTGACAGAGGTATTGGGATTCTGATTGCGCAAGGCTTGGCGCAGGAAGAACGGAATGGTTTCATTTTCATAGACGACCGAACCATACATGGTGGAGTCGCCGAGGGTGATGACTTTGGGAGACTTTTGGGCGGCGATGTTGGCGAAGGCCGTGTCGAGTTGGAGGTTCTGTTCATAGAACGTATCGTCCAACACGAGGCGCTCCGACGACATGCTCTCCGGAGCAAACGTCCCGGCCCACAGGTTGAGAGCGACCAGCGTCGAGCCCAGACCGAGGGACATGGCAAGTAACTGCTTTTTCAAAACAAACCACCTCAAAAATCGAATCTAGTACCCTACCAATCATACTACCTACCCGCCCCAAACGCAAAAAAGGACCGCCCCAGATGGGAGCGGTCTTAGAAAATACCCTGGTTTGAGTATTAGGTACGAGTGCGATTAAATAGTAGGATCGTTAATAGAGAAGGCTTGGAAACCCGTTGCACAGGTCGGATCATTAATGGATGCTTGAGTGTTCACTTCGTGCGAAACAAAAGAGAACATTACCGCCAGAGCAACAATTACCGTGAAAACGAACTTTTTCATAAATATAGCCCCCTCACCCTGAGTCCTTCCTGCATGGAAGATGTCATTTTCTGCATATACTCACTCGCTTTTTCAAGCTCCCCACGCGAGTCGTATATGCTTACAATCTGAGCATAACACTTCGATACCTCTCCAAGCAAGCCGAATTTTTCAAAAAGTCCCGCTGAACTTAACATATACTCTAATGAGCGCTCTTGGTTTTGAAGTTCCTTATACATCAAACCCATCGTTCGATAGACAAATGCGCGCTCGCTGTGTTCGGCCGGAAGGAGCTCCAAGGCGCGGAAGCACCATTTCTCAGCATTCTGATACTCTTTCATCCGGAAATGGACAATCCCCATTTCGCCGTATACGTTTGCGATGAGATCATTCTCTTTTAGGGCCTTGAATTCATCAATACATTCTTGGAATAGTGAGATAGCTTCACTATAGTTTTGCAATTCATATTGAATAATGGCGTAGTTTTGCTTGGTACGGAACTCCTGCAAGCGATCATTGACACTGCGGAACATGGTGATCGCCGTGCGTGTTGTTTCGGCTGCCAACTTAAATTCACCCAGACGATAGTAGGTATTGGCCAGACCTTGGTAGGCAAATCCCAGCAGATTCAAACTGGAGGTACCTTGGAATGTATCGATCGCGTTTTTATAATAGCCCAGAGCGCCTTGCACTTCCCCCAAATACGACAAGGTCAGCGCATAATGAACAAATAAAATCCCTTTTTGCTCGGCTGCATAATCAGTAGCCTTGGAAAGTTCCTTCAATGATTGGTTAAAATAATGCTTTGCCATAATATAGTCGTTGGCTCTCATCTTTGCCCAGCCCAGCTTCCAGTAGAGCTGAACGGCTTTCGAACGATCCCGTTCGAGCGCAACGACTTCTAACATGCCCTCTAGCAGTTTATTTGCTTTTTCAAAATTCTTCGAATGGACATAGGCGTCGGCGAGATCAAATTTAATTTCGTTCTCATGGGCGTCATCTGTACTGCTCAATCCTTCCAGCACAGAAATCGCCTTTGCATAATCCTTCGTGCCCATCAAAGACTTCGCGAGCTTATAACGGGTGTCTTCTTCGAGTTGTTCTTGCATATCCATCAAGAACTCGTCGATCGGGACGTCGAGTTTGCGGGAAATGCCTTCCAGCAGCTTGAAGGAGGGGTTGGCTTTGTCCGATTCGATCTGAGAGATCATACTCGGGGTTACCAGGCCCTCCGCCAGCTCCGTCTGTGTGATTCCTTTGCGCATACGCCATTCGCGAATCTTTTGTCCTAGCGATTTATCCATGAACGTTTCCCCCCAAGAATCGGTCTTTTCACAAAAGAGTGTCTCTTACTTAACGATTATGATATATGATACTTACGCGATTTGAAAGATAGACATCCACATTGTATCCATATTTTCGAAACACAAACTAACTTTACAAGAGTGCCGTTGAATCACTCTCCACCTCATTTCTAGTTCTGACAAGGTGTAACGCATAGCCCACCACGATCGGCAACAGCAAATACAGCACGCCGACTGAGATTTCCTTTCCATCGCCGCCCAATAAAAACGGGATCACCATCTGGATCGTGTCAAACACCACATGGGCGAAAATCACCGTCTCGATCCCCCACCACAAGTAACAATACCCGATCACCACGCCAAACATACTCAACTCGATGAACCGCGTATAGATGGGATAGACCGAATACAAGCTGTGCCCCAACGCCCAGATCATCGCGGGCAACAAGCAGGCCACCAGAGAGTTCTTCCAATATCGTTTGAAAAACGTCACACCGAACAACCGGTATGTCGTCTCTTCTTGAATGCCAGCCAACCACGCCATCAGCGGGAACAACAACGGAAACCACATGTTCGACGGCGACATCGAGAAGTCTTCCTCATACCACACGCCAAACCCCTTTTCCGCCACGAGATAGAAAATTCCCTGCAACCCAAGCCATGCGAACGCCAGGAGATACCCACGCCACATCGCGCCTCGCACATGGGCACTCCAATTTCTGGCCCGCCGCGGTGTCCACAGCGCCGGATTGACTTCCTTCGTCAACATCCCGCCCGTCAAAATCAACACATACGTCGCCGCTCCGACCAACAGCCCGAGCACGACCACGCCGAAAATCACCAGCGCAGTGCCAAACGAACGCCCGACCCCACCCAGCCCTTGTCCCAAAAACTGCTGCTGGATCGTCGGCAGTTCATTGAGGTTGGCCAGTGCAAACAACGCCACCGTCAACACCCCAAGACCCAACGCCGACCACCACGGCTTTTTTTGCGAGATCAAGAACAGATAGACAAAGGCCAACACGGTCAGCCCGAAGCTGAACAACAGACTCAAGCCCGTCAGGATCATCCCGATCCGCTCCTGTCGCTCGTGCCACGTCAGAAACTCCGCCGGAACGAGGTAGGCATAGGACACCTCGCTGACTTGCTGCCCGGTGACGGAGACGTTGTATTTCACTTGCAAGTCACCGACGGCCCACTGCGTCGCCGGGACGACATACTCAAAGGTTTGCACAGGCACTTCACGAGGCTTGCGTGTTTCGGGTGGCACGGCGACAGGTTGCACAACCGCATCTGCGAAACCGCGCGCTTGCAAGGCTTGCTGTGCCAGCCCCTTCGCCGCTGCTCCCTCTATTGGATCGGGCTCCGACGTGTTGACCGATCGACTCCAAGCGACGACCGCGCCCGTGTCCGGGTCGATTCGCACTTCGAAGTGATCATTGCCTACACCCGAGGCCGGGTACAACGTCACCTTCCAGTACACCAGCGGTGCCTGTTGCAGGAGTTGCGTATCGTACAAGTCGCGCAAGTGGTTTTTGCTGAGATAACCGTTCGCCAATTGCTCGCCATCCATCAACACGGTCGATTTCAAACCTTGTGTCTCCAGACCCGCTTGCTGCCAGTGTGCAATCGCTTTTGCCAACGCTTGATCCTGATCAACCGCATGCGTTTCCGTTGCGGAAGGGTCCAACCAAGTAAACAGCAGGAACAGGAGAATTCCAAGTATTCCGGCAACCCATAAATACTTGTCTCTACTACTTTTCCCTCTTTTCATCTACTTTCCTCCCGCCTTTACTCTTCATTCCAGTGTATACCATACAATTTCCAATCATTCAACCATAAAAAAAGAGAAACGAGTCTTTTGACTCGTTTCTCTCGCTCCCAAATAAGCGGTGTTAACTTGGAAGCACTAGGAAATTTGCACGAGGAACGTCAGCTCGACAGGTGCGCCCCCTTTGCCGTCCGTCACACGCACGCGGATCGTCGTGCTCCCCGTCCCGACCGCATGCAAGGTCATGGTGATGCCGTCGAACGTGACCGTTGCGACACTTTCATCATCAGAGGTCGGCACGAGGATTTCCAGCGCGTCGCCATCCTCGTCTGTGAAGACGTTGGTCATGTCGAACGTCAAGTCCGCATCCCCCAAGGTCATCGCTTGGTCAGGAATCGCGGCGGAGATGACCGGTTCATGGTTCGGATCGGCCGCGTCGACGATGACCTCGAAGCTGTCCGTACAGGTCGCCCCGCGCGAATCGGTCGCCGTGACGGTGATCGTCGCCGTACCTGCGGAGATCGGCAACATCTGGATGCTTTCACCGTCAATCAGCGCTTGGACAACCGACTCATCGCTTGACGCTACGGTGTAGGTCAGGGTGTCGTCCGCCGTATCTGCAAAGGTAAAGCGGTTATCGACGAACGGAACCGGCGCATTGACTTTGATGTGCTGGTCGCGCAACGGCCAGACCACATACGGGATGACATTGTCCACGATCGTGTAGACCGTTCTGTCAAACTTCACATGGCCGAACTGGTCGGCGATGAACAAGCGATACTGGGTCGAGGGCAGCCCCGTCGTGAACAGTTCCCCGACCAGACCCTCCCCAGCACCGGTGATGGCCGCGGAAACGGCCTTGTGATCGGTGACCAGCGCTTCGAGCTCCTCCGTCGAGTACGGACTTTCGGATTTCGGGACGAGGTAGATCTTCCCGCGCTTGTTGCCCGCGGCGAGCAGCGTATCGCCCGCCACGAGTTCCTTGTTCCACGAATCCGGATTCGGGAAGTTCGGCGTCCACGCCAGCAGGATCTCCGGCACCACCAATTCGAGGTCGGCAAACATCTGTTGGGCTTGATCGTACAGCGCATTCAGCGCCTCTTGGTCCTCGGGGTCAGCGTACTTCATGAAGCGGTAGGCATCTGCGAACGACCCTTGGTCGACCGCGTCTGCCAACTCGCTGTGCGTGTTGTCGGTGAACAGGCTTTCGATGACAGCCGGTGCGAGCACCGCTGCCGCTTCGTGTAGCTTGGCACCTGCAGCTTCGAACTGTTCTTGGTTCGGCAGGAAGATCCCCGACATGGCGGTCATGAGGAGGATGCTGTTCTCCTGATCGAGCAGGAAGGCAACCGTCCCGCGGTCTGCGAGCGTGACGTCGGCCGTCGCCGGCAACCCGTTCGCAGAGCCCTCGAAGTTTTGCACGAGGTACAGAATGTACGCCAAGTTCATATCGTCGCCGATCGCATAGATGTCTGCACCCAGCCCCAGCGATTTGATGCGCTGCATCGCCTCCACGTAGTCATGACGAGCTTGCACGGGGTCCTTGCCCGCCAAGGTCGTCAAACTCGGGTCGACCAATCCGTTGAACAGGTCGGCCACCTCAAACAACTTCTCCTCCGTGAAATCGTCCGCGAGTCGGGTTTTGTCAATCTCTCCATTGGCATCGGTCGCAAACAGCATGTCCACTTTCAACCGCACGACGCGCACCAATTTTTCGAGACCGGTGAATTCGTGCGTCAGGGTGCCGTTCGCCCGCGCTGCTTTGACCGCTGTGGTCGCCGCTTCAATCTGCGGCTGGAGCGAGGTCAGGCTGGATTTGGTGATGAGATCGACTTCCGGCAGTTGCGCCAACGCCGCATCCGCGAGCGCCAGGAACTTCATTTGGTCAGCGGAAGCGGCAAACCAATCCACCGCACTGCGGTCTTGGCGCAGCTTGTCCAGTCCGACCAGCTCGTCTTCGGGGATGCCTTGGGCGAGGCAATTAGCGACCATGCCCTCCGCGAGTTCCACCTGTTGGAGGACGGCGCTGTAGTTGTCGAGCGTGATCGCATCCGACTCCGGCAGTGCATCGAGCAGCGCTTGGGTCGCCGCCTTCAGTTCATCTACCGTCATGCGGGAGGCCGCGTTGATTTTGTCTTCAAACAGGGCGCGCAATTCAGAAGTTTGTGCATAGGTGCCGACCAGATCTGCGAGGAGTTGCTGTTTGGCCGCCTCTGTCAGGCGCGCATAGGTCGATGTCGAGGTCGTGTCGACCCCAAGCGCCGTCGCATACAGATCGTCCTCTAGGACGGCTTGTAGCGCCTCTGCCGTCTTGGCCTCATTGATCGCTGCCAACGCTGGAGCGGAGAGATCACCGAAGGACTGGGTGGTTCGATGCAGATTGCCTTCCCCGTCGGTCACTTGGACGGTGAGCGCATTCGGCACGTTGAAGTGGTTGCCGTTCCAGTCGCTGCGCTTCCAATGAAGATCGGGGTCGTTCGCTTTTTGTTCGCGGGTTGCGACGATGTGCAACGAACTCTCCTGCTCCTGTCCCGTCGCGAACGCCGGCAGCGATTGCAGGGTTGCCAATACCGTTTGCTCATACTCATCGCTGTAGGAGAATGCTACCTCAACCGCGCTCAGATCACCTAGTGTACGACCTGCTTGGAGCTTGAGCGCTGCTTCGAAAGCATGTGCGCCGGGGCGGTGCGCGATCGAGAGCGCGACGTCCGCGATCCACCCCGCTTGGAAGTGCTTCTCGGTGCGATAGCTTTCCTCGCGCACACCGGTTTGCAAGGAGATGTACAGATACGCTTGCTCCGCTGTCAAGGGAGTCGGCAAGTGCAGGACCACATCGGAGGTCGCCGTCGCGTTGGAAACTCCCTCGCTGATCAGGTGACCTGCGACAATCGAATCGTAGACGCGAACCTTGGTGTTCGCGGGTACGTTTTTGACGACGACGGTGTCCGCTTGTCCTGCGGTTTCCTGAACGGAGATGCTCTGCACGCTCGGTGCAGAGGTGCGGACAACGTATCCGTCGCCCGTGTTCGCACCACCGGTAGATCCGCCATTCGAACCCCCGATCTGCCCCTTCACTTGCTCATAGTTGGTGATCACATCGGCGGCTTGAACACCAGTCGGCAGGTCGAGGCTCTGCACGCGGGTGCCGGTCTGGAGCGTGACTTTGGCGTTTTTATCCGCCACACGCAAGCTGGTGATCGTGCCGTTCCCGTCGAGTTGCAGTTGCTTGACCCCGGCTGTAACGGTCACTTTCGGAATCGTCACGCCGAGCACTTCGATCCGCGCATCGCTTTGCACGACCAGTTCGTCGACCACCGTGCCAATGGCCGTCTGCACGTGTACGCCTAGCTTGTTGATCTCCACCGTGTGCAACGTCGCACGGTCAAAAACAACGGTGTTGGCGTCGCCACCGTTGATGATCGTCTTGCCCTCCACGCGAAGCTGGTTGCTATAAAAATCGTGCTGCACACGCTGTGCCACTTCCAAATTCCCGCTGACCTTGAGGTTTTGCACAGACACGTAGTCTGCACTCACCACCAGATGCCCGCTGATCGTCGCGTTGCCTGCGTCCAGCACGGCATTGCCGCTGAACTCCTGCTCGCCCGCCGCCGCTGCCTGCCCGCCGTTGACCAGTTCCAAGTAGGTGACTTTGGTGATCACCTTGTCCTTGACTTCAAACCGCATCTTGGCGTTTTTCAGCGCTTGCGAGTTGTGCCGGTTGAACAGCGGTTTCAGCGGGTCGACCACTTGGTACGGAATGCCTTTGACCGTCACTTGGTCGTCCGCGACGATGTCGACGGTGCTCGGGACTTTGGCGACGAAGTTCACGGCGACCATCGCCACTTCCTGACGGACCGTGGCCTGCTTCGGCGCGAAGTTCGTTCCGTCGCCGCTCATCAGGCCCATCGTCAGCGCTTTTTGAACATACCCTTTCGCCCACCCGCTCACATCGGCATGGTCTGCCACCGCCGGCTCGCCATCCTGCGCATCGCTTTGACCCGCTTTGACCAACAGCACCGCCAGTTCCTCCCGCGTGATCGCGTCCTCAGGGCGGAATGTGCCATCGCCATCACCGAGCATCACGCCCGCCGTCTTGACAGCCTCCATGTGCGACAAGCCCCAGTGGCTGGCCGGCACATCTGCAAAAGACGACGCTTGCACCGTCGGCACGTCGAGGTGCAAGAGCCGGGTCAGCATCACCGCGAACTCTGCGCGGGTAATCGTATCGGTCGGACGGAAGCGCCCGGATGGATCGCCATTCATCAAGCCGAGTTGCTTGGCTTGCACGATCGCATCCTGTGCCCAGTCGTCTGCTTTTTGGAGATCGAGTATGCCTTCCACCGATCCCAGTTGTACCGTCGTTGTGCTTGACGTGCTGGTCGTGGGCGTTTCCGCCAATACGGCTGTCGGTGCCAACGCGGTCGACAGCACCAACGTCGTCGCCAGCCATTTGCTTATCGTTTTCACTCGACGATTCCCCTCGCTATTCTTGATACTCCTAGAGTACAGTGGATCATACAGAAAATTCAACATCTTTAGTAAAAATCCATACGCATTAGCGCGTATGGATTTTAATTTCATTTACCTGGATATCAATCGCTAGGCCGATTTCTGTCAACGCATCCACGGCGAGGTAGCTCGATCCGTCGATCATGCGCACCGGGTTGGCGAGCGCACTGCGTTTGCCGTCCACCACCAGCGCGCCAGTCGCGAGATTGATCTCGACTTGGTGCGTCTGCAGGGTGAATTTCACAATCTGCTCAGCGGGGACATACTGCACCGGCGCCCCCAGCATCTCCACGCTGTACCGCAGCGGCAGGTAGACGCGACCTGCCAACTCCACCAGAGCAGGCGTCGCCGTCAACTCCAGATCGTTCAACCGCCCGGTATGCGATGTGCGGCTCAACACCAACGTCTCTTGGCGAGTTGGGACCAGCGCTTGTAACGCTGCGTTCAAAAAACCCTCCGGTCGCGTCAGACGCACGTCGGGTGCGAGGCCGACATGGTCGGGCGATGTGCCGTCTGCAAGCGTCCAACGGTCGATGGAGACTTTGATGTACCCACCGTTCGGGAGTTCAGTCGGTGCCTGCATTGTGCCTTTGCCAAACGAAGTTTCCCCGACCAGCTTGGCGCGGCCGTTTTTCTGCAACGCACCTGCCAGCATCTCCGACGCGCTCGCTGAATTGCGGTCGATCAGCACAGCCAGCGGCATCGTCGTGTCGCCGTCCGCATCCGCCGTGAACGCCACATCCTGACCTTCATAGTGCATATTCAAGATCGTGCCCTCTGACAGGAAGCTGTCGGCGATCTCCAGCGCACTTTTGACGAGCCCGCCGCCGTTGCCGCGAAGGTCGATCACGAGCTGCTTGGCTCCTTTTTGCTTGAGTTCGTACAACGCTTTGGCGAACTCCTGCGACGTGCGGTCACCAAACGAATAGATGCGGATGTAGCCAATTCCATCGCCAAGGTCCTTCGACAGCACCATCGGCAGTTCAATCGCTTTGCGGGTCATCGTAAACGTCCTTGGCGCATCTGCACCACGCACGACTTGTACGGAGACGCTGGTGTCCGCCTCTCCACGAAGCAGATCGGCGAGATGTGTCAGGTTGTCGGGTGTGGCTGCGGTGGTGTCGACTTGAACGATCTCATCGCCTACGCGCAGCCCCGCAATCTCCGCCGGAGTTCCAGGGAATACCTCCTTCACCTGCAACGCCTTGCCATCCTCACGAGGAGCCAGCGAGACCCCAACGCCTGCATAGGACTGCTGGATGGCACTTACGAAGCTCGCATACTCCTCTGGGGTGAAGTAATTGGTAAACGGGTCATTCAATTCGGTAAGCATACCGTTGATCGCAGCCCGCAACAATTTTTCCTGATCCGGGTGCGAGAAATGGCTGTCGAGAAGCAACTTGTAGACTTCGGTCAAGGTATCGAGGTTCTTTTGGTCAACGGAACCCCACGCCGCGTTTGCCGGAGCCAGCAACAGCGCGCCGGCGAGGGCGGTCGTGACAAACTTGTTTTTCCAGCGCATGAAAAAAAACCCCCTTTCCCGCACCAGATTCGGTGTGGCAAGGGGGTTTTCCTGCTGTCTTGTTAGCAAGACTTACAGCTTGTTAAATTTGCGCATCATGTTCGCGACGACTTTAGCCGATTCCGCACGGGTGATGTTCGCCTGCGGTTCGAAGACGAGCAACGGTTTGCCCTTCGGATCGGAGTTCGCGATCGTGCGGCCAATCATCAGCTTCTGCTGATAGACCGCTTCAATCGCGGTGCGTGCGTAGTACGAGATCTGCCCGGAGTCGACGTAGATCTTGTCGAGGTTCTTTTTGGACAGTTCATAGTCCTTGCCGAGCTTGAGGTTCATCGCCAGAGCGATCATCGTCGCCGCTTGTTCACGGCTGACTTTGTCATCTGGTGCGAACTGACGAGTCCCGACACCGCGCACGATGCCTTTTTGACCTGCTGTCTCGATGTATCTCCAATCCCAGTACGGACTGACATTCGAGGAGTGCGGCACATCGAGGAACAGGTAGTTATTCGGATCGTAGTTCAGCGGGAGGTCCAGCGCTTTGACCATCATCTGTGCAAACTCACCACGGGTGGTCGGTTCATACGCGCCAAACTCACTGCCGTCCTTGGAGTTCATGATGCCGCGAGCGAACATCAACTCCATATCATCGCGAGCGAAGTCATGGGATTCGGTATCATCGAAGCCATAGGTGTTCAGGAAGACCGCATAGTACCCGAACGAGTCGATCGATGCGGAGATCGTGTGCGACTTGGAATCGACTTTCCCGCCGATGTTCACCCAGTTCATCTGACCGTTGTCCATCGTGAAGCGCATGATCGAGAGACGGTTGGATGCGAAGTCGCGGACTGCATCATCGTACTTCAAGGTGATCGTGCCACGGTTGGTCGGTTTCAACCAAGACGTGCCCATCGTCCGGCCCCACACGTTGAACTTGGTGTACGGTTTCGCCGGATCGTTGTAGTTCTTCTCCACACCGTAGTACGGTTGCATCCCGTTCAGTTGCACATAGCCCGGTTGCGTCGTGTCGTAGTAGCCCGCATCGAGCCAGTACAGTTGACTTGCATACCCGAAGTGTACCGGCACGTTCAGCATGGTGCGCATGAAGTTGCTTTCGTCCGAATTGATCTGCACCACATCACCATTGTGGTTGTAGGTCTTTTGCGTGCGACCGTCGAGCGGGTCCGCGATGCCGAACAGGAATTGTTGCTTGTCAAACAGTTCGATCTTGGTCGAGGTGTCGTTGTACGGGGTCAGCATCGTGCCTTTCGGGAACGACAGGCTGACTTTGTTGTTGAAGACCTTCATGCCCGTGCTGGAACTCAGCGACGCGCGGTACTGCGCACCGATCGTGTCGGTGTTGGCATAGTTGACATCGAACTGATCGTTCGAGGATTGGGTGCCACGGACGACGGTGTACTTGATCGTATTGATCCCCGGTTTCAAGTTGGAAACTTCGGAGGTGTAGTAGATTTCGCCGTTCTCGGTGACTTTGTTCATCTCGGTTTTGCCGATCAGAACTTTGTCAGCACCGTCCGCCTTGATCACGACCGGCACGAAGTTCTGGTTGACGACGCGCTCTTGCGGGAGCAGCGGCGACAGCACTTGGTACGGCGGGTTGCTGCGGACGATCGAAAGCGGTTTGAACGTGGTGATCGGGCCTTTGAGACCTTTGATCACATAGGAGTTGGTGCCGATCGTGAGCGGAAGTCCGTAGATGCGGAACCATCCGAGCGGGAGCGCCGGCTCACTGTCGATCTTGATGCCGTTGACCGTGATCGGCAGGGCCGTCGAAGTCGTACCATCAGGATTGAAGTCGATCGTGAAGAACTGGACGCCGTCCTTCATGATGACCGCCTTGTCTGCTTGGGTGACGTTGAACAGAATATCTGCGGTCTTCTCCGTGGTGTTGTACGTCGTAGCGGAGGAAGCATCCCGTACAAACTTGTGGGTCGGGTCGTCCAAGTTGCGCGTCGGCACGGCTGCCGTCGGCACCGGTACCGGGATCGGATCGGCCAGGATCGGTGCATCGGTCGTGAAGTAGTACACCGTCAGGCGGGTGATGACCGGGATGCCTTGGGAAGTGCCTTCGACGATGACTTCGTTGGCGCCTTCATTCAAGATGCCCTGCAACTGGTTCGGTGCAGCCGGGTCCAAATTTTTGACGGTGAAGCGGTTGGTGGTCAAGTCGATGATCGCATGCTTGACTGCGCCATTGACAGTGACTTTGATGTTCTGCTTCTCCGTGTCGCTGACGAAGTTGAACAGCTTACCCGAGAAGTCGGGCAGGTCGGTCAACGCATAGTTGTCGCCGTCGTAGATGTTGTAGAGAACGATCGACGGGATCGGCGTGTATTTCAACGCAAGCGGTTGGAAATTGTCGGTATTGCCGCTGTCCACGATGGAGAAATTGAGCGTCATATCGTTAACGAACGGAAGTTTGAGGATCTTGATCTTCGCGGAACCTTTGTTCGGCGTGATGTCTTTGTTCAGGAGAATGTAATCGGTCCCCTGGACGAGGTTCACCGGCGTCCCATTTTGCGTAACGGAAATTTGCGGCGTGAAATCGCCCGCGTTGTTTTGCGCGGTGATCAAGGCATAGATCGGCAGGTTGGAAATCGATCTCGAGAACTTCCCTGCGACACCGCCGGTGTCGTTGCTTTCATCGACGCCGAACAACTGTTGGACGTCAGCGATCGACGCTTTTGAGCTGTCTTTGAACACAAAGGCAACCGTGCCTTGCAGCGTCTTGAGTTGGTTCGATCCATCGTAGTACTTCCCATCCAAGTAGAACGTGTAGGTCCCGTTCGACTTGATCGGCCAGCTACCACCTGCCGCAATCGCAGAGAGGTCGATGAAGAAATCATAGGTCATGTGACCTTTTTTATCGTCTTTTGGCGGGAGCAACGTGATCTTCCCGGCCAATTCTGGGTCTGTGATCGGATGGCTGAACACCGAGTTGCCATCGCGGGTGAGCTTGACGTTGGTGAAGGCCAATTGCGGGTCAATCACCGCATTGGAAGGCACCGAAATCGTCCCTTTGAGACCCTGTGGCAAGGCGTTTTGCGAGGACAGCACTTTGACGCCATCGATCTGCACAGCGTCATTCGCCGAGTTGTTGATGTCCGATTGCATGTACACGCCGTAGAGCGCGCCTGGGCCGTTCACATAAATGATCTGACGGGTCAGGGTGTACTGCCGCGTGTCAGACTTCGCCACGAAGGTCAGCGTGTTCAGACCCGGATCGAGATGGTAGTTTGAAACGGAGAATGCACCGGAACCGTACTTGGTCGCAATGGTCGAACCGACGACGACCGAGTCTGCATTGGCAGTTTTGATGATAAAGAATTGGTCCGCGACATCCACATACGGGATCGAGCTTCCGTTCAGCTTGTCCCCGTTGTTCAAGGAGATGTCAAAGATGACCGGAGCGTTGTCGTAGAACACGTAACAGACGCCTTCAACACCGCTCGGCGTGGAGACGGTGATTTTGTTCATCCCGATAAACAGCTGGACTTTCTGGATGGCAAACTCTTGGTTGGAGGGACCGGAGATGATCGGGGTTGTGTTCGCCACGATCTTCGGAACCCCTTTGTCCGACCAGTTACCGCCAGCATCCAAGACTTGTTGTTGGACTTTGTACGACAAGGTCTGAGGGACCGTTTGCGAGAAGACCCCGTTAAACTGATCGATCACATCGACGTTGACCGGGTTGTTCTGCGCTTCCAGTGGGGTTTTCCCAAAGGAAGGGAACGTGAAATATTGCGAACTTGCCGCCTGCGCCGGGAACACCGGAATCAAGGTGAGCAACATCACCAGCGCTACAAGCAAGCTCAGCAAACGACTTTGTTTGCGAGCCACCCTTGTATCCTCCTCTGTTCGTATTTTCTGTGGGTACTGATTTCGACAAGTTTGGACATAAGTCCTGCCGCAGAATGTAAATTGGAACACTGCCAAATGTTGTGTTTGTGTGTTCGACCATGCCTTGTCCTGTCGAGGAATAGCCAAATCTGTCTTCCTTTGTCTGGCAATACGGCTAACCTATTCGCAACTTTCCTGCAAATTCCTGCCTTTTCCCCCGCCTAGATGAAAAATAAGCCCCTGGGCGCAGGCGGCCAAGGGGCTTTTTACCTAGAAAACGCAGCAACAGCAACTAGCTGACCAACTGCATGACGAACGATTTGAGCGCGTCGAGCTTGGCTTGTGCGGCTGTACGATCTGTGTCGACCGCACTGAAGTAAAACTTGATCTTCGGTTCGGTGCCCGATGGGCGGATCGCCACCCAAGAGCCGTCGGCCAGCACGTACTTGAGGACGTTGGCTTTGGGCAAGCCCTCAATGCCTTGCGCATAGTCCTTCGCCGCTTCCACAGCTAGATCTCCGATCGCTGTCAACGGCGTGCGGCGCAGGTCTTCCATCATCTGGGCAATTTTTTCTTGGCCTTCCTTGCCCTTGAATGTGAAGGACAGCAGGTCTTCGAGGTAGGTTCCATACCTTGCGTAGATCTCCTCCAGAACTTGCGAGAGCGTCTTGCCTTGAGCTTTGTAAAAAGCGGCCATCTCCGCAGCCATCATCGCCGCTTGCACAGCGTCCTTGTCGCGCACGAAGTCGCCGATCAAGTAGCCATAGCTCTCTTCGTAGCCGAATAGGAACGTGTGCTCCCCGGTCGTTTCGTACTCCTTGATTTTCTCCCCGATAAACTTGAACCCGGTCAGCACATCGACGGTGGCGATCCCATTGGCCTCCGCGATCACACCCCCGAGGTTCGAGGTGACGATCGTCTTCAACATCACGCCGTTAGCCGGGAGCGTGCCATTGGCTTTGCGCTGTTCGAGAATGTAATGCAGCAGCAACGCACCCGTCTGGTTGCCGTTGAGCACGAAAAACTCGCCGTTGGCATCGCGGGCGACGACCCCGACGCGATCCGCATCCGGGTCTGTGCCGAACACGACATCCGCATCGACTTGCTCCGCCAGTTGAAGCGCCAGCGTGAACGCTTGACGTTCCTCGGGGTTCGGTGACTTGACGGTCGAGAAGTTCGGATCTGGCAACTCCTGCTCCGGCACGACATGCACATGGCGGAACCCAAGCGTTGCCAAGGCGCGGCGCACCGGCTTGTTGCCTGTGCCATGCAGCGGTGTGAACACGATGCGCACATCATCGGCAACCGCCTTGATCACATCCGGTTGCAACGACAGCGCGACGAGGCGCTCGTTGTACAGCGCGTCGATCTCCTCGCCAAGCATCGTGATCAGCTCGCGATCAATGCCTTCTTGCAAGGTTAGCGCGGTCAGCACCAGCTCGTCCGCCACATTTACAATCTCCGCGAGGATCAGGTCGGCCGCATGCGGCGGCAGTTGCCCGCCGTCCTCGCCATAGACTTTGTACCCGTTGTACTCCGGCGGGTTGTGGCTCGCCGTCACGACGATGCCACCCGCCGCGCCGAGATGACGGACGGCAAATGACAGCTCCGGCGTCGGGCGCAGTTCTTGGAAGAGATACGCGCGCACCCCATGCTGTGCGAGCACGCCTGCCGCTTCGGCGGCAAATTCCGGCGACATGTGGCGGGAATCATAGGCGATCACCACACCCTTGTCCCGTGCGCCCTCGACATGTGTGGTCAAGTAGCGAGCGAGACCTTCGGTGACGCGGCGGACGGTGTACTTGTTCATGCGGTTCGTCCCCGCGCCGATCACACCGCGCAACCCCCCGGTGCCAAATTCCAGATGGCGATAGAAGCGGTCCTCGATCGCTTTTTCCTCGGTCAGTCCGCGCAGTTCTTGCTGAAGTTCCGGTTGAAGTGAATCATTTTGTAGCCAGCGTTGGTAAGACTCCGTGTAGTCTTTCAAGACAAGCACTCCCCATTCCGTTTGTCAGCCTCGTATGTAGGTCTATTACGTCATGCTTCTACTTTATTCCTCTGTGCCCAGAAAAAAGACTCCCAGCCTGGCGACCGGGAGTCTTCTACGCTACTTATTCAAATTCTACGGTGAACCGGGAGAAGTCTGCATCGGGCTTCTTGATCTGGTCTGCCCGCCAGGCAAACGACCAGAATCGAGCTTCCCCGAACTTCAACGTTCCGAAGTTCTGGACGCGAAACAGCCCGGACGCTACCTTCTCACCACTCGCGTCAACCAGATGCAGCGGCACCTGTTCCAAGCCGATCTCTTCGGAAACGTCTCGTCCATTGCGGATGAAGACCTTCACGTAGTACCCACCTTGCAGTTGACCCGCTTCGAAGGGCACGAAGTTGAATTCCCCGACGTTGATCGGCGGTAATTTGGCGACCCGCTTTTGCAGATCCACCTTGACCTCTTCCGGGAACGCTGCCTCTTGCTCCGGTGTCAGGGCCAACAGGGTATGCGGCAACGTCTGCGCGTTCGTCGCGATCTTGGATTCATCAAGTTCTGGTTGGACGACAACCTCGTCCTGTTGCTTACGAGCAAACAAACGGGTAAAAAAGTTCTGGTTCTGTGCAGCCATCCGGGCCATCCTCCATCTCATCTGAGCTTCTACCCAGAAGTATAACGCAGATCAGGGGAAAAGAAAAAGAGCCCGATTTCTCGGGCCCTTTTCCTTCTCAAAAGTGGCTACTATTACTTCGCAGTAACAGTGGTGCCGCCGGTGAGTGCGTTGCCGCTGGCATCGGTAGCAGCCGGAGCTGCAACGGTGGAGACCTTCACGGAGGAGATCAGTGCGGAGGTCAGGTCAGCGTTCATGAGTGCGCCAGTGGTTGCGCCGACAGCGACTTTGATGTCGCCAGCGTTGAAGGTAGCGTCGCCGTTCGCATCGATGAATGCGAAGTCATCCGCGGTGCCAGCAGTTGCATCAACACCAGTGGAGTGAGCTACTTGGACAGTTACGAGGAACTTACCAGCATCTGCGCCAGCAACGATTTTTTGTACGGTGTAACCAGCAGACAGGTTGGAGCCGTTGACGGATACTACGAAGTCGGAAGCGTTATTCGCGTTCAGAGCTTCGGAGAAGGTCAGGGATACGGTGCCGTCAGCGTTGAGCGCTGCTGCGGACATAACCGGAGACACGTTGTCAGCAACTGCTACGAAGCCGCTGAACGGAGATACTACATTGCCGCTCGAATCTTGAACGTTCGAGATCGTGAAGATCGCGTTCGAGTCAGTCTTCGCAATGGAGTTAGCCGGCAGGGTGATGGTAGCAACGTTCATAGCGATATCCAGGGTGATAGAAGTACCAGCCGGGAGAGCCGAACCGTTGATGGTGTAGTTGTTCAGGTCGGTAGCGGAACCAGCAACTGCGCCACCTTTAACTGCACGTTTGAAGTCGAAGACGAACTTGTTGGTCGAAACCGGCGTGTAGCCAGATTGAGCAACCGTGAAGGTAGAAGTCGGGGTGGTGCCGAAGTTCACGTTTGCCGTGTAAGCAGCGGTTTTGTTGAGCGCTTGGGAGTTATCAGCGATCAGACCAGCCGGGATGAAGAAGGAGTAGTTGTTGTACAGATCGGTTTTCTCAGCAGCCAGGTTCAAGGTAACTTTGGTAGAACCAGCAGTTACCGGAGAGGTCGGTGCGAAGAAGCCAGCCGTTTTGTCAACGCCGTTTTGGTCGATGACTTTGATACCAGCGGTGGACAGTGCCGGATTAGCAGCAGCGCCTTCGCTCAGGGACAGAACGATTGCAAGTACGCCACCAGTAGTAGCATTGGTTTTGAAGGTTGCGCCGGTGATGGTCGGAGCCGTTACGTCTTTGTTGAGTGCCACTTGCGTGGTCATCGCGGTCAGCTTGTTGCCAAGGGTGTCAGCGATGTTGTTGTTCAACAGGAGCGTGAAGGTACGGGAATCTTTGTTGGTGTACAGACCAGCATCGGTGATGCTCACGATGAACTTGGTACCGGTGGTGTCGGAGCTGTCAGCGGTGACGGTGGAGTTAACCGCGCCGAGCAGTTCGTCTTTTACAACGATATTCATGGTGCCTGCAACGGTGGTCGCGTCAACTGCTTTGGAGAAGGTGACCAGGAACTGGTGGTCGTTCTTCGCCGCTACGGAAGCGGTCGGAGCAGCAACGTCCTTGGTTACGTTGAAGGTCTGGGTAACCAGCGGAGTGTTGTTGGTAGAGAAGTCGCTGAGGTTCAAGACTTGCAGAGTGTGGCTAGCTGCAGCGTCAAGGCTCAGGTTGGAGATGGTGTAAGCGGTGAAGTCAGCGTTAGCAACGCCAGCTTTGACAACGCCGTCGATCTTGAAGATCGGGGTGTTAACCGGTTCCGAGAAGGTAACGGTCAATTTGTCAGCAGCAACCGAGTTGGTTTTCGAGGAAACCGATACTACGGTAGCAGCAGTGGTGTCAGAGATGGTAACGGTGGTGGAGTACAGCGGAGCCTTAACGGTAGCATCAGCCGCGTCCAGAACACCTTTGACGGTTACTGCAACAGGAGTCGACATGGTTTTGAGGGTCGCGTTGGTCAGGTTCAGGATAACGGTTACGCCGTCATCTTGAAGAACCGGAGCAGCAAATGGTACTGCACCGCCAGCAGAATCAACCAGCGTGTAGTTTGCAGCGGTGGTCGCGGTTACTGCTTCCACTTCTTTGGAGAACTTAACAGCGATTTGCTTGCCGTTCAGTACGGAAACGGAGCTGACTGCGAGGCTAGACGGGGTTGCCGTGGTTACATCAACAGTTTTGCCACCGAAGGATACGGAGAAAGTGGTGCCGGAAGCCAGGTTGTCAACCTTAACGGTTGCGGACTTCTTGTCAGCTGCCAGGGTTACGGATTGTACGTTGACTACAGCGTTGGTTGCTTTTACAGCAACTTTCACGTCAGCAGCTTTGACTTCTGCAACTTCTTTGGAGAAGGACAGGGTCAGCGTGTTGTTGTCAACGACGGTAGCACCGGTTACAGAAGCGTTACCAACGGTTGCAGCAGCAGCCATCCAGCGGGTAGCCAGGGAAGCAACTTGCTCGCGGGTCGCGTTGCCGTTCGGGTTGAACGCGCCGTTGTCGCCGGAGATGTAGCCAAGTTCGAATGCAGCGCCTACAGCGTCTTTTGCGTAGTCAGCGATCGAAGCGTTGTCGGAGAAGGAGAGCTTGGAAGCTTTGCCTGCAACAACATCGGAGCCTGCTACAACGTTCAGAGCGCGGCCGAAGAATACAGCCATGTCTTGGCGGGAGAGGTTAGCGCCAGCGCCGAAGGAACCGTCGCCGTTGCCTTTGATCAGGCCAGCTTTTACTGCTGCTTCAACTGCTGCGAAAGCGTAGTGATCTTTCGGGATGTCAGAGAAGGTAGCGGAAGCCGGTGCGGAAGTGGTGTCGAGTTTCAGAGCTTTTGCGAGGATGATCGCGAAGTCTTGGCGCTCGATCAGGCCGGTCGGGTTGAACTGGCCGTTGCCTACGCCGTTGATGATACCAGCGTCAGCGAGTTTTACGATTGCGTCTTTTGCGAAAGAACCATCGATGTCGGAGAAGGTGGTACCAGCGAATGCTGCCGGTGCTACCATTGCGGATGCAACTGCGGATGCAGCTACAGCTGCGGTGAACTTCTTGCTTTTAGTCACAGAGTCTTCCTCCTTCGGATTGCGAGGTCTGATCGTTTGTCGTGTCGAATCTCTGCAACAGTTCAGACGATTCGGCGTACATCGTCGGACCCCTCTTAGAAAAGAAATAATTGTATAGACCCTTGAGTGAGGATATATGCTCCTGTCGAATCGGCTCGAGACGACAGGCTGGCTAGCAGTTTGTGGTCTTGGTGGCGCCAAGACCACTCCCCGGCAGAGCTCTCATGACAGCTCTACGGCGGTTGAGTTTCTCAAGGGCTCGAGCCTATGTCTGTACTATAGCAAACTACGAAAAGTTTGTCACTAGCTGGGAGACAAAAAGTAACCCACTAGAATCTGTAAATGTGTCCAGTTCAGAACAGTCACAGTTTTCGACAAAACACCTCGCACTTTTGCTATAGGAGTCCGCCCCAACGTAAAGGGCCATCAAGAATAGATTGTAGCGAGGACTCACGTTTTTGACAACTATTATTTGCCAAGGGCGTTAAAAAACCCCTACTCAACCTATGTGAGCAGGGGTTGCACTATTCCTATTGTCGAAAAACTACAACTGGTTTTTGTAGACTTCTGTCGTCTCCCGCACCAACCGCGAGAGTGCAAATCGCCGGAAAACCATCTCCTGACCCGCCTTGGCGAGTCGTCGACGGAGCTCCGTGTTCTTGACGAGGAGACAGACCGCTTCTCCTAGTGCGTGAGGATCGGCTGGCGGGACCAACAGTCCGTCCTCACCATCGGTGATCACCTCAGGCGTTCCTCCGACAGCGGTGGCGATCATCGGGACTCCGACGGCCAGCGCTTCGAGGATCGCCACGCTGAGCCCTTCGGAGAGCGAAGGGAGGACGAACACATCCAGTTGCGGCAACAGATCGGGCACATCCTTGCGGAACCCCAGCAGCTTGATGTACTTGTCGACGCCCAATACCTTCGCCTCACGCTCCAACTCCTCATGCAAATCGCCATCCCCAATCCACGGGAACACGACATCCTGACGCTCCTGCACGATCTTTTGAATCGCTTTGAGCAAGTAGGTATGGCCCTTGACCGGGTGCAGGCGCGCAACCGTGCCGACGATCGTCACATCGTCACCGACGCCGATCAGCTCGCGCAAGTTCGTCACCGGCACATGCTCCTGTGGCTTTTCCGGCAATTCCAGCGCATTGTGGATCACGCTGAGCTTGTTTTTGGGCATGCCGATCTGGATCAGGTCGCGCTTCATCGCTTCCGAGACGAGGATGAAGTGATCGACGTATGGCCAGGTCTTTTGCTCAGCCGCGCCGAACACCATGCGCTTCCAAGCGACCGGATAGTCCAGCGACATGATGCTATGTACCGTGGTCACCGACTTCGCCGGATAGCCTTCCGCACGGTTCGCCAAGCGCCCGATCAGATTGGCGCGCACACCATGCGTGTGGATCACATGCGGCCGCCAATCTCGAATCAGATCGCGCAAGGGATGCAGGCCGCCCAGCGACTTCGAATCGCTCTGCAAGACGGTGGTCGGGATGCCGAGTTCTCGAACGCGCGTCGAGAATTCCTCTTCATAGAAGACCGCGACCTGCGGATGAAATTCATGTGTGTCTAAGTGGCTGACGAGCCCGAGCAGATGTTGTTCCGCTCCGCCGAACTCGCCGCCGCCGATTAAGTAGAGGACGCGAATCGGTGCTTCCACCATATAGACCGCCTGCCTTTATGCGTTTGCCTTCTCGCGTGCCATGCGAATCCCCACATAGAGGATCGCGATCAACACCCAGAAGTGCGTGGTTACGTTCAAGTCTTCAATAATTGCTGCTGTGACGTTCTCGACGATCAAACCGAACAGGGCCGCCGTGATCCCTGCATTCAGCGCATACAGGTACGTGCCTTTTTGTTTGGAACCGAATACCGACTTCGCCCCTGCGATGATCGGGGCAAACACCATCGAGACATAGGCGATGATCCCGATCAAGCCCGTTTCCGCGAGCAGTTTGACATATTGGTTGTCAATCCACGTCGCCCCAGGCATGTTGTGACGGGTCGCGACCGAGTCCCCCACCGTCCCGATCCCGGTCCCGAAGATCGGGCTTTCTCGCCAGATCTTGTACGCCCGGGTCCAGAATTCAACGCGACCTTTGTTCGAGGATTTGTTGAGGTACTCTGGCGTGAAGGCGAGCGTCAGACGGGACACGATATCCGGTGCGACGATCGGAGCTGCGATCAGCCCGGCGATCCCGAGCCCCGCCAGCCATTTGTTGCGGGTGATCAGCGTGTACAGCGCCATGCCCGCGATGAAACCGATCCAGGCACCCCGCGAGTAGGTCATGACCATCGTGTACAACATGAGCAGTGCGGCGATGCCGTAGAGCGACCGCTTCAACCAGTCCTTGGCATAGATCGCCAGCGAGATGGCGATCGGGGTGATCAAGACCATATACCCACCGAGCGCATTCGGGTTGCCGATCGTGGAGAACACGCGCAGTTTGATGTTCGATTCATGCTCGGAGTATACCCAATCCTTCGGGGATTCGACGCCTGCCATTTTTTGTCCAATCCCAAACGCAGCGACCACAACCGCCGCGACAATCATCGCGTTGATCATATCTTGAATCACATCTTCGTCATCAAGCAGCGCGTTCAGGACAAAAAAGTACAGCGACGCTTCGAGCAGCGTGCGCATCCCATCGACGAACGTCGACAGATCCAGATGCACCGGAACCCACGTGTACGGCTTCGGCTGGATGCGCAGCGTCATCGGATCGGCCACCCAATTGTAGATCGCCGAGAGCACCGCCGCGATGGCGACGAACAGGATCAGCTTGTGCAGGCGGGTGGACTTCCAATTGAAGTGCCCTTGCGCTTTGGACTTTTGGTAATAGGCGATGTACAGCAGGAGGATCAGGACTTCCTTCCACGCGGCAATCAAGCCACCGACGTAGGGGATGTGTCCGATCGTATCGCGCAACACATAATTCACCATCGAGAAAAACGAGAGGGTGAGCAACAGGAAGTAAGTCCAGTCGCGGGTGCGGTTGTTCTGCAAACTGCCTTGCATTATTTGCCGCCCCCTTTCTTCGCGGTGGAGTCTGTCTTGGTCTCCGGACGCGTTTCACGCAGTGCCTTGGCAAAAAGGCTTGCCACCGTTGCACGGTCGGCAATCACATCCGGCCTAAACGTGCCATCCTCGTAGCCTTTGGCGTACTTGTTGGCGATCATCGTCTGAATCGCAGGCTCGTAGGGATTGCCGGCGATGTCGGTGACAGGGATGACACCTTCCATCGAGGTGGTCATCTCCAAGTGCAGCGATTGCACGACCGCTTGTGCCAGCTCGCCGCGTGTGATCGGCTGGTCCGGTTGGAACTGGCCGTTGGCGACGTCCTTGAACGGAATCATGTTCAGCGTCTGAGCATCGGCGAGCACCGGATTGACCCAGTGGATGGACGGGATGTCCGTGAACTTGCTGGTCGCCGCGGGATCGAGCGTGGCGAGATCGACGCCGTCGACGCGCAACATCAGCGCGACCAATTCAGAGCGGGTCATCTGCGCTTGTGGGTAGAAGTTGAAGAGCGTCTCATCACGGCCCTTCATCAGGCCTTGGTTATACATGTACTCAATGTCGTAAGCCGCCCAGTGTGAGCGAGAGACGTCTTGGAAGATCGTCAGTCCAGTTGCGAACGGTAGCTGGTAGAACACGCTAATCGTGGCAAAGTACAGGACCACGATCACCGAAGTGAACCAGATGAATTTTTTATTCCGCATGAGATTCCTCCATCTTATTAGCTCCTGTAGCAAAATACCTACTTATTGTAAGACTCGTAGAGGGGAACGTCAATTGAAGTACAGTAACAAAAGGGTGACAAGTTGCATTTTCATGGCGACAACCTTACGATTAGAGGTAGTCGTAAGCAGGGAGGTACGTCATGCTCAAATCCTATCGCACCTTGCTCGCACCGGGCGAGGACACGCTGATCATAAAAAAATCCCGGTTCATCGGATACGCCACACCGGTCTCCTCGGAGGAGGAGGCGTTGCAATTCATCGCGGGTTTGCAAAAAAAGCACTGGGATGCCACGCACAACTGTTATGCCTATGTATGCGGGCCGCACGACGAGATCCAAAAAGCGAACGACGACGGCGAACCCTCAGGCACAGCGGGGAAGCCGATCCTCGAAGTGATCAAAAAGGAAGAACTGCACAATGTCGCCGTGGTCGTGACCCGTTACTTCGGTGGGATCATGCTCGGAGCAGGCGGATTGATCCGCGCCTATAGCGCGGGTTGTGGAGCTGGTTTGCAGGCAGCCCAGATCGTGACACGAATTCTCTTCCAAGAAATTGCGATCGAGATCGACTACACCTGGTATGGCAAGATCGAGAATGAACTCCACGCCGGGGGCTGGCACATCGACCGCGTTGAGTATCTGGATCGGGTGACCGTCTACGCGCTCTGCCCGGTGGATGACACCGAAGCCCTGCACCAGAAACTCATCAACGCCACCAATGGGCAAGCGCTCCTGACCAACACGGACCAACGCTACCTATTCGAACGAGATGGCAAATTAGTTCAATAGGATGCATTTCATTCTATTAAAAGGCGCTCCGTACACGCCCGTGTACAGAGCGCCCTTTTCATGTCCCCTCATCGCATGCGCTCTACATAGAAGGTCTGCACAATCCGCGCATGTCGAAGTTGTTGGTGGGCAAAATCAGCACTCTGTAGGCAGGTGAGCGTGCGACCCTCAGACAAATCGAGTCGACAGGCGGTAGGCGAGTGCCCTTCGGCAATCCCTGTGATCACATGGGCGGCAACATATCCCGTGGTGCCGTCCTTTGCCACACGCGGGGTCCGCATCTTGAGCGGAACCAACACGAGATGTGTTGAAAAGGGTAGCGGAACATGCAGCCGTTTCCCTAGTATATCCCCATAGCGCTCCCGTACAGCCGTGAGATCGACGCCGTAATAACGCGCAATCCCTTTTAGCACCACCGGCACCGGTCGGGGATCAATCCAACTCGATCCGTCCACCCGCATCATCCTCGTCATATCTCCACCGCCTTCCACGTAGACAGGCTCCAATACCGCCAAATCCCGTATGAAGTGCTCAACGCCCACCACTTCCGGCACGTCTCGTCTCTCCACGGTTGCCACCATTCCTTAAACAACTCCCGTTCGTTGAATAATTGAACCCTTATTACTTTTCATATCTTAACACAAGTTGAATCAACGTCAACCCACGCTATGACATACAACGAGTCCCCACCGACTCAAACTCAGTCGAATCCCGCTGAACTTCACTCCTGTACGACGGACTGTTCGCTACGCTTTGGACGCGGTGGTGGACCTGTCCTATGCTGAACCTGCGTATACGACACCACACGAGGACCGGTCCCCGTCATGAGGGGAATTCATAGATGTCCGACCACTGGACACCCGTTGTACAAAAAGCGCAGGCGCAAGACTCCGCCGCGCTGCTCGAACTGCTCCACGAATTTGACAACCTCATCCAAGCCGCCGCCCGACACTTTCAAGTCCCGCACAACGAGCGCAGCGATCTGCTGCAGGAATCCTACCTCGGCTTCCTCAAAGCCGTCTACACGTTCGATCCTGCACGGGGTCATCCCTTCGCTGCCCATGCCAAGACCCAGACCCGTGCTGCCGTCTGGCAATTCCTTCGTGTGAAAAATCGCACAACTTCCCGGGAAATAGTCTACTCGGCGGGAGATTCCGAGTCCAGCGAGGGCGAATCTCCGTTGGAGTTGACAGTAGACCCACAAGCCGAGGACAATTTCTCCGAGCTCGAATGGCGGGAACTGCTCGCCTCGCTCTCCGAACGCCAAGCCCTCGCCGTCCAACGACTGGTCATCGACGGCTACAGCATGACGGAACTCGCCCGTCTTGAAGGAGTCCATCCTGACACCGTGAACACGTGGAAGCAACGCGCATTTGCCAAAATCAAAGCCGAATTGAAAAAAAGACCCGGTCGCTACTGACCGGGTCTTTTTCTCATCTTGCCGTCTTCTATTAGTAGGAATTACAATGCGACCTTGATCTTTTTGAGCAAAACGCCGTTACCATCGTAGGTGTAATCCATGCGGTAGTTGTTCAGTCCGCGATGGACCGTGTAGTTGAGGATGCGATTTTGCGAGTTGTACACATAGACCCCAGAGGATTCGGTGAATTCAAGGGAGTAGTCTTGTTGTGTCGTGGCCCCATTGACATCGGAGACCTGGAAGTAGTACACCGAGCTTGCCTGTGCGTTGAACTCGATTTCCTGTTGGATCCCTTGTTTCGATTGACCCGTTGCTACAACAGCACCTGTGGAGTTTAACACCTTGACGGTAAAGGTATTCAACGCAGGCGTTTTCACCGACAGATGGTAGCGAGCGGTCTTCGTAGCCGTGATCTTGAACACATCGAGATCGGCCGCCAGTTCCAAGGACGTTTGGTACAACGTAGCCGCCAGAATGCTAGATGCGTGTGCGAGATCGTTGTTGGGCTCTGTGATACTTGTGGGCGGGATCATCGGAGGAATCGGGATGAGCGTATTCGGCTTTTCCACGGTATTGGTTACGGTCGGTGATCCCCCTACGGAAACACGGGGCATCGTCACGTCCGGTTTTGTCAGGTCCTGTGTCTGAACTTGTTGCTGTTGCGTCGACTCTGCTTGGGCCGGTTGGATCACTGTGGCTGCCAGCGCTAGCATAATCAGAGCACCCGCCAACCAACGATTTGTCGTTTTTTTCATTAAGTCCACTCCTCGTTCCTGAAAGCAAATGTTCGCAACCTTGTGTACTTGAATCATAAAGCATATGGAATCAAATGGATAGCCATTCTCGGCAAATAGTCTATGATACTCATACTTTCGAAACTTCCGACAAGTTTCGATAATTGCGAACCTTAAATTTACAAATCTGTCGATCCCGTTATAAACTTCATTTGCAACCTTGTGAAACCAGAATCAGGAAGAGGTGTATAAGCCTTACTATCTACAAGTAAATTACCATGCCCTAGCATGATTCTAAGAAAACAGGTGATCTATGTTGAAAACGAAGCGATTGCTGTCAGCGGTCACGGCTACCCTGATTCTCCTCACAAGCCTAGCCCCCACTGTACAAGCCCAAGATAGTAAAAAGTCCACCGTGCAACTCAGTCCCGTGGACAAGTTGAGCCAAGAATTTGATGTACCGGCAGATGAGATTCAAAACGCACTCTTTGAAGGCCAGACGATCCAAGAAGTCCGCAAGTCCTTGGAAACTGCCAAGAAGAACAAAAAAAGCCTCAAAGAAGCCCTGCATCAACAGCGTCCAAGCACGAAGCGTAACGACGAGACCCCGAAAGTAGTCATCGATCCTGCACCTACCGAGGAAGAAGTGCGTGCTTTAACAGCAACCCCCTCAACAAACACGGCAACATCAGAAAGTAAATACGATCCCAACCTTAAGTTTGACCAAGTTCCCTTTGCTGTACCTGTAGGCAATTCGATGATCTCCACCTTATCAGGCAGTTCTGTGTTGTCCAATGACGACTTGACGATCCAAGCTGAGAACGGTTTAGAATTCACATTAAACCGTAGTTATGACAGTGGAAGTTCGATGGCTTTAGAACAAGCGTCTGGCACCCCGCGCCTCTCGTTGGAACAGCAATTGTACCAATTAGGAGGAGGTTGGTCCTGGAACATTCCTTGGGTCGAACCCGTTTCCGCACCGAACTACGATGGTAGGTATGACTCTTACTTGCACTTGCCTGGACAAGGTACGTACCGGATGACCAGCTACTATAGCGCTGCTGATTTTAATTACCACTACACCTTAGAAAACTACCCCTATCAGGATTACAAAATAGAGTATATTAATGGAGTCCCGCAAATTAAGTTTTACAAATCAGATATCACCTATATTTTCGGAGATAGCAGCACGAAGATGGTGAACAGCAAAGGCGGTTCTATTACTTTTACCAAAGAGCTGGTTCCTCTCCGAGGCCAGTCCTACAATCTAGTAACGAGTATTCAATCCTCAACCGGAGGATACATCAAGATCGCGTACACAGATTTGCAATACACGTTGACAGCTGGCAACACCAATAGTTCCACACAACAAAAAGTCTTGTACAAATTCACGAAAAACTCACTTCCAGAGCGAAGTACAGACTTCTACACCTTGAATGAAGTGGTCGACCCAGTTGGTCGCAGTACCAAATACAGCTACGCTGTAAAGGGTGCCTACTATTGGACAGCTACAAGTTATTACTTATATGACCCCTATGTCTTGGTCTCAGATGTAGTTTACCCTACCGGCTCGAAAACATCATTTACTTATACAAAGGTAGACCCCGTATATGTAAACAATGGGATGCGGAGTAACTACCTGGTATCAGATGTCGCGACTTATACGCCGACGGATGCAACCACTAAATTCAATCACTACACCATGCAGTACACAGGTGAGCAGAACGTTCCTTCCAATTTGAATTTTATCGAACCGTTCACCAGAACCCTTTCTGATGAGCTAGGGAATAAGACGGTGTTCACCTACCAGCAAGTCTACTACACAGATTACTCGTACTATCTGCTGACTAGTAAAAACGAAACACATGACCAATGGCAAATCAACAACACCTACACCTACGACACCGTGAGAAGGTTCACGATCCCGAATACAGTCACAAGCGATACTTTTAAAGTCTCCACTCCGCAGACCAAGACAACCACCACCACGACTTCCGAATACGATAACCTCGGAAATGTGATCAAGCAGGTGGGCGCCAACGGTCAAACCACGACCCATACGTACACAAAGTACACTGACACCAACAATCAGGATCACTACTACCTGACGAATACCCGTGTCTACTTGCAAGGTTCCCCATCGGCAACATCCGGGAACAAGTACTCGGACACCAACACGACCTATGAAACCTCATCCGGGCTGGTAACCAAGGTCGAAGTAAAAGACCAAGACAATACGTTACTTCGTCAGTCCACGTACACCTATGACAAAAACGCATCCGGAGCGGTAACCGCCGTTCATGAAAACATCACGGACACAGGTGGCAAGACGATCTCATCGACGACCGCGTATGATACGACCGCTCAGTTTAAAATCACACAATCGTCGAGCCTCACCGACCCCGATGGGAAGGTCACACCGCTCACGACGCAGTACACTTTTGACAACGTGTTGGGCCAGCCCGTTCAATCGACGGATGCCAAAGGAAATATCACCACCTATGCATACGATGCGCTCGGACGCGTCACGAAAGCGATCTTCCCGGACAAAGCCAGCATGACCTTTGCCTACGATGACATCAACAACACGGTCACCAAGATCGACAAAAACGAAACCACGGGCCAAACCTTGAAGACCGCTGTCAACAAGTTCAACGCGATGGGCTGGAAGTATGAGCAAGGCCTCTACATCAACGGTCAGTACCAAGCCCGCCTCAAAAACGTCTATGACACCTACGGACGCGTCAAACACACGGAAGATGTAACCGGACACGGCGCAGATGCTACGTTTGATGCTTATGGCCGCCCGACCACGGTCACGAATACCCAAGACGGTAGCAAAACCACCACCGATTACAACGATGTTGCCAGAACCAAGAAAGTCACGGACGCTGACGGCATTGCTACACAAGAAACGTCCGATGTGCTCGGTCACGTACTCAAGTCCGAAGTGCTCAAAACTACCGGCAGCCAAGTCTTGCAAACTGCACAGTATGACCTAGCAGGGAATGTGTTGTCGAAAACCGACGGAAACAACAACACCTATACCTACAGCTATGACGCACTCTCCCAACTGTTTGCTGTCACAGACCCGGAGAATCGTACCACTTCGTATGGTTACGACATGCGTGGGAACCGCACCTCCGTCAAGTACCCAGATGGCAAAACAGAGACGACGACCTTCGATGAATTGGGCTCACCGTCCACCTCGACTGACACGCTGTTAAAAACGGTCAAGACCTACTATGATGCAAACCACAACCCAATCAAGCAATCCGATCGAACCGGGCAATACACGTACAGCTTCGAGTACAACAACCGCAACCAGCAAACGAAAAAAACCGTCACCTCCACGTCTGGTGTAACGGACAGCATTTCCTATGAGTACGATTTGCTGGGGCACCGTACCAAGATGGTGGATGCAACAGGTTCCACGACCTTTGCGTACCAAGAAGATGAGGCGCTAACTGGCGTCACCTTCCCGGACAGCAAGTCCATCGGGTATACGTATCTCGCAAATGGCCAACGCAGCAAATTGCTCGACCCGGCTGGCAATGAAACCTACTTCACGTACAACGCCAATAACCAACTGAGCACCGTACAGCTCACCAGCGCGACGAGCACCCCTGAAGTGACGTACACGTACACACCTGGAGGCAAACTGCAACAATCTACCCAAGCCAACCAAGTGGTGACCACCTACGGGTTCAACGACATCGGTCAGTTGTCTGCATTGACTCAAAAACAAGGAGCCAACACGGTCAACAATGCAAGCTATTCGTATGACTTGGCAGGTAACCTGTCTGCAAAAACCGAAAATACCGCACCTTCTGCCTATACCTACGACAAGTTGAATCGAATTTCAACCTCCAGTCAGTTTAATGAGAACTATTCGTATGATGCTCGTGGAAATCGCTCGACGCTTGCAACGGAACGTGACAATGTCGTAGCTGAACGCGGCGGTACCTATGAGTATGACGGGTGGCAACGACTCACCAAAGTAACCACCGACAAAAACGAAGTCGTCACCTACAAATACAACGGCGACAATCAACTGTATGAACGCACAACAAGCGATAAGACCACTCGCTTCTACTACGACGGACAATCGCTTGTTGCAGAAGCGGACGTGACTTCCGGGACACCTGTATTCACAGCTCGCTATGTCCGAGGTCAAGGCTTGATCGAGCGAATTGATGACGCTGCAGCAGGACGCAAGGGATACTACACCATGAACAACCACGGTGATGTCAAAGAAATCCGTGACGCCAACGGTGCCCTCCTGAACAGCTATGAGTACGACATCTGGGGCAATCCGATCACCATGCAAGAACAGATGTCGAATCCGTTCCTTTACTCCGGTGAGTATTGGGATAACACCGCTTCACTTCAATATCTTCGTGCTCGCTGGTATGACCCTGTGCAAGGACGTTTCATGATTCAGGACACCTATTTAGGACAAGTTGAAAATCCGCTCAGTTTGAACTTGTATGCGTATGTCCAAAATAATCCGATTCGATTCTTTGACCCGACGGGTCATATTACATCAGAGGAGGTTAATTTGTACAAGAACGGGCAAATGTCTCCTGCTGCGTACTCGTACTTGTGGCATCTCACAAATGAATACCTCCTTGCTGATGATGAAAATAAAGAAGGTTGGCACAATCTAGCCGAATCTTTCCGAAAAAATAAGTATAAGACAACTGGGGGTGCGTTTACAAATGTAGATGAAGATATTACTGCAATGCCAACTATACCAACTGGCGACCTAACAAAGGAGCAGCACTACTTCAGAAACAAACTTAACTTGCAATACTCTTGGTCAAATTTCCAAAAAATACAGGACAGTTTACCTGAAGAATTCAAATGGGTAGAACTACCTTGGTATAAAACTTTGCTTCACATGCATTCGGGCTTTACGAATACGAAGTATGTTTCTGCTGATGGCCATTTTGAAATGGTATTTGATAGCGACCACGTATTGCTAACGGAATACAATTTTCCTTCCGATATGGGGACATATAATTATTACAGTCCAAACGATGAGGACATGCACAGTAAATATGATATTGCTCCGTGGGTAAAGTGGAATAACATTCCGTAACCTCTCTTCCCAGATTAAGAGACAAGGAAAGGATGTGTTTGTACTATTAAATTTTTATCGAATACTCCATTATATATTGGGTGTTATCATCTACTAGCGTGGATCATCTATCTGACTGTTGGCAGCGGTACACCGAGCGATTTAAAAAATGCAGGATGGCTATGGATTTTCTACTTGTTTCCACCACAGTACGTAATCCTCTCCGGTTTGGTTTCCTTAGTAGCTACCATAGTGGCCATTGTCTTACTAGTCGTTACGAAACGTGCTCGACGTTTGAAACTTGTAGCGATACTTCTAAACCTAACCTACCTGCTGTTATACGCTATATTGCTTTCTGGTCAGTAGTGTATGTGATGAGATCAAGCGGTTATCACCAGTGTGTTTCCGCATGTGACGTAACTCAATCTTCTGATTCCCCGACCTTCCGTAAGTCTACCGATTTGGCTCGGTCTGATCGGATGCGTTGTGCTTAGTTCCTTTCTATGAACGCAAAAAAAGGAGTGAAATACATGCAACTCGCTAAAATCTTTGTCATCGAGCACCTGTCACAAGATTTCACAACTCCCCCAACATTTTCAGTGGGAAAGAACCTGCTCTATTTGAATTACGATTATGAACTGGAAACAGGCGGGTACGCTTGGACAGGACTAACCTTTTACGAGGTGATCGGCTATAAAAAATCATACCTGCCCATAGTCGAACTCAGACATATTAGTGCTTATAATTCTGTTTGTATGGAAGTCACATCACCTTGGCTGGAAGAAGCCAAGCAGACATACAGGGACCATGAACCTTTTGAGTTCAATCACTATGTGATTTTCTTTGAGGATTTTGGATGTTACGAAGTCTTAGCTAAGGATGTAAAGCAAGGTATCCATGAGTTTTAGTAGTGGCGGTCGACAAATGACTCTGGGCAACTCCGACCCAAACTCTGACTGTTAAACAAAAAACGCGGATGGCCATCGGCCTCCGCGTTTTTTCCTATTCGACGAACTTCCTACTTCTGTTCCACAAACGCAAACATCAACTCCGCCTCACACACCACAGTCCCGTTCACAGTCGCGGTGCCCTTGCCCTTGCCAACGGGGCCCTTCATGCGGGTGATCTCCACTTCCATGCGCAGCACATCGCCCGGACGGACTTGTCCACGGAACCGGCAGGCGTCGATCCCGCCAAACAGCGCCAGTTTGCCTTTGTTCTCTTCCTTCGACAGCATCGCAACGCCGCCGACTTGTGCCATCGCTTCGACGATCAGCACGCCCGGCATGACCGGATAGCCTGGGAAGTGACCTTGGAAAAACGGCTCGTTGACCGTCACGTTCTTGATCCCAATCGCCTTCTGACCGACGACGATCTCCTCGATGCGGTCGACGAGCAGGAACGGATAGCGGTGCGGCAGAACGTTTTGAATCTCATCAATGTTCATCATATGTAGAGTCCTCCTCAGTTAAAGTTGCTTATCTTTCAGGATACCGTATAGCCTTGACCTCGTCCACATATACTACCAACACCTTCCGCAGCCGACCGGTCGGCATGGAAGTTTATATAAAAAGCACCTCGCCATATTGGCAGAGGTGCTTTTTATGTCACCTACGAACGCAGGCTGTTCGCGATGCCCATCATCTGATCGGTTGTGGTCAACGCCCGCGCATTCATGCTGTACGCCCGCTGTGCCACGATCATCTCCGTCATCTGCGTCGACATGTCGACGTTCGACATCTCCACCGCTCGCTGTTGCACGCGGCTGTGACGCTCACCGTTGACGATGACCGCGTTGGCTTGCACGTCCAGCGCGTTCACCTGTGCATGCAGGCGGAAGAGGTTCTCCCCAGCCCCTACGAGGTTGGATTCCGGGTGTACGACCCGTGTGACTTCCAACTGCCCGACTTCGAGACGCGGAGTCGCTTGACCTGGTGCAGCACCGCCACCACCCGCTGCATTCGGCAGACCGGTGATCATGCCGTTCTCATCGATCGTCAGCGAGTCGGTCTCAAATCCGGTCAGGTTGATCGGGTTGCCTGTCGTATCCAGCACAGGGTTGCCGTCCGCCGTCACCAAGTATTGCTCCGTGCCGACTTGTCCGACCTTGAAGGAGCCGTCACGGGTGTAGGCTTCAAACTGTTGGCCATTTTGATCGTAGGCGCGGACTTTGAAGAATCCATCCCCTTCAATCGCCACGTCGAGCGGGCTCTGCGTCGACTGCAAGCTGCCCTGTACAAAGGACAGCGCCGTACCGACGGCGAGCACACCAGCGCCCAGACGCAGGTTTTCGGTGGTCTGACGCTTGTCCAGCGCCTTGACTTCGTCCTTTTGCAACATCGTCATGTACAGCATGTCCTTGAACTGCACATCCTCCGTCTTGTACCCGGTGGTGTTCAAGTTCGCCAAGTTGTGCCCGATCGTATCCAGGCGCGATTGCTGGGCGTTCATCCCATGCGCCGACGTATACAAAGCTCTCATCCGTCACACCTCCCTCACGATTCTCAAACCTGATTCTATAGACGTCCGATGCTGACGGCCTTCTCCAACGTGGTGTCCAGCGTGCGGATCATCTTTTGGTTGGCTTCGTAACTGCGCATCACTTGCATCATCGAGACCATCGACGCCGAGAGATCGACATTGGATTGCTCCAATTGCTTCTCCGCCATCGTCGAGGACAGACCGACCAAGTCGTTGTTGGCGGTCAGCACGGTGCCGCCTTGGTAGAGCGTATCGCCGTACTTTTCCAGCTTGGTGCTGTCCTGGAGGTAGACGATGCCTTCCTGAACCGGACCATTGCCCGCCGGCGGAACATACGCGGCGCCTGTGTTGTCGGTGATGTTGTACTTGCCATCTGTCCCGACTTGAATGCGCAGGTTGTCCACCGCGTTGTGTGAACGCTGGTCGACCGGCAGCACGTAATTGCCACCCGAATCGACGAGGAAATTCGTGCCTTGCTCGACATGGAAATCACCGTCGCGCGTATACATGACTTTGCCGCTCTGACGCTCCGACACTGGGAAAAACGCCCGGCGGAAGTCCTGATCGTCACGCGGCGGTCCGTCGATGATCGCCCGCGCATGCGGGTTGTCCGATGCGAGGAGCTGCCCTTGGACAAAACGCGGCACGATCTCTTCGAGAAACGCCCCGCCGCTCAAGGTGCCGATCGTGCGTTCGTTCGCGCCCGCGCCGCCTTTTTGCTGGTCATTGATCCGGAACAGCAGTTCATCTGGAAACGAACGGATGACGCCTGTATCGCCTTTGTACCCAACGGTGTTGGCGTTGGCGATGTTGTTGGTAACCACTTCCTGCATGCGCTCGTTGGACTGCATGCCAGATTGTGCGATGTACAAACCGCGTATCATAGCTCAATTCCTCCCTTGACGAGTCTGCGAATCAGACATGGACGACGTTCGAGGTTTTTTTGTTCAACAGGGATCGAGTGACTTTGTTGAGGTTGTCCAGCGCAATGCCTGTGCCTTTGACGACGCAGAACAACGGATCTGCGGCGATGTGTACCGGAACTTCTAGCTGTTGTTGCAACAAGCGGTCCAGCCCGTGTAACAGGGCGCCACCACCTGTGAGGATGATGCCTTTGTCGAAGATATCGGCTGCCAGTTCTGGCGGTGTCTGTTCCAATACGCTATGCGTCGCGACGACGATCAGATCGACCGTCTCCTGCAACGCTTCCCGCATCTCTTCCGATTCTACCGACACCGTCTTGGGCAGACCGCTGATCATGTCGCGACCGCGAATGTCCAACCGCTCATGGCGGGCATTCGGGAACACGGACGCAACTTTGATCTTGATTTCCTCTGCCGTTCGTTCACCGATCAATAGGGAATGTTCCTTGCGTATATGACGGATGATCGCTTCATCGAACTTGTCCCCTGCGACGCGAATCGAATTGGAGGTGACAACGTCCCCGAGCGACAGAACTGCGACGTCGGTTGTGCCTCCTCCAATATCGACCACCATGCTGCCAGACGGTTCAAAGATATCCAATCCGGCCCCGATCGCCGCTGCCTTCGGTTCTGAAATCAAGTAGACTTGCTTCGCCCCGGTGCGCTCAGCCGCTTCGATGACCGCTTTTTGCTCGACCGAGGTGATCCCGGACGGCACGCAGATCATCACGCGCGGGCGCTTGAACGGGCTCTTGCCCGTGGATCTATTGATGAAGTGCTTAAGCATGATCTCCGTCGTATCAAAGTCGGCGATGACGCCCTCGCGCAGAGGCCGGGTTGCCACGATGTGACCCGGCGTGCGCCCTAACATCCGACGCGCCTCTTCGCCGACGGCTACTACCTTTTTCGTTATGCTGTCGATGGCCACGACTGACGGCTCATCGAGTACGATGCCCTTACCCTTGACATGGACCAGCACGTTCGCTGTGCCCAAGTCCACGCCGATGTCGATTCCGAACATGTGAAAGTGATCCTCCCTTAGCCCCGTTACATGTGTACATGATAAGAAGCGAAGTCTCATGAACGGTTAACGCCGCTAGAGGCTAAGTAGATGAGATTCCGCTCTCTAGAAGTTCTACAGGGGCGCGGAAACTCCTCTTTCCACATGTAGGTTTTTCGCCAATTTCCGCTTGGTTTCGTCCTTGCGGTACTTCTTTTTCGTCGCTTCCCCACCCCGCAGATGACGAATCGATTTGTGGTATTCCAGAATCTCTTTGACGCGATTCGCCAAGTCTGGGTTGATCTCCGGCAGCCGCTCCGTCAGGTCCTTGTGCACCGTGCTCTTGGATACCCCAAACTCGCGTGCGATCGTTCGGACCGTGTTCTTGGTCTCCACGATGTATTCGCCGATTTTTAGGGTGCGTTCTTTGATGTAATCGTGCATTCCCTTCGCCTCCCCATGTTCGTCGGATTGTCTGATACATGTATATGAGGAGGGGTACACCATATTCCAAAATTGCGGATTGACAAGCTCTGGCACGCGGTTTTCGCCAAATATCTCTCTCTATCTCACCCTAGCATTTCCTGTGCAAGCGCAGAAAAAAAACCGCCTCACCCGTTGGGGGAAGCGGTTTTTTCCTCTATTCGGCTTACTCTGTTTTCTCAGCCGGAGCGGACGGTGCTGCGGGAGTTGCGGGAGCCGGCATCTTGCTGTTGGTCGCCGCGTCTGGCTTTTTCTCCGCCGGAGCGGTGCTGGTGCTCGACGCCTTCTCTTGGGCATCGGTAGACGTGGTGGCCGCCGATTGCTCCGAGTCGGTGTGGGTGGTTTTCGCGTTGTCGAGCTTCGGCTTTTTCGGGAGCACGGTGTTCGGGTCGACCGGTTTGCCGTCCTTGCGCAGTTCGAAGTGCAGGTGGTTTTTCTCATCCTTCTCCAGACGGTTGTTGCCAGTCTTGGCGATCGGTTGTCCGGCGAGCACTTGTGCGCCTTTTTGTACATCGACGCTGGTCAGGGATGCGTAGTAGGTGGTGTAGCCACCCTCGTGTTGGATCTCGATCGTCTGCCCCATCAGCGGGTCTTCGGAGACGCTGAGCACGGTGCCTTTGGCTGCGGAGACGACGGTGAAGGACGCGTCGTTTTTCAAACCGAGGTTGACGCCTTGGTTCGCGATGAAGCTGTTGTCATACGAAATGATCGAAGCTGCTTTGTCCTCTTCCGATGCATCGTCGCGGTAGAAGTCCATCGAGACGGCCGCGTCGGCACCGCCTTCGCCAACCGGCCATTGGAAGGTCGGGGCAGCGTTGGCTGCCGTTGCATCGGTGTCGGTGCTCGGGACTGCCGGACCTGCTACTTTCGGAGTTTCCGTCGTTTTCTTCACATCGTAAGGTGCCGCATTTTGAGACTTGGCGTACATCAAACCAACGATGAGGACGGATGCTGCGAGATAGATAACCGGGAACGTCCAGCGTTTGGCAAAAAACGAAGACTTGGGGGATTTGTTCGTTTCTTGCGCATTGTCTTGCAGGTTTTTGTTTTCATTGTTGTTGTTCATGTCAATCACCTCTGAATGACATTCTCACCCGAATACGAGTTTGATAAACATGTCGCCCCAGAGTTTTTTCATAAAAAATGACGTGGTTGCACAAGCTATTTCGTTTTCGGTAGCAAGTCGACCGCATGGCCGATGTTCACGCCTTGGTAGTAGTGCAGGAGGATCTCCTGCGCCTTTTTCCCTTCCTTCGCCATCCCGTCCGCCCCGTACTGCGAGAGCCCGACGTCGTGCCCATACCCGCTGGTGTGGAACGTGATCGTGTTGGCTGTGACCTCCCACGTGAACATCGTGGAGCGCAGGCCGAGCAACTTGCGGAAGTCGGGCCCGCTGAATGTTTTGTCACCGACTTTGATTTTCTTGATATGATCGGCGGCGGTGCGCTCGATGGGCAGGATCAAGCGCCCAAGGCTTGTGGTCGGAACGGTGGTGATGCCCAATTTGTCGCGGAATTCGTTGAGCGACAGGCTCAGTTGCGCGCTGTACTTCTCCGATTGGAGGTCCCACGGGCTGTCCACGGAGCGCAGGTAGGGAATCTGCTTGCCCCAATAGTCTTCTGAATTCTCCGTCTTGCCGCTCGATGTGGAGAAAAATAAAGCTTCGATCGGCTTGCCTTCATAGAGCAACACTTGGCCCTCGGTCGCGTTGACGGCGTTGTTGATCTTCGAGATGTTTTTCGGGTAGTTCAACATGCCCCAGTTCTGCTGCAACTTCTCGTCCGTGCTATACGCTTGGCCGTCGTTGTGGTCATCGCTGACGTCCGCACCCTCGGCGGTTTTGACCCCCAGCACCAAGCGGCGCACGATGTAGGTGCGGGCGGCGACCGCTTGGGCTTTCAAGGCTTCCTCTGCAAATGTCACCGGCATCTCCGCCGCGACGACGCCGCGCACGTACTTCTCCAGCGTGATCGGCACGACTTTGTTTTCCGATTTGAGGTAGAGTTTGATCTCGATGTCATCTCTGTTGTTCAACCCCACGAGGCTTTGGGAGGAAATCTGATGTTGCTCCGTCGAGGGCCAGAACGCGACCAACGCCGACGGCACGAGGATCGTTGCGGTGAGCAGCGCGAGGATGGCGAGCGGGATGAGGAGCCAGGTCTTTTTGTTCATGTGCGGGGTGTTCCTCCATTCTCAGAGTGTCTATCAGAGTCTATGAGAATGAGCGAGGCGTTATGAAAAAAACGACCCTAGTGCGCGGCGGCACTAGAGTCGTTTTATTTGAATTGCAGTTCTCGGACACCCTCTGTGCGGTGTACGTTCGCTCCCAGTTGGCGGAAGCGTTCCACGATGTCGACATAGCCGCGCTCGATGTGATGGATCGCGTGTACGCGGGTCTCCCCCTCGGCCACGAGGCCCGCGAGGATCATCGCCGCTCCAGCCCGCAGGTCGGTCGCGGCGACGTCTGCACCCTGCAGACAGGCCACGCCGGTGATCACCGCCGTCTGTCCGTCGATGCGCACATTCGCGCCCATCCGCGCCAGCTCGTCGAGATGCTGGAAGCGGTTCTCAAACACCGTCTCCGTCACATACGAAGTCCCTGGCGTCACCGCGAGCAACGCCGTCAATTGGGCTTGCATGTCGGTCGGATAGCCGGGATGCACGCCGGTGGTCACGTCGAGCGGACGCAACCGGCCGGTGCGTGTTACGCGCAGGCCGGTTTTTTCCTCCACGATCGTCGCACCTGCCTCGCGAAGCTTCTCGATGACCGGCAACAGATGGATCGCCTGCGCCCCTTCGACCAGCACGTCGCCACCTGTGATCGCGCCCGCGACGAGGAATGTCCCCGACTCGATGCGATCTGGGATGATCGAGTGCTCGGCACCGTGCAACGAATCGACGCCATAGATGGAGATCGTCTCGCTGCCAGCGCCGCGCACATCGGCGCCCATCGCGTTCAGGAAGTCCGCGAGATCGACGATCTCCGGTTCCTTGGCGGCGTTGTCCAGCACCGTCACGCCCTCGGCGAGGACGGCGGCCATCATCAAGTTCTGTGTCGCACCGACGCTTGGGAAGCGCAAGGTGATCTCCGCGCCTTGCAAACGGCCCAGTGGAGCGCGTGCATCGATGTACGTCTCTCCTAGTTCGATGTCGGCACCCATCGCTTCAAAGCCTTCGAGGTGCAAATCGATCGGACGCGAGCCGATCGAGCACCCGCCGGGCAACCCGACGCGAGCGGTGCCGAATCGTGACAACAAAGGACCCATAACGAGAAAAGAAGCCCGCAGTTTGGAGACCAAGGCTGCCGGTGCTTCTGTTGTATCTACATGTTGTGCATTGAGAAGCAAATTGCCGTCGCCTGCTTCCTCCGTCTGGCATCCGAGCGCATGCAAGATCTCGCGCAGGTGATGGACGTCGGAGAGCGGTGGCACATCTCGGAGCAGAGAGGTGCCAGATTCGGGCAACAGCGTGGCTGCCAACAGTGGCAGCACTGAATTCTTGGCACCGTACGCACGCACGGTGCCTTCTAGGCGTTGTCCGCCCTGAACGACGATAAGTGCCAATGGTGACCCTCCACCCTAATATTCGATCGTAACAATCGGGGAGCCGACCAACACGCGCGTCCTGTCCAGATGCGCGTCGTAGTGGACCGCGACTTGTAGGTTCATTCTGTTCCCATTGGTGACTATGTAATCCTTCGTTAGAGGAGAATAGCCGGACAAACTGGTGACAAGTTCGGAGCGCACACCTTCGATCTCCTTGGCCTTGACGTCTTGGAAGACATCGCGGATCAAGGTGCTCGATGCACCGTCACTCATTTTATCAGCCAGCAAACCTTTGATACAAGTGCTAATTTGTGGGATCGCGTTCGCAGCGGAGACCGTTTCGCGCACCTCTTGGATCGCGGCTTGGAAACCGCCGAGGTCTTGCGCGTCGCGATCGACCGTCAGCACCAGCGCTGTCTGTGGCGAGCGGTCTTGGAACTTCATGCTCGTCAACACGATCTGCGCGGTGCCACCATCTGCGCGAGTGCCGCGCAGGGTGTAGGAGTTCTGATCCCCGCCACCGTCGAGCGTTTCCTTCGGGGCTTGGATGGCGAAGGTTTTGTTGAGCTTCTGTCCGAGCGCTTTCAGTTGTTCCTGCGAGCGAAACTCCTTGTCGATCACCGACCAGTTGTGGACGCTGTAGCCTTCCACATCGGCCTTGGTCGCTGCGAACGCCTGTGCCAGAAACTCGCCGGTGTCCGCTGTTCCCGCGACCGTCTGTTGCCGGGCTTGCACGATGCTGTAGGTCGCAAGCAACAAGCAGAGGATGATGCCGTAGATGCCGATTCTTTTCATAAAGTATCTCTCCCAACGCCCTGTGAATGATACTACCCATTCTGGTCGCGCTGTGGAGAGTTTATACTCTACTTGCTAGATTTCTAGAAAAGATGTTTGAGCAGTCCCGACATCGACACATAATCGCTGACGAACTTCATCAGTTGGTAGCCAAGTGCCACCGCCACCAACAAGCGCAACACCGCCGCCGGGCGGCTTTTGGGATTTTTGACAAACACATCCCAGCGCACCGCCTGCAAGGCATACCACGCGATCAACACGCCGAACAGCAACAAGACCAAGTTCACTCCTGCTGTCCAGCCTACTCCTGTCGCGACTTGATCCAAAGGCATGAGGGGCAACCTCCCGACTCACGAGTTCATACAGACTCGATTTTACCACAACCTGCGGGCGCGGGACATTAGACTTTTGTATTGGACAAAAAAAGACCCGGACCGTGGGCGGTCCGAGTCTTTTTTCTACAACGCTTACTGTCCGAACCAGTGCAGTCCGTTCAGGAATTTCATCAAGAGGTCCGGGAAGATCCCCAGTGCGAGCGTACCGATCAAGCCGATGGCGATCGTCACGGTGAGCGAAACCGGGACTTGAATCTTGTCATGCGATTGCACGGCGCTGTCCTTGAGGAACATCGCTTTGAGCACACCGAAGTAGTAGTAGAAGGCGATCGCCGAAGTGGCGAACAACAGACCGCCCAGCCAGTACATCTCGGTGTTGATCGTGCCGAGGAAGATGTAGAACTTCCCGATGAAACCAGCCGTCAGCGGCATCCCGGCCATCGAGAGCACGAACACCGCCATCGAGACGGCGAGGAACGGTGCGCGCTTCCAGAGACCGCGGAACGCTTCGAGCGTTTCATTGCCCGCTTGACGGGTGACGACGGTGAGCACGGCGAACGCGCCCATCGTCATGAACAGGTAGGCGACGAGGTAGAACGACGTCTGCCCCAGCGCCAACCAGATGTTGTCGATCGACTTGCCTTTGCCAAGCACCGCAAGCGGCAGCAACAGGTAACCCGCTTGGGCGACCGAAGAGTACGCGAGCAGACGCTTGATGTTTTTCTGCGACAGAGCCGCCACGTTCCCCACGACCATCGTCAGAGCGGCGAGGATCACGAGGTAGATGTAGACATCGCCGAACACTCCAGAGAAGCCCCAGAGGAACGTGCGCAGGATCAGCGCGAAGCCTGCTGCTTTGGAGACGACAGCGAGGAACGCGGTGACCGGGTTCGGTGCCCCTTCGTAGGTATCAGGCGACCATTGATGGAACGGCACCAGCGAGACTTTGACCCCAAAACCGATCAGCATCAGCAGGAAGGCGAGCGTCAGGAGCGGTTTGAACTGCAACCACATCTGGATCACCGTCTGTGCCCCATACGCGAGGTTGGTCTGGCCGGTCACACCGTACAGGAACGACATCCCGTACAGCGCCATCGCCGACGCGATCGACCCGATCACGAGGTACTTCATCCCGCCCTCGGCCGACTTGGCGTGGTTGCGGCGCATCGCCACCAGCACGTAAGACGAGATCGAGAGCAATTCCAAACCGACGAACAAGGTGATCAGGTCCAGCGAGGACGCCATGACCATCGCACCGGTTGTCGCGAAGAGCATCAGGTAGGTGTACTCCGCGACTTTTACTTCCGGGTTTTGCTTGAAGAAGTCGATCGACATCAGCAGGACGAGCGCAGTGCCCGCCGTGAACAAGAGCTTGAACACATTGCCGAAGTCATCGAGCACATACAGCATGTTGGAGAGGTTGAGCAGCTCGCCCGTGCCGCCCGCCGTTTGATCCGAGACGAGACCGAAGTTGCGGATCGTCATCACAAACGCCGCGATCAGGAACAGGATTCCGAGTTGCGGCGAGAGACGACGCGAACTCTCCTTGTTCATGAACAGATCGAGCACGAGGATCAAGAAGCCGCCAAGCACGAGCAGGATCTCCGGCGCCATCACGCGCCAGACATCGGAAAACGCAAGTTGTGTTACACCGTTGATTCCATTCATGGGACTATCCTCCTATCCTCGTGACGTATGAGGAGATCGTGTGGTTCACCAGGTCACCGAGGATCGACGGATAGACACCAATCAAGATGATCAGAGCAACGAGCACGACCATCGGCACGTATTCGACCGCGCGTGCGTCAGGCAGGCCTTCCAATTGCGCCGTCGTCGGGCCGTAGGTGGTGCGCTGCATCGCCCACAGCAGGTAAACGGCCGCCAAGATGATGCCGAGCGTACCCACAGCAGACAACACCGGGAACGCTTTGAAGGCGCCCATAAACGCCAAGATCTCCGAGATGAATCCACTCATGCCCGGCAAGCCCAGCGAGCCGAGCGCGGCAACCAGCAGGAAGCCCGCCAAGATCGGCATCGGCTTGGACAGACCGCCCAGCGCGCCGATGATCGTCGTGCCGGTGCGTTCCTTGATCGCCCCGATCAGGAAGAACAGCAGACCGGAGAGCAGACCGGACGAGATCGTCATGAAGACCCCGCCTTGCAGACCCGCTTGGTTCATCGCCGCCACACCCAGCAACACAACCCCCATATGGGAGATCGCGGAGAAGGCGAGCAGGCGACGCCAATCGCGTTGCACCATCGCTACAAGTGCTGCGTAGACGATGTTGATGACCCCGATCACAGCGATCAGTGTGGCGAAGTACTGCACAGCATCCGGCAGAATGCCCACTCCGATGCGGAACAGCACATACGCACCGATCTTCATCAGCACGCCCCCGACGACCATCGAGATCGAAGTCGGCGCTTGTTCATGCGTATCCGGCAACCAGGTATGGAACGGGAAGAACGCTTCCTCGATCAAAATCGCCAGGAACAGCACGAGGAAGATGCCTTGCTTGAAGCTCGACGTGATCACATCGGCCGGGGCCTTTGCGAACGCGTCGGTGATCGCGATCATGTCCATCGTCATCACGCCGGTGACCATCGCCGCTTTGTACGCCAGCGCGACGAACGCCACGAGGATGCCGACCGATGCGAGACCGCGGTAGATCAGGAACTTCGTTGCGACCTGACCCTTGCGATCGCCACCCCAGATGCCGATCAGGAAGTACATCGGCACGAGCGTCATCTCGAGGAACAGGAAGAACAGGAACAGGTCGAGCGAGAGGAAGCAGCCGTACAGCCCGGTGACCAAGATCAGGTACCAGATGTAGAACTCCTTCGCACGGTGCATGTGTTTCGTCGCCAGCACGCCGAGGAAGGTCACGACGGCCGTCAGGAGCAAGAACGGCATCGAGAGGCCATCCACGCCCAAGCTGTAGCCGATGACCAGCGACTTGTCTTGGAAGGCGTGTGCGATGTGAATCCAGTCATGCGATTCGGTGAATTGCATCCCCGTCTGCCCACTGTCAAAGTTGGCGTACAGGATGCCAGCAAACAACAACGGCAGGAGCGTCGCGATCATCGCGACGGCCTTCGGTTGGCTATCATTGGAGCGCGGTACAAACCCGAGAATCAGCGCGCCCAGCAACGGGAGGAAGACGATGAGCGTCAGCAAGTTCCCCATCATGTTACTTTACCCCCCCTACTGCATACATCGCGGCACCGATCAGTAGCAAGGCCCCGATCAACGTGACCAACCCGTAGGTTTGCACTTGACCATTTTGGCTGTACTTCAGGCCGAGCGAGCCGATGTACGTACCTTCACCGAAGAGGTGAACGATGCCGTCAACGACCCATTTGTCAATAAAGTTGAGGATGTGACCGATCCAGACGACCGGCTTGACGATCGCAACATGGTACAGTTCATCCACGTAGAATTTGTTGAGCGAGAGTTGGTAGAACGGACGCAGCGGACCGTTCGCCAGCGCCTCTGGGTTGATCGACTTGCTCTTGTACATCAGGTACGAGAGGCCGATCCCCGCCAGCGCGACGACTGTCGCCAGTCCTGCCAGCCACCACTCGGTGTCATAGACTTTGCCGATCTCTTCCCCACCGCCGAAGATAAAGTGTTCGAAGGCGTGGTCGGTCAGCGGCGAGTTCAGCAGACCTGCTACGATCGCCATGATCGAGAGCAGGACGAGCGGAATCGTCATCACCGAACCCGACTCATGTGCATGCTCGTATACTTCCTTCTCCCCACGGAACTCGCCCGTGAAGGTCATGAAGAACACGCGGAAGATGTAGAACGCCGTGCAGAACGCCGCGATCAACCCGAGCACGAACAGCGTGGTGTTGCCAGACTTCAGCGCACCGAGCAGAATCTCGTCCTTGGACCAGAAGCCGGCAAACGGCGGAATCCCTGACAGCGCGAGCGCCCCGATCAGGAACGTCCAACCGGTCAGCGGGAGTTTTTTCCACAGACCGCCCATGAAACGAATGTCTTGGTTGTGGTGGATCGCATGGATCACGGAACCCGCCGCCAAGAACAGCAACGCTTTGAAGAACGCGTGGGTCATCAGGTGGAACGTCGACGCAGCATACGCGGAGACGCCGAGTGCCATGACCATGTAGCCGAGCTGCGACACGGTCGAGTAGGCGACCACGCGCTTGATGTCATTTTGCGTGAGACCGATCAGAGCGGCAAAGATCGCGGTGATCCCACCGATGATGCCGATGACGGTCAGTGCATCCGGTGACGCTTCGAAGATCGGGAACGCGCGGGCTACGAGGTAGACACCGGCGGCGACCATCGTCGCGGCATGGATCAGTGCGGAGACCGGAGTCGGACCTTCCATCGCGTCTGGCAACCAGGTGTGCAGCGGGAACTGAGCGGACTTGCCCATCGCCCCGATGAACATCAGAATCGCCACGAGCGTGATGAAGTGATCCGGCGTAATCCAGTCAATCGCAAACTTTTTCGCTTCAAACGCTTCAAAAACGCCCGAGTACTCAAAGGTACCGGTCGCCACATAGATCAAGACGATCCCGATAAACAGGCCGACGTCCCCGATCCGGGTGACGATGAAGGCCTTTTTCGCAGCCGCTGCCGCTTCTGGCTTGAAGTACCAGAAACCGACGAGCAGGAACGAGCACAGACCGACGAGCTCCCAGAAGATATACACTTGCAACAAGTTCGGGGAGATGACGAGACCGAGCATCGAGAAGATAAACAGGTTCAGGTATTGATAGAACACCGAGTAGCGTGCATCTCCGTGCAGGTAGCCCTTGGAAAACAGCAAGACCAGCGTCGAGATGAACGTGACGACGGTCAGCATCATCGCATTGAGCGGTGTGACTTCAAAGCCCATGCTCAGCGTGTTCTGACCCACGGTCAACCAGTGGAAGACATACGGAGCGCTCGCGCCATTGGCGTGCACATCCGACAGAATCAATAAAGATACGATAAAACCAGCCAACGCGGCCAGCACACTGATCGCTGTAACGATGCCCTCTTGCGCTCGCCGACCCAGCACGAACAGGAGCAGGTACGCCACCAGCGGAAAGAGCGGTATAAGCCAGGCATTTTGTACCATATAATCACCTTTCTCCGAAGTTCTGCAGGATCATTACCACTTCATGAGATCCTGATCCCGCACATCGCTGGTGTTGCGGTTGCGGTACAGCGAGATCAACACGGCGAGACCTACGGCGAGTTCTGCCGCGGCAATCGTCATCGTGAAGAGGGTGAAGATCTGACCGTTGATCGACGGCATCAGGCCGAAGCGCGCAAACGTCAGCAAGTTGATATTGACGGCGTTGAGCATCAACTCGATCGACACGAGGACGATGATGATGTTGCGCTTGGTCAGGGCGCCGAACAGACCGATGCAGAAGAGAATCGCGCCAAGGGTCAAAAACTGCTCTACACTCAGCATTAGTTTTTCTCCTCCTTGTTGGCGAGAGTGATCGCGCCAACCAGTGCTACGATCAGCACGACAGACACGAGCTCGAACGGAATCACGTACTGGTTGAACAGCGCCTCACCGATCAGCTTGACGTTGTCCTGACCTTGGAACGGCGAATCCGGGGTCGCTTGCGGCCATTTGATGCCGGAGAATTTCACAACCCAGAGGATGACGAGGCCAAAGCCCGCCGCCCCGATCGCTGCCCAAACCGGATGCGCCGTGATCGGCTCCGGTTTTTCAATCTCATCGTGCTTGGTGAGCATGATCGCAAACAGCATCATGATCGTGATCGCACCTGCATAGAGCAGAACTTGGATGAACGCGAGAAATTCCGCCTCCAGCATCAAGTAGACCGCCGCACAGCCGATGAACACGCCCCCGATCGAGAGCGCCATGTAGATGACTTTTTTCATCGAGAGCAGCATGACACCGCAGGCGATGACGAACAGTGCGATGACGAAGAACGCCACCGTCTGGCCGGTGATGGCAAGTCCGGAGAACATTACTTCTCACCCCCGACTGCTGAATCTTGGTTGCCTTCCGACTCGATCACGCCATCCGTGCGGCGGGCGTTTTCGTCAAGCCAGTAGATGTTTTTGTAGAGGTCGACACGACTGTAGGTAGCCAGTTCGAACTGATCGCTCATCTGGATGGCTTCGGTCGGGCAAACCTCTGTGCAGAGATCGCAGAGGATGCAGATCTCGAAATTGATGTCATACGTATCGATGTGCAGCTTTTTGTCCTCACGGCGGCTACCGGAGAGCGAGATGCACGACGTCGGGCAGACCCGTGCGCATTGGTTGCACACGATGCACTTTTCCGGGTAGAACTTGTGAATGCCCCGGAAGCGTTCGCCAAAGTCTGGCATTTGATCCGGGTATTGCAGGGTGACTTTCTTGTGTGCCAATTGAGCAAACGTGACTTTCAACCCTTTTAGGAACCCAAACATCGAAATTTCACCCCGTTTCCTATTTGAGAAGGTACTTGAGGACGGCGGTCGCGACCAGGTTCACCACGGAGAGCGGAATCAACACTTTCCATGCGAAGGTGAGCAGTTGGTCGGTACGAATCCGCGGCATCGTCGCCCGCACCCAGAAGAAGAAGAAAATGAAGCAGGAAACCTTGATCGCGAACCAGAGCCAGCCTGGCAGGAACGGCCCAGACCAACCACCGAAGTACATCGTCGTACCCAGTGCAGACATTGCAAATACGTAGACGTACTCCGCCAGCATGTAGAACGCAAAACGGAAACCCGAGTATTCAGTAAAGTAACCTGCAACCAATTCGGACTCTGCTTCTGGCAAGTCGAACGGTGTACGGTTCAGTTCGGCAGTCGCCGAGATGATGAAGATGATGAAACCGAGGATCTGCGGCACGACGTACCACACATACGGGAACGCTTGCTGTGCTTCGACGATCTTGACGAGGTTCAAGGAACCGGCCAAGAGGATGACGCCGAGCATCGACATCGCCAGCGGGACCTCATAGGAGATCATCTGGGCAGCCGAACGCATACCCCCGATCAGCGAGTACTTGTTGTTCGAAGCCCAACCCCCGAGTACAACCCCGATGATCGTCATCGCCGACAGGGCGATGTAGTACAGCACGCCAACGTTGGACGCCGCGGTGAAGATGTGCGTCGCGGAGAACGGAATCACGGCGAGTACCATAAACGACGGGAAAAAGGCTAGGATCGGTGCGATCAGGAAGATGTTGCGGTCGGCCTTCGCCGGGACAATGTCCTCCTTGATCAGCAGTTTCAAGACGTCGGCGATCGACTGCAAGAGACCGAGCGGACCTACGCGGTTCGGGCCGATCCGCCATTGCATCCAGCCGATGACTTTGCGTTCAAAGTAGATGGTGTACGTGACGACACCGAGGATGAAGGCGAGGACGATGACCGCGCCGATCACCATGTTCAGAAATGCCATGCCGTCGAGCGGTTTATCCACCCAAGAGAAGAAATCCGCCATGTTATGCGTCGACCTCCCCAAGCACGATATCGACCGCTCCGAGGATTGCGATCAGGTTCGCCATCGACTGGCCCTTCAGAAGTTGCGGAAGCAACTGCAGATTGACAAAGGACGGGCGGCGGAACTTCAGGCGATACGGCTTGTCCTTGCCCTCCGAGACGATGTAGACGCCCAGTTCACCACGGGTGCCCTCGATGGCGGAGTAGTACTCGCCAGCCGGGACGCGGATGATCTTCGGCACTTTGCCCATGACCGGGCCTTCCGGAATCTGTTCCAACGCTTGTTCGACGATCTTCAGCGACTCGACCATTTCCTTCATGTGGCACATGTAGCGGTCGAAGCAGTCCCCGTTCTCGCCGACGATCACGTCGAAGTCAAAACGGTCGTAGATGGAATACGGTTTGTTCTTGCGCAGGTCCCAGTTGAAGCCGGTCGAGCGCAAGTTGATGCCAGACATTGCGAAATTCAGTGCGGTCTCGGTATCGAACTGGCCAATGCCTTTGACACGCTGCAGGAAAATCTCGTTGCCGGTGACCAGTTCATGGAACATGTCGAACTGTTTGCGCATGTACGGAACGAATTCGCGCACATCATCCAGCCAACCGTTCGGTGCGTCCCATTTGACGCCACCAATGCGCATGTAGTTGTACGTCAGACGCGCACCGCAGAGGCGGTTGAAGAACTCAACGATCTTCTCACGGTCAGCGAAGGCATACAGGAACGGAGTCATCGCCCCAAGGTCAAGCAGGTATGTACCCAAGAAGACCAAGTGCGACATGAGACGGTTCAGTTCGACGACGATGATGCGCATGTATTCGGCGCGCTCAGGAATTTGCAAGTCCATCGCCTTTTCCACGGCATTGACGATCGCGTGGTTGTTGACCATCGAGGATAGATAGTCCATGCGGTCGGTGTACGGAATGATCTGCGTGTACTGCAGGTCTTCCGCGAGTTTTTCGGTGCCACGGTGGAGGTAGCCGACGACTGGATCGGCATCGACGATCAATTCCCCGTCCACCTTGACGACAACGCGCAACACCCCGTGGGTACTAGGGTGTTGAGGGCCGATGTTCATCAACAGTTCTTCAGTGCGTATTTCTCCCATCGATTTCCTGTCCCCCTAGTTCTCGACGACGTAGTCTTTGCGCAGCGGGTGACCAATCCAGTGGTCCTCCAGCATGATCCGGCGCATGTCCGGGTGACCTGGGAAATCCACGCCGAGCAGGTCGTAGATCTCGCGCTCTTCCCAGTTAAAGCCCGCGTACAGGTGCGTGATCGACGGAATGCTCGGGTTCTCACGCGGTGTGCGGGTTTTCAGGGCGACATCGTAGTCCAATGTGAACGAATGCACGACCACATACACTTCGATGTGCTCCTTGTAGTCGGTGCCTGCCATCAGTTGCGGGTAGGTAAACCCGAGCGCCGCGTGCGTCTTGAAGTGCTCGACGACATCGACCCAATGCGCATTTTTGATGGTGAAGGTCGGCTGGAACTGCTTGAGTTCCGCCGCTTCCAGAACATCCTCGCCGAACGTGCTGACGAGTTGGGCTCTCAGGAATTCGAGACGTTCGTTGCCGCGCTCGACACGCGGGTCAACAGGCTCCGGAGCCACTTCGGTTTCAGGAGCTTTGGTTTCAGGGGCTTTGGTTTCTTCGCTCATCTAGCGCACCTTCTTCCCTTTCGCTTCCATGCGGATCTTGTCTTGCAGTTTGTTGAGGCCGTAGATCAGTGCAGGCGGAGACGGCGGGCAACCCGGAATGTAGACATCGACCGGGATGACTTGGTCAGCACCCTTGACGACCGAGTAGGCGCGCACGTAGGGACCGCCTGCGGTTGCACAGGAACCCATCGCCACGACCCATTTCGGTTCTGGCATCTGTTCGTAGAGACGCTTCAGGATCGGCGCCATCTTCTTGGTGATCGTACCGGCGATGATGATGCAGTCCGCTTGGCGTGGAGAAGCGCGGAAGATGATGCCGAAGCGGTCGAGGTCATAATGCGCCGCGCCGGTCCCCATCATCTCGATCCCACAACATGCGGTGGCAAACGTCAGCGGCCAGAGCGAGTTCGAACGCGCCCAGCCTTTGATCTGCTCCAGCGTACCAAGTAGAACACCTTTGGAAAGTTCTTGCGACTCCTCTTGTGTGAAGCCTTCGAACTCCATGTACGCCGGTTGTTGGTTTTCGTTGTTGTTGTTTGTCATTTCCATTCCAACACCTTCTTTTTCCAGGCATAGACGAGACCGAGGACGAGCAGACCGAGGAAGATCAACATCTCCACGAGGCCGAACAGACCGAGGGAGTCAAACGTAACCGCCCACGGGTAGAGGAACATAATTTCGACATCGAACGCTACGAACATCAGTGCAAACAGATAGTAGCGGACGTTGTAACGCACATGTGCTTCGCCGAACGGTTCTATCCCGGATTCGTAGGTCGTTAACTTTTCCGGGGTCGGGTTCTTCGGACGCAAGAGCGGGCCTAGAACCATCAAGGCACCAATCGGGAGCAACAAGCCTAAAACCAGGAACAGGAAAATAAATAGGTAACTGTTCCAATACGAGACCATAGCAGCCCCTCCATCTTCAAAAAAGTTCATAGTTTTGCCCCCAACATTATAACAGACCACATAATCGCTGTAAAACAGGGTATGGCGTTAAGTTGGTGTTTTGGTTGTCAGTACTCAGTTTAAGACTTTCCAAAACTACCTTCTGTTACACAGAAAAAAGTCCCACACCAACAGGTGTGGGACTTTTTCGCTCTGCTTAGCGTTTGCTTGTCGCGGTGTTGATACGGTTGATCGCCCGAGCCAGTGCCAATTCCGCACGGCGATGGTCGGTGCTATCACCCTTGTCAGACAGGCGACGCTCCGCACGCTCCTTGGAGCGGGCAGCACGGTCAACGTCAATCTCTTCTGGCAGTTCAGCTGATTCAGCGAGAACTGTCACTTTCTCCGGTTTGACTTCGAGGAAGCCACCGGAGACAGCGATGATGGTCTCTTGCCCTTCGTTGCGAACGCGCAGTTGTGAAACTTTGAGCGTCGTAACGACCGGGGTATGACCAGCCAGAATCCCGAGATCGCCGTCGCCGCCGCGCGCGATGATCATGTCTACTTCATTGGAGTAGACTTTACGTTCCGGCGTGACGATTTCGATCGGCATTTTGTTCATGGATTTATCCTCCTAAGCCCAGGCGAGCGTTAGGCTTTCGCGTTTTCGAGAACGTCTTCGATGCCGCCACACATGTAGAAGGCAACTTCCGGGACGTCATCGTGCTTGCCTTCAAGAATTTCCTTGAAGCCGCGAACGGTGTCCGCGATTTTTACGTAGCGGCCCGGACGACCGGTGAAGACTTCACCAACGAAGAACGGCTGCGACAGGAAGCGCTGGATCTTACGAGCGCGTGCCACGACGAGCTTGTCTTCGTCAGACAGTTCGTCCATACCGAGGATCGCGATGATGTCTTGCAGTTCCTTGTAGCGTTGCAGAACGCCCTGCACGCCACGAGCTACGCGGTAGTGCTCTTCGCCGACAACGTCCGGAGACAGTGCGCGAGAAGTGGAAGCAAGCGGGTCAACCGCCGGGAACAGTGCCATCTCAGCGATTTTACGGTCCAAGTTGGTGGTAGCGTCCAAGTGAGCGAACGCGGTCGCCGGAGCCGGGTCGGTGTAGTCATCGGCCGGGACGTAGATCGCTTGGATCGAGGTGATGGAACCCTTTTTGGTCGAGGTGATGCGCTCTTGCAGCTGACCCATCTCGGTTGCGAGGGTCGGCTGGTAACCTACTGCGGACGGCATACGACCGAGCAGTGCGGATACCTCAGAACCAGCTTGGGTGAAGCGGAAGATGTTGTCGACGAAGAACAGAACGTCGCGCTCTTCCACGTCGCGGAAGTATTCCGCGATCGTCAGACCGGTCAGTGCAACGCGTGCACGTGCGCCCGGCGGCTCGTTCATCTGGCCGAAGACCATCGCGGTCTTCGTGATAACGCCAGAATCCTTCATCTCGTGGTAAAGGTCGTTCCCTTCACGGGTACGCTCACCAACACCTGCGAACACGGAGTAACCGCCGTGTTGCTTCGCGATGTTGTGAATCAATTCCTGGATGGTAACGGTCTTACCTACGCCTGCACCACCGAAGAGACCGATCTTACCGCCCTTGATGTACGGAGCGAGCAAGTCAATAACTTTGATACCGGTTTCGAAGATTTCAACCTTGGTTGCAAGGTCTGCGAATTCCGGAGCAGATGCGTGGATCGGCATGCGCTTGCTTTCGCCTTCTACCGGACCTACTTCGTCAATGGTTTCCCCAAGGACGTTGAAGATACGGCCGAGCGTACCCGGACCGACGACTGCGGAAATCGGAGCGCCAGTGTCGAGAACTTCCGTGCCGCGGACGAGGCCGTCGGTGGAAGACATCGCGATGGTACGAACTTGGTTGTCACCGAGGTGCAGTGCGACTTCAACGGTGAGGTTGATGTCTGCTTCGCCTTCGGATTGTGCTTTATAAGCGATGGTCAGGGCGTTGTTCAGCTGCGGGAGTTGACCTTCCGCGAACTGTACGTCGACGACCGGACCGAGAACCTGGACGATTTGTCCTTTGTTCATCACGGTTTCCCTCCATTCTTGCGTAAATCGCGAGCGAGTGTGTTATTTACCTGCTGCAGCCTCAGCACCGCCGACGATCTCGGTGATCTGCGTGGTGATCGCCGATTGACGTGCACGGTTCAGGTCGAGGGTGAGCTTGTTGATCATCTCGCCAGCGTTGTCGGTAGCAGCGCCCATCGCGGTCATTTTCGCACCGAACTCGGACGCTTTCCCTTCGAGCAGTGCGCTAAAGATCAAGGTCTCCGCGTACTTCGGAAGCAGGTTGTCGAGGACCGCCTCTGCAGACGGCTCGTAGTCGTATTTCGCCGTGAGCACACCCGGTTCCGGCTTTTGCTGCTTGTTGCCCAGATCTTCGAGCGGGAGCAGTTTGCGGGACGTCGGAATCTGCGTCAGCGGAGAGATGAATTCGTTGTAGAGGAGGAAGACTTCGTCATACACTCCGTCTTGGAAAAGCTTTACGACTTGGTTCGCGATATCCTTGATATCAGCGAAAGTCGGGGAGTCTGGATACCCAGTAACCTCACCCACAAGCGGGTAATTGCGGCGCTTGAAGAAGTCGCGCGCTTTGCGACCGATAGTGAAGATAGCATACGTATCCTTCGACTTGCCGCGCACTTCGTTGACGAGTGTACGGATGATCTGCGAGTTGTAACCACCCGCGAGACCACGGTCGGAGGAGATGATCACGTAGCCAGTCTTTTTAACCGGACGTTTGACGAGCATCGGGTGGTTCGCAGAACCGGAGCCCGATGCGATCGACCCGATGACTTCTTCCATTTTCACTGCGTACGGACGCGCTTGCTCTACGCGCTCCTGCGCACGACGCAGCTTCGCCGCCGCTACCATTTTCATCGCTTTGGTGATTTGCTGGGTGTTCTTCACGGACTTGATACGGCGACGAATGTCGCGGGCGTTAACTGCCATGTTGAAACACCACCTTGGGATGAAATGGAGTGGCTAGACGACGTTACGCCACAAAAGAAGCTTTGAACTTAGCAACCGCTTCTTTGAGGGAAGCGATGAGCTCGTCGGTGAGGGTTTTGCCTTCGACGATGCCCTTGAAGACTTGCGGGTAGTTGGTATCGATAAACGCGAGCCATTCGGACTCGAAGCGCAGAACCGATTCAACCGGGATCGAGTCGAGGTGGCCTTCTTTTACAGCCCAGAGGGAGACGACCTGACGCTCAACAGACATCGGTTGGTATTGGCCTTGCTTCATGATCTCGACGGTGCGTGCACCGCGATCAAGGCGAGCTTGGGTCGCTTTGTCGAGGTCGGAGCCGAACTGTGCGAACGCTTGCAACTCGCGATACTGTGCGAGGTCGGTCTTGATGGTACCCGCGACTTGTTTCATCGCTTTGATCTGTGCGGAACCACCAACACGGGAAACGGACAGACCGACGTTAACAGCCGGACGGACGCCGGAGTTGAACAGGTCGGACTCGAGGAAGATCTGACCGTCGGTGATGGAGATAACGTTCGTCGGGATGTACGCGGAGATATCGCCCGCTTGGGTCTCGATGAACGGCAGAGCGGTCAGCGAACCACCGCCGAGCTTGTCGGACAGTTTCGCAGCGCGCTCCAGCAGACGGGAGTGCAGGTAGAAGACGTCGCCCGGGTATGCTTCACGGCCCGGAGGACGGCGCATCAGCAGGGACATTTCGCGGTATGCAGCAGCTTGTTTGGAGAGGTCATCGTATACGCAGAGGACATGGCCGCCTTTGTACATGAAGTACTCACCCATCGTGACGCCTGCATACGGAGCCAGGTAGAGCAACGGTGCCGGATCGGAAGCCGAAGCGGATACGACGATGGTGTATTCCATCGCGCCGTGTTTGCGGAGGGTTTCCACAACTTGCGAGACGGTGGATTGCTTTTGACCGATTGCAACGTAGACGCAGACCATGCCGTTGCCTTTTTGGTTGATGATCGCATCGAGCGCGATCGCGGTTTTACCGGTTTGACGGTCACCGATGATCAACTCACGCTGGCCACGACCGATCGGAATCATCGAGTCGATCGACTTGATCCCGGTTTGCAGCGGTTCGTGAACAGACTTACGGTCGATTACGCCCGGAGCTGCGGACTCCAACGGACGGAATTCCTTGGTTTCGATCGGGCCGCGGCCGTCGATCGGTTGACCGAGCGAGTTCACAACGCGGCCGATGAGCGCTTCACCAACCGGAACTTGCGCGATGCGGCCGGTACGTTTAACGGTGTCGCCTTCTTTGATACCAACGACGGTGCCGAGGACAACCGCACCGACATTGTTGACTTCAAGGTTGAACGCCATACCGATGGCGCCGTTGGAGAACTCCAGAAGTTCGCCGGCCATGACTTTTTCAAGACCATGGATACGTGCGATCCCGTCACCAACTTGGATTACGGTCCCAACATCATATACTTGAACTTCAGATTGATAATTCTCAATCTGTTGCTTGATAAGCGCACTGATTTCTTCAGGACGAATGCTCATGATCTCACCCCTCACGTAGGTACTAGTATTTCAGCGTTTGGCGGAAACGTTCGAGCTGAGCAGCGACGGTGTAATCGAATACACGATCGCCTACGCGCACTTTTGCGCCGCCGATCAGAGCAGGGTTGACCGTCGAAGTGACGTCAATCTGCTTGCCGTTTGCGCCGAGCGTGTTTTTCAAAGTCGAAATTTCCTCATCGGAGAGCGGGATAGCCGACTCTACGGTCACTTTTACACGGCCGTTCGCTTGGTCAACCAGGCGGGTGTACTCTTCGGAGATGCCTGCGAGGTTTTCCTGACGGCGACGGTCGAGCAGCAGGAGAATGAAGTTCATCACGATCACAGAGACGCGGGTGCCGAACAGCTCGGTCATCTGTTTCTTCTTCACTTCAGTGCTGATGCTCGGATGGAGCATCAGCTTCTCGAGTTCTGGATGCGCGCGAAGCGCATCGACGATAGCAACCAGTTCTACTTCTGCTGTTTCGATCTGGCCTTTTTGCTGTGCAACGTCGAACAGCGCTTCAGCGTAACGCTTTGCTACTGTCGGGTTCTTCATACGCGAACACCCATTTCCTTAACAGCCTCTTCGAAAAGAGCCTTGTGGGATTCAGCGTTCAACTCTTTTGCAATGATCTTACCAGCCAGCAGGACGGACATGTTGCCGACTTGCTCGCGGAGTTCCGCGATGGCTTGGTCTTTCTCACGATTGATCGTCGCAACCGCTTCTTCGCGGATGCGGCGAGCTTCTTCTTCAGCTGCAGCCACGATGTCTGCCGCTTGTTTCTCGCCGGTGCGACGAGCGTTTTCCATCATCTCGTGCGCGTCTTTCTTCGCGTTGTTCAGAGCGATGCGGTTCTCTTCGGTCAGGCGTTCCACTTCTTCACGGCCTTTTTCAGCGGTGGAGATTTGGGTCTCAATGTATTGAGCGCGCTCGCTCATCATGCGCATCAGCGGGCCGAACGCAAATTTGCGGAGCAGAAGGAAGAGAAGCAGAAAGGCGACGAGCTGGAATATCATAGTTCCGAGTTCAAATTGCACGAAGGTTCACTCCTTTCGGGGCTGGACAAAAGGAAGGCGCAGGCGGTTACGAGGTCCGCCCCGCCAGCCTGTAAAGGTCCGGATGGGATCTTAGAGACGGCCGAACAGGATCAGACCGAACGCAACTGCGATAACCGGAAGTGCCTCGACGAGACCCAGACCGATAAACATTTGAGTTTGAAGCATACCTTTTGCTTCTGGCTGACGAGCGATACCTTCGATCGTGCGACCAACTACGAGACCGTTACCAATACCTGCGCCGACTGCTGCGAGACCGAGCAAGAGACCTACTGCCATTTCCATGAGAGAGTACCTCCTTGATTTCCATTTAATTTTATGGTTGTGAAAGGGTAAAACGGGTCTTGCGGACGAAACGACTTAGTGATGCTCGTCATGCGGTACTTTCTGACCGATGTAGACGAGGGTGAGGACGGTGAAGACGAAGGACTGAATCGTACCTACGAACAGTGAGTACGCCAGCCAGACGACCAACGGAATCCCACCGGTCGGGAACCAACCACCCGCCATCGGGATACCCAAGATGATGCCGACCAAGACTTCACCTGCGAAGATGTTACCAAAGAGACGAAGACCGAGCGTGACGAACTTGGACACTTCGTCGATCAGGTGCAACGGCAGAAGCGCCGGGTACGGCTCCACGTAGTGTTTGAAGTAGCTACGCGGGTTGCGCAGACCGATGATGTGGGTCATGGTGACGATCCCGATCGACATCGCCAGCGCGACCGACATGTTCGCGGTCGGAGAGGCAAAGAACGCGACCACTGCGTGGCCCCCGTGCTCAGCCAGCGCTTCCTGACTGATCCCGACCATCCCGTGCTCCATCTCCACGTTGACGTTGAAGATCAAGCCCATCTGGTTGGAAATAAACAGGTAGGTGATCAAGGTCATCGCGAGCGGTACATAGGTCATCGCGCGCTTGCCACCGATGGTGTCCTTCGCGAGGCCGGTGATGAAGTCAGCCAGCCACTCGAAGAGGTTCTGCAGTCCTCGAGGATTGCGGATGCTCATGTTGACGACAGCCAGACGAGCCATGATCAGCACGACCAGCATAGCGATCAAAGTCATCGCCGCCGACGTCAGATTGAGCGTCCACATCCCTTCCCCAATAATGGGAAAAAGGTGTTCCATTACTTATTTCACCCCTTCCGACAATTAATGGATTATGAAGTTTTTTTGTATAGGAAGCCCCCCAGGAGGACGAATTGATAGGTGAACAACCCTATGATCAGTCCAGGAAGACTTACATACCCAATCTTAGGTTGCAAGACTTTGATCGCCAACACGGCTGCCAAGATCATGACGATGCGGAACATCATCACAAAGCTCGGGCGTTTGCGCGCTTGGAACAGGGCAACTTCCGCCGCCATCTCCGTTTGCTTTGCCACACTGACAGCAAAATACAAACTAACTGCCGACCCAATCGTTAGGCCGGCAAGGAGAGACGCGAATCGTGGCAACAGCACCCAGAGTATCGCGAGAATCGCCGTGACGATGGTCGTGTTCTTGATCGTGCGTCTTGCCAAGAGATGAAATTCGTTCATAGTTCCGTGGCTCCCATCCGCCCACTGTAGATACCATCTACCAGCATCGCCTACGCGTGGAAAATTTATGTATGTGAGTCCACATATCTCTGGGGAAGTTCCATGCTACGAAACGCGAGTTTTTACACATGAAACCCCAACCCAGAGATCATACTACTATATCCCTGCTAGCATTGTCAACGAATCGACCAAGCGCGACAAGGGTTCAAGCGTGTTTTTAACGATTTTTTCATAGAACCGACAAAAGTATGTGAAATCGTTCCTAAAAATCGCCCGTTTTAGCGCTCAACAACCACTGCTACGCCTTGACCGCCCCCGATGCAGAGCGTGGCGAGGCCGCGCTTGACATCGCGTTTTTGCATCTCATGAAGCAGGGAGACGAGCACGCGTGCGCCCGATGCACCGATCGGGTGTCCGAGGGCGATGGCGCCACCGTTGACGTTGAGTTTTTCATTCGGGATGTTCAAGTCCTTGCCGACTGCGAGCGCTTGTGCGGCAAAGGCTTCGTTGGCTTCAATCAGGTCGATATCCTCGATCGAGAGGTTGGCTTTCTCGAGCGCTTTTTTCGTTGCATAGATCGGACCGAGGCCCATCACGTTCGGATCGAGACCGGCAGAAGCGTAGGATTTGATCGTAGCGAGGATCGACAGGCCGAGGCTTTCTGCTTTTTCACGGGACATCACGAGCAGGGCCGCCGCGCCGTCGTTGATACCAGATGCGTTACCAGCGGTGACGGTGCCGTCCTTTTTGAAGGCAGCGCGAAGTTTGCCAAGCGATGCAGCCGTGGTGCCTGCACGCGGGAACTCGTCCTTGTCAAACACGATCGGGTCGCCTTTGCGTTGCGGGATCACGACCGGAACGATCTCGTCAGCAAAACGGTTCGAGGCGAGCGCTTGCTCGGCTTTTTGTTGCGACCAAGCGGAGAATTCGTCCTGCTCCTCACGGGTCAGGCCGTAGCGTTCGGCTACGTTTTCAGCGGTGATCCCCATGTGCGTGTCGTCAAATGCACACCACAGGCCGTCGCGGATCATCACGTCTACGACTTTCCCATCGCCCATCCGGTAGCCGTTGCGAGCCCCTTCTAATAAATACGGTGCTTGCGACATGTTCTCCATACCACCTGCGAGGATTGCGTCTGCGTCGCCTGCTTTGATGGCTTGCGCTGCGAGCATGACGGTTTTGAGGCCGGAACCACAGACTTTGTTGATCGTCATCGAGGCGATCGTGTTCGGCAGACCCGCTTTGATCGACGCTTGACGCGCCGGGTTCTGGCCGAGACCTGCTTGCAGGACGTTGCCGAGAATGACTTCCTCCACGTGCTCTGCAGATACCCCTGCACGTTGAAGCGCTTCCTTCAAAACGAGTCCGCCGAGCTCCGGGGCCGATACCCCAGCCAACGCACCTTGAAAATTGCCGATCGCCGTCCGGACGGCGCTTACGATAACTGCATCACGATTGCTCATTTGTTAATCCCCTTTCCAAGATACCAAACGGTAGGTTTGCCCATTCACCAACAACTATATTTCTCGATCTAGGCGCTTTTCCCTGCCTTGTAAGCGATGCCATCGGAAACATTCTCTTTTCAAGATGTCCCAAGGGATGTTATATTCAACCTGTGGTAAGTAGAATCGTTACGAAATTCATTGTCGCTTTGGAAAGAGGAGAGTCATGATGAACTATTTGACCCTTGGCCAAAAATTACGACTCAAACGCAAAGAACTCAACCTCACTCTCAAAGACGTTGCCGGAGATTATATCTCGACCGCTACTTTGAGTCTCGTCGAACGGGACATGCAAGTACCGTCTGAGGACTTGCTGCGCTACTTGGCTGACAAGTTGCAATCCCCGTATCAGTACTTCCGGGAGACCCCAGAGGAAACGTTGAATCGCAGAGCCAAGACTCTTCTCGCAGAAGCTGAAGTTCTCCTGTATCGCAAGCGTTTCGGGATGGCAGCTCGCTTTGCCGAGGAGATCCTAGTCGATGCGAAAGACCTCAAGATCATGCATCTGATCGGGCAAAGTTCCCTCCTGTTAGGCCAGATTGCGTCGGAGAAAGGCGAGTATCACCAAGCGAATCAATATTTGTTTGAAGCGCAATCGGCAACGATCATGTCGGGGAACGTCGAGTGGCTCCCGTCGATTTATTTTCAATTCGGTATGGTCTCATTCAAGCAGTCGTACTACGCACAGGCCCTCGACTACTTCAAGCAAGCCGAGCAAACCGAGTGTAAAACGATCGAGGACGATCTGACCCGCCTGATCCTCTCGATGATTTCTCAAGCCTATCACAAGCTCGGTCAATTTGACCTCGCGCTCCAATATGCGGAACGCACGAGGGAATTGGTCTCGCGGATGAACAATTTAGAAGCGTATGCCGAATCGCTGATCCTGATCGGCGCCACCTACCGCGAACAGGAACAGTACGACCAAGCATTTGCCCTGTTCCAAGAGGCACAGCGCGTCATCCACCAAGTCAACGCACAGCAGGAGCTCTCGGAAATCTCCTACAACCTCGCGTCGCTGTTCGTGAAGTCCGGCAACTTGGAGGAAGCAAACCGATACTACGTGCAAACCATCGACCTCAAGCTCCAACAGGAGGATGCCAGCGTCGTCAACGCTTCGTTGGAACTCGTCGAGACGTTGATTCAAGCGGGCGACTTACAGGCGGCCTTGCAACGCTTGGAGAGTGCGATCGCCCTGATGGATCAGTTCGGGATCGAGGAGGAGCGTGCGCGGGCATTGGCACTGCGCTACCAACTCCTGCACTTGACCGGCAATCCAGAGGACGGTCGCGCCTCGCTGGAGGAGAGTCTGTACCTCACGCGCAAGCTCCCCTTCTCCAAGCGCGTTGCCGACACCCTCGTGCGCCTCGGTCGCATCTGCGCCAACTCCGGCGATGCATCGACTGCCACGCTGTTGTTTGCAGAGGCGCTGGTGGTGTACGAGAACTGCGGCATCATCCTCTCCCGCATCCTCTAGATGTTCGACGTTCGGCACATGCAAAAAAAGACCCCAACCGTACACGGTGGGGTCTTTTTTCATCGCTTAGACGTGGAATTCGCTCGGCTTGTCCCCGAGGCCAAAGTGGTAGAGGATCGCCTGCACGATCCGATCAGACGCTTCGCCGTCCCCATAGGGGTTGGCGGCAACCGCCATCGCGCGGTGTGCTTCGGCGTTGGTCAGCAGTTCGTGTGCGAGGTTATAGATCACATCTTGGTCCGTGCCTGCGAGCTTCAATGTGCCTGCGTCGATGCCTTCTGGACGCTCCGTGGTGTCTCGCAAGACGAGCACTGGGACTCCGAGCGACGGAGCTTCCTCTTGGATTCCGCCCGAGTCGGTCAGGATCAAGGTCGCCCGCGACATGAAGTTGTGCGTGTCGAACACATCGAGCGGATCGATCAGGTGGATGCGCTCGTGACCGCCAAGGATCACGCGCGCCGGTTCTTGGACCGCCGGGTTCAGGTGCACCGGGTAGACGAGCACGATGTCCTCATGCTCCTCGACCAGACGACGAACGGCGGTGAAGATGTTGTGCATCTTCTCCCCCAAGTTCTCGCGACGGTGTGCCGTCATGAACACGAGGCGTTGCCCGCCCTGCAGGCTGTCCAGAATCGGATGGGTATATGTATCGCGGACGGTGGTCTTCATCGCATCGATGGCCGTGTTCCCGGTCACATAGATGCGCTCGTCTGGCTTGTGCTCCTGCAACAAGTTCGCACGCGACAGATCGGTCGGGGCGAAGTGCAGGTCGGCCATCACGCCGGTCAGTTGGCGGTTCATCTCCTCTGGGAACGGGGAGTACTTGTCATAGGTTCTCAATCCCGCTTCCACATGCCCGATCGCCACCTGTTGATAGAACGCCGCAAGCCCAGCCACGAACGTCGTCGTGGTGTCTCCATGTACGAGCACGATGTGCGGCTGTTCTTCCTGCAGGACCTTCTCCAAGCCCGCCAGTGCCTTGATCGACACGCCGGTCAACGTCTGACGTGGTTCCATGATGTCGAGGTCGTAGTCCGGCTTGATGTCAAACAGGTGTAGCACTTGGTCGAGCATCTCGCGGTGCTGCGCGGTGACGCAGACTTTGGAGTGAATTTTGTCCCCGGCGCGCTCCAGCGCTTTGACGAGCGGTGCCATTTTGACAGCTTCCGGGCGAGTCCCAAACACGGTCAGTACACGAATCGGTTCCATAGTCAGTAATCGCTCTCCTCTGTTACTTCGTGCCATACAGGCGATCGCCTGCGTCGCCTAACCCTGGCGTGATGTAGCCATGATCATTGAGACACTCGTCCACAGCCGCGACATAGATGTCGACATCCGGGTGGGCTTGTTGCACCGCTTCGATGCCTTCTGGTGCGGCGATCAGACACATCAGTTTGATGTTTTTCGCCCCACGCTGTTTCATGACCGTGATGGCTGCCACAGCGGAGCCGCCTGTTGCGAGCATCGGATCGACGGTGATCAGATCGCGCTCCTCCAGATCGGTCGGGAGCTTGGTATAGTACTCGACCGGTTGCAGGGTTTCCGGGTCGCGATAGAGACCGATGTGACCGACCTTCGCGCTCGGAATCAGGTTCAAGATGCCGTCTACCATACCGAGACCTGCGCGCAGGATCGGAACGATCCCGAGCTTTTTGCCCGCGAGGATCTTGGTCTGTGTGCTGGCGACCGGCGTCTGGATCGTGGTATCTTCGAGGGGCAAGTCACGGGTGGCCTCGTAAGCCATCAGCATCGCGACTTCCTCTACCAGTTCACGAAACTGCTTGGTCCCCGTGTCTGTGCGGCGGATGTAGGTCAATTTATGTTGGATCAGTGGATGGTCAAAAACGTACACTTTGCCCATGAGCCGACTCCCCTTTTCGTCTTCACTTGTTGGATGTCCTAGACCATTATAGCAAAACACTGCCGGAATACCAAAAGAGTCCCAACACGCTCCAAGGCGGGTTGGGACTCTTTTGGCCTGCTAGGGAGTCTTAGAGGTAGGTCAAGCCTTCGTACATCGGGAATTTGTCACACAGCGCCTTCACACGCTGGCGTGCTTCTTCGACTTTCGCTGCATCGTCGCGATGCTTGAGCGCCAACTCGATGATGTTGGCGATCTCGACCATCGCCGCTTGGTCAAAACCACGCGAGGTCGCAGCCGGGGTGCCGATGCGCACGCCAGAGGTGACAAACGGAGACGCTGGATCGAACGGGATGGTGTTTTTGTTGGTGGTGACGCCCACTTCGTCGAGCAGGTGCTCTGCCACTTTGCCGGTCAGGTCGAGGTTGCGCACGTCGAGCAGCAACAGGTGGTTGTCCGTGCCGCCGGAGACGAGGGTGAACCCACGCTCGATCAGCGCCGCTGCGAGAGCTTGTGCGTTGTCGACGACATTCTGGATGTATTGGGTGAATTCCGGGCGCAGCGCTTCGCCAAAGGAGACCGCCTTGGAGGCGATGACATGCATCAGCGGGCCGCCTTGGATACCTGGGAAGATCGCTTTGTCGATTTGCTTGGCGTATTGTTCCTTGCACAGGATCAGGCCGCCACGCGGCCCGCGCAGGGTCTTGTGCGTCGTGGAGGTGACGAAGTCTGCATACGGGATCGGCGACGGATGATGACCGGTCGCAACGAGGCCCGCGATGTGCGCCATGTCGACCATCAGGTAGGCTCCGACTTCATCCGCGATCTCACGCAGTTTCGGGAAATCGAGCACGCGTGGGAACGCCGAAGCGCCAGCGACGATCATTTTCGGTTTGTTTTCGATGGCGAGGGCACGTACTTTGTCGTAGTCGATCTGGTGCGTGCCTTCTTCGACGCCATACGGAACGAAGTTATAGTATTGACCGGAGATATTGACTGGGCTTCCGTGCGTGAGGTGACCGCCGTGTGAGAGGTTCATGCCGAGGACGGTGTCGCCCGGTTTGAGGAAAGCGAAATAGACCGCGGTGTTGGCGTTGGCGCCAGAGTGCGGCTGGACGTTGGCATGCTCTGCGTTGAACAGTTTCTTGGCGCGATCGCGAGCGATGTCCTCGACTACGTCGACGTATTCACAGCCGCCGTAGTAGCGCTTGCCTGGGTAGCCTTCTGCGTATTTGTTGGTCAGAACGGTGCCCATCGCTTCCATGACAGCGGTGGAGACGAAATTCTCAGAGGCGATCAACTCAATTTTTGCGCGTTGACGGCCGAGTTCCAGCTCCATCGCTTTTGCGATTTCTTGGTCGGTGTTTTGCAAGGTTTGGCTCAGATGATTGTTCATCTTCGGTCACTCCTTAGATAACAGCTATTTCCGAATATTATACCACACAAACCTAGTTAAAGTTCGTGCTTTCCTGTCTATCGAGAACATAAATGGCACGTGCGCCACCGATCAGTTTTGGACGAGTTTTTGCCATCGTGACATGCGCTTCCCCAATCGAGCGTTGGGTCGGACGCACGGGCACAGCGACCGGGCGCAGATGCATCCCGATGAACGTGTCCCCGATGTCGATCCCAGCGTCGGCTTGGATGCGCTCGACGAGCACCGGTTGGGTCAAGGCACGAAAGGCGGTCGAGGCGACTTGTCCACCCGCAGTGGGGACGGGGACGACCGCGACCTCCTCAAGTTGGAAGGCTTTGCGAGTTTCCCGTTCGACGACGAGCGCGCGGTTGAGGTGTTCGCAGCATTGAAAAGCGACGTGGAAGCCATACTGGGCACGGGCCTCCAGCACGGCGGCGACGATCTGCGCAGCGGCCTCTGCCGAACCGGCGGTGCCGATTTTTTGCCCGACGACTTCGCTGGAGGAGCAGCCGATGACGAGGAGGTGCTCCTCGTTGAGAACAGCCGCGGCGACCAGTTCGTCGAGCACTTGGAGAGTTTGTGCCTTGATCTGCTCTAGCATCCCTTGACGCCTTCCTCGCGACCGTAGCGCTGCTCGATGGTGGCGATCTTGTCGAGACGGTTCTGGTGACGACCGCCTGCGAAGTCGGTGGACAGCCAGATCTCCACGATGTCATCCGCCAGCCCTGGTCCGATGACGCGCGCGCCCATCGCCATGACGTTAGTGTTGTTGTGTTCGCGGGTGGCTTTGGCAGAGAACGTATCGTGGAGCAGTGCGCAACGGATGCCCGGGACTTTGTTGGCGACGATCATCATGCCAAGCCCCGTGCCACAGATGAGGATGCCACGGTCGAATTGCCCGGCTGCCACCGCTTCTGCGACTTGGATGCCGAAGTCTGGGTAATCGACCGACTCCTCGGAATAGGTGCCGAAGTCATGATACTCCAAGCCCATCGCGTCCAGTTTCTTTTTCACATTCTCTTTCAACGAAAAGCCGCCGTGGTCGGCTGCAAGTGCGATTTTCATGGGGGGTGGCCTCCTAGCGTTGTATAGTGATTTAGAAAACCGTAATACCGAAGTTCGCAAAAATGTTACAAAGCTCTTGCGGAGGCGACTCTTTTGCAAAGATAGCCAGTTGCTCGACAAATTCCTGCTTGCTACGTTGTGCATAATCTGGCAAAAATTCAATCACATCTTGATAGAGAACATCTCGCAGGAGTATCTTGCCATCAATCCAGCGATGCACACCGTCTAAAGTATTACACGCCTGATCGATCTCTTGCGCACGAGACTCCCAATTTTTCATGAATGATCGAATGTCATCACGTGCTGGGATACTGGCAAACCGATTCTCAATTTCAGAGCGAACCTGTTCTTGTGTGATAGCAGGGCTCAAGCAGGTAGTTTTCCAATGCATATCTTCGAAGAATGACACAACGAGAGCCCTCTCCCCTGCTGTGCTCTACTTTCTCCTCTTGATCAAAGTCTCGATCAACCAGTCCACAGCAAGCCTCTTCTTGAAAAACGTCTTTGCGAACACTTCTCTTGTTCCCGGAAACTTTGGTTTGGCATTTCAATTCAAACATTTTCTTCAATGTCTTGTCGTCATCGGTTCCCTCTAGACACAATTGCCTATAGCCACTCATGCACGTGACTCCTCTATTAGATCGTCAAGTCTCACGATTTCGCTTTCTAAAACAGCGTCTGCAATAAAGGGAGACTGCGTTGTCATGATAAATTGCGCCTCATATTTCTTACACATTTTCGTGAGAGTATCAACAAATAGCTTTTGCCACACAGGGTGCAGATGAATCTCCGGTTCATCGATTAAAATGAGACTGCCCTTACGAATTCGGCGGAACATCTCCCCGATCAACAGAATGAGTTGTTTCTCCCCGGAACTAAGAACATCAAGACTTATCTTCTCCCCAGTCCCCTCTTTGACAACCTCGACACGGTAATTCATTCCGACAGATGTAATTTGCTTCCCTTCCAAGAAGCGATTGACGAGCTGCTTAAACTCATCAAACAACGAAGGCTCATTTCGATTGCCTTCTCTAAGCTTCAAATCGCGAAAATACAGCCAAGTAAGGAAACTCTCCAAAGACCCTTCCCATTGATCATGATGTCGATTATTTTGGTATGCCCATTCGTATTCAGGTTTTTCATTCACCAGTCTGGAATGGGTAGGAAAGTAAGCGAGACGATCAGTCGGAAAAAATATGAGATTTCCTATAATCGGGTTATCATCAATTCCTGCAATTGCGGTCCTGATCGCAAATGAAAGTGCCTCTGCTTCCTTGTTATACAGAGAAATTCGTGGCACGTACTCAACTGTTTTTTCTTCATAATCAACTTCTGTTTCAATTGTGATGAAATAATCAGGCGTCGATAGTGTATCCTTGTCAGGCAAACGCAGATTACCTGCTGCAACAATATTAAACGTCCTCGTCACATCATCATTCGAGTGAAAATCTGCGCTGATGAAAGTGCTTGCAGACGAATATAGAAAGTCAACGTCTACATCCTTTAGGCCAGCTTCACCTACGCCCATTAAACAAAGTGTTGAGTACGCAGTCTCCAACAGAGTTGTCTTTCCTGAGCCATTTTTTCCTACGATTATGGTGCGGTCACGTACCTTTTTCTTCACAGGGTCAACTAAATTAACTTCGAGATCCTTGATGCCTTTGAGATTTTTTACGCGAATAGATCTCAGCTTCACACGCGCACCTCCGAATCGTCACATTCTTCTCACTCTAGTATATCCTACTGCCCAACCAATTAGAAAAGCCCCGCCAACTTCCTCAGCAAACGGGGCTTCTCCACTACTTAGCGCAGTCCTATTCCACGCCCTCTTCCTGCAACCGCTCCACCAATTTATCCAGCAACCCGGAGATCTCCCGCGCCGTGGCATCGTAGACATCCTGCCCCGACCCGTAGGGGTCTGCTACATCATAATCAGGTAGCTTCGCGACCAGTTCCATCATGCGCTCGCTCTCCTGTTGCACGCACGCTTCTAGGCGTTGCTGCAGCGCCGCCAGCTCGGCGTCGACCGTCGGGTCTTGCCCGCCGCTCTCTTGGTACCGCTCTTGCAACGACTCGATCTCATCGGCATGCTCCGCCATGAACTGCGCTTGCTTGGTCTGTGCCTCCGCTTGCAATTCGCCCATCGCTTCAAAGAGCTTCATGCTCTCCGGGTCGTCGTCGACGAACTCCTTCAACTGGAAGGTCTTATCCATCGCCTCGATATGACGCTCCAAGATCGCCCGCTTGTGCGACTGCGACATCGTCAAAATCAAGTCCGCCCAGCGCACCAACTCGTCATCCAACGGCGTGGCCAGATGCGCATCCGCATCGAGACCGTGCGCGTTCATCACCTGCTGCGCACCTTTGGAAGCCGGTTGTCCAGCTTGGGCCGCAACGCCTGCCGAACGCACCTCCACTTGATCTCCCAACCCGGCCTTCGTCAACCGCATCCGCATCAGCGGTTCTGCCATCGCACTGCGGCAGGTATTCCCGGTACACACAAACAGTAAATTCATGAGTCTCCTCCTTCGCTCCCTATCGTTTCCTCTAGTATAGCCCTGCCAACTTCCCCCATGCAAATGCAAAAAGAGACCCGTCCGCAAGCGGCAGGGTCTCTTTTTCAATTCCTTAGTCTTCCAGCAGGGTGCCTACACCCGTTTTGAGCGCAATGTCGTAATAGTGGCGTGCCACCGCGACATCGAATACCGCCATGCCCATCGGGTTGAAGATCACAGCATCGTCCAGCGGGAACTCGCGGATCGCATCCTTGCAGACCACGTCGACGATCGACTTGGTGTCTTCCTCCTGCAGATTGCGCTCCTTGTGCATCAGTTCGATGTCGGTGTTCTCACGGCAAACTTCTTCCCAATCGTCGACGATGATCGACTTGGTGTAGTCGAGGATCTCCGGCTTGAAGTCGCGCAGGGAGACGTTGAGCAGCAACGAGCCCTTTTTCGGCTTGCGGTCGATGTAGCCGCCTGCCGAGACGGTGCAGGTGATGAATACGTCCGCATCGTCATACGCAGCTTCGTAGGTATCCACGATCTCGACGCGATCCTTGATCGCGGCCGGGATGTACTGTTCGCGCACACCACCGATGTCGTAGAGGAACACTTTGGAGATCCGGTCGCCAAGCAATGCGGTGACCATTTCGAGGTGCAGTTGGCCGATCGGACCGAAGCCGATGATCCCGACGTTGACGTTCGCAAGCGGTTTCACTTCTTCGTACTTTTTGATGACCAGCCCGGTGACAGACGCAGTGCGGATACCGCTGACGTATGCGGTGTTGAAGACCGCGAGCGGTTTGCCGTTGTCCGCTTGGTTCAAGATCGTGACGGAGTGGGCGCGCTGTACGCCTTGGTGGATGTTTTTCGGGAAGGAAGCGATCCACTTGATCCCTGCGATGTTCACATCACCGCCGCAGAACGCCGGCATCGCGATGATCCGGTTGCTCTTGTCACGGTAGCGCAGGTACGGTTTGACCGGTTGCGCGTAATCGTCGGTCGCGAGGCACTTGACCGCGTCCTCGATGACCGAAATCGTTGCGTTCCAGTCGATTCCAATGGATTGCAGGTTCTGGGTGTTCATATAAAGCATTTGCGTAGCTCCTCTCTTGATTACGACAGCGATTGAACGGTGCTTTTGTCGTTTAGTTCCTTGACCCAAACCGGGTTGTACACGGTATCTGCATACGGCGTGCCGCCATCTGGGCAGAGGAACACGACTTTCGGCCGTTTTTCAAACACCTTGTCCTTGAAATACTCCTGAATGGCAAAATACGAAGTGCCGGTCGAACCGCCGCCAAAAATGCAATGGTCCTCAAACAATTGATAGCAACCCTTGACCGTGTCGGTCTCCTCAACGTGTACCACGTCATCGATCACTGCTTCACGCAGGATGTCTGGCACCATGCTGGAACCGATACCCGGTATGTAGCGCTTCTTGGGCGGAGTCCCGAAAATCACCGAGCCTACACTGTCTACGGCCACGATGCGCACATTCGGGAACTGCTCCTTCAAACGGCGCGACACACCCGAGATCGTTCCCCCGGACGAGACGCCGATAAATGCATAGTCAAGCTCGTCAAAACTTTCCGCCAACTCGGTGCCCAATCCTTTGAAGTGGGCGTTGAAGTTGTCGATGTTGCCGTATTGGTTGGTCCAGAACGAGTTCGGGATCTCCCGCAACAATTCGTTGACGCGATCGACTCGGGTCAGCAAGAAGCCGCCCGTTTTGTCCCGCACTTCGACTTTTTCCACTCGGTAGGAAAGAGCCCGCAACAGGTTTTCGTAACTTGGGTTGATATTCGGATCGATGACCGGGATAAACTTGATCCCCAGTCGCTTGCACAAAGTTGCCAACGCGATCCCGAAGTTCCCCGATGAGGACTCGATGATCGTCGTATCCTGAGTGATGCGACCACTTTCAATCGCTGACTTTAGGATATAATACGCCGGGCGTACTTTCACACTGCCCATGAGGTTATGAAACTCCAGCTTTGCGTACAGATCAATGGTCGGATGTTCGAGGTGCACCAACGGTGTCTTGCCTACGAAGTTCCCGATCGATGATAATTTTTCAATCATGATCCTCTTCTCCCCGATCGTAAAAAAGTGTCGTCCCCCGCCACCATCGTAGGTGTCTTATCTTGGGCGATCCGGCGATTTTTCCAGTCATAAAGATCATAACCTGTATATTAAATATACGTCAAGGAAAGTGCATTAAAACTTTGAAATTCCTGCACGATATTTTAGTAAGGACAAAGAAAGAATTGTTTTCTCTTTTTAATCTCCAAAAAGCCGACATAGGTAGCCCCGTCGGCTTTTCTTGTGCACAGCTACAGCAGAAATTTGAGTCCAAATGCGATCAAGACCGCACCGCCGATCGCTTCCCCATACTCGCCGAATAAATGACTGATTCGACCGCCGATCGCCAGTCCGAGTGCCGCGAGCACCATCCCGCAGATCCCGAACAGCGTGACGGCGAGTCCGAGATTGGCACCAAACGTTCCGAGCGAGAAGCCGACCGACAGCGAGTCGAGGCTGACGGACAGCGCAAATAAAAACAGCCCCCAGCCGCTCGTGCGCGCTGCCGCTCGGCTGTCACCGTGCTCGTCCTCTCTGCTGAAAATCGAGTTCCAGACCATCTGTCCTCCGAGACCGATCAACAGCAACGCGCCGATCCAGCGCGTGAAGTCACCGATCACACTGGACAGATACAGGCCGACCACCATGCCAAGCAGTGGCATCACCACGTGAAAGACGCCGATGGTACTTGAGATGCGCGCAATCTCGCGCGGCCGCAGCTTGAGCATCCCCATGCCAAGCCCTAGTGAGAACGCATCCATGCCTAGCGCCAGCGCCATCACCAGCAAGGTCATAAACTCACCATTATGTAGAAGTATGCTGCTCACTACCATCCCTCCCCCCGGTTGTCCTGCTACCTCATGTCTATGCGGCTTGGCCAAAATAAAAACCTCGGATTGACCCTCCGAGGTTTTTTGCCCACCGTATCGTGCTTACCAGAATAAGGAGCGGCGATGCCCGAAGCCTCCGCCGATGCCGAGGCCCGCTCCATAGCCGATACCTCCACCGATGCCGATGCCTGCTCCATAGCCGAGGCCCCCACCGAAACCGAGACCTGCTCCATAGCCGAGTCCTCCACCGAAACCGAGACCTGCTCCATAGCCAAGGCCTCCGCCGTAGCCAAGGCCTCCGCCGTAGCCAAGGCCCCCACCATAGCCGAGTCCTCCGCCGATGCCCACGCCCGCTCCTACGCCGATGCCAACACCCGCGCCATACCCAAAGCCGCGATACGGGTAGTACCCCCCGCCAAAGAAAACGTTTTCTGCGTCCAGACCCTTGCGGTCTTTTTGCGGCAGCGGTTTGAGCGTGACTCCTTTTTCGGTCACCTTGTCCAGCACACCTACTTGAATTCCCTTGCTGGTTTGAAGCGTTACCACATGACCCACGAGTTGTTTCATGTTCTTCATTGTGCTTGCACCTACCTGGTTGTTTGATTGCTATATCCTATGGGGACAGGCGTCATTTGGTGTTTAACGAGCGCACAAGGTAGGCAAAAAAGCCGTTCCAGTCCTGTAGGACTGGAACGGCTGCTGTCATGATGACCTGTAGATTATGCGAGCTGCGCGTTCAAAACGCGCAACGAGTCGCGGTTCCAACGCCTTACGCCGACGACGCGGTCAGCACCAAGAGCGCGGTACGCGCGCATGAAACTCTGGTTCTGCGCAACGACGACGACCTGTTCGATCCCCGCCTGTTTGAGCGCCTGTACGATCAGGGCGCTCTCCAGCCATGCACCTTCGAAGACCACAGCGGTATCGCACTGGCGCACCGCTTCGTTGTTCACGACATCCGACTTGTGATGTCCGACCCGGATGACCGGCGCCTCGACGAGATGCTCCCGCAGGAACTGGGTGGTCTGCACACAATAGTCGAGAATCGCGCACGAAACGCCCAGCGAGTTCATCGTGGTGATAAAAGGGATCGCAGCCTCATCCATCGTCACTACAAGACATTGTTTCATGCCAAAAACACCTCTTTATCCAATGTAGTATTGGACAACCAGAACAGAGGTCAGAGACCTCTCTCGCAGCAGCTTACGAAGTTAGCTGACGGGTTAGGGTGGCAAGAGAGTTCTACACCCCTTCTGCCTCATCTGGCAGAACTCACCCCGAAATGATTGGGTCCTCCGCTTTGTGGAAATGCACAAACTCAGCTGTTGTGTCGTTGTGTTGTCTGTTTCCATTATACACGTTCCACTGGGGAAAGATGAAGCGCTTTCATACCCAATTTTCCGCCTTTTACTGGCATGAGCAGAGCTCGTCCGCCTATTCTGCCAGAATCACCCTGTGTCCCGCCGCTTTTCGCAGTCGATTCATCACCGCCAACCCGATTCCGTCCTCTGGGAACGTCTCCGCATAGATGACCTCAATCTCATGGTGGTCAAATGAACGGATCGCGTCGTAAAGCCGTGCGGCCACGGTCGCGAGGTCATCCTGCGAGCCGAGCGAGATCACGTGGGCCGCAGTTGGAAAAAGGTCTTTGTGCTCGTCGGTGGTGAGCACCCCGACTTTTTGATCAGCTGTCTGGACGAGGCGTTGCATCTCCACGAGCGCCTGTTCACCCTCCACGAGGTACATGGTGCCACGCGGTGCGTAGTGCGTGTACTTCACGCCCGGCGACTTGGGCGCGATCGTTTCGTTGCCAAGTGCCGGGTCGACCGCGACTGGACCGAGTAGGTGTTCGAGCATCTCGCGGGTCACGCCCCCTGGACGCAGGATCATCGGAACAGCGCCGGTCACATCCAGCACGGTCGACTCCACGCCCACGCCTGCCGCACCGCCGTCCACAACGCCTGCGATGTGCCCGGAGAGATCCTCCAGCACATGCTCGGCTGTCGTCGGACTCGGTCGACCGGAACGATTCGCGCTCGGGGCGGCTACCGGCACACCTGCGAGGGCGATCACTTGCAGCGCCGTATCGTGATCGGGCATGCGAACGCCGACTGTGTCCAAGCCCGCCGTGACATTCGCCGGCACGGCGTCTGTACACGGCAGGATCAACGTCAACGGCCCTGGCCAGAAGTGATCCATGCACAGTCGCGCCAACTCAGGGATGTGCGTCACGAGTTGATGCACATCATCCCTGTGGGCAATGTGGACAATCAGTGGATTGTCGGAGGGGCGGCCCTTCGCCTTGAAGATCTTGTCCACAGCGCGGGCATCGAGTGCATTCGCACCCAACCCATATACCGTCTCGGTAGGAAAAGCTACGGTCTCGCCATCTCGCAACAGCATCGCTGCTTGTTCCAGATCGTGGCGTGCCGTGGTGAATCTCATCGTCTGTCTCGTCATTGGTATCCCTGCCCATAGTCATTGTCTTATCCAGTATAGGCATACTTGCGAGAAATTCCAACGTGGAGAACATTCGTTCTCACTTGTCCACAATATCCACAGGGGCATGTGGATAAGTTGTGGACTTATACAGATGTCCCATCGGCACCATGTCCTGTTGTGCATTCGCCAAATACGGTGGTGACTGGAGAATACACGTGGGAAGCGCATCCGCTTGCACTGTGGAAAACCCCATGTGGATAAACAGGTCGATTCCTGTGGATTTTGTGAATAAGTACAGAGCGGTCAGCGATTTGGTTTCAGCATAGGCAAAAAATCGGGAGAGCAACTCCATTCCGACCTGCGCTTGTACCGTGCTGTTTTCCAGCACGAGAGAGCGCATGAGCCCGTACAAACGTTCGTCTTCTCGGTAGATTTCCAAGCCTACCGTGCCTACAATTTTGTTTTCGTTCGGGTTTTCCACAACCAAGTAGTTCGTGAGATGGTCGCCGAGGCCCCCCGTGGACACTCCAGCCGAGGTGAGGTACTTGTGGATGGATGCAAAGTCTTCGAGCGTGGCTTGGCGGATGACTAGACTCATGGCGATGCCTCCTGTGTGTACTCGTTTCTATCAGTCTATGAGCGAGACCGCGCCGTTATGAGAGAAAAAAGAGCCGTTTCCCACGAAGGGAACGGCTCTTTTTTGGCGGCTTACAGGGTTGGTTGTGGATAACGATCGAGGATGACCGCCGCTTGTGCGCGGGTCAACAGGTCGCCCGGTGCCAACTGGTCTGCAGAAATGCCGCTGACGAGGCCGAGCTTGATCGCTTGGGCGAACGATTCACGCGCCCAGTCAGCAATCGCGCTGCTGTCGTCAAATTGTGTGAGGTAATGCGCTTGCTCCGCTTCGGTCAGCGGATCGAGTGTGCGGTTGGTGCGCAGCGCTCCAATCGCCATCACGACCATCTGCTCGCGGGTGATCTGTCCCTCCGGCTGGAAGGTGCCGTCCTCAAAGCCATGTGCAATGCCTGCCGCGGCTGCACGGTTGACGCTTGCCACATACCAAGAGGAGGTGGCAACGTCGGTGAAGTGCATCCGATACTGCGGATCTGGCAAGCCGATCAGACGGTCGATGAGGGCGACGAACTCCGCCCGGGTGATGTTGCCTTCTGGGTTGAACGCGGTGTCGGTCTGGCCGGCGATGATGTGATGTGCGGCCAAGTGTTCAATGGAACCTCGTGCCCAGTGCTCCGTGATGTCGGAGAACGACTTTTCATATCGGAGCAAGGCGAGCGGTTGACCGTTGGTGACGGTCGTGTTCACGAGGCCGTTTTTCTGAGCGTTGGTCGAGCGGACGTAGCTCCACTTGCGGGTCGCGGTGTCATATTGATAGACCCCAACCTTCGTGATGTCGGTCGCTTGCGGGAGTGCCAACGTGACGTGCAGTTCGCCCGTCGGTTGCAACGTGACAGTGCGGGAGCCTGCAGTCGCGGTGGCTACGAGTTGCAGCGCAGCGGACGCGGGCTTGTAGGCGGCGTCCTGATCGCTTGCTTGTCGGAACCAATTCGAGGCGGTGTCAACTGTGACTTCGGCCCATGCCAAGTTCAAGGTGACTTGCTTGTCGAGCGAACCGAGTTGCTTCTCGATCTGATCGTCGAAGGCGGTCGCCGGGAGCGTGAGTGTGGACGTCGCTTGCTTCAGCACGAGCACAGCACCTTGTTCCTTCAAGTACGCCCATGCGTCCGCTTGGAGCATCGCCGGGGCTTGACGGTTGCTCAGATCGATCGTGAGCGTGGAGCCGCTCAGCGATTTTTTCACATCCTCCAGCGTCAGGGTACCGGTCGGAGAGGGAGTGACAGAACCGCCGCCTCCGCCCCCGTTGTTCACAGGCGGTACGTAGCCATGGGTGATGGTAATCTGGTACTGGCGGGTCGTCGACTGGTCGGCTGCGGTGACGCTGAGCAGGATGACCGTGTCGCCTACACCTGCCAGCGTAATGTCGCGGTCTTGGTTCGATGCGAGATCGAAACCTTCGAGGCGCATCGTCGCGTTACCATCGTTCGTGACGGCGCGCAGGGTTGTCGTCGCCATTTTGTCCGGCACGGCGAGCGTATAGGACGTTGTGTTTGGCGAGAACGCCGGAGTCAGCGGGTAGGCGTTGCCTGCGAGGACGAGGCTCTGCAGCGAGGCGTCACTGGAAACCGAATTGTCGGTGACGTTGCCGGACAGTGCGCTTGCTGAGTTGGCGTATCGGTCCTCGACGCTGTTCGCCGCTATGTTGACGACGACACCGGACTGAGCGGTTTTGCCGTTCAGGAAGAGCTTCACCGTCTGGCCATCCTCCCCGTACTCGACGGAGGCTGGGGTGACGGTCGTGCCTTGCAGCGTGAATTGTGCGCTGCTCAGCGCTTTTTTCGTGTTCAACAGTTCGTTGAACGTCAGCGTGATCACATCGCCACTAACACTTGTCGTCGCGGTGCTCAGCAGAGGAGCTACGGTATCTGCCGTTTGCACGGTGATCGTCTGCGTCACCGTGACCTGACCTGCATCCGGTTCTGCTGGGATACCCGCATAACTGACGACATCAGACGCGGGCCATGCGATCGTGACTTGCTTGCCGGCGGCGATGTTCTGCGCCGTGGTGAAGCGGAACGTGCGGGCGAGCGAGACGTTGTTGGCATCCTCGCGCGCGTCGACGGCGGTGAGCGTGCCTGTAACAGCTGCGTTATCCACCATGACGGTCAGGGAATTCGCAGTCAGGTCTGCTGTGCGCACGTATTTGTCGGTGGTGAATTCGAGCACCGTTGCACTGTTCGACGATTGCGCCGACGTGACCGCGATGGTCGGTGATTGTGTGGAAACCATCGGGATGTTGACGTTGAAGCGCGGCGGCGGTACGTCCATCGCACCGCTCTCCGTCGTCTCGTAGCCTGCTTTTTCATAGACGACTTTCCACTTGCCGTTCGGAACATCCCAGCCGTACTTGCCCTCTGGGTCGGTGATCTGCGGGTTGATCTGGCCGTACCAGTCCGCATCCCACTTCACCCACTCGTTGGTCTGAGCGTCTAGGTAGTAGACGGTCGCTTGGGCATCCGCGACGCGGTTGTCCTCAAAAGTTTCGTAGACATAGCCGCTCGGGTCGTAGATCCAGACCGGGGATGCAGTCGGGGTGGCCTCCCCTAGCTCATCCTCTCGCGGTTTCGCGCAATCCCCCATCTGCGAGATGTGGTCATCGAGCGATTTCAAACGCGCGTCGACGAGCACATCAACACCTGCACCCAGCAAGTTGCCGGCGATGTTGAAGACCAACGATGATCCTAGCGTTTCCGGTGCGAGCGCTGCTCCGGCGAGGTTGAGCGCCCACTTGGATGCTTCCCCTGCGATGATCATGTTGTTGGCAAACTCGATGCTTTCGTTCCAAGCGGCACCGCCTGGGCAGGCATTGGCGCGTTGGGCGAGGGCGACGACTTGGTCGAACTTTTTGTTGACCTCGTAACGTCCGTCGATATTTTGCTTGGTTTGCTGAATGTCGTTGCCGCCCTTGTAGAGGGCGTCTTTTTCATTCCAGACGATCTTGCCCGTGACCTTCACCACGTTCAGCACGTTGCTGCCCGCGACGGCGTACTGCGGCGAGATCGAGGTCGGGCTCGGAGTCCCCATCCCGGATAGGAGCAAGTTCAGACCTTGGGTGACGCTGAGTCCGGTCTGCGGTTTTTGCACATATCCTGAGATGTCAGAGACCCACTTGCCGGTGGATTCGTCTTGGTGGACATCAAACGTCATGCCGTAGACGGGAACCCCGGTGGAGGCCGCTTTTTGCAAATCTTCGGTGGTCGGGGAGTAGGTCAGCCCCTCCTCCATCGCAACGTCGACACCTAGACCCATGTTCGAATCCGGCAGGGTCAAATCAATGTGCCCTGTGGTGAGATTGCCCACGGTGTGCAGGTTTTCCTTGCTGTCGATCGTGACATCGCGCATGCCTGCTGGCATGCGATCGCGGACTTCCGCTTCCGTCGGGACCTTGGTGACGGGGGTCGGCGGCAGTTTCTTGCGGTCGTAGGTGACGTAGATGCCTTCTCCGACACCGTTGATGCCCGAGGTGATCATCTCGACGTGCCAAAGTCCGTTGTCGAGCTTGGTTGCCAGTCCGACCGTCTCCCCTGCACCATGTCCGAGATGGACTTTGACATTTTCGACCGCGTTGGGATCGTTGAACTTCAGGTCAAAGTAGAAACCATCCCACGGGCGGACGACATATGGGAAGCGCGGAACCCCGTGCGTGAGATCGAGCGTCACGCGACGGCCGTCGCCTTGGCGCATCGTCATCTCTTGCAAGACAGGATCGTTCGGTTCGTAGCTGACGTCCACCACTTTGGAGCGGAGCGTTTTTCCATTGCCATCGGTGGTGACCGCTTGCAGATGGAACAACTTGTCACCGCTCGGATCGGGCAGCGACAGGTTGAGCGACCATACGCCGGCGGCGCTGATGGTCGTTTTTCCCAGGAACTGCTGGCCTTCGAAGACCGAGAGTTCTTGGTTCGCCGGGCCGTTGCCGTTGACCGTCCATGCCAGATGATTGGTCCGCAGCGGCGCGGTGATCGTGAGTTGCGACGAGGTCAGCTTCACTTGCCCGATGATCTCGTCACCGCCGCTGCCGTCATACGACATCTGGGCATCCGCGAGCAGAACTCCCTCGGTGAACGTGGTCGGCACCTTGAAGCTGAACCGCACCACACCTGCTTGGTTGTACGCCAGATTGCCGAGCTTGACGATCACGAAGCCCGGCTTCGAGATCAGGTCAACCTGATTGGCAGGGACCGCCACATCGCCCAGCATCACCGAGTCGGCTACATAGTCTGTGCCTTGTGGGATGCGCAGGATCAACTTGGCGTTGTTGACACCTCGATTGCCTTTGAAAGCGGCGCGGATCGTTCCCGTCTGACCGGGACGCACTTGCGGAGTCGAGGAAGTCAGCGAATTGCCATCGTTGCCGCTGAACACGCCGAGGCGAGCCAGATCAAGCGTGCCGAGATCAAGCGGCGTGCCTGCCGTCACGTTGACATCGACAGACTTCCGGTAGCGGGTGCTCCAGTTGTCTCCATAGGCTTCGATGACGAGCTTCATCGCCCCAGACTTTTGCGTGGCGAAGCGCAGGCTCGACTTGTTGTAGTCACTGGTGTTCTCAAGGATCGCGCCATCTGCCCCATAGAGCGAGGCCGACCAGTACTTCACCGTGCCTGCCCCTGCTGGCAGACGCAGTTGGCCGACGATGTTGGTTTTGTCCTGCGTGAGGCGCAAATCTGCGACCGCTTGCATGTTGGCGTCGACGACAGCATCCACGCAGGCCTGTTGCAGACCGCCCTCACGACCATCGGCGCAGACGGTGATGACATCCCCTGGCTGTTTGCCGCGCACCGTCAACGTGTCGCTGTTGACGTAGTTGCCATCGACCGTCATATGCATGTGAATCCCAACCGTCCAGTCAATCGGCAATGGGCCTTGCCACTGCGCATCACCTGCATACTTCGTAAACAGATTGATCTTGACGGTCGCGCTTTGCATCGCAGCAATCGAGAAATCGGCCGTGACCGTGCCGTTCGCTGTGACGGTGACATCGCGAGAGGCGTGGGCGTAGTCATACTTGGCGGATAGCGTGACGAACACGCTAACGGGCCCTTCGACTGCCTCCACCGAGTACTTGCCTTCTGCGTTCGTCATCACAGACTTGTTGAAAAAGCGTCCTTGGACGTTTTGCGTCACGGACACCGTCGCATCGGGCAATGGGCTCCCATCGAGGTTGCGAACAGTGCCTTGAATCATACCCTTTCCAATCTTCTCCACCGTGAGCGTCTGGAGATTGAGCTGGCCAGTCGTCAGATTCAGCATCTGATACGGAACTCGCTTGTAGACATTTTCGTCCAGATACACCCGCACCTGCACACTTTGCAATTGCGAGTTACTTACGAAAAAGGAACGGGTCATGCCGCTGGCATCCGTGTACAGTGTGGCGAGGATCGCTCCGTTCGACGGATTCACCAGCGAAACGGCTGCATTGGCGACGGGAGTGTTCGAGTCCTCCACCAGTTTCACTTGCACGGTGGTGACCTTCACATCCAGTTGCTCAGGGTTCTTGAGCCCGCCATAAATCGAGAAGGGCTTCGGGGATTCCTGAACCGTGCGACCGAGCGCATCGAGGATCTTCCACGTATAGTCATCCGCCCCTGGCAGTCGACCAAAGGAAAGCGTACTCGAATCATTCAACGACTTGACCTGATTGATCTGGCGACTTGGGCTGACCAAGGCCACGCGGTAGTGCAGGGGACGCGCCAACTCCGCCGGGACGGTAATCGTCGCTTCCCATTCAGCGAACACCTGCCACGGCAAACCGGCAACAGCAGTGACCAGTGGGTCACCGCCCTCTGGATTCGCCTGCGATGCCACGATGTTGGTGATCGCAGAGGTGCCCTCCGGCACCGTCAGCGTGCCTTTGTAGACGCCTGGCGTTGCCGACTCGGTCATCTCGACCGCGGTCGTCACTTGGGTGCTCACATAAGGCGATTGGGACGTATCCCACTTGTCAGAACTGACCGTCACCGTGACCGGACTGTTCGGAGCCCCTGTAACCGTTACGGCTTGTTGCGCACCGCGAGGCATCGAGTCCCCGACCATGCCTGTGCGTTCCACCGTGATGGACAAATTCTGTCCTTCGGTCGAGACGACGAATTGGTTCGTCTGGTACACCACTCGCTGTTGTCCATCGCGACCGCGGATGACGAGCGTGTGGAGACCGCCAGACGAAGTGGTCAAGTGCCAGCTCGTCTCCGTCGCTGGCACTTGCTTCAACATCTGAGCAACTGTGCCCGGCGTGACATCCCAGACCTCATAGGAGGTCACGGAAGCGTCACCCGCCGTCCATAGCAGATCGTAGTCGCCTGCTGTATAGTTGACGGTCAACTGCCCGGACTGTACTTCGACTGATTTCGGCGTATGGATCAGCCACTCAGGAGAGGGAGTGCTCTCATTGCCTGCAAAATCGAACGCTTTGATGACCACCATGTAGTCCGTATCGGACAACAGATCGTTCGGCATGAACTCAAACCGATTCCAGCGACTCTCGCGCAACAGAGTTGAGTTGTGCGTCACAGGATCGATCTGGTACAGGCGATACCCGGCAACCTCGACATTGTCGGTTGCTTCCGGGGACACATACAGGGAGATGTAGCCAGCATAGTTGGTGATGGTCAAGGACGGTGCGGTCGGCCACATCGGAGGTTCGGAATCGTTCCATCCTTTGATCAACTTCGGGCCCGAGCCCCAAGACGTTTGGTTATGGGAATTGACCGCCTCCACCTGAAAACCAGACTGCAGATCCTCATAAGAGCGTTCGCTTACGTGGAACGAGGACGTACTCGCGTCCACGAAGCCCAGCAATTCTTGGTGGGTGTTCGTGCGAAACACCTTGTAGCCGACGACATCTTGGCCGATGAGGGCGGGCCAGTGCAACATGAGGCCAAAATCGTTGACATCACTTGCCGTCAACTTGCTATCAGCGGGCCACTGCGGCAACGTGGAGGCATTCTGCGCCACGTACAGAGACCCGTAGTCATACTGTTGGAACGGCGTCGTCGCAGGGGCGACATTTTCACTATCCGACCGAAAAGCCAATGCACCGCTATCCGACAACGCGGGCATCAAGCTCTCCCCGTTCAACTGACCTTGGTAGGGGCGACTGCCCAACTGAACGTGCTGCGAACCCAGATTGTAGACATAGACCACAGACGGATCGGGCATGCGATTGACGTCGACAGGCAGCCCCTCCGACAGCAAATTAAACGCATGCGACTCAAACGCCACCCGTTCGCCGTTCGGCGCAAGGGAGGGCCGCAAACTGTTGCCATCGGCTTGAGCGCCGGTGTCGGTCACCGACACGCGCGTTGTCATGCCAGAGGCGCGACTGAAGACAAATACGTCACTGAGACCATTCGTATCATCAGCCACCAAGTTGCTCGCCTCTGATGTAAACGCGATGAGAGCGCCGTCGGCGCTGATGCTTGGCGAACTGCTCGCCCCATTGGTCGCTTCGTCCACGAAGGACTGAGAGACCAACGACACGCCGTGCATGGAACGATCGTACAGATAGATGTCCTCCACCTGATTGGTGTCCTCAGGAATCCAAGCCTCTGAGGAACGGAATGCGACAACCTGACCATCCGCCGAGATCGCGGGTTGTTCCAACGCATCGACGCCGGTGGCAAAATCATTGCGAATGACCTGCGTTTCTCCGCTTTGCAAGTTGTGCAAGTACAGCCTCCAGCTGTACAGCTTCGAGTCCTGAGACAAATTGCTGGCCTCAGACGCAAACGCCACCCACTGACCATCCCCCGAAATAACCGCCTGCTGAGAAAAAGAATCCGCGGGAGCCCCAGTAGCTGACACACTGACCAGATGAGTCGAATGAGTGCTTGTGTCGTACACATAGATGCGTTCAAACGAGTCGATCGGATCGAAGTCGATCGTCTCCTGAACCAGATTGGTCGCCTTGGATTGATAGACGACGTACCGACCGTCATCAGACACCGAAGGTTTCGTAGCCATCGAATTGGCCGACTCGCCAGTCGCGGAGCGACTGATCAACTCCGTCGAGCCCGTCCTGCGATCGTGCAAATAAATCTGCACATCCTGACCAGCGCCCTCGACCAACGTCGACGAATTGGATTCAAAGACCACGAAGCGACCGTCCTTGGTAATCCGTGGATTGGCCGTGGTGCCAACGTTGTCGGCGCCAGCCGAGGAGCGGCTGACCTTCTCATTCAGATTCCAGTCGCCAGCAGGCAGATCAGAAGCACTTGCCCGTGAGGGGATTGCCCATGCGGGCACGACCAAATTGGCTAGCAGCGCAACCGAGAGGAACAAATTCGCCGTTCCGCTACGAAACCAGCGCCTTCGCTTACTTCCTTTACGTTCCATTTCCAAACACCATCACCTTTCATTCACAATATAACCCACCATATAATCATATATTATGTACGCAATTCAAAATACCTCTTTAACCGCGACATAAATCCTTAAATCAGCAATCGCCACCGCAAGGGACGGGGAGGCTGAATCGACCCGAGCGACTTTCACAGGAGCCGGGGTGATGCAGCCGGACCGGCCCAGGCAGGAGACCGCGCCGAACGCAAAAAAGGCCCCTCAACCAGAGGAGCCCTCGCCACAACTCAAACCCACCCAACCTACAACTCCGAATCAACCTCAAACGAAAACGACACCACGCCATCAATCCGCTCAGACAACGCGTAAAACTCAACCTGCCCCCCTGAAGTCAGACCCAAGATCGTGGCAATTCCGTACCCCAAAAGCTTCCCAGTCTTGTCATAATAATGGACCTTCAAAACCAGATCATGACCAACACCATCCATATTCTTAATCATCCCGTTCATATTCGTCGCATTCGAAGAGCTCTTCAACGTAAACTTACTAACTTCAAAGTGACCCCCGACCACAGTCGTAGCCTGCGTTGTGCCTCCATTGGCCGGAGCAGCGAACTTCCCTGAATTATTGAGGATGACGGTGTTGTGCTCACCGTCCCAGCCAACTTCCGCACCTAACGCCTCACCGACAAATCGAGCAGGGACATACGTGCGATCCTTGTACAGTATCGTGCCGAGACTATTGGTTTTATCAGACCCGTTCACCTTGAACTTCACCGAAGTCGTGAACAAAGCAGCGATTTGATTGTCAGCAAAAGCGGCTCCGGCGGTAGCGACGACCATCCCCGCGACAAACGCGACCAGTACCTTTTTCAAAAAAAACTACCCCCTTCAAACTCACCTCTCCTACCATTCGATAAAGTAGATGAAACCCCCTTCCCCCCGAAAAGAAAAGACAAAAAGCCCGCCCCCCAGAGACAATACAGGAGACGAGCTTGGTAGAGGAAGCGATAGAGGGCGAGAGGGGACTTACGCGAAGATCTTGTCCCACCACTCGCTGAGCTTGTCCACCAGAGCCGAGCGGACTTCAACTTCCTGCTCATGACCATCCGCCGAGTCTTTTACATCGACAGTCGTGATGGGAGCGGGTTGCTTTTTCCCTTCCATGTCCTTCGGCTGAGCGACAGCGTCGCCGTTGGCCATGTCGACAAAGCAGAGTGGCGGGAACAGCACACACCACCAGTTCTGCCCAGCGGCCTCCCCGATTTGGATGCGGAGCGCTTCGTACTCGCCAGCCGGGTAGACCTTATCGCCGTACATCTTGGTCGGGAAAGGGACGTTGCCATAGTCGGTTTGCACCGGGTAGGAGTAGCCCTTCTCCGCGATGATCTTCGCCGCGAGATCGTTCATCTCCGGCACCGAGTTCGCGATCGTCGCCTTGATCGCATCATGATCCTTCAACCCGCGGATCTCATCGGCTACAGCCACAATGATCTGATCACGAACATCACGCTTGAGCTTTTGGTCGGCCGGGTCATCACTGTTGGCGATGATGCGCAAGCGAATGGCGTCGCCAGGGATCGTATCCGTTACGTCCGTGCCGTCCTCTGCGATCACTGGTTGAGCGACAACCAAGTCTTGCGCTTGTGCAACAGCTTGGGATTGATTGAAATAGCCAACCCCCGTCAAGAACATCGAAACCGCCACAGTAGCCAGAACCAGACCTTTTCTCATCGTTCGTCATCCCTCTCTCGTAGACTCTCAACCGCTTCTGATAGTCAGTATGGACGCTCTACGAGGGGTCTAAACCTAGCATTCCAAAAAATCTAGTAAAAAAATACGAGACTACTTCCGCCGTCCCCAGATCACGCGACCGATTCCTTGCCAGTCTGGGAGAATGCCCGTCTCCACGCAGGGTACAGCCTTTGCGATCATCCGTTGCACGTAGATATCCTGGTGGATGCCGACTTCGTAGGCGACATAGGCGGGGCCAGATGCGGGCCAGAGAGTGGGGAGGGCTTGGGAGAGGATGCGGTAGGGATACATGCCATCAGGACCCCCGTCGAGCGCGAGCCGAGGTTCGTGATCGCGGACTTCGGCATCGAGTTCCTCGCAGTCGTCGGTCGGGATATAGGGAGGGTTGGAGATGAGGAGATCGGGACGAATGCCGCGTTCAAGCAGTGGGGAGATCAGGTCGCCTTCGAGGAACTCGACGTGTGCCTGCAGTCTCTCGGCGTTCCCTGCGGCTACAGCCAAGGCTTCCTTCGAAAGGTCCACTGCGTACACCTTCGCCCCCGCCCACTCCAAAGCTAACGTGATCGCGATGGCACCACTACCCGTCCCGATATCTGCGATCACCGGGGCTCGCCCTGCAAATAGATCCCGTTGCTTCAACACCTCTTCGATCAGCAACTCCGTCTCCGGCCTTGGGATCAAGACAGACGGGCTGACCACAAACTCCCGCCCATAAAACTCCGTCGAGCCGATCAGATACTGCAACGGCTCCTGCGCCCCGCGACGGCGAACCAACGACTCAAACTCCGCCACCTTCTCCACCGGGAACGGGTCGTTCCAGACCATCAGCATCCGTGCCTTGTCCACACCCAGCACATGTTGCACCAACGCTTCCGCATTGAACAGAGGAGAGCGAATCCCCTGTGAATCAAAGAAACGGGAAGCCCCCATGAGGACTTCCCGCAGAGTTGTACCTGCCATTACTCTTCGTCAGTCTGCGCCTTCAAAGCTTCCGTGCGCTCGAAGGTGATCAGATTGTTGATAATCTCGTCGAGGTCGCCCGCCAAGACGTAATCCAGCTTGTGCAGCGTCAGTCCGATGCGGTGATCGGTGACACGAGATTGCGGGAAGTTGTAGGTACGGATGCGCTCCGAACGGTCACCTGTCCCGACCTGCGACTTGCGGTTCGCCGCGTTCTCCGCGTGTTGACGTTGCAACTCCATTTCAAAAATCCGTGCGCGCAGAACCTTCATCGCTTTGTCCTTGTTCTTGATCTGCGACTTCTCATCCTGACACGAAACCACGACCCCGGTCGGAACGTGCGTAATCCGAACGGCCGATTGCGTGGTGTTGACAGACTGGCCGCCCGGACCGGACGAACAGAACGTATCGATGCGCAGGTCTTTGTCGTGGATCTCAACCTCGACTTCCTCCGCTTCCGGAAGCACTGCGACCGTTGCGGTGGACGTATGAATCCGCCCGCCGGAGTCGGTAGCCGGGACGCGTTGAACACGGTGTGCGCCCGACTCGAACTTGAACTTCGAGTACGCGCCCTTGCCGCTGATCGAGAACACCATCTCGCGGTAGCCGCCGAGTTCGGTGTAGGACACGTCGATCACCTCAGTCTTCCACCCTTGACGCTCGGCAAACGCCACGTACATTTTGTACAGGTCGGTTGCAAACAGCGCCGCTTCATCGCCGCCAACAGCCCCGCGCAACTCGACGATAACGTTTTTGTCATCGAGCGGGTCCTTCGGGAGCAACAGGATCGTCAGACGGTCCTTCAATTCCTGTTCGCGCTCGGACAGTTCGGAGATCTCCATTTTCACGAGATCGCGCATCTCGTCGTCGAGCTTCTCATCCTGCATCGCCTTCGCATCGACGAGTCCAGCATGAACTTCCTTGTACTCGCGGTACGCATTGACGATCTCCTCGAGATCAGACTGCTCCTTGCCATACTGGCGGAGTTTCGCCGGATCGCTGGCAATCGCCGGATCACACAGGAAATCATTGATTTGGTTGTACCGGTCTTCTAGGGACTGTAAACGGTCGATCATGGTCTTACCTCACCTCTTCTATAGTTTACGCAGGAAGCGCCGATTCTGCCTTGCCATCCTCGATCACGGCTTGAACAGAAGCGATTGCCACTTCAATCATGCTGTCATCCGGCTCCTTGGTCGTCAGGCGCTGCATCAGCATGCCTGGTGACACGAGCCATGCCACACAACGGTTCGTCGAATTGCCCGACCAACGGATCAACTCATAAGACAAACCGGCGACCACCGGCATCAACCCGATGCGGTAGGCCATCATCTCCCAATGGGACATGCCTTCCTTGGAGAAAAACGAGAACAGGATGATCGAGATCACCATCACGAACAGCAGGAAACTCGTCCCGCAACGCTTGTGAATCAGCGTATGACGGCGAACATTTTCCACCGTCAAAGCCTCGCCTGCCTCAAAACAATTGATCGTCTTGTGCTCAGCCCCATGATACATGAACACCCGTTGGATGTCCTTCATGCGGGAGATCAACCACATATATGCCACAAAGATCAAGAGGCGCAACACGCCTTCAATCGCAGCAAACGCCGTGCCGGTCGCGCCATTGGTGACCCACTGCGCGATATAGAGCGGTGCGAGAATGAACAACCCGACGCCAAAAGCCAACGAGAAAATCAACGTCAGCGCCATCTGCCAGTTTGAAAGTTCCTCGCCCTCTTCATCGACAGACAAATTGGCCGACTTGTTCAACGCTTGGTAGCCGATGAACGTCGATTCAAACAGAACTGCAGTGCCCCGAACGAGCGGCAGGGCCAGAAACTTGAAACGCTGCGTCCACGAACGACGCACCTCGTGCTCCACATGGATCGAGTTGTCAGGCTTTCGAACCGCGACTGCGACCTTGTCGCCGCCGCGCATCATCACACCTTCGATGACAGCCTGTCCGCCGATGTACAATTGCGGTTCCATTCCTGTACGCCCTCCTCCCGATATCTCTCTCTGTATAACAGTCTAATTATAGTACTTCCACCCCCCACCCGTCAAAATCTCATAAAATGGGGCGGATAAGCAGAGAGTAGAGACAAAGACCTCTCGGAAGGAAGGCTGTGCGATGAACAAACTCTTTCAAAGCGTCCTCAAAAAACTGCATCGCCGCCCCAAGTTGGAGCAGCAGAGCCAGCCTGACGCCAAGCCGATCAAAAAAAACATCGGCTCCTACGCAGAAGACATCCGGGCGATCAAGGCCGCGTTCCAAGGCTGTGATGACATCAAATTACGTGAACTCGCACAGGGCACGATCACCGACAGCCCTGTGTTTGTTTCCTACATCGAATCCCTCGTCAAAACAGAGTGGGTGGAGATGGCCTTCTCGCACATCCACACCTTGACCGACCCGGAAAGTTCCATCCGCCCGAATGAAACGTCAGGCAGCATGGATGTCGTCCCCCTCCAAACCGTCAAAGACGCGATCCAATACGTGCTCGACGGGTGGACGGTGTTCATCGTACAGAAAACCAACTGCGCCTACGCAGTCAACACCTACTTCCCGCCGACGCGCAACATCGACCGTTCCGAGGCAGAGTCGGTGATCCTCGGCCCGCAGGAAGCGTTCAACGAGTCGATCCAAATCAACCTCTCACTGCTACGAAAAAGACTGAAGTCGACCGACCTCAAAGTCTCCTTCACCCGCGTAGGCCGCTTCAACAAAAAATTCGTCGCCATCCTCCACCTCGAAAGCATCGCCCCGGATGAATACGTGGACTCGATCACCGAGCGCATCAACCGCGTGGACATCGACGCACTAACGGACAGTGGCGAACTTGCCCAACTGCTCGACGACAACCCGTACTCACCGTTCCCACAGTTCCACATGACGGAGCGCCCGGAACGGATCGTCTCCCATCTCTGTGACGGAAAAGTGGTCGTGTTCTCCGATGGCAGCCCGTTCGCCCTGTCTGGCCCGGCCTCCTTCATCGAATTTTTCCAGACGTCGGAGGACTACGACAACCGTTGGTTGAGCGCATCCGTCATCCGCACCCTGCGCCTCGTCGGGGTCTTGATCTCGATCTCGCTGTCAGCGCTCTACGTCGCCGTCGTCACCTATCACTACCAGTTGATCCCGACCAACATGCTCGTCACGCTCACCCAGTCTCGTGCGCGGGTGCCATTTCCCCCGCTCTACGAAACGCTGCTGATGGAAACCACCATCGAATTGTTGCGGGAAGCGGGCGCCCGACTGCCGACCAAAGTCGGACAGACGATCGGCATCGTCGGCGGTATCGTCATCGGACAAGCGGCCGTCACCGCCGGCTTGACCTCCAACATCCTGATCATCTCCGTCGCGCTCTCCACCGTCGCGTCGTTTATCACACCGAGTTACATCATGTCGAGCGCCCTGCGCGCCATCCGCTTCCCGCTGATCCTGCTCGCCGGCTGGTGGGGGCTGTACGGGATGTTCATCGGCTATCTGATGTTGATCCTCCACTTCCTACGCCTCTCGTCGCTGGGTGCGCCCTACTTCACACCGTTTGCCCCGCTGCGCTTGGTTGACTGGAAGGACACCTTCCTCCGCGTGCCGTTGCCCTTCTTAAAATACCGCCCAACGAACACGATGGCCAAAGACAACCAACGCATGCCCTTCACCCAAGAAGTAACGCCTACCGCGCTCTCACCGACCGAAGGCACATCAGAGAAACCCCAAGGGAGTGACCCCAGTTGAAAAAAGGCCCGACCCCCAGCAACATCAACGAACGCAAATTCCGCTCGCTGGGCTTTCTCGACGTCCTATTTCTCATCCAAACCGTCCAAGTCGGCATCGGACTGTTCGACCTGCCCCGCGTCATCGTCGAAGAAGCGGGGCACCCGGGTTGGATCAGCATCATCATCGCCGGAACCCTCGCACAGCTCGCGGTCTGGATGATCGTGTTGGTGACCAGACGCTTCCCCGAACAGGACCTGTACGAGATCTTCACTCGGCTGTTCGGCACATGGGTTGGCCGAGTTTGCGGAGGTCTATTTGCCCTCTACTGCCTCACCATCGCCACAGTGGTCTGCCGCGCCTACATCGAGGTCGTGCAACTCTGGCTGTTCCCGACGACCTCCACCAACGTTTTCTACATCCTGTTGCTGCTCCCGTGCTACTACGCGGCGACGGCGGGGGCTCGTGTGCTCGGGCGCTTCGGGATCGCGACGTTCCTTGCTACTGTATGGATGATGTTTCTCTTGATCGTCCCTGCCCGCATGATCACACCGGAGTACTACCTCCCGCTTTTTGACACCACTGCAGTCGGGTTGCTGCGCGCCACTTGGAAAGTCTCGATATCAGCCGTCGGATTTGAACTGTTGCTGGTCTATCACGTCTTCACCAAGAAAAAGGAAAAAAACATGCTCGCCGCCTCCCTTGGCATCTGGTTGACCACAACCATCTACCTGCTCGTCTCGATCATCGCCATCGGCTTCTACAGCCCTGGACAGATCATGAAAGTGATCTCCCCTACCTTGCATATGTTCCAAGTCGTCGAGTTGCCGATGATTGAGCGCATCGAGCATATCGGGATCTCGACGTGGTCCTTTCTCGTCGTCAGTACGGTTGCGACGTACCTGTGGGCAGCAGGACGTTTCCTCTATTCCTTTGGCAAATGGAGCGAGCCCCGTTGCGTGCTGGCCACGCTCCCCCTCGTGCTGGTCATGGGGATCTGGAGTCAAGACACCTTGCTGATTACCAAGATCGAAACCATCCTTGGCACTACAGGAGGAATCGTCTCAATCCTGTTGCCCGCCTTGCTCCTGCTGGCTTCTATCATCCTACGCAAGCGCGGGTCGGCCTCTCCCCCCGCCGAAGACACCCCGGAGGTGAACGCTTCATGACGCACCGCACACCGCTCTGGCAAAAGCGCTCCCGCCCGCTGTTGCTGGCGCTCGCGCTCACAGTCGCTGTGGCGGGGTGTGCCAGGCCCTATGTCCTCGAAGACCTTGGCATGATCCTCACCGGCGGATATGATCTCTCGAAGGACGGCAAGCTGCTGGTTACCATCACCATGCCTGACATCAGCGAAAATGGCGGGAACCAGACGCTCACCCTGACCTCCAAGGGTGACCTCAGCAAGGAAGCGCGAGAGAACATCGGACTCGCGACCGACCGCCAAATCGTCAGCGGCCAGATGCGCGTCGCCGTGTTCTCAGAGGAGTTGGCACGCAAGGGCATCTGGCGTGTGCTCGACACGTTGATGCGCGACGTGAACATCACCAAGACGCTGGTGCTCTGCGTCTCAGAAGGCAAAGCAAGCGATCTGCTCAAAAACAAAGTGCCCACCCGCCCCTCCAGCGGTCGCTACCTCTATGAACTGCTCAAAAAGTCGCAAAAAAACTATGCCGTCCCCAAGACGTCGATCCAAGACTTTGAACGGCTGTATCTCGACCAAGGTTCAGATCCGATGATTCCCTTGGTGAAATTGGAGAACAAAGTGATCGTCGCCGCCGGAACCGCGCTGTTTCACAATGACAAATATGTCGGTTCGATCTCCCCAGAGGAGACCAAGATGATGTTGCTCCTGCGCGGCACCGGCGAAGGCGGCGACATCAAACAAACCCTGCACACCAAGGGGCGCGACGGGATCAATGACCAAGTGATGCTCACCTTCGTCCGCACCAAACACAAACTGAAAGTCGAGATGAAAAACAACCGTCCACACCTCATCTATGATGTCAAAGTCTCTGGGCAAATCATCGAGTACTCCGGTGATGATGACCTGACCGACGATAAGGTAAGAAAAAATGTTGAGAGTCAGATCCAAGCGGGGCTGACCTCGCGCATGAAAGACCTGATCGACCAATTTCAAAACAAATTCCATGTCGACCCGCTCGGGATGGGCACTCATATCAAAGCGGCTGCTCTCTACAAACAACCGTGGACAGAAGACCTCTGGCGCAGCGTCTACGAGAAGGCGGATATCGACGTCAACTTCAAACTCAAAATCATCCGCACCGGGATCATCCGCTAACAAAAAAAAGCGGAGCCGTCTGCACGACTCCGCTTTTTCCACAGATATTAAGGAACTGCTGGTGTCATCCCTGGGCCGATCGCTGGGATGATGCGAGTCAGATCCGTGATGTCATCGCTGAACATCGTCAGCGAATGCCCTGAACGAATCTCATCGGCGATGCGTTGTACACGGCGTTGCAACGCGCGATCCGCCGTGATGTGTACGCGTTTGAACTCCGGTGCCTGCACCAAGATGCGCTGGCGAACCGTCTGCACCAATTGCGCCTGCGCTTGGGGCTTGACGCCTTTGTCGAGGTTGAGCGCGATGATCGCCGTCTGTCCCACCACGAGCGCTCGCGCATTGGCGACGCCATTGACCGAGTGCGCCAGATCCGCGAGGCGATCCGCAGTGAACGTGTGCGGGTAGACCCCTTGCGTCAGATCGGAACCCCCGCCGGGGTTGGCAAAGGAGCGCAAGTCGATCGACGGGTTGGCGATGTTGTTGCGGCCTGCGAGATGCTCGCGGTCACCGTCGCCATCAACATCGATGTTTTTGTTGTCCCAGTTCGGCACGCGGTGCATCTCTTGGCCGGGTGCAATCTCGACCGTGTTGACCCCGTACCGGTTATCTGACCCATTCTGCGCACCTTTGGTGCAACCGGTCATACTGGTTAGCGAAACGACAGCCAGCATGACAGCAAGACCTTGGACCCACTTGTTCTTCTGCATCAAGGTCACCTCCTTCGGGTACCGTTAGCTTGCCCGGCAGGAAGTGACGTGACACTGGGAATTGGTGTATTAGGCGCGGCTGTACTTGTCCTCCTGCAAACTGTTGGTCGAGCGGCCCGGTGGCACTTCATGGCAGTGACGGCATCGCGCTTCATACGCTTCTGCCGCTCCCACCTGAATGATCGGATCGTCGATGCCTACAGGTTCGCCGTTGATCAAGCGCTGGTTGCGGTTCGCCGGGTTGCCACAGACCGTACAGATCGCTTGCAGCTTCGTGACGTACTCCGCGATCGCCAAAAAGTCTGGCGTCGGACCGAACGGCTCCCCGCGGAAGTCTTGGTCAAGGCCCGCGACGATCACACGAATCCCACGGTCTGCCCACTCTTGGCAGCGGGAGATGATCTCGCGGTCAAAAAATTGCACTTCGTCGACAGCGATCACTTCGATGCCCGGTTCGATCATGTCGACGATCTCCGCGACAGAACCGACCGCATAGGCATCCTCCTTCTCCCCACTGTGTGAGACGACGGCGGTCTGGTGGTAGCGGTCGTCAATTCTCGGTTTGAACACTTGCACCGATTGGCGGGCGATCTTGGCCCGCTTGACCCGCCGAATCAACTCCTCGCTCTTGCCCGAAAACATACTTCCACAGATGACCTCGATCCACCCAGGCTTGTTCATGAAATGCAACCGCGATCTCTCCCAACTTCAATAGATATGGCTGTATATAGCGTACCCAAGAAACAATAAAAGCAGGGCAGTAGAAACTGCCCTGCTTTTTTGTCACGTGTCTTAGATTCCGTATTTCTTCTTGAACTTATCGACACGACCGCCTGCATCCAGAAACTTCTGTTTACCGGTGTAGAACGGGTGGCACTGCGAGCAGATCTCGACCTTCAGGCCTTCCTTAACGGAACCGGTCTCAAACTTATTGCCGCAAGCACAGGTGACGGTGGTCAGATTGTACTTCGGATGGATATCAGTTTTCATTCCTGTTCACCTCTTCCTAGCCATAGATTGTGCCATGGCTCTTTGTTCACACGCAAAAGTTAATATAACACATAGAACGCAGAGGAAGCAACAACATCTCCTACATAAAAATGCTTTACAAGTTTCAAAAATGGGTGTACTTTAAGTGGTAGAGTTTACTCTATAACGAGCGACTTAAATTGCTCGATGATGTATATCATGACCCGTATTAAACAACTAGGAGGGTGTACTTTGATTTCTTTGGGGCAAAAAATCCGTGAGTTGCGCATTCGTAAAGGATTAACACAGCAAGAGTTAGGCGCCGGGATCGTGACGATCTCTATGATCAGTCAGATCGAATCGGATAAAGCGTACCCGTCGCATAAAGTATTGGAACAGATTGCGACTCGTCTGGAGACGCCGATTGAATACTTTGTTGCAGACATGCAGACACAAATGGAACAGAGCAGTACGTACAAGTTGGCACGCGCCTATCTGGCCGCCAAAAATTTCGACCTCGCGATCCCGTTGTTTCGCGATCTGATCTCCAACCCAGCTCCGCACTTATTGGTACATGAAGTTCAATACGATCTCGCTGATGCCTTGCTCTCAAGCGGCGAAACCGACAAAGCGGTCGAGCTGTTTGAACAAGTGCTGGACACCGTCGTTCGTAAAAATGACGATGCCTCCGCCCTGCTCTGTCTAAACAAACTGGGTGAAGCGCGCTATGACCAAGAGAATTACCCGCTGTCGCTCTACCATTGGCACAAAGCCTATGAGACGTTCTCCCGCGTGAAGGAGATCGACCCCTTCACGCGTGCGCGGATCATCACCAACCTCGGACACGCCCACTTCAAGCTCGGCGAATACGCCGAATCGGTGCGCTTTTATCGGGAAGCGTATAATTTGCTGCGGGGTAGCACCAACATGCGTCAACTGGCAGACGTCTACCTCGGGCTTGGAAACTCGTACAAAAACCTCGGGGAATACTCGCGTGCGATGGACTATTGCCACGACGCGTTGACGATTTATGAGAGCTTGCAGAACATCCGCCAGGCGATCGATGTCAAAGTGAACTTTGCCTTGGTCGAAGCGGAGCGCGGCGATGTCAATGAAGGCGTCGAACTGTTGCATGAATGCCTCGCCGAATACCGCAAGCACGAACTGCCGACCGACAACCTGCGCATCCACAGTGAGATCGCCACCCTCTACATCCGGGCTGGTCGCTTGCAGGAGGCGGAAGCATTCTGCCAAGAGACGCTGTTCCTGCTCCCCGAACACGCCCAAAACCTCGCGGGCGTCTACCAATCGCTGGCCCGCGTCAAACGCGAGCAGGGCGACACGACCGCTGCAATCGATTGGATTAAGCGCGCCATACACTTGCACGAGTCCCGTGGACACCGCTCCGAACTGCGCACGGCGATTCAAGAGCTCTCCGAACTGTACGAACAGATCGGCGACTATGTTTCCGCCAACGAAACCCTGCGCCAACTGCACACCGTACTGGACACCTCTCTGCGCAAAATCGGAATCCTCGTCTAGGCAGTGATTCCCACAGTAAGCTCCCGCATGCTCGTCAAAAGAAGCCCATCCTCCGCGATTGGCTTCTTTTTTGTTGAAATTTGTCGTAAATTGTAGTTATAGGGCTTGTAAATTTTCTAAGTTGATGCTAACGAAATTGCTATTAGTATGTTGTAATATGGGATTGCTTATGTATAATAGAACGTAAGACATCCGGTCATAAGAATTTATGCATATTTATAAAATCAAATAGACGATTGCATAGACCGGTACCCAATGGGAGGGTGTTCTCGATATGAAAAAACGCACGAGTTTGTTTGTCATCGTAAGTTGCGCACTGCTGAGTTGTATGCTGGTATCGCCATCATTGGGGGCTTGGTGGAATGAGCCCGGACCCAATCACAAAACGTTCCCCAGTTGGCCACCTAATTGGCCACCCGGTTGGAGCACACACCCGCACTTTCACCTGTTGGCGGACGCAGAAGTCGTCCCGCCTGAGGAACCGGTGGAACCACCGGTGGTCCCGCCTGCCATCGACTCTACGTGGTGGAACGAAAATGGCCCCAATCACTAAGCAAAAAGCCTCCTCGCCACATAGGGCGAGGAGGCTTCTTTTCTGATTAGCGCTTCGTGCGGCGCATCTGTTCCGGCGGGATGTGTGTAAACGAACCGATCACGGTGTTCGGGCACTCTGCACGGAAGATATCCAGCATCGACTTCATGCCGAGCAGTTCACCGCGTTGCTTCGGGATGTGGTTCAAGTACCACTCCGGGTCGATGTTCAAGTTGCGCATCTGGATCAGCTTGACGTTGTTCTGGTTGATGAAGTCAACCATCGCTTCGATCTCTTCCTCGCGGTCGGTGACACCTGGGAAGATCAGATAGTTGATCGAGGTGTAGACCCCTTTGTCTGCCGCATACTTCAAGGATCGGCCGACATTCTCCACCCCATACAAGCGCGGGCGGTAGTAGGAATTGTAGTGATCATCCAGCGCTGAGATCGTCGAGACGCGCATCAGATCGAGACCTGCGTCCGTGATCAGCTTGATCATGTCGGTCAGGCCAGCATTGGTGTTGATGTTGATGAAGCCGCGATCGGTCTGTGTACGCACACGGCGGATCGCTTCTGCGATATCCACACCGCGCGTCGACGGTTCGCCTTCACAGCCTTGACCAAACGAGATGATCGAATCATCGCCTGCGGTCTGCAAGTGATGGACCATCAACTGGGTCATCTCCTCGACGGTCGGCTTGAAGTCCATGCGCACTTGCGGCGACGGGAACGGCGAATCGTCCGGCTGCTCGGAGATGCAGCCGACACAGCCTGCGTTGCAGGTCATCGAGACCGGGAGCGAGCCTTCCCAGCGTTCGAGGAAGGTGTTGCGCGAAGTCAGGCATCCGTACTCCAGCGCACACTTGGTCAGGTGGTTCCAGATGCGGTTCTCCGGGTAGAGCTCCGTGATTTTTTGCACAGCCGCTTCGACTTTGTCATCAGGAGCGCTCAGCGGGTTCCACTTGTCCGGGTCATCGCTGGCTTCGGCCGCCACATAGAAGCCATCGTCCTTCCAGACCACTGCGGTGTAACCAAAAAGCGGCCAGGTTTCACTCTGGTCCTTTTTCGCATACGCGGGCAGCAACAGGCGGGTGAAGCCCTGCGGCAGCAGCGCGCCGACCGCAGACAACTCCTCTGGGAGTGCGATCGTCTTGCCCGTCTCCGGGTCGAGGCCGAGCGCACGTGCCCCAGGCAGCGAGACCAGCGTGGCGCCTTCCGGGAGCGGAATCAGTTCTTCATCATAGATATCGGTCAAAAACTCCCCGTTGCGCCCCAGCGCCAACAGGTCGGCATGATCGTAGATTTGTCCTTTGGTATCTGCATACACGAGATGCATGTCGGGATTCCCTCATTTCTAAATAACCTGACCACTATTCTAACACAAAGAACCGAATGCATGCGCATCCGGTCCTCTGACAGACCTTACGTTTGTTCGTTGAGTTGCTTCTGTTCCTTCTGCCCCTCGATGGTCGCCATGAACTCCTCGTTCGTGGTGGTTTTCTTGAGGTTGCGCAGGAACGACTCGGTGAAGTCTCCCGATTCGCTCATCGTCTTGCGCATCGTCCAGATCTTGTCGAGGTGGTCCGGGTCCATCAACAACTCCTCGCGGCGCGTACCCGACTTGCGGATGTCGATCGCGGGGAAGATGCGCTTCTCCGCCAGACGGCGGTCGAGTTGCAACTCCATGTTGCCCGTTCCCTTGAACTCTTCGTAGATCACATCGTCCATGCGCGAACCGGTCTCCACCAGCGCCGTTGCGAGGATGGTCAGCGAACCGCCCTCCTCGATGTTGCGCGCCGCGCCGAAAAAGCGCTTCGGTCGGTGGAGCGCCGCCGGGTCGATCCCGCCGGACAGCGTGCGACCAGACGGGGGAATCACTAAGTTGTAAGCGCGGGTTAGACGGGTGATCGAATCGACGAGGATCACGACATCCTTGCCGTGCTCGACCAGACGCATCGCGCGCTCCAGCACCAGCTCGGCAACCTTGATGTGGTGTTCCGGCACCTCGTCAAACGTCGAGGCCACGACTTCCGCGTTCACAGAACGCTGCATGTCGGTGACTTCCTCCGGGCGCTCGTCAATCAGCAGAACGAACAGTTCCGCCGTCGGATGATTGGTGGTGATCGAATTGGCAATTTCCTTGAGCAGCAATGTCTTGCCGGCCTTCGGAGGTGCGACGATCAGACCGCGCTGGCCAAATCCGACCGGCGAGAGCAAGTCGATGATCCGTGTGGAGATCTTCTCCGGGAGGGTCTCCATCTGGATCTTGCGCGTCGGGAATAGCGGGGTGAGCGCCGGGAAGTGGATGCGCTCCGCCGCTTGTTCAGGGGTCATGCCATTGACCGCCTCGACTTGGAGCAAGCCGAAGTAGCGTTCGTTTTCCTTGGGCTTGCGGACTTTGCCCGATACGCGGTCCCCGATGCGCAGATCGAAGCGGCGAATCTGGGACGCAGCGACGTAAATGTCTTCGGTGGACGGCAAGTAGCCGACCGGACGCAGGAAGCCATAGCCATCCTGCATGATCTCCAAGATGCCCTCTGCGAACATCAGACCTTCCTCCTCCGCTTGAGCGCGGAGAATCGCAAAGATCAGTTCCTTTTTCTTGAGCGTACCGTAGTACGGGATCTCAAATTGCTTCGCCAACTTGTACAAGTCGGTCAGTTTCTTTTCCTCTAATTCGATCATGTTCATGGGCAAGTGGCACCGTCACCTTCACAACATCATAATGCCCTTATTATACCACTTTTTCTAGCTATCAAATATATGATGCAAAAATTATTCTAATTGAATTTTACTTACAATTGACTAGACCATCACCAAGTGCGGCTTGAGATCGAGGTTGTGACGAGCTTCGACGAAGCGCACCGTTCCGGTCTTCGCACGCATGACGACCGAGTGCGACGTGCAGATGCCGTTGCCGAGGAAGCGCACACCCTTGAGCAGTTCGCCATCGGTGACGCCCGACGCGGCGAAAATCGCGTCATCGCCTTGCACGAGATCGTCGAGCAAGAGGATGCGGTTGGCATCATCAATGCCCATCGTTTTGCAACGTGCGATCTCTGCGTCATCCTCCGGCTTCAAGCGGCCTTGGAATTCCCCGCCGAGGCATTTGATCGCAGCGGCCGCCAGCACGCCTTCCGGAGCGCCGCCGGAGCCGAACATGATGTCCACGCCCGTCTCCTCGAAGCAGGTGTTGATCGCAGCGGCGACATCGCCGTCCGAGATCAGTTTGATGCGGGCGCCTGCCGAGCGAATCTCTTCGATCAGCCCTTGGTGACGTTCGCGGTCGAGGAGCGTCGCGACGACGTCCTTGACTTTTTTATTGGAGGCTTTGGCGACGGCTTCGAGGTTTTCCTTGACGGTGGCGTCGAGGTGGACGAGCCCCTTGGCGCGCGGGCCGGCCGCGAGTTTTTCCATATACATGTCCGGAGCGTGGAGCAAGGTGCCCTTCGGTGCGACCGCGACGACGGTCAGACCGTTCCAGAGCCCTTTGGCGACGATGTTGGTGCCTTCCAGCGGATCGACGGCAACGTCGAGTTGCGGGCCCCAGCCAGCACCCAAACGCTCGCCGATATAGAGCATCGGTGCCTCGTCCATCTCGCCTTCGCCGATCACGACGGTCCCCTTCATGTTGACCGAGTCAAACATCGCGCGCATCGCGGTGGTGGCGGCGTTGTCAGCTTCATTTTTCTTGCCAGACCCGACCCAACGGGCGGCTGCCAAGGCTGCTGCTTCGGTGACACGTACGATCTCAAGCGCTAGTTCACGTTCCATCTAGAAAGTCATCTCCGTTTCACTGTGCTGTCTCTTCGTCCTTGATTATAACACATTGGAGGTAATGTGTTATACCATTTTATGCAGGAGAGCTAGGAATGCTTGTCGAAGTGGGGGGTTGTTGGATTCGGAACGGATGGAGGCGACTTGATGAAACGGTCGCGTCGAGGGATGCTGTTGTATTCATTGATGTTAACGTTGGTGGCGACGCTGGGCATTCTCGCCGTGGTGTTGCGTCCACCTGAGGGCTGGAGCCCGATCGTGCAGGAACAGTATACGCGGTGGTTCGGCGAACGGACGCTCCCCTCCCAACCCTTAGTCGCGCCGACGCCGCATGAGTCGGCCTATGAGTTGCACGCCGTATTTGATGACACGGCCCTCGTGATCCATGCGGAGGCGACGGTGAGAATCCCACAGTTGAAGTTGGATGGGATTCCTTTTTACCTCTACACCCCATCCGGGTCGATGCAGATTCGTCGGGTGCAGCTCAACGGGCAGGATGTACCCTACGATCTGACGCCCAAGCAATTGACCCTGCAGACGGCAAAAAGCGACACACCTCAGACGGTGTCGCTGACCTTTGACGTCCGCGTGCCGGAGAGTGCCAAGCGGTTCGGACTGTGGAAGGGGGTCGCGACCGTGAGCTACTGGTATCCGATCCTCGCCGTCGAGCGCGACGGGAACTGGGTGCCTCGCCCCGACTCGCTGGGATTTGGCGATCCGTACCTGATGGACCTCGGAAACTATGCAGTGGAATGGAACAGTCCCGCCGGATACAAGTGGTACGGGTCAGGAACGAAAGTCACAGAGGCCCCCGCGGAGGGCGGGCGTGTGCTCACGACGTGGAAGGCCGATCACGTCCGCAACTTCGCCCTCGTCGGCGGGCGTGGGTTTCAGGAGACGGAGTTCGCGACGGGCTATGGCACGCGCGTAGTCGTCGCGACGGTGGAGCCTGCGCGATTGGCACAGGTGACCGAGTTGGCGCACTCAGCGGTCGGGACGTACTCCGCGCGAGTGGGGATCGATCCGTATCCCGTGTTGAACGTGTTGGAGTTGCCCAGCGGCACGGTCTATGCGCACGAGTTGCCGAACATGGCGTTGTTCAGCCAAGACTTGTGGGGTTATGACGATCCTGAGCATTGGATTGCGCATGAGATCGGGCATGTGTGGTTCTACAACGCGGTTGGGAATTATGAAGCGGAGACACCGTGGTTGGATGAAGGATTGGCCGATTACCTGTCGCTGTTGGAGCAGGAGAACCGCCAAGGGCTCGCTGCGTACCAAGCGACGATGGCGGCGAATTGGCAGCGTTTCAAGTCGGGCAACACCTACTCCCCGTACAAACCCGGCACGCCCGCCGGGGTGAAAAACGGCGAGACCGCCGTTCCCTATGGCAGCTATGCGACGTCGCAAGCGCACTATTATTACAGCTACCTGCGCCCGATCCTGATGTACCATGACTTGCGGGGGCAGTTGGGGGATGAGAAGTTTTTCAAGTTCCTCCAGCAGTATTACCTCAAAAACGTGGAAAAAACAGCGACGCGCGGAGATCTAGAACAAGCGCTCTCCGACATCGACCCGCAGATGGTGGCGCGGATGAAGCTGTGGTTGGATACGCCCAACGATCTCTTGATTCCGCAGGTGCAGGGAAGTTTCGGTGGCTAGGTCATTCTCCTTACATAAAAAAGGGTCTCTCCACTCGCGGAGAGACCCTTGTCTTTTATCTGGTCGCTAGTTTGGTGAGGTACTGGGTCATGGTGTTCAGAGCGACTCCGATCGCGTCCTCGCTAGGCTCGATCTTGGCGTGATGCAAGCCGTAGGGGGTGTCTACACCCAGCCAGAACATGAAGCCAGGGATCTCAGCGAGGAAGTAACCGAAGTCCTCGCCCGTCATCTGTTCCCGGCAGACGACGAGATTCGCAGTGCCTGTCTCTTGCAACCAGTTCATGAAGTCGGTGGTCAGCGCCTCGTCGTTGAAGACTTGGCAGTAGTTCGCGCCATAGTCGATCTCCGCTTTGCATTCAAACCCGACTTCAATCCCCTTCACGACCGCCTCGATGCGCGACTTGATCTTCGCCATCGACTCCATCGACAGCGTGCGGATCGTGCCTTCGAGGCGTGCGCGTTCGGCGATGATGTTCTGACGGGTGCCCGCCTCGATCTTGCCGATCGTGATCACACCAGCGTCCAGCGGGTCGATGTTGCGCGAGATGATGCTCTGCAACTGGGTCACGAGGTGCGCCTGTGCAATCACCATGTCATGGGTCCTATGCGGGAACGCCGCATGACCGCCCTTGCCCACCAAGTCGATGAACAACTCCGACGTGTTGGCGAACAGGATGCCGGGGCAGGTCGCAATCGTGCCGACCGGGTATTCCGGGGCGATGTGCAACGCGAAGATCAGGTCCGGTCGCCACGCTTGAAACTCAACGCTTGCCAGCATCGGCAACGCCCCACCTGGGCCTTCCTCCGCCGGCTGGAAGATGAACAGCAAGTCATCGTCCACCGCATGCTCCGCGAAGTGCGTCAACACGCCCAGTCCGATCGTCATGTGTACATCATGCCCACACGCATGCATATACCCCGGATGTGTCGAACGGAACGGATACGACGTATCCTCGGCGATCGCCAACGCGTCCATGTCGCAACGGAACCCGAGGGTTCTCGTCGGACGGGAGCCTTTGACTTTGACGAGGATGCCCGTGCGCCACACGTTGACTTCGAGACGCTCCTGTGGGAGCGTCGAGATGTAGTTCAGGAGGTACTGCTGCGTCTTGAACTCTTGGAAACCTGGCTCCGGGATCTGGTGCAGATCTCGGCGGATCTGGATGAACTTTGCGGGAGTCGACATGGATCAGGCTCCTTACAGTTGACGAAGCTCTTGCATGATCTCCGTCTTGGACTTGGTTTTCGCGTCGATCTCTTTGATCACGCGCGCGGGTGCTCCAGCGACGACCACACCGGCCGGAACGTCCTGCGTGACGATCGCGCCCGCTGCCACAACAGAGCCTTTGCCAACGCGAACCCCTTCGAGGATCACTGCGTTCGCGCCGACCAGCACGTCGTCTTCGATGACGACCGGCAGTGCGGACGGCGGTTCGATGACGCCCGCGATGACGGAACCTGCGCCGATGTGGCAGTTGTTGCCGATCGTGCCACGACCCCCGACGACGACATTCATGTCGATCATCGTGCCCGCACCGATCACGGCGCCGATGTTGATCGAGGCGCCCATCATGATCACCGCATTGTCGCCGATCTCCACCTGGTCGCGGATGATCGCGCCCGGTTCAATACGAGCTTTGATGTTTTTCATATCGAGTAGCGGAATCGCCGAGTTGCGACGATCGTTCTCCACCACGTAATCCACAACTTGTTCGCCGGCCGCTTCCAGAGCCGGACCGATCTCTTTCCAGTCGCCAAATACAACGCCTACGTTGCCGGTCAGGAAGGTTTTGGAGTTCGCGCCGAAGTCGATGCTTTCCAGATCGGTACCTTTGATATGTACTTTCACCGGCGTTTTCTTCTCGCTTTTTTGAATGAATTCAATAATTTCTCGTGCGTCCATCATGTTGCTCATCGTTCATTCCCCTTCCACACAGATGTATATGTAATCATAGCATAGACCTACGCCTTTTTCGCTCGTCCCCACCCGAACACGCCGTAGAAAATCACGACGATGCCGAGCAATTCTCCAAGCGGCAACCACTCCGGGTAGCCCAGAACTGCCAAGCGTCCCACCATCGACAGCAGCACCGCGCCCGCCGCGATAAACAAGTTTCCGGCGAAGCGGGTCTTCCACCACGACCACAGCGGACCGAAGATCAGGATCATCCCGCCCACGCCCGACAGAATCGGAGGGAACACCGAGCGGATCACCGAACCCTTCTGCAGCGCATCACCACCGATGGCGGCACCGTTTTGCGACAGGATGGTCGGGTCAGGTGTGACCATGAGGAGCAGATAGGCAAATACAGCCATCAAGGCGAGCGTTACGAACAGGTAGATATGCCCGACCCTTGCCTTGAAGAGCATGTACATCTCACCTGCTGCCATGATCGCGACCAGCGAGACGGCGTTGAAATAGTAGAATTTGTACATCGGTGCGCTCCAGCCAAACGCCAGTGCATAATATTCACCAAATGAGGCGCTGGCATAAGAGAGCATGGAGATCGCCCACCAGAGTTGGTACGACCGCTGACGTTCCCCGTATTGGCGGAACAACATCACGGCAAACCACGAGGAGACGAGGGTAGCCCCCAACGGGACCCAAGCAGATGCGTTCATGAGGTAGTAAGTCCCCTTTCGTACAACAGAAAACAAGCACCTCACAAGAAGGTGCTTGGGAAGTACTGCGTAGTGTTTGCTTATTTCTGCATGCTATTCCAATCGGCCAAGAAGCGCTCGATCCCTGCATCGGTCAGCGGATGCTTGACGAGCGAGGTCAACACGCTGTACGGCATCGTGCCGATGTGCGAACCTGCCAGAGCAGCTTGCGTCACATGCATCGGGTGACGGATCGAAGCCGCGATGATCTCGGTTTCGATACCGTGCACGTCGAAGATCTGCACGATGTCGTTGATCAAGCCCATGCCATCGGTCGAGATGTCATCGAGACGACCGAGGAACGGCGAAACGAACGTTGCGCCGGCACGTGCAGCCATCAGAGCTTGGTTCGCGGAGAAAATCAACGTGACGTTGGTTTTGATGCCGCGCTTCGAAAACTGGTGGCAGGCCTTCAAGCCTTCCAAGGTCATCGGGAGCTTGATCGTGATGTTCTCGTGGATTTCAGCCAGCTTCAGGCCTTCTTCGACCATGCCGGTTGCATCCAGCGAGATGACCTCTGCAGAGATCGGTCCATCGACGATCTGCACGATCTCGCGCAGCATCGCATGGAAATCGCCACCCTCCTTCGCGACGAGCGAAGGGTTGGTGGTGACGCCAGCGATCACGCCGAGTTCGACCGCTTTTTTGATATCAGCTACGTTAGCAGTGTCCAAGAAAAATTTCAAGGGTCATACCTCCTCGATGAGTTCAGATCTAGGATGCGATAAAAACCCCGAAATTACGCGCGGCCGGAGGAACCGAACAGGCGCATTTTTTCCTTGACGACTTCCTTGATAGCCTCTTTGCCCGGGCCAAGGTATTTGCGCGGATCGTAGACTTTTGCGTCCTTGTTGAAGATCTCGCGAATCGTATGGGTAAATGCGATCTGGTTTTCGGTGTTGACGTTGATTTTCGAAACGCCCAGCGAGATCGCTTTGCGGATGTCTGCGTCCGGGATGCCGGAGCCACCGTGCAGAACCATCGGGACGTTCGAGAGCAGGTCGCGAATCTCTTCGAGGCGATCGAAGGACAGTTTCGGGGTGCCCACGTACACGCCGTGTGCAGAACCGATTGCCGGTGCCAGTGCGTCGATGCCGGTCTCTTCAACCAGGCGCAGCGCTTCCGCCGGCAGGGCGAGGGTTGCGTCGAGTTCGTCGACCGTCAGATCATCCTCGGTGCCGCCGATACGGCCAAGTTCGCCCTCGACTTCGATGCCCAGCGGGTGGCACAGTTCTACCACTTGCTTGGTCAGCGCGATGTTTTGCTCCAGTGCGTAGTGCGACGCGTCGATCATGATCGACGAGAAGCCTGCGCGCACACACTTCACGACATACTCGAAGCTCGGGCCGTGGTCGAGGTGCAGGATGACCGGAACTTTCGCGGTCTCTGCTGCCACGCGTGCCATCGCGACGGTGTAGTCGATGCCCATGTACTTGATTGCGCCTTCGGAGCAACCCAAGATGACCGGGGACTTTTCTTCGTTCGCCGCTTCGACGATCGCTTTGGTGAATTCGAGGTTGTTCATGTTGAACTGCCCTACCGCATAACCGTTTTTGAGACCGTCAAGCAACACTTCTTTAAAAGATGCGAATGCCATGATGTGCCTCCTCCGTCCTATCGTAGAATTTGGGTTCTGTCTCTAGTATGTATGAGCCTCTGGTTTCTGCTCTTATCATACCGCTTTTTACCCAACATTTACAGTGGACAGCCCCAAGATTTTTCTTGCCTCTTGTGGCGATGCCACTTCACGACCCAGTTCCTTGGAAAGTCTGACAATTCGCTCCACAAATTGGGCATTACTGGTTGCCAGCACGCCCTTTTCATAGTAGACATTGTCTTCAAACCCGACGCGCACATGTCCGCCGAGCAGGATCGCCATCGTATTCAACGGCAATTGAGCCCGTCCGACTCCGGCAACCGACCATGTCGAGCCTTCCGGAATCGACCGCACCATGTGCAGCAGGTTCTCCACCGTCCCGGCGATCGCACCCGGAACGCCGAGCACGAAGTCGAAGTGCAAGGGTTCGCGCACGAGCCCTTTTTTCAAAAGGCGCAAGGCGTTCGTTATCATGCCCACGTCGAAGATCTCCAATTCCGGGCGCACCCCGTGGTCGAGCATCGCTTGGGCGAAGGTCTCGATATCACGCGGCGTGTTCATGAACACATCGTCACCGAAATTGACCGTGCCGACTGTAAGCGTTGCCATCTCCGGGCGTAAGGTCACCGGTTGCAGACGCTCCGCTGGCGTCATCCCCACCGCACCACCGGTGGAAACTTGGACGATGATGTCGCACTTGGCTTCGATTTTCGCGATGATCTCTTGGTAGATGTCTCGGTCCTGCGAGGCACCGCCTGCGCCGTCCCGGGCGTGGATGTGCGCGATCGAGGCTCCTGCTTTCCACGCTTCATAGGCCGCATCTGCAATCTCATCCGGTGAGAGCGGCAAGTTCGGCTGGTGCTCACGAGTGACTTCCGCCCCGACGAGCGCGACGGTGATGATCAGTTTCTCCACGTTTACTCCCCCTGTTGCAGGCGTTGTTTGTCCTTGGGCGTGACGCAGGTGCCACTCGCGTAGGTGACGAGGATCGGCTCCTCGAGCAATTCCGCCGCCGAAGGGTTGGCCGGGTCGATGTTACCACGGATCACTTTGTAGGCGTGGAACTCCATTTTCCGCGAGGTGTTGCCGACGTGCGTGATCTGCCCGTGTGCTTCGATGTAATCCCCCGCATAGACTGGGGCTTTGAATTCAACTTTGTCATACGCGACAAACAGACCTTCGTCGCCGTCGAGACGGATCAGCAGTTCGGTTGCGACATCTCCGAACAGTCCGAGCATCCGCGCTCCATCTACGAGGTCGCCGCCGTAGTGCGCATCATGTGCGCTCATGCGCAGGCGAATCATCACTTTGTCCACAGGGTATGCCTCCTACATTCTAAGATACGAGTTGTGCGTTGACAGCTTGGCGCAGTTCGTCGATGTCGAACGGCTTGGTGAAATGGGTGATCGCGCCAAGCACGGTCGCTTCCTTGATCAGGTCGAGTTCACCGTAGGCGGTCATCATGATCACTTTGGTATCCGGTTCGATGGTGCGGATATGGCGAAGTATCTCCAGGCCGTCCATGCCCGGGATCTTCATGTCGAGCAGGACGAGATCCGGCTGGTGTTGCTTCACGATTTCTAATGCGGTCACGCCGTTCGGGGCTTGGAAAATGGTATAGCCTTCCTTGTCGAGCACCTCTTGTAAAAGTACACGAATGCCATATTGATCATCCACGATGAGAACTTTTTTATCCTTCCGATCCATTTCGGTAAGGCCCCTTTCTAACAATCCAGTATCCCAATATACTATGTGTAATTCGCTTCCAAGGGTAGAAATTCCTTTTTAGGAAAGATGGGTCGAAAGTAGTAAGTATCCGAGATTTTCTGCGGTTTTTCGACGTATTCTGCGATTACGGTTCTATGAAAAAGACAGCACTCCCCGTGGGGTGCTGTCTTTTTTTGCTAGAGTCCGACTTGGGCGACGGGTCTTAGTTCAGGCGATAGACTCGTGCTTCGTAAGGGCGGGTTGTGAAATTGCGGATGTCTTGGGCCGGGTCCACTTCGTAGTTGCTGATCAGCAACTCGGCGGTTTGGTAGGTCACTTCCTTCGGAAGTTCGAAGGCTTGGTCGCTGCAGGTGAAATTCAGGATCACGAGCACGCGCTCCTCGTTGAGCGTTCTCGTGTACGCGTAGAACGTCTCGCTGTCTGAGAGCAGCTCGTCGAACTCGCCATAGACGAGCACGAGGTTGTCGCGGCGCGTTTGGATCAGGCGCTTGTAGTAGTTGTAGATCGAGTTCGGGTCGCTGACCGCTTGCTTGGCATTGATCTGGGGATAGTTCGGGTTTACTTGGAGCCACGGTGTGCCGGTGGTGAATCCTGCATGTTCGCTGTCATCCCACTGCATCGGCGTCCGCGCATTGTCCCGCCCTTTGATGTAGATCGATTCCATGACCTTGGCTGGGTCTTGGCCCTCTTGGTGCACTTTTTCGTTGTACATGTTGTGGGTTTCGATGTCTTGGTAGTGTTCGATGGTGTCGAACTTGACGTTCGTCATCCCGATTTCTTCGCCCTGATAGATATACGGCGTTCCTTGCAAGGTGTGGAGCAGGGTGCCTAACATTTTTGCCGATTCCAGTCGATAGGTCGAATCGTCCCCGAAGCGCGATACCATGCGCGGCTGGTCGTGGTTGTTCAGGTATAGCGAATTCCAGCCCTTGCCGCGCCCGAGGCCATATTGCCACTTGCTCATGATGCGCTTGAAGTCCGTCAAGGTATACGGAACCACGTTCCACTTGCCACCCGGCCCTGAATCGATGTCCATCAGCTCGAACTGGAACAGCATCTGCAATTCATGCCGGTCATCGTTGACGTAGTCAATCGCTTGTTCGGGCGTGACGCCCGGCGTTTCCCCGACGGTCATGATGTCGTACTTGGACAGCACTTGTTCGTTCATTTCTCGGAGGTATTCGTGAATTTTGGGGCCGTTCATGAAGTAGTCGCCACCTGACGCGTACTTGCGCCCCTCCGGATTGGGTGCATCCGGCAAACCCTCGACTTTGGAGATCATGTTGATCACGTCCATGCGGAATCCGTCGATCCCTTTGTCCAACCACCAAGTCATCATGTCGTACACTTCTTGGCGGACTTTCGGGTTCTCCCAGTTCAGGTCCGGTTGCTTTTTGGCGAACAAGTGCAGGTAGTATTGATCCGTTTGTTCGTCGTGCTGCCACGTCGATCCGCTAAAAATCGATTCCCAATTGTTCGGTTCCGTTCCGTCTGCTTTGGCCGCACGCCAGATGTAGTAGTCCCGATATGGATTGTCGAGGGACTTGCGGGATTCCACGAACCACCGATGCTCGTCGGAGTTATGGTTGACCACGAGGTCCATGATCAGTTTCATCCCTCGGTCGTGCAGCTCCTGCAGGAGTTGGTCCCAGTCGCTCATGGTGCCGAATTCATCCATGATCGCTTGGTAATCGGAAATATCGTACCCGTTGTCGTCGTTCGGGGATTGGTAGACCGGACTCAGCCAGATGATGTCGATGCCGAGGTTTTTGAGGTAATCCAGTTTGGTGATGATACCGGGGATGTCACCGATCCCGTCCCCGTTGCTATCCGCATAACTGCGCGGATAGATCTGATAGACGGTACCCTCTTTCCACCATTTGCGTTCCATATGTATCCTCCCTCGTGCCTGCGTTTTTTCCAGTATACCCCCACAGTCAAACGTTTGCACGAAAAAAGCGGCGTGCTTCTGCGCCGCTTTTTCTCGCTTATTTGAGCCCCGAGGTGGCAATTCCCTTGATGAACCACCGCTGGAAGATCAGGAACACCAGCAACATCGGGATCGTCATGAACATCGTCCCCGCCAAGTCTTGGTTCCAATACGCCACGTACTGCCAGTGGAACGAATTTAAGCCCACCGGAAGTGTGTACATATCGTCCGATGAGGCCAGCAACGAGGGCCACATGAACGAATTCCAGTTGCCGAGGAACATGAAAATCGTCTGGGCCGCCAGCGCGGGTTTCGCCAGCGGGAGTGCAATTCGGAAAAAGATCCCCCAGCGCGACAGTCCGTCGATCAACGCCGCCTCCTCCAGATCCACCGGCAACGCGAGGAAGAATTGCCGCATCATGAAGATGCCGAAGGACGAGGTCAGGAACGGGATGATGAATCCCTGATAGGTGTTGATCCACCCCCAGTTCGCTAACATGATATAGACCGGGATCATCACGACTTGCCCGGGCACCATCATCACCCCGAGGACGACGTAGAAGATCAAGCCGCGTCCGGGGAACTTGATGCGCGCCAACGCATACCCCGCCAACGTGTTGAAAAACAAGTTCCCAAGCGTTACGGAGCCCGCGACGATCGCGGAGTTGAGCAACCACTTGAAGAACGGAAACTTGGTGACGATATAGGTGTAGTTTTCCAGCGTCAAGCTGGAAAGTGGCACCCAAAATTTATCCATGTCCGGCGTCGATTTCAGCGAAGTCAGGATCGACCACAGGAACGGGATCATCGTCAGCACCGCATACCCGATGACCACGGTGTAAAACAGGACTCGCCATAGCTTTTTCATCTGCTCGATCCCCTTTCTAGTTGGTCTCTTCCTTGAAAAACTTGCGCTGAATGATCGTCAACAACAGGATGATCAGGAACAGCGCGAACGCCATCGCCGACGCATAGCCCATGTCAAAATCTTTGAAGGCCGCCCGGTAGAGGTAGAACACCACGGTCAAGGTGCGGTCTTGGGGACCCCCCTCGCCTTTGGAGATCACATACATCTGGTCAAAGACCTGAAAGGTCCCGATGATCGACATGATCAGGATGAAAAACGTCGTCGGCTTCAACATCGGCCACGTGATAAACCGCAGTCGTTGCCACGGTGTGGCCCCGTCGACTTCCGCCGCTTCGTAGAGTTCCTGCGGGATGTCTTGCAAGCCCGCGAGATAGATGACCATGAATTGACCCACCGTCGTCCAGATCGCCATCATCATCACCGCTGGCAGCGCGAAGGTCAGCGAGTTGAACCAATCGAACGTCGGGATGCTCAGCTTCGACAGGACGAAGTTGACGAGTCCGTCGTTTTTGAACAGGTACATGAACATGACGGAGACGGCGACAGTCGAGGTCACGGTCGGCAGGAAATACACGACGCGAAACAAAGTCTTGCCCTTGATTTTGGCATCGACGATCAACGCGAGCATGAGTGCAATCGCAATTTGGATCGGCACAACACCGAGTGAATACAAGCTGGTGTTGCCCAGCGCCCGGATGAAGCGCGGGTCTTTGAACAGCTTCAAGTAGTTGTCCAGACCGGCAAATGTCGCTTGGTCAGGTGCGAGGAACGAGAAGTGATGGAAGCTGATATACAAGGCATAGAGGATCGGCCCGATCAGAAAGACCGCCAACGAGACGACGACAGGCAAGACAAACAGATACCCGGTTGCGAGATCACCGCGTGTGCGCATGCTCTCCCTCCCCCTCTCCTGTTTAGGAAAAAAGGACCCGCCATGCGACGGGCCTTTTTTTCGTTATTGAATCTTGGTTTGCGCTTCGGCGAGGGCTGCTTTGGCATCCGCTTTCGCACCCAGTACGACCGCTTCCGATGCTTTGTTCATCGCATCGACCAGTTTGACACCCATCGTGCCGTATTGGTACGGAAGTGCATACGAGGCACCTTTGACGAACGCTTCACGCTCCGGGTACTTGGTCAGGTAGTCCTTGCCCATCTCTTTGATCGTCGGAAGCGCCAAACCGCCTTCGACAGTGATTTTTTGCCCTTCCTTGCCCGTCAGGTACGCCATCAGGTCGATCGCTTCGTCCTTGTGCTTGGAGTTCTTCGACAGCGCGTAGGCGACGGTGAAGATCATGTTCGACGGTTTCGCGCCTTCCTTGACCGGCAACTCGACGATGCCGTATTTGAGGCTCGGGGATTTTTTGGCGACGTGCGGGATCAGCCACGAACCTTCGACGACCATCGCCGCCTTGCTGTCGGCGAACGCATCGCCCGCCCAGTCTTTGCCGAGCGTTTTCGGGATCGCCGCCGATTTGTCCTTTTTCATCATCTGGTCGTAGATGAAGTTGATCGCCGTCTCGTTCTCCGATTTGGTCAGCGTCGCTTTGCCGTCCGCGTAGACGGTGCCGCCCGCTTGGTAGAGGAACGGCTGGTAGCGCGGCAGTTCCGCTGAGATCGAGAAGCCGGTCACGCCGTCCTTGGTCAGTTTCTTGGCATCATCTTGCAGTTCCGTCCACGTCTTGGGCGGGCTGGTGATGCCCGCTTTTTCGAAGAGTTCCTTGTTGTAGAACAGGGCGAGGGTGTTGTAATCCTTGGCGAGGCCGTAGGTTTTGTTGTTGGATTGGAACGCTTTGACCGCCGCGTCTTCGTAGTCGGAGAGGTTGACGTTGTGTTTTTTCAACAGGTCGTCGATCGGTTCGATGACGCCCTTTTCCATAAATTCTGGCGCGGCATAAGCATCGAGGTAGAACAGGTCAGGTTCGGTCTTGGAGGCGATCATCGGCTGGAGTTTCTGCAGGTAGTCACCGACGACCGGCTCGAATTTGACTTCGACGTTCGGGTGTGCAGATTTGAAGCCGGCGATCTGCTTGTCGAGCATCGCCTGCTCCTCCGGCGAGGAGGACCAGCCACCGACGCGCAGGGTGATTTTTTCGTCCTTGGAAGCTGTGTCTTGGGTATCTGCAGTCTTGCTGGAACAGCCGACCAGTGCGGTCATAACGAGCGAAGTTGCCATCAAACCGGTGATGACGCTTTTCTTGTTCACGCTTGATTCCCCCTTGTTTTTAACCGGAGATGACTTGCAGTCCGGTTGTGTTGCGTAGCACGTTCCAAGTGGTGTGGCTGGCGTTGTATTTTTGTATCAACAGGTCGAGGGACCCGTTGCCCACTCGCAGGTTGCGAACTTCCATCGAATTCAGGCCGTCTGGCAGCGACGGCGCGATTGTGATCGTACCACCCGGCACATCCGGCACTAAGCCGAGCATGACGCGGACAAAGGTCAGCGGAGTGCCCGCCGCCCACGCTTGCGGCGAGCAGGCCACCGGATACGGCACCGGGTCTTCGTCCGCCCCATACCCGCAGAACAACTCGGGCAAGCGGTCGTAAGGGAAGTGCGACGCCGTCGCCAGCAATCCTTGCATCACGGTGTTGGCATGGGCGTGGAAGCCGTACTTTTTCAGCCCCATCACGATCAGCGAGTTGTCGTGCGGCCAGATCGACCCGTTGTGGTAGCTCATCGGGTTGAACGCCTGCTCATGGGCGGACAGGGTGCGGATGCCCCAGCCGGAAAACAGATCGTCTGCCAGCAGTCGGTCAGCCACCGCACGCGCTTGCTCTGCGTTGAGAAGCCCTGAGAGCAGGCAATGCCCCGCGTTTGAAGCGATCGAGCCGACCTGATTTTTGTCCGCATCGAGGGCGAGTGCGACGTATTGGGCGTCCGCCATCCAGAAATCGGTGCTGAATTTGACTTGTAGTTCGGCGGCGGAGCGACGGAGCGAGTCCGCTTTTTCCCCCTGTCCAAGATGCTCGAACAGGCGCGCGAGACGCAGTTTGGCATCGTAGACGTAGCCTTGGACTTCGGAGGGGGCCAGCGGTGCTTGGGCGAGTGATCCATCGCGATGCACCATCGAATCGCCGGAGTCCTTCCAGTTTTGGTTGGCACAGCCCTTGCTCGATTCTTGGTAGTACTCGACATATCCGTCCCCGTCGCGATCGCCATATTGATCGATCCAGTTCAGCGCGGCTTCGAGGTTCGGAAGCAGTTCGCGCAGGAACGCTTCATCCCCCGTCCAATCGAAGTACTCCGCCGCCAGCACGAGGAACAGCGGGGTCGCGTCGATCGAGCCGTAGTACGGCGCATGCGGTATCACGCCGAGGTTGGCGAGTTCGCCGTAGCGGATCTCATGCAGGATCTTGCCCGGCTGTTCCTCGCGCCACGGATCGGTCTGCGTCCCTTGGTGACGCGCCATCGTCTTGAGCGTGCCACGCATGATCTCCGGTTGGATCGCCGCCAACTGCCATGCGGCGATCAGCGAGTCCCGCCCGAACGGGACGGCAAAAATCGGAACGCCTGCCGTGGGAAACCGACCATCACCGAGATCGGTCAGCAGGGCGAACATGTCGTGTAGGGAGCGTGCGTAGAGCGAGTTGAACGCCGCGTTGTCGGTAACGATTTCCGTGCAGGCCGTTCGCCAGTCTGCGTAGGAATGCTGGAGGCGGGCGAGGGCTTGCTCTGGATCTTGCACGAGGGCGCGCCGGCCGTCGAGTTCCGGGACGACGGTGAGCAAAATTTCGTAGGTGCCGCCATGTGCGGGAAGTTGAAAGTGGAAAGACAACCAACCTTCTGCTGATATGTCTGTCGGAACTGGAGTGGCTTGCACGTGTGTGCGGCGCTTGACGCCATCCTGACCGTCATAGCCAAAACGGACCCCGTCCGCGACGGCCTCCGTCGCGAGGTGCGTTCCACTCGCTCCGTCCTCGTAGCCGCGCACCGTGAACATGTGCGCAAAGTCGGAGGCCGCCTCTACCCGCACCGCGAGCGGAACTGGGTAGTTGTTGTAGTTGCGAAAGCTCAGTTGCTCGTAGAGCACCCCTTGGGCGACAAAACGCTTGCGCTCCATCGCCACCGATTCACGCCAGACTTTGACCTCCTGGTTCTCGACGAGCTCCTTGTTGGTCAGCTTGATCGTACCGATGAAGTCGTGCGACACGCGCGACGAGAGCAGGATCATCTCCAAGTTCTCGATGCGTACTTCAAAGCGACTGAGAAAGCGCGTGTCGTCGGTGAACAGACCGAGAATTTCGTCACTTCCCGGCAGGACATCGCCACGGTTGTTGGTGAGCAAGAACAGATCGTTTTCTTTTATGACTTGGTAGTTCATCCCCGACCTCCTATTTCCGAAAACGTTTTCGATAGATTCTAAAAGAAAAACGTTTCCCGACAAAGGAAGCGTTTTTGGTTAGCTTATGAGTGCGGTGCGGTCGTCTCCCGCACGACCAGTTCTGGTGGGAGGATGATGCCGCGCCCTTGCTCTTGCTGTTCCAAGATGCGGATCAGCGACTCGGCGGCGGAACGGCCCATCTCGTAGCGCTTCTGGCGCACGGTGGTGATCATTGGCTGCATCAGCGCGGCGAGTTCGATGTCATCGAATCCGACGATCGACAAGTTCTCTGGCACACGCAGGCCTAAGTTCTGCACGTACTTCAAGGCACCGAGTGCCATCAGGTCGGAGGCAAAAAACACAGCGGTCAAATCGTCAAAGCGGCTCCGCAATTCCGCGGTGCCGATCGCTCCATCCTCCTGCTCGAAGTTCCCGTAGTAGACCAGTTGCGGATCATAGGCGATCCCGCCCGCTTCGAGTGCCATCCGATAGCCTTGCAATCGCTCCTGTGAGACGGCAGCTTGGGCGTGTCCGTTGACGAAACCGATGCGCGAGTGGCCCAGTTCGAGCAGATGTTCAATCGCCATCCGTGCGCCGGCGATGTTGTCGGTGCTGACATAGGAGCAAGTCTGTGAAGTTAGCGGCACATCGATCAAGACGCTCGGGACGCTGGCCGCCACCACTTCATGTGTATACGGATCGTCGAGGCGGATGCCCATCATCAGCACTCCATCGACTCGGCGCTGGCGGACGAAATCCATGTAGGGCGTTTTCTTCTGCGCGGTGGTCGAGGTGGAGAACAGCACGAGGTCATAGCCTAGTTCCTGTACGCGGTCATTGATGCCGCACAGCACTTCAAACATGAAGTGATGCCCATTGCGCGAACGCGACAGATCGGAGACGACGAGACCGACTGTGTTCGTGCGGTTCATCACCAACGATCGTGCGACCGAATTGGGCTTGTAGCCCAATTGCTCGACCACTTTGAGGACTTTGGCGCGGGTCTTCGGATTGACGTCCGAGTATTGGTTGAGCACACGCGAGACGGTCGTGATCGAAACTCCGGCTGCCTTTGCCACATCCTTGATGGTCGGGTTCACTGATATTTCACCTCCGAAAACGCTTTCTTGCATGTGAAACCGAAAACGTTTTCAATACTACTTGTAGGTTACCACACGACAGAAAACTCTGGCAATCAGAATCTTCGTTCGCATGGTTCCTAGGCAGAAATGAAATCGTGGGAAGTTGAGAATTAGTTCAGTCGTGAAGTACTGACGCTTTTCGGGGCGACGGGCGCGATCTCGTCGAGGCGTTCTTGCAGTTCCTCGACTTGCGCGGTGACCATCTCCATCTGCTTGACCATGCGGTCTTGCAAATCGAGCATCCGCTCCATCAGCGAGACGACCTTGCTGACCGTGTCTTCCAAATGTTTGTCCGACATCTGCCTGTCACTCCTTGTCCTCATTGGACTTTTACAGACAAAAGCCCTCGCAGACAGCAAGGGCTTTTATCACTAGTGTATAGCACACAGCAGGACGCGTCTAGGCAAAAAATACAACCCTTACTGCTCGTCCTCCGGAACTTGTTCACTTTCGTCAACTGGGAAGGTATCGATCGCAGTATCGGTGAAAAGGATTCCGTCGAGATGGTCGATCTCATGTTGGAAGATGCGCGCAAAGTACCCCTCCGGCTTCATCTCGTAGGATTCACCCTCGCGAGATTGGAAGTGGATCGTGAGCTTGTCGAAGCGCTCGACATGGCCACGCACGCCGGGAATGGACAGGCACCCTTCGACATCGACGACCGATCCGCTTTTTTCCGCGATCACAGGGTTGATCATCTCGATCAGACCGCCGTACTCATCTCCGTAGTCGACGACGATCACGCGCTTGCAAACGCCCACTTGCGGCGCAGCGAGGCCGATGCCGTGGTATTCGTACATGGTATCCGCCATGTCATCGAGGAGCTTGTGAATTTCAGCGTCGATTTCCAGTACCGGTTCTGCGATTTGACGCAGGACGGGCTCCCCTTCTAACACTACAGGTCTTACCGCCATCTTACGATACCCCGCTTTCTTTGTTCAGGTCCCAGATCATGCGCAAGCCGTCCAAGGTGAGTTCATCATCCTTGATTTCAATCTCGTAGGACTCGGCGGCGATCAGACCCGACAGGCCCCCGGTCGCGACGACTTTGAACGGGAGGTTAAATTCTTTTTTGATGCGTGAGACGATGCCGTCCACTTGGCCGGTGAAGCCGTAGAGCACACCTGATTGCATGGACGTGACGGTGTTGCGGCCGACGACGCTCGCCGGGCGGGCGATCTCGATGCGCGGGAGTTTCGCTGCTTTGTTGTACAGCGCCTCCGTCGAGATGCCGATCCCCGGTGCGACGACGCCGCCCATGTAATCGCCTTTTTCGTTGATTACGCAGAAGGTTGTCGCTGTGCCGAAATCGACGATGATCAGCGGCGCGCCGTATTTCTCCAGCGCAGCCACCGCATTGACGATGCGGTCAGCCCCGACTTCACGCGGGTTTTCGTACTTGATGTTCAATCCGGTTTTGACGCCCGGGCCTACGATGATCGGCTTGTGGCCGAAATATTTGATCGCCATGCGCTCCAGAGCAAACATCAGCGGTGGAACGACAGACGAGATCGCGATGCCTTCGATTTCTTGCGGGTTCAAGCCCCGGTCGGCAAACAAGTTTTTGATCAGGATGCCCATCTCGTCTTCCGTGCGGTCGCGAATCGTCGCGATGCGCCAGTGTACGAGCTGCTTTTGATCCTTGTAGACGCCGAGGGTGATGTTGGTGTTGCCTACATCCAATACGAGAATCATCGAGGTTGACTCCTTTTACTTCGCTTCGATATCTAACGAGATGTCCAGCGACTTGATCGAATGGGTCAGCGCACCGATCGAGATGTAGTCGACGCCGGTCTTGGCAATCTCGACAATCGTCTCTTCGGTGACACCGCCGGATGCCTCTACCAGCGCACGGCCGGCGATCTTCTCTACAGCTTCGTCCATCTGCTCGGGCGTCATGTTGTCGAGCATGATGATGTCGGCTTTTACTTCCAACGCCTCATCGATCTGCTCCATGTTCTCAACTTCCACCTCGACGCGCATCGTGTGCGGGATCTGGTGGCGAGCCGCCATGATCGCGTTTTTCACGCCCCCGGCGATCTCGATATGGTTGTCCTTGATCAAAACCGCGTCAAACAGCCCGAAGCGGTGGTTGCGTCCTCCGCCGACGACGACTGCGTACTTCTCCAACACGCGCATCCCCGGGGTGGTCTTGCGGGTGTCGACGATCTTGGCGTTGTAGTAGCGCACGAGGTCGACAAATTTCGCCGTGCGGGTCGCGACTCCCGACATGCGCTGCAGGAAGTTCAGCGCCACGCGCTCACCCGTCAGGATCGAACGTGCCGATCCCGTGACTTCCATCAGCATTTGGCCCTTCGGCACTTGGTCACCGTCTTCCACATGACGGGTGATCGTCAAGGTCGGATCGACCAAACGGAAGGTTAACTCCGCAACATCAAGCCCGGCGATGAAGCCCGGCTCTTTGGTGATCAACACGCCGCGCCCTTGCTTGTCCGTCGGGACGATCGAATTGGTGGTGATGTCACCGAACCCGATGTCTTCCTCTAGTGCATTGCGCACGATGTTCTCGATGGCCCGAATATCCAGCTTCATTCGTTAGCACCCCTCTTCAATAACACCGATCCCATGTTGGAATACGATGTGCTTCAGCCACTGCTCATTTTGCTTGGGGAAGTCGTTGCGGTAGTGTCCGCCGCGTGACTCCTCGCGTAACAACGCCGCTTGTGCCGTCAGCATCGCCGCCGTCAGCAGGTTGATGAACTCCCACTCGGACGGCTGGCTATAGGCATGTGACAACATCGGCGCGAGACGCCCCATCTCCGCGAGCGCACGTTCCAGCGACTCCTTGGTGCGCTTGACGCCGACGTGGCGCACCATCACTTTTTGCAGGTGCAACTTGCGGTCTTCGATCATCTCGACCGGGCTTGGGTAGCGCGTCGGCACGAACGGCAGGTCGATATGTTCACAAGGCTCATCCAAAAAGGCCTGTACCCGATCTGCGATCCGCTTGCCAAACACGATCGCCTCCGACAGCGAGTTGGAGGCCAGCCGGTTCGCGCCGTGTACACCGGTGCAAGAGACTTCCCCACAAGCGAACAAGCGACGGACGTTGGTCTCGCCGTGCAAGTCGGTTTTCACACCGCCCATCGCGTAATGCTGCGCTGGAGCGACCGGAATCCAGTCGGTCGTCATGTCCAGACCATAGCTCAAGCAGAACGCGTAGATCGTCGGGAATCTCGACTTGATCAACTCCGGCGACTGGTGCGTGATGTCGAGGTAGACGTAGGTGGACTTGGTCTTCTCAATCTCCGAGACGATCGCACGCGCCACGATGTCACGCGGCGCGAGTTCCTCCAAGTGGTGATACGCGGGCATGAACCGCTCGCCCGCTGCGTTGCGCAGCACGGCACCCTCACCGCGTACCGCCTCCGAGATCAAGAAGCGTGGTGCGCCTGGGTACACCAACACCGTCGGATGGAATTGGATAAATTCGAGGTCCTGCAACTGTGCGCCTGCACGGTACGCCATCGCGAACCCATCCGCCGTGGTGACGTCTGGGTTCGTGGTGTAGCGGTACATGCGACCAGCCCCGCCGGTGGCGAGGACGGTCGCTTTGGAACGGATGTAGCAGAACTTCCCTTCGTACTGGTAGAGCAAGCCCTTGCAGGAACCGTTCTCCGCTGTCACCAAGTCGATGGCAAATGCGTTCTCGATCACGCGGATGCGCGGGTTTTTGCGAACTTGGGTCGCCAATGCTCGCACGATCTCCGCACCGGTCGCATCGCCGTTGGCGTGCAGGATGCGGCGGCGGCTGTGCGCGCCCTCCATCGTGAGGGCGAGATGCTCGTCCTCGCCTTCGGTATCAAAATGCGTGCCGAGTCGAATCAGGTCTGCCACGAGACCTGGGCCTTCGTGTACCAACACATCGACGGCGGAGAGCGAGTTCAATCCCGCGCCCGCCATCAAGGTGTCTTCCCGATGCAAGTCAGGGGAATCGCCCTCGGCGATGGCCGCTGCGATTCCCCCTTGTGCCCAGTTGGTATTGCTCTCGGTGAGACCTTTTTTGCACAGAATCACGACGTCAGCGTATTCGGCGATCTTGAGGGCGGTGTACAGCCCCGCAATTCCGGTGCCGACCATCACCACGTCCGTGTCGTGGACGTGCGGTTGATCCGGGGAAACGTTGGCAATAAATCTCGCGAACATCGTCTGATCTCCTTCACCGACAGCGGTCTGGAATTACGCTTTGGACGGAACGACTTCGAGCATGCGATCCAAGGAGCGTTTCGCTTTGGCTGCCACTTCCGGATCGACTTCGATCTGCGGCTGCATGGTTTCCAGCGCGCGGACCATCTTTTTGACGTTGTGTACTTTCATGTTCGGGCAGACCATGAAGCGGGATGCGAAGTGGAAGGTCTTGTCCGGGCTGTCCTTCTCCAACATGTAGCGAACGCCTTCCTCTGTGGCGACGATGTAGTGCTCGAAGTTCGACTCTGCGCAGAACTTCAAGATGCCAGTCGTCGAGCCGACATAGTCGCCAAGTGCGACAACTTCTGGACGGCACTCCGGGTGTACGACGATCGGTGCGTCCGGGTATTGGGCTTTGAGTTCCAACACTTCCTCCGGGGTCAGCAGGTCGTGCGTGTTGCAGTAGCCTTGCCAGATGATCATCTTTTTGTCGGTGAACTGGGACACGTAGTGCCCGAGGTTCTTGTCCGGCACCCAGATGATCTCGTCCGATTCCACAGACTCGATGACTTTGAGCGCGTTGGACGAGGTGCAACAGATGTCGGTCTCCGCCTTGACGTCAGCCGAGGTGTTCACGTAGGCCACGACCGTCGCGTTCGGGTGCTCCGCTTTCAGTTTGCGCAGACCATCACCCGTGACCATGTCGGCCATCGGGCAACCGGAGCGTTCGTCTGGCATCAATACAATTTTATCTGGATTGAGAATTTTGGCACTCTCAGCCATGAAGTGTACGCCACAGAATAAAATGACGTCTGCATCTGTATCGCGCGCTTTTTGCGAGAGGCCAAACGAATCCCCGATGTAATCGGCGACCGCTTGTACTTCCGGGCGCATGTAGTAATGAGCCAGGATGATCGCGTTGCGCTCTTTTTTCAACTGTTGCAGGCGTTCAATGTAGAATTCATTTTGTTCACGATTCGGGACAGCTTGTAATTTGCTCATCGCGGACAATGCCCCCTTAGAATTGGGATGGGCTTTTAAAAAATGCCATATGAATGCATTCTAACTCGCAACGCGGTAGCTGTCAATTTGTCGAACTTTTGTCATACGACACAAAAGAGACTCCCACGGGAGCAGTGTTCCCGTGGGAGTTCTCATTTATTAGAACAAGCCTATGATTTTGCCGTCCTCTAGCAGGTCGATCTGCAAAGCGGCCGGCGCTTTCGGCAAGCCCGGCATCGTCATGATCTCGCCCGTAATCGCCACGACAAAGCCCGCTCCCGCCGAGATGCGCAGTTCGCGAATCATGATCGTGAAGCCCTCTGGACGCCCGCGCAAGTTCGGGTTGTCAGAGAAGGAGTACTGGGTCTTCGCCATGCAGACCGGCAGATGGGTCAGCCCCATCTCCGCGAGCTTTTTCAACGTGGTCAGCGCTTTCGGTGCGTACTGCACGCCTTGACCGCCGTAGATTTCCCGGACGATGGTGTCGATTTTGACCTCGATGCTGTCCTCCTCGTTGTAGAGGTACATCAGCCCGCCTGGACGGTTGTTCACGATGTCGAGGACTTTCTCGGCCAGCTCTTCGCCGCCCGCACCGCCATCTGTGAACACTTCAGACAGCGCAACCGCGATGCCATACTCGTTGCACCACTCGCGGATCACGTTCATCTCCTCATCGGTGTCGGTCGGGAATTTATTGACCGCCACGACGACCGGCATGTTGAACATCTGCACGTTCTCCACATGCTTGGAGAGGTTGTCGAGACCGCGACGAACGGCCTCCACGTTCTGCGTGGACAGGTCGGTTTTTTCCACACCGCCGTGCATCTTGAGCGCACGAACGGTCGCGACGACGACCACCGCAGAGGGCTTGATCCCCGCTTGGCGACACTTGATGTGGAAAAACTTCTCCGCGCCCAAGTCCGCTCCGAAGCCTGCTTCTGTGACCACGTAGTCGGCAAGTTTCAGCGCCATCTTGGTCGCGATCACCGAGTTGCAGCCATGCGCGATGTTGGCAAAAGGCCCGCCGTGCACGAGTGCCGGCGTGTGTTCCAGCGTCTGCACGAGGTTCGGCTTGATCGCGTCCTTGAGCAACACCGTCATCGAGCCCTCTGCTCCGAGGTCTGCGACGGTGATCGGTTGCTTGTCCACGTTGTAGCCGATGATCATCCGTTTCAAGCGCTCCTTGAGATCCTGCTCGTCAGCAGCGAGGCAGAGCACTGCCATCACTTCGGAGGCGACGGTGATATCGAATCCAGACTCGCGCGGGATGCCGTTGGTCACACCGCCGAGGCCGATGTTCACTTGGCGCAGCGAACGGTCGTTGACGTCGAGCACGCGGTTCCACGTGATGCGGCGCACGTCGAAGCGCAACGCATTGCCTTGGTGCATGTGGTTGTCGATCAGCGCGGCCAGCAGGTTGTGTGCCGCCGTGATCGCGTGGAAGTCGCCGGTGAAGTGCAGGTTGATGTCCTCCATCGGCACGACTTGCGAGTAACCACCGCCCGCAGCTCCGCCCTTCATGCCAAACGACGGGCCGAGCGAGGGTTCGCGCAAGCAGATCATCGAAGTCTTGCCAGTGCCCGCCAATTTCCGACCGAGCGCTTGACCGAGGCCGACCGTCGTGGTCGACTTGCCTTCGCCCGCCGGGGTCGGCGAGATCGCGGTGACGAGGATCAGGTTCCCGTCTGGCTTGTTCTCTTTTTGTAGACGGCGGTAGACGTCGAGCGAGATTTTTGCCTTGTACTTGCCGTAGGGCTCGATGTCATCCTCTGACAAACCAATCGATTGCGCAATCTGAGTGATCGGTCGTAGTTGCGCCTCCTGAGCAATCTCGATATCGCTTTTCATAGCCATTCGTAAGCTTCCCCCTATAGTCTCTGGTCTCTACTGCTCACACCCCACGATCATCGTCGTCAGGTGATCCATCAAGTTCAGTTCATACGGGTTGCAGATGTCCTCACCGCTCGCATTGCGCAGAACGCGCACGGTCGGTCGTTGAGGATGATTGCTTTGTACCGCCGTCACCACACCCTCTTCACCGCTGCTGAGCACCACGGTCATGCCGATCGGGTAGATGGCGATGGTCTTGAGAAACTTTTGCACGATGTCCGTCTGAAAGTGCGTCCCACAGGAGCCAAGCAACAGTTCTAACGCCAAGTGTGGCAGTGCCCCCTTGCGGTACACGCGGTTCGCCGTGAGCGCCTCGTAGACGTCTGCAACGGCGGTGATCCGGGCATAGATGTGGATCTCGTCACCTTTGAGGCCACGCGGGTAGCCGGTGCCGTCGATCTTCTCATGGTGCTGGAGCGCAACGTGCGACGAGAGCAGCGAGATGTCATCCTGTTGGCGCAGGATCTCGTAGCCCAACATCGGATGTTGCTTGATCACGCTGAACTCCTCGGGGGTCAGTCGGCCTGGTTTGTTGAGAATCTCCTGTGGCAAGGACAGTTTGCCGACATCGTGGAGAAGTGTGCCGACCCCTAGATCCAGCAATTGCTTCTGGGTCAGTCCCATTTCCATCCCAATCGCCATCGCGATGATCGAGACATTGACCGAATGGTGGTAGAGAAAATTGTCGGTCGAGTAGATGTTCGAGAGGTGGAACGTGGCGTTCGGCTTTGATTTCATCTCGGATAAAATCATGTCGAACATGTCGCGGATTTTCCGCCCGATCTGCTGCTGTTGAAACTGACGTGGCAGCTTCGCGGGCTCGGTGAAGGTCTGGATCGAGGTGTGGACCAACTGCAGCGCTTCCTGTCGCGTCTGTTGGGAGATCACATCCTCGACGACGATGTCATCCGTTCGCTCATCTTCAATATATACGGAAGTAATACCCATTGCAATGAGCCGCTTCTGCAAAAAGGCGGTCAATTCGACCCCTGTACCCACGAGGATGAGTCCTTTCTCATCCAAAATCGGGCGGGCCAACCTGACACCGGGTGTCTGTTTTTCCAAGGCAGCCAATCGCAACAGCTCTCACTCCTTAAAATTCTAATCTTACTTGCTTATGTCATACAAAGGATCATTTATTTCATTGTACTAACTCTAAGAACAAGAAAGCAAGCGCGATTTACAACGAACCGACTTACTTTGCCTGTTTTGCGCAAGAAGCAAAGAGAAAGACACCTCTGCGCAGAGGTGCCTTTCTCCAAACTACTATTCGCTTTTTTCGTCTTCGGCAACCGTTTCGGCAATCGTGGATTCGCCCTTTTCAGGGGTGTCGTCCGACGCCTTAATGTTCACGTTGAAATCAACGCGCGAGCCATCCGGCAGGACGCCCGTCTCCATCAGCGAGTCGATCGTAGCTTTGTCGATCGTCTCCGTCTGGAGCAACGCTTGTGCCAACAGATCGAGTTGGTCGCGATGCTTGAGCAACAGCTCACGAGTAGAGGTGTACGATTGGTCGACGATGCGGCGCATCTCCTTGTCAATCTCCAGCGCGATCGTGTCGGAGTAGTTCGGCTCCGCATTGATGTCGCGACCGAGGAAGACTTGACCGCCTTGGCGATGACCGTATTGGAGATTGCCCAATTTTTCACTCATCCCGTACTCTGTGACCATCTTGCGGGCGATGTCGGTGACGCGCTCCAAGTCGTTGTGCGCCCCGGTGGAGATCTCGTTGAGGACGATCTCTTCCGCGACACGACCCCCGAGCAATCCAGAGATCTTGTCGTACATCTCCGAACGGGTCATGAAGTAGCGGTCTTCCTTCGGCAACATCACGGTATAGCCGCCAGCCATGCCGCGCGGTACGATCGTGACTTTGTGAACTTCGTCCGCATGTTCGAGGTGGTAACCGACAACCGCGTGACCCGCTTCGTGATAAGCGACCAATTTGCGTTCGTGCTCGCTCATGACGCGGCTCTTTTTCGCCGGTCCGGCCATGACGCGGTCGATCGCTTCGTCGATATCCGTGGTTTCGATCAAGCGCTTGTTCTGGCGAGCTGCCAGCAGCGCGGCTTCGTTCAAGACGTTCTCAAGGTCTGCCCCGGTGAAGCCCGGCGTGCGCTTGGCGATCGCACCCAGCGGGATATCCGGAGAGATCGGTTTGTTGCGGGAATGGACTTTCAGAATCGCTTCACGGCCCTTGACGTCTGGGCGGTTGACCATGATCGAGCGGTCAAAGCGGCCCGGACGCAACAGCGCCGGGTCGAGGATGTCCGGACGGTTGGTTGCTGCGATGATGATGATGCCTTCGTTCGCACCGAAGCCGTCCATCTCGACGAGCAACTGGTTGAGCGTCTGTTCACGCTCGTCGTGACCGCCGCCCAAACCTGCGCCACGGTGACGACCGACAGCGTCGATTTCGTCGATGAAGATGATGCAAGGCGCGTTCTTTTTCGCAGTTTCGAACAGGTCGCGGACGCGGGATGCCCCGACCCCGACGAACATTTCGACAAAGTCGGAACCGGAGATCGAAAAGAACGGAACGCCTGCTTCGCCGGCAACTGCACGCGCCAGCAAGGTTTTACCGGTACCCGGCGGCCCGTTGAGCAGCACGCCTTTTGGGATGCGCGCGCCGAGTGCGGCGAACTTGCGCGGGTCCTTGAGGAACTCGACGACTTCGACGAGTTCGTTTTTCTCCTCATCGGCACCTGCCACGTCCTCAAACGTAATTTTTTTCTTCTCCTCGGTGTAGAGCTTGGCGCGGCTCTTGCCGAAGTTCATCACTTTCGAACCGCCGCCTTGCGCTTGGTTAAAGAGGAAGAAGAACAGGATGAACATGACGATAAACGGTACGATCGAGGTCAAGAAAGTCAGCCAGACCGATTCCTTCTGGGGTTCGTTGATCTTGACGTTCGCCTTGATCAAGTCGCTGTTGACCTTCGTCGAGAAATCCTCGCTGAACAGCGCTCGGGAAATGAACTCTTTATCGTCCTTTAACTTACCAGTCAGCTTCAAGGTCAGGCCTTCGGAGGTGACGTTGACTTCCTGCACTTCCCCTGCTTGCGCCTTGGAAATGAACTGGCTGTACGTGATCTCGCTTTTCTGTTCCTTCTCACCTGTGATGAAGTTGACGATACCCACGGTGATCAGGAAGATCAATAGGTAAAAGCCGGCATTGCGGAAAAATCTGTTCATTTCTTACCTCCTCTCGGCACCGTGCTAGGATTGGTAGACTTCTGGTTTGAGCACCCCAATGTAGGGGAGGTTGCGGTAGCGTTCAGCATAATCGAGACCAAAACCTACAATAAAGTGGTCAGGAACGGTGAATCCAAGATAATCCGCCGTGATGTCCACTTTATGGCGATCTGGCTTATCCAGAAGCGTAACCAATTTCACGGACGCGGCCTTGCGCTGTTGCAAGAGGTTTTTCAGGTAGATCAGCGTCAAACCGGTGTCGATGATGTCTTCTACGATGATCACATCCCGGCCCTCGATGCTCTGTTCAAGGTCCTTGATGATGCGAACCACACCGCTGGATTCGGAGGAGTGTCCATAACTGGATACCGCCATGAAATCCAACTCAACCGGGATCTCAATGCGCTTGACCAGATCGGACATGAAGAGCGTCGCCCCCTTCAAGATGCCGATAATCAACGGGTTCTTGCCTTCGTAATCGCGCGTGATCTGGGCGCCAAGTTCACGGATGCGGTCTTGTACCGCCTGTTCGGTGAAGAGAACTTCTGATACGTCTGTATGCATGGGTTTAAGTACCTCCTGAAAACGGGTCGCTGCGTTCGTAGGACTGTGGACCGGGTGCGGGGAGCACGTGTGCCCGGATGACGAGCGTGCGCGCTGTCTCGGGCGTTACGAGTCCTGCTTGACCACGGGTGAGGCCGACGACCCACGCGATGGAGTCATTGATGCAGAAAAGCGGCCAGGTGGCGCGGCGAGACTTGGGGACTTTGGCGTCCACCAACACATCGCTGATGCGCTTGGTGCCGTGTAAACCGATAGGGCGTAGGAGATCTCCGCCCGCCCTTGACCGTATGTATATGCGCGAACTGGACAGTTCATCAGCATTGAAATGGGCGGTCCACGCGTCGAGAGGACGCGAAGGCACACCTTCAACCTCCGTCAACTCCAGCGCGATCCCATACTCTGGGAGTTCATGTCGCCCGAGCGATGTCAGTTCATAAGGTGCCGGTGGAACTTCCTGCACAGGATCTAGCGCCTGTGTGGTGGTAAAAAGCAGTGCGTCGTACACCCGGCGGGCGACGATGCCGTGCGGGAGATGCAACTCCGCGCTCGGATAGCGATTCGTAAGCAGAGAGCGGATGCTCTCGATATGTACCTGCTCCCATAGACTGGTATGTCCGCGCAGATAATATAATATTAGTGTAATTACCCGGCGTTGTAAAGGAAGCGGGCTCACACCGAGAAGCCGCACGTCTACAGAGATTGTGCCATCTCGCTCCGTCTGGCAGATGCGCCGATACTCCCTCTCCGCCAACTCGCTCAGGTACTGGTCATCCTCGCGCGCTTGCTCTGCGAGATGGACGAGGTGAGACTTGGTTCCCTCGTTGTACGCTGTCGTGAGTTCGGGGAGAAGTTGTATACGTATCTTATTGCGCAGATAGTGTGTTGATGCATTGGAAGAGTCCTCACGGTACAGGATTCCATAGTCTCGCGCATATGATTCGATCTCGGCTCGCCAGACGTGCAAAAGCGGGCGGATCAGCTCAAACTCCGCCCCTTCCTCCCGTCGCCGGGTCGGGATGCCCCCGAGACCTTTGAGCGACGTGCCGCGCAGGATGCGCATCAGCACCGTCTCCGCTTGGTCGTCCGCATGGTGGGCGGTGGCGAGTTTGGTGGCGCCGATGAGGTTCGCCACTTTTTTCAAGTACTGATACCTGACTTCGCGCGCCGCAAGTTGTGTGGACAGACCCGCTCGCTTGGCATAGGCTTTGACGTCAAACGTTTTGGCAAAAACGTCCAGGCCCTGCTGAGCGGCCAGCCGTTCCACAAACTCGCGATCCCCTTGCGACTCCGCACCGCGCAGTCCGTGATCCACATGGGCGACGGCGAGCGTGATCCGAAACTGCTCGCAGAGGCTCAGCAACGCGTGCAGCAACACGACCGAGTCCACGCCGCCGGAGACGGCGACGAGGACTTTTTCCCCCGGTTCGAACAGGTTGTGGTCAATCGCGCTCTGCTGCACCTGTTCGATCAGCGGGTGCTTTTTCATACCGTCTCCTCCTGTCCAACCGCATGATCGTGCCGGCGATGACAAGGCCCGCGGAGATGGCGCTGGCGATCAGGAACGTCTCCGTCCCTTTGGCGAGGCCTTCGAGATCGTGCCCGGTGACGAATTCGCGCATCGTGGCAAAAGCGGACGAGCCCGGCACCAGCGGCACGATGCCGCCGACGACGAACACGATCACGGGCATCCGCATCAAGCGCGCCAACAGCTCACTCGTCACCGCGACCATCAAGCCCCCGATAAAGGCAGCCCCGACAGACGATACCCCGTACTGCACCGCCACGTATTGTGCCAACCACGCCATCATCCCGACCATCCCAACCCACAGCGCCGCCCGCTTCGGCACGTGATACAGCACCGCATACCCAATGGTTGCGAGCAGCGTCATCAGCAGTAACATCAATAAATGCGGGAGTTGTTCCAGTGAGAACGGCCCGCTCATCGCGCGACTCCATACGATGCGAAGGACAGCACCAAGGCAACCGCGACGGCGATTGCAAATGCGGTCAATGTCGCCTCGCTCGCCCGCGCGACGCCGGAGAGCAGTTCACCCGCCATCAGGTCGCGGATCGCATTGGTCAGGCTGAGGCCAGGAACCAGCGGGATGACCGCCCCGATGACAGCGGCTTCCAGGTTGCTGGAAAAGCCGCTTTTTACACTCATCACAGCGAGTGACACGCCGACCAGCGCCGCTGTGAACACGCGCAAGAATCGCGGAACGTTGTCAAACATCGCGTCCATCGTGGTGTTGCTCAACCACCCACAGATCGCACCGATCAAAAACTCGCGCCACCCGCCGCCAAAAAGCACCGCAAACGCGCCGCTGGAAATGGCCGCCGCCAGATGCTGCCAGCGGATGCGGAAGTGTGGCGGCGCGTCATGGATCGCTCGCAATCGGTCTGACATCTCTTCAAACGTCATCTGGCCGCGCTCATACCGCCGGGAGAGGTCGTTGACCTCGTGGACTTTGTACAGGTTAATCGCGGACGTCGTGCGAATCCGGATCAAACCGGTCTTCTCTGCACCGATCATTCCGACAGAAATGAAGATGCCCGTCGGCGTCACAAAACTATGTACCAATTTCGCACCAGACGCCCGACCAATGCGCACAATCGTCTCTTCTACACGCGACGTCTCCGCACCGTGTTTTAACATCAGATCGCCTGCGCGCAAACAGAGGTCGAGCACCCGGTCTTGGCTTTGCTCGCTGTTCATGAGCACTCATCCTGTCTCTTAAGTATAGTCCTACGCTCATTCCCGTTAGATTTCGTGGCGCGGCCAAACTTTCCTTCCTCATTTGGCGAGGATAAATTGACAAAATACCAACACCAATACCGCCGCTGAACCGAGCAACAGCCAATCGGTCCAATCGCGGTGGCGCGTTTTTTTGTTTTTGCGTTTCTTTTCGGTCTCCACGCTTTTTTTGACCAGCGGGGTCAAGGCTTCGCGCAGGGCAGCGACCGTGCGGATGCGCCCATCCCAGACGCCGCGCAACAGCCCGCGCCAGTCCTCGAAGCGCGGATCGCTGAGGATTGATTTTTTGACGAGCGAGTAGTTCGGCCCGATCTGTCCGACTTGCTTGCGCGTTTCCGGGGCCAGCAGTTGAATCACCAGCATCGAGAGGGCGAACACATCATAACTCTCCTCCGCCAAGCGGCTCCCCTGTCCCCACCATGCGCGGTCGTTCCACTCGGTGTATTCCTTCACCCCGCGTCCAAATGGTGTCACGCCGCCGAAGTCGACCAGCCGCAGCACGCCCCGCCCCTCATCGACGAGGCAGTTCTCCGCCTTGAGATCGCCAAAGCAGTAGCCTTGGGTATGGAGGCGTTCGAGATAGGTGCAGAGTTGGAGCAACAGCACGGGAGTCCAGTGCGGGCCTCTCTTTTGAAGAAAATCGTCGAGGTCGGTCCCGCGCACCCATTCCATGACGTAAAAAAACGCCTTGCCCTTTGCCGTCTGCACATCGTCCAAATCAAAGATGAGCGGCCCAAGGTCGACGCCCCGAGCCACCCCCTGCAATTGTTTTAAGATTTTATGTTCCAAAGAGATCTCCGCCGCTTGCACCGACACTTTTAGCGCGTAGTACTGCCCGTCACAGGTGACGCGGTACACTTCTCCGTTGGCACCGCTACCGAGCAGGCCATCGATGCGGTAGCGTTTTTTGTTCCATAGACCGGTGACGATCTGGCCCTTTTGAAAAAAAGGATCAGACAACGTATGCTGCCATGTCGCCATCTCCATCATCCTTCCGCTTGGCGGGTCGTTCGATCAGTTCTTGTGAAAGCATGCGTGTCGCCTTCTCAATCGCCGGCCCGGTCGGCGTACCTCCGTTGGCACGCAGGCCATTCATCAGATCGATCAGGTTGGCGTTGTGCGTGAAGTCGGTGATCACCGAGACTTCCTCGCCAGACTGACCGGGGAAGGTGAGGATCGCGACTTGGTGTTGTCCGTGGCGCACGTCGAGGCCGATTTTCAGGTCGCGAATCGCTTCGCGAACGGTCGGAAGTTTGTCGTGCATCGAAGCGCTGGTGTCGATGACCAGCACGAGTTGTAGCTGTGCTTCGTCGCCGAGGCGTTCGACCATCTCCGCGACATCGGAGCGTTTTTCCGGCGGCAGTCCGTCCGCGTCGGTGCCCATGAGCTGGCGAAGTTCCTTGTTGACGACTTGCTGGATCGTCATCTGCACGGTGTGTTTGGTCACCATCTGCATCGTCATCGCCAACTGCTTGGCTTGGACGATGCGCGAGATGCCGCCGCCCGCTTCGGCAATGGCTTGCACTTCCTGCCGACCCGCCGAGTTCAAGTCGCCCCCGTCGAGAATCCCGACCACGTTGACCGTGATCCCCAACCGCCGAGCAAACTTCGCAGCCTCAATCGGATTGCTCCCCCGGTTCGAGCACCCATCCGTGATCAACAAGATCTGTTTCATCATCACATTCTTCCACATAGTTCCACCCCTCCAAGGCATAGTTTCTAGTTTTAGTATGACCGTGGGTGGGAGCTATAAACCATAGAATGCAAGATTCCAACCGAATTGGGCATAAAAAAGCTCTCGACGCACCACCGCGTCGAGAGCTTTTTTTTCACGTCATCGGCACCAGCTTGTCCTGCTCGGCGAGCATTCCGCCCTCGCCTCTGCGTTTGAGCTTCTGCACACCGGGCAGGCGGATCGTCGCCCACTCCGGCTTGTACTTGGCGACCTTCGCGACCAGCACCGTCATGTCGTCGATGATCTTGCCGTGGTTGATCCGCACCGCGAGTTCCACCAGCATGTCCGCAATCTCCTGCGGGTCACTGCTATCGAAGTCCTCCAGTTTCTTCTTCAACCACCCTTCCTTGTCATCCGTATGCTTCGGTGCATCGAAGATCCCATCTGACATCAGAATCAGCAGATCCCCCTCCTGCAACTCCTCCTCGACCGTCTGGATGTCGATCTCCTTCAGGATGCCGATCGGCACATTCTGTCCCGAGATCGCGTTGACCTTGCCATGACGCTTGATGAACGATGGCGCAGACCCGATCTTCAAAAACTCCGTCTTGGCCGTGAACATGTCGATCAGCGCCAAGTCCATCGTCGTGAAGATCTCATCCTGCGAGCGCAGCAACAGCACGGAATTCACCGTCTTGATCGCCAACTGCTCGTCAAACCCAGCCTTCAACAACTGCTGCAACAGCCGGATCGCCGCGCTCGATTCCTGCATCGCCCGCTCGCCGTTGCCCATGCCATCACTGACCGCCACCGCATACTTGCCGTTGCCCACATCCAGCGCCGTGAACGAATCGCCACAGTGCAACCGCCCGTCCTTGGCGGCACTCGCGACCCCAGTCTCGATGTGATACAACTTCGCGCTGGACAGCGTCATCGTCACGCCGTTTTCGTCCGCCCAGTAGCGGCTGTTCGTGACCACGATGTTCTCGCCGAGCACTTCGGACAGCAGCGGGGCGATCAGTTTTTCCCCCTCGTCCGCCGAGGTTGCGCCTGTCGAGGTGACTTCGATCTCGACTTTCCCCTCCTCCAAGGACACGATGTCCACCGAGCGAATCGACAGACCGAGATGCTCCAGCGCCGCCACGATGTGCTCCTCATGATCGGCGGAGACATGGTTTTCCTTGCGAATCTCCTGCGCGAGGTCCGCCATGATCGAGGAGATGCCGACCAGTTGCTCCGCCACCATGTTGCGACTCTCCGCAAGTTGGTTCTGCCACTGCATGTCCCGCTTGGACATCTCGACCGCTCCGGTCAGCGCCGGGATCATCGCTTCCGTTTTTACACAGAATTTGTTCAGCTCCTGTGGAACTTGTGCTTTCGTGATGCTGCCTTCTATATCGATCAACGTCACGGTGTCGAACAGCGCACGATAGGTTTGGTAGAAGTTTTTTTCCCAGCATTGCTCCTGTTTGAAGCACCCTTTGCACACTTGGCCCGCGGCCGATTCGAACGTTTTGTTCATCACTTCGTCCTGCGCATGTACTTTTTGCGAAGCGCTGGAGATCTGGGTGAACGTGTGCGAGAGTTCTTGAAAAACGCTCGATACCTCGCGGATGCGCATCGCCATCAGCTCGCGGATGCGGCGGGCGTAGTCCTGTTGGGTGAGGCTGTGTTGGTGTGTCCCTGGCACGTAGCGGGAGACTTGGTCGATGAAGCTCTTCGGCGTCAGGATCAACATCCCGAACGCCACCGCCGATTCCTCCAGAGCCACCAGCACCGAGGAGGTGTCCTGCACATAGACCGTGAGGATCGCCGCCCCGAGTCCAAATCCGATGCCGACGCCGATTTTTTTCACATCGCGCAGCAGTCCTGCGAGCAAGCCGGAGAAGGCGAGCAGACCGATTTGCGAGGCGGACATCACGCTTGCCATCGTCAGGATGATCCCGGTCACCACCCCGACGCTCGCCGCCACCCCGGCCCCGCCGATCATCGCGAACAGCATGATCAGGTAGCGGGAGAAGACATTTTCAAAGGACACCGCCCCATAATGCAACCCGTGCAAGCCGGTCAGCATCGACGCCAGCAGGATCACGAGGCAGATGATCTCCTCGTTGCGCAGTTCCTTGACGCCGCGCTGGAAAGTGAAGATCGGCAGCGACTGGATGAAGATCAGCGTCAGCACCATCGACAGGAACCCGTTGACCAAGCCCATCAACAAGCTGTAGGAACTCATGTCTCCAGTTGCCGCGTTGCCCGCAAGTCGGACCCCGCTGTCGACGAGGAAGACCACGAACGGCACGGAGCCGAGCGTCAGGGCTTTTTTCTTGCTCAGCATGCCATAGACGAAGCGGTAGAGCAGCAACGCCGCGACGAGGACCGGCCAGATCGAGAACAGTCCGTTGGTTGTGAACGACCCGAGGATCAGCGCACCCAGCACCCAGCGTGCGGCGGAGCGTTTGAGTCGCAGGATCACCGCGTAGAAGGCGATCGCGAACGGGGAGAGCTCCCCGAGGATCATCGCACGTCCGAGGAAAAACGCCATGATCGTCAGCACTGTTGATGACCGCCCGAGGAACACTTGCGCGCCCCCCATCGTCTCTGCGATCCGTTGGCGCATCCTGCTCAGCGGTCCTGCCGATCCGGCCTGCCCCACACGGGCCGAACCGGCTACCGCTTGAACGGTTGCCTTGCTCCCTGTTCGAACTTGCTTCGCACGCTGGAAAAATTCTCTCCACATCTGGTCCCCACCATCCCGTTTCCGTAGAATTTGTAGGTTCAGAATAGCATGTCCGCCTTGAATAGTTTGTCAAAACGCGCCCCTTCACTTGGGAAATTTCCGACACAGAATGCCCTGTCCGCACACGAACACCCGCTCCCCTGATCGACGGCGACGCCTGCTGTTGATAGAAGCATTCTAAAAAAAGCTCCGCGCACGACGGCTCGAATTGTCGCGCGGTTGGGCTGATTTGTCGGAAACTAATTGGAGGTTCGACACCTATTTTCAAGCGAGGTAGAATAGAGATGTAGATTTCACCATGAGGAGGCCCTGTCTCAATGCGCAAACCTTGGAACGAATACTTTATGGATATGGCCCGAATGGTTGCCACCCGTGCGACCTGTGACCGCCTACACGTCGGCGCGGTGATCGTGCGCGACAAACGAATCATCTCCACCGGCTACAACGGTAGCGTCTCTGGCGATGTACACTGCCACGATGAGGGGTGCAACGTGGTGAACGGCCACTGCATCCGCACGATCCACGCCGAATCGAACGCGATCCTCCAGTGCGCCAAGTTCGGTGTCTCGACGGAGGGGGCGGCGATCTACGTCACCCATTTCCCGTGCCTGCTGTGCAGCAAGCAGATCATCCAGGCAGGAATTGCACAGATTTATTACGAAGCCGATTACCGGATCGACCCGTATGCGGAGCAGTTGTTGCAGCAAGCCGGAGTCTCCCTGACGCAAATTCTCGTACAAATTACAGAGTGATGCACACCCCCTCGACGTTTTGCATACCCTACCAGCAAAACCACGTCGAGGGGGGCGGATGATGCCGAGCTGGCTGAAAACCCAACTCTCACGCGCGTATCGTGAGAAGGACAAACGATCGATCATCATGCTCAACCGCGCTTTTTTCAAATACAGAAGCAATCTCCACTAAAAAAGAAGGCATCCGTACACAGGCGGATGCCTTCTTTTTTATCACGTTGCATAGACTAGGACGAAGTGGAGAGGAGGATGTCTATGCACGAAACAAACCAAGAGGCGCGTACATTTGGCATGCTGTGTCACCTCGCAGCGCTCGCAGGATACGTCATCCCGTTTGGCAACATCATCGGACCGTTGATTTTCTGGTTGCTCAAGCGTGACCAACACCCGTTTGTCGACCAACAAGGCAAGGAAGCATTGAATTTCCAGATCTCCGTCATCCTCTATCTGATCGTCGCCGGGATTCTCTGCATCATCTTCATCGGCCTGCTCCTGCTCCCGATCATCGGGGTCGCCTCGCTGGTGTTCATCATCATCGCCGGCGTACGTGCCAACTCAGGTGAGTCCTACCGCTACCCGCTGACCATCCGGTTCATCAAGTGAGAAAAAGCCCTGCAGCTTCGCGCGCAGGGCTTTTTCCTACCTCGGGTCCCTACCCGCCATAGCGGCGTGGGTTGCTCTCCCCAAACTCCTGCGTCTTCCCCACGCGCTCCGGTGCGGTGACAAAAGCGACCGCCTCCGCCGCCACGTCGCGGTCGATGCCGAAGGTCTCGTGTATCAAGCGGTAGAACGTCTCCACATCGGGCATCGGCGTTTCATGCCGCCCTGATACATCCATGCTCAAGTAGCGATTGGTGTCGATCCAAACTTTCCGGTACGGCGAGACCAACCGATCCGCCGAGGCCCGGCGCATGAACACGTTGTCATCCGTGTCGCGGTGCGAGAACGAGATGTCCTCCTCAAAGTCAGCGAAGGTCAGCGGGTGCCACTCGATGACTTTTTTCACAAAGGATTTCTCGTTATAAAAGCGTTCGATCTCGTAGGAGTGCTCATCAAGTCGGGTGATCTTGACCTCTTCGCCGTACAGCGAAGTGAAGTTGGGCTCCTCGTCCAGCAACAGCGGGCGGAACGTCGGGGCTCCATACCCGACATCGACGTACCAGATCTGCCCTCCAAGGTACACGCGGATCGCCATATGCCTCGGTGACACGCGGCAATAGTCGAGTTGGTAGCCGAGCGCTTCGAGCAACCGCCCGAAGTTAAAGTTCAGGATGTAGCAGTTCCCACCCCTCCCCTTGCTCACCAAATTCTCCACAAAGACCTCCACCGGAGGCACCAGCCAGCCGTTGTCCTCCCGCTGATTGTAGTAGTGGATCTTGCTGAGCAGTTCATAGGGGACGGTGAGCAAGTGCGCTTGGATCAAGTCGCACAGTGCAACAAAGTCGGGCCGTTCAAAAGTGACCCCTAGTTTGTCGAGATACCGTTGTTTCCAGTTCATATAATCCCTCCGCACTCCATCCCCGTGGACGCCATGTCACCCCGTGGTTCCGCTCTGATCGGGGGCAAGACGTCGGAGGATTCCTCTCGGTTGCCAAAAAACCCCCGGCGCAGGGCCGAGGGTTTTCCTGCGAACCCGTATACGTGTACGTTTCGCGACAGGGTTCTGCTTCCCCTTTTTACCGCTTCAAGATGTTCCGCATCATCTCGTCCGCCAGCTGGTACGGATCACGCTGCCCTTGTTCCACATCGGCGAGCTTCTGCGCCCAATCGGAGTCCGCGTTGATCTGTTCCTTCAAGCGGCGAGCGATCGTGCCTTCGACGATGGCGACGATCTCCTCCTGACGACGCTGATGGCGGCGTTGTGACCAGAGACCGGAGTCTTGGAGATGCTGCTTGTGCTTTTGGATGGCTTGCCAAAGTTCTGGGCAGCCTTGGTTGTCCCGCGAAATCGTCCGCACCACCGGCGGTCGCCACGGGATGTGACCGAGCATGTCGAGCATGTAGTGAATCTCGCGCTCCGTCTTGTCCGTCCCTGGCAGATCGGCTTTGTTGATCGTAAATAAATCCGCGATCTCCATGATCCCTGCCTTCATCGTCTGGATATGATCCCCGGCCGATGGGTTCAGCACGACCACCGTCGAATCGGCGACGTTCATGATGTCGAGCTCCGATTGCCCGACACCGACCGTCTCGATCAACACCACATCACAGCCATACGCATCCAGCACGCGGATCGCCTCTTGCGTCGCCCGCGCGAGACCGCCCAGACTGCCACGCGTCCCCATCGAACGAATGAACACCTTCGGATCGAGCGCATGGCTGTTCATCCGCACTCGGTCACCGAGGATCGCCCCGCCGGTAAATGGCGAGGTCGGATCGACAGCGACCACTCCGACCGAGTAATCAAACTCCCGGCGCAAGTACCCGATCATCCGGTCGGTGAGCGAACTTTTGCCCGCCCCCGGCGGTCCGGTCAGACCGACCAGAAATGCCTTCCCCGTATGCGGGTGCAAGTCGCGCAGGATCTGAGTTTTCTCCGGTGCGTCATTCTCGATATGTGTGATCGCGCGGGCGACTGCCCGTTTGTCTCCTGAGAGAATGCGTTGCACCAACTCATGCATAGGATCAGTCCTTCAGAAGGTGACGCGAGATGACCATGCGTTGGACTTCGCTGGTACCTTCGTAGATTTGGGTAATTTTCGCATCGCGGTAGAAGCGCTCCACCGGATACTCGCGGGAGAAGCCATAGCCGCCGAAGATCTGCACCGCTTCCGATGCCGCCTTCACCGCCACTTCCGAAGCAAACACTTTCGCCATCGCCGATTGCTTGGAATAGGGGAGGCCTTCGCTCTCCAACCATGCCGCTTGGTAGGTCAACAGGCGCGCTGCTTCAATCTCCGTCGCCATGTCGGCCAGCTTGAACTGGATCGCTTGGAAGTTAGAGATCGATTGGCCGAACTGTTTGCGTTGCTTCGAATATTCGGTTGCGTGGTCGAGTGCGCCTTGGGCGATCCCCAACGCTTGTGCCGCGATGCCGTTGCGTCCACCATCGAGGGTCATCATCGCGATCTTGAAGCCTTCACCGACTTGGCCGAGCACGTTTTCCTTCGGCACTTTCACATCTTCAAAGATAATCTCCGTCGTGGTCGACGCACGAATTCCAAGTTTCTTCTCATGCTTGCCCACGGAGAAGCCCGGGTAGGACGCTTCGACGATAAAAGCGGTGATGCCGCCACGGGTGCGTTTCTCCGCATCCGTCACAGCGAATACCACATAGATGTCGGCAACGCCACCGTTGGTGATGAAGATCTTCGAGCCGTTCAGCAGCCAGTGGTCGTCTTTTTCCACCGCATTGGTGCGCATGCCGCCCGAATCCGTGCCAGAACCCGGCTCGGTCAACCCGTAGGCACCGATCGAGGTTCCCTCTGCCAGTGCGCGGAGGTACTTTTGCTTTTGCGCTTCGTTGCCGAATGCATAGAGCGGCCAACCAGCCAGCGAAGTTTGAACCGACAGGGTGACGCCGGTCGAGGCGCAGACGCGGGAAAGCTCTTCAACCGCGATCACGTAGGAGACAAAGTCCATGCCCGCCCCGCCGTACTCTTCCGGCCACGGGATACCCGTCAGGCCGATCTCCGCCATTTTTTTGAAGATCTCGTGCGAGAACTCTTCCTTCTCGTCACGCTCAGCAGCGGTCGGTGCTACTTCCTTCAGTGCGAAGTTGCGCACAAGCTTGCGAATCTCCTGTTGGTCTTGCGTCAATTGAAAGTTCATCGTCATCTCGCTCCTTCATGTGCCTTAGCCTTTGAGTAAGTTCTTGGAGACCACCACGCGTTGAATCTGGTTGGTGCCTTCGTAGATCTGCGTCACTTTCGCGTCGCGCATGAAGCGCTCCACCGGGAATTCCTTGCTATAGCCGTAGCCGCCGAACAGTTGCACCGCATCGGTGGTGACGCTCATCGCCACGTCAGACGCGTAGTACTTCGCCATCGAGGCTTGTTGCGAGCACGGCAGACCTTGTTGGCGCAGCGATGCCGCTTGGTAGGTCAGCAGGCGCGCTGCTTCGATCTTGGTGCCCATGTCCGCAATCATGAACTGAATCGCTTGGAAGTCAGCGATCGACTTGTTGAACTGGCGACGCTGCTTCACATACTCCACCGACGTGTCAAAAGCAGCGCGGGCGATGCCTAGCGCTTGTGCGGCGATGCCGACCCGACCGCCGTCGAGGTTGCTCATCGCGATCTTGAAGCCTTCGCCTTCCTGTCCGAGCAGTTGGCTTGCTGGAACGACCGCGTCTTCAAAAATCAACTCGACCGTGCCAGAGCCGTTCATCCCCATCTTGTGCTCCTTTTTGCCGATCGAGAAGCCCGGTGTCCCACGCTCGATGATAAAAGCGGAGACGCCCTTGGCGCCTTTTTGCGGATCGGTCACAGCGAACACGTTGAAGATGTCAGCAACTTCGCCGTTGGTGATGAAAATTTTCGAACCGTTCAGGATGTAGTTGTCGCCATCCTTGATCGCGCGGGTGCGCAGACCAGAAGCATCAGAACCCGCACCCGGTTCAGTCAGGCCAAAAGCGCCGATCAACTCGCCCGTGGCGAGCTTCGGCACGTACTTCTGCTTTTGCTCCTCGGTGCCAAAGTTGAGAATCGGGTAGGTGCCGACCGAAGTGTGTACGGCGACGATGACGCCAACCGAAGCGCTCGCGTAGGAGAGCTCCTCGATCGCGGAGATGTATGACATGAAGTCCGCTCCGACCCCTTCGAATTCCTCTGGAATCGGGATGCCGAGCAGTCCGAGCTCGCCCATTTTGCGCAGCAGTTCGCGTGGATACTCGTCGGTGCGGTCGATCTCAGCGGCAAGTGGCGTAATTTCATTCCGTGCAAAGTCACGCACCATTCGCTGCATGTCAAGTTGGTCTTTGGAAAAAAGGAAGTCCATCGCCTGTTGCTCCTCCCGATAAAGTACTGAAAAACGTTACTTGCCTGAGAAGGTTGCGGGGCGTTTTTCGAGGAACGCCTGCATCCCTTCTTTTTGGTCCTCTGTGGAGAAGGACAGCGCAAACAGCTCGGTCTCGTACTGCAGACCGCGTTCGACGTCCATGTTCATCCCTTCGTTGACGCCTTGCTTGGTCAGACGGACCGAGATCTGGCCTTTGCCAGCGATCTTGGTCGCGATCTCGATCGCTTTTTCCATCAGTTGTTCCGGTTCGACGACGTGGTTGACGAGGCCGAGCTGGTAGGCGCGTTCTGCGCCGATCACATCACCTGTCAGGAGCAGTTCCTTCGCGATGCCAGCTCCGACGAGGCGCGGCAAGCGCTGGGTAGCACCAAAACCTGGCGTGACGCCGAGGTTGACTTCCGGTTGGCCGAACTTGGCGTTGGTCGAGGCGACACGGATGTCGCAGGCGAGCACGACTTCACAGCCGCCACCCAGTGCAAATCCGTTGACCGCCGCGATCGTCGGTTGCGGCAGGGTTTCCAACTTGGTGATCGAATCCATGCCGGCAGTGGAGAACTTGCGGCCTTGGATCGCGGTCATCGGTTGCATCTCGGAGATATCAGCGCCCGCGGCAAATGCTTTCTCGCCCGTGCCCGTCAGGATCACGACACGGATGTCCTCGCTGGCTCTGATCTCGTCGAGCAGGTGGCCAAGTTCGCGCAGGAGCGCGGAGTTCAGCGCGTTGAGCGACTTCGGACGGTTCAAGGTGATGAACGCGATGTGATCGCGAACTTCGAACAGGATGTTTTCGTAGGTCATAGGTGGTTGCCTCCTCGTCAATTAGCTGTACTGGTAGAAGCCACGGCCAGTTTTCTTGCCGAGCCAGCCGGCTTTGACGTACTTGCGAAGCAGTGGGCACGGACGGTACTTGGAATCGCCAAAACCTTCGTGGAGCACTTCCATGATTGCGAGGCAGGTGTCGAGTCCGATGAAGTCTGCCAAAGTCAGCGGGCCCATCGGATGGTTCATGCCGAGCTTCATCACTTCATCAACCGCTTCAACCGAAGCCACGCCTTCGTAGACACAATAGATCGCTTCGTTGATCATCGGCATCAACACGCGGTTGGAGACGAAGCCTGGGAAGTCTTTGACTTCAACAGGCACTTTTTCCATGCGCTTGGTCAGGTCTTCGATCGATGCGTAGACATCATCGGTGGTGGCGAGTCCCCGGATGATCTCGACGAGTTTCATCACCGGCACCGGGTTCATGAAGTGCATGCCGATCACCAGTTCTGGGCGGGAGGTGACCGCTGCGATCTCCGTGATCGGGAGCGACGAGGTGTTGGTCGCGAGGATTGCGCCCTGCGGAAGCACTTCGTCCATCTGGCGGAAGATGTTTTTCTTGATCTCCATGTTTTCGGTCGCCGCTTCGACAGCCAATTGCGCATCGTGTGCGTCGCCCATGTTGGTGGTCGGGTGGATGCGCGCGAGGACCGCCGCTTTTTCCTCCTCCGTCTTGCGGCCTTTTTCAACGTCGCGGGAGAGGTTTTTGGTGATCGTCGCGATGCCACGTTCGAGGTATTCCGGCTTGATATCATTCAGAACGACGTGCAACCCTGCTTGTGCAAAAACTTGTGCGATGCCACTGCCCATCTGGCCAGCACCGATGACGAGCGCTTTGCGGATTTCCATGTGTGAGAAACCTCCTGCGTTATGTAGGTAGGGGCATGGGATGCCCCTTTTCTATGCCTTATGCGTGAACGCGAACGAGAATGGCGTCGCCCTGTGCAGCACCGGAGCAGATCGCCGCGACCCCCAGTCCTCCGCCACGACGGCGAAGTTCGTAGATCAGCGAACCGATGATCCGGGCACCCGATGCGCCGATCGGATGACCGAGCGCGACAGCACCGCCGTTGACGTTGACTTTGTCTTCGTCCCATTCGAGCAGTTTGCCAGAGGTGAGCGTCACCGCGGCAAATGCTTCATTGACTTCGAAGAGGTCGATGTCTTCCAGTTTATAGCCTGTCTTTTTAAGCAACTTTTGAATCGCCAGACCGGGCGTGGTGGCGATATACGGAGCATCTTGGCCGACTTGTGCGTGACCGAGGATGGTCGCGAGCGGCTGGATGCCTTGCTCCTGTGCCTTCTCCTCCGACATCAACACCAGTGCGCCCGCGCCGTCATTGATGCCCGGTGCGTTGCCTGCCGTGATCGACCCGTCCTTCATGAAGACCGGTTTGAGGGCGGCGAGCTTGTCGAGCGTGGTGTCCGGGCGAATCGCTTCGTCCTGATCCACCACCGTGACCGCGCCCTTTTTCCCGGCAACTTCAACAGCGACGATCTCCTCTGCAAACTTGCCGGATTCCAGTGCAGCCGAGGCGCGCTGTTGCGAGCGTAGCGCCCACTCGTCCTGTGCCTCGCGGGAGATGTCATACTCGTTGGCGACGACAGAGCCGTGGACCGCCATCGGGACATCGTGGAAGGCACAACGCAGACCATCGTATTGCATGAGATCCACGATCTGTCCATCGCCCATGCGCAGGCCGAAGCGGCCCTTAGGCAGGATGTACGGAGCGTTGGACATCGACTCCATCCCGCCTGCGACGATCACGTCTGCGTCACCCGCACGGATGATCTGGTCAGCGAGCGTGACAGCTCGCATCCCGGACGCACAGACTTTGTTGATCGTCTGGGTCGGGACTTCCCAAGAAAGGCCCGCTTTGACCGCCGCTTGGCGGGACGGGACCTGACCGGCGCCCCCTTGGAGCACCATGCCCATGATCACTTCTTCGACTTGCTCGCCGGAGACTCCCGCACGAGTAAGCGCTTCCTTGATCGCGATCGCCCCGAGGTCGGTGGCGGTCAAGGAGGAGAGCGCCCCACCAAACTTGCCAAACGGAGTACGTGCGGAACTGACAATGACCGTCTTGCGCATGTGACTCACTCCCTTACGTTATGTGATGAATGAAGAATCATTCAGTTGCAACCAAACAGTCGTTTCGCTTGGAAACGGTTTCTTTTCCATTATACACGAAATGTGGTGATGCGTGATGAGAGCGAAAAATCAGATAACGAATCCCGCGCACAAAAAAAGACCGAGGGCACGCCCCGGTCTTTTCCGCGATTAGTGTTTTTCGGTACCGAATACAGACATCGAAAGCAGCTCGACAACGTCGTAAACCGGGAGATTCTCCTCGACGTTTTTCGCCTTGGTGCCGTCGGTGATCATCGTCATGCAGTACGGGCAGGCGGTGCCGATCGCCGTAGCGCCGGTTTCCATCGCTTGCTCGGTGCGCATCACGTTGATGCGTTGTTCACCGGTGTCTTCCTTGAACAGACCGCCGCCGCCTGCACCACAGCACATCGACTTGTTGCGGTTGCGTTCCATCTCGACGAGCTTGACGCCCGGAATGATCGAGATCAGGTAGCGCGGTGCGGTGTAGATGTCGTTGTAACGACCGAGGTAGCAGGAATCGTGGAAGGTCAACGTGTGGTTGACTTCATGCTCTGGCTTCAGCTTGCCTTCATCGACCAGTTGCGCCAGCAACTCGGTGTGGTGGAGCACGACTTCGAGTTCAAAACCGAAGTCCGGGTATTCGTTTTTGAACGTATTGTAGGCATGCGGGCAGGTTGTGACGATTTTCTTGATCCCGTATTCCTTGAAGATTTCGATGTTCGCTTCGACGAGCGATTGGTAGAGCATCTCGTTGCCGAGACGTCGTGCCGTATCGCCGTCCGACTCTTCCTCTTGGCCGAGAATCGCGAAGTCGATGCCCGCTTCTTGGAGCAGGGTTGCGAAGGCTTGCGCGATTTTTTGGTTGCGTGCATCAAACGATGCGGAGGAACCGACGTAGTACAGCCAATCGACTTCTCCGTCGACTTCTGCCATCGTGCGCACGCCCATCTCCTTCGCCCAATCGCCACGAGTTTTGCGGTTTTGGCCCCACTCGTTGGATTGACGCTCAAGGTTTTGGAACGCACGGTTGATTTCCGGTTCTGCCTTGCCTTCGGTGAGCACGAGGTAACGGCGCATGTCGATAATCTTGTCGACGTGCTCGTTGAAGACCGGGCAGGCTTCCTCACAAGCGCGGCAGGTGGTGCAAGCCCAGATCTCGTTCTCCGTGTAGACGTCCCCGATCAGCATCGGCAGTTCAGCGGTGGCAGCGACTTCGACTTGCGTGCCGTCAGCGCCGGTTACGGTGCCTGCTTTTTGGGCGACGAGCGTGTCACCGACGGTGAGCAGGTGGTCTTTCATTTTGAGGATCAGGTATTTCGGCGACAGTTCCGTGCCGGACAGTGTCGCCGGGCAGTTGACGTGGCAACGGCCACACTCGGTACACGCGTACCCGTCGAGCAGTTGACGCCAGGAGAATTGATCGATGCGGCCGACGCCGAATTCCTCGATCGATTCGTCTTCGAGATCGAGCTTTTTCAAGCGGCCCTTCGGACGGGTTGCATCCGTTTTGCGGAAGTAGGTGTTGAACATCGCGCCGACCATGTGCAAGTGCTTGGAGCGCGGGATGAAGACGGCGAAGTAGAACAGGATCGCCGAGTGCAGCCAGAAGAAAATTTCCTTCACAGCGGTCAGCGAGTTCTCCGACATGCCATCAAAAATCGAGGTGGCAACCCAGCCTGCGACCGGAGCGACAAAGCCCGGATTGTGGCCGTCCAGAGCGTCAGTTGCGCCCCAGAACACGTAGTCGGTCAGGATCAGGAAGGCGATCATGCCGACGATCAGACCTGCTTCCATCGTCACGTCGAGGCGCATCGGCTTGAGCACGTAGCGACGCAGAGCGGCGATGGCGAGCGAGATCAGCACGAGGATGTTCGCCATCTCGTGCAAGAAAACGAATACATCCGAGCCTAAGCCTGGGATGTGGTGCCCACCGGTCAGATGGAAAACAAAAAAGTCCATCGCACCAATCGAGATGATGATGAAGCCGTAGAAGATGATCATGTGGGCGATACCAGACGGTTCAGCCAAGACTTTCGCCTGACCCAAAACGTATTTGAAGAAGCCGCCGATCCGGGCGTCACGATCGTCGAAACGATCTTCTTGGGCGCCGAGCATCAGGTATTGATAACGCTTGTAAAAAGCCGACAAGCTGTAATACCCGGCCGTCCCTGCCAATACCAAAAACAGCAGAACGCGAATCCACTCCATGTACTCCTCACTCCTTCTGTACGCTCATATGGTTGAATGAAGCATCATTCATTCAGATTCGACCGAACGGTCGGTTTTCGAAGCGTAAAATGTCCTACTCTATTTATACACGATTTGCGGGAAAAATTCGAGAGTGAAATTTAGGATAGCCAGTCTTAAAAAGCGACTCTTCTCACGCTAGCGTGAAGAGTCGCTTTTTTGCAATCGTTATCGAGTGGAATTTTTCCGAGCCACGGCGTCGATCTGTTCAATAAGCTTGTACACCTGCGTCGACGGGTTGCTTTCCGAAAGATCCAAGTTGCGGCCCAAGTCACGATGATGCTGGTCAAGACGCAACGCGTTGCGGACGGCGGTTGATTGTAGGTTGACGATCTTGGAAAAAACGCACTTGGTCTTCTGATATCCACCTAGTTCCTCGCGGGAGTTCAACTTGTCGAGCAGTTCTCGGTTGGTGTAGTTTCGGGTGCTGTACTCAAAATGCGCGAGGAACCAAATTTCAAAGGAGGGATTGGAGATCGCTAAGGAAACACCTCTGCGATTGGCACGGTCCCGTAGAGTTCGCAATTGCTCATCTCGCGGACCGCTGTTTTGCTGAGCATCCACATCAAGTACACACCACACCTGATCCCCGTCTTGAAGATCGAGTTTGAAGGTGTCCACAGCCAATTTTTGAGCGTAGTCAACCAGATCAGCAGGTACTGAGTATTTATGTTCTTCCGCCACTTGTACGCGTACCCCAGATTTTTCGGTAGTCGCGAAGTTGCGGAAATAGATGCGTTCGGTTTGATTTTTAGCCTCACACACGATGAGGATGGTGTCCCGGGTTTCCTTGCTTCCCACAGTTCGACGCTCACGGCTTCGAGAACGGCTCACAGCAACGAACCTCCCTTGAAGAAGGGAATCGCACCGTAGCGCCCAATCAGATAGCCTTTTTCGATGTCTTCGTTGTTTCGCGGCTTGAAGTCGACCAGTGAGTAGAGAGAAGTTGCGCCTGTTTTCGAGTCCTTCTCGGTAAACCAAACTTGGTCACGGCGGAACAGTAGTTCATTCAACAAATTGGTGTTGTGCGTGGTGAACACGAGTTGAGCGCCCAACGTGTTGATCTCAGGATTGTGGAAGAGTTGAATGAGTTGCTCGGTAAGCAATGGGTGCAGGCTGGATTCCAATTCGTCGATCACCAAAACCTTGCCCTCGCGCAAGGCATCAATCAACGGCCCAAGCAATTCAAACATGCGTTGTGTACCTTTGGATTCGTCGGTGAGGCTGAATTGTACACGTTGCTCGACTCCTTGGTCGTCGAGGTACTTGTGGTAGGAGTTCACTTCCGGGCGATTCACAGTTCTGAAATAGGGTGCTTTCCCATCATCCCCGCTTACAAGAACCCTCTTAGCTCTACGCGTAATGCTAATATCATCAATTCCAGTATCCGCATTTCTCAGAAGCTCACGAGCCAAATCAATCGCCGCCGTGTCTTCATGTAACTTCGTTTTGGTATATGTATCCCATTTCATCGCCTCGATATCAGTCGCGATCACCACTTTATTTTTAAAATAATCATGAACGTCCTTAATCGGCTTATAATTGAATTGGGTGGCGTTGGAGAGATACAACTTGTTATCGAGTGTCATCTCCGCAATCGTCTTTTGCTTTTCCACGTCTTCGCCAAATGTATAGGTATTTGAGTCTTTTCGCTCGAAGATCATCGTCTCTTGTCCGCTTGGGTAGGCATACAAATATTCTTCCAGGACCCGTTCTTGGGTTACTGAAAGTCCGTAGCAATGCTCCGTGCTATTTACTAGAAAGTAAACCTCAAATTCGCTAGGTTCCTGCTCCGACTTTCCATCTAAACGAAAAGGCGTAACCTCTATTTTATCTCCAGACTGGATCAAATGCGAACGCGTTATCAATTCATAAACAAATGCCATAGCCTTCAAGACATTGGATTTCCCTGACGCATTGGCCCCATAGATAATAGCTGTCTTCAAAACAGAACCTAGATCATCCGGCAAATCTACTAGATTGGATGTGTGCCCACTCTCATCGGAGGCTGACAAGCTTACTTTCACCTGTTCCCGAATGGAACGAAAGTTTTTCACGCTAAATTCAAGGATCATAGACTGCTATCCCTCCACCGTTCAGACCTCTTACTAGTATACCTCTATGTTCCTAAAAGGAACATAGAACACCTCCTATACAACAAATGGTTGCCGTTCCTCTCTAAGATGAAACACAGACTTTCGAAAGCAATACATCTTCATATAAAAAAGGTGCACTCGCAGTCACGGAACCTGCAAGTGCACCTTTTTCAAAAACTTCGTCACGTCATGCGTGAACTCGAACACTTGCGCTTGGTTCTGGTCGCTGTACAGCAGCAGCGCGGGTTTGTCCCCTGGACGGAGGATGAGGTTGATCTCCGTGATCTGGGCGGCCAGCCATTCGTTGTCCACGCGGGTCGGCGGGTCCATGGGAATCTTCACGAGGAGGCCCTTGTCCGCCCCCATGTTCACCCGAGGTGAGGGGCCCGTGATCGAGCCCAGCCACTTTTTCGCTTCGGCTTGCAGTTGCTCGGTGTTCTCAATTTTCTTCACGACCTCCTGCTTTTTCACGTCGTACACCTGAATCTTCTCCGGTTCCAAGGCCGCCTGTACAGGGCTTGCGCTCACCAGAGTCACCACCAACAGCAGGCTCGTCACCACGCGCTTCCACATCCACTCACACCTCACTTTTCCTCTAGAATGCCCAACACCCACCACGATGTTGCAAAAAAAGCCTGTGCCCGCATCGACCGGGCACAGGCTTTTTTCTCACTCGCGGTTGTGTTTTTCCTCCGCCCACCACGTTTCGGTGGCGACTGCTCGCTCGACGAGCGCGAGCGTTTTGCCATACGCGACGGTGATGTTGAACCCGCTCGCTGGCTTGGTGCCAAACAACTCCTCCGCAGCCTCAGGAGTCCCACACCAGTCGTGTCCATCTGCGGGTTCTGGGTCACGTACATCAGGCCATACATCAACTAGGTGCGGCGAGTGCAAGGGAGACGCTCCTTTTTTCAAAAACAGTCCGTTCAGGCGAGGGTGGTAGCGTTTCGGGCTCTCCTGCGGGGCTTTGTAGGTATAGAGATGTGGCCAATAGTCGCTTCGTGAGCCGGTATGCGGTGTTCGAGCAGCCCAGCGCATCACGCCCTCATACACCTCAGAGCGGCCAAACAAGATCGCATACAACCGCCGCCCCGTGTCGATGCGCTCCGTCAGCGAGAGGAACGTATCCACCGTCACCCCCGCCAACTGCACCTCTGGAGTCGCGCTAGGGCTTTCATATGGAAACACCACCTGCGTCAAATTGAGCAGGGTCTGCGCCGCGAATTCAAACGAGGTGACCACCGGACGATACTTCGGGTGACGCACGACGCGGTGCTCGATGAAATTCTGTTCATTGACGACCAACGCCATCGTCAACAGTTCCGAATCATGGGTCTCCCAGAACCGCTCCCACACGATACCCATAAACTGCGATACCCCAAAGTACGGCAGCAGGTGAAAAAGCGGCCGACCTGCGTCGCGGCTCGCTTCATAAAGTAACAGTTGCGGATAAGCATCGCCAAAAATCAAATGATTCGCCCGCTCGAGGAATTGGAAAAAACGCTCCGCTTCGTCACCCTCCAGCACCCGTGCGAGCAGATCGCCACGCAAGTCGGTCATGCTGTAGCCCCCGTTGCGCGAAACCATGTGGGCGAGCAAGGCCCAGTGTACTTCGGGGACGCGTTCGTAGAGCTCCCAATAGGCTTGGGTGCGGGTGATGTTGTTGCGGTTGAGTCGTTTCGTTTCTGTCTGGATGCGCTCGTAGAGAGCGCGGTCGGCTCCGGTCAGCGCAGCAGGGTCGGCTGGCTGGCGAGGGCCTTTTTTTAAACACGCGTCGAGTTGGCGGCGGATCTCTCGAATCTCCGCTGCGTTGGAAAAGCCGAGCACCCGCGCCCGCAATCGCTTGCAGAACATCAGGCACGCTTCACACATGCGGTTGAACATGGATGCTTGGCCCCCTCTGCTCCTGAACATGCGGTCTTGTATGGTATGCCCTGGATGAAAAAAAGACCACAGTTGCTTGCCTACTGTGGTCTTTACTTCCTAATTACGATGGAGCACCGTTCCAATACCAGATAAGCACGGGTGCCACATAGATAACGAAAATCCCCAACACTGCGATGATGCGAACGATCTTCCCCCTTGTGGCCAACAAGAATCCAATCGGCAAACAGGAGTAGAACATGTAATAAAAGTATTGATCCAACCGTTGGGCCGTGCCGCTGTTCGGCACTGAACTGATCAGGGTGAAAAATCCGAGATGTAGTAACCACAATTGGTACAGGAGCATGGCGAGAACAGAACCAATCAGAAACAGACAATAACGTAGGAAGATCTTTATGATGCGCATTATGTTAGGTTTCACACTTCCCACCTCAGTTACATTTGAAAAGTCGGGCACCCGCATCCTCAGTCGCTTATAGAAGATTAGCCACGCTTCGCTCAAGCGGTTGAACATGGATGCTAGCCTCCTTTGCTCCTGAAAAAGCGTCTTGTATTGATTGCCCCAGGTGTAAAAATGCCATCGTCCTATGCGGACAGCGGTCCTTTTTGTCATACTCTAGCTGGATTGGGGGCCCCGATCATACACCAATGAAAAAGTGGCCAAATCCAAAAGAATAGGATCAGGAGAACCGCTACGATTCGCACTATTTTACTCCTAGATGCCCACATGATGCCGATAAACGGTACTGTATACATCATGATTTTCAACGATTCATTGTTCAGCTCATACACTTGATCGTGATCAGGGTTATAGAGAGTTGCAAATTCCAATTTTAGCAACAAAAACGCATACAGTAGATATACGAAAAACGTGCCTACTGTGTACAGAACGAAACGCAAGATAACAGCCTCCTTCCTATCGGGCAAAAATGAGATCTGGATCATAAATTGATGCAAATTCCAATCAAGTAGACCCTGATACTCTCTTTCAGCAGACACATTTACCACCGCAACCTGATCTACATGAGGCTCGTGCTCCCTCTCATTTTGCTTGATAAGATAGTAGCTAGTTTTTTCTAATCCGTTATGAAAGGCAATATCCAGAGTAAGGCGATAAAAAGAAATAGAAGACGTGCTCCTTTGCGCCTTGTCGCATAAATGACCCCCGCAACTGGTCCACTACATACTATAAGATAGGCATACTCAACCTTTGATGAGCCCGACATTACGTCTTCTTCCCATCTGATATGAATCACATCATACCTCAAAAGTAGGAGTACGTAGATAATTGCAAGAACCGAACAACATAACGTGGAAAGCAAGTATCTACTTATCGTCCAGATCAATTGAATAGATCTCTACCTCCTCAGATTACTTACTCTACTACTAGAATAGTTTCCCTTTGTACTTGTATAATTCTAAGTTATTGTCCTACTTCGATGTGCATAGTGCCAAAATGATGTCGACACTGATTAATTCTATTTTCATCGTATTTTACCACATGCATCCGTGCTGTTGAATTATATCAACCATACCCAATTATACATGTCTTATGTTTTTTGTGAACTCTATTTCATTGAATATTATAAATTCTTCTCGATAAAAAAGAGAACCCCTCCCATCGGAGTGGTTCTCTTTTTTCCTATACATGCTTGCCCCTACTTCAATCCCCGCTTCACCAACTCTTGTACGACAAAACTTGCCACATCCGGTGCCAGTGTCCCAGGACCGAACCCCGCATCATACCCGAGCTCCAGCGCCAGTTCGTGGCCCAGACGCGGGCCGCCGCAGATCAGGATCAGCTTCTCTCGGAGCCCTTCCGCTTCTAGCAACTCGACCAACTGCGCGAGGTTCGGGATGTGTACGTCCTTCTGCGTGACGACCTGCGAGACGAGGATCGCGTCGGCGTTCAACTCGATCGCCTTCGCCACCATCTCTTCATTTTCCACCTGCGCGCCGAGGTTGTACGCCTCGACCATCGGGTAGCGCTCCAGACCATACTCGCCGTTGTACCCCTTCATGTTCATGATCGCGTCGATCCCGACCGTGTGCGCGTCCGTCCCCGTGCAAGCGCCGATGATCGTGATCTTGCGACCGATTTGTTCCTTTATATACTCGTTGATCTCGTAGAACGACATGCGCGGAGAATCGACTTTGGCCACTTTGATCTTGGTGTAGTCGATCATCGCTTTGGTCTTGGCGTACATCACGACAAAGGTAAAGTCCTCACCGAGATCGTGCTGATGCACCACCGCCGGCTCGTGCAACCCCATCTGCGTGACCAACTGCCGTGCCGCTTCCGCCGCTTCCTCACCGGGCGGGACAGGGATTGAGAACGAGAGCTGGATCATCCCGTCATCGAAGGTGTCCCCATACGGGCGCACCTTGGTCATGTCGCGGTCCTTCCACGGTTCGTAGCGCTTCGTTTCGCTCATCGTGCCATCGCCTCCAACCCCAACTCCGCCCGCAACAAGGTCTCAAACGGATTCCAATAATCCTCTGCCCGCATGAACACACCATGCAAACCTTTGCCGCCGGTCATCGTGCGCTTCACATCGGCGAACATCCCGCGCGAGATCGCTTCCAGCATCCCGATGTCGCGGATCTCCTCCAACTTGCCAGCGGCGTCCGTCAGCACATCTTGGGCACGCGCCACGATCTTGCCGTCCCGCTTGAATTCAATCTCCTCGCCGAAGTTGCGCAGGTTCTTGAACACATACTTCGCCCCTTCGATCGCGATGTGACGGTCGTGGATCAGCGGGGTGTGAATCGCTTCGGTCATCATCCCGAGCAACTGGATGCCTTGGTTGGTCATCACACCGACCATGTTGAACAGCGTGTCCTGAACGTGCCCTTTGAAAATGTTCCCGGTCATGTGCTTGGTCGGCGGCATGTATTTCAGCGGTGCGCGCGGGAAGATCTCACGCGCCATCTGCGCTTGTGACAGTTCCAATAGGAAGCCATCCTCCAATTCTGGGCTCATCTCAAAGGCATGACCCAGACCCATCTGCTCCTCTGGCAAGCCAGAGCGCAACGCCAACTGTTCATTGATAAACTGCGACGCCAGCACAGACGGTGCCTGCTCGACCGCATCGGCGGTGGTCAGGTAGTTATCCTCACCCGTATTGATGATGACACCTGCAAACGAGTTGATCATCCGCGAGAAGTTCTGGTCCACCATCGTGCGCTGCATGTTGATGTCGCGGAACAGGATGCCATAGAGCGCATCGTTGAGCATCACGTCGAGACGTTCAATCGCGCCCATCGCCGCGATCTCCGGCATACACAGACCGGAACAATAGTTGCACAGGCGGATGTAGCGTCCCACTTCCTCGCCAACTTCATCGAGCGCCTCGCGCATGACTTTGAAGTTCTCCTGCGTCGCATACGTGCCACCGAAACCTTCTGTCGTCGCACCGTAGGGCACGTAGTCGATCAACGATTGACCAGTCGAGCGGATGACAGCGATGATGTCCGCCCCTTGGCGAGCGGCTGCTTTCGCTTGTACGACATCCTCGTAGATGTTGCCTGTCGCGACGATGACGTAGAGATACGGTTGTGGACCTTCGCCGAGACGCGAGAGATAGTCATCACGCTTGGCACGGTTGGCACGGATCAGGTCGAGACTCGCGTGCGCGAGTTCGAGACCTTTTTGCCGAATCTCATCGTCGGAGGCCAGCGGGAGTTCGCAGAGGTTCAGCGTGCCCGCGGCGACGCTCTCGCCGATCTCTTGGATGCTCAGGCCTTTTTGCAGCACTGCGTTCAGGACGTAGCGGGCGGCACCGTGTTCGAGCAGGCCGCCTTCCTTCAGGTGGTCGACGACGACGTTCGGGAGTGGCACATAGTCAGCATCCACGCCATCCAATCCGTACAGACGGAGGACGGTGCGCTCGACAGCGACGGTGGTGCGTTCGAGGATAAACGATTGCAACGAGTCAGCGATGTCGGACGCCGCCGTGCGGGCCCGGTCGATCAGTTGCGGGTCGAGGTACAGTTTGCTCATAGGACTCATTGGCCCTCCTTTCGAGTGATCTCCTCCGGCAGTCCGAACAGGCGCGCAATCCGCAAGGCATCGCGCGGGAATTCCAGACCCTGCGCCGGGAGGAGGCGGTAGTCCATCGCCTGTTGCAAATCGGCAAGCAGACGGTCGGGGTCAGGTGGGTGTCCAGTCAACTCCCACGCGGTGAGCACATCTGGGCGCAGGCCCGCCACGCGGAAACCCTGCAGCCCTGAGACCTGTGTCACCCCAGGGAAGTGGGAGGCAAAAAGCGCCGTGTGGGCGCTGGATCGCAGATACTTCGCGAGGCCGACCGCCAATGCTTCGCCCTCCTCAGGGTTGGTGGTTCGTGCCACTTCATCGAGGAGGAGCAAGGCATGGCCCGGTGTATGTAGCAACGTCGCGAGTCGTTGCATCTCCGCGCCAAATGAACTCAAGCCGCTGACGAGGCTTTGCTCGTCCCCGCCAGACCATCCGATGCGCTCCACTGGATGGAAGCGAAACTCCGCTGCCGGTACGGGCAAGGCGTGTTGCGCGAGGGCTTGGAGCAAGCCGAGCGTTTTTAAGGAAACGGTCTTGCCCCCCATGTTCGGCCCGGTGATCAGACCGACGCCCGGGGACAAAGTCAGGTCGAGCGGCGTAAACGTCCCGCCACGGGACTCAACTGTGGTGCGAGCGGTAGGATGCCACCCGCTCAGGACGAACCACGGTGCGAGTGCGGTGCTTGCCTCGACGGAGTTCCCGTCAGCCGATGCAGGTTCCGCATCGCGCTGGCCGTCCAGCCATGCTGTCACACCCGCCTCCCACTTCATCGCCACCGTCGCTTTCGCAAACGCCCAGTCGAAACGCCCGCAAGCATCGTACATTTTTTCAACGACTTCTACGTGGGGTGCGAGCTGCTCGACCAGCCCTTGCAAAACCTCTGCCTCACGGTCTTCGATCCGCATCAGCACGCGCTCACGCTCCGCCTGCAATTCGCGCACTCGCGGCGGCTCGATCACTTCAAATACAGCTTCAAACAGATTGACACTCTGCAACCGAAGGTCTGGATGTTCGAGGTCTGCTTGATTTTTCTCTACTATAAAGAGTCCATCGCGAGTGGGAGCCCGCCCGAACTTTTGACACAAGGAGTCGGTCTGTTCTTTTCTACCCCGATACACTTCGGCGTCGAGACGCTGCAAGTCATCCTGCAACGCGTTCAACGTCTGATCTTGTAAATCTGCCAGCGAAAAGGTCGGCACCAGTGTACCGCCCGGATTGAGCAAGCGCAACAACACTTCCCAATCGAGCGCTGGCCACCACGCGAACGTTTGCAAGGCCTGCAACTCACGCCCGTGCCAGAGGAACGTTTTCAACTCAAAAACGTCCACCACCCGCACACTCGCCCCTTGGCGCAGCAAGTTCAGGATCGGCAACACATCTGGCAACCGAGCGAATGCATCCCGGCACGACTTCGCCCACTGGGCATCGCGTGCCGCCTCACGCACTTGTTGCCAATCGCGCATCGCGACTTCCCAAGCTTCCCGTTGATCGGGTAAGTAGGCACAGGCTTGTCGGCGCACGCGTTGCCCCGGTTTCGAGAGCGGGAGAAACTGCCCCCAGATGTCCGTCCATCCGATCGCTTCCTTGGTCGTCTCGTCCCAGAACACCGTCACGCCTCCTCCCCTTGCACATCCTGAACCAACAACTCCGCGCCGACTGCCGCTTGTACCGCAGCCGCCAATTGGTGGCGCGGCAGGTCATAGCCAGCCACGGAGTGTGGATTTACAGTCAAGCCGAACACCCGCACCGGACAGCGCACCAACACCTGATGCCCACGGCGCAGAAACTTTCGCCAAGCCTGCTGTGTGGCAAAAAAGTGCGTCGTATCCGACAGCACTACCACAAACCCGCGCGGCAAGCCCTCCACCATCGCAAGCAATCGATCGGTGACCGCACCGGCCACTGCCAGCACACGCGCCCGATCAGCACCGGGCCACATCGGATCGGTCAGCGGGTTCGCCACGAAGGAGGAGGTGCGCTCTAACACGACAGGGTCCCAGCCGGATTCCCCGACCGGACAGCCCACAACCATCCCGCCACGCGCCACCGCCAGATCGAGCAAGTGTCCGACGCGCTCCTCTGCCACGGGCAACGCAAACCGCTGGACGAAAAACGCGCTTTTGCGCGCCACATCTTCCACCGTCGGAGCCACAACAGCCCCCGTCGCCAGCACCACACCATGAGTCAGCTCTGGCGACGCGGCCATCATCCGATCAAACGCTCCGTCGACCAAACACAAGTCTGCGCCGAGCCGCTCCATTTTTTCCAAAACGGCATGTACCTGTGCGGCATACCTGACACCTGCCAGCAACACGGTCCCCGGACGCTCCACCCGTGCGAGGTACACATCTCCAAGCGTTGAAGAATAGCCGGTGGACTCGACGATGCTCAACACCGCACTTCCTGTGTTCAACACATCCCCCGCAGACGCCACGAGGGCGCCGATCGGGACGTAAACGTCCGGCTTCGGCACCCCCATGATCGCATCGCGGCGCTCACCGTCGACACCGATGGACACGATGCCCAACCGACGTCCCGCAGCAGTAGCATCCGAGATCAGGCTGTTCATCGCCGTCGTCTTGCCAGCGTGTTTGGCGATGCCGACGATGGCGACGCGGCGGGCGTTTGCCTGCTGAATCGCCCGGTAGATCATCGCGCTTACTCCTCGCCGTCTGCTTGCAACAGATGGTCGTTGATCGTAGCCGCAGCCGTCTCTTGCATCACAACTTGCTCCTTCGGACGGCGGCGTTTCAGACCCTTCGGCTCCAGCGACAGTTGCTTGTCGTTGAGCAGACGAGCGATCCCGATCTCATTGTCGGTGCTGTGGTCATGCGTGCAGGTCGGCGGGCACCCTTTGTCTTCGTAGGTCGGCTCGTGGTAGACGGAGATGACACCTTCGAAGTTGCGCAGAACGACTTTCGAGTGACCTTGTGAGAGCACGTATTGCGGCATGACCGGGATCTTGCCGCCACCGCCCGGTGCGTCGACGACGAACGTCGGAACCGCATAGCCAGAGGTGTGGCCGCGCAATTGCTCCATGATTTCCAGACCCTTCGAAACGGTGGTACGGAAATGCTGGATGCCTTCGGAGAGGTCGCATTGGTAGATGTAGTACGGACGCACGCGGTTGTAGACGAGGTCGTGTACCAGTTTTTTCATGATGTGTGCGCAGTCGTTCACGCCGCGCATCAGGACGGTCTGGTTGCCCAGCGGAATGCCTGCATCCGCGATCTTGTGGCAGGAGGCAATCGCTTCCGGGGTCAGCTCATCCGGGTGGTTGAAGTGCGTGTTGATCCAGATCGGATGGTACTTTTTCAACATGTTGACGAGGTTGTCGGTGATGCGTTGCGGGAAGACAACCGGGGCACGAGTGCCGATGCGGATGATCTCGACGTGCGGGATCGCGCGCAGGTTGGAGATGATGTATTCCAACGTCTTGTCGTTGACGAGCAGCCCGTCACCGCCGGAGAGCAGTACGTCGCGGATCTGCGGGGTGCGGCGGATGTAGTCGATCGCCGCGTCCAGTTGCGGCTTCGGCACGGAGTGGCCAACTTGCCCAGAGAAGCGACGGCGCGTACAGTGACGGCAGTACATCGAGCACTGGTTGGTGATCAAGAACAGCACGCGGTCCGGGTAACGGTGCGTCAGGCCCGGTGCCGGCGCGTCTTCGTCCTCATGCAGCGGGTCTTCCATATCCCACGGGGCACGGGTCATCTCATCCGACTTCGGTGCGGCTTGCAGGCGCACCGGGCACTCCGGATCTTCCGGGTCCATCATCATCGCGTAGTACGGCGTGATGCGCAGCGGGATCGACAGCTTGATGTTCTCGATGCCTTCCTTCTCCGAATCAGTCAGGTTGATGACTTTGCCGAGCGACTCCATGTCGTTGATCGTGTGCGTCAACTGCCACATCCAGTCATTCCATTGCTCGTTGGTGACATCCTTCCACAGTTCGATGTCGCGGAAGTGACGGTTTTGCTTGCCATAGTGGTGCTGTGGCAGACGATCTTGGGTCGGTTCGAGAATGCTCATGAAAAAAATCCCCTCTCAAAGTAGGTGTATTTTTACATCCCGTACTTGGCTTCAAAAAGCGCTTGCAGTTGTTTCGACTCGCGCAACAGGTTCAACGACAGATCGGCGTGGCCTTTGGTGTAGCCATTGCCGATGATCATGTTCACGTCCTTGCCGACGCCCTCTGCTCCAAGGGCTGCCGCTGTAAACGACGTGGCCATCGAGAAAAAGTAAACCGTGCCTTCGTCGCGCGTCGAGAGAATCGACGCCATCTCCGTACCTGGGATGTTTACACAATTGATCGTGACATCGGCCATGCGACCCTCCGTCGCTTTTTCCACCGCTTGCAGCACATCGACCGGCTTCGTCGCGTCGAGATTCAGCACCACATCGGCCCACCCGAGTTCGCGCAGGCGCTCACAGCTTGCTTCGCCGTATTCCAACGCGAGGATGCGTCCGGTCGGTCCAGCCGATTTGCGGGCTTGGCAGAGCACCATCAGGCCGCTTTTGCCACCTGCACCGAGCACGACGACGGTGTCGCCCGGTTTGACGAGCTTTTCCGTTTGCGCCGGTGCGCCACAGACATCGAGCACCGCCAGCGCGATGCGATCCGCGATCTCATCGGGCAATTTCGCAAACAGACCCGATTCGAACAGGATCGCTTGCCCCTTGATGTCGACTTGGCCGGTTTTCACATCCATGCCCGTGATCTCCTCAATCGTGAGCGGTGTCAACGAGAGCGAGACCAACGTGGCGATGCGGTCGCCGGGAACGAGATCGAGCTTGCCTTGCAACTCAGGTCCGATCGCGCGCACCATGCCGATCAACATGCCACCCGATCCAGTCACCGGGTTGTGATGTTTGCCGCGTTCGGCGACAATTTTCTTCATGTGTTCACCGATGCGCAACGGGTCGCCGCCCTCTGCCTCCTTGATCTGCACGAACGAAGCGGAGTCGATGTTCAGCGTCTCCACGTCGAGCAAAATTTCATTGGAGTAGAGTTCCATTGTATTGTCAATTCGCCAAGCCGGTTGTGGCATCGTGCCTTGGGGTTCCAAGACGCGGTGCAAACCATAGCGATTTCCTTGCTTCATAGCGGGCGCTCCCCCTTGCCTGTTTATCTGTCTGCCTCGTAATCGATGCAAGACCCGTGCCAACTCTTGCTAAATGTTCTGAAAAAATCAAAAAACGACCGCCAGCAGTCGTTCTAACTGCTTGTCGGTCGTTTCGCTCCCTGGCCATCAACAGGAAAAAGGTGCCGAATACTCGGCACTCACTATTTCGTCTGTCTGCTCAATCGGTACTGCAGCGTCTGCCGCGGCACCTGCAACAACTTCGCCGCCTGCTGGATGTTGCCCCCGGTCTCCTCCATCGCCATGCGGATCAGCTCCTGCTCGACTTGCTCCATCGTCTCGCGCAAGGGACGCACGGGGCCTTCGAGCGTCAGGGTTTTCGTGGACTTGGCATGTTGGACCTGCCACGGCAGATGCTCACACTCGATCTGATCTCCTGTGACGAGGTTCATCGCGCCTTCTACCGCGTGTTCCAACTCGCGCACATTGCCCGGCCAGTCATGCGCCATGAAGCGATCGAGCACGTCCGGCGTGATGTCCCGGACGTTTTTGCCAAATGCTGCGTTGAACTTCTCGATGAAGTGGCGCGTCAACAGTGGGATGTCCTCGCGACGGTCCGCCAAGCGCGGCAAGTGCAAGGACACGACATTCAAGCGATAGTACAAGTCGGAGCGCAACTGCCCGCCCTCGATCGCTTGTAGCGGGTTCTGGTTGGTCGCCGCCAGAATTCGCACGTCGACCTCGATCACCTTCGTATCCCCGACACGCCGGACCAAGCCTTCCTGCAAGACCCGCAACAACTTCGCCTGCAATTCCAGCGGCATCGAGTTGATCTCGTCGAGAAAAAGCGTCCCACCGTCCGCCAATTCAAACAGCCCTGGTCGGTTCTCCGCTCCTGTGAACGATCCCTTGACCGTCCCGAACAACAAGCCTTCCAAAAGCGACGCAGGCAGCGCCGCACAATTCTGCGCGATAAATGACTTGTTCCGGCGCGGCGATGCGTTGTGGATCGACTGGACGAACAGTTCCTTGCCCGTCCCCGTCTCGCCAAACAGCAGGACTGGCGACGATGTGCTCGCCGCCCGCAGTGCGAGCTCCTTCAATAATAAAACCGCGCGATCCGCACTCAGGATCTGCTCGAACGTCCATCGTGCTTCAATCGGGCTTTTTCTCTGCGTCGTGCTCTTGGCGACCCCGACGATCTGCGCTTGCATGTCGATCAGCCGCTCGTTTAGCTCTTTGAGACGCGTTAAGTCCTTGGCAACCTCTAACGCTCCGATCAAGCGCCCACCGGAGAGAATCGGCAACGTCGTGTTGACGGTATGCACCTTGGTGCCGCGCTTGGTCGTGTACATCTGCGGCGTGTCCGGGATGCGCCGCCCGGTCTCGATGACCTGCAACAGCGTCGACGTGCCGGTCTCCAACGAAGGAAACACCTCCAGCACATGCCGCCCGATCACCTCCTGCGCCGCCAGCCCGTCCAAACGCGCAGATGCTTCATTGTAATAGATCGTGATCCCGTTGCGATCGACCGCGTGAATCCCTTCATCGATCGAGGCGAGAATCGCCTTTAACATCTCCATCGTCTCGCGTGTCTCACGCTCCATCGCGGCTCCTCCTCCCGTGCCGAATTTCCAGCAGTTCACCCGCCGAATTTCCGGCATTCCATTCCGAAAAAAAAGACCCTGCCCTAAAGGCTGCGGGCCAACAACAACTGATCCTGGCAACGTATGCCATTCTCAAAGATCGGGGTCTGGTATTCGCGGTTGAAGTAGTCATGATCGATCTCCATGATCCGAAACCCAAACTTTTGATAAAACGCCAAACTCCCGATGCTCGAATTGCCGGTGCGGACAATCACTTTCTCTACGCCGCGCTCGCGCAAGAGCTTCAGGATCGACTCCAACAGCGAACGCCCGTGGCCTTGGCCTTGGTATTGGTCGCGAACGGCGATGTTGCGAATCTCACAAACAGTCGCCTCGGTTGAAGTCAAATGGAGAACGCCAACGGTCTCTCCCTCGGACGTGAGCCACGAGTAAAGTTCCCCTTCCGGCAGGTAGCGGCGTACCATCTCCTCAGACGGGTCGGCCAACAACAACAGCGGTAGATACGCCTCGCGATTTTTTTGCACAGTATGAAGCATGGCGTGATCCCTCCTTCTCCTCACATCCTTACTACGAAACTCACCCCACAAACTCCTCTTTTCCACACGCAAATCAACCGATATGTATCGCATTCTATCAATATAAACGTTTTTCGTCATTTGTCTGACTTAATTATTTGGTACGTTTTTCTTACCCATACTCCGTTTCTGATGCTCTAAGAGCAGGGGAAGTCGCTTTTGCAACTGAGAACCAATCTTGCCAAGGTCCTTCGAAGCATGCCGTCCCCAGTAGCCGTCCGAAGGGATTGGGATGCCATACTCTTGGGCGATTTCCCATTTTAATCGTTCAATAGTTCGACGGATTTCAGGATCTTCAAGATTCCACTTTTTAACGACACTCATCCTCCTCCGCACAACAGTCTCAGTATCGCCTGAGAAGGGCTTGAAACAAACGGGGAGAGGAAAAATCCATCCGTCGAAAAAAATCTGTCAAAGTTTGTCGAGCAAAAGAGGGAGAATCATTCCGAACTAATACATTGTACCATTTCAATATTATTTTAATTCCTATATTGACACCCTCCAGATCGCAGGTGTAGGATGGTTACACAGACGACTGAATCGTCTGACAAATGAGAGAATCATGGGAGGTTTCATTCAAGATGAACAAAAAGCTCATCGTAACTTTCGTCATGTCTTCCTTAGTAGCAACTGCATTTGCAGGTTTCGCTGGCGCAGCTCCGTTGGACAAGCAAGCGATCAAGGATGAAAAGGGCAAAGTCCACAACGTCCAAGGCAAACTCGGCAAAGTGGCAGGCGCAACGGCAGAAGAGCGCGCCCTGAATGGTCTCGACCTCGTCGGTCAAGACTTCGGTTTCGCAAAAGCCAAAGGCAATTTCAAAGTAAAGGCCTCCCATAACGATGAGAACGGTCTGGCACACACCAAGCTCGACCAAGTCATCAACGGCATCAAAGTTCTCGACCATCAAATGATCGTACACGAACTCAAAGGCGACGTTCAAGGCGTCACCGGCGACTTCGCAGCGCTGACCCCGAACGCGACATCCGCTGCCTTGACCGGACTGCAAGCTGCAGACAAAGCAGTGGCTTCCACCGGCTTCACCGGTCAACTTTCCCGTCCGGCAACCTCCGAACTGACCTACGTTGCGCAAGGCAACCAAGCAGTTCTGGCCTACAAAGTAAACGTTGCTTACAACGCTGCAGCGGAACCGGCGAACTGGCAGATCCTCGTCGATGCAGTCAACGGCACCGTGATCTCCTCGATCAACACCATCGACCACGTAGCGGGTACCGGTACGGGCGTATTGGGTGACACCAAAACCATCCAGACCACGCTGAAGTCGGGCTCTTACTATTTGGAAGACCACTCCAAGTCGATGACGGGCGACATCGAAACCTACGACATGAAAAACGGCACCACCAGTGGGTACTACTACACCGATGCAGACAACAAGTGGACAGCTACCACGCATCGTGCAGGCGTTGACGCGCACTACTATGCAGGGATCGTATTTGACTACTACAAAGGTCTGGGACGCAACTCCTATGACAACGCGGGTTCTTCCATCTACTCCTACACCCACTACTCCACCAACTACAACAACGCGTACTGGGATGGTGCTGAGATGGTCTACGGCGATGGCGACGGCGTACAATTCCGTTCGCTGTCCGGAGCGAAGGACGTCGTGGCACACGAATTGACCCACGCCGTCACCGAAACCACTTCGGCGCTCGTGTACTCCAACCAATCCGGCGCGCTGAACGAGTCCTGGTCGGATGCTCAAGCATCTGTCGTTGATGGCGACGACTGGAACATCGGTGAGGACGTCTACACGCCGGGCACCGCTGGCGATGCTCTGCGCTCCATGTCCAACCCGGCTCTGTACGGCCAACCGGCTACGATGTCCGCCTATGTGAACACGACTTCCGACAACGGCGGCGTACACACCAACTCTGGCATCCCGAACAAAGCCTTCTACAACTTCGCAACCGCAATCGGTTCCCGCACCATCGCGGGTAAGGTCTGGTATGTGGCTTCCCGCGACTACATGACCTCTTCCACCAACTTCTCCGGCGCACGCGCTGCGACCCTGTCTGCAGTCGGCGCACTCTATGGCACCACCTCCACCTACTACACCTCGCTGAAAACCGCGTGGAGCAACGTCGGCGTCAACTAAACCAGAAAAACCTCATGGCTTCGGTCATGGGGTTTTTTATCATTTTCTTTTAATTATCCAAAATAATAAATGAATTTATGGGCGATTAAAACTCTTTTGGAAAAAAAGAGTTGACGGACGATTCTGTTTTGTCGTAGTATTTAGACAAGGGCTTTTAATTAAGCTCAAACACTAGATAAAACGGAGGTCACACAGATGAACAAAAAACTTATCACCACGTTGGTTATGTCTTCTCTCGTTGCATCCGCATTCGCAGTATCCGCAGGCGCAGCAGCAACTGACAAGGTTGCTCTCAAGGACGAAACCGGCAAAGTCCACACCGTCCAAGGTAAACTCGGCAAAGTT
>NZ_QGGL01000001.1:243791-517843 GCF_003148565.1 Tumebacillus permanentifrigoris
CATTCGCAGTATCCGCAGGCGCAGCAGCAACTGACAAGGTTGCTCTCAAGGACGAAACCGGCAAAGTCCACACCGTCCAAGGTAAACTCGGCAAAGTTGCAGGCGCAACCGCTGAAGAACGCGCAATCAACGCTCTCGACCTGGTTGGCAAAGACTTCGGCTTCGCAAAAGCTTCCGGCAACTTCAAAGTAAAAGCTTCCCATAACGATGAAAACGGTCTGGCGCACACCAAGCTTGACCAAGTCATCAACGGCATCAAAGTTATGGATCGTCAAATGATCGTGCACGAACTCAAAGGCGACGTTCAAGGCGTCACCGGCGACTTCGCAGCGCTGACCCCGAACGCTACCAAGGCTGACCTGAACGGCGTTCAAGCGACCGACAAGGCGATCGCTTCCACCGGCTTCACCGGCCAACTGTCGCGCCCGGCTACCTCGGAACTGACCTACGTTGCTCAAGGCAACAAAGCAGTTCTCGCATACAAAGTAAACGTTGCTTACAACGATGCTGTTGAACCGGCTAACTGGCAGATCGTTGTTGACGCTGTCAGCGGCAACATCATCTCCTCCATCAACACCATCGACCACGTTGCTGGTACCGGTGTAGGCGTTCTGGGTGACACCAAAACCATCCAAACCACGCTGGTTTCCGGTTCCTACCAACTGAAAGACACCTCCCGCATCGCGGCTGGTATCATCACCTATGACATGAAAAACGGCACCACCTCCGGCTACAACTACACCGACACCGACAACGTGTGGAACAACACCACTGCACAACGTGCAGGCGTTGACGCTCACTTCTACGCTGGCGCTGTTTATGACTACTACAAAGGTCTGGGCCGCAACTCCTACAACAATGCAGGCTCTGCGATCTACTCCTACACCCACTACTCTTCCGGTTACAACAACGCATACTGGGATGGCGCTGAAATGGTCTACGGCGATGGCGATGGCGTAACCTTCCGCTCCTTGTCCGGCGGCAAAGACGTTGTAGCACACGAATTGACCCACGCAGTCACCGAAACCACTTCGGCTCTCGTGTACTCCAACCAATCCGGCGCTCTGAACGAGTCCTGGTCCGATGCTCAAGCTTCCGTAGTTGACGGCGACGACTGGCTGATCGGTGAAGACGTCTACACCCCGAACACCGCTGGCGACGCTCTGCGCTCCATGTCCAACCCGGCTGCTTACGGCCAACCGGCTACGATGTCCGCATACGTGAACACGACTTCCGACAACGGCGGCGTGCACACCAACTCCGGCATCCCGAACAAAGCGTTCTACAACTTCGCAACCGCGATCGGTTCCCGCACCATCGCTGGTAAGATCTGGTACACCGCTTCCCGCGACTACATGACCTCTTCCACCAACTTCGCGGGCGCACGCGCTGCGACCCTGAGCGCTACCGCTGCTCTGTACGGCTCCACCTCCACCTACTACACCGCTCTGAAAACCGCTTGGAGCAACGTCGGCGTTAACTAATACCGCCGCAAGCTTCCAAAAAAAGACCCGTGGATCTTCTCACGGGTCTTTTTTTAGTATTTTTTCTAGTGAAACCAAAATTATTAGTAAACATCCGCCACATTAAAAGATTTCTGAAAAATATGTTGACGTAGTATTCAGTCTTATCGTAGTATCTAGACAAGAGCTGTAAGTAAGCTCAAATACAAGATAAAACGGAGGTCACACAGGTGAACAAAAAACTTATCACCACGTTGGTTATGTCTTCTCTCGTTGCATCCGCATTCGCAGTATCCGCAGGCGCAGCAGCAACTGACAAGGTTGCTCTCAAGGACGAAACCGGCAAAGTCCACACCGTCCAAGGTAAACTCGGCAAAGTTGCAGGCGCAACCGCTGAAGAGCGCGCAATCAACGCTCTCGACCTGGTTGGCAAAGACTTCGGCTTCGCAAAAGCTGCTGGCAACTTCAAAGTAAAAGCTTCCCATAACGATGAAAACGGTCTGGCACACACCAAGCTTGACCAAGTCATCAACGGCATCAAAGTTATGGATCATCAAATGATCGTTCACGAACTCAAAGGCGACGTTCAAGGCGTCACCGGCGACTTCGCAGCGCTGACCCCGAACGCTACCAAGGCTGACCTGAACGGCGTTCAAGCGACCGACAAAGCGATCGCTTCCACCGGCTTCACCGGCCAACTGTCCCGCCCGGCTACCTCGGAACTGACCTACGTTGCTCAAGGCAACAAAGCAGTTCTCGCATACAAAGTAAACGTTGCTTACAACGATGCTGTTGAACCGGCTAACTGGCAGATCGTTGTTGACGCTGTCAGCGGCAACATCATCTCCTCCATCAACACCATCGACCACGTTGCTGGTACCGGTGTAGGCGTTCTGGGTGACACCAAAACCATCCAAACCACGCTGGTTTCCGGTTCCTACCAACTGAAAGACACCTCCCGCATCCCGGCTGGTATCATCACCTATGACATGAAAAACGGCACCACCTCCGGCTACAACTACACCGACACCGACAACGTGTGGAACAACACCACTGCACAACGTGCAGGCGTTGACGCTCACTTCTACGCTGGCGTCGTATACGACTACTACAAAGGTCTGGGCCGCAACTCCTACAACAACGCAGGCTCTGCGATCTACTCCTACACCCACTACTCTTCCGGTTACAACAACGCATACTGGGATGGCGCTGAAATGGTTTACGGCGATGGCGATGGCGTAACCTTCCGCTCCCTGTCCGGCGGCAAAGACGTTGTAGCACACGAATTGACCCACGCAGTCACCGAAACCACTTCGGCTCTCGTGTACTCCAACCAATCCGGCGCTCTGAACGAGTCCTGGTCCGATGCTCAAGCTTCCGTAGTTGACAGCGACGACTGGCTGATCGGTGAAGACGTCTACACCCCGAACACCGCTGGCGACGCTCTTCGCTCCATGTCCAACCCGGCTGCTTACGGCCAACCGGCTACGATGTCCGCTTACGTGAACACGACTTCCGACAACGGCGGCGTACACACCAACTCCGGCATCCCGAACAAAGCTTTCTACAACTTCGCAACCGCGATCGGTTCCCGCACCATCGCTGGTAAGGTCTGGTACACCGCTTCCCGCGACTACATGACCTCTTCCACCAACTTCGCAGGCGCACGCGCTGCTACCCTGTCTGCAGTAGCTGCTCTGTACGGCTCTACCTCTTCCTACTACACCGCTCTGCAAACCGCTTGGAGCAACGTAGGTATCTAATCTTTCACGGAAAAAGCCATGACTTCGGTCATGGCTTTTTTTCTTGCAAGTTGCACCTCCCCAACATAAAAATACGAAACTACTAAATAAATAACCATAACACTGTTGACATTATATTCACAATTAAGCTACTATAAATGCATAGACATAGAACATTACTAACCACTACAAAATAATGGGAGGTAATTCAAGTATGAACAAGAAACTCGTCACTACTTTGGTCATGTCGTCGTTGGTCGCATCCGCTTTCGCAATGAGCGCAGGTGCTGCTCCGGCTGACAAGCAAGTCCTGAAAAGCGAAACAGGCAGCGTACACAACGTTGTCGGCACCATCGGCAAAGTGACCGGTGCAACTGCTGAAGCGCGCGCACTGAACGCACTTGAAAAAGTAAAAACTGACTTTGGTTTCGATAAAGCAGCTGGTAGCTTCAAAGCGAAGGAAAGCCACGCTGACGAAAACGGCCTTGCTCACACCAAGATGATCAACATCATCAACGGTATCGAGGTGTTCGGCCAGCAAATGATCGTTCACGAGAAAAGTGGAGATGTCTCCGGCGTCACCGGTTCCTTCAAAAAACTCACCCCGACCGCAAAATCCGCGACGATCGACTCCGTTACGGCCGTTTCCAACGCGATTGCAGCAACTGGCGCTGCGGGTGAGTTCACCGAAATTCCGAACGCAACCCTGATGTACTACCCGGTAGGCGACCAAGCGGTGCTGACCTACAAAGTCTCCTACTCCGCACTGGGTGACACCCCGGCTCGCGCTGACGTATTCGTGAACGCGACCGATGGCTCGATCGTGAAAGTGATCGACAAAATCGAACATGTAGTCGGTACGGGTACTGGCGTCCTCGGCGACACCAAGTCGATCAACACCACCCTGCGCTCCGGCGCGTACTACTTGGAAGATACAACGAAGCCGATGACAGGCATCGTTCGCACCCGCGACATGAAAAACCGCGCTTCCTTGATCTATGACATGACCGACACCGACAACGTCTGGAACACCACCTACCAACGTGCAGGCGTTGACGCGCAATTCTACGCGGGACAAGTCTATGACTGGTACAAAAACAATGTCGGTCGTAACTCCATCGACAACAACGGCATGAGCCTCGAGTCGCTGGTTCACTACAACAAAAACTACAACAACGCCTTCTGGAACGGCACCTACATGGTATACGGCGATGGCGACGGCGTCACTTTCCGTGCCTTCTCCGGCGCAATTGACGTAATCGGTCACGAATTGACCCACGGTGTCACCGAGAAAACCTCCGGTCTCATCTACCAAGACCAATCCGGCGCACTGAACGAATCTTGGTCTGACGCGATGGGCGCTGTCATCGAAGGCCGCAACTGGCTGATGGGCGAAGACCTCTGCATCCCGGGCGGCGGCTACACCGCATTCCGCTCGATGGAAGACCCGACGATCTACGGCGATCCGGCGAACATGAGCCAATATGTTGTGACCACCTCCGACAACGGCGGCGTACACACCAACTCCGGCATCCCGAACAAAGCCTTCTACAACTTCGCAACCGCAATTGGCTCCCGCACCATCGCCGGTAAAGTCTGGTACACCGCAGACCGTGACTACATGGTCTCCAACACCAACTTCTCCGGTGCACGCGCTGCGACCCTGTCCGCAGTCGGCGCACTCTACGGCACCACCTCTTCCTACTACACCGCTCTGCAAGCCGCTTGGAGCAACGTAGGCGTGAATTAATCTGGAGATTTTCCAGATGTATCCAACCCTCGCGACATGGTCGTGAGGGTTTCTTCCTTTAGGAGGTTTTCTACAGATGAAGAGATTTCGATGGACGACACTCCTGCTCAGTATGAGTTTGTTACTACCTTCCGCCCCCGAAATTGCGCAGGCCGACGCCAACCTCCACATCTACCGCAACGAATCTGGCCAGATTCACACCATCACCGGCTACCTTGGACGCTTTCAGGGAGATAGCGAATCAGCGCGGGCCCTCCATGCCTTACAGCTGGTGCAGGACACCTATCGATTCACAGACCCCAACCGGCAATTCTCCTATGAGAACAGTCATCTCGACGAGTATGGACTTCGGCACCAACGCCTCCACCAACGCCTGAACAACATCCCAATTTTTGGCCGCGACGTCCTCCTGCATGAGATGGACGATGCCTTGGTCGGGGTCTCTGGATTCTGCGAACCCCTGACCCCCAACTCCGACATGCCGACCGTGAAAGCGGAGGAAGCCATCGACGCTGCCCAAGAAGCGGTACAAAACCCTACCCCATCTGAAGACCTCAGCGCCGACCTCGTCTATTACCCAACTGGAGATCAAGCGAATCTCGCCTATCTCGTGCGCGTAAACTGGCTCGGCGATGAACCTGGTCGCTGGACCGTGTTGGTCGACGCGTTGGATGGCTCGATCCTTGCCAAAATCAACAACATCGAAACCAGTGACAAGTCTGTGCAGACCACGATGCGCAGCGGCATTTACTATTTAATAGATGAAAGCCGCCCGATGTTCGAGCAATTCGGATCGTCGATCCGCACCTACACATTCCAAATTGGCACTCAATCGCAAGCCCAACTGACAGATCTCGACAACATCTGGGACAGCCCCGAGCAAAGCGCAGCCGTCGACGCACACCTCCATGCCGGTCGCATCTATGATTACTACCTCCAACACTTCAAGCGCAACTCCTTCGATGGCCTCGGCAGTCCGATGCGCAGCGCGGTACAGTTCGGCCACAACTACGCGAACGCTTTCTGGGACGGAGCGCAAGTCATCTATGGCGACGGAGATGACCAGATCCCCACTCCTTTGTCGGCCGCCCTCGACATCTGTGCCCATGAATGGACGCACGCGGTGATCGACACTTCGGCTGGCCTGCTCTACACAGGACAGTCTGGTGCGCTCGCCGAATCATTTGCCGACGCGCTCGCCAGTGTGATCGAAGGCCGTGATTGGACCCTTGGCGAAGACCTGTTCCCCGTAGGAAGCAAGCAGACGGCGCTGCGCTCGTTGGCGGAACCCGCCGCGTATGGTCAACCGGAGCACATGCGCGACTACCGCACCGTGGAGGAGGACAACGGCGGCGTTCATCTGAACGCTGGCATCCCCAACCGAGCGTTCTACAACTTTGCGACCCGGATTCACTCGCGCGAACAGGCGGGACAAGTCTGGTACCTCGCCCTTCGGGACTACCTCACGCCAGACGCCGATTTTTCGGCCGCACGAGCTGCTACCGAACAAGCCTGCGCCGTCCTCTACGGCCCTAACTCGCAGATCGCGCACGACCTCGCCACTGCATGGTTATCAGTTGGTGTCGAATAAAAATAAGAAAACCCACTGTTGAAAATTTTCTAAAATATTGTTGACGAACGTTCACACTTCCCGTACAATTCAAAATAGAACGAACAACAATCATAAAAAAATTACAAAAAATAGGGAGGCATTTACATGAACAAAAAGCTCATCACCACCTTGGTCCTGACATCCTTGGTTGGCTCTGCATTCGCAATGTCTGCAGGCGCTGCTAACGACAAGCAAGTTTTGAAGGACGAAAAAGGCGCGATCCACAACGTCGTCGGCAAGCTCGGTAAAGTATCGGGCGCTACCGCTGAAGACCGCGCGTTTAACGCTCTCGATAAAGTAAGCAAAGACTTCGGCTTTGACACCGCTCGCGGTAACTTCAAATCCAAAGAATCTCATAAAGATGCAAACGGCATCGCACACACCAAAGTTGACCGCGTCATCGACGGCCTGCGCGTCTTCGGCCAACAAATGATCGTCCACGAAGCAAACGGCGACGTTCAAGGCGTCACCGGCGACTTCAAAAAGCTCACCCCGAGCGCGAAAAAAGCGGAATTGACCTCCGCACAAGCGATCGAAACGGCAGTCGCTTCCACCGGTTACACCGGCGAGCTGACCGAACCGGCTACCTCGGAACTGCTGTTCTATCCGAACGGCGACAAAGCGGTACTCTCCTACCTGGTTGAAGTTACCTTCATGGGGGACAACCCGGGTCGCTACCAGATCGCAGTCGATGCAACCAACGGTTCCATCATCGATTCGATCAACCGCATCGAATTCGGAAAACCGGGCGGCAACACCGCTCCGACCGGCACCAACGCAGTCGGTACCGGTACAGGCGTACTGGGCGACACCAAGTCCCTGAACACCATCAAATCCTCCACCGGCTCCTACTACCTGGTTGACCAAACCAAGTACATGAACGCAACCGGCGGCAAAATCTACACCAAAACCTACGCGAACGGCACCAATGCTCAAACGGACATCGCGGATGCTGACAACGTATGGACCGATAAAGCAGCTGTAGACGCGCACTTCTACGCAGGCAAAGTCTATGACTACTACCTCGCAAACTTCAACCGCAACTCGTTCGACAACGCGGGTGCAACCATGCTGTCCGGCGTTCACTACAGCCGCAGCTACAACAACGCGTTCTGGAACGGCACGCAGATGACCTACGGCGATGGCGACGGCGTGACCTTCATCCCGCTCTCCGGCGACCTCGATGTCGATGCACACGAGATCACCCACGCGGTGACCGAGCGCACCTCCAACCTGACCTACTCCGGCCAATCTGGCGCACTGAACGAGTCCTGGTCTGATGCACAAGGCGTTTCCGTCGAAGGCGACAACTGGCTCGTCGGCGACGACATCTACACCCCGAACACCCCGGGCGATGGCCTGCGCTCGATGTCCAGCCCGTCCATCTACGGCGATCCGGAAAACATGTCCCAATACGTGAACACCACCTCCGACAACGGCGGCGTCCACACCAACTCCGGCATCCCGAACAAAGCCTTCTACAACTTCGCAACCGCGATCGGTTCCCGTACCATCGCATCCAAGGTCTGGTACACCGCTTCCCGTGACTACATGACCGCTTCCACCAACTTCTCCGGCGCACGTGCGGCGACCCTGCAAGCAGTTGGCGCTCTCTACGGCACCACCTCTTCCTACTACACCGCTCTGCAAACCGCTTGGAGCAACGTTGGCGTAAACTAATCGCCACTCCTTGTGAACAAAAGACCTCACCGCTCTTGTAGCGATGAGGTCTTTTGATACTATTCATTTTTATACTCAAGTATCAAAAGAGGTCCTCATTAACTACCGAGGTTTTCACCCTATATTATTCATATATATTAGTAAAACAGGGTCATTCCTCGATGAACTAAAAAATACTGGCTACTTGATATTGTTCGCCTCAGCGACACTGACCATTGCACCACGGGCTACATCGGCGCACTAAACCACCCCGTAGAGGCGGAACTTGAAAATAGACACAACCGGTGATCAAGCGGAGCACTCTTATCTCACTTCAACGTTTCATATCTGAGAGCGATTCAGAAGCGGCGAACTGCTCGTCAAGCGTAACTTTATCCCAAATGCGCTTATTCCTGAGGAATAAGCGCATTTTACTTGCCAGATAGAATTGAATTGCGCAAAATGGAGGAGAATATACTAACTGTATTGGTAAAAATGTAGGATAAACAAACTAACTATTAGGGAGATCAAAGATGCGAATCGAGCAGATTTACACGCGTGAGGTAGGGCCACTTCCTACCAGATGGTCTGAGAGTCTTGTTCGTCGACTCAGCAATGATGTCTACAAATGGGTTCTCCTAACTGGACCGAACGGTAGTGGTAAATCAACTGTTCTAAAAATGATTGCGAATCTATGGATTCTTGCCGGTCAGTCGTTGGATCTTGGTCGCCCAAAAAAAAGTAACGCCCGCACCTGGTTACAACAATGGGGGGGCTGTGCAATCGTTGTTCGCGATCTCTTCCCAGACTATAAGGAACCGATTGGGATCGTATTTGGGGATCAACATCTTCTCGACGATCTAGAGGAGATGTATCCTAACATCGAGTGGGTCGGCGAAACTGTTAGCAGAGGCCATTCCATCCAATATAAGTTAAATGAAGACCTTCGTCGCAAATGGCGACAAGAAAGACAGCGTCTTTTAGTCGGTGAAAAATCGACAACCGCCAATATGATTTACCTTGACTCTGAAGAGCGACGTTGGATCACCCCCCGCAAAAACGTTGGGGAAATTGTGGCTGATGATTCTCAAAACCGTTGGTTAACAACGTACCAAGTAACTGAGCATTGGAAAGGACAACTCGAATCCTCATTAATAAATCTAAAAATCATTGACGAAAAGAAATATCGCAGAGCCTTGAATGACATCAATGGTTTCTTGATTGGAAAACGAATTGACCCTACCGTACACGAGGAGGATAACAATCGCCTTCGAGTCATCATTAACAACTCTGCACGATGGCACACGTTGGACGAGTTAAGTGCCGGAGAACATCAGTTGTTAATTCTCATCTTCATCATTAGCAGATGGTTAGAGACGGGCGGAGTTGTGCTTATCGATGAACCAGATTTGTACCTTCACCCCTCACAAGTATCTGGATTGTTAGGCTATCTAGAAACCCTTATTCAAAAGAGACATGGCCAACTTATCCTCACTTCCCATCAAACAGATGTTTGGTCACGTTACAAAGCGATCGGAAAACGAATTATTCTTGGTGCCGAAATGAACCAAACAACCTGGAGTGAAGACAAAGAGGAACGGCTGGAGGACACAGATGAGTGGCTGGACTGATCGGTTGCAGGAGATTCGCGAAAAAGAAATTGCGAACAAAAACATTCGGGTCCTCCTCGTAGAGGGAACCGACGATAAAGCTGCCTACTTGAATTTGCTCACTAAACAATTCGGGAATAACTGGTCAACAAAATGGGCAATTGCCCATGCAAATGGTAAAGGTCCTCTACTAAAAATGTTACGTGAAGAATCCAGTTGGGTTGGAATCGTTGACCATGATGAGTGGAATTCGATTGATATCCAACACGCACGAGATACTCATTCAAACCTTTGTGTTCTACCTCGTTATTGTATGGAGAGCTATCTCATTGATCCCAGCGAGATCTGGAACGCCCTCACGACTGAAAACAGACAAACCATCACAAATCAAATAGGGGGATATAACGCCTTTGAGAAACTATTGATACTCGATCTTAAACAATGGGTTCGGCATGGAGTCTTATGGTCAGAAATACAGCCGTTGCGAAGCGGTTTGAAGTCACTACTTTACCAAAAAGAAATCCTCGAATTTGAACATGCACAAGATGATGTATACATTCAAAACAAATTACAAGAGTGGCATCAATATCTTGATCCCCAAACAATCTTTGCTCGTCTCGAAGCAAAATGGAGATTTGCAGACACCCAGTTATCACAACAAGAACAACTTCACAAAGTCGTGCATGGGAAATGGTTTTGGAAGCGACACGTTCTGCAAGTTCTCCAACGCTTGCTCGGACAAGAAGACGAGGAAGAATACCGCAAACATCTTTGGTCTCGCCTAAACGTTCCTACCGACTGGAGCGACATATTATCCAAACTAGCCCCCTAATGACCAAGAAAAAGGCACCTGACCGCTTAGCGGACAGGTGCCTTTTCTATTGCCAAAATCCTTTTACCCAATCCACAACTTGCGCACCTAGCCAGATCCCGACGATGCCGAGAATCCCGGATAGCACGGGCGGTGCTGGGATCGGCAGACGGAACAGCGTGAAGACCACACCGACGATGACGCCGGTGACCAATGAGAGAATCCAGACTTTCAGATCCATGATCTCGCCCCCTTTTCCAATACTTTAGGGTATGCCGCGTTTACATACGCCTACTACAGTGGTTTGACGTCAATTTTCAATTCCATTCGGCTTTTGTCCCCGGCGAGTCGCAGGTTGTACAAGGCTTCTAGGCGCCCGCCCTTGGCGTTGATGTTGACGATCAGTTGCGAGGTACGGGTGACGAGGTCGAACGTGCCGTGCGGGGTCTTGTAGGTACCGACCTGCTCCTCGCCTTTGACCAGCGACTGTTTCATCACCGTCTCTCCTTGGCGGATCAGCGTGACGTGGCGTCCTTCGATGCGCAGGGTGGTCAACGTCTGCCCAAGCCCGCTGTCCTCCCCCTCGCGATAGGCGACATAGATCGCCTCGCCCTTTTCATACAGCGTCCCCGCCACCTGCGTGCGAAAGGTCAGACGCTCGCCGCTTTTGGCCCGCTGTTGGGACCAAACCGATACCTGCACTGGCACTTTCTCCGACATGACCCATCTCTCCTTCGTGAGCAAAAAGCAACTCCAGAGTTCCCTGGAGTTGCTTTTTCCATTCCAACCTGTTTATTTCTTCTGCGGTGCCAGAGCGAGCAACACTTCGCGCACGATCTTGGAACCGAGGATCTGCGTCTGCTCCGCCGGGTCGTACACCGGTGCGATCTCGACGAGGTCGAAACCGACGATGTTCAGCCCTGCATCGCGCATCAGGTACAACGACTTGAACAGCTCTCTTGCCGTGATGCCGCCCGCATCGAGCGTACCGGTGCCCGGCGCTTCCGCCGGGTCGACCACGTCGATGTCGATCGTCAGGTAGATCGGGCGGCCTTTGAGCTCCTCGATGCAGCCCTTGAGCGGCTCGTACACATCGAACGGGTAGAAGTTCGTGTTCTCGCGCGCCCAGTGGAATTCCTCGCGGGTGCCGGAACGGATGCCGAACTGGTAGACGTTTTTCGGGCCGACGATGTCGCAGGCCTTGCGCAGAACCGACGCATGCGAGTACGGCTCGCCTTCGTAGTTCTCGCGCAGGTCGGCGTGTGCGTCAAACTGCACGACGACGAGGTCCGGGTATTTTTCGTGGAAGGCGCGCACCGGGCCCCACGTCACGAGGTGTTCGCCACCGAGACCGATCGGGAACTTGCCATCGTCGAGCAGGCCTTTGACATAGTCGTAGATCTGGTCGACCGACTTCGCCGGGTTGCCGAACGTCAGCGGGATGTCACCAGCGTCGTAGTAGGAGACGTCCTCCAGATGCTTGTCCAAGTACGGGGAGTACTCTTCGAGCAGGATCGATACTTCGCGGACGCGCTGCGGGCCGAGACGGGTGCCGGCGCGGAACGAGACCGTCCAGTCCATCGGCATACCGTAGATCACGGAGTCCGCTTCTTCGTAGTTCGAGGTCGCGCCGATGAACTCGCGGCCGCTGTATGCCGGGTCGTGTTTCATGCGGTGGATGCTCATGTTATTTCAACAGCTCCCCGACGAATTTCGGCAAGGTGAAGACCGTTTTGTGCATCGCTTTGTGGTAGTACTTCGTGCCTTCCGGTTCGATCAGTTTCGCTTCGTCCACTTCCAGCGGATCGTACTTCTTGGAACCCATCGTCCACGACCACAGGCCGGACGGGTAGGTCGGGATCGACGCGGAGTAGTAGCGTGTGATCGGGAAGATCGACGCGATGTCCTTGTACACGCGGGTGATCAGCTCGGAGTTGAACCACGGGGATTCGGATTGAGCGACCATGATGCCATCGTCTTTCAGCGCTTCAAAAATGCCTTGGTAGAAATCGCGTGCGAACAGACCCACTGCCGGACCGACCGGTTCGGTGGAGTCGACGAGGATGACGTCGAACGAGTTTTTGTTGTCATGGATGTATTTGATCCCGTCCACAACTTGTACGTCTACGCGCGGGTCGTCGAGCTTGCCCGCGATCTCCGGCAGGTATTCCTTGGAGAGTTCGATGACGCGACCGTCGATTTCCGCCAGCACTGCGGTTTCAACAGACGGGTATTTGAGCATCTCACGGATCGCACCGCCGTCACCGCCGCCAACGACGAGGACGCGCTTCGGGTTCGCATGGGTGTTCATCGCGAGGTGGGTGATCATCTCGTGGTAGACGAACTCGTCCTTGTCGGTGGTCATGACCATGCCGTCGAGCACGAGCATCTTGCCCCATTGCTTGGTTTCGATCAGGTCGATGCGTTGGAATTCAGATTGCTCGGTGTGAATCGTGTTCTCGATCTTCGCAGTGATGCCATAATTCTCGGTTTGTTTCTCGGTATACCAGAGTTCCATTGGGTGGTACCTCCTTGGTGTATGTATGTCAACTTACAGGTCGATGCTGTTTTTTGCAGACGGTACGTATTATACCAAACCTACTGGAAAAATAAACAGCTTTTTTTGTATGATTTCCTCTCAACAGGATCATACTGGCAGATTAAGAATACCTATCGGGAGGGGCAGCTTATGAAAACTCCGAACTTTGAAGAGTTGGAAGACAACGTAGAGACCGGCAGACCTCTGCGCGCGCCCCGTCGCAAGGGCTCGTCGATGTGGTTTTGGAAGGCCTTCGTGATCTTCCTGATGTCCACGATCGGGTTCGGGGCTTTCTTCTACTTATACTTGCGCTATGCTGAACTTCCGCCTAACGAAATTGCCAATCCATCCGCCGTGGTCGCAAGCGATGGCACCATGCTGACCAACCTCGTCAAAGGTGACGACACGCACCGCATCAAGATCCCGCTCGCCGACATGCCCCAGAACTTGATCGAAGCTACGATCGATGTCGAGGATCAGCACTTCTACCAACACAGCGGCATCAACCCAGCTGGCATCGCCCGCGCACTCTGGGTCGACCTCAAGTCTGGACAAGTCGTGGAGGGCGGCTCCACGATCACACAACAGCTCGCCAAAAACCTGTTCCTCACCCAAGATCAGACGATCTCCCGCAAACTGCGCGAGGCGATGCTGACGATCCAATTGGAAATGAACTACTCCAAAGACGAGATCCTCGAACAGTATCTAAACGTGATCTACTACGGACACGGTGCCTACGGGGTCGAGATGGCCGCCAAGTCCTACTTCAACAAGGACGCCCAAGACCTCAACCTCGCGGAAGCTGCCCTGCTCGCCGGACTGCCCAAGGGGCCGAGCATCTACGACCCCTATCTCGACTTCAACCAAGCCAAGGAACGCCAGCGCATCGTGCTCGACCTGATGGCGACCGAAGGCCACATCACCCCTGCCGAAGCAGATCGCGCATTTCAGGAGAAGCTCGAACTCGCCCCGCAAAAGATGCCGTCGGGCAAGGCACCGTACTTTACAGACTTCGTGTCCTACCAGTTAAAAACCACCTACGGCATCTCCGACGGCGAACTCTATCGCGGTGGGCTGAAGATCGAGACCACACTCGATTCGAACCTGCAAGCCGCCGCTGAACAAGCGGTGCAGGAGCAATTGAAAAAACTCCCGGCCACGGCGAAAAACATGCAGGTCTCGCTGGTCGCGATGGACCCGAATACCGGGGCGATCAAAGCGATGGTCGGCGGACGGGACTACAAGCAGAGTTCGTTCAACCGTGCGCTCGCCAAGCGTCAACCGGGCTCCGCATTCAAGCCGGTCGTCTACTTGACCGCCCTCATGAACAACTACACCCCCGCCACCCGGATCAAAAGTGAACAGACGACGTTCACCTACAAAAACGACCAAGGCGAGGAAAAAACCTACGACGTACACAACTACGGCGATCACTACCTCAACAACTACATCGCGTTTCGAGATGCGATCGCCCGCTCCGACAATGTATTTGCCGTGACGACCGTGATGGACATCGGCCCCGAGAAAGTCATCAACACCGCCAAAGCGCTCGGGCTCACCGGCGACATGAAGCCCTACCCGTCGCTGGCACTCGGCGTGTTTCCCGAATCACCCCTGGAGATGGTCAAAGCCTACGCCCCGCTCGCCAACGGCGGCTACAGCGTCGAGCCGCACGTCGTGCAACAGATCGAGGATGCCGCCTACAACAAAATCACCGCGTTCGAGGAGCAAAAAAACGCGATCCTCGACCCGGGCGTCACGTTCATCCTCACCGACATGATGAAATCGGTGTATACGTCCCCGAGCGGCACTGGCTTCCGCGTCCACGAGATGTTCAACCGCCCGGCGGCTGGCAAGACCGGGACGACCGACACCGATGCGTGGATGATCGGCTACACCCCCGACTTGGTGACCGCCGTGTGGGTTGGTTATGACAAAGACCAACTGCTCTCCCCGACGGAGTCCTATGTTGCAGCCCCGATCTGGGCGCAGTTCATGCAGGCCGCACACGCGGGCCTCCCCGTGCGCGACTTCACGCCCCCCTCCAACGTGTCTGAGCTGTACATCGACCCAGACAGCGGACAATTGGCGACCGAAAACTGCCCGACCCAGCAACGCGAATACTTCCTCGCAGGCTCCGAACCAACCCAGTGGTGTGAGGAACACCCCTCCGTCACAGGCACGGTCAAAAACATCGGCACCAAAACGGAAGGCGGCCTCAAATCCTTCTGGAACTGGGTCACAGGCAACTGAATAGGGTGGAGGAAACAGGCGGGTCTCATGAAGACCCGCCGTTTGCTTGACGCTAGAATTATGCGAATGTATTGTTAGAAGTAGATAAAGGGCATGGAGGGAAACGAATATGGCTTTTGGATTGTCTGACCGGGTGAAAAACATCGCACCGTCCCCGACGCTGTCGATTGATACCAAGACCAAAGCGATGATCGCAGACGGTCTGGATGTCATCAACTTGAGCGTTGGTGAGCCTGACTTTGGGACACCGGACATCGCGTGTGCTGCAGGGAAAGTAGCGATCGACCAGCAATTCACCAAGTATACGGCGGTACCGGGCATCGTGGAACTGCGCAAAAAGATCGCCGATCAATTGGCGACGAAGGGTCTGCGCTACACCGCAGACGACATCCTCGTCTCCTCCGGCGCCAAGCACTCGCTCTACAACGCCTTCATGGCGCTGTGCAACCCCGGCGACGAAGTGATTCTCCCGGCTCCCTACTGGGTGTCCTACCCGGAGATGGTGCGCCTCGCAGAGGCCGTTCCCGTCATGATCCCGACGGACGAATCGACCAACTTCAAGATCACACCGGCCCAACTGGAAGCGGCGATCACGCCGAAAACCAAAGTGCTGCTGCTCAACTCGCCAAGCAATCCGACGGGCAGCGTCTACACGCCTGCGGAATTGCAAGCGCTGGCGGACGTGGTTCGCAAGCATGAGTTCTACGTGATCTCCGACGAGATCTACGACCAACTCGTCTATGGCGTGGAGCAGATCTCGATCGCAAGTCTCGGTGAAGACATCCAACGGCGGACGATCGTGATCAACGGCTTCTCCAAGTCATACTCGATGACCGGCTGGCGTGTCGGCTATCTCGCAGCCGACCGTGCGATTGTCAAAGCGATGACCTCCTTCCAGAGCCATACCACGGCGAATCCGGCTTCGATTTCGCAAAAAGCGGCGGTCGCCGCCCTCGACCACCGCGACGAAGCGATGGTGCCGGAGTTCATCTGGCGCCGCGACTACGTGCTCAACCGCCTGAGCCAGATGCCATACATCACCTGTGCAACTCCGACCGGTGCCTTCTACGTGTTCCCGAACTGCTCGGCTACCTTTGGCAAGACCTACCAGAACCATCCCGTCCAGAACTGCGACGATTTCGCCAGCTTGTTGCTGGAGCACGCCAACATCTCGCTCGTTCCGGGCTCTGGCTTCGGTGCCCCGAACAACTTCCGCATCTCCTACGCCACGTCGCGCGAGAACCTCGCGAAGGCGATGGATCGTCTGGAAGCGTTCCTGAACGAACTCGTCTAAAAAGCCGCTTGTGACTCCCCGGAGTCACAAGCGGCTTTTTTCCTACCCACTAATCCATCATCTGATCGATCTTCCACAGCCCGTCTTTTTGCTTCACGAGGTGGAACTTTTTCTTGTACGAGACTTTCATCTCGTGGAGGTCGCCGTGTTCGCGGATGCCATCGACCGTCCAATCCGCGTAGACCGTGAAATCGGTCGTGCCATCCTTCACCATGTCCAGTTGGTTAAACGTGATCTGTTTGACGGAGTGCCGCTCATTGAGCATCAGCCGCTGCTGCATCACCTTGGTCTGCTGATCAAACTGCTGACTCAACAACGGGTCGGTGAGCCCTGCAGACAGCAGGTCTTTTAACTCTGTCGTCGTGTTCGCTTGCCACGCATCATAGATCGCGTGCTGCGCTTTCTTGAAGGCCTCGAACTTCTGCTCCGTGGTTTCCTTGGGCTCCCCACAACCGATCAGTCCCAAAGCCATCAGCAAGAGCAACACCAAGACCCCATACGACCGCTTGTTCCGCATGCTTTCCCCTCCCTTTTTTCCTTCCATTATACCGACAAAAAGTTCCATCCGAATAGATCAAATACTCCAATAATAATATTTAATAATCTTAAATTAAAAATATCACCTACTTCAAACTATTTGTTGACTTTTCGGATTTCGCGGATTATATTTTAGATAGATTCGACAATTCTGATTGTAGGGTTGTCGAGAAAAAGGGGAGGTTATGCAATGAAAAAGAAACAACTCGTAGCATTTGCGGTCATTTCCACGCTGACTGCTACTACCATGCTGGGCGCACCCGTCGTCTCGGCCAAATCCGTTCCGTCGTCTGTACCCGCTTCGACTACCGCAATGGACACTCCCGATTCCACCGAATTCTCTGCAGCAACTGTTGACCCGGAAGTCATGCAAGCTCTGAAAACCAAAGGGGTCAGCATCAAAGAACCGAAAGTCAAAAAGAATCCCAAGAACCCCAACAATAGAGTGGCACACAAAGGTCCTGAGGATCGCTTGAGCCTCAACCCGATCCAAAACAACTTGGCGCTGCTCGTCAAATTCCCGGAGGAGAATGGCAAGTCTGCCGTTCCGGGTTCCCCGTCTGAGCGCATCCCGGCGAAATACATCAACGACCTGCTCTACGGCACCTCCTACAACCCGTTTGAGCTGCCGCAGTTCGCGAAGTATGCAACCGCTCCGAATGGTGTGGCGGCACCGACCGACCGCACCCTGCACAACTACTACAAAGACATCTCCTACGGTAAAATCAACGTCACCACCCAAGACTCCCCGGAGAAAGTGGGCTGGGTCGTGGCTCCGCATCCGTATTCCTACTACTTTGGCGATACCGGCTCCCTGCCGACCTCGACCAGCGATTACAACGCCAACGGTTTTGGCGACTACCCGCACAACGTCCAAGGTCTCGTCGAGGACGTCGTAAAAGCGGCTGACGGCACTATCGACTTCTCCAAGTACGCAGATGCGAACGGCGAAGTACCAGGTATTTTTGTCATCCACGAAGGGACGGGCGGCGAGTGGTCCACCGACCCGCAACAAATCTGGTCTCACAAGTGGGAACTCAACGAACCGCTCGTCGTGGACGGTGTGAAAGTTTCCAAATACTCGATGGAACCGGAATACGGCGGCAACTTGACCGGCTTCGATGGCGAAAGCTACGATCCGGCGCTGATCTCGGGTCCGTTCGCACCGGCTGTCGGCGTCTACGCGCATGAATTCGGGCACATCCTCGGTCTCCCGGACCTCTACGACTATGGCTACGATTCCGAAGGTGTCGGCGCTTGGTCGGTCATGGCGGGCGGCTCCTGGGCACGTTACCCGAACTATGTCCAATACAACGGCAACACCCCGGTCCAACTCGACGCGTGGAACCGCTACTTCGCAGGCATCGCAGATGCGAAGGAACTGAACCCGTACAACTACCCGAACATCTCGATCCCGGCTGCTGCAGATTCGAACACCATCTACAAATACACCGTCACCTCCACGCACGGCACCGAGTACTTCCTGCTCGAAAACCGTCAGCTCAAAGGCTATGACATCGGCCTTGCTCGTTACGGCGGTGTAAAAGCCGGCCAGTTCAACGACAAGATGCACGGCCTCGTCGTCTACCACGTGGATGACAATGTCCTGCAACGCAACTTCTGGCGTCCGGATGAAGGTCAAGACGCGAACGCAGACCGTCGCGCGTACAACCCGGTCGATCTCTACTCCGACACCAACGAATGGCACTACGGCGTCGGCGTCGTGCAAGCGGACGGCAAGTTTGATCTGGAATACGGCATGAACAGCGGCGACGCTGGCGACGTGTTCCCAGGCACCTCTGGCAGAACCGACCTGATCTTCAACAAAGCCTCCTACAGCGGCTCGTACTACATCCCGGTCACGGCGTTCCGTGTGACCAACATCACCGAAACCAACGGCGTGATCAACGCTCGCATCAAACCGTAAGCTGTCGAAAAAAAGCCTCCGCACGCACGCGTGTGGAGGCTTTTTTTGCTCATCGATCGTTTTCTTCGTAGCAGCCAGCCGTTCCGCCGATGTGACCGGACCCGTCTGCCAGTTGCCCATCGTTGTACAACGTGATCATGCCGGCCTGTTCCAATTCATCTAGCACTTCAAAGAGGTTGTCCCGCTTCTCGCTCGACAGTTCGCGAACGAAGTTGTTGATCTGCTCAGCAGGCACGTTTTGCGTGAAGTGAACGCCGCCGTGGTTGGCATAAAAGTCTTGGTGCTGGTCTTTTCTGCGCGACATGTGCGTCCCTCCCCAATTTATTGTCTCGGACGTAGTGTATCCGCCCACACGCCCGTTCATGCTCTTCCATATGTTATAGGGAACCTGACTTGCGCGGAGGTGTCCCCGATGGCCGGAAACAAGAAAAAAGGCCGCAAGCAACTAGAAAAACGCGTCCGCACGCTCCAAGCCTGCCTGACGACGCTCGATCTGAAGCAACCGACGTATGAGACGACCAAGCGCATCCTCGAGAGCGAGATCAAACTCGCCAAAGCCGAGCTGAAAACGGCTCCCAAGCACAAGCCAACCGCCAAAAAGAGCACATCCGGCAAACTCAACAACAGCAAACGAGTGCCCTTGCCAGGCGGCGCCTCGTTCCCAAGCTTCCAATTGCCGAGTCCCAAGAGCCCCACGTTCGCGGAAGATTCGATCAAGCACCTCTCCACCCTGCGCCAGCTCTGCAAAAAATACACCGGCTACATGTCGCGCGCCGATCAGCTCTTTGACTCGCTACACGGCGTAGGCAGCCACCTGCACAAGGAAGGCGTCCTGCCCAAAGTGATCGGTGGCAAGTTCAAGGACATGACGACCAGCGAGTGGACAACGCTGTTGATGGCGTTGATGAACTCCCCGCTGGCGGGCATGTTTCTGAGCACGGCAGGCGGTGGCGATGCGAAGAAATCTTCCGAACACAAGCAGGAAGATGAGAAAAAAGCGGACGGTCAGTAAGTGACCGTTCGCTTTTTTTGTCGCCCCCACGCCCTAGCGCCCTTGCAGAACAAAAAAAGACCGACCCACTGGGCCGGTTTCCTCGTTGCTCAATTCTCGTCAGGAGCCAACAACCACAACAGGACAAAAATGATCAGGAACGCCAGCGCGAACTTCCAGAAGTGGCGGTCGCTGCCCAAGACATCGGGAAGCCCTGCCTCGTGCCGAGCCGGAACGCTCTCCGTACCGTTCGCCGCACGGCGGCTTTTTCGACTGCTGGAGTGGTAACGCTCCCCTGTCTGTTCGGACGAACGCTCCTGCTCCTGTCGTGTCTCGCGCTCCGCTCGTCTGCGCCGTTTGGAGTGTCCCATCGCGTCTGCCTTAGTCCTTGGGCTTGATGAACTTCTGCATTTCCTTGAGCGTTTTGTCGTCGATCTTGCCGTTGCCGTATTTCTTGACCAGATCTTCGACGTTGGCGTTCGGGTTGCCGCCTTTGGTCGCGTCTTTGTACGCTTTCATGAACTGATTGAGGCGATTTTCATCGACTGGGATCTTGAGTTGTTCAGCGAATTTCTTCGCCATGTTCTTGACGGCTTCCGGGTCTTTCCATTGGTCCGGGGTGGTCTTGTGAACTTCGCCTAGCATGCCGAGCAAACCGCCTTTGTTCACGGTTTTCAGCCGGTCCTTGAGTTGATCTCCGAGATTCGGAGGCGTCTGCTGAACGTTGGGTGCGCTCTGTTGTTTCGGTGTCTCTTTCGTAGTCTTCTTGCCTTTTTTCGCCACGTGGGTTCACCCTCCTCTGCTCCGTTAAATCACTACCAGTCTATGGACACCGCAGCCGTTCTGCTACGCATGCCCCGCCCATTTTTGCACACCCTAGTCCCAAGGAGGTGCATCCGCTTTGAACGGTTTCTACAACTTCATCGAGCGCATGAACGTGTTGCTCTGGCTGACCGTGGTGGCACTCGCCCACCTGCTGCTGTATTTGTTGCTTGGCACCGACCACTGGCTGTTTGCCACCCTTGCAGCCACTGTGACGTATGGAGCGTTGTTCCTCTTGCTGAAATCTGTGGTGAGACGTAAAAAAAGGAGCGCCTACTGAGGCGCTCCTTTTTTGATGCGTGGTGATTCGCAGATCTAGTGGATGTCTCGCTTCTTAAATCGCCCGCCGCGCACTTCTGCGATCGTGCCGACGGCGAGGAAGGCTTCAGGGTCGATCTCTTCCACGATCAGCTTCAATTTCGCCTCTTCCAGACGCGTGACCACGCAGAACACGACTTTTTTCTCATCGCCGGAGAAGCCACCCTCGCCGTTGAGGTAGGTCACACCACGGCCCAGTCGGGCGAGCAGGACATCCCCGATCTCGCGGTGATAGTCGCTGATGATCCAGACCGACTTGGACTCTTGGAACCCGTCGATGGTGATGTCGATGACTTTGAAGGCGATAAAGTAGGCGATCAGCGAGTACATCGCACGGTCCCAGCCGAACACAAATCCAGCGCTGCCGAGGATGAAGATGTTGCCAAACATCACGATCTCCCCGATCGAGAACGGGGTTTTTTTGTTGACCAAGATCGCGACGATCTCCGTCCCGTCCAGCGAGCCGCCGTAGCGGATAACCATCCCGACACCGACGCCGAGGATGATCCCCCCGAACACGCAGGCCAGCAACGGGTCATCTGTCAGACCCGGCACCGGATGCAGGAAATTCGTTCCGATTGACATCACGGTGATCCCTAGCAAGGTAGACAGTGCAAACGTCTTGCCGATTTGTTTATAACCAAGGATCACGAATGGCAGGTTCAACACGAACAGAAACAGACCGATCTGCCATGAGCTGATATGGGACAACAGGATCGAGATCCCGACAATCCCCCCATCGATGATGTTGTTCGGAACGAGAAAGATCTCCAAACCTACAGAGACCAACAGAGAACCCAGTATGATGAACAATGTGCGTTTTAGCACCGTGAACATCGGCAAGCCCGCCTTCTTGGCTTGCGCTTGTTGTTGGATCGTATCATTCATTACCGTCATTTCCACACTCCTTACTCAGATTATTGACTACTTTCATTATACCGTAGGATGTGCAGAACATTGGCACGAATTTTGATTTCCACTATTTTCAACAAATTGTCGCTATTTACGACAAATCCCGTTACTTTATTATTCACTTCTTATACCCCATACTATATAGTTAGAGTATCTAGGATAGAAGACAGGGGAGGTTCGTCGCATCATGTTTTTGAAAAATATGAAGGTCGCCATCAAACTATGGGTCTTGTTAGGCATGGCGTTGCTTTTCCTGCTCGTCGTCGGGGCTGTAGGCACTCTTAATTCGAATCAGATGGCTGACAATTCCCAATCGATGTACACCGATCGACTCAGGCCCGTTGAATGGTTGGGCCAGATCCGCATCAACAATCGAATCATCGACAGCGACTTGCTGGAATTGATCCTGAGCACCAATCCCGCAGAGAAAAAGCAGCTCGATGAGCATATTAACAAGTTGAAGGAAGAGAACAACAACCTGATCGCACAGTATGAGGCCACCAAGCTGGACCCCAAGGAACAGGAATTGCTCAAAAGCTACAAGGTTCAGCTTGAAAACTACCGCGCGGCCCGTCAGGCGAATATCCAACTCAGTCTGGCCAACAAAAGCACAGAAGCTTACAAAGACTTCTTGACGCAGGTCAGACCGCTTCGGGAACAGTTGACGACTACGTTGAAAAGCCTCGGTGAATACAATGCGCAAATCGCCGAGAAACTAAACACAGACAGCACGGCCAACGCGAAGGATACGTCGATGATCAACCTGATCATGATCGTGGCAGCACTCGTACTGCTGACCGTGGTCGGCATGTACATCACCCGCCTCATCACCCGCCCGATTCGTGAGATCCAAGACCTGATGTCCAAAGCCCGCGAAGGCGACCTGACCGTGCAAGGCACGTATCGGTCGAAGGATGAGGTCGGGCAATTGACGACCGACTTCAACCAGATGATGCAAGGGTTCCAAAACATCATGCTCCACCTGAACAATACTGCAACGAGCCTCTCCGCCTCCGCCGAGGAATTGACGGCCAATGCGTCCCAGAGCGCGTTTGCTACCGAGGAGATCACGGTCGCGATCCAGGATGTGTCCCAAGGGGCCGAGGTGCAATTGCGCGGGGCCGAGGAAACGAACTCCACGATGCGGGAGATGTCCGTCGGGATTCACAAAGTCGCCGAATCTGCGTCTGACGCTTCACAGTCTTCCTACGAAGCCAGCCAGGAATCGGAACACGGGCGCGCCGCCGTACAAAAAGCGATCGAGCAGATGGATTCGATCATCGAGACGGTCGGTACATCAGCGCGGTTGGTACAGGAGTTGGGCGAGAGTTCGCGTGAAGTGGGACATGTTGTCGCGGCCATCTCGGAGATCTCCAACCAAGTCAACCTGCTGGCGCTCAACGCCGCGATTGAGGCGGCACGCGCCGGTGAGCATGGCAAAGGCTTCTCGGTCGTCGCCGACGAAGTTCGCAAACTCGCCGAGCAATCCCGCGAGGCGGCGTCCTCGATCCATCTCATCATCCAGAACATGCAGACCAACACGGAGCATGCGGTCTTGGCGATGAACGCGGGCACGATTGAGGTCGAGAAAGGCATGGAAGCGGTACAGCAAGCAGGTGCATCGTTTGCACGCATCCTGCACATGTCACATGAAGTCGCGGCGCAAATCGAGGAAGTCTCTGCATCGGCACAACAGATGTCGGCCAGCACCGAGGAGATCAGCTCCTCCGTCGAGAGCATGGCAGACATCGCCACCCAATCGGTACACAACGCCCAACAAGTCGCAGCCGCTTCCGAAGAACAGTTGGCCTCCATCGAGGAAGTCTCCAGCTCGACTGCACAATTGTCCCAGATGGCGAATGACTTGCAGGAGATCATTGGACGATTTAAAGTGCAATCCTGATCTCCTCAACAAACGACTTGAGTCCGATGCTTCAGGACTCAGGTCGTTTTTGCTGTTTCAAGGCGGCCTGCCTTTTACGCCAGCTTCTGCTCGTGCTTTTTGTGCTGTTCCGGCTTGAGCGAGGCTTCACGGACACTGCGAAACTCCATGTAGGTGGTGAAGATCGTAGAGGGTAGCAAAACCGCGTAAACGAGGCCACAGATGCCCCCGATTCGTGCCGAGTCCATCCCGAGCATCCCACCGATTGCGATGGTGGTAGCACAGAGCGCCATCACGAGCAGCGTAAGCCTCGACCACGTCCTCGCTTTAATTTTTGTGATCCAAAGTCCTTGCTTGTTGGAATCCGCCTGTTGGTGCTGTTCTCGTTCACGGGTCGCACGATCCGCTTCCAGTTCAACGTCTGCTGTCTTGCGCCGGAGCAGGAGCACCAAAAGCAACAACAGGAACGGAAGTTGCAGCACCGCCGTGGTGAACAGCGATCCGTAATTTCCAAAGTCGAACACTTCCACAACGCTGTGAAACGCCATCAAGGTCGTGACTTGCAAAAACCACGCAAACTGCTGGTTGTAGAGTTTCTGTCCGTCACGCTTGGTGTAGGCGTTCAGACCGATCAACACCGAAGTGAAGATGAAGCAACACTTCAGGATGAACGAGGGCAACCAGATGCTGAACAGCACCAATTCCAGACGATCGAGATAGTCGGTGATGTGGATCTGCTCGACCAACGTATAGTTCGGGTACATCGTCCGTGCCGCCACGCTGGAGCCCAGTACCGTGATGCACAGGAACAACAACATCGTCAGTCCCACCGCAGAGATCGCGACACCAAACTTGATCGCCGAATGAATTTGCCTGCTGGTCGAGACGGTATGCAGAAACGCTCCGGCGATCAAGCAGTCTGCATACCACCCGACCGGCAACGCGTTCGCTTCCCCCACCGTCGCCAGCCCCGATCCGAGGATCGGCTCCAGTCGCTCGAATGCGAATTCATTGGTCAACAAAAAGGGAAACGAGAACATCACAAACAGAAACAGCGGGAACATCAAGTCATTGACCCGCACCGGCACCTCCACGCTGCTCTTGCAGTAATACGCCAACACCAAGGTGAACAACAACATGACAAACTCCTCTGGCGTGCGCAACAACAGCGTGGAGTTCATAAAATCAGTAAACCCACGCGTATCCCGGACGAGCAGCAACCAGATGTACAAGAGGAATACCGCGTTGATCACACCTCCAAAAAAACGACCGCAGAGCTCGAAGACGATCTCATAAAGGTTTTTGCCTGGGAATTTCCGTGCGCATTGATAGAAGAAATACGCGATAAAAAACGCATAGGCCATCCCCGCCAGCTGTGAGAACCACGCATCGAGCTTGCCCACCTCGATCAACGCCTTGGGCACGGACAGGAGACCACCGGAAATCAGCACGGTGCTGACCATCCATGCGAGTTGCCGTTGGTTCAAGAGTTGAATCTGGTCTTGCTTGTCCCTCCGTTTCACCGGCTCTGCCACCTCCTCAGATCTTCGTAAATTGGTGGAACCACGGCGCAAACCGATGGGCGATGATCTCCGTCGGCATCGGGATGTGCAGGTTGATGTAGCTGCTGAAAAAGCAGAACAGCGTGAGCGTTGCGAGCGACCAGTAGATCGCTATTTCACTGCGCTTGGCTTGCTTCAAGTCCTTGCGGTCACGCCAACACGACACGAGCATGCCGAGGAGAAATACCACCAGATAGGAAAAGGTCAATGCGTCTCCTCCTCTTCCTTCTTGGCCAGATTCTCCGAGACCAAGCCGACTCGCGAAACCTCAGAATTGATCGAGATGCTGAACGTCGCTTTTTCCAATTCTGCGTACCAGTTCTTGCTGTACTTTTCCTTCCACAAGCGCGGATACCTCCGGGCGATGACCAACCCGAGCGCACCCGAATCGGACTGGCGTTCCTTCATGGTTTGAATCGCCGCGAGAATCCCATCGCGAATGTTGTTGTCGATCTCCCCCTCTAGTTGTTGCACATTCTCCGTTCGGCCAAAGTCGTGCTCGCCGAACACTTCGAGGATCGTGCACAGCGCTTGGACCTCGATGTCGAAGTGCAGATGATCTTGTTCAAAACTGGGCTTGATCTTGGACTTGCCCTTGTAGAGGTTGATTGATAGTTTTCCAAACGGCTTGGTATCGAGGGTTGTCACATAGGGCTGGAATTTTTGCCGCACCCAATGCACGCCTTTGGCAGCATCCTTGGTGATCACACCGACCAGTTTGTCATCGTGGAATTGTGCGTACCCTTTGAATTCAATTTCCTTGTTGTGCTCATTGCCTTTGACGGTTTCGACCGGAGCCATGAACGGGAGGAGCGGGTCCGTTCCTTTTTGACTCAACTCTTGCGCGACATCCTTCAAATTGACTTGGATCAAGACATCCGATTGCAAGATTTCACGCATCGTTTCCGCCGAGAAGCGCTCGAAGTTCGGCTGTGCTGTGAGCAGGTCATACCCCTTGCCTTTGGCGATCACGATGTTTGAAGTCAGTCGGTTCTCCGGCACGCGGGCGATGACATCAAACACATCGCGCATCCCTTGCTTGGCCAATTCTTCCCCGATCACCAAGACGCGTCGGTGACCAAAAAACAATTGGCGCGACAACCGCGCCTGTTGCTTGGAGTTGGCTTCTCGCACCGTGCGGCCCACTTCGGTATCAACATAAAAACTTCGCGGTCCGCTCGTCCCTCCACCCCCGCCGTTCGATCCCCCCATCTGACCTGGCAACGCCATCTGGCAGGTGATGCGAATGCGTCCATCCGGCTCCAGATCAAACGCACTGGAGACGACAATGGCAATATCATTGATTTCCGTCCGATCCCAACATCCGCTAGAGGTGATGGTCATGCCTAGCAACACCAGAACCAGTAGCAGCACCTTCAGACCTGCGGTGCTCATGACGTCCCCTCCTCACTCGGATGCTTGATCCCGATGCCTTTCTGTCCAAGCCCGGTGTCCAGATCCTCGATCATAGCTGCTCCCGCCCGGCGCGTGTCTTTGATCGCGAGGAACGAGGGTCGCTTGGCCATCTCTGTCCAAGGCGCGCGGATCAACACATCCTTCAAGTCGGAACTGGAGAGCGGGCCCGTCGGCGATAAGTACGGAATGCCAAACGATCGCAAGTTGGCCATATGCCCAAGGATCAACATCACGCCAACCATGATCCCATACATGCCAAACATCGCCGAGAGGATCATCAACGGGAAGCGCAACATCCGAAAGGCGATGGCGGCGTTGTAGCGCGGGATCGTGAACGAGGCGATCCCGGTGAGCGAGACGATGATCACCATCGGTGCCGACACGATCCCGGCCTGCACCGCCGCTTGCCCAACCACGAGCGCACCGAGGATCGAGACCGCCTGTCCAACCGTCTTGGGCAACCGAACCCCTGCCTCGCGCAGCGCTTCGAAGGCCACCTCCATGATGAACGCTTCCACGACCGCTGGGAATGGAATCGTCTCGCGAGCAGCGGCTACCGAGAGGAGCAGGGTCGTGGGAAACATGGTCTGGTGAAACGTCGATATCGCAATGTACAGGGCGGGCAACAACAAGGCGATGAACAGTAACATATAGCGCAACCAGCGGATCAGCGTCGCCATCTGGAAGCGTTCGTAGTAGTCCTCATTGGCCTGTAAAAGTTGCCAGAACGTCGTCGGCACGATCAGGACAAATGGCGTACCGTCCACAAAGATCGCGACGCGCCCCTCGAGCAGTGCCGCCGCGATGGTGTCCGGGCGCTCGGAATACTGCACTTGTGGGAAGGGGGAGTAGGTGCTGTCTTGGATCAATTCCTCGATATAGCCCGACTCCAGCACGCCGTCGATCTGGATCTTCTTGATCCGCCCGATCACTTCGTCCACAGTCGCAGGGTCGACGACCCCCTCTAGGTACGCGATGGCGATGCTGGTGTTGGAATGTTTGCCGACGACGAGCGGTTGCATTTTCAAGCGTGGGGTCTTGAGCTTGCGGCGCAGCATCGAGGTGTTCGTGCGCAAGTTTTCAATAAAGCCTTCCCGCGGTCCGCGCACGACCGCCTCAGATTCTGGCTCGTTGATCGAGCGCATCTTGGCCCCGCGCAAACTCAACAGGATCGCCTGCCGTTCCCCCTCGATCAGGATGCCGGTATCCCCGGACAGCACCGCCAACACGAGCTCTCGGTAGTTCTCAACCATTGCAGTTTGCGCCGCTGGCACGGAACGCTCCGCCAGTTGCGAGGCATCAACCATCCCCCCTTCGTCGATCATCAGCGCCTGCAACGCGCGATCGACCTCCGCCGAGTTGATCAGGCCGTCGATAAAAATGGCCCGTGCCGGACGGGACGTTTCAATTTGAAACGGACGTATCACGAAATCCGAGCAGTCCGCAAACAACTCGTTGAGGAACGTAAGGTTTTGCTGCAGGGACGAGGCGATTGATACTTCCCCAAGCTGCTCCACATAGGGACGGTTGAGATTCTCCAACGACTCCGACATGTCATCGCTCACAGGCGTCCGTTCGTGGCGCATCTCCTCCGGTGGATTTTTTGCTTGCGATGATTTGCGCCCCTTGCGGAATCGTCGATACATGGGAACACCTCCTATGACTGGTAAGAGGTAGTATGTGTTGGCACGCAATAAAAAACCCCTTTCCGGTGAGTGGAAAGGGGTTTTCAGTTTCCTTAGCGAGCGCTGCGAGCAGCCGCGAGAGCAACCAAGGCCCATGCGACGAGGAAGCAAACGCCACCCAGCGGTGTGACCGCCCCAAGAATGGTGATGTTGGTGACCGCCAAGACATACAAGGAACCAGAGAACAGCAAGATCCCGGCAAAAAACAGCCAGCCTGCCACGTTCAACAGCTTGGTCTGCTTGGCAAACTTGTCGGCAAGCAGCGCGATCAACAAGATCGCAAAGCCGTGGATCATGTGGTAGTGGACGCCGGTTTCGAACGTGGATTGCAAATTGTTCTCCAGCAACACCGGCTTGAGCGCATGGGCACCGAACGCGCCGATCGCAACAGAAAGCAGCATCAAGATACTGCCGAGGATTGTAAATTTCCGAGTCATGACAACCAGTCCTCACTTTTGTAGAGTCTATCGCACCTATCATAGCAGATTCTCACAGAAAAAAAGCAACCTTGCGCAGGTTGCTTATGACAGTTGTGTAGCTAGGGAAGCTTCGGCAACAGCTCCGCACGCACCTCGAAGTGTACACGATGCAGGATCTCTGCGAGGTGCTCCAGCGGGGTCGTCGCGACTTCGCGGTAGAGGCGGCGGGTGTAGAGATGCCGGGCGTTTGGGAGTTCGCGCTTGAGGATACTGCGCAGTTTGTTGCCGGGATCATCGGCGTCGACGAGAACATAGACGTCCTCCTCGTCGGCGAGCGGCCAGATCAACGCCTCCAGTTTGTCGTCGCTCATCGTCCCATAGGTGAGGATGAACTCGACAGGTTCGGTGAGGACTTGGAGCAAGCGCTGACGGTCGGTCTTGCCTTCGACGATCAAGATCTTCGGCGGGTGTGACATCGGCGTCACTCGCCCTGTTTCGTGCCGATCGGGTTCTCCGGGTAGGAGCACCAGTCGCTCCAACTGCCGGCGTAGAGTTTGACGTTCTGGAAGCCGGCCTCGCGCAGCGCGAGGATGTTCGGCGTCGCCGTCACACCCGAACCGCAGTAGACGATGATCTCATCGTCTGGGTTGAGGTCTTCGAAGCGAGCGCGTTGTTGTTCCGCCTGTTTCCAAGACCCCTCCTCCGTCAAGCTGTCCTTCCAGAAATGGTTGATCGCGGACGGGATGTGCCCTGCGACCGGATCGATCGGTTCTTCGAGTCCGAGGTACCGGCGTTCCTCGCGCGCGTCAATCAACGTGACGCCCGGCTGGCCGAGGCGTTTTTTCACCTCGTCGATGTGGTAGACGTGGGTGTGCTGGATCGACGGCGTGAAAGTCTTGGGCGTGGCGTGCGGCAGTTCGGAGGTAGTCGGGTGTCCGGCGTGCTTCCAGTGCGTGTAGGAACTCTCAAGGACCACGGTCTTGTCGTGCCCGAGGTACTGGAGCAACCACCAGAGACGAGCGGCCATCGCGCCGCCTTGGTCATCGTAGGCGACGACGGTCGTCTGCGCATCGATGCCGATGCCGCCGAGCTTCGCCGCCAGTTCGTCGAGATTCGGGAGCGGATGGCGTCCGCCGTGGGCCTCGACTTTGGCGGAGAGGTCCTGTTCAAGGTCACAGTAGAACGCGCCTGGGATGTGGTCTTGCAGATACGCTTCGCGACCGGCGTGCGGTTGGCCGAGGACAAAGCGGCAATCGAGAATCTTCACGTTCGGGTTGCTGAGGTTTTCAGCGAGCTCGTGCAAGGACATGAGATGCGAAGACATGGGTTGATCACTCCCCCGTTGGGTTTGTTTTTTCCATTGTCTCACATCCGGTCGTTACGGAAAAGGGAACGGCACGCAAAAAACACCCGGCGCACTGGCGGGTGTTTGAGGAATTACAAGGTGACATACGGGCGAATGCGGTTGGCGACGTGCGGTCGGAGGCCGATGGCGTCCACGAATTGCTCGATCGAGGTGAAGTGGCCTTGGGTCTCCCGAATGCTGACCGCCCGCATCCCCAACATCTGTCCGAGGCCTGGCACCCCGCCGATCTCCCCGGCGCTGGCGGTGTTCAGGTTGATGATCTGGTGGTTGGGAACTTGTGCCTGCAACCCGCGCTGGCCGTTGTCCTCCACATCCTCCAGCACAAATTCATCGACCCGCTGCGTCAACGTGCGCGGCGGCAACACCGGAGCCGGTTCCTCTGCCATCGTGTCAGGCGGCGCGACTGCAGGAGGTAGTTCAGGGGGGAGATCAGGTTCCGTTGCCAAAACCACAGGGATTTCGGCGGCGGGAACGTCCGCTGCGGGAGGTTTCGGTTGCACGCGGGTTGCAGGAGCGGCTTCTTGATCCTGTTGGATCAACTCTTGCAGGGCTTGATACTTGCGCAACTTCTGCTCCAACTCCGCGTTGACGTGTGCGAGGTACTTCGGACGCGCGAGAAAGGCATGGACGATACTCGCCAGACCTAGCACCAGCACCGCGAGCGCATCGAGCAGTCGAGCGCTGTCCTGCAAGACGAGCAACAGCACCACCGGGGTCGCATACACGGCACCTGCCAACCACCATGCCGGACGTTTCGCCTTTGAGCCGATGTAGAGAAACGCCACCCAGTTCAACACAAATGTAAATGTCCATAGAATCCATAGGGAGTGCTTCCAGACAGATCCGTTTTGTTTGTCGGTCATAATCCACCTCATGGCTGATACCAGTCAGATATAATTCATTTTCGCATAGTTATGAATGAATTTGAATGGTTGATTCGAACCATTTCTCTAGACCTATCGCCACGGTGAAAAAAGACCCGTCCCGAGGACAGGTCTTTTCTCTTCTTACGATGCCACGCCGCCCAGTTGGAGCAGGAACATCTTGTGGTAGAGCCCTTGCATGGCCAGCAGTTCTTGGTGGGTGCCGCGCTCAACGATCTCCCCACGGTGCAGCACGAGGATCAGATCGGCGTCTTGGATCGTGGAGAGGCGGTGGGCGATCGCGATGGTGGTGCGGCCCTTGCGCATCTTTTCCAACGCTTCTTGGATCGCTTCCTCCGTCTCCGTATCCACGCTCGCCGTCGCTTCGTCGAGCACCAACACTTTCGGGTTCAACGCGATCGTCCGAGCGAACGACAGCAATTGTCGCTGTCCGCTGGAGAACGTTGCCCCGCGCTCGACCACCGGCTCGTCATAGCCCTTCGGCAGCTTCTGGATGAAGGAGTCCGCTTGCACGAACTGTGCCGCTTCGTAGATCTGCTCCTCGGTGATCTCGTCGTTGGCGAGCCGGATGTTGCCTTTCACATCCCCGACGAACAGGAACGGATCTTGCAGAACGAGCCCGACCTTTTTGCGCAACTCCTCGTCGGTGAACGCGGAGAGCGAAGCCCCGTCGATGGAGATTTCCCCTCGGTAGTTCGGGTAGAAACGCATCAGCAAGTTGATGATCGAACTCTTGCCACTCCCCGTGTGCCCGACCAAGGCGACCGTCTGGCCCGGCTTGGCGGTGAAGGAGATGTTTTTCAAGACGTCGGTCTCCCCGTCATAGGAGAAGGAGACGTTGTTGAACTCAATCCATCCATCGCGAACTTCCGGGCTCGACTCGCCCTGCTGCGTCGGTGCCATCCGCTCGTCATCGAGCAATTCAAACACGCGCTCCGCAGAGACCAAGGCTTGCTGCATCTGCGACAGACGCAACATCATCTGGATCACAGGCTGGAAGAAACGCTCGATGTAGTTGATAAATGCGTACAGCACCCCGACTTCCACGACGCTGTGCTGCGAGAGGTTGCCGAAAAAGTACAGCACCAGCACGATCGCCAGCAAGTACATCATGTCCATGATCGGACGCAGGAGCAACCCGTTCAAGCGGATGTTGCGAACATTCGCCATGTAGTGCTCTTGGTTGGTTTCTGAGAAGTCCTTGCGCAGTCGTTGCTCTTGGCGGAACGCTTGGATGATGTTCATGCCCGAGATCGATTCGTTGAGCTTGGCGTTGAGCTGTGAGAGCTTTTGGCGCGAGATGTGGTAGATCTTGGTGGAGAAGTGGCGGTACAGCCACATGATCCCCAGCACGACCGGCATGAACAGCAGGCAGTACGACGCCAGCTTCACATCGAGGTAGAACATCATCGCGAACACGCCGACGAGAAATACTGTGTTTTGCAGGAAAGTCGAGAGCACGCTCACGAACAATTCCTTCACCGCTTCGGTGTCGTTGGTGATCCGCGAGACCAGCGAACCCGCAGGGGTCCGGTCAAAAAATTCGAGGCCCAAGTGCTGGACTTTGCCGAACACGTCGATGCGCAGTTGTTGCACGATCCATTGGGCGATCTTGTTGAACATCACCAACTGGAAATAATTGAACCCAGCGGCGGCGATGTGCAGGAGGATGAACCCGACGGCGAGGTAGGTCAGATCGGTCGAGTCAAAGTTCCCCGGTGTCAGGTAATCGTCGATGAAGATCTGCACCAGTTTCGGGGTCCAGACTTCGGCCATCGTCCCGCACAACAGCAGGAGGAAGGCGATCAATAGGCTTTTACGATGTGGCTTGAGATACGCGGCGAGTCTGCGAATCACCATCCGCGACACCTCCTTCGGCTACGAGAGATTCAAGTTGTTGGCGCTGGTACATCGTCGCGTACCAGCCGTTGTCTTCCATCAAGTGATCATGTCGACCTTGCTCGACGATCGACCCGTCCTCGAGGACGATGATCTGCTCCGCGTGTTCGATCGCGCTGAGGCGATGTGCGGAGATGAGCGTGGTTTTGTTTTGTCGGTTGGCTTGCAAGGCATCGAGGATCGCCTGTTCCGTTTTGGCATCGACCGCCGACAGCGAGTCGTCGAGGATCAGCACTTCCGGATTCAAGAGCAAGGCACGCGCGATCGAGATGCGCTGCTTTTGCCCACCGGACAGGGTGACCCCACGCTCCCCGACCAGCGTCTGGTAGCCTTCGGAGAAGTGCAGGATGTCGTCGTGGATGCAGGCGAGCTTCGCCGCAGCCTCCACATCCGCCTGCGAGGCGCTCGGGTTGCCAAATGCGATATTCTCAGCGATCGTCGCGGAGAACAGGAAGTGATCCTGTGGCACATACCCGACCGCCGAACGCAAGGAACTGAGCGTGGTGTCGTAGATCGAGGTGCCGCCGATCTTGATGTCACCGTCGGTGATGTCGAACTCGCGGAGCAGGAGTTTCAGCAGGGTCGTCTTGCCTGCACCGGTTTTGCCGACGATGCCGAGCGTCTGCCCGCGTTGGAGCGCGATGTGGAGATCCCGTAACACCGGGGTTTCTTTTTCCGGGTAGGTGAACGATTGAATCTCGTAGCGAAGTTCGCCGCTCGGGATCGCTTCTGTCGCACCCGCTTGGTTGACGACGGTAGCCTTGACGTTCAGCAGCGCATCGACGCGGTCGTAGGAAGCCCGGCCCCGCTCGACGATGTTGAACAGCCAGCCGAACGCCAGCATCGGCCAGATCAGGTGGCCGAGCAAGATCGTGAACTGCGTCAGTTCACCGATCGAGATCTCTCCGTTCACGACATAGCGGGCGCCGATGCCGATCGAGAGCAGGTAGGAGCAACCGACAACGAGCAGAATCGTCGGGTCAAAAAGCGCGTCGACGCGCGCCACGCGGATGTTTTTGTCCACCACGTCATCGGAAAGGCGTTTGAAGTCGTCCTTCTCCGCTTGTTCTTGCCCGAATGCCTTGACCACGCGCACGCCGGAGATGTTCTCCTGAACTTTGTCGTTGATCGTGGAGAACGCTTCCTGGGCGAGATGGAAGCGCTCGTGAAGCATGTTGCCATAGCGCGAGGTCGCCCACGCCATGAACGGCATCGGGAGCAGGGCGAACAGGGTGAGTTTCCATGAGATCGTCGTCGCCATCGTCAGGATGACGATGCCGCCCAGCGAGATCGAGTCCACCAGCGTGAGCACGCCATCCCCCGCCGTCAGTTCGATGGCGGAGATGTCGTTGGTGGCATGGGCCATCAGGTCACCTGTGCGGCGCTGGTGGAAAAATTGCGGCGACATCTTGGTGAAGTGTTCGTACAGTCGGTTGCGCAGCAGTCGCGCCAACCGCGAGGAAGCTCCAAATAAGTAGATGCGCCAGAGGTAGCGTAGACAATAGATGACCAGCGCCACCCCTACGATCGCTCCCGCCCACTTCATGAGGTTGTCGGACGTCAGCGTCCGGTCTTTGATCCCGTCGACGATCACGCCGATCACATACGGCGGGATCATCTCCAACACCGCGACACACAGCAAGGTCGCGATGCCGATCGAGTACGCCCGCTTTTCGTGCTTGAAATACCAAAGCAAGTCGAGAAAAATCTTCATGAGTTCCTCCTTCTCCAGTTCCGATCCCAAAATATGGATGGTACAAAAACACAGAAAAGCCGCAAAAATCCCGAAAGATTCCTACGGCTTTGAGAGTCGCCCGATGTGGGCAAACAAAAAACCATAGGCTCGCGTGTAACAGCGGCCTATGGTTGAACTGGTGCATGCTATTTGCACCATCCGATCCCCTCGCGGAGAAAGTTACCGTGCAGCCACCGATCCATACGGCTGTTCTACGCCCCTATTGAGTTGAACAACAAGTTCAGGATTCAAGGCCCGAGCCCCTACTTTTTCGTTCACCATGACGTAGACCTCCTTTTTAATAAGTGGATTGGTAGAATTTAGATGCTCTCAGTATATGATGTCGTGCCTGCTTTTGTCAATAAAATTTCGAACTCTTCACGCGGAACCGGTTTGCTGAACAGGAAGCCTTGTGCCAAACTGCACCCTTCATCGCGCAAAAACTGCATCTGGGATTTCTCCTCCACACCTTCCGCGACCACTTCAAGGTCGAGGTTGTGGGCGAGGGCGATGACGGCCTTGGCAATCACACCATCGGTGCGGTCGCCGTTGCCCTCGATGCGCCGGACGAAGGATTGGTCAATTTTTAAGCAAGTGATTGGGAAGCGGTGCAGGTAGGACAGCGACGAGTAGCCCGTGCCAAAATCATCGATGGCAATCGAGATGCCCATGTCCCGCAAGCGGCGCAGGGTCATGTTCACCGTCTCGGTGTTTTGCATCAGGATGCTCTCCGTCAATTCCAGTTCCAAGTAGCGCGGTTCCAATCCCGTCTCTTGCAAGATGCTCTGCACCGTCTCGACCAGATTGGCCTGTTCCACTTGGTGTGCAGATAGGTTGACGGCAATGCGCATCGGCGGTAGACCCGCGTCCTGCCATCGCTTGGTCTGGTCACAGGCGGTGCGCAACACCCACTCCCCGATCGGTTGAATCAACCCGCTATCCTCAGCGACCGGGATGAACTTGGCAGGGGACACCAGCCCCCAGATGCTGTGGTTCCAGCGGACCAGCGCCTCCATCCCGACCAAGTCGCCGGTCATCAGGTCGATTTTGGGCTGGTAATAGACGAGAAACTCGCGCCGCTCCAGCGCTTTGCGCAGGTGGTTCTCCATCAGCAGACGCTCGGCGGCGTGCTGATTCATCGCCGTCGTGTGCAGCTGCCACGTGTTGCGTCCTTGTTGCTTGGCGCGGTGCATGGCGATGTCCGCGTTTTTGATCAGCTCAGTGATCTCATCTCCATCGTCCGGGTAGAACGAGATGCCAATCGACGCGGTCAGGAACAGTTCATGACTGTCGAGGTAGAACGGGATGTTCAGCAATTGCAGGATCTCTTGCACGACGTTCAGCACATCCTGCACATGCATCACATCCGGGATCATCAGCAGGAATTCATCCCCACCGATGCGCGACACGGTGTCGCTCTCACTGACACATCCAGAGATGCGCTCCGCCACCTCCCGCAACAACCGATCGCCGATGCTGTGGCCTAGCGAATCGTTGATGCCCTTGAAGCGGTCGAGGTTCAGGAACAGCACCGCAACCTGTGTCCGCGTGCGCTGCGCATGTGCGAGCATCTGCCCGAGGCGGTCGGCCGCCAACATCCGGTTCGGCAGTCCCGTCAGCGGGTCGTGGTAGGCTTGGTACTGAATCTGCTCTCTGGCATCGCGTATGGTGTGCAACATATCGTTGAAGCGCTTCGTCAACAGCCCAATCTCCCGGCTCGAAGAGACCGTCTCGATATCCATCTCGTAATTGCCTCTCGCCACTTGGTCGACCGCGTTGTACAGTTGGCGGATCGGCTTGATGATCTGCCGGGCGTAGATCGCGGTGACCACCGACAGCGGGATGAAGATCAAGATGCACAGAATCCAGAGGTTGTGGCGGAAGGCATTAAATCCCTCATAGACCGACTCGTCTGGCACCTGTGCCACCACCCCCCACCCGATCTCCGGGACGTAGGCGTAGGAGGCATCCATCAGCACGCCACGCGTGTTGACGACTTGTCGGTAGCCCGAGGTTTTGTTGTTGGTGACCGATTGCACCACTTCGTTCTGGGAGATGTTCTCGCCGATACGGGTCTTGTCCGGGTGTGAGATCAGCCGTCCGTTCCGGTCAAAAATATAGACATAGCCCTCGCCGCCCAGTTCGATTTTCTGGAACAAGGTACTGAGGAATTTGTTCTCGCTGATCCGCAGGGTCAGGTTGACGCTGCGCTCCACGACACCCAGCTCATCGAGAATCGGCACGGAGACGACCACGACAGGTCGTCCTGCCGCGCCCCAGAGCACATCGCTGATGTAGGGGGTCTTCTGCACCAAGGAATGCCGGATGTACTCGCGGTAGCCGAGATCCACGTCTTGCAAGTCCGCCAGATCGTTGGGGATGACTTGACGAACTACTCCGTTCGGATCGGTGATCACCGCACTGTCGATGATTGCAGATGTCTCCACGATGTCTTGGAGGCCCTTTCGCAAGACGCTGCCATCGGTGCTATGGAAATTCGAGTCTTGCTGAACCGCTTTGATCACCACGTGAATATAGTCCGCCACATTCTCAACTTGCTCTGTGATGCGGTTGACGCTGGCATCGGTAATCGTCTGCGCCTTCTCACGGGAAATTTCCGGCAACGTCACAGCAGAGGTGACAAACATGGAAGCCAGCAGGATGCAGATGAGCGCCAAGTTGATCAGATAGATTCGCCAAAAAATACTAGACTTCCATACTCTCATCTCGGCAACTCCTCCTCTCCCGTTTGACAGGAAATAACACAGTTCGGTGCAACTCTTGGTGTATCCAATATATCATGTATGGCATTTCATTTACACCACTAATTCAGAAACACTCAATCTGCCTATTTACCAGTATATACATTGTAAACAACTATCTACTTTCATCTGCACAAAAAAAGCCAAGCATCCGCAAGTGGATGCTCGGCTTTTTCCAGATCAATTCTCAACGGTTTTGTGCAAGGATCGTGTTTTTGAGGATATGCAACCCCATCTCGCGCAGGTAGGCGAGTTCTTGGGCTTCTTGGATTGAGATCTCGTGGAATTTAATTCGTTCGCCAGGGCGCACTTGGGAGAGCACCGGGAAATCGACAGGAATGACGTTGGCGATGTGCGCTGTGGTCAGCACCCCTGTGCTCATCTGGATCACAGGTTCGTCGCCATCTGGGAGGCCGATTGCACCGATCAGTTCGGAGGAGGCGGAGGTGGTGGCAGACGACGATTGTTCGAGTCGCAAGGACACTCCGTCGAGACGGTAGTGCAGGCGGTCGGTCTCCGGCTTCAATTGGAAGGGACTTGTGAAGATGCGCTCGCGGGAGCCGGAACTGAACTCGGCGAACTCGCCGCTGCGCAGGACGCGGATGCGGCGCTTGGCGTTGTAGGACGGCATGATCTCGTGCGAGACAAACCACGGGGTGGTTGCAAACGCACGATGCTTCGCTTTCTCGCGCAGGGTGATCATACGGCGCTCGCCCGTCTCAGACGGCAGCCCGAATTGCAAGGTGTCGCCCTCGCGCAAGGCATGGCCTTGGTGCAAGGACGCTCCCGGGCGCGGGCTGGAGAAGCGGTAGTTTTGAGCTGTCGGAACTTCAAAGCCCCCGGAGACGGCGAGATAGGCGCGGAAGCCGGACTTCGCGTCGCCAAAGCGCAGCACGCTGCCCGCATGGACGTAGACAGGTCGCCAGTTCGGGATCGCCTGCCCGTCCACCGTCGGTTCGAGGTCGCCCCCACAGACGGCGATCAACGCCTCACGCTCGAACAGAATCTCAGGTCCGAGCAAGGTGATCTCCAGCGCAGGCTCCCCTTCTTCATTGCCAACCAGCAGATTGGCCGCCAGCAAAGCGAACGAGTCGATCGCTCCTCCGACTGCAAGCCCCTCCTGCCCAAACTCATACCGGCTGCGTTCTTGCAAGGTGCTGAACAACCCCCTGCGGATGATCTTCAGACTCATGGATATACCCTCCCAAATCAAGTTTGGAAATTTTATAATTAAAAATAATTTACGATTTATCGCATGTGTTTAGTTTACTACATCATTGCTCCGATTCATAGCACAAAAAAGACCCCCTGAGGCAGGGGGTCTTTTTGGCTTACTCGCCGAGCAGTTTGTAGATGACTTGTGCGCTTTCCGCACGAGTGGTCTGGCCTTGCGGGGAGAAGGTATTGTCACCCTCACCTGCGAGGAAGCCCAATTGGACTGCCGCTTGGATCGAGGTCTGTGCCCACGCGCTGATGTCGGCTGCGTCGTGGAAGGTCAGTTCCGCGAGATCCGTCGCCTCGTGACCGGTCTTCACAGCATGTGCACGCATCAGCATCGCGGCCATCTCTTCACGGGTGATCGTCTCGTTCGGAGCGAAGGTGTTCGCGCTCCGGCCATAGACGAGTCCTGCTTCGCTGGCGGCGGCGACAGACTGTGCATACCAGTCGCTTGCATCCACGTCGGTGAAGGAGGCGTTGTGCATCGCCTTCAGGTCGAGGGTGCGCACGAGCAGTGCGGCGAATTCGGCGCGGGTGATGTTGCGCTCCGGTTCGAATTGGTCATCGCTGGTGCCGGTGATCACATGCTTGGCGGTCAGCTCTTGGATCGCATTCGCCGCCCAGTGCTTGGCATCGAGGTCAGCGAAGTGCTTGTTGAACTCAAGCACTGCGTATTTGGAGAAGTGGTGAATTTCGACGGTCATGGTCTTGCCGTCTGCACTCAGCTTGCCACCGACGAATTCAAGTTTGCCATCGTCGCTGATGTAGTAGATGCCGAGCAGCTTTTTGTTCGCATTGCCGTTCACTTGGAACGTCAGGGTGAGCGGATGGTCGAATTGGCTCAGAGCGGACGTTTCCTTGCCATCTGCACCGACGAGCGCGAGGTGGAAGTCATAGACGTCCGAGACAGCCGCGACGTTCGCCTTGCCTGTCTCGCTCGCTTTGCCCAGCAGGACTTTTTTCGTTGCTTCGTCCAGCGGCTTGACTTGCAAGGAGATCTGCTGGCCCGTGGTAGCGCCCGTTTGATTGACGAGCTGGGTGAGGGTTTCTGTCGGGACATGGAGCACGACATTGCCCTGCGTGAGTTCCAGTTGCTTGTTACCCAGCAGTGCGGCGGTGTTGGTCGGCAGGAAGACTTCGTTCTTGCCGCTGATGTTCAAGGTGACGTTGGTGCCGTTGCTGGATGCGTTGATCGCGTCCTTCAACTGCTGCTCAGAGATCGTGCCCGGCTTTTCTGCCGGCTTGCCGTTCCCGTTGCTATTGCCGTTGCCATTTCCACCTGCGTTGTTGACGTTGACCGTGCTGGTGGCGGTGAAGTTCCCATCCTTCGTCGTGACGGTGACCACGGTGTGGCCTGGTGCGAGCGGGGTGACTTCGCCGTTCGCGTTGACCGTTGCGACGGTCGGATCACTGGAGCTCCAGGTGACATCCTTGACGGTTGCGTTGGCAGGTTCGATCGTGGCCGTCAGCTTGGTCGCGGCTTGACCCGCCGTCAGCACCAGCAGTGACTTGTCGAGCGCAACGCCAGTGACAGCAACCGGCGCGACTGTGGACTCGCGGGTGATGTCCATCTCCAGCGTCTTGGTCGCTTGACTTGCGCGGCCCTTGTCGGTGTACCACGGCAGGTTCATCGTCTCCGCGCTCGGTTCGATGTGCAACACGAAGTGGTTGAGACCCGGTGCCAGTGGCAGGTTGTCAACTTGGACGTTGCCAAAAGCATCCATGCTGCCAGCCGGAATCGGTTGGCCGTTGATGGTGTAGGTCACGCCATAGGGCACGTTGGCTTTGAGCGTGAAGTGATCGTCTGGCGTCGAGTAGGTGATTTTTTCACCATACGAGATCCGCGGCATGGTGACGATCATCGGCATATCCACCCAGCGCAGGACATAATCGTCCACGACCATCTGGTTGCTGCCTTGGTTCTTGACCGTCAGCTTCATGTTGGTATCGGTCGAAGAGTACGCATAGTTACTCGGGTCTTGGGTGTCGTTCGCCATGCGGTTGTGCGAGGTCAGCGCTTCGGTCGACCAAGTGCCACGGGTGTATTTGTACTGAATTGCCTTGCCTGACATCATCTTGAAGCTGTACTCGACGACATCGCGGGAGGTCGCGCCACTCGGGACGTTCAACTTGCCGCCCGATGAGTTCCAGCCGTTGAGGTCGCCCGCGATGAAGATATCATCCTGCACCGGCGTGTAGCTCGGGAGATGCACGCGCAGTTTCACATCGACCATAACGAGCGTCGGGGTGACAGACTGTTCGTTGGACAGCGCACGGTTGTATGAGCTGTCTACTGCGGAGACCTTGTACGTGTACGCCGTGTCATTGCTGACGGTGAAGTCGACGTAGGAAGTCACCGTTTTCTCCACGACTGCGAGCTTTTCAAAGTCGGTGCCCGTCGACTTGCGATACACTTCGAATTGGTAGACGCTCGCATCGAGGTCATCCTCCGTCCAATTCAGTTGGACGCGGTTGGACTCGACGTTGATCGCAGCCAGTTCCGGCGCGTTCGGAGCTGTGGTGTCGTTGGCGTCTGCATAGACATCGACAAATGCTTGTGTCGACTCCGTGTAGGTCTCGCCATTGTCGGTGGAGACTTTGCCGAAGTAGTAGTGCGCGCCTGCTTCGGTCGGTTCAAATGTCGCCCAGTAGACTTTTTTGCCATCATTGGTGTCTTGCTTGTAGCGCAGTTTGGTGTCGGTCGCTGTGGCTTTGTTTTTGCCTTCCTTATAGAAGGCGAGACGAGCGATCAGGTTCGGTGCATCCTGACCTGCATACGCCGGATCATCGGTCAGACCGGGTACGTTGACTGTGACTTGGATTTCGGAGGTCTTGTTTCCAGCGCCCAGCGTCACCGGAGTTGACTGTTGGGTGATGTCAACTTCGCTGATCTCAAATGCCGGGGTTGCGGCCGCATACGCACTCAACGGGCTCTGCCCGCCATCGGTCGTTGCGGTTACGGTGTAGTAGTACTTCTTGCCATTTTGCACATTGACGTCCATCCACGTGGTGTCGGTGATCACGCCCACGCGTTGCAGTTGTCCGCCTTCGATCGGTGCGCGGTAGACGGTGTAGCCCGTCGCTGTGGCGACTGCATCCCACGTGAGGGTGACGCGTTGGTTGCCGCCGGTCGCGTGGACGTTCTCGACAGACGGAACGACGACGAGATCGGTTGTGGAGGTCATCATCAAACCGCTCATGCCTTTGACGGTCAGTTCAATTTTGCCGTCTACGGTCGTGCCTTCCACCGTGTTGCCCAGTTGGTCTCGAAGCGTCAGACCGTCTGGCAGGAACCCTGCAACATCCGCTTGGATCGTCGCATCGTTCGGCCCACGGTTGACGACGACCAGACCGGCTTTGCTGGCCGTTTTGCGTGCGTAGGCGATGACGTCGCCTTGGGTGTACGCCACTTTCAGATCGCCAGTGCGGAACACTTCGTTGTCGTCACGGGTGTTCGCCGCTTTTTGATAGGTGTCAAACAGGCTTGCATAGCGCTCAACACCTGCATAGGTGCCGTTCGAGCCAGAGACGCGCTCCCACGGGAACGAGCGGCGGGAGTCCGGGTCCTTGGTGCCGGTGAGCCCGACTTCATCGCCGTAGTTGATCGTCGGCGCGCCCGGATATCCCATCTGGAAGATCGCGGTCAGCGCTTGCATCTTGAGTGCTTTGTCAGACGCATCCGGGGCGATCGCGAGGTGTTCCTCTTCCCATTCCGGTTTGTCGTACTTGGTGATCGAGCGGATCGTATCGTGCGAGTCGACGAGGTTGAGCATGACTTGCCATGCTTCTGCCGGGTAGTCTTCGCGGATCGATTCCAGCGCGTCATTGAATTGCTGCGCGTTGCCGGAGATGATGAAGCCCTGCAGCGCGCCACGGAAGCGGTAGTTCATGACCGAGTCAAACTGGTCGCCGAGCAGGAAGCGAGTTGCGACGCCCCACTCTTCGCCGAGGATGACCGGGTCGTCGATCGGTTCGCCGTTGGCATCGAGGCGTCCGGTCGTCGACTTCACCGCTTTGCGGAATTGTTGCCAAGTGCCAGCGGAGACGTCCGGTGCGACATCGAGACGCCAGCCGCGCGCGCCCATCCACTCCCAACGCTGCGAGTTCGCGTTTTGCATCATCGCGCTCGCATCTTCGTCGGTCTTGCCCGTCAGGTCGTGACCGATGACGATATCACGGTAGCCCAAGACATTCCATTCATGGTTGCCCGGCAGCGCTTCGGTATCGCCTGCTGCTGCGGACGGTGCATCGACAACCGGGAGGGAGTCATAGCCCCACCAGCCTTCGTACTTGTAGTGGTTTTCGACTTTTTCATTGGAGACGGTGAACCACTTGGTGAAATCAAAGTCCTGTGGGTACTGGTAGTTCTGACCCGTCGCCGGGTTGATTTGCGCCGTGAAGGAATCGATGACTTCCTGCTCTGCGATCATCTGCGACTTGTGTTCCACGTTGACTTTGTCCCAAACTTTTGCCCAGAACTCGTAAGCGCCGATCTCCGGGTACTTGCCATAGCGGTCAAAGTAGATGGAATCATCGCCCACGTGATTGAACACGCCGTCTACGATCAACTTGATCCCCTTCGCACGCGCTTGCTTGGCGAATTCTGCAAAAACACGGTCGGACGCGACGCGTGTTTTTTCATAATCCATGCCTGACGTCGGGTCGCCCGGCGTGTTGTAGACCGGCTCGCCAAACATCGGGTCGAGGTGTTTGTAGTCGGTTGCATCGTACTTGTGGTTCGACGAGGCCCACGCGACCGGGTTGAAGTAGATGACGGTGACGCCCAGCGACTGGAGGTAGTCGAGTTTCTGTGCGGCACCTTGGATATCGCCACCGTAGAATTCGTTGGTCCAGAGGCCGTCTGTTTTCGCCCCTGGGAAGTACGGTTGCTGTTCCGGTTTCGTGCGATCCGGGTTCTCCGGCACATCCGACCATTGGCCCGCGACTTGATCCGGGGTCGGGTCGTTCGGCACGCCACCATCGAAGTATTGGAGCTTGTGTCCGTCCTTCGAGGTCAGGACTTCGCCGGGCAGGGTCTCCCCGCCACGGTAGCCGTCTGCGGTTTTTGCACGGTTGTTGGTTTTGTCGCCGTCAAAGAAGCGATCCGGGAAGATCTGATAGACGACGGCGTTTTTCATCCAATCCGGGGTTTGGAAGTCCTTGGCGTAGACGGTGAGGTCATACGGCAACGCCCCTTCATCTGCGGAGACACCTGTGCCGCCGCGCGTGTTGTCCTCGCCGTACTCGACTTTGGTCGGGCCGTCGATCAGGATGAATTTGTAGCCCCACACGCCGATGCCTTGGAAGGCCGTTTTCGGGATCGTGACTTCCCAGAAGTCTTTTTCATCGAACGTGGTGGCTTTGTGCATGTCATAAGCGGAAGCGAGTCCTTGCGGGTTGGTCAGTTCCACGCGCGCGACTTGTGCGTCACCCGCCGCTGTGGAAAAACGCAACGTGAGGTCTTCCGTTTGCTCCTTGATCGCGCCAAACGGTTTCTTGTACGTCACCGTGCGGGAATCAAAGGCGAGCTTGTCGCGATGGATCGTGCCATCGAACTGGCCTTCTGCCGGTTTGTAGTCGGTGGAGAGCGACTTGCCGTTCTGCAGGTCGATCGAGAGCGTCACATCCGCCGGGTCGATCGTTTGCAACTCAAAGTTGTTACCGCCCGCATCGCCATACGCTGGAGCGCTCCAGTTATCGCCTTGGACGACCTTCATCGCGTACTTGCCGACGGGAAGTGAGCGCTGCAGTTGGTAGACCGTGTTGTCAAAGTGCGTATCGACAAACATCTGCTTCGCTTGATCCGGGCTCCAAGCCGGTTCGCCAAACACCGTCTGGATATCGCCGACCAATCGCGGCCACTCGGCATCGGTCAGCGCGGGGGTGTACTGGGGCAAACCAGCGACGCCCGGCAGGTTGATGCGCGCTTGGCCCAGCGCGTCATTTACGTAAAAATTGACCTTGGACTGTTCACTCAGGTCAAACTGGAAGTTGCTGCCGTTGTCGGAGTATCCGTCCCACGTGCCTTGGTGAACGAGCTTGAAATCATAGTGGCCCGGCTCCAGCACGGTTGAGTATTCATAGAAATCGCCGACGAGGTGTTTCAGTTGCGTCGTGGTGGACGCGTTGTCCCAACCTTGGAAACTGCCCGCTACGACCCACTTGCTTTTGCCACCCGGCTGGTCGACCAAGACGTCCGCTTGGACGACGGTTGTCACGATCGGGTTGTCAACTGCTCCTGCGATCGCAGGCCACATCGAGCCACCGATCATCTGCACGACCATCAACGATGCCGTGATCAACGACCAGTTGCGCACCTGCTTCTTGCGCAGTAAAAACTGCATGTGAGAACCTCCTTTATCATCTCTAATCTTGAAAGCGGTTGCATGAAGCGTGGAAAAATCGTGCAACCGCTTGCATCTTAGGCCGCACGAAAAACTTCACACTCTGTTCACAAACTACATCTATTGTAGTGCAAATTCTGAAAGCTTGGCAAGTGCAAAAAATCACCTCTTGCTTTCAGGTGCTTGGGTCCTCATATGGAGCTTCTAAAAAAACAACCCTGCCGCGACGGCTAGGGCTGTTTTCTGCGCTTCATGGCGCGCCGGTACATCTCGTTGTCGACGCGGCGCAGGATGTTCAGGCTGACGCGTCCGTTGACTTCGATCAACCAGAGTTTGCCCTGCTCATCGAGCCCGATGTCGAGACCATAACGACGGTTCCGATAGCGCTCGCCCAACGCGCTGGCGACTTGTTCCGAGATCAGTTGCAGATCGCGCAGGATCGCGGCGCGTTCGTCGAGCGAGAGCGGGAGCGCGCGGAGGTACGTCTTGACCGTCAGGATCTTGCCACCCGACTTGAGGTTGGTGATCGCGAGACCGGGTGCGGCCGCTTTGGCGTACAGGCCGAGCGTCTCCCAGAGACCTTTTTCATGGCGTTGCACGAGGGTGCGGATATCGACCGGACGTCCGTGCCATGGGCGCAACGCGATGCCTCGCTGGATGATGAAGGTGCGTCCGCGCGAGATCGACCGCAGAAATCGATCGAATGACGCGATGTCAGCGAGCGTTTTTTTCCGTTTGCCAGATTGGAGGAGCAACCCGGTCGGCGTGCGCGTGAGGCAGAGCACATCGAGTCCGCCAAACGAGTCGTTCGGTTTGACGTAGAGGGTCTCGTAGCGCCTGAGCATCGCACGCAACGCAGACGGGGTGTAGAGCCGTGTCTCCGGTTGAAGGTCGGCGAGGGCCGGGTCGGAGCGGAGCAGTTTGTACTTGGTCCACTTGCTGCCAGGCATCGTGGGCTTTTTCAAAGGGAGATCACCTCCATCGGGGTCTCCCCTACGATATGCGGCGCACGTTGCCGATGTTGCGACCGCAGAGGGATCGAGGCGTACAAAAAAAAGACAGGGCCTGTATGTCCCCCTGTCTTTTTCCGATCCTCAGTTGGTGGTCGTGCCGGTGATGATCTCCTGCACCCGCCCGACTTGCCCATCGGCCAGCCGGACTTTGATGCCATGCGGATGGGTCGGGGAGCTGGTCAGCAGGTCTTTGACGATCCCGCGTGTGCGCTTGCCCGTGCGTTGGTCCTGTTTCAATACGATATCCACCGTAAGCCCCGGTCGGATGTTGCTGCGCGTTCTGCCGTCGATGATGATGACCTCCTCAGGTTGTGACAAGTTCCTCTACTAGATTGCCACATCTCGCCCCGATTGCAAAACCGAATGCATACTTTTCACATGCTCCCGCCCCAAAATCGGCAAAAAAAACCTCTCTGCCAAGGCGGCGAGAGAGGTTTTTTTCAGATCACCCTTGGTGTTTCGCCGGTTGTAGTTCCCAGCGTTGTGTATTCTGTGGGTCTTTCTCTGCGTCGTGGAAGGACACGAACTTCGCGTAGTTCCCGGTCGCCCATCCTGCGAGACGGTCGGTGTACCAGCCGGAAGTCGGGTCTTCTGATTGCCCGCCTGGGTAGATGCCCGCGCCGGTGTAGTGCTTGTCCAGCACCGTCACCATCCGCCACGAAGCGCCAAACGTAGCGGTCATCCCCGGCGAAACGTTCAGCGTGAACGTGTCACCGTCACATGGAACCGGCCCGTAGCTCAGCGACGGTTCACCGATCAGCGACGCGATCAGACGGTTGTGGACACTGCCCCATGTCCACGTGTCGACATCGGTGCCGAGTTTCTCCTGCAAGGTGTTGACCATTTTGTGGAACGCCGCCACCATGACCTCTGGTGCTGTGCGCGCAACGCCCGTCTGCGGATTCGTGAAGAACTCGTTGGTCGGGTCTGCGAGCGTCCAGTGCTCCAAGTTCTGATCGAGCGCGGAGTTCAAGTACTCGATCGGGCTGGCGTTGTATTCCTTCACCGGCAGTCCGGCGAGGTTCATCCACGGGTCGAACGTCTCTTGCAGATACGATGACCAGAACTCCCACCACAGCGTCGGCCCGACTTCGGTCGCGAGCATCTGGTAATCCCAGCTCGACAGCACACGCAGCGCTTGGATTTCCAAGTCGCCGGAGACTTGACCTTGCATCGTATTCAGCAACACCGGCACAATTTTGGCTGCGAGGCAATCGGTGACATCGAACTGCATCGCCACGAAATCCTCTGGGCTGAACTTGTCCTTGGCGGCGAGCAACTGATGCGCACGGTTCGCTCGGTAGCCAGGGTCGAAGTTGGTCGCGGTGCCGAGGTAATACGGATAGTCGGGACCGGCTTGGCGTTGGTTCGAGGTGCTGAGGTAGTGCTGCTCCGGGTTGTGTGCAAGCGGCATCGCTTCCTTCGGGACGAGTCCGATGATGTCCGCTTCCCCAGTTCCGGTCATCGGCAGCCATGGTTTGACTCCCTCGCGGAACATGGCCAGACGACCTCCACTGATGATCCCGATGTTGTTCTGGTCATCTGCACAGCACCAGTTCAGCGGGGAGTTTTCTGCGAGGCGGATCGCCGCCTTGAATTGATCGAAGCTCTTGGCCTGCGTCGCTTTGTGGTAGGCCGTCGCCCCACGTCCCGGCACGCCGTAGACCCACGTCAGCGCATACGGGGCATCCCCGCGCATGATGATCGGCCCGTGTACGGAGGATTGATACGTGTGTTCGACCGTCTCGGCCCCTCTGACTTTGATCTCTGTCGTCGTGGTGAAGAACTCATGCCACGCGCCGTCCCAGAGGTATTGATTCGGGTGCGCTTCGTCGGTGTGCTCCTTATAAAAAAAGTTCGAAGCGTTCTGCCCGGAGGTGACCCCCCATGCGAGATGCTGGTTGCGGCCGATGAACACGAACGGGTTGCCTGGCACGGTTACCCCGGTGATGTCGAATTGCGGTGTCTCGATGTGAACTTGGTACCAGATCGACGGCAGGTTGAGCACGAGGTGCGGGTCGGCGGCGAGCATGGCTTTCCCGGTGGTCGACTTTTCCCCGCTGACGACCCACGCGTTGGAGTGACGGTCCCGTTGGTTGTGCGTCGGGATCTGGTTGAAGCGTGCGAGGAAGTCCAGACCTGCTTCCCGATCGACCGTCGCTTCGGTGGCAGCGACCAGATCTTCGACACTGGCGTTGGCGTGGGCATGGAATTCGCGGAAGTACTGTTCGGGCGAGATCGGGAACGGCTGCGGCGGGAGTTTGCGATACGGGCCGCGGTCGTAGGGATTCTGTTCGTTATTGGGAAGTACGGGGAAGAGCTTGGATAGTTTGTCCTCGCCAAGTTTGTCAGCGATCATGGAGTAGAGCACCGGAATTTCGGTGGAGGAGAGCAACTGCGACATGACGGCATTGCTCATCAGTGTATCCTGTGGTGTCCACGGCTCCGGGGTATACCCCAGTTGTTGGAAGAAAAAGGGCCATTGGCCACTCGCACGATATTCATCGATCACAGAATTGACCCCGGCGGTGTAAGCCTCGATCACGGCGCGGGTCTCTGGAACCGCTTGAATGAGCTTCCACTCGCCGTCTACGAGGCGGGAGAGGTTGAGTTCACGCTGGTATTTGTCAGACTCCAGCAAGGTTGGGCCGACTACTTCTGCGAGACGACCGTGGCCTTGACGACGGATGAAGTCAATTTGAAACAGTCGATACTTGGCGTGCAAGTACCCGACACAGTAATACGCATCCGCATCGTTATGGGCCTTCACATGCGGAGTCCCGTCAGGTTGGAAGACAATTTGTGCGGCGTGTTGCAACCCCTGAACGGTAACTTTGGTGTATGTGCTCACTGCATAAACCCTCCTTTACCTCTTGAAAAACTTTAAAACCAATCTATACTTCGTGAGTTCGGTCTATAAACTCCTACAGCGAGCGTATATCCCAAAATTAATTCTTTACATAAATTCTACTCGACAGTGAGTATTTGCGCAATTGTAGGATTCCAATCTCCTTGCTACAATGGTGATTGCGTCAAAACAAAACTACGATCTGGGGTGGCTCACATGCTCGAATCTCTCAAGGCTTATCCACGCGCGATGTGGATGCTGGCTCTGAGCATTACGATCTCGGCGATCGGGGAGAGTTTTCTGTGGCCTTTGACAACGTCATATATCGGATCGTTTGGAAAGTCGTTGATGACGGCGGGCGTTGTGTTGTTGTTGCAATACGCCACCATGCTGCTCGGCAACTTGGCGGGCGGCTGGCTGTTCGACCGCTGGAGCGGGCGCAAGACGCTGATCCTCTCGATCACCGCCGCGCTGTTGATCCTGATCGCGATGGGGACGTGGCAATCGTTTGAGTTGTATGTGGTCTTGCTGGTGCTGCTCGGGTTCTGCCAAGGCACGTACTGGCCGATCCAACGGGCGCTCAGTACGGTGTTGTGGCCCGAAGGCGGCAGGCGTGCGATCAACATGGTCTACGTCGCCAACAATTTAGGTGTCGCCATCGGCGCAGTGCTCGGCGGCTTGCTGGCCTCTGCTTCCTTCAAGTGGGCGTTCTACGGCAATGCGCTCTCGTATATCCTCTTCCTCGTGCTGTTCCTCGCGACGATTACCGAGGAAGTGGTGGCCAAAGCCAAGTCTCGCAGCGGCAAGCCTGCGAGGGAAACAAGCGCCACCGGCGCTGCACCCGTCGTGAAGCGCGAGACTTGGTACGCCCTGTTCATGTTGGCCATCGGTCTCGGCTTCATGGTCGTGACGTATAGCCAGTGGCAGACGACCGTTTCCGTGTATGTGCAGTCCACAGGCATCTCGTTGTCGAGCTACAGTGTGCTGTGGACGGTGAACGGCTTGGTGATCGTGTTGTTGCAACCCTTGCTGTCGTGGTGCATCCGCCGCTACGCTTGGACATTGCAGGTACAGATTCTGATCGGGGCTGGGCTGTTTGCCCTGTCGATGACCACGGTGCTGGTTTGGCCGAGTTACGCTGGGTTCGTGCTCGGGATGGTGATCCTCACGATGGGCGAGATGCTCGCGTGGCCTGGGGTTCCGGCACTGGCAGCAGAGTTGGCCGTCCCCGGTCGCGAAGGTCTGTTCCAAGGCATCGTCACCAGCGGTCAATCCGCCGGTCGCATGGTCGGTCCCTTGTTCGGTGCGTTCCTGTTCGAACAGTTCTCCGCCCAGACGATGATCGGCCTGATGATCGTCCTCTGCATCGTCGCCGCCGGTTTCTTCCTCACCTATAACAAAGTCGGGCTGCCCAAACCAATTCGCACGGCGAAGAATATCGATGCATAAAAAAAGGAGCCCCCGCGCTGGGGGCTCCTTTTTTACTACCACTAGTTGTACATCGAGGACAGTTGTTGCTGGATGCGCTCGTCTACGAGGTATTCGTCGTAGGTGGCGACTTTGTCGACGAGACCGTTCGGGGTGATCTCCATGATGCGGTTCGCGATCGTTTCCACGAACTGATGGTCATGGGAAACGAACAACAGGGTGCCCGTGAACTTGATCAGGCCGTTGTTCAGCGCCGTGATCGATTCGAGGTCCAAGTGGTTGGTCGGCTCATCCATCAACAGGATGTTCGCGCCGGTTTGCATGATCTTGGAGAGCATGCAGCGGACTTTCTCGCCGCCGGAGAGCACGGACGCTTTTTTCAGAGACTCTTCACCGGAGAACAGCATGCGGCCGAGGAAGGAGCGCACATAGGTTTCGTCTTGGTCGCGGGTGTATTGACGCAGCCAGTCGACGAGGGTCATGTCGTTGTTCTCAAAATACTCTTGGTTGTCTTTTGGGAAGTACGCTTGGGTGGTGGTCACGCCAAATGTAAACTCGCCGCTGTCCGGTTGGATTTCGCCCATCAGCACTTTGAACAACGTGGTTTTCGCCAGTTCGTTCGGGCCGACAAATGCGACTTTGTCGCCTTTGTTCAACGTGAAGGAGATGTCGTTGAGGACCTTCTCCCCGTCGATGGTGACCGTGAGATTCGAGACGGTCAGGATGTCATTGCCCGCATCACGATCCGGCTTGAAGTCGATGAACGGGTATTTGCGGCTCGACGGTTTGATGTCGTCGATGGAAATTTTATCGAGCAACTTCTTGCGCGAGGTTGCTTGCTTCGCTTTGGACTTGTTGGCGGAGAAGCGACGGACGAACTCTTCGAGTTCTTTGACCTTCTCTTCTTTTTTCTTGTTCTGGTTCTTCATCAAGGACAGCGCCAGTTGGGAGGACTCGTACCAGAAATCATAGTTCCCGACGTAGACGGTCATTTTCCCAAAGTCGATGTCCGCGATGTGCGTGCAGACGGTGTTCAGGAAGTGACGGTCATGGGAAACGACGATGACGGTGTTTTGGTATTTCAAAAGGAAGTCTTCCAGCCAGCGGATCGACTCGATGTCCAAGTGGTTGGTCGGCTCATCGAGCAGCAGGATGTCCGGGTTGCCAAACAGCGCTTGGGCGAGCAGGACGCGGACTTTCTGCGAACCGTCGAGTTCTTTCATTTGCTTGTCGTGCAGAGCGGTCGTGATGCCGAGACCTTGGAGCAATTCGGCCGCTTCGGATTCAGCAACCCACCCGTTGAGGTCGGCAAACTCGCCTTCGAGCTCTGCAGCGCGCATGCCGTCCTCTTCGGTGAATTCGCCCTTGGCGTAGATTGCATCCTTCTCGACCATGATATCGTACAGTTGCTTGTGGCCAAAGATAACGGTGCGCAGCACTTCGAACTCGTCGAATTCAAAGTGGTTCTGCTTGAGGATCGCGAGGCGCTCGCCTGGGGTGATGTTGACTTCGCCCTTGGTTTGTTCGACTTCGCCGGAGAGAATTTTCAGGAACGTGGATTTGCCTGCGCCGTTGGCGCCGATCAGACCGTAGCAATTGCCCGGTGTGAACTTGATGGTGACGTCTTCAAAAAGCGCGCGTTTGCCGTAGCGCAGGGTAATTCCGTTAGTCGAGATCATGTATGGATACCATCCTTTTGTAGGGTGTGCTATTTAAAAGGGAATAACAATTACCTAGTATAGCACATTGGCTAGAAGAACGGAATTTACCGCCTCAATAAAACGTTCGCAACACCTGCATGCGGGTGGTCGTCGTGAGTCGATACGCGCGTTGTGAGGTTGGAACCAGCACCGTGTCACCTGCTCGGAGTTCCAACACCGTGTCCTCTGTTTCCAAGTAGCCCTCCCCTTCGGCGATGATCACAACGTCTGGGTTGCCTGCACATCCCAACTGCATGGACTTCCCTGCGTCATCGAGGCACAGCTTCTCTATGGTAAAGTACGAGCATGTCAGCAGGCGCTCGTGTTCAATCCCATCCTCCCTATGCAACACGTACCGCTGTTGGTCGCTGGGGTCTGTGGCGGCCGTCTCGCCGTAGCGCATGACCTGTGCCGCTTGGTCGAGATGCAATTCGCGGCTGTTGCCTTGTGCATCGACGCGATCCCAATCATAGACGCGGTAGGTCACATCTGACGTCTGCTGGATTTCGATCAGGATCGTACCTGCCAGCAACGCATGCAGCGTGCGCGCCGGGACGAAAACCAACTGGTCTCGCGCAATCGGTCGCTCCTGCAAAAAGTCGACGACGCGCCGTTCGCGAACCGCCCGCCAATAGCTGTCAGGGTTCGGGAAGCTGTGCCCGTAGATCACCTTGGCGCCCGGATCGTGATCCAAAATGTACCACGCCTCCGTTTTGCCAAGGCTTTGCTCCCACTCGCGAGCCCGCTGATCGTCCGGGTGAATCTGCACAGACAAGTGCTCTCGCGCCTCCAAGAATTTGATCAACAACGGAAACTGCTGATGCGTTGCACCGCCCAGATACTCGGCAGGTTGCTCCTCGACCAATTCGACCAGCGTCTTGCCCGCCCACGCGCCGTTGACGACGACGCTTGCGTCTTGCGCCAATCCTGACAGGACCCAATATTCACCGATGGGCTCTGCACGCTCGATCTGAAACAGCGCCTTGAGCCGGTCGCCGCCCCAAGGGCGCGGTTTGACCACCGGAGCAAACTTAACGGGATACGCTCGCATCGCGCACATCCTCCCCTCTCTGCCAGACCACCGCCGCCGCTCCGACCACCCCCGCCCACGCTCCAACTTCGGAGGGCACGATGGCGGTCGTTCGTCCAGACGGATTCAGCGCACAGCCCTGCACATAGCTGCGCACCGCTTCGAACAGGGCATTCCCGACGTTGGACACCCCGCCGCCAATGATGATGCGCTCTGGGCTGAACAAGTTAATCAACGTGACACACCCCATCCCGATGTACGTAAACGTCTCCTCAACGAGCGCGACCAGCTTCGGATGCCCCGAACGGTACAGGGAGAAGACCTCTTCGGTGCTTACGATTCGTCCCAGCAACTCTGACCCTCGCCGGGCAATCGCCGTTCCCGAGGCGATCCATTCCAAACAGCCCAATTGTCCACAGATACAGCGCCCGCGTGCTGGATCGATCACGATATGCCCGACCTCTCCGGCATTCTCGCGGATCGAGGAGATCAGGTTCCCGTTCAGATACAGCCCAGCTCCGATCCCTGTGGAGATCGTGAGGTAGATAAAATGGTCGTTCGTCCGCGCTGCTCCGACCCATTTTTCTGCTAGCGTTGCTGCGTTGGCGTCATTCTCGATCAGCACAGGTACCGAGTATCGGCTTTGCAGATCTTCCAGCAAGGGGTAGTTGTGCCAGGTGGGCAAATTGGGCGGGCAGAGAAAGACCCCTTTTTTGACATCCAATGGGCCAGGCGCTCCCACTCCGATCCCTCGCACTTGCTCGAGAGTTACCTCCGCGGCAAGCAAGAGGTCGTCGATCCGCTCTGCGATCTGCTGGACCATGACGGACGGGGAGTTGTCGAGATGCGTCGGCAAGACGTGTTGCCCGATCACACGTCCCGCTTCGTCGACCAATCCGATGGCGATCTTGGTTCCGCCGATGTCAACGCCAATCACATACGGTTTCATGAACTCCCCCCTCTCTGACCACCTGCTTCATATGAAAGTATGCGGGGAAGCCTGTCACCGTTCACCCGCGATGCCACACCGTGCTCGCCCAGCTGGCCGTCCCAAATCATTCCGGCAGCCTGCAAGCGATTGCACCGATGCGTACATCCCGCTCTGCTGGCCTCACCTGTACCGCCATAGGTGTTCGGATCCATGCTCATCGCCCTCCCTCTCCATCGCCTGAAACCGCGTTCACCGAGGAGATGTGCAAGTGGTCCCACGGAATCTCCCCGCCGTCCAAGCGTTCCACCTGAATCTGCACAGACTCGCCTGGCAGCACATCAAAATAGTTATCGGAATACACCACAGACTTCGCCGGCAGTTCCAAACGAACGAACCGGGCAAATTTTTGGGACATGACCGTTACCGTGCGGGCTTCCCGATCTACTTGGACTTGCAAACCTGGCGTTTGCGGCAGGCGGAGATGCTTTTGATCGCGCAGGAAGTACGTATTGGGTCTCGCCTGTCCAGACAAGGACCGCACCCGCACGCCCACTTCCTCCGGCGGGCATCCGCGCAAGATCTCTGCCTCTGTAAGCGTGGAAATTTGCTGTGCCGTGTTGGATGGCACACGCACCGGCATCGTGTTTGAGGACAGCAAGGTGCCATCAAAGCGGATCGCTTCCACGCAAACATCGTCCACATACTCCACCAAGCGATCGTTGACAACCCAGATGTGCAACGGTTGTTCTGGATCATGTTCAATCGTCAGCAACAACGGCTCGTAAAAACGCCGCGCGTAATAATAGGAAGCCTTTGGAATGAGGTAGTAGTCGATCACCGACCACGAGGTGCCCGGCCAGCAGTCGTTGAGTTGCCAGAACAGGGTGCCACTGGTCAACGGCTTGTTGCGGCGGTAGTGTTCAATCCCGTACTTCAATCCTTCCGCCTGCGTCAACATGGAGAAAAACAGATATTGCTCGATGTCCTGCGGGATGCCGGTATACCCTTCCATGAGCAAAATACCTTTTTGGTGGTGGTAGTCCTTGTTGCGGTAGGACATCTCCGCACTCCCCCAGTAGAACTGACCGTCCGGAATGTTTTGCTGGAGCGTATAGCGGTCGGCCGCGGCGTGCATGCCAAACTCGCTGACAAAGCGGGAGAGGTCTTTTTTGAAATTCTTGAACGAGACGCCCTCGATGCTATAGTCCTGCTGTTGGATCTCACCAAAACGGCGCGGCTCGATGTTGCCATGCCAAACTTGCCAGTTATGGCGGTCTCCCGCTTCGGCGGCGTTGTGATCGTTGCCGCCATAGGGTGAACTCGGCCAATAAAAACGGGTCGGGTCAAGATCGCGGAGCAGTTTCGGCATGAGATCGTGGAAAATCTTTTGCCCATAAAACGGTGTCGTCACTTCCCCGTTAGCGGTAAACACCTCATAGACCCAATCGATCTCGTTGTTCCCGCACCAGAGCGCGAGGCAGGCGCGGTTGCGCAGCCTTTTCACGACCTGCACGATCTCCTCGCGCACGTTCTCCATGAAGTTGCGGTTGAAATCGGGGTAGAGCGCACAGGCGAACATGAAGTCCTGCCAGATCAGAATCCCTTGCCGATCACACTCGTCATAGAACACGTCCTTCTCGTAGATGCCGCCCCCCCAGATGCGGAGCATGTTCATGTTCCCCCGCTTCGCCAATTCGATCAGGTGTACGTAACGGGTGTCGGGGACCGCTCCGATCATGTTGTCAATCGGAATCCAATTCGCTCCTTTGGCAAACAACTTGATGCCGTTGAGCACGAAAGCGAACACGGATTGACCGTCCTGATCGACCTGTTCCACCTCGATTGTGCGGATGCCGACCTGTTGCGCAACACGATCCACAACCCCCTGCTCACCCGACACGATCACATCCAACCTGTACAGATGCGGGTCGCCTAGATCGTGTGTCCACCACAAGTGCGGATCGGGGATCTCCAGCGTCATGCGGTGCAAACTCGCTGAGCCAAGATAGGGGCGATCCACCCGATTCGTTGTTTCCCTGTAGGGATGCAGCGGCCGCGCACTCGTGTGAACGATCCCGTCCGCCGCTTGGAGCCGCACTTCCAGTACGGCATGCTGCATCTCGGCAAACGATTCGACCGCAACCTCGACGTCGAGAATCGCCAGCCCCGCTTGCAAACTTGTGGTCTTGGCGAACACGCTCTCGATCTTCGCAGCATGCCTCGTCGTCAGATACACGTCCTTCCAAATGCCTGCCGTCACAATTCGCGGTCCCCAGTCCCAGCCGAAATTGGATTGGCACTTGCGCGTCCAGATGCGTTCCGCGCTGTATCCAGACCATTGCGTGTGTTGTTTGTCCCGCACATGTGGGTCGATCGGATCAAATTTGACCGCGATGATGTTGCGTCCGTCACGCACTTCGCGGGTGACATCGAACGTGTGGGCGATGAACATGTTCGCCGTGCTGCCCAACTCCACACCGTTCAGGTACACCGTCGCAAACGTATCGAGCCCTTCGAACGTCAGCTCCAACGCTTCACCCGCCCACCCGGAAGCATCAAATGAAAACTCGGTACGGTACCACCAAACCTTCGCTTCGACCCACTGACACTTGAGGTCGTTGTGCCCAACGAAGGGGTCGTCGATGATCCGCTTTTCAATCAAGGTGGAATGGACATCGCCCGGCACAGCCGCCGGGAGCCAGAAGTGATCCACATACTCGGGCGCGGCCACATACAAGTCGCGCACCTGACCGACATCAAAACTTTGGATCTTCCAGTTGCGGTCGATCTTCAATCTGCATTCCCCCTTCAGCTCATCCTTGCGACTTCCAGATGGAGACTCCAATCTTGGAATCGGCCATGCCGTAGTAGAGATAGTGCGCGCCCTTGTACGCGACCAAGCCCTCGACGAACACCACGTTATCCACTTGCCCTTCCAGTTCATCGCGAGTGCCCGGTACGAGAAACGGTTCGCGGGTGCGCTTGAGCACTTGTTCCGGATTGTCCTTGGCCAGCAACACTTGTCCAGTCGCATATCGCACCTTGCCAAACCCGGCGTCAGCAGGATCATCGACGATGCGGGCCGCGTTGTAGATCAACACGATGCCTTCCTCTGTCAACAGCGGTTGCGGGCCTGGCTCAATCAGCACGCTGTCAAATGCCTGCGGGTCCTCCGTCGGGCTGAACACCGGTTTTTGCACAGGAGTCCAGTGGAGCAGATCTTCGGAATACGCCACCCAGATGGACTTGTCACCAAAATACATCACATAGCGCCCATCCAACGGCTCCGCGAGGATGGCGCCCGACTTCGACCAGACCAGATCATAGCCTTGCGACCACTCTGGAAAGAGGATGCCGTGCTTCTCCCAGTTGTACAGGTCTTTTGAAGTTGCCAAGCACAGACGCGCATGCTTGCCGTCATACGCGGTGTACGTCATGTAGTAGGTATCGCCTACCTGCGTGACGCGAGGGTCTTCGCACCCGCCCGGCAGCTCATAGGATTCCGTTGGCGACAGCACCGGCTCCGGTTCGCGGTGGAAGTGGATGCCATCCTCACTGATCGCGAGACCGATGCGCGAAGTTCCGTTCCAGATCCCTTCACCGGTGTGGTCCTCCGCGCGGTAAAGCATATAGATCTTGTCGTCCTTGACGATCGCCGCAGGGTTAAACAGGTCTTTCGATTCCCACGAATCGCCTTGCGGGCCCATGATCGGGTTCTTTTCATATTTTTCAAAAGGTCCTAAAAACGAACGATCTCCGAGTTTGAAGTTTTCCACGAGGGTCGTGCCTCCCTTATTTGAGCGCAAACTGAATGCCTTCTTTGAAATACTTACTGCAAGCGAGGAAGAGCAGGATGATCGGCACAGTCAGGATGACTGAAGCTGCATACATCGGTCCGGGATAGGCCCCATAGGGTCCGAACATCTGGGCCAACAGCACGTTCAAGGTCAGATGCTGTTGCCCTTTGACGATCAGCATGTCCCAGAGCAACTCCACCCAGCGCTCCATGAACAGGAACAAAAACACGATGGTCGTAATCGACCGCGACATCGGGAGCACGATGCGAAACAAGATATGAAACTCCGAGGCGCCGTCCAGTTTGGCGGCTTCGATCAGGTCATTGGGGATGACTTTGAAAAAGTTTGTGTACATGAAGATCGCCCACAAACTGACCGACTTCGGCAGGATCATACCCCAGTAGGTGTCATACAGTCCCAACTGCTTCACGATCAGAAACGATGGGATCAACAGAATGATCGAGGGAAAAAACATCTGGAACAAAATCACATTGTTGACTGCTTTCTTGCCTTTGAAGACGAACTTGGAGAGCGCGTACCCCGCGAGCACGGCGGTCAGCATCATCAACAGCGTCGACGAAATCGTCACAAACATGCTGTTCAGAAACGCCCGCAACCACGGACGTGGCTGCACATCTTCCGCCCCGAGCAACAACCATTGGTAGGATCGCAACGTGAACTTGGTTGGGAAAAAATTCCGGTCCACCTGATCCCAGACCGCGAGCGAGTGCATGACCATGTGTAGGTACGGGTAGATCATGATCAACAGTGTGATCGAGGCCAACGTATAGAGCACCGGATTGTGCCAGCGCTTTCTATTCCCAACCATAGCGGTCCCCCCACTTCTCCATCAGCTTGCGAATGACATAGATCGAGGCAAACGTGACCACAGATGCCAAGATCGCGATCGCCGACCCGTACCCGGCGTCCAACTTGCTGAAGGCTTGGGTGAAGATCTCCATCTGCCAGGTGTTGGTCGCGTTGTCAGGGCCCCCTTTGGTGAGGATGTAGACTTCTGTGAAAATTCCGAAAGTTACCCCTGCAGAAAGGATCAAGACCGTGAACAACGCAGGGTACAACATCGGCAAAGTGATCCTCCAAAACCGCGACCACCCCGTCACGCCGTCGATCGCTGCCGCTTCATACACTTCTGTGGGGATACTCTCCAACCCAGAGGTCAAGATCAGGGAGTAGTAGCCGATAAATTTCCAAGCGATGATCACCGCGACAATCAACAGGGCGGACACTGGACTGCCCAACCAATCGATGGTGAGGTTCCAACTGCCGCGCAGCCATTCGTTGAGTGGACTGTTGTAGGACAGAACGCCTTTTACGACCAACGATGTGGCGACACCCGAGGCGAGATAGGGCAGAAAGTACCCGACGAGAAACAGACTTTTATACCGTGGCAAACTGTTTACGAGCAGAGACACCAACAGCGAACCGGTCACGACGATGGGGACAAAAAACGCCATGAACTTATAGGTGACCCAGAACGCCGAGCGCACGCCGGGATTCTCCAGCGCTTTTTTGAAGTTGCCAAGCCCGACCATGTTGTACACCGGCGAGATCAAGTTCCAGTCGCTGAAGGCGAGATACATCGCCCAGCACAGCGGGATGAGGAAAAACACCAAACTATAGAGGAGGTATGGGCTGGTAAAAAGCCATCCCAGCACTCTATGTTCACGCCGACTCATTTTAATGCTCCTTGCAGTTCTTTCTTCATCGCGTTCCAAGCCGCGGCAGGATCAGATTTGCCTGTGACCACTGGATTGACCGCCTGTTTGCCGATCGTCGTCTGCAAATCATTGAATTTCGCGTTGTCGACTGGCGGGACACCGTTGGGAATCGAAGCGGCAAAGGGTTGCAGTTCCGGGTGCTGGCTCAAGTACGATTTGAACGAGTCGTTCGTGTTCATGTCGTCACGAGCAGGTGGCAGGTTGGTGATCTCCAGCCACTTCTGGTCATGCTCCGGCTTTGAGTAGACCCATTTGATAAACTGCATCGCCGCTTTTTGCTTCTCTGGTGCAGCTTGGGCGTAGATGACGAGACCTTTGGTGTCGGAGAACGTTTTGACATTCTCAGTGCTCATGCCGTCCGGCACAGGTGGCGGGGATAACACATAGGATTCATTGAATTTCAATTCTGGGTATTTTTCTTTCCAAGTGGAGAAGGTCCAAGGGCCGATCGTTGTCCAAACGCTCGTGCCTTTTTCAAAGGGATCGGTGGATTGGTTGGTGAGCAGGAGGTTGTTTTTGCCGAGGTCTTGGAGGAAAGTCAGCGTCTTCACGCCGGAGGTGTCGTCTGCGGTGAGCTTGTTGCCTTCGATGAACTTGTTTCCGTTCGAGGCGGCGTCGTAGAGCATAAAGAAGTCAAACCAGCGTTTCCACCACGTGGGATCGGTTAAGTCCGGGTTGGCCCAGACGTACTTGTCGGGGTACTTGTCCTTGAGCTTTTTGCCAAGGGCCATCACGTCGCCATACGTCTTGGGCGGTTCGTTGTAGCCGAGTTGCTTCAGCATGTCGATCCGCCACGCGAACAGCATCGCGTTCGAGTAGATCGGCAGGACGTATTGATGGTTGTCTGCAAATTTCCAAGAGGAGATCGTGTTGTTCATCTGGCGGTTCTTGATGATCTCGCCCCAGTCAGACAGCGTGTCTAGTGGAACCAACGCCTTGCTGTCGCTCAACTGTGCCGCAAAACCGCGTGAGATATTCTCCGAGATCGTCGGCGCGCTGCCGCCTGCCAGCGCTGCTTGGATGCCCGCTTCCGATGACGGTGATTCTGGCATCGGAGAGACATTCACTTTGACTTTCGGGTTCTCCTTGGCAAATTCATCGGCCATCTGCTGCCAGTATTTCTGTTGCGGCGGGTTCGGAGCGGCCCAAAAATCAATCGTTACCGTCCCGTCGGGTTGGGTCGTCGTCTTCGTCGTCTCTTGGCTACAACCCATCAAGAATGCGCTGGCCAGTCCGGCCGTCAGAACGACCGCCATCACCTTTTTACATTTGTACATTGTAAATGCCTCCCTTTCGTGTATGCGCTTACATCCTTTCTAAAGCAAGAGCTGTCCCAGCCCCCTGTGAACGGAACATCACCTCCTCATCTGGATCTACGTCAAAACGTAAGGGACTGCACCATCGTCTGCCAGGCGATGGTGGCCGCCCCGATCGCACCCGACAACTTCCCGAGTTCGGCGGGCTTGATCTGCACGCGGTGGACGAAGTGCGGCAACATCCGCCGCCTCGCGATCGCTTCCGCCCGCTCAAAATACAGGGTACAGCCCGTTGCCAGCTCACCTCCGAGGATGATCATCTCCGGGTTGAAAATGTTCCCCAAATTGGCCAATGCCGCTCCGAGGTACGTACCGGAGCGAAGCAGCGACTCGCGGACCCGTTTGTCGTCTGTGCGTTGGATCAGTTCCTCGAAGACCAGTTCGTTCCCGAACGGTCCAGACAATTCGCGTTCGATGGCACTTTTGGACGCCATCGACTCCAGACACCCGTGGCTGCCGCAGTTGCACAGCGGTCCGTTGAGATCGATCAGGGTATGCCCCACTTCGCCGGCGCCGTTCAATTGGCCACGATAGACCTCCCCCCCCAACACGATCCCGCCGCCGATCCCGACATCGACGATGATGTAAATCAAATTCTCCACGCCTCGGCCCGCCCCGTAGCGGCTTTCTCCGAGTGCGGCGGCGTTTGCGTCCTTCTCCAGATCACACGGCACGGAAAATTCCGCTTGGATCATGTCTCGAAACGGAACATTGCGCCAGTTTGGCATGTTCGGAGGGGAGACGATCACACCCTGTTCTCGATCGATCGGCCCCGGTGTGGAGACGCTGACCCGCGCCAACAGGTCCATCGAGAGGTTGGATTCTTCGAGCATCTCCACGACGATCTCCCGGCTCTTGCGGGCGACGAACACCGGCCCCTCCAGACTGTCCACCGCCACGATTCGCGAGTTCAACACGCGATTCTCAAAGTCGGTCAGCACACAGACCAACCGCTCCACTTGCACCTCAATTCCGGCAAAAACAAACGCGTCTGGATTGATACCATACAGCAAAGGCTTGCGACCGCCCGTCGAAACAGCCAAGCCCATTTCGCGAACGAATCCATCGTTTTGCAATTCCGTGATTAAATTCGAGACGGTGACGAAGGTCAACTGTGTTTGTGTGGCGACATCCGCCTTGGTCAACGGGGACTTTTTGAAAAGCACTTGCAAGATTTGAGACTTGTTCATCTGCTTGAGCATCACGGGGTTTCCCCCGATTTGTGCATTCACTCCATCTTCACCTCATGAGTATCGCCTATGTTATTAAAATACTTTTGATAAGTTAATTATATACTCTCGGTTTTTATTTTTAAACCCCTCTTTCAGATTTTCTTTTTTATACGAAAAACAACACCCGATGCAAGATCTGGGTGCTGCCTGCCGGTTTTACGCGGGTCCTATCTCCTGCTTATTATAAGTATTTTAAAAAGACCTGAAAAAAAGCTGACGTCTGGTGAGCAGACGTCAGCTTTTTTCAGTTTCCACTTGAGTTTGGACGAATTGCAGGACGGTGGACATCACTTGAGCTCGGGATGCGACAATCATTTTTTGCAGAATCTGGCTGATGTGGCCGTTGACGGTTTCATCGGAGATGTACAAGCGCTTGCCGATCGCTTCGACCTCATCTCCATCCATCAGGCAGAGCAGCACTTCACTTTCACGCGGGGAGAGCGCGAATTTCTCCGAGATATACGAAATCGACTGCTCCGCTCGATCTCCTGCGAGCAACCGAAACGCATAGGAGAGGATCTCATAGCGCGTCTTCATCCTGACGCGGAGTTTGAGGTTGGAGATCGTGTTTTTCGCTGTATTGTAGGCGATTCCGAGTTGGCTTGAGATCGTCCCGTTGGAGTAACCCTTCAGGATCAATTCGAGGATCTCAGACTGCCGAGGTGTCAAAGTGAATTCTTCCGCGATCGAGAGCGAGATAAAAGACAAGGAAGTGATCATGGTAAACCCTCCATCAAAATAGTCACCGTATACCCTACCTTGAGCGTACACAGAAAAGTGAGAGACGTACAGAGTCATCCTCAACATCCTTGGCAACTAGTACGTAGTACTTCTAGTATACTCGGATCGAGTGTCTTTTTTTCCGATCCACTCATAAAAAAAAAGCCGCCGAACGTACTCGGCGGTTTTTTCTTCACAAATTCGTCACGATACCTCGTAGAGGTGACACGCAACTTGGCGATCCGGTTCGATCTCTTGCAACTCCGGCCGCACCTGATGGCAATGGTCGGTCGCTTGTGGGCAACGCTGTGCAAAGGCACATCCCTTCGGCGGGTTCGCCGGTGAGGGAACATCGCCTTGGAGCAGGACCCGTTGGCGTCGTTGCGTCGGATCAGGGATCGGCACGGCGGCGAGCAAGGATTGCGTATAGGGATGGAGCGGTCGGTTGTAGAGCGTCTCCGCATCGCCAACTTCTACCATCCGTCCCAGGTACATCACACCTACGCGATCTGAGATGTGCCGGACGACGGAGAGGTCGTGCGAGATGAACACATACGTCAGCCCGAACTCGCCCTGCAAGTCTTGCAGGAGGTTGAGAATCTGCGACTGGATCGAGACATCGAGCGCGGAGACCGGCTCGTCGGCGACGATCAGTTTCGGATTCAGCACCAGCGCCCGCGCGATGCCGACGCGCTGGCGTTGTCCGCCGGAGAACTCATGCGGATAGCGACGGGCTTGTTCGGCGGAAAGTCCACAGGCGGTGAGGATCTGACTCACACGCCTGTCCACCTCCGCTCGGTCGGTGATGCCGTGTGCGCGCAACGGTTCAGCGAGGATGTCCGCGACGGTCATGCGCGGGTTCAGGGAGGCATAGGGGTCTTGGAACACCATCTGGATCTCCCGGCGCTTCTGCCGCATCTCCTCGCGCCCCAGCTTGGCCAAGTCCACGCCGTCAAAAACAACCTGACCCTCCGTCGGCTCCAACAGCCGCAACAGCGTGCGCCCGGTGGTCGACTTCCCACAACCCGACTCCCCGACGATGCCAAAGGTCTCGCCTCGACGAACGGAGAAGGACACATCGTCGACCGCTTTGACATGACCGGTCACGCGGTGGAGGAGGCCGCCGCGGAGTTCGAAGTATTTTTTCAAATGACGCACGTCGAGCAGTACATCAGACACGCGCCTCCCCTCCTTCCTGTGCCAGCCAGCAACGGGCTTTATGCTGCTCCGTCACCTGTACCAATGCGGGGTTCTGCTGGTGGCACTTCGCGATCGCCACCGGACAGCGCGGGGCGAATCGACAGCCGTTTGGCATCTCGGTGAGCGAGGGCACACTTCCGGCGATCGACGGCAGGCGGTCTGCTTTGCGGTCAGCATGTGGGATCGAGTTCAGCAGCCCCACGGTGTACGGATGCTTGGGTTCTGCAAAAAGCGCTTCCGCACTCGCCTCTTCCACCACCTGCCCGGCATACATCACCAACACGCGGTCGCACATCTCGGCCACGACCCCTAGATCGTGTGTGATCAGCAGGATCGAAGTCCCCGTCTCCCGCTTTAAGCGATCCATCAAGTCGAGGATCTGCGCTTGGATCGTCACGTCAAGTGCTGTCGTCGGCTCGTCCGCGATCAGCAACTGCGGTTCGCAGACCAGCGCCATCGCGATCATCACGCGTTGGCGCATGCCGCCGCTCAACTGATGCGGATAGTCCTTGGCGATCTGCTCAGGGCGCGGGATGCCGACTTTTTTCAAAATTTCAATCGTCAGGGCGCGGGCTTCGCGCTTGCTGACGCTTTTGTGCAGGAGGATCGCTTCGTCGATCTGCCGCCCGATCGTGAAGACCGGGTTCAGCGACGTCATCGGTTCTTGGAAGATCATCGAGATCGCGTTGCCACGCACGTCGCGCATCTCGCGTTCACTCAACTCCAACAGGTTGCGTCCGTTCAACTCGATGCGACCGCCGGAGATGCGCCCCGGCGGATTGGGCAGCAAGCGCATGAGCGAGAGCGACGTGACCGACTTGCCACAGCCCGACTCGCCGACGATGCCGAGCGTCTCGCCTTGTTGCAAGGCAAATGACACGCCCGCCACCGCCGTGACGGTGCCGCTCTCCGTCTTGAAGGAGATCTCTAGTTCTGATACGTTCAACAAATTCTGTGTCATGCTCTACCCTCCCTCAATCGGTCAGCTTGCGGTCGAGCGCGTCGCGCAACGCATCGCCGAGCAAATTAAATCCGAGACAGGTGACCAGAATCGCCAACCCCGGAAACATCGCCACATGCGGTGCCGTCGTCAGGTAATCGCGACCGCTGGACAGCATCGCCCCCCACTCTGGCGTCGGCGGTTGCGCACCCATGCCGAGAAACGACAGCGAGGCGGCGATCAGAATCGCAGAACCGATCCGCATCGTCAGGTACACCAGCACGACCGAGATCGTGCCCGGGAACAGATGCCGCCAGATGATCTCGCGGTCGCGCAATCCCGTCGCGCGGGCCGCTTCGATGTAGGTTTTGTTTTTCAAGGCCAACGTCTCCCCGCGCACGATGCGGATGAAGATCGGCACCGAGAACACCGCCACCGCGATCACGACGTTCGGCAGGCCCGGACCTAGTATGGCAATGATTGCGATGGCGAGCAGGATGCCGGGAAAGGCAAACAGCACATCACACGCCCGCATCACCAACCCGTCATACTTGCCGCCGTAATACCCGGCTGTCAATCCGAAAAACATCCCGATCAACGCCCCGCCGAACACGGAGCACAAGCCCACCGCCAGCGAGATCCGCGTCCCGTTCAAGACGCGGGAGAAGATATCCCGTCCAAAATCATCCGTCCCGAACCAATGCTTCGCGGACGGAACCTCCATCACTGCGTCGTAATCCGGCTCCGTCGGGTCAAAAGGTGAGATCGCTGGGCCAATCGCCATCAGCAACAGCAACAACGCGACGACGCCCAGCGCTACCATCCCGAGACGCTGGCGTCGGAATCTTCGAATGAACCGACGCCACGGGGAGTCGACCGAGGCTTTTTTCGAAACACTTGCCGTCCCCACGGGGACTTGAGTCTGTGACATGTCGTCTCCCCCTCTCATCGATCCAGTCTAATCTGCGGGTTGAGCACCGCGTACAACACATCGACCACCATGTTGATCACCATAAATTCGAGGGCGAACAGCAACATCTCCGCCTGAATCACCGGATAATCTCGGAAGTTGACCGCATCGATCAGCAAGCGACCCATGCCCGGCCATGTAAAGACCGCTTCGACCACAACAGACCCGCCGAGCAGGAACCCGAACTGCAGGCCGGTCATCGTGACCACCGGGATCAGCGCGTTGCGCAAGGCATGCGACCAGACCACGACTCGCTCCCGTGCTCCCTTCGCCCGCGCCGTGCGCACGTAGTCCTCGCGCAACGTCTCCAGCAGCGAGTTTCGCGTGAACCGTGCAATCACCGCCGCCACGCCAGAACCCAGCGTGATCGCGGGCAGGATCACATACTTGAATCCGCCGCTTCCGCCAGACGGCAACCAACCGAGCTGCACGGCGAACAGTTCAATCAACAGCAACCCGAGCCAAAACGACGGCATCGAGATCCCGGTCACCGAGCCGAACATCGCGAGGTTGTCCGCCCACTTGCCACGCCGTGTCGCGGCGACGACACCGAGCGCCAGACCGGCGACGATCGCCCAGATCATCGACCAAAACGCCAATTCCAGCGTCGGCCAGAACCGTTCCGAGATCATCGCGAACACCGGCTGGTGCGTGCGATACGACATGCCAAAATCGCCCTGAATCGCTCGCGAGAAAAACAGCCAGAACTGCTTCCAGATCGGGAGGTCGAGCCCCAGCGATTGCCGGACGTTCTCCACATCCTGCAAGGATGCTTCCGTTCCGGCGATCAAGCGCGCGGGATCACCCGGAATCAAGTGCAAGAACATGAAGATCACGACCGCCACCACCAGCAAGATCGGCACCATTCCCACCAACCGCCTGCCTATGTAGACGAGCACATCCACCCCTCCTTTTGTGAGAAAAAAGGTCCAAGTGCCATGCACCTTGGACCTCTTTTTTCAAACTCAACTGTGCTTACTTGATCTCTGCGTGCGTCAGATCGAGCGCACCGTCGGGGAGGACGAACGCTCCTTCGACGTTTTTGCGTTTGCCAGCGAGGTTGTCCGAAACGTAGAGGAACAGCCACGGTGCATCCTCCATGATCTGCTTCTGTGCGTCTGCGTAGGCTTGCAGACGGACGTTTTTGTCAGAGGCGGACAAGCCTTTGGCGATCGCTTGCTCGACGGTGTCGTTGACATAGTACCCGACGTTAAAGCCCGCCGGCGGGAACAGGTCCTTGGTCAGCAGCGGACGCAGGCCCCAGTCAGCCTCACCTGTCGACGGCGACCAGCCACCGGAGTAGGCCATCATCTTCGACTCTTCCGGTTTGACGTACATCTGGTTCGTGAGCGTGCCCGACTCCATCTGTTGCACGTTGGCGGTGACACCGATCAGCTTCCATTGCTGCTGGATGAACTCCGCGACTTTGACCGATTCGGACTGGTTGGCCGTCCAGATCGTGGTTTCGAATCCGTTGGTGAGGCCCGCATCGGCGAGGAGCTTTTTCGCTTTTTCCGGGTCGTATTTGTAGGTCGCTTGTTCTTGGTAGCCCCAGACGTTCGGCGCGATCGCGGACTTCGCTTCTTGGGCGTATCCTTTGGCGACGACTTTGATCAGCGCTTCCTTGTTGACCGCGTAGTTCAGCGCTTGGCGAACGCGCTTGTCGTCAAATGGCTTTTTGGTCGTGTTGAACGCGATGTAGCGCTCGACGATCGACGAAGATTTGTCGAGGACGATGTTTTTGTCATCCTTGACAGCATCCGCTTGGTCAGACGGGTACGGGTAGACGTATTGTGCATCGCCCGCTTTGAGCATCGAGACGCGCGAGGAGGCTTCGGTGACCGGTTTGAAATTGATCGTCTCCAGCTTGGCGACGTTGTTTTTGTCATGGTAGTCCGCGAATTTTTTGACGATCAGGTGGTCAGCGTCCTTCCATTCCACGAATTGGAACGGGCCGGTGCCGACTGGATTGCGCTGAACGTCCTTGCCAAAGTCTTTGATCGCTTTTGGCGAGATCATCATCGCCGCCGGATGGGCGAAAGTTTCCACGATCGCGGCAAACGGTTTGTTCAGCACGATCTTGACGGTGTTCGGATCGACGACGACCGTGTGATCGACGACGGCGAACAGCGAGGCACGCTTGAGTTTGTTGTTCGGGTCGGTGACGCGGTCGAGATTGGCTTTGACAGCTTCGGCGTTAAAATCGGTGCCGTCTTGGAACTTGATGCCTTGCTTGAGTTTGAACGTCACTTCCTTGGCATCGCTGGAGAGCGTCGGCAGCGATTCGGCCAGCACCGGGATGACTTTCATGTCTTTGTCAAAACCGAGCAAGCCTTCGTACATGGTTTTCATGATCGAGAAGGACAGCGTGTCCTGCGCATCCTGCGGGTCCATCGTCGTCGGGTTCGCCGCTTGTGCGACGGTGAGGTCCATGCTTTTTTTCTCTGTGGTCGTGCTGGTCGTGCTGCTGGTGCTCGACTCGGTCGTTTTGGTCGAGCATCCGGCGAGTACGACGCTTGCTGCGAGCAGGCTGGTGAGTGCGAGTTTGACGGTTTGTTTGGAAGTCATGAGTGGTGGTTCCCCCTTTTTCGATCTGGCAAGGTTAGCGACGGCATTGGTCCACGAAGTCTTGGAACAGCTTGAGCATGTTGTCATCGCTGTCCCACATCGATTCCGGGTGCCATTGCACACCGAGCGTGTACGTGGAATTCGGGTCCTCGATCGCCTCGATCACACCGTCGGAAGCCTTGGCCGAGACGACAAGCCCTGGGGCTAGGTCGCGGACCGCTTGGTGGTGGAACGAGTTGACGCGGACTTTGTCGTGGCCAAAGACGCGGTGCAGGCGCGAGTTCGGTTCGACGTGGATGAAGTGCGAGTCCACGCCGCGTGCGGCTTTTTGTAGATGTTGCAACGCATGTGGAAGTTCGCTCGGCAGGTCTTGGTAGAGCGTGCCGCCGAGGGCGACGTTCAGCACTTGCGCACCGCGACAGATCGCCAGCAACGGCTTGTCCAACTGATGCACATAGCGTGCCGCCTCCACTTCAACGCGATCGCGATGCGGCAGGATCGGCCCCAGTTGGGGATGCGGTTCGGCTCCGTAGTGTTGCGGGTCGACGTCCTCGCCCCCGGTAAAAATCACCCCATCGCAGAAATCCAGATAGCGTTGAAACAATTCTGGCTCCGTCAGCGGCAAAACCAACGGCAACCCTCCGCACTTCTCGATGCCACGGTAGTAGTCCTGATGGACATAAACACCCTCGCTCAATTCGCTGAGTTTGACGAGTGTGCTCGTCAACCCGATAATCGGTCTCATGTTTTCACCTCTTCTACTTTATAAAAATTACAACGGGATAAATTAAATGTAGTTTGTATATTGTTTCGCGATCATTATATCTTTTCCTGCTAGGAAAAAAAAGCCCTCCCCCGCAGGAAGCGGAGGAGGGCGTAGGCGATTTTCACCTGAGGTCTTCGTTGTACAAAAAAGTCCCTGCACGGTGGAGCTGCACAGGGACTTTGGTCGATCGTATGGATTAGATCAGGTTTTTCACGACAGCCAGCGTGCCAAGTGCAAGCAGGACAATCAGAACCGGGTAGATCACAACATCCATCAGCGAATTGCTCACCGGTTGGTTGTTGTCAAACTTGTGGTTCGGGTTCATCGGAACATGTGCCATTCCTGTGCGCCCCCTCTCTTCAATAGCTCTCTATGCTAGATTGTAAGGGAATCCCCTGATAAGAGCAAGGGAATTCCCCGAGGGGGCGGTAGGGAAAATTCGTAAAAAAGGCACGTCGCCATCCAAACTTTCGACTTGCTTATGGTACAATAAGGTCGATACGACCACGACAACACCCAAAGACCAACAGAATACCTTAGAGTGAGGGAGTGGAGCTACAGGATGCGTATTATGAATGAGATTCTCGAGTTCAACAAAGATTTCGTGGAACACAAGGAGTACGAAAAGTACAAGACCACAAAATTCCCAGACAAGCGGCTCGTGATCCTCTCCTGCATGGACACACGGCTCAGCGACATGTTGCAACGTGCGCTGAACCTCCGCAACGGCGATGCCAAGATCATCAAAAATGCCGGTGGCATGCTCACCCATCCATTTGGTGGGATCATGCGCTCGATCATCGTGGCGATCTATGAACTGAACGCCAACGAGGTCTGCATCATCGGACACCACGGGTGCGGCATGGGCAGTATCAACCCGGTCAACACCATTGAGAAAATGAAAGCAAACGGCGTCCAAAGGGAAGTGCTCTCCACGTTGGAATACTCTGGCGTCGACCTCGAACGCTGGCTGCACGGCTTTGACAACGTCGAAGAATCGGTGCGCGGCTCCGTCGATATCGTTCGCAATCACCCGCTGATTCCCAAAAACATCCCAGTCCACGGCCTCGTCATCGACCCGGAAACGGGCAAGCTTGACTTGGTGGTCGACGGGTATCAAGCCCTTGAGCAAGCCTAATCAAAAGCAGACCTCCTACGCGGAGGTCTGCTTTTTTTATAACCGCTTTTGTTAGAGCAGCTCGTGCGCCCACCTGAGAAACACCGGCAGAGCGGTCTCCACATCTGGATGGACCTCCTCCTGCTCGGTGGTAAACGCCGGGAACTCCGTGATGCGGTTGCGGCGGATGCGAACGCCAGCGTCCTCGATCTTGATCTCCAGAAAGCACTGCACGGGGTCGTCCTCGCCGGCGCTGTTTTCCAGAAACTCATAGGTGCGCACCCAGTCCAAGACGCGGACTTCGTTCGGGCGCAAGTGAATCACTTGGTCGAGCGACATGATCGTTTCGTTACCGTAGTAATGCAAGGAACTCATGAGGGGTCGGTTCTCCTTTGTCGATGTGATCCGTGCTCTGTTCACTTCTGATTATGCTATGATAGTAGGGATAAAGTCTATCAATTCTGCTGACGGAAAGGTGACGTGTATGATCCACCAAACGCATCTGCAATTCGACGCGCATCTCAGTCGACAAAAGCCGGAAAGCATTCGCAACCGCGCCACAGCTTGCCCGTTCTGCGTCCGTGACAGTTTGGAAGACATTCTGGCAGAGCAAGGCACGATCGTGCTGTTGAAAAATAAATTCCCTGTGTTGCAAGATACCTTTCAGACGGTGCTGATCGAGACCGATCAATGCGAATCCGATCTGTGGGAGTATGACCGAGATCATCTGCTCGCCCTGATTCGCTTCGGTGTGGAACAGTGGATGGCGATGGAGGCGAGCGGAGCGTATCGCTCGGTGATTTTTTACAAAAACCACGGGCCGCTCTCCGGCGGTTCGCTGCGCCACCCGCACATGCAGATCGTCGGGTTGAAGCATATGGACTACCGGGCGACGGTGACCTTGGATCAGTTTGAGGGCGCGGTGATCGACGCCAAGCCTGGCGTAGAGCTGAACATCTCCACGAAGCCGCGGGTTGGTTTCTTTGAGTGGAATGTGATCCTGCGCGACCGGGAGCAGCTCGACGCATGGGCGGTGTACATCCAGCTCACGGTGGACTATATGATGAACCATTTTAACAAAAACTGTACCAGCTACAACCTGTTTTTCTACGAGTTGGACGGGGCGCTGTATGCCAAGATCGTGCCGCGATTCCCGACTTCCCCACTCTACGTCGGGTACGGTCTCCCGCAGGTTCCGCAGAATTTGGGCGATCATGTGCAGGCGATGCAGGAGCGGTATTTTGGATAAGAAAGTGAGCAGGTCTGCGGACCTGATTTTTTCTAATTCACTTTTTAAATAGAGACCTATTCCTGTCCATTAACAAATCAATATGCTATACTTATTCTAGGAACTATTCCATTCTCCACTTGGGCTAGTTTCTAGTCACATGAAGGAGATGATCGAACGATGTCGATGAAACCTCTTTCGTACAACCCTTCTGATGTTTTCGTTCCTTCGAAGGTAACAGGTGAACTTGCTAAGTTTTTCATTGATGACCTTGCCGAACCGGCAACCCGTGAAGCGGAAGTCATTCGCGAAATTTTGAAAAAGCGCGCTCAGAGAAATGAACAGATCACACGCACTACTGCATGGGCTACTTTTTCGGAAGTTGCGGCGAGTCGTGAGGATTGAGGCGACAGATCGGATGCGTACATTCAATGATTTTGATTGGGAAGTCTTGGACCGTCGTAAACACGATGTCCAAGACTTTTCTTCTGGTTTCTCCGTTTTTGATGAACATATTCGTATTGACGCGATTCTTCAACAGTCGAACGGACTCTCCCAAACGAGGGTTTTCACGAACGGCAAGCACATCCTCGCATACTACACCGCGAAATGCACCAAACTGCAAATTGACGATACCGAACAATCTGGAATCGGCTCCAAGGAAAAAACAGTACCTGCGATTGAGATTCCGATGCTTGCCGTGGATCAGCGTCTCCACCGACAAGGGATTGGCGAAGAACTTCTTCAAGAGATCTTGTATCAGAGCGTAACGATCTCTCAATTGGTCGGTTGCCGCTATCTGTTCTTACGAGCCATCAAATTGGAGTGGTTGATCCGTTGGTATAAAGATTTCGGATTCAAGGAAATCCCGTTCGAAGTGATCGATGAGTTTACGCAGCCGATGTCTTTTAAGTTACCGACTGTTCAAGAGTTGTCTGAAGAAGAGTTTGAATCTTTGTTCTAGAGTAGGTTCTTTCTGACCAGAATGATCGTAGGCTAGATCAGATCGGTCATCAGGAGGACATATGAAAAAACCCTCAGAACCTAAGTATGTTGCAACAGGTGCACTGGCAAAAAAAATTCTACAAGACTTACAAACGCCCGCCTCTGAAAAAGAGCTCAGGGCTGTGCGCAAGGCGATTGCTTCAAGAAAAGAACGCAGAACATAAGAAAGAGGAGGGTCAGCCGACCCTCCTCTTTCTTCTTACATACTGCGTTTACAAATGACCGCCTTGATCGCGAAGTAATCGACTTCCTCGGGGAGGGCGTCCTTCAGCGGGCGGAGTTTCTCGGCACCGTGTTCTTCGATCGCGGCGTGGATCAGCGGTTCGTGCTCAGGGGCGACGATGCGCGCCCAGTCGAGCGGATGCCCTTCGACGGCGGCGCGGATGATGTGGTCTTGGACGGTCTGCGCCTTGAGACTGCGCTCCGTGCAGATGTCTTCGAAGGTGCGCCCCGCTTGGAAGAGTTCGTAGGAGAGAAAGTAACTCGGGGTCTCATCAGAAGCCACCGATGCGCTCGATCGCCCCCCGTCCGCTCCGGTTGTGGAGGTCGACACCGCTCGCGGCTGGAGACCCTTTTCCCGCGCATAGGTGCGCAGGAGTTCGAGGAAGAGTTCGCCGTAGCGCGTGAACTTCGCTTCCCCCACCCCCTTGATGCGGAGCAGTTGGTCCTCCTCTGTCGGACAAGTATCCGCCATCTCGCGCAGGGTGCTGTCGGCAAAGATGATGTACGGCGGCACTTTCTCATGCTGCGAGATCTCCTTGCGCAGGTTGCGCAGGCGCTCGAACAGGTTGTCGTCGCGCTCGTAGGAGGTCTCGGAGCGCGGGGTGACGCGTTGGAAGACTTGCTCCTGTCCTTGTAGGACGGCGAGTGCCTTCGCTTCCAGTCGCACCACGGGGAATTGTCCGTCGCTCAACGCCAGATAGCCCTCGGCGGTCAGGACGTGGATGATGTCAGCGATCTCCTTCTCCTTGTACTGCTTCATCAAGCCGTAGGTCGGGAGTTCGTCGAAGCCGAACTGTTTGACTTTTTTGTTCGCAGAGCCCTTCAAAACTTGGGCGACCAGCGAGGCCCCGAAGCGTTCGCGCATGCGGCGGATGCAGGAGAAAATCATCTGCGCCTCGCGCGTCATGTCGCGCAGTTCGCGCTCGTCCTTGCAGTTTGAACAGATGCCGCACGGCTCGGGAATCTGGTCCTCGAAGTACTCGAGGATGGCATTGCGCAGGCATTGGGCGGTGTGGCAGAAGTCGACCATGCCTTGGAGCTTTTTGTACTCGCCTGCCTTGCGCTCCGGGGCGGTGTTGCCCTGCTCGATCAGGAATTTCTGCAATTGGACGTCCTGCGCATGATAGAGCAGGATGCACTCCGAAGGCTCGCCGTCACGCCCGGCGCGTCCGGCCTCTTGGTAGTAGGACTCCATGTTTTTCGGCATGTTGACGTGCAGAACGTAACGGACGTTCGACTTGTCGATCCCCATGCCAAATGCGTTGGTCGCGACCATGATCCGCACATCGTCGTAGAGGAATTGCTCTTGCCAGCGCGTTTTTTCCTCATCGGTCAGTCCGGCGTGGTACTTGCCGACCGTGAAGCCTTGGCCGCACAGCAGATCGTGGAGTTGGTCGACTTCCTTGCGCGTGGCGGCGTAGATCACGCCCGACTGGTCGCGGTTGCGGCGCAGGTAATCCAGCGTGAAGTCGCGCTTGTTCTCCCCGCGCAGAATCGCAAAGCGCAAGTTCTCGCGGTTAAACCCGGTGACGTAGGTGCTTTCCGGCGCGATCTGCAGCAGTCGGGTGATGTCACGGGTGACCTCTGGTGTTGCCGTCGCCGTGAACGCGGTGACGAGCGGGCGTTCCGGGAGCAGGTTGAGAATCTGCGGGACGGCGAGATAGCTCGGGCGGAAGTCGTGACCCCATTGCGAGATGCAGTGCGCCTCGTCGATCGCGAGCATCGAGACGGGCAACGTCTGCACAGCAGAGCGGAAGCGTTCGGTGTCGAGGCGCTCCGGCGCGATGTAGAGCAGTTTGTAGGCTCCTTGGTGTGCGGCGCGCAGGGTGTCATCTGCTTCTGCTTGGGAGAGAGAGGAATTGATGAAGGCTGCGGGGATTCCGATGCTGTGCAGCGCATCGACTTGGTCCTTCATGAGGGAGATCAGCGGGGAGATGACCAGTGTGATGCCAGGGAGACACATCGCGGGGATCTGGTAACAGATCGACTTCCCGCCGCCGGTCGGCATGATGCCGAGGGTGTCGTGGCCGGAGAGGATGCTTTGGATGATCGATTCTTGGCCTTTGCGAAACGAATCGTAGCCGTAGTATTTCTTGAGTAACTGCGTTGCATGGGAAAGCAACAGAAACACCTCGCTTTGTTGGTTTTATTCTATGACTTTTTTAAGAAGGATGCTAGAGTGAAGTTATGACAACCGGCTTTTTTCCATAAAAAAAATCCCTCCACAGTCAGTTGTGGAGGGACAGACCCTGCTATCTCAAGATGAAAAACCAGAACACCGCCGCCAGTACAAATCGGTAGTACGCAAATGGCGAGAGTTTGACTTTGTTCAGCAACTTCAAGAACGAGACCACCGCGACCCACGCCACGACGAACGCGACGAAGAATCCGACAGCGAAGTACCCGATGTCGTCCATCGACAACACCTTGTACGATTTGTACAGCGAGTAGGCGCTCGCCATCACCATGATCGGCACCGCCATCAGGAACGAGAAGTCGGCCGCCGCTTTGTGCGAGGCCCCGGTCAGCAACCCGCCGGCGATCGTGGAACCCGAGCGCGAGAAGCCCGGCCACAGCGAGAGCATCTGGAACAGACCGATTTTCAGCGCTTGTCCGTAGGACAGGTCATCGACCGTGTCGGCCGTGACGCGCGGTTGGCGCTTTTCCGCATAGATCATCAGCAACCCGCCTGCCACTAGCGCCGCCACGACGGTGCCCGCTGAGAACAGGTATTCCTTGATGAAGTCATGGATGACAAATCCGATCCCCATCGCCGGGACGATGCCGAGGAAGATGTGTACGAGATTCAGTTTGCGCGTCTGCTGACTGCGCGCATTCTTGAGCTTTTTCAACTCGTCTAGATTGAACAGGCCGATCAACCGACTCCAATAGAGGATCACGATCGCGAGAATCGCCCCGAGCTGGATCACAACTTCGAAGGTCTCCGCTTTCTCCCCTGTGAAATTCATCAGATCGCCTGCCAAAATCATATGACCCGTTGAAGAGACTGGTAAAAACTCAGTCAATCCTTCGATGATGCCCTCAATCACTGAAACCACATAATGATCCATCTGTGAGCCTCCAAGTTCAAATCTATGACCCCCTCAATTATAACGAGTCTCGTGTCGGTCGTCACCCGCTACGAAAAGTTTAGGCGTTTGAGTTGCCGGAATTGCTCATTTACGCAATCATAAGGTACGAGAAACCGAAAGGAGCGTGCCTGTATGAAACTGCTGCTGTTGGGCGCTACCGGGCGCGTAGGACGGGAACTGCTCCGATTGGCGCTGGCGGATGGGCATGATGTAGTCGCGCTCGTGCGTTCGTTGGAAAAAATGGAGTCGGTATGCCGCGAACTGGAACGCGATGCTCGAAGCAACGCCTCGCTCACGATCCGCCAAGGCGATGCCCGTTCTCGCGAGGACGTCGGGCGCGCCTTGCTCGGTGTGGACGCCGTGCTCTGTTCGCTGAACACAGACGGTGGAACCGCCCTCTCCGCGAGCATGACCGTGATCGTGGACGCGATGCAAGAACTCGGGGTGCGACGGATCGTGACGGTCGGCACCGCAGGGATCTTGCAGAGCCGCCTCGAACCGCATCTCCTCCGCTACCGTTCCAGCGAAACGCGCCGCACCTCGACCGCCGCCGCTGAAGATCATGAACGCACCTACCATCTGCTGGCTGCATCCAGCCTCGATTGGACGCTCGTCTGCCCCACCTACCTCCCCGAAGGCCCCGCCACCGGACAGTACCGCGTCGAACGCGAAGTACTGCCAGAAGGCGGTTCGCGGATTACGACGGGCGATACGGCCGAATTTACCTACCGACAACTCACTCGCGACGACTTCTCCAAGTGCCGCGTCGGAATCGCTGAGTAGCAAAAAAAGACCGTACAGGCCCACGCCTGACGGTCTTTTCTATATGTACGAAATGTACGAACTTATTGTTGCGGCGGTTGAACGAGCATGAAATCATTGCCGTAGAGGTCTTTGAAACCCGCTTGCGTGCCCCACATCTGATCTTCCGGTTCGAGGGTGATCTCAACGCCCTTGGCGCGCAGGTCTTCGATGTCCTTGCGTGCATCGGTGGAGTGGAAAACCCAACCGATGATTTCGCCAGTGGTTTGCAGACGAGCGTCATGCGTGCCTTGCGAGGTGGGGAAGAGATTGAATTCGAGTTTTTGGCCTGGGAGACCCATCGTTACCCAACGCTGGCCTTCAGCGAACTCGAAGTTATCCCTCAGTTCAAATCCGAGCTTGTCCTGATACCATTGGATCGCTTCTTCGTAGTCCTTGACCAAGATCTTCGCGTGTGTCAGTTCTGTAATCACGAATAAAACCCCCTTTTACGTTTTGATAAGACAGGTAAAGTATACCATGCTCAACTGTGTAATCACAACGCGGGGAGTCTGTTAAGTTTCACTACGAATTCTTTTTACATATTAATCTAGCAAATCAGAAAAAATTCGAACTCGTGAGTCTATTTCGCGTACTGTTTGTCAACGTAGAAATTCGACTGACGGTTATTCGAAAAAAATAGACCTCCCTATGTGCTGTCAGAGGCGCCAGGAGGTCTATCATTTTTAGTTTCTTCTTGGAGCCGACGCCCTTGCGGGCATCCTGGGTTGTGCCGACCGTAGATGCGACAACATCTGCGGTCTTTTTTTATTTTATCACACAGTTGTAAAAATGTCACATCCCTGACGGACGCTTTTTGCCTTCCTCGAGCTTCTCAATCGCTTGCCCGACGCGACGTGTGCGCGTCTCCTCACGCTTGGCCGATGTGATCCATTCGACGTACTCCTTGCGCTGCGAGTACGAGAGGGTGTCAAAAAGCGCCTGGGCCGCTTCATGACCTTCGAGCGCCATTTGCAGATCCGCTGGCACCTCGACCGTGCGATTCGGATCGGCGGGTGCTTTTTCACGGGCCGCCGCACGTTCCTTGCGGGTTTGCGGAGCCCCTTCGCCGTCGGTGCGCGTCTTGATCTGCGCCATCGGACGGAAGCGCAACGCCGACCATGTCTCGTCTAGCGAAACGATCGACACCCCGTCATACCCGAGTGCCTCCACCACCTGCCAACCCTGATCGCGGGTGATGTCCGTCTTGATCTTGCCGCTTTTCTTCGGGTAGCAGATCCAGAGCAGACCATCGGGCTTGACCGCGCCAATCGCTTGCGGAGCATGCTGCTCCAACTCCGCCACACTTTGCACAAAGACCTGCACGAAGTCAAACGTCCCCGGCTCGTCCACTGCGGATCGCACATCGAAACCAGCGAGGTCGCCGAGCAAGTCGACGTACCCCTCTGGCAGATGCAGCAACAACGATTTCCCGTCTTCCCGCATGCGCAGTTTTTTTACCGCGAGCTCGGAAGCCATGTGACTATTTCATCAAAGCCGCATCCAGCGCGACTTCGATCATCTGATTGAAGGTCGTCTGACGCTCTTCGGATGTGGTCTCTTCGCCAGTCACGAGGTGGTCGCTGACCGTCATGATCGCCAGTGCGTTCACGCCGAACTTGGCAGCCAACGAATAGAGAGCTGCAGCTTCCATCTCGACTGCCAGCACTTGATAGGAAGCGAGCAACGGCACCAATTCCGCGCCACGGTCGTTGTAGAACGTATCGCTGGTGAACACGTTGCCGACGTGAACCGGCATGTTGCGCTCCGTCGCGACGTCGTAGGCGTTTTTCAACAGCTGGAAGTTGGCGACAGGCGCAAAATCAATGTTGTTGCCAAAGCGGTGACGGTTGATCGCGGAATCGGTCGTCGCGGCTTGGGCGAGGATGATGTCACGAACTTTTACGTCCTTTTGATACGCCCCACAGGTGCCCACGCGGATGAGATTTTTCACGCCGTATTGGGACATCAGCTCATGCGCATAGATCGACATCGACGGAATGCCCATGCCGGTGCCTTGTACAGACACGCGCTTTCCTTTATAAGTGCCGGTGAAACCGTACATGCCGCGCACGTCGTTGTACTTCTCTGCGCCTTCCAAGAAGGTTTCCGCTATGTATTGTGCCCGCAACGGGTCGCCCGGCAGCAGGATGGTTTCTGCAATCTGTCCTTGTGTCGCTCCAATATGTACACTCATGTCAAATTCCTCCTCTTGATTGCTATCGGCACTAGTATACCTCTAGAGCGAACGTTGCGATACCGTTTCTTTTGCCTGCAATCGGGAATCTTATCTGTTGAGGTGACGCGCAAAATGGACGCAGAAAAAAAGAACTGGGATCTCGCCTCTGTGGCCTCGATCCCGCTGATCATGACGCTCGGCAATTCCATGCTGATTCCGACGCTGCCGACGATCAAAAAAACGCTCGGCGTCACGTCGTTTCAAGTCAGCATGATCATCACCGTCTACTCCATCGTAGCCATCCTCTTCATCCCGCTCGCAGGCTACCTCTCTGATCAATACGGCCGGAAAAAAGTCATCATCCCCGCCCTGATCATCGCGGCGATCGGCGGACTGATCTCCGGCCTCGCCGCGTGGTGGCTGACGAACTCCTACTGGCTGATCCTCGTCGGTCGGCTGTTCCAAGGCATCGGCGCTGCCGGCGCTGCTCCCATCGTCATGCCGCTGGTCGGGGATATGTTCAACAGCGACGAGGATGTCAGCACAGGGCTTGGCCTCATCGAGACGGCCAACACGTTCGGCAAAGTCCTCAGTCCGATCGTCGGGGCAGCGCTGGCGATGGTCGTGTGGTATCTGCCCTTTCTGACGATCCCGGTGTTCTGCATGATCTCGCTCCTGATGGTGCTGTTCTTCGTGAAGACGCCCAGCAAGCAGGATCAGAAAAAACAACCGTTCTCGCTGTTCATCCGCTCGATCCGCAACATTTTTGCTCAAAAAGGGCGGTGGCTGTACGCGATCTTCGCGGTGGGTGGGATCGCGATGTTTGTGGTGTTTGGCTCGCTTTTTTACCTCTCGTCGCTGTTGGAGGACCGCTACGGGCTAGAAGGTGTGATCAAGGGACTGATCCTCGCGATCCCGCTGCTCGCCCTCTGCATCGCCTCCTACGCCACAGGCAAGTCGATCGGGAGCAACAAGATGCTGATGAAATGGATCTCCTTTGGCGGATGCTTGCTCGTGACCGTCGCGATCTCCTTCGCGGCGATGTTTACGAACATCTACTATCTGCTGGCGGCGCTGTTCGTCGGTGGGATCGGGATCGGGCTGTGCCTGCCCTGCCTTGACACGTTCATCACCGAAGGCATCTCCAAGCAAGAGCGCGGCACGATCTCCTCGCTGTACAGTTCGATGCGCTTCATCGGCGTATCTGCGGGGCCACCTGTGGTCTCGATTCTAGAAGCGATCTCGCACCGCGTGTTGTTTTTCACGATCAGCGGCGTCTGTGCGGTCGCCGCCGTGCTGGCCCTGTTTGTGATCAAACCACTCAGCAACACCCCCGAGGAGCTGCTCTCGCCGGAACGCTTGCACAAAGTCATGGTCCGTCGCAAATCCCGGAGCTGACTGTTGGGCTGCACCACAAGGCCGTGCGCCTGTTCAAAAAATGCCTCTGCCCGTGGAAACGGACAGAGGCATTTTTCATGTGCGGCGTTAGGTGTGGCGTTAGGCGCGGGGTTCCCCTTGCTCGTTCTCTTGTTTGTAGCCATCGTAGGCGATCAAGACCACGCCGAGTTCCGCTTCCAATTGGTCGATGCGACGGGTTTGTTCGTCGCTGAGTTGGGCCAGATTGTTGTTCATGCACTCACCCCCTTACAGGGAGTGTTTGCAGGTTGTTCGACTTTCAACCCTGCAAAGTTGAGTTGACGAGCCGCAGGTTAGGCCTCCGGTCGTTTCCACGTCGCCTTGGTGTAGGCGACTTGAAAGCCTGCTCGTTGCAGATTGCGCTGCGACACGCTGGCGAATTCACACTGGGCGACGATCAGGCGGGCTCCCGCTTGCTCTGCGTCCACCATTCGTTGGTGAAGCAGGGCGGTCTGCACCCCTTGCCCTCGATACTCCGGCAAGGTCGCGGCGAGGGCGAATCCGGCAACACCGTCCACGATCTGCATCATCGCAAACCCCACCGGGATCTCACCTTGCCAGCAGAGGTAGAGATGCCACTGCGGGTCGCCCAGCAAAAGCAAATTGCTCTCCCGGCGCTCGGGAATGTCCGCCGGAATTTCGAGCGCGCTGGTAAAAATGCTTCCATATAAGTCGACATCCTGCTCCTGCAAAAGCCGCACGTCCAAACCCGCGACTGCGGACACGCGACTCAGGTCAGGAACGCCATAGAGCGCGGTGTGGAACCCGGACTGTTGAAACCCGCGTTCCTGTAACGCCTGCAACAACTCGGGAGTCGTGCGCTGTGGCACGACATCGATCATGAAGTCCCGCCCGCCCTGCGCGTAAAACTCCACAATCTCGTCCAACAATCCGATCTCCTCCGGGCCGATTCCATACACGCGGTTGAAATCGATCACCGGGAAGTTGCGCGCCAGCAAGGCAGTCGCCCGCCCAAACTGCCGAATCTCCACCCCATAGGGGTTGCCTTCATGCTGGCGAATCGCCACCATCCGCTCGCGCATCACATCACAATCTGATTGCTCGATGCGATCGGCCAACTCCGCTGTCAACAGCGGCATCCTTCGTTCGGTCATCTCCGAAACACCTCCAACTCTGTTCTTCCCAGCATACTCGGGCATACCAATTTTTGCAAGATTCAAACGAAGGGAGGTAAAAAAGGCCCGCTGCGCGACTGCGCAACGAGCCTTTTTCTTCACTTCTGCCGCAGGTACTTTTTGTCCCGCATGAACATCCGCCAGAACAGCCAGAACCCTGGGGTCAGCACGGCGAACCCGACGATGTAGGAGGCGAACAATGCATGGAACGTCGTCTCATCCGTAAACCCAGACTCAATCGTCACCGTGGGATACACGATGTACGGCAAGTGTGCCGCTCCGTACCCCGTGGCGGCGAGCAAGTATTGCAAAACCGTCGCGATCACGGCGAGACGCGGGCGACCCGGCGAGGGTGCGCCCGCTTTTTTCGGAGCGAACAGCACGAGGTAGCCGAGAAAGTAGAACACCCCCGAGGCGAGAATCCAGCCCTTGTGTGCCAGCAGATTCTCATACATCCACGGCGCATCTTCTTGCATCGTCACGAGGATCAGGATCGCCGCGATCAAGGCAAACGGCCCGATCAGGATCGCGTCCTTGCGGTACTCGCGATAGGCCCGCCAGTCCTCCGAGACGTGCGAGTAATCCGCCAGCAACAGCGAGGACAGAAACAGCGTGGACAGCCCGGCAAACGCGAGGTAGGCATAGGTGCTCGGACTCGTCAGCAATTCGCCCCACAACAAGTGCTCCGTCCCCTCGCTGACCCCGATCACACCGCCATACGTAATCGGCAGCACGAGAATTAACAAGAGCGGCAAAAACACCCCCGTCGCGCCCGAGATGATGATCAGCGCTCGACGGTACTTGCTCTCGGCGGCATGTGAATACACCAGAAACGCACTGCGCACCGCGAGCAGCAACAGCGCAATCGAGACGGGCAAGAGCAACACCGTCCCCAGCGCAGCCGTCGCACCGGGGAAGAAGCTGACCATCCCGACGACGATCAAGACGATAAACACGTTCGTCACTTCCCACGAGGGGGAGAGGTAGCGATTGGCGATCGTCGTCATGTTGTTCTCCTTGCGATAGAGGTAGACCAACGCCCAGAACCCCGCCCCGAAATCCACCGACGCCGCAATCGCGTAGACGAACACGAACAGCCAGAGCAGACTGACCGCAATCAATTGATCAGACATGCAGGTCGGCCTCCTCCCCCCCGATCAGATCGCCTCCGACCAGATCGTCGCCCAACGGATGGCGCTTGAAGTACGCGCGCAACACCACAATCGTCGCCACCGCGAGCAACAGGTAGACACCCGTGAACAGGAGGAACAGCATCCCCAAATTCCCCGTGCGCGTCGCCGCTTCCGCCGTGCGCATCATGTGGTACAAAATCCACGGTTGCCGCCCTGTGCAGGAGAAGATCCACCCGAATTCAATCGCCAGCATCGAGAATGGCCCGGAGAACAGAAACCCCCAGATCATCCAGCGTGGGAAGGAGTCCCGCTTGAGCAACCGGCGCCACGTAAAGCCGACGATCGACATCGCGAGCAGCAGAAATCCAAATCCCACCATCAGATTGAACAGCGTATGTACGAACAGCGGTGGCCAATCCTCCTCCGGCCACTCGTTCAGCCCCTTGACCTCCGTGTCAAACCGATTGTCTGCCAAAAAACTCAGCGCCCACGGAATCTCCAGCGCATACTTCACCTCATGCGTCTCGCGGTCGGTAACCCCGCCAATCGCGAGCGGCGCATATCTTTGCGTTTCAAATAACCCTTCTGCCGCCGCCAATTTCTCCGGTTGCTCACGGTACAAGTGCTGGGCGGACGCATGTCCATTGACCGCTGTCAGCACGGAGAACAGCCCGCCGACGACGAGGCCGCAGAGCAGGGCCTTGCGGTGGAACACGTACTCTTTTTCCACCAGCCCGCGCTTGAGCATCTTGAAGGCCGCCATCGAGGCGACGACAAACGCACCCGTCATGTACGCCGAGACCGTAACATGCCCGGCCGACACGGCAAAGCTCGGGTTGAAAAACGCCTGCCACGGGTGTACATCCACGATCTCGCCATTCACCAGCCGAAACCCGGTCGGCGTGCCTTCAAACGCATGCACGTTGGTGATCAGAATTGCGGACATCACCGCGCCAAATGCGACGAGGGCCACGCTGATGATGCGCATGCCTCGCGACAGGCGATCTGCCGCGTACACATAGATCGACATGAACAACGCTTCCAATAAGAAAGCAAAGATTTCAATCTGAAAAGGCAACGCGATCACCTTGCCGACGACCTTCATAAACTCCGGCCAGAGCAGCGACAGTTGCACCCCGGCAATCGTCCCCGAGGGGATCGCCACACCTAGCAACACGGCAAACCCACGCGTCCAGCGCTTCGCCATCAGCGCATAGTCGCTGTCACCAGTGAACTGATAGAGAATCTCCACGATCAAGATCATCAACGGCAAGCCTACCCCAATCGTTGCGAAGATGATATGAAATGCCATCGTCGTCCCGAACAACGACCGCGCCAACACCACTTGATCCATCTGCGCACCTCCTTTTTGTCCTCCATAATGTCCCCCACCCTCCAAAATTTGATCCTTGTTCATTCGCATAACAAGCCTTACCACGAAATCATACACTCTTGATTAAACGCATACCAGAAATCGTTTACATGGAAGTTATTGTCATTGAACATCATTAAATGAGATGGGATAATGACCTATGAACATCTATGATCAGATACTTGGAAACCAGATATCTTCCTATTAATTCGAAGAGGTGAACACTTTTGGAATTGTCAACGCTTATTGGGCTAGGCCTCGCACTCGTTTCGATCCTCGGTGGGATGTTTCTAAAAGGCGCTAGTCCGGCTGCTCTGTTAAATCCAGCCGCGTTGTTGATCATCCTCGGAGGTACGACAGCTGCTGTCTGCCTCGCGTTCCCGATGAAGGAGCTCAAGAAAGTCCCGAAGTTGCTCCGCCTGATCTTCAAGGGACAAGACATGCAGGACAAAAAAGCAACGATCATAATCCTCACCAAGTGGGCGATGCTGGCACGTCGTGAAGGCATCCTGACCCTCGAAGGCGAGATTGAAACCGTAGATGATCGCTTCCTAAAAAAAGGAATGGGCATGGTCGTCGATGGCATTCAAGCCGAAGACATTCAAGCGATGCTCGAAGACGATATTGCCGCGATGAAGGAACGCCATGCTGTCGGCGCATTGATTTTTAGCCAAGCAGGTACGTATTCCCCGACGCTCGGCGTACTCGGTGCGGTCATCGGCTTGGTCGCAGCGCTTGGGAACATGAGCGACATTGAGAAGCTCGGACATTCGATCTCCGCCGCTTTTATTGCAACTTTGTTTGGGATTTTCTTTGGCTACGTCATCTTCCACCCCTTTGCCAACAAATTGAAACGCCGCACGAAGCGGGAAGCGGAGATGAAGACGATGATCCTCGAAGGCATCCTGTCGATCCAATCGGGGCAAAACCCGAAATTCCTGACCGAGAAATTGGCGATCTACTTGGAAGAGCAAGACCGAAACGGTCTGGAAGAAACCCCGGAGGCGGGTGTCTAAGCGATGAGCAGAAAAAAGAAACATCACGATGAGCACGAAGAGCACATGGACGAATCGTGGTTGATTCCCTACGCGGACTTGCTGACGTTGCTCCTAGCCCTCTTCATCGTGCTGTTTGCCCAGAGCACGATGGACGCCAAAAAGTTTGAAGCGATGGGCAAAGCGTTCAATGAAGCGTTTCATGGCGGTACAGGCGTGTTAGACCACTCCGCACCGGTCGAAACGATCGATCCCAAAAGCGATTCCAAAAAAAACCCTTCCAGCGACGAGCAAGAACAGAATGAGCAAGTCCAAACGCCCAACGAGCAACCCAACCAAACCGAGCAAGAAAACTTCAAGGAACTCAAGAAAAAAATCGACAAGTACCTACAGGAGAACGGTCTCCAAGACGAGATCATCACCGACTTGCTCCCGGATGGCTTGCGCATCGTGATTCCCGACGTGACGTTTTTCAAGTCGGGCAGTGCTGACATACACGAGGAGAAAAAAGCGATGATCCGCCAGATGGCAACCGTCCTCTCGCTGTTCCCGCGCCAAGTGGTGGTATCCGGTCACACCGACGATCGCCCGATTCACAGCTCGGCCTACGATTCGAACTGGGATCTGAGCGCCAAACGCGCCGTCAATTTTTTGAAAATTCTATTGGACAATCAAAAGTTAGATCCGTCGCTGTTCAGCGCCGTCGGATACGGGGAGTTTCGTCCGGCCGTGCCCAACAACAGCGAAGAGAATCGCTCGGCCAACCGCCGTGTCGAGATTTTTATCTACAAGGAGAAAAAGCAGTGAGCAAAAAAGCAACGAGCCGCATCCTGTGCGGGCTCGTTGCTTTTTTCGTGCAGGTGCGGCTCAGGAAGCATGAGGATTTCTCGCGGGGCGTTGGATGTCGCCACCGTCTGCGTAGCGACCGTACTGCATGACGATCTGGGCGGCCTCCTCGACGGTGGGGATCTGTCCCTTGGCTTGGTAGGAGAGCACATAGGATTGCACGCGCCCTCCATAGAACACCCAATGGAAAAACTTGATCGCCTTCGCATGCGCCCCGGAGTTGCGGAAGTCGGTCATCTCGCGGCCGTTTTTCCAGACGGTCATCGTCTGCGCCCAGCTCGATTTCAGATCGGAGGCGATCTCTGCGAACAGCACGTCGTCGCGCTTGACCATCTGACTCATGATGAACTGATTGACCACCGCCGCCACCAGCAAGCGAAACATCCCCAACTGCTCCGAGCGCGTGATCGTGACCAGTGCGTCCGGACCGAGCTGCGAGAGGTCGCGCTCGCCATATGTCACGCGCGGGCCGGGGTGATGTACCCATTTTCTCCTGCTCATCACGCCACCTACTTTCAACTAGATGAATAATATTTATTTTATCACAGGGTTAGTAAAATTTCCCTGAGAACAGCAAAAAACCGACCTCCTGTACCTAGTAGGAAATAATTTGAAATTGTCGAAGTAGATAGGACTATCCCTTTGGAGGCGATTCATCTAGATGAAACAACAACGACTAACGTTTTTACATACCAATGACAGTCACTCTTCCTTCGAGCAGGAGTTGCGCTTGGGAAGTTTGATCCGCCGCCGGAGGGCAGAACTTCGCGCCGAGGGTGTTCCGGTGCTGTTGGTCGATGGCGGAGATCATGTGGACATGTCCGTATTGGAATGCATGGCGACCGATGGCCAGTTGAATCTCGACCTACACGCGGCGCTCGCGTATGACGCAGCAGGCGTTGGCAACAACGAACTGATGCGCTTTTCGCTGGAGCGTGTGCGGGAATTGAGCCTGAGTTCACAGGTGCCGTGGTTGCTGGCGAACCTGCGCGAACAGGACGGGTCGTTGATCGGCGGGATGCGGGAGTCCCTGCTGCTCGACGCGGGCGGGGTGCAGGTCGGATTCGTCGGCATCACGGACCAAGTAGGCACGACCTATGAAGAATTCGTCGGGTTGCAAAATACCGACACCGTCACCACCGTTCGCGAGATTGCCACCAACCTCCGCGCCGCAGGAGCTGATCTGATCGTCGTGCTCTCTCACGCAGGGTTGAATCAAGACCTTGCTCTCGCCCCGCAGTGGACCGGACTCGTCGATGTGATCGTCGGCGCACATACGCATGACGCGTTGCATGAGCCGCAGCTCGAATCGGGCGTGTGGATCGTCCAAGCGGGCGCATATGCTCGACTGCTGGGCGAATTGCATCTAGAACTCGATCTCGATGCACCTGCGGGGCAGAAAATCGTGACCGCTACAGGCCAACTGCTACCCGTTGAAGCGGACGAAGCACCAGACGCTGAACTTGCGGCGATCTACCAGCTTGCTGTTGCGCACGTTGAAAAAAAAATGTCCGAAGTCCTCACCACGCTCGAAGCTCCCCTGTCACATGACCGCTTGATTCAAGAGCTGGCGACGACGATGCGCGAATTCTACGGTGTGGAGTTGGGGATGATGTTTGGCGCCGTCGCGGTCGAGGGGTTCCCGGCGGGACCTGTCACGGTTGGCGATGTGTTGCGCAACTTGCAGAGCTTGGTCAACGTCTCCAAGATCGAGTTCCAAGGCCAGCAACTGCTCGGCCTCTTGTATGAACGCAACGACCCGGCGTACTACGCCCGCATCAAGTTTGGCAACGGCATCCGACCGAAAAGCGGCGTGCCCGTCGGGCGCATCTTCTTTGACGGTCTGACTTGGGATGAGCAGGAGGGGGCGATCACGAATGTCCGCGTCAACGGTGAACCTTTGGAGCACGATCGTTGGTACACCGTCGGCGGTGGCGAGCATTTGGCACATGTCGAGACGCTGTACTACCCCTCGCTTGCAGGTGCAAAGCTTCTGCATGTGGATGATTACTACTATGTGAAGGATGCATTTGTCGCGTATCTGCGCCAGTCCAACGTGCAGACGGAGCAGGAGGTCAGCTCATGACGCAGAGAAAACTCCAAGGTCGTCTCGCGATCGTCACCGGTGCCTCCCGCCGGATCGGCATCGGGGCCGCGACCTGTCGTGCGCTCGCCGCAGAGGGTGCAGACATTTTGATGGTGTATTGGAGCGCGTATGACCAGTTGTCCGCAGCGGAAGCCCGAACTCTAGAGCCTCTGGCGCTCCAACAAGAATTGCAAGCGCTCGGTGTGCGCTGCGAGCGTCTCGAAGTCGATCTGTCACAGTCGACCGCCTATCTCGAGGTCATGAGCGCCGCCGTTGCGCTCGGCTCCCCCTCGATTCTCGTCAACAACGCGTGCTACTCCGCGAATGACGGGCTGGATGCGCTCGATGCGGATCTCCTCGACCGTCACTATGCGATCAACGTGCGGGCGACGACGATGCTGACCACAGAATTTGCCCGCCGGTTCCGTGGAGAAAGTGGTGGGCGGGTGATCTCGCTGACATCCGGGCAGTCGCTCGGTGCTATGCAAGACGAGATCGCCTACGCCTTGACGAAGGGAACTGTGGAGACGCTAACTACAACGCTCGCCCCAGTGCTGGCCGCACGCGGGATCACGATCAACGCGGTCAACCCGGGCCCGACCGACACCGGCTGGATGGACGCGAATCTGGAACGCGAATTGCTTCCCCGTTTCCCCTTCGGACGGATCGGCAAACCCGAGGATGCGGCCCGACTGATCGCGTTTCTCGCCAGCGACGAAGCCCAGTGGATCACCGGACAAGTCATCCACTCCGAGGGTGCTTTTCAGAGGTAGCAAAAAGGACCCGTCCTCCCAAGCGGAGGGCGGGTCCTCTTTTTATTTTCGCCAAAAAGTCAGGATGCCGAGCAGCAGCAACCCAAACGTCAGGAACGTATAGTCCCCGAACATCACCGCTTGATAGCCTAGATACGAGAGAAAGGCAACCATGCACACCCCGAAGGCTGTCTGCCTGAGTCCTGTGAGCAAGCGGCGTTGGGCGTGTATTTGGTCTGACAGTTTGCGGGCTTGCTCCGTGTGGAAACGGATTTTTTTCCAAGACTCTTCATAATGGCGTTTGAAGACCTCCGCGTCGAATCCCGCCTCCGGTTGTCCCGCTTGGAAATCGATTGCGGCGATCTCGCGCAGACAGGCGTTGAGTGCGGCTTGTTTTTTACGAAAGCCATTTAATTTCCGGGGAAATGGTCTCAGCACCACGTCCAGTTGCTGCAAGCGTGCGACCTGCCGCACAGAGGGCATCCCCATAAACGAGCGAATCAGATCGAGGCGCAACGAAACCAACGTATGCTCCACCACTGCCCCCTCCTCCCCTAGCGTTGCCAGTGGAAACTTCAGCCGATGTGCGGTCGGATTGTGCAAGGACAGCACCAGCGGGCCTTGCCAATCAGAGTCGAGCGACATCGTCGTGGTGCTGAATCCGAGTCCGGTGATGCTCGTCTTGGACAGCAACGTCCCCGCGATGTAGCGCGGGATGCGCACAGCCTCGCGGGTGAGCAGGAGCACCGTGTCCTGCGGCTCGATCCAGCAGTACTTCTCCCCGCCTTCGTGCTGCACCGGAACCAGCAGGCGAGCGTTCAGCGAATAGACCCATTCCGACGGGGTCAGGTCGTAGCCAGCGGGGGTCAGTTTGTGTTCTTCAAACGGCCAGATCACCACATCGCCGCTGGTCAGCCCTTCGCGAATCTCCGTCTCGGTCAGCACGCCCAGCGTGGAGTGCGCGTCCAGTTCTGCGTTCATCGCAACTCACCTCTTGGTAACGGTTTTGCCATATCTGCGTAGAAAAAAACGGAGCCGCAGGTGGGCTCCGTTTTATTTTTTCAGAACGTAGGTGGTGAAGGTGTGCGGGTACTGGTTTTGGTCATCGACGGTGCCCGGTTGTTCGTGGACGAGTTGCCAATCCGCGCGATCGATCTCTGGGAAAAACGTATCGCCATCAAAGCGGTGATGGATCACCGTGATATACAGTCGTTCGGCGCGAGACAACATTTCACGAAACAATTCCGCCCCGCCGATGATCATCACTTCATCGTCAATCTCATCCAGCGAGTGGATGACGTCGACTCCCGCCGCATGCCAGTCTGTCTGCCGAGTCAGCACGACATTGCGGCGTCCAGGCAGGGGGCGACCGATCGATTCGAACGTTTTGCGACCCATGACGACGGTGTGACCCATCGTGGTGCGCTTGAAATGTTGGAGGTCAGCGGGGAGGTTGCGTTTCCACGGCATGTCGTTGTCCAGACCGATCACCCGATTTTCATCCATCGCCACGATCATCGAGATCATACGGACACCGCCCCACGGATCGCCGGGTGTGGGTCGTAGCCGACCAACTCGAAATCGTCGTAGGAGAACTGGAAGATATCCTGCACATCCGGGTTGATCTTCATCTGTGGCAACGGGCGTGGTGTGCGGGAAAGTTGCAGCTTGACCTGTTCGAGGTGGTTCAGGTAGATGTGGGCATCCCCGAGCGTGTGGACGAAATCGCCCAATTCGAGGCCACAGACTTGGGCGACCATCATCGTGAGCAGCGCATAGGACGCGATATTGAACGGGACGCCGAGAAATACGTCGCCCGAGCGTTGGTAGAGTTGGCAGGACAGTTTGCCGTCGAGCACGTAGAACTGAAACATCGTGTGGCACGGTTGCAGCGCCATCTGGTCGAGTTCGCCCGCGTTCCAAGCACTGACGACGAGGCGGCGGGAGTCTGGGTTGCGCTTGATCTCGTCAACGATGTTTTGAATCTGGTTGATCACCTTGCCCTCTGGGGTCTCCCAGCGCACCCACTGCTTGCCGTAGACCGGCCCGAGGTCGCCGCTGTCATCGGCCCACTCATCCCAGATCGAAACGCCGTGTTCCTTGAGGTAGGCGATGTTGGTGTCGCCCTTCAAGAACCAGAGCAGTTCGTGGAGGATCGACTTCAGGTGGACTTTCTTGGTCGTGACCAGCGGAAAACCCTCCGCGAGGTTGAAGCGCATCTGGTAGCCAAACACCGAGATCGTGCCGGTTCCGGTGCGGTCTGTTTTGGTGGTGCCGTGTGTGAGGATGTGTTGGCAGAGTTCGAGGTATTGTCTCATGATGTCCGACCTCCTTTTGTCAGCAACATCATACCAGTTTTTCTTGCAACAGGACACCTGCAGGAGTCCCAAGCCCAACACCAAATCCCTACATGCGTTCCCCCGCGTCTCTGCTATACTAGTAAATAGAAAATTGACGAAAGGAGGCTCGCATTCATGACCCTCGACCCGCAAGTCCGCACACTTTTGGACCTGCTCGCCAAAAGCAAACTGCCCGAAATGGAAACCCTGCGTCCCCCGGCGGCACGCAAAGCGCTGACCACTCGCTTCCTGCGCGCTCGGCAAGCGGTGGGCAAGCTCGTCCCGCCCGAACCGGTACACCGCGTGGAGGACCGCACGATTCCGGTGCCCGATGGGGAGATTCAGATCCGCATCTATACACCTGAGGGCGATGGCCCGCATCCAGCGCTCGTCTTTTTGCATGGGGGTGGGTTTGTGCTCGGAGGTCTGGAATCCCACGACGACATCTGTCGGGCGCTGACCAACCTGACCCCCTGCGTCGTGATCGCCGTCAACTACCGGCTCGCTCCAGAACACAAGTTTCCGACCGGCCTTCATGATGCCTATGCCGCAACCCGTTGGGTGTTTAACAACGCGCACGACCTGTCCCTCGACCCGACGCGCATCGCCATCGGCGGTGACAGTGCGGGCGGCAACCTCGCCACCGTGATTACCCACCTCGCCCACGACTCCGGCGATTTCCGCCCCTGCCTGCAACTTCTCGCCTACCCCTCCACCCTCATGTCCCGCGACAACGAATCGTCTCAACAATACGCAACGGGCTACTACCTGACTCAAGGCCAACTGCGCTACTTCGGTGAGCATTACACCCACACCCCAGAGGAGTTCACCAACCCGCTGGTTTCGCCGTATCTGCGTGCAGACCTGACAGGTCTCCCACCTGCCTTCCTCCTGACCGCCGAGTGCGATCCCTTGCGCGATGAGGCCGAAGCCTACGCACAGCGGCTGGAACAAGCGGGCGTACCCGTCACGCTCACCCGCTATGAGGGGATGATTCACGGATTCCTCGGCATGTCCGCCTTCTTGGAAAAAGCGTACGTCGCGCTGTCCGATTGCGCGGCGGCACTGAACTCCGCATTTGCGAAGTAAAAAAAAGCCAATGGGCCGGGTGCGGCTCCATTGGCTTTTTGCTAGATCGATTGTTACGCGTGTACGTGTACTTTCGCCAACTCCGCGCCGAGGAACTTCGCGACTTCCAACATCCCGAACTTGCCAGCGGCTGCCTCCGCATCCGAATTGTAGTTGGTGTTGGTATTGATGTCGTAGGTGAAGATCTCGCCGTCCGCGTTGCGAATGAATTCGATGCCCGCGACTTGGATGTTGTTCACCGCCAGCACTTGCTCGTACTGACGCAGGATCGGGTCGTCGAAGCCCTCGACGATCTGGAACTTCGGTTTCTCCTCGACTTGCTCGCCCACCGGGCAGAACAGGTCCCCGATGTTGCAGGCATCCGCCGGGCAGAGCTCGAAACCGCCAGACGTATCCACGCGCACCGCATACACGAACTTGCCACCGACGAACTCACAGCGGGTGATGTACGGCTCTGGCGCTTGGATGTACTCCTGAATCAGCGTGATGCCATCGACCGGCTCCTCGAACTCCGGGGAGTTCAGGTAGCTTTCCAGCCCTTCAAGGGTCTGGAACAGTTGCACGCCCAGACCCTTGCCCGCCCGGTTGTGCTTCGTGATAAACGGCTGCCCTGCAAACGGACGCGCCGCCTCCACGATGTGCTGCTTGCCGATCGCGGCTGTCGTCTTCGGCGTGCGCACACCTTGGGCGTTCAGCGCGAGGTATTGCTTGACCTTGCTGACTTCCAACTCCAGCGCACGGGTGCCGTTGAAGACTTGGCGCCCATGCGCTTCCAACCACGCGAGCACGTTGGATGTGAATTCCGGTGCAAAACGGTGGTCGCGCGTATGCGCCGACGCACTCATCCGGCTATAAAAAACACCTACTGGCGGTGCTTGGTTCAAATCGACGGTCCCTTGGTCGAGGTGCCATTCTTCATAGGGGAGGCCCAGTTCTTCGAGACGGCGGGTCAGATGCACCGTCCACTCGCTGTTTTCATGGATCACATAAATTTTCGCCATCGGGCATCGTTCCTTTTCTGCTCAGAATTTGGCTTCATTATATCACAGGTATCCCGCCCGGAAAACAGAGAAAACCCACCCTCCACAGTTGGTGGCGGGCAGGTCGGAGCAGAACTCACTTACTCGGAAGCCTTACAACGACTCTCGTCCCCTTGCCCCCTTCACTCTCGACCCGGATCTTGCCGCCGTGTGCCTCGACGATCCATTGGGCGATCGAGAGGCCCAACCCCGTGCCGGGATGTGTCCGCGCCCGCATCTTGTCTCCACGGAAAAAGCGGTCAAACACGCGGGGCAAGTCCTCCGCAGCGATGCCGATCCCCGTATCCGCGACTTCGAGTTGCACCGCGTGGGACACCCGTCGGCACGACACCGTCACGCGGCCCCCGTCCTCGGTGTACTTCAAGGCATTGTCCAGCAGGATCACCAACAACTGCTGCAGCCGCTCCTGATCCCCATTCACCTCGAGCGAGCTCTCCACCTGCGACTCGATCTGAATCTCCTTGAGCATCGCCAGCTCCCGGAACCGTTCTGCCGTGCGCTCGACCAGTGCATCGAGTTGCATCGGTTGACGCAGAATCTCCACTTCGTTCGAGTCGGACCTCGCCAGCGTCAGCAACTGCGAAACCAACTTGCTCATCCGATTCGTCTCATCAATCGCGTCCGAGATGCTCTCGCCCTCCTGCAGCACGGTGTGGTCAGGGTGACGGAACAGCCGCTCCAGCGAAGTCTTCATCACCGTCAACGGCGTGCGCAATTCATGAGAGGCATCGGCGACGAACTCTTGCTGCTTGTTCCACGCCTGTTGAATCGGGCGCAAGGCTTTGGTGGCGAGGTAGATCCCGACCCCGAGCGCCAGCAGCGACGAGATCGACCCGCCGACGAGGATCACCCAGAACAGGCTGTGCAACATCTCTTGGGTCGGTTGCGAGCTCGCCAGCACCGACATGGTGCGCGTCTGTTTCGCCGCACCGCGGATCGCGACATTGACCGGCAGATCGTACACGCGGTAGTCGTTCCCGCCGATCGAGACCGTTCGCTTCTGCTCAGCTTTGCCTTCGGGTCGCAACTTCTCCATGTCCTCTGCGAAAAGCGCCCCCTCCGGCACTTGCAGTTGCATCTGGCCTTGCTCGTCCCAAAACACATACACGACGCGCCGCTCCGCTTCACGCTCACCACCGGGCGGGCGACGGTCTCCGTTTTTCTCATGTAGGAAGTGTTGGGCTTGCTCCTGCAACATCACATCCATCTGGCTGTACAAGCGTTCCTTCGTATAGAGGTACAGCGTGGCCCCAAACCCATTGAGGAGCAGGAAAAACACAATCGTGTTGAGCACAACCAGGCGCAGCTTGGTTTTTTTAAACATGCGCCTTAGACCTCCTTGAGCATATAGCCGATGCCTCGCACGGTGCGAATCATCTGCTCGCAGCCAAACGGGGTCAGTTTTTTGCGCAGGTAGTGGATGTAGAGGTCGACGATCGAATCGTTCGCCTCCGAGTCCAAGCCCCAGATGCGGTCGAAGATCTGACTGCGACTGAGGATCTGTTCGCGGTTCTGCACCAAGTATTGCAACAGCTCGTATTCGGTGCTCGTCAGTTTCAACGCCGTCCCTTGCACACACCCATCATGTTCCTTAGGCAAAAAGGAGATCGGTCCGTAGGACAGCTCTCCCTCTGGTGCCAACTTCCCATCGCGCCGCAACAGTGCCCGGATGCGCGCCAGCAGTTCTTCGACGGCAAACGGTTTGACGAGGTAATCGTCCGCTCCGGCATCCAGACCTCGCACGCGGGCATCGACGCTGTCCTTCGCCGTGAGAAACAGCGCCGGGGTCTTGACCCCTTTTGTCCGCAAGCGCTTGATCAGCGACAGACCGTCCATGCCGGGAAGCATGATGTCCAGCACGAGCAGGTCGTAAGTATGGGTTTCCGCGAGCAACAGTCCTTCGTCGCCCGCCTCCGCCTCTTCGGTCAGATAGTCTTCGTCCTGCAGGATGTTCACGACCGCTTTGCGTAGCGCGCGGTCATCCTCCACCACCAACACGCGCATCGTCATCGTCTCACCAGCCTCCATGCGTTCCAGAGGTTTGCAACCAGCAAGCCGATCAGCAGATAGCTCAGACCGCCCCAGATCAGGTAGATCCCGATGCTGACGACCGCCGCAATCAGGCCGAACAGCACTTGGTCTTTTCCTTTGGCAGGCGAGGTCGGCGGGTCGGTCAGCATGAGGAAGGACAGGAACAGCGCCGAGTTGATGAACGGCAAGCGCAACGCATCCGCCGCCAGATCACTGTGGATGCCCGCCAATGCCAGTCCGAGGAAACTGAGCACATACACGCCGAGGAAGGTCAGCACCGATGCGTACTTGTGTACACGGCGCGTCACCATCAACCCGCCGACGACGAGGAACCCTGTACACCAAGCGGGCATCTCCGACATGCCACCCCACCAATCTTGGTCGGTTTGCAGCAACAACAAGGCCAACAGGAGGCCGACGGCTGCCGGATTGAGGATCGGTTTCTTTTTCACCTTTAACAAATGTTTCGCGAGCACGCCGACGGCGGTCGCTCCGGCCGCCATGTACCACGGTGTGGTGGCACTCAGGACCATCGTGACGATCAGCCCCGTCAGGAGCGCTCCGTCTGGAAATGCGCGTTTGCGCTTTTGAATCGCGCCAAAGATCAGATCGATCAGCACACCGGATGCAACTGCAGCTCCCGCGTTGATCAACCCCGAGGTGTTGTGTGTAAAACCAAGCCCGATGGCGACCAGCGCCAGCAGGACGAGCATCACAAATGCCTTGGGTGTGGCCCAGTACGACGCGCCACGGCGTACCGATTCTGCTGTTGAAACTTCGGTCGTGGAGGCAACTTCAGTCGCTACTCCTTCAATGATTATGGACTCTGCGTTCATGATGGTTCCTCCTCTCCCTGATAGACCTTGAGGTCAGGTGTCACATAGACGCCTGTCAACCCGGCCTCTGCTACGAGTTCTTGCCCTTTTTCCGGACCCAAGAGAAATGCCGCCGTCGAGAAAGCATCTGCCAACATCGCCTGAGGTGCGACGACCGTACAGCTCACGAGTTGCGACGGAGAGCGGCCCGTGCGCGGGTCGAGCAGATGGTGAATCCCGGTCTGTTCTGGGCTGACCCGCTCGTAACTACCTGATGTGCAAACCGCTGCGTCTGAGATCCGCAGGGTGGTGATCGTCTGATCAGGCTGGGTCGGGTGTTGGATGCCGATGACCCACGGTTCGTCATGGTCGTTGAGACCTCCGGCGTAGATGTCGCCCCCGGCGTTGATGAGAAATCCTTCGAACTCGCGCAGTTCGCGTGCCGCGAGATCGACCGCCATCCCCTTGGCAACCGCTCCAAGATCGAGTTGGAGCGGTTTTTGCAGCGTGACCGTGCGGTGCTGTTCGTCGAGGATGAGGTCGCGGTAGGTCACGGTTGCGCTCGCGGTCGCTTGAGCGGGCGGGAGCGCTTTTTCCCCGGTGAGGTAGTTGATGTTGAAGCCGTGGGCTGCCATGCGGTGCCCGACCGTCGGGTCGAACACGCCGTCTGTCAACTCCGCCATCTCCCACGCAATTCGGGTCGCTTCAAACAAAAGCGGACTCACCTGTACCGCCTCCCCGACGTGTGTACACAAGCGCCGAAGTTCACTCTCCGCATCGAAGCGGCTGCACACCCGCTCGACGGCTAGGAATGCCTCGAACGCTCGCCGGATACGCGCCTGCACATCGTCCTCTGAACGGGAGGACACGACATGCAGGGAGACGACCGTGTCCATGTGCAGGGCTGTGCGGGAATACGTAGGCTTGGGTCTGAACGCTGACATCTCATGTCCTCCCGTCTACTTGTTGTTGGAAAAAAAGTTACGCCTGCGCCTGTTGCAAGGCTTGGCGAACGGCGGTGCGGAAGTCGGTGGTGCTCATCGTGGCACCGCTGACGTTGTTGACTTGGTCGCTTTGGTTTTTCAAGATCTGCGCCGGGAGTTTGTCGATCCGGCTCTGCGGATAGTGTGTGTTACAGTTGGTAATTTCCACCGCTGTAATTTTGCCGCTGGCGATCGTGACGGCAACTTCGACCGTTCCGATGCGGTTGGTGCCGCTGCCGGTGTAAGTTCCGTCCTTGTATGTGCCGCTCAGAGCTGCGGGGCTGGTGGTCTGCCCTTGGCTCGTGCTGGGTTGTTTTGGGGTTTGGTTCGGCGTGGTGGTGTTTGAATCCGCACCCGGCCATTCGGCGCCGTCTTGCCATTGGCCTTGCTCCGGGATCTGCCCGCCGAAGTTCTGACCACGATTGCCGTGCTTGCGAGTTTGGTTCGGGTTCAGGTTCTGATCTGGGGTCAGGTTCTGACCGTTTGGATCGGTCGGAGCTACTGCGGCCGGTCGGTCCTGAGTCGCCAACGCTGCCAAGGCCGGATCGGTCACGAAGTACCCCGTCACGTAGATCACACCAATCGCTGCCGAGCACAGCGCTGCCAGTTTGTCTGCTTTCTTCGCTCCCATGAATCTCGCTCCCTCCAATGTATCGTGCCTTCTGTACACAGTATAGCGAGCGAACATTTGATTTCCCTTTGATCCGCCACCTGTTCCGGCAAAAAGAGACTTTACCGTCACAGACGGTAAAGTCTCTTTTTCACAACACTTGGGTTAACTCCTGCAACTCCCGCGCCAATCGGTCAATTTCCCGGAAGAAGCACATTCGTCTCATGAAGTCTCTGGGTGTGGGTCAACGGTGGACTTCCTTCCTAAAGTCGCCCTTCGGTGCGTTTTAGTCCTAATCGCTGCCAGCCACTCCTGTAGCATCACGGCCAGTTCCTCGCGGGCGGTCACCCAGTTGTGGTCGGTGTCGACCGTGCGGTGCTCCAGACGCTTGGCTCCCGACTTTTGAAACGCTTCGACCAGCGAGTCGTGATGGATCGTGACCGGGCCGACTTGATCGCGGTCAGCCCCGAGCAGCAGCACCGGTCGCGCAGCGAGTGCCGGGGCTTTTTTCAACAAGTTCCATGCGATGCTGTGTGCTCTGGCTTGCGCGGTCAGCACGTCGCCGTCTGCCCCGTTGAGGAAAAACGCCGCCTCCCCAAACATCTCATTCAACTCCGCCACCGCTTCGGTCTGGTCACCGATGATCTCGGCCACCAACCCGAAGTTAAAGCCGGAGATCGACGCCACCGCGGTCACCGCTTCATCGTCGGCCGCGGTCATGCAGGCGAGGAATCCACCCATGCTGTGCCCGACGAGAACGAGCGTGGACAGGTCGAGGTTGTGTTCGCGAGTCACATCGTCGCGACGCAGATAGGCGAGCGCTGCTTGGACATCCTCCAGCGCATGCACGAAGGAAAACGTCCCGTGACTTCCCCACGCGCCCCGGTAGTTGATCAGCAACACGTTCCAACCCGCGCGTTGCAGGGCAAAAGCGATGTCGTGGTTTTGTTGCACGCCGGGAAAGCCGTGGAGCAGCAACAGCGTCGGGTGTGTCCCCGCTCCGGTTGCGTGGAACAAGCGACCGACCATCATCGCATCCCCCGATGGAATTCTCAATAGTGACAACATGTGCAAGATCCCCCTCTTGAAACTGTAAGTATGTTGCTAACATTCTACCAATTTAAGAGCTTTTTGTGTATCGTGAAGGAAAAGTGATGGTTGCGAGGAGGTGGAATCAGACGAAATAACCACCTATTATTCATACCTATTGAATTTACAAAAAGGCGACCCAATGGTCGCCTTTTTTTATATCGTCTTATGAATGTGGCGAGCGACATGAACTCCGGCAGCCGAGGCTTGGGCGAGTCCACGGGTGATGCCTGCACCGTCGCCCACGGCGAACAGGCCGTGGATTTCGGTCTCGAACGTATCGGTCAGCTTCGGTCGCGCCGAGTAGAATTTCGCTTCCACACCGTAAAACAGCGTGTGCTCCGAAGCGATTCCCGGCGTGACTTTGTCCAGCGCGTCCATCATCTCGATCAACGACTTCATCGTGTTGTACGGCAAGACCAGCCCGAGGTCGCCTGGTATCGCTTCCTTTAACGTCGGTTCGAGGAAGCCTTCTGCGATCCGCTTCGGCGTGGAACGGCGTCCTTTGAGGATGTCGCCGTACTTTTGCACGATCACGGAGCCGTTAGACAAGTCATTGGCACGACTCGATACTTCCTTGGCATACTCAATCGGCTTATCGAACGGATCGGTGAACGTGTGCGAGACGAGCAAGGCGAAGTTCGTATTGTTACTGCCGAGCTTCGGGTCTTTGTAGGAGTGTCCGTTCGCCGTCATCACGCCAGAGTGGTTCTCGACGACGACATGCCCGGACGGATTGGAGCAGAAGGTGCGCACACGTGTGCCAACGCTGGTGCTGTAGACGAATTTCGCTTCATAGAGATGCTTGTTGATCTCATCCATGATCACATCGGACGTCTCGACGCGCACACCAATATCGACTTGGTTGTTCGACATGCGCAACCCGTGGTTTTTCAGGATTTCGGACAACCACTGCGAACCGTCACGGCCCGGGCCGATGATCACTTTATTCGCGCGCAGTTCTTCACCGTTTTTCAATAAAACGCCGGTGATGGTCTTGCCTGCTCCGGTGTCCTCGACGAGGATATCCTCGACAAACGTTTTGAAGCGGGTTTCAATTCGATTTTCCAGGGTGTGGAAGATGTTCGTGAGGATCTTCAAGTTTTCCTCCGTACCCAAGTGGCGCACGCGTGCTTTGAGCAGCTTGAGGCCAGCCGCGGCTGCCTTGCGCTCGATGTCAGACACTTCTGGTGTTGTCGGGTCGGTGATGGTCGTCGTCCCACCGTGGGCGAGGTTCACTTCGTCAGCGTATTCAATTAATTTCAGCACTTCGGACGGTGAGAGATAGTCGCCCATCCAACCGCCGAACTCTGTGGTCAGGTTGAACTTGCCATCACTGTAAGCACCTGCGCCCCCCCAACCCGCGGTGATCGAGCAGGCAGGTAGGCAGCCGGCGTATTCCTTTTTCTGATGGGCTGGCGGGCACTTGACCAACTTTTCCTCCAAGATCGGGCAGCGGCGGTGGTGGATATCCAGTCCTTTGTCGATCAACAGGACTTTTTTGTTCGGATCGAGGTGTGTCAATTCATAGGCGGCAAAAATCCCACTGGGACCTGCTCCTACAATAATCACGTCATACGACATCGATAGGTCTCCCCTTTCAAGGTCACAGGACGCGTAGTCGGCACTTTACGGGTGCCGGTAGAGACACTGAGCCCTATTCCCAGCGTATACGAGTCTCTCCGAAGACCATTCTACGGGAAAACACGAACAATAGTCAATGAGTATTATATTTCGTTCGGAGAATGTGCGGTGGAAATGGGAAAAGGCTCATCTGCTTCGGCGAGGGAGCCTTTTTTTATACGTGCTTCTGTTAGGGTACAACGATTCGGCTCGCTCGTTCGCACTTCATCCCCTCCTCTAGGTGCTTAACCTTGCTGTCGACACACGCCTGTGCTATTCTCAGGACTTAGTAATAGGAGGAGGTATCCAATGCGAACTCTCACGTATAAAGAGTCTTGGTTCTTTAACATCCGCGGCGATATCCTCGCGGGCATGACGGTGGCATTTGCTTTGATTCCCGAGGCGATCGCGTTCGCCATATTAGCTGGCGTCGACCCGATGGTCGGGCTGTATGCATCGTTCGCCATCGCTGTGGTGGTCTCGTTTGCCGGAGGGCGACCCGGCATGATCTCAGCGGCGACTGGCGCGATGGCTTTGGTGATGATCGACTTGGTGGCAGACTATGGAATCGAGTACATGTTTGCCGCTACGGTGCTGACAGGCATCCTGCAATTCGTGCTTGGCGTGCTCAAGCTCGGACGTTTCATCACGTTCCTGCCACATCCGGTTGTCCTCGGCTTCGTCAACGCGCTGGCGATCTTGATCTTCATGGCACAGCTCCCGAACTTTGTCGGGGCTGGCTGGCAGATGTATGCAATGGTTGCCGGAACGCTTGCCATCATCTATTTGTTCCCTTACCTCACAAAAGCGTTCCCGTCCGCCCTGCTGGCGATCATCGTGATGACCGTGTTCGCTATCTTCACACATGCGGACCTGCATACGGTCGGGGACATGGGCACGATCACGCGTGCGCTGCCGAGTTTCCACATCGCGAACTTGCCGCTGACGTGGGAAACGTTCCAGATCATCCTGCCCTTCTCAGTCTCGCTGGCGATCGTCGGGATTTTTGAATCCTTGCTGACGGCGACGATCCTCGATGAGATGACCCAGACACACAGTGACAAAAACCGCGAGATTCGCGGGCAAGGGTTGGCCAACGTCATCACCGGCTTTTTCGGTGGGATGGCCGGTTGTGCGATGATCGGCCAGTCGGTCATCAACATCAAATCAGGTGGACGCGGGCGACTGGCCACGTTTGTTGCCGGGATGTTCCTCATCTTCCTCATTCTCGTGTTGGGCGATGTGGTCACCCGCATCCCGATGGCCGCGCTGGTGGGTGTGATGGTCATGGTCTCGATTGGGACGTTCGACTGGAATTCGTTCCTGCACATCCGCCGGATGCCGATCAATGAAGCGCTCGTGATGCTGACGACGATGGCGATCGTCATCGCGACACACGATCTCTCCAAAGGCGTCATCGCGGGTGTGATCATCTCCGCACTGGTCTTTGGCTGGAAGATTTCCCGCCTGCAAGCCACATCGCACTGTGAGCAGGACAACACGCGCAAGACGTACTACGTGACCGGTCAGCTCTTTTTCGGGACATCGAGTCACTTCATCGAGTTGTTCGATGTGGCGAATGACCCCTCGCAGATCGTCATCGACCTGAGCGGCTCGCATGTCTGGGACCATTCGGCGGTGACCGCGATCTCCAAAGTGCTCGCCAAGTACCAAGAGGCGCAAAAGAACGTCACCCTCGTTGGCCTCAATGAAGAGAGCCGGACGCTGATCGACCGCGTGGGGTTGCAGGTGACATCTGCTCATTAGGGAAAAGCCCTCGGTTGTCGGCCGAGGGCTTTTTTTTCCGAAAAAAACGGCCCATCACCAATGCGGTTGGTTCGTTTTCGTTGAGGTACGGTACGGCTCTGATTCACGATACTAGCCTCATATCTTATCCAAATCCACGAGGTACATGTCAGCCGCTACGATTCCGGAATCCTTCGCGATTTGCTGCTGTTGTTCAGGTGTGCCGCTCGGAATCGCCCAATATAAATAATGTCCTTTGGTCGTGACAGTTGTTGCTGGCTTTTGATCCAATGTGATCAACTTTTCTAACTTCCGGTCGTAGACTTGTGTTTTTTCGTAGGAAGTCCAAGCCAAAATACGCTGACTCATCGTCAGGAATTGCAACGCATCTGCCTCCCCAGACTTTACTAGGGTCTTTTGCTCCCCATTCTCAGAAATACCAATGGTCCACTGTCTATTCAGATGATTGCTCCACGCATAACTATCGCCTTCCACAGAGAAATATTTAGGATGAACGCCTTTCGTAACCTGTTTAGTTACCTTTCCTCGATTCCAAAACAGCTCACCATCCTGCTCTTCCGAATCATAGCCAACCCACATATCAAAATCCTTTGTTAGCACAGGGTTATATCCTGACGTAGTGAGGTCAGTAAACGTATTCGTGAGCAGGTTGTATTTTTTTGCGACAAAACCAGGACCTGTGGCTGTAGCCGGTCCGACAGTTGGGCTAAAAACAAATTCATTTTCAAACAGATGCGGTGCCCATAAAACTCCTGGATAGCCATGTCCTTGACTGTCTTTTGGCGAAGAATATACAATCCGGTCTTGATGTGTTCTGCGATCATACACATGCATGTTCCAATCTAAAAATTGCTGATCGAGCGCCTCGCTCCAAACTACCCATTGGTCATTAACGTCGGCAACAGCACACTGCGCATACTTTCCTTCTACAGCTGCAATCGTTTCAACTTTTTTTGTTTTAGGATCGAACAAAACCACTTCGTAAGGCTTTTCATTTTGCTTGGGAACCGTGGCAACGATCTGACCATCATTGGCAACACTAAGCGAGGAAAAAATACGTTGATCCGGAAGTCTACTCGCAAACGCTTGGATTGCTTCTCTATTCCAACCTGTTGCCTGCACTACAGGCTCAACTTCCGGTGGGTTAGTCGGTATGGGTAAGAACTTATCTTGTGCATCGTTTGAATTTGCACTTGGTGAAGTGGAAGAGGCTTCGCTAAAAAAGTCACAACCAGACACCGTTAAACTACCGAGCAAGAACGTGCAGGCTCCGACTGCCTTAGTAAAAGTTTTCAAATGGTTGATTGTCACAGTCACAGAGAGATCCTCCTTTTGCAAGAAGACGGGCGGTAGCTACCCGCCCGTCTCGACTTTCCTGTATGCTTACCAGATGATGCCGCGACCGCTTGTCATGCCCGCAATCGTGCTCGAGTTGAGCGTTGATTTCGTCGGTATCGAAGCCGTATTCCATGCGGTGCTAAATCCTTGACCACCCGATGCAGAATCTGCATACTGCGTATTGTCACCACTGGCAGAGTAGCCGTCAATCGCAATCCAGTGGTAAATCGTCAGGTTAGTCGGATGTCCAACCAAGTGAGTCCCATTGGCATTTTCCACAACGTCGGCGGAAACCGGATAACCCTTGTCAATCGTGTACGTTACATCGCTCTTGAAGGTTGCTGCGCTCGGTGATGCTTCCGCCGCATAATTATTGGCCGAGTTGGAGTAGTAGTCAAGCGTGTCTGCCATCGGGTAGTAGTAGCTACCCGTGATCGCGCGTTTACTCCAAACTGTACCGTCGGTGTTGGTCCCGAGATAGTTAGCTGCATCACTCATCGCCAAGCTTGGGTTTACGCCGATCTGACGGATGATTTCCGTCGCACTTGCTGGCCCACAATAGTAATTGTTCGGTTGTGACAGTTGACTGACGGGAACGTAGTGAGAACCGTATAGAGCTTGCGGGTTAAAAGTGATGCCGTTTTCACGCTTAAGTGCTTTGTTTTTTTCGCTCGCGGTGAGGCCAATTCCTCCCCATTTGGCTACGAATTTCTCAAATGCCTGATCTTCCTCTGCTTGTGTGGACTTACCAACCCTTACATTTTCATGCAGTTTCGCCAACGCGTGTTTCTCGTCAAGCTTTTCTTTCATAGTACCTGAAACCGTAAGGGTAAGGTCTTGTGCTCGATCTGGGTTCGTCGTGTCTGCATATGCGGTGCTTGTGATGGATGACGCAACTGCAAGCACGGCAAGAGTTTGAATCCAAGCTTTTTGTTTCATTGTGTTCTTCCTCCGATTTTCACTTCTTTTACAAATGATAATATATTAATGTAATTCCATAAATAGGCACAAAGGACCGATTTGTATTGGGTCGACCCCGCCAAGCCTATTTGTAAAAAAAGACCCAGCCGCACCCGCGACTGGGTCTTTTTTCCGTAACTTCTTGCCTACTTGGCTGTCATCCCGCCATCGGGGACAATCGCGCTCCCCGTCATCGCTGAAGACTCGTCTGACGCGAGAAACAGCGCGACATTCGCGATCTCGCGCGGTTGAATCATCCGCCCGATCGGTTGGAAATCGGCAATGCCCGCCAACACGTGCTCCCGTCCGCCCAGCAACTCGGCATGCGCATCGTTGATCGTCGTGTCCACCCAGCCTGGGCAGACGCAATTCACGCGGATATTGTCTGCCGCGAAGTCCAGCGCCATCGACTTGGTCAGCATCAGCACCCCACCCTTGGAAGTCACATACGCCGACAGCAACGGTTCGGCCACCAGCGAGTTCGCAGACCCGATGTTCACCACCGAGCCGCCGCCCGCTTTTTTCAACTCGGGAATTCCGTACTTGGAGACGAGGAACATCCCCTTGAGGTTGACGTTCATGGTGAGATCCCAGATCTCTTCGCTGATGTCCAAGATCGAACCTGGAATGTTCACAGCGGCATTGTTACACAGGATATGTAGCCCACCATACGTTTCCACAGCGGTCGAGATCAGCGCTTGGACCTCCTCCGACTTGGAGACGTCCGTCCGGCAAAATACCGCTTGTCCACCCGACTCGCGAATGGCGCGCGCTGTCTCCGCACCTTCCGCCAACAGATCCGCGAGCACGACTTGCGCGCCCTCCTCTGCAAACCGCTGTGCGATCGCAGCCCCAATGCCACGAGCGGCACCGGTGACGATCGCTACTTTTCCAGACAGGCGCATACGCTCTGCCTCCCTCTGCTCTTAGAGATCCTGCAACGTCGGCGGCAGTTCGCGGTAGCCCTTGGACTTCACCGCGCCGAAGACGATCCCGACTGCAATCCAACCAAACCCGACATAGAAGGTCACCGGGTCAAATCCCGACCAGACATAGCCGACGATGAACAGCCCGGCCAGCGGGAAGATCATGAACTTGAAAATGCTCTTGAGATCGCGACGCTTTTTCTTGAGGAAGAAGTAGTAGAAGACGCTGAAGTTCAGCATCATGAAGGACGTGGTCGCCCCGAAGTTGACGAACTTGATGATCGTCTCAATCGGCAGCGCAAACAGGATGAACAACGACACCCCCGCGGAGAAGAACGTCGCGCCAATCGGGGTCTGGTACTTCGGATGCACGCGGCGGAAGAACGAGGAGAAAGGCAACAGATTGTCACGGCTCATCGAGTACAGCACGCGTGAAGTGGCCGCTTGCACGTTCAGCGTGACCGCTCCGCCCATCGCGATGACGTTGACGAGGATCAGCAAGACGTAGAACACGTCCCCGCCCGACTCCCGAGCGATGTCGAAAAAGCCCATGTCCGGGTCAAGCCCTTCATACGCCGGATGCACCAGCGCGGCCATGTAGGTCTGCCCGAGGAACAACACCCCGATCACGATCAGCGAGAGCACCGTCGCTTTGCCAACTGTGCGAACCGGGTCTTTGGCTTCCTCCGCCAGCGTGGAGATGCCGTCGAACCCGAGGAACCCCAGCACGGCGATCGTCGTCGCCGTCGCGATGAAGTTGACGTTGAAGTGCTCGGCTTGGAACAGCGGTGCCATCGAGAACCCACCGGTGCCATGCCCATCGATGAACACAAACTTCACGCCCAACGCGAAAAACGCAACCAAGGTCGCGATTTGCAACCAAAACATGAAAAAGTTCGCCCTTGCCGTCAAGGTGATGCCGCGGACACTGATAAACGTGTTAATCAGGATGAACAGCACGCCCCACGCTTGGGCCGGAACACCGGGCACGATGCCCTCCATCCACACGGCGGAAAATGCATACATCAGTCCAGGTATCAAGATGTAATCGATCAGAATTAACCAGCCCGCGACGAACCCGATGTGCGGGTTGACCGCGCGTTGGATGTACGAGTAGACCGAACCGGCGATCGGAAACTCCCGGCTCATGTGCGCGTAACTCATGGCGGTAAACAACATCGCGAGCACGCCGACGATGTACACCAGTGGGGTCATGCCATAACTCTGATGCGCAACGAGGCCATAAACCTGCATCGGCGCGAGCGGTGCCATAAACACCATGCCATAAATGACCAAATCTGTGAGACTCAACGTGCGACGCAATTCTTGTTGGTAACCAAAACGTTGAATCGAGAGTTCGGTGCTGGACATGTGATCCCTTCTTTCTCTGTACTGGTTGATTTGACGGAGACAACACACTTCTTTGATATATAGAATGATATTCTAGTACAAAAAAGGTTAACCTTCTCGAAATCGAAAATTTACTGAAATATTTATTTCTGTAGTATATATATTCTCCACGACTAAACTATTCAAGTTCGCAAGTGAAAAAAAGACCGGGAGTGCGGGCGCACTTCCGGTCTTTTTCTGTATGTGGTGGTTCAATTTGTAGGCCGTGGACGGACGCGATGGGTCGGCGTGGCGTTCCACGGGTCGTCGGGCCAGTAGTGTTTGGGGTAGCGGCCTTTCAAGTCTTTTTTGACCTCAAAGTAGGCGTTGGCCCAGAAGCTGGCGAGGTCGCGGGTCACTTGCACCGGACGTTGGGCAGGTGACAGCAAGTGCATCAGCAGCGGCACTCGCCCGCGTGCGATGCGCGGCGTCTCCGGCAGGCCGAACACTTCCTGCAACCGGACGGCGAGCACGGGTGCGTGCGGATCGCTGTAATCGATCGGCACACGCGAACCGCTGGGCACGACCATGTGCGTCGGAGCGCTGGTCTCCAACTCGCGCTGCTGCTCCCAACTCAGCCGCGATCCGAGCAGTTGCGTCAAGTTCAGGCGTTGGACGCTGCTCAAATTTTTCGCCCCGTAGAGATGCGGTCCTAGCCAGTCAGCAAGCGTCTCCGTCAAGGCAAGCTCTGAAACATCGGGCCATGTCGGGTCCGACTGGTGCAGGAAGTGCATGCGCTGTTGCAGTTGGCGGGCATTGCGCGTCCAAGGCAAGGCTTTGTCCAGACCTGCGGCGGCGATGCCTTCGAGGAGCGCCTGCAACGTTTCCTCCGGGCTCGGGTTGGTCAGTTGCGTGTCGCGCAAGATCAACGCGCCGAGGCGCTCCCGCTTGCGGGCTTTGACTGACTGTGTCGAGGCATCCCACTCGACGAGGCGTTCCTCGCGGATCTGGGTGTGCAGGTGCTTTTTCAACTCCTCAAGTTCCACGGGAGCGGCGAGGTAGATGCGGCTCTCCACGCCTTGGTCGTCCTGTTCGGCGGCGACGAGATAGGCCGCGTTGGAGATCTCTTGCAGTTCCGGCAGCGCAGCACCGCGTCCGTTGCGCAGGAGGTAGCGTCCATTGGGGCGGCGCTGGGCGATCCGGTCGGGGTAGGCAAAAGCGAGCAGAAGCCCGCAGGCTTCTGGGTCGCTTTTTTCCTGCGGCGGGATCTGGAGCGCACGCTTCCATTGCTTCGCCTCGGTGAGCAGACGACGGGCCGCGTGGAGGTCGACGGTGGTGCTGGGCAGCTCCGTTTTTTCCTGAATGGCGCGCAGGACATCTACTCGCAGTCGCAGGTCGGCGGTTGCGAGGCGGTCGCCACGGAGCAGATCGCGCTCGCTGAGCAGCGCGGCGAGGTCACAGGCGAGCTGCCCGTGTTGGAGCGGAATTCCTTGCAAGATCATGTGCGCGAGGCGTGGATGCAAGCCGAGTTCTGCCATCTGCCGTCCGTGGGGAGTAATCTGTCCGCTGGGGTCGAGCGCGCCGAGCTGTTGGAGCAGTGTGGTCGCTTGTTGATAGGACGAGGCCGGCGGTGGATCGAGCCAGAGCAAGTCCGCTGGATCGGTGACCCCCCATGTGGCGAGTTCCAAGGCGAGCGGGGCGAGGTCGGCCTCTTGGATTTCCGGTGTGCTGCGGAGTTTGAGTTGCTGGTCTTCCTGTTCCGTCCAGAGTCGGTAACAGATGCCGGGGGCCTGTCGCCCCGCACGACCTCGGCGCTGATCGGCAGAGGGGCGCGAGACGGTGACCGTCTCCAGACGGGTCATGCCCGTGCGCGGGGAAAAACGCGGGACCCGCATCTGCCCGCTGTCGATCACGACGCGCACGCCCTCCACCGTTAAACTCGTCTCGGCAATCGAGGTGGCCAACACCACTTTTCGTTGCCCCGGCGGGCAGGGCGTGATCGCGAGGTCTTGTGCTTCGCGGGAGAGGCCGCCGTGGAGCGTGGTCACGCGCACGCCATCACGACGTGGGAGTTGGCTTTCCACGCGGCGGATCTCACCCGTGCCGGGGAGAAAGACGAGGATGTCGCCCTCCTCCTGTTCCAAAGCTTCCATGATCGTGCGCACCACGACAGGATCGATGCGCCCATCGATCCGGCGAGCGGCGAACCGGGTCTCGACAGGATACGCGCGTCCTGCACTTGTCAGCACGGGGGCATCTCCGAGCAAGGCCGCGACCGGCTCTGCTTCCAGCGTTGCCGACATGACGAGCAGGCGGAGGTCTTCTCGCAGGAGGGATTGTGATTGCAGGCACAGCGCCAGACCTAAGTCGGCGTGCAGACTGCGCTCATGAAATTCGTCGAAAATCACGATGCCATAGTCCTCCAACGCCTGATCCGCCTGCAACAGCCGGGTCAAAACGCCTTCGGTGACGACTTCAATCTGCGTCGTCGGACCAACTTTGGTGTCCATCCGAACTCGATAGCCTACGGTTTCTCCGACCGACTCCCCCAACAACTTCGCCATGAAGCCAGCGGCGGCACGAGCGGCCAGCCGACGAGGTTCGAGCATCAGGATCTTGCGCCCTTGCAACCACGGTGCATCCAACAAGGCCAATGGCACCCTCGTCGTCTTGCCTGCACCGGGCGGGGCGACCAGCACGGCATGTACCTGTCCGCGCAACGTCTCCTGCAGGGCAGGCAACACCTCTTCAATCGGCACTCTCAGCACATCTCTCACCCTCCATCCGACAAAAAAACTAGACCGCCACGCGATCTAGTTTCCGATTTGCTATGTGCTTGTATTTTACCATAGCGGTGCTGGCCAAGCCTATGCTTGATCCCGAGCTTGTTCGAGAATTGTACCCTGCTGCCGACGCAGTTCCACTTCGTCCAGATAACGTGTAAACAACGAATTTCCACTATACGTCAGAAACAAGTATTGCAGCGACCGAGTCATTCCAATATAGAGCAACGCCACATCGCGTTCTTCGTTTTCTTCCATTTTGAACGGCATGCTTTCCAAATTGACGATAAAAACGACACGGAAGTCGAGCCCTTTCACACTATCGAACGTGGAGATCTTCACCGACTCGTCCTTTCGGTTAAACTGGCGCTTGCTCGCTGCGTTCTCTGTCACCCAGTAAAAGGGGATGTTGGAGTTGGAAAGTTGCTGCCTAATGGTATCAATATAGGGTTCACGGTACGAATTTTTGATCCGGTATAGGATCGCCATCTCCGATAAAGGAATCCCCTCGTGATACAATTCGTAGACTTTGGCACAAACCAACGACATCTCCTCTCGCAAATTCGCAAAGCGTTTGACCATCGGTTCCGGACCGCGCCGCTTGGTGCTCTGTGGGGGCAAGATTTCCACACCTTCCGTGGTTCCTTGCTTGACTTTGTTTTGGAGGACCGAATGCTTCTGATAGAAGTCCCAGGCAAACTGGACAACCTGTGCAGTGTTGCGATAGTTGATCGTCAACACTTTCGAGCGTCCACGAAAGTCCAACCCAATGTTTTGGTTGAGGCTGGTTTTGCGTTTGAAGATGTTTTGCGCACGGTCTTCTACTAAGAGCAAGGATTGCGTTTCCTCACTCAATACGCTGCTCACCAATTTCAACCACTCGGGCGCAAAGTCCTGGCCTTCATCGATCAGGATCGCTTCGTACTTGGGCAGAATCGCTTCCTTTTTCTCAATCTTGTCTAACAAGAGCGGAATCTGGTCATCGTTGACGATTCGAAATGTATCGCGCAGCCACGCGTGGAAGTTATAAACCTGAATATTGACATAGGAATTGAGATCTGATTTGTCCCGTTGCTCGATCAAACTATGTAATTGGCGGGCAAGTGGCACGCCGTAACAGAGGATGAGAATCTTCCAGTCGGGATGCTCCTTGGACAACAATTTGGCGCGGCTGGCGAGAATCAACGTCTTGCCACTCCCTGCCACACCTCGAATCAAACGGTGCTTATCCCCCATCTGCTTCGCCAAGTTTTCTTGGTAGAGGTCCATCGTCTTGATGTTGTGTAAGGAGAGCAATAGTTGATCTTGGTAAGGAACAGGTTCGCCAAATTCGGCGCTGATACGAACTTCTGGGAACAAGTGATAGCGAATCGCTTGGATCTCCGCGTCACTCAAACGTTCCGAACGACGGTAAAAGACGGGCATCATCCCCTGTAATTTCTCCACCAGATGCTCCTGTGAGTACCCTTCCTCATCTGAGTCGATCTCATCGCGGCACAACACGAGGTTAGGCTCGATCACAGAGTACAAGTCATGACGGATAAACTCTTCCTGCTTCAAACGGGTAAAAACAGTGCCATACCCGTATGGAAACTTTAAACTGCCATGATACTTACCTGCAAGTTGCACCAAGTTCTTGTCTCTTTTTAATAAGTCACAGAGGTGAAACGCGTATTGCCTCGCCTGAAGCAAAGGGCTTTTGACCGTTTGAATATCGCCCGCAGATGTCTTAATCGTCCAATCATCACGATTGAGCTGATGCAAAGTGTTTTTTGTATAGTCCTTCACTTCCAAGACCAAGATTCCTAGATCTGGACCGATGATAACAAAATCAGGTCGTTTTCCCTTGATATCAGGCTCGTAATAGACGAGGTAGTCTTCGGGTAGGTCACGCTTTAAGGTTTGAAAAAACAATCGTTCTCCAGCTGTGGCAGAACTGTGTATCGTTTCTGGGATCATAAATGCCACGACTCATTCTCCTTATGCGTTTATCCATTTGCATTTAGTTTACTAGATATTTAACTAAAGTGCACACGCAATCTGAGAGTTATACTTTTCACTATTTCTTCGCCCGCTTTTTCGCCATCGCATCCCGTTTGAATTTGGTGTCCTCGATGTAGGTCGTGGCATCTGGAGTCTTGCAACTCGTGTCGCCATGATCGACTTCTACCTTCCCGATCACCCGCGCGATACGCAGCGCCTCCTCTTCCAAGTCCGCGTTGCGCAGGCCGATCGCGATCAAGGCGCCGTTCATCCCATGACGCGTCCGGTTTGGACGGCTGTGGATCGACGTCTCGATCACCGTGAGATACGCCGCGAAGTAGTCATCTGGCAACTGCTTGTCATGTGTCGCGAGCTGCGCCACCAGTTGCCAGCCTCCGTAACTCACCCATTCGTCCTCCACCGTCGTCCACTTCGGAACCAATGCGCTTGCAAACGGAGCCTTGCCGACCAGCGTAGCCACCGCATCCACCCCTGGGTAATACGGCCAATTCCCGATCCATTTCTCCACGACCTCCACGGAGATGCTGTTCGGGTCCGCGATCATCGTCGCCAGCATCCGCGCGTCCTCATTGCCCGTGTCCCAGAGCTGTTCCGCGAGGGCTTGGTTGGTCTTGAGCTCCTTTTTCAACAGCTTCAGATTGGCAAAACTCACCCCGTACTGGTTCGCGCTGGCACCGTGCCGTCGATAAGTCTTGCGCGTCTGCTCCGAGCCATATCCTTCTAATCGCTGTAGTACCGCTTGCAAGTCCATTCACACAACCTCCTCTTGCTACGAGAATAGCACAAATGCAGGATTACAATTCATCAGATCATTCAGTATAATATAATTAAATATGATGACATCTAAATTAAGGGGGCTTCCAACTTGAGCAGACGCAGCAGAAACATGCGCTCCTCCTCCAACCTTGGCGGGTTGATCGGCTTGCTCAGCGAAGCAACCACGCTCGCCGTCCGCGTCGGCAAACACTCCCCGGTCGAAAAAGTCCGCAATCTCTCACAGACGGTGGAAAACTTCCTCGATGCCAACGACCCTCGCTTGATGGCACGACGTCTGTTGGTGGACGAGTCTCACCAACTGGAACGCGGCGACCATGTCTACGTCCAACGCGTCGGGTATACCCACCACGGCATCTATGTTGGAGGGGGTCGCGTGGTTCATTATCTTTTGAATCAGGGCATCCTCGAAGACTCGCTGGAAAATTTCGCGAGCGGCATGAACGTGCAGCGCAAAAACAGCATCCAGCGCTACTCCGATCGCGAAACCGTCCGCCGTGCCTACTCGCGGATCGGGGAGGACAAGTACAACCTCTTCCACAACAACTGCGAACACTTTGCGAGCTGGTGTCGCAACGGTTCTTGACTCCCCACCCCCCCGTCCTCCAGAAAAAAGGAAGTTCCCCCGCGTGCGGAGGAACTTCCTTTTTACGTGATCGCCGTCGTCACGGCAGGCGCAGCGGTGGCTTCCCTGTAACGGTCAACTCCCCGAGCGGATACCGGCCGTCCTGCCGCTTGCCTTGGATCGCGAACTCAACGCCCGGCTGTTTCGTATCGGGGTCGAGGATCGCGACATGGAGGGTGTAACTTCCCTGTGCGAGTCCCGGCGGGACGCTCAGGTATTGAATCGTCTGGATCTGGCCCGGTTGCCAGCGACGAATGTCTTCGGATGTGACGGTGCTGGCGACCACGGCCCCCGCCTCGTCGACGAGCGACAGTTCCAACGGCCACGGGTAGTAAAAAGGGGCCACCCCTTGGTTGTCGACCACCAGCGTGACCGGTACATGGCCGCCCTGCCGAACTTTATCGGGGAAGGAAGCGGAGCGGATCACGAACCGATAGCCGATTTTTTTCAAAAAGGAGTTCAGGTTACTCTGCTCCGTCTGGTCGAGTTTCACCTCGGACAGCACTGTCGCCCCCATCCAACTGACGTGACTGCGTTGGGCCTCCGCCAGAATCTCTCCGATGTTTTGCGGCTGCAACAGCCCGCGCACACTGCCCGCGTTGCCAAACTCACCACCACTCGGTCCTGCGCGCCAAAAATCAGGCATCGCCGGGATGTCTGCACCTGCGAGCGAGGAGGTATACCCGTTTTCAAACCAGTCGTTGAAGTCGCTCGTCGAGCGCGGACTGCCGAACATATCATTGTAGAGACCGAGTTGCTTGTCCTGAACGATCGGGTGTGGGCGGCGCATCAGAAGTTTTTTGTCGGGGAAGGCGTCGAGGTAGTGTTGAACGTATTGATCGGAGACGGCGAGTTTTGGGAAGGGGATGTTGATTTTTTCATCGCTGTAGGTGTGCCACTCCCCCCAATGTCCGAGGCTGCCTAGCGCGAGATAGGCGAGGCGCGGGTCATGGTCGTAGCGCTCCCCGAGTTTTTGCATCACCGTGCGGTGCGCGTTGATCAGCTTCGGGTTGTCATAGTTCGGGCTGAAGCCCTTGCCAACATCCTCGTCGTACCAGATCCCATCGCCTTGGATTTCTTGGTACAGCCAGTCAGGGATGTCCATATGCTTCGTTTCCGTTCCATAATCGAGGACGAAGCGCAGGATCACCTTCACGCCCCGCTGGTTCCACTCGGCAAACTTGTACTTGCGCTCGATCTCTTCAAAAGCAAATCGGCCCTTCTCCGGTTCGAGGTCCCGCCAGCTCAGCACCATGTAGACCAGTCGATGCGGCTGGACATACGGGCCGCCGGACGCGGCTGGCACCAAGCCCATGAACGGGTTGTTCAGCACGGCCTCGCTTCCTTGCGGTTGTACCTGCACAAAGTCGGGGCGCGCCAATCCGCGCAACGGCGTTGAAGCAAAAACATCTGTGCTGATCCCCACCAACACGGCCACACTCAAGACCTGCCAGACTTTCCACGTGCGCATGCGCTCGCCTCCCTACGCTTTTGTACAGACGGCAATTCCGATAAAGTACCGCACTCCTGTGCGCGGTTCCCGCTCAAAGGTCGGGCCGCGCTGATAGAACATCTCCACGCGATCAAAGCGTCCGCACAATTCGTGAAACTCCTCCGGGGTCAGTTGATGGACGTGGAAGGGTTCGCTCGTCGGCATCCCGCGTCCGCGTCCAAATGGAGTCGAGACGACGAGCGTGCCGCCCGGCTTGAGCAGGCGGTACAGGTTGTCCATAAAAAGCTGGTCGTCTGCGACGTGTTCCAGCGTTTCAAAGCTCAGGATCGCGTCAAAAACGCCGAGTTCCTCCGGCAGTTTCGGGTCGAGTGCGTCTGCTTGGCGGTAGGTGACTTTCTGATGGTTGTATTCCCGATTCGCATAGGCGAGGGCTTCTGCGTCGTTGTCGACGCCGACCAACTCGGTCAGTTCGCGCTTGCGATCCTTGGCGATCATGTGACAGCCGTAGCCGCTGCCACAGGCGATGTCCAACACCCGTCCTCGCACATAGGGCGTGGCAAAGTAGTAGCGGGCGAGATGTTCCAGCAACATCCCATTCGTCGGCTTGAGCAGTTTGGGAATGATGCGCTCCCCTGTCCATTCCACGCGCTCACACCCTTTCTCCGTTCACTTGTTGTCCCTCTAGTTTACCATAGGCCGCCTACATCCCCAATACGCCTACAGGTTCAACAAAAAAAGCCCTCGTACACGTATACGAGGGCGGTGGGGAGGAGGTTTACTTCTTGATCGCTACAAAACCTACAGGATCAGGGTCAACCCACCCTGCAGTCTTGCTTATCGTTGTGCTTCCGATTGCAAAACTTGCTACCGCAACCAGTGTTAAGACTATTAGGATCTTCCTCACCTAGAAATCCTCCTCATCGAAAAACTCACGTTTTGAGCGAGAATAGATGCGCTCCTGTTTATAGTATCGCATCGCAGATTCTGAGTCATCTCGTTTTGCGTAAAATTCGAATAGGCACTTACAAGCGAAAGCGCGTATTTTTAAGGTCTGAGATGAATCCTCACTTACACGTATAGCATATAATGGGTCATTTTTTAAGATCGTATAGATGATTTGTACCTTGCTAGAGATCGTGGGGTACTCCTCCAAGAGTGACGCATGCTGCTCAAGTAACGTTAACGCTGTTTCGTATTTCTCTAGCTTCAACAAGGATTTGACGCAGTACATAATCGCGACTGCGAGAATGTCGTCGTTTTCTTGAAGGTGTTTTATGGCTGTCATGGAAGCCCTAGCAGAGATTTTATATTCTCCGTTCAAATACTCAATATAAACTAAATTCACAAGCGACTTACCAATTGCATTGCTATCGTTGGTTTGTTCATAGTGTTCCTGTGAACGGTATCCATATTTACGTGCTATTTCTAGGTTCCCACGATCTGCTTGGACTCTCATCCGTGCATAGTAGACATTACCAAGCACTCGCGGATTTTCAGGAAAAGCCTTTTCAACGGTATTCAGGACTTCCTCGATATTGCTGTATTCCTTTTGGGAAATGTACGTCAACATAAGATTTGCGGTCACAAAGTCCAAAAGTCGATTGTCCTGATATTCTTCGTGTACTTTTTTCGCATATGTCATGGCTTTTAGCCAAGATTCGTGTGACCCGTCATAGTCCCTCTGTAGGAACTGAACCCTTCCAAGATTATTCAGAGAATATCCACGCTCTGTGGCTCCGATTGCCACTTCTGCAAGTTCGTTCGCTAGTCTGGTGGCTCGTTCCATCGTAACCTTGTTTCGCGTTTTGCCTTCTAGGGTCGAAATCAAATCTCTCTCTTTTTCATAAGTATCGATCTGCTTCAATCTGTCTTGAGTTATGCCCAACCCGTTGATGATCGGTTCTAGTTCTTCAGAAGAAAATGGGCGTTCGCCAGCTAGGGATTTGCGCATGGACTCTCGGTTCATGCCTAGACGTTGCGCAAAAGCACGGATGGTGAAAGCATCGCCCTTCTCTTGCATGATTTCTGAAATACGTCTACCTAGTGGTATTTGACTACGAGTTTTCTGGTCAACTGTAATCATTAGCAAAGACCTCCATTGAACCATCTATGTGTAAACATAAACTACGAATCAACTATTACTACTAAATAATTATATTCGTAATCACGGTTCCTGCATAGACACTTCCTGACCATTCTGAACTGCATGGCCCCTTCTGTTTACTGATTTGTGAAAGGCTGTGGAGCGGGCTTTTATCGCGATTGATCAGCAGGTCGATTGGCCACCATACAAAAAAGCAACAGCCCCCCATGCGGGTGCTGTTGCTTTTTGAGAGAGTGAGCCTGCTCCCCTACAGTTTAAACTTGCTCAGCGACTGTTGTAGCTCTTCTGCCATCGAGGACAGCGTGGTCGAGGCGGTTGAGATCTCTTCCATGGAAGCGGTTTGTTCCTGTACAGATGCAGCTACGGTTTGCGTATTTTCGGCTGCTAACTCGGAAACCTGCGCGATTCCCTCCATCAGCTCGACGACAGACTTCGTCCCTTTGTTGGCTTCTTGCACGCGTTCGGACACGCGTTGTGTTTGTGCAGATACATCATCCACGACCAACATAATATTGTGGAAGGCCTCTCCGGCGTTTTGAATCATCACCAGACCTTCTTTTACAGCATCGTCGCCTTGGTTCATCGCTTGCATCGCTTTCTCTGTATCGCGTTGAATCTCTCCGATGATCGTCGCGATCTGCGTGGCTGCACTGCCGGACTCTTCCGCCAGTTTGCGAACCTCGTCGGCGACCACGGCGAATCCCTTGCCTTGTTCTCCCGCACGCGCCGCTTCAATCGCCGCATTCAAAGCCAACAAGTTGGTTTGATTCGCGAGCTCACGGATGATCGAGACGATGCCTCCGATTTCCTTCGACTTCTCGCCAAGCTGGTTGACCACGTCGGAGGAGATGCTCACTCTATGGTTGATCACATTCATCTGTTCAATCGATTTGACGATGACCTGATTCCCGTCGGCTGCTGTTTGTTTGGCATCGGCGGAAGAGGTGGTGACATGTTCCATCCCGGACGATACTTCTGCGATGGCTTCCGAGATCGTGATCACGACGTTTGTCGCATGGGTCACATCCGCAACTTGACGGTCCGCGCCGATCGCAATCTCTTGGACCGATTGTGCCACATTCTCCGCGACCTGACTTGTCAGTTCGGAACTGGCTGTCACCTCTTCGGACGTGGCGGCCACCTGTTGCGAATTCAGGGTGACCTGTTCCAAAAGCACGCGAATGTTTTGCTTCATTTGACTAAAGTGATGTGCCAATTCGCCGATCTCGTCTCGGTTTTTGATGACAGGATCGGGACCGCTTAGATCCCCGGCTGCGATCTGCTCCGCTGCACCTGTGATCTTGCGCACAGGGCGGGAGAGCATCCGACTGATGAGGAAGGCATCTCCGAGCCCGATCAACAGCGACGAAATACTCAGGATCAGCACAAGTTTCTTGGTAAACGCCACATCGTTATTCAGATCAACGTTTTGCATTTTCGCTTCATTGGCCTGATAGTCCAGCAGTTCCTCGGCTTTTTGAATAAAGGCCTCCCCAACGGGCGTGCATTGTGTTTTGACAAGTTGCGTGTATTCCGCAACCTTGTTCTCCTTTTTCAAGGCGACGAGGTTATCAATGATTTTTTCGTGTTCGGTGTGGATCGCATTCATTTCATTGAAGATTTTTTTCTCTTCTGGTGTTTCTAGGCTTTTCTCAAGTTGGTTGCTCAAATCGACATAACTTTGGTTGGCCTTGGTATAGCCCGTGATGTAGCTCTCGTCCCCAACGAGCAAGTAGCCACGAGCATACTTTTGCCGTTCACTAATGTTTGAAACGATGTCCTTGGTTATCATCACATCGTTGAGGCGGCCTTGAATCAGTTCACTATAGTTCTTATCAATCAGAGAGATTCTGAAATACCCAATTCCTGCTACGGTTGCCAGCAGGATGAGGACGATCAGGAAGCCAATATATATTTTTCTCGCTACTGGAACTTCTAACTTCATTTTCTTCCCCCCACGGTGTGCTTTTTCGCCACTGATGACCCCAATCAGTTAAATGAAGTATTTCTCCAGTTACAATGAAATCCCTTTTTACCCCCGAAAACTTTTAGTAAATACCTTCTCTTGTACGCGAGTTAAAAGCTTAGTTGATCTGACAGAACGCCAAAAGCATGGCATACTAATAAAGTTGTGTAGGAACGTCTCGATGTGGGGGTAGTTCATTGTTAAGCAAGGACCTGTTTTTAAATGTCTTGATCGTCCTGTTTCCGGTCTTGCTGTACCAGATCTTCTATGATCGCTCGGCCCAGAAGGCGATCTACCGCTCTTGGTGGTTCACTGGGCTCTTGGGCGGTTTGTCCGCTGTTTTTTGTTTGCACTATCCGTTTGTTGACGGGTATCATATCTTCTGGGATTTTCGTGCCTTGCCGTTGGTGCTGACCTTGCTGTACGCGGGGTATCGTGCCGGCGCGTTGGCGTTGTTGCTAGAGGTGGCGTTCCGGGCCTATGTGGGCGGGGATGCTGCGGTCTATTCCATCGTGTTCACGCTTGTTTATATGTGCCTCCCATTCGGTTTAAAAAAACGCTTCGCGCAAGGATGTCCACGACGTCGGTTGGTGCTCGGATCGAGTTTGGCCCTCGCCGCGTACTTGATGCAATTGTTCGTCGCCGCCTTGAATCTCCGCCTCCATACGCAACTTTCCTTGCAAATCGAAGCGGCTGAGAAAATCTGCTTCTTGCTGTTGATCGGGGCGTTGCAGACGATGACGATGGCTCTGGCGATCTGGTTGATCGAGAACCTCATCGCCACCAACAAATTGCGCATCGAGATGCATCGTGCGGAAAAGCTCGGCATCATCAGCGAGCTGGCCGCCTCGATCGCCCATGAGGTTCGCAATCCGCTGACGGTCGTGCGCGGGTTCTTGCAGTTGGTCAGCCACAACGCCGATCCCAAAAACAAACAGTACATGGACACCGCGATCACCGAGTTGGATCGTGCGGTGTTCATCATCAGCGACTATCTGAATTTCGCCAAACCGCAGGTCGAGACGCTCGCTGTCTTCGATGCATCTCGCGAACTGCACGATGTCGTCGGGCTGATGACCTCGTTCGCCCTGCTCAATGGGGTGCAGATCAACCCGCAGTTGGAAAGCGGCCTCTGGGTGCGCGCCAACCCAGATAAATTCAAGCAAGCGGTGATCAACCTCTTGAAAAATTCGATCGAAGCCTCACAGTCAACAGGGAGTGTCGTCCATCTGCGCGCCTATCACGACCCCCAACACATCGTGATCCAGGTGCAGGATACCGGGGTCGGCATGACGCCTGATATGCTGCAACGACTAGGTCAACCGTTCTACTCCACGAAGGAAAAAGGCACTGGTCTCGGCACGATGGTGACCTTGCGCCTCATTGAAGCGATGGACGGCGAACTCTCCTTCGCCAGCACACTTGGCAGCGGCACCGAAGTGACGATTCGCTTGCCCGCTGTGGTCTTGGAAACCTAACCGATCTGGGTTTGACCCGATCGGTTTTTCGCATTCCAATTTCCTCCATGTCATGCTATTATGAATTTCTGTCTGTTTGAGAGGAGGTTCTATCGGGCGTGCAGTTCTATCTGATGTTGTTTCGCAAGACGTATGTACGCAATTTTCAGTACCGGATGGCCGCGATGGCGAACAATTTAGGGAGTCTGGTGTTTGGCTTCATGTACATCGCCATCTGGCAAGGAACGCTGGGCCCTGAACGTCACGTGCTGGGGTTTGGCCAAGACGAGATGGGCTGGTATATGGCGTTTGTGCAAGGGATCTTTTTCCTCTCGTTCATGGCGTTGCCGCGTGGATTCGAGATTGAAGAAAGTGTCCGAACCGGGTCGATCTCGTTGCAGATGATGCGTCCGGTGAGTTTCTACGGCTACTATCTGGCACATGGGTTTGGGTATCATGCGTACAATTTCCTTTTCCGTAGCATCCCCGTCTACCTCATTCTCTCGCTCTTCGTCGGTTTCCCCAGCTTTGACATGGCGAACCTTCCTCTCTTGGTGCTCTCCTTGCTGTTCAGCGCATATCTCGGTTTTCTCAGCAATTATTTTGTCGGAGTGGTGGCGTTTTGGACGAACTCGACCCGTTGGGCGTTCCTCGTCATGTACACATTGATCAATACGTTCTCTGGCTTTCTCGTTCCGCTGCCGATCCTGCCTGGTTTTTTGGCACCCCTGAGTCTGGTTTCCCCGTTTGCAGGGATGAACTACTACCCGGCGATGGTGCTGTTGGGACGTCCGACGCTGCTTGGGGTGTTGGTGCCGCTTTTTTGGTGTGTAGCGCTGACAATCGTCGCGCTACGGGTGACACAGGCAGCACGACGCAAGCTCGAAGTGCAAGGAGGGTAAGCGGTTGGCACTCTATTGGAAGTTGGTAAAAGCAAGCCTCAAGTCCCAGCTGCAGTACAAGCTGGCGTTTGCTTTTGAGGTCGTGATGTTCATGATCATGCAAGCGCTCGACTTCCTGCTCGTCGCGGCGATCCTGTTGAAGTTTGACACCGTCGGCGGCTGGGATCTGTACGAAGTCGGCTATCTGTTTTCGATCGCCTCCTTGGTGCGCTCGCTGTATCGCGTGTTCGCCAACGAGATTCATTCCTTTGAAAAGTACACGAAGAACGGGGAGTTTGACCAATTGCTGACCCGCCCGGTCTCCCCGCTGGTGCTGCTGTTCTCGCGCGGCATCAACTGGAACCAGATCGGCGGGTTCCTCCAAGGGGTCCTGATGCTCATGTTCGCCCTGTGGGGCTTGCATGAGCAGGGGGCGTCGATCTGGGCTGCGCTGCTCTATCTGCCCGTCTCGATCCTCTCCGGTGCGTTGATCGTGTTCTCGCTGGGGCTGGCGACGGCGACGATTGGGTTTTGGACGGTGAAAATTAACGAACTGCTCGCCTTCACACACTATGGGCCGCTCAATGCGGCGAGCTACCCGATGCACATCTATCCGGGCTGGTTGCGCGGGGTGCTGTTCACGCTGATCCCGGTGGCCTTCATCGCCTATGTCCCGTCGCTCTACCTGTTCGACAAGGGCGGAGCGTTATGGTATCTGCTGGTCTCGCCGCTGATCGCCTTCGTGGTGGCTGGGCTTGCGCTGCGGTTTTGGAAGTTTGGCATCAAGCATTATCACAGTACGGGCAGCTAAAGGGGGTTTTTCCATGATTCGAGCAGAGGGTTTGACCAAGTACTACCACGTTACGGAGCGCAAAAGCGGCCGCTTCGCCACCTTGCGCACGTTCGTCGCGGGACGGATGCAAAAAGTGCCCGCGGTGCAGGAGATGTCCTTCGAGATTCCCAAAGGTGGCTTCGTCGGCTACATCGGCCCCAACGGTGCGGGCAAGTCGACGACGATCAAGATGCTGACCGGCATCCTGCATCCAGACGAGGGACGGGTCGAAGTCGGGGGCATGAGTCCGCAGAACCAGCGCAAGGAAGTCGCGCGCAAAATCGGCGTCGTGTTCGGCCAGCGCACACAGTTGTGGTGGGACTTGCCGACGCGGGATTCGTTTGAGTTGCTGGCCGCGATGTACAACGTGCAGGCTGCGGACTATGACAAAGCGATGGGTGTCTACGCCGAACTGCTCGGGCTGCATGAATTCCTCGATACCCCGGTGCGCAAACTCTCGCTAGGCCAGCGGATGCGCGCCGACCTCTGTGCGGCGCTGTTGCACGACCCGGATGTGCTGTTCCTCGACGAGCCGACGATTGGACTGGACGTGACGGCCAAGAACCGGATCAGGGGTTTTTTGCGAGATCTCAACGAGCGGGAGCAGAAAACGATCCTGCTGACCACGCACGACATGGACGACATCGAGCAGTTGTGCAAGCAATTGATCATCATCAACCACGGGAAAAAAGTATACGACGGCACGCTGGAGGAACTCCGGGCGACGTACCCACTGCCGAGCGTGTTAGAGGTGGAGTTTCACGGGGATGTGCAAGAGTTGTTGTTGCCAGCTGGCACCCAGTACGACCCGGAGCGTCGGGTGGCCCGGTTGTCTTTTGACAAGCAAGTCACATCACCGATGCCGTTGATCGACGCGCTCGGCGCCTGTGGCGAAGTGCGGGACATCCAAGTGCTGACCCCGAAGATCGAGGATATTATTGAAGGGATGTACATCGCGAGTCGATAAAAAAGCCACCGAAATCTAGATTTCGGTGGCTTTTTCGCTGTTGCGGTAGACGTGAACAGTTGTCCCCACCACTAAATTGTTTGTCTCGTGGCGAGACTATTGTCAGGCACTGACTACATGACATATCTTATCGCAAGCCACAGGTAGCATTTTGGAGGTGACAGGTCTTGAAAAAGCAAAGCGAAATTCTGGGCTATTGCATCAACGAGGAATGTAGCAAGTCTAGAGAAATCGTCTTGATTCTTGCTGCAATGAGTCGTGCATCTTCCCTTGCAACCGTTCAAGATTTGGGCAATAAACGTGAGCTAACATGCGATCAATGCGGAGACAGTTTGCATTTTTGCCCTCACCACTACTAATCAGATAAGCAAAAAACCTCACCTGGCCAGGTGAGGTTCACTTGTCCGCCTTGGGACAAATATGTAGCGTTGCTACGCTCCTTAGGAGCGGATCGTGTTTTCATTTTATGTCCGATTCCTGATCATGTCAAGGGCGCATTCAGAAACCTGAGCAACTCCAGTCATCAATTTGCTCTTGCTCCAACTTGTGAGGGCTGTTGAACGGTTTGAGCCATACTTTGAAGCTTGCCGTAGTTGAATAATCGAACATCATCAGCACTACGTCGAGCCTGTACGTGTGCCTTTGAGTGTAGCCATCTCTGAACTGATTTCTCAATATCCTCTGTGCTAAATTGAGATTGAGGAAGCTTTCTCTCAATTGAATAAAGCGTTGTATCACCTTCGACTGTGTAGATCAGCCTATCCTCCGTGCTACTTGGATCTTTCTTGTAGACACGATACATATGTTGATACTGAACGTTAGAGTTCAACAATACAGGGATACGGTTCGGATAGTTCTGAATTTCTGCCTCATATAAGGTCGGTTCTTGAAATAAAAAAGCTTGAAGACCTTCCTTGACACGCTGCGACTGTTCAGCACTTAGAAACGCATACTCCTCGTGATTCGAGGTCGCATTGTGAAAGGTCTCTTTCTTCAGTCGTTTATGGCTGACCGTTGTTAGCTGTCTGAGGTCCGCAACTGAAACATTGGTCAATTCGCCGCTCGGATTACCTGTTGGTGGATTCATTCCGTACAGGAGCCCCACACCCAGCACAAAACAGGTAGCCGAATCAGAGTGCTTATTTGGCTTGTAGCTGCTTAGAGGTATGACCGTGAAGGTATCCTGATAGGTATCAGATTCCCAAACAATAGCAGGGTGCTTCCCTTTTAGCTCAGCTCCAAGGCCTGAAAAGTTTACCATCACAATCTGGTTTTTTGTAAAATATGGTAGGTACCCGATGCGGTTATCCGATCCTACATATGTAGGTACCCTTTTGTTCGCGGCCGTCAGATACGTATCAATACGGCCAAGTGTATCCTTTCTAGATCGAATCACTCGATTGTCTCTCGGGTCTAGCTCATTCTGTAGAGTGAGCACCTTTTTCAAAACGTCAATAAATTCTGATCGTGTAGGAGTATTATCCGGATCGAGTGGTGTAGTTTCCTCTGTAGTCAACAAGTGGATAAAGCCCGCCAGATCGTTATTGGACAGAATCGTCTGAAGTTGCCTAGCAGAATGGTTCCGATCAACTTCTGTCATGGTAAAGAGCTTTGCTAAAAGGTTTTCCAATGACGACATTTCAAGATCTCTCCTCTTCCGTGTTCTTCACTGCAAGGCTTAGTGGGACACTTACCTTAAAGTAGAGCCTTTGCCTCGGCTTTACTGAGTCCACGGTAGTTCCCGCATCCTAATTCGTGGTTCCAAGATACTTGAACAAAGGGACAACCAAACTCGTTTCCTCCTAGAGCAACATAGCGGTGTTTGGCTCTAAATACCCCTGGTAACTTCCCAAGTCCTCTCAGGTCAGGAAATGCCCGTTTCAACTCTTCGGCCGAGTGGATGCCCGGGTTTTTGATGAAATAATCGAAGACGGGAGCTTGTCGTTCCGTTAAGCCTGCTTGCAGTTCTTTCAACAATCTAACCTGTTTGGAATCCACCACGCCATTTTGCTCATAGTATTCAGCTTTTACTGCCTGTTCATTGGATTCCTCAATCTCAACGTCTACGCTTTCTACCTCTCCAGAGAGGTATTCCAACAGCGCTCGAAGGTCTTGGGTCGAGGTTTTAGAATCCGACATATCAAAATGCAACGTAACCTTTTCGAGTTTCATTTACAATTACCCCCAAAGTATATTGATCTAGTCCAAAATTAGACAAGCTTTTAAATGTTCTCATGAAGTTCTTATGAACAATATATAACCCTCAAGAAGATTCGTCAAGATGATTGACTGAAAAACTTTCCAGAGAATAAGCAGACTCCCACTTCTCGTTCGACTCTCACACTTGCTGGATGTTCGGTTCATCACAGGAAATCCCGCTCGATCCACTCGCTACGGGCGCAACGTCACACGCACACGAGCAGAAAAGAAAGCCGCCAAAAAGGGAGTCCCCCATCCGGGGTGACTCCCTTTTTTACGTATGCCAGATCATCTCCAACCCGCCCTTGATCCGCAGGGAAATCGAAGGTTCCGGCACCGCTGTGAAACTCTCATCCGCCAGTCGCAAGGCCCCGCGCCGCCAGATGCTGGCGAGGATCAGGGTCGCTTCCATCATCGCATACTGACTGCCGATGCACGCTCGCGACCCCGCCCCGAACGGCAGGTAGGAAAAACGCGGCCATTCTTGCTCGCGTCGGAAAAAGCGCTCCGGTTGGAACTCCTCCGGCGCGGGAAACACCTCCGGGTTGCGGTGCAACGCATACGGCGAGATGATGTACGTCCCATGCCCGTCCACCTGATGCCCCGACAGTTCCACCGGTTCGATGTTCTCGCGCAGGATCGCCCACGCGGGCGGGTACAGCCTGAGCGTTTCTTGGATCACCGCTTGCGCATATGGCAATTTCGCCACATGCTCATACGTAAGCTCCTCCTCCCCAACCACCTCCGTCACTTCCTGCGTCAACTTCGCCCCGACTTCTGGATGTCGCGCCACGAGATAGAACACCCAACCCAGCAAATTCGCAGTCGTCTCATGCCCGGCGATCAGGATCGTGAGGATCTGATCGCGCATCTCCTCGTCCGGGCACGCGTTCGCCAGCAAGGGACTGAGCAGTGGCGCACGATTGCCTTTCATCTGCTGGGCAAACCGATCCAGCACGGCGCGCGAGACTTTGAACGTGCGGTTCATCCGCGTCGGCAATCCCAGTGGAATCGGCACCGGCGAGTAGATGCGATCCGCGCTGTACTGGATGCACTGCTCGACGGAACGGCCGATTTTTTCCGCCTCAGCTTGCAGGTCGACGCCGAGCATCGTCTGGCAGATGATCCGCAGCGTCAGCAACATCATGTCGTGCGCGATGGAGAGTTGCTGCCCGCTCGACCATCCGTCGATCATCGTGTGGGTGTAGGCGGCGACATCGCGAGCGTAGGTTTCGAGATTGGGTTTGGTAAATGCGGACATCATCGTCCGTTTTTGCCGCTCATGGGATTGTCCCTCTGAGGTCAGCACGCCCTGTCCGACGGTGCGCTGGAGGATCGCGGAGGAACGCCCTTTGACGAAGCTGCTCTCCTTGGTGACGAGGATCTGCTGAATCAGCTCCGGGTGGTGGATGATGTAGGTCGGTCTGCGTTTGCTGTTGTACAGCGACACCATGTCTCCAGAATCTCGTGATGCCGTGATAAAACCCAGCGGGTCACGCTGGAACCAGAGATAGTTCTGCAAGCGACTCCCTGGCATCTGGGCAAGCCTTACCATGCGACATCTCTCCCCTTTGTCTGAACTATTCAGAATGTACCATACCTTGGCAGGAATCACGATGTAAAACTCGTACTAGTAAAGTGTAGTGAAATTCAAAATAATTAGAGAAACAGGGAGGCTACCGCAATGACCAAACGCCGACGCACTCGCGTCTGGGCTTCGTCCATCGCCGTTTTGATGACGGGCCTGTTGGTTGTACCGTCCAGTTCCACCCCAGCTCGTGCCGAGACGAGCACGCTGGACACGACCTTGCAAACCGCCTTTGAAAACGCGGCGCACGAGTTCGGAGTTCCGCAAAACGTTCTGATGTCGGTCGCCTACAACGAAACGCGTTGGGAGCAACATGGCAGCGAGCCTAGCCACTCGGGCGGTTATGGCGTCATGCACCTGACCCAATCCAGTTCCGATCTCGAAGACCAAGGCAAAGCGGGGGAAGAAGACACCGAAACCGCTGAACTCGCCCAAGACCCGACCCTGCACACGTTGGACTACGCCTCACAATTGATCGGCGTCGACGCCGACCAGCTCAAGCAAGACCTCGAATCCAACATCCGTGGCGGCGCGGCCCTGCTCGCCCAGTATGCGCGCGAGACGGTCGGTCAACTCTCCGACAACCCGGCCGACTGGTATGGAGCCGTCGCCAAGTACAGTGGCTCTGACCAAGCAGAGGTCGCCACAGAATTTGCGGATGACGTATACACGACGATCCAATCTGGCGTGGAGCACACCAACGCGAACGGTCAACACGCGGTCCTCGCCGCCGAATCGGTCACACCAGACAAGTCCACCACGAACTCCTTGCACCTGCGCAACGCCGACCAGTCCGGCGCGGATTGCCCGAACGGATTGGCTTGCCGCTTCCTGCCGGCGACCTACAAGCAATTTTCCAGCAGCGCGACCAACTACGGCAACTATGACCTCGCGAACCGTCCGGCAGATGGCCTCGACATCCGCTACATCATCATCCATGACGTAGAAGGCAGCTATGAGTCTGCGATCAAGACCTTCCAATCCAACTCCTCCGTGAGCGCACACTACGTCGTGAACTCCGCCAACGGCCAAGTCACCGAGATGGTGCGCCCGGAAAATGTCGCGTGGCACGCGGGCAACTGGTTCATCAACTCGCACTCGATCGGCATCGAGCACTCCGGCTTTGCGGCAGAGGGTGGCAAATGGTACAGCGAGCAGATGTATCATGCCTCTGCGAAACTGGTGAAGTACCTCGCGGACAAATACAACGTCCCGCTGGACAGACAGCACATCCTCGGACACGATGACCTCCCCGGTCTGAGCCAAACGGCACAGCGCGGCATGCACTGGGACCCGGGCGCGTACTGGGATTGGTCTCACTATTTTTCCCTGCTCGGTGCCTCCTTCAACCCGAGCAACGGCAAACGCGATAGCAAGATCATCACGATCGACGCCAACTTCACCCAAAACCAACCGGTGCTGAACTACGGCAGCAAAGTACTGGAGCCGCAATCGGCCAACGCGCTGTACCTGTACACCGCGCCAAGCTTCGACGCTCCGCTGATCAGCGACCCGGCTCTGCATCCAGATGGATCTCCGGGCACGACCCAGATCAACGACTGGGGCGACAAAGTGACGCTCGGCCAAACCTTCTACCAAGCAGATTCCTCCGGCGACTGGACCGCCATCTACTACGGTGCGAAAAAAGCGTGGTTCTACAACCCGAAAAGCAAGCACACCGTCCCAGGCAGTGGAACGCTCGTCACGCCGAAAGCCGGCATGACCTCGATCCCCGTCTACGGAGGTGCGTACCCTGAGGCGGCTGCCTTTGCCAGCGCAGGCATTCCGAAAGTCGTCAACAACGCCCTGCAGTACCGCATCCCGGCAGGACAAGTGTACGTGTCGGCAGGTGCGATTCCGTCCGACTACTTCTACGCGAAGCTATTTAACCAGCGCTCCACGTACAAAGTCGTCAAGGGCGCCGATGAGTACTACCCGATCACCTTCAACCACCGCATCGCCTTCCTGAAAAAAAGCGATGTCGACGTCGTCAACCCGTAAGTAGAAAAAAGAGCCCCTGCGAGGGGGCTCTTTTTTTCGTCAAGGTGTCATGGCGTCAATGTCAGGTGATGCCCATTCTGGTTGTATTGCTTGGGATCGGTGCTGGTGATGTGATACCCGCCGGTCGTCCAATCCACAATCTGATCGTCGTACCACGGGGAGAGTCGGTTCCCGGACTGCCCGGGGCCGACCACGTTGAACGTTTGGTTGAGGTCTGCGAGATCGACCACTGTACGCCAAGCGGCACCGTGATCGACTTCGCCTGTTTTGGTGTTCCAACCGGCGGCTTCGACGGTCGTCTTGGAGCCCGGAAGCTCGGTTTTGGCCGGGTCGAACAGCAGGTTGAGCGGTTTGACGGAAGCCAACGGGTGGTGGAACGGGATCATGTGGTAGTCGCCCCAACGCCATTTGCTCGGGTCGTTGCCTTGTACTTCTACGGCGCGGTCGACCGCTTTTTGCAATGCGGTGCGGACGACGACAGACAGGCCGCCTTTTTCCTGAACCCACGGGCCCGGACTGCCTTGGGCGGCGTGGCGTAGCAATTGATCGACGGTGTTCGCCTTGTCTTCAAAGAGATCGAACATCTCATCCGACACATCCGGCTTGAACAGGACGTTCGGCAGTTCGCTCTCCCACAGGTTGAAGACGAGCGGTGCGCCGAGGTTGACCTGATCCTCGAACTTCCAGTCGCTCAAGAGGTCCAGCGCTTTTCGGTCGATGTCACGCAGAGCTGGCTCCTCGCGCTGTTGAAGCAACAGGGGCACGAACTCTTGCGCTTGCAGGTTGGTCGCGTCGAACTGGAGTTTTTTCATATCGTCTGTCGTAAGTTTCGAGCCGCTCGACAGCACTTGGTGGATGCGTTGCTCGCGATAGGGTTGTGCCCAGACGTTGGAGAGGTGGAACGGGTACGAGTCGGACACCACTTTGTTGTTGGCGGTGGCGATGAAGCCAGCGGGCGGATTGACGGTGGTCGGCAGTTGATCCCACGGGATGTAGCCTTGCCATTCGTACTCGCCCGTCCAGCCGGGTACAGGTGCGGAGGCGTCGCCTTTTTGTCGGATCGGGATCAGACCGTTGGCGCGGTAGGCGATCGTGCCGTCTGGGGAGGCGAACACAAAGTTCTGGGCCGGCGTCTGGAAGTAGGTCAGCGCCGACTTGAATTCCTCCCAGTTCGTGGCCTTGGCGAACCGTTGCACCGCTTCGAGTTCCGTGGATGGCTGTAGAGCCGTCCACCGCATCGCCAGCGCCGTGTCAGGATGATTGTCGTGTGCGAATTCGGAGATGATCGGGCCGTGACGCGTGATGGTCACGTTGTAGGCGAGGGCTGACTTGCCCTTGATCTTGATCTCCTCGTGGATCACTTGTGCAGGTTCCCACTTGCCTTGATATTCAAATTCGTTCGGGTTGGCCGGGTTGCGTTTCTCAATGTAGAGATCCTGCACGTCCGGTCCGACGTTGGTCACGCCCCACGCGATTTTGTCGTTGTGTCCGAGGATGATACCCGGGATACCGGCAAAGATTACACCAGAAACGTTCATCGTCGGTGTCTTCAAATTGGTTTCGTACCAGATCGACGGGGTGTTCAACGAGAGATGCGGGTCGTTGGCGAGGAGCGGCTTGCCCGATGCGGTCTTCGAACCGGAGACGACCCAGTTGTTGCTCCCGTTAAACGGATTCGGCTTGACCGCTTCCGCAAAAAGCGACTGGAGGTCGAGCGGATTGTCCTTCATCGCTTGGATGATCGTCGGTGCGTGGACCGGGTAGGACGGAGACAGGTCGAGCGCTTTTTCCGTAGACACGGTTTGCGCGAGGCTGTAGTTGAACACCTGCTGTTCCCAATGTCCGCCGAGGTCGAACGCCATGTACTTGCCGATCGTCAGCGTGTCCAGCGCCTGCCAATCGCGCGGTTCATAGCCGAGGATCGTGAATTCAAATGGCAGCGCGTGGTTGGCTTTGGCCTGTTGGATGTAGGCGTTGACTCCTTCGGCGTACCAATCGAGAGCTGATCTGGCCTCGGGAGAGTAGGCGCTGAGACTCGCCTCAGCCGCACGGCGCAGACCAAACGTTCGGAAGAATTTATCCCGACTGAGCGCTTTCTCCCCGACCACTTCGGACAGTTCGCCAGAGGCTTGGCGGCGGCTGAGGTCCATTTGGAACATCCGGTCTTGGGCGGTGACGAAGCCTTGGGCGAGGTAGAGATCGTGTTCATTCTGTGCCTCGATGTGCGGCACGCCGTGCTCATCGCGCCATACGGAGACCGAGGCGCTCAGACCGGTCAACTGCAGTTGACCCTCGACGACGGGAAGACTTTTCTGCATAAGATAATAGCCAGTGCCAGATGTGGCGACGAGTGCCAAAACCACGACGAGACCTAGACTTGCCAAGACGCGCCACAGACGACGCTTCGGCCACAAGCGCCGCGTTTTTTTACTCCGTGTGACAGGAACTGTCGGTTGCAAACGGAATCCCTCCTTTTCTTAGACTAGTATATCAAACAGTCTGAATTTTTAGTGACAAATGAAAAGACCCACGCCAGCTGGCGTGGGTCTTTTTTTTGCTTACAGTTGGGTGCGGATGCTCCAGAGTTCTGGGAAAAAGCGATGATCCAGCGCACGTCTCAGGTAGTCAACGCCAGAGGAGCCGCCGGTTCCGTGTTTGAAACCGATGATGCGCTCGACGGTCATCATGTGGTTGAAGCGCCATTGTTGTTGGCGGGAGTCGACATCGACGAGTTTTTCGGCGAGTTCGTAGAGGTCCCAGTATTGATCGACGTTGCGGTAGACGGTCAGCCATGCGTTGGTCACGCTTTCATTGGCTTGGTAGTCCTGTGACCAGTCGCGATCCAGACAGACAGCGTCGATGGGGAGGCCGTGTTGGGACAGCGAGAGAATGGCGGCATCATAGATACTGCGTTCTTGGAGCGCGCCTTGGACGAGTTGGTGAAGTTCAGGCTGGTGTTCGAACACCGACAGCGCAGCGGCGTTTTTGCGGCCGAACATGAACTCGATCATGCGGTTCTGGTAGGACTGGAAGCCGGAGGAACGGCCCAAGGACTCGCGGAACTCCATGTACTCGGCTGGGGTCAGCGTGGACAGGACATCCCACGATTGGATCAACTGTTGCTGGATGCGCGAGACGCGGGAGAGCATCTTGAAGGCGGGTTCGAGGTTGTTTTGTAGGATGTAGGTTCGTGCGGCGTCGAGTTCGTGCAGGATCAGCTTCATCCAGAGTTCGCTGGCTTGGTGGATGATGATGAACAGCATCTCATCGTGGTGCTCAGACAGACGGTGCTGACCCGATAGGATCTTGTCGAGGTGGAGGTAGTCTCCGTAGGTCATATCCTTGGAGAAGTCGGTATGTATAGGCTCGTTGTTATGCGGATTGGACACGTTGTCGTCGCTCCCTTGGTCTGTTTCTTCACAATGCCTATTCTAAACCAAATTCGGGCAGGACTCAAAGGAAAAGGGACTGTCTGGGTGGACAGTCCCTTTTTAGGCTGTTTATTTGCGACGGATGTTGATGCTGTTAGCTGTTGTTTTCCCGCCTTCACCAAAAACAAACATGCGATAAGGGATGTCAATTCGATACGCGGAGGATTCAATGTATCCGTCGTGGAGGTCTTCTCGTGTCTCTTCGATGCTATCAATATCGATCTTAAAATCTTTCTGTTTTGCGTAGGCTTGTTTTGTAAGACTGCACTTCTTGCGCTGTGCTTGATCGTTCTGCTTGATCATGGCACGAATCTTAATGTCACATCCAGGCTTCAGGTGAGGCAAGATGTATTTCTTGAAATTCGCCTCGTTCTTTTCATTTCCGATAAAGAATTTGTCTTGAATGACTAATTTTTGATCATAAAAATTGGCAAAGTACTGGGCAAGTACATCCGGATCATCGCTTTTCGAAACCTGTAAGTGGATCGGAGTTTCAAAAATAGCAAACAAGTCCTTCTTGAGATTGCTTTCTCCCTTCAACACGTCTCGAACCTGTGACATTGTAATTGACGGAGGAGCCGGCTTGGAAAAAGCATCCTTGCTAACATACGTTAGTTCAGGATTCGCTGCTCGTACGGCGTATTTCATATCTGCGACGACGATTTTAGAGGGGGATGCGTAGGCCGTATCAAGGAGTATTTTCTCGAAAGCATTCACTTCTCCCTGTACTTTGGAAGGCTCATCGACCGTAACAGAGTGGTATTTCGATGCGCTAGTTAGGATGTCGGTAAACCAATCGCCTAACGCCTCTTGCAGAAATGCATTGTCGCGAAATGGGGGTTGCTCCACCAGACGATCCCATACTTTGCGCAACTCTCGGCTTCCAACTAAGATATGACGGTGGATGCGAGTGATGCGTTGGATACGTTCTGGGTCCGTTGCAGGCAAGAATAGATCAACGATAAACGCTGGATCAAGTACGATGTGCAATTTCATACTTTTTACATAAACTCCATCAGAGTTCGAGAGAGGCTGAGTGGAACATCGAAAAAGCCTTTGGGGAATTCCTCTTTGAATTGCCCGTTCGCCATCAGCTCTAGGTCTTTGACGTGTGTGCCGTCTTGGTTCTGTTCGAAGTAGTAGATTCCGACATCCTCGGGCTTGAGTTCGCCCTTGGCCGCGAGAATTTGCAACTGACGCACCAAGTACATGCTGTGGGTTTCGATGATGAAGCTCTTTTCATACTTTTGACTACATTTTACAAAGAGTTCACCCAGCTTGGATTGGGCATTTGGATGGATGTGCGTTTCTGGTTCTTCGATGAGCAGGAGACTGCCTGCGGGGGAGATGACAGATTCTACGATGATCGGTAGCAACTGAGACGTTCCAACCCCTACGTCTACAATACTACTGGGGATACCCGTGTTCTTGTTTTTGATCATCATGGAATAGTTGTTGTTGCCGAGTTCAGTGAAGTCGACCGATTCGGCGAGGTGGAATTCGTTTAGCCAATGGTTGATGTCATCTCGCCATTGGGTTTTCTGTTGCGTGTCTTCGCCATCGGTCTCCTGCAAGCCGATCAGATTCGTCAGGACGCCTTCTCCCTTGGAGCCTACACTGCCAAATTGGAAATTTGCCACCATTTCAGAACGCTTTGGTTCATTTCGGAAGGGTTCGAGGTGGATGATGCTTTGGATAAACTCCCCGACTTGTTTTTCAAGCATAGCTAAGCCAATCCAAGCAGGCAGTATTTTCTTGCGTTCTGTTATAGTTAGATTATCAATATTCGATAAGTTTGGACGGAAGATTAGCTTATACGGAGCCAAAAAATTTGTTGCGTCCGAGATCTCTAATTTATCGTTGAAAAAAACCCCAACCCCGTTCATTCCCCTTGCAATTTTACACGTGTCTAGACTTTTAAACTTCAGCACCAAAGTTTCCACGCGATTGGGTTTTTTGGGGCCCTCTTCGCCTACTACAATTTCGACCCCGACAACTGGGTTATTTAAAAATGGTATAACTGGCCCGGTTGCATTAATCTCCTGAGCTGGGTTTTCCGTTCCGTATTTAGTGGCGAAATGTGTAATTGAAAACATGTACAAATACTCAGCAATAAGTTCTATGTATGGATCAGTCGCGCTGTTACCAAATCGTTCGTTCGATTGAGAAAAACCTTTCCCTCCCCGAAACTCCATCGAAATCTTAATCTTCCCATCCGGTTTTTTCCCGTACACGATGCTCCTGAAATCCCCGATCCGCTCCGATAGATGCAACGCCGGAGTCGCCTCTTGCGTGCGCAGCGTCTCCTGCAACGCAAGCAACCCTTTTATGTAACTCGATTTCCCCGAGCTGTTCGGCCCGACGAAGACGTTGATCTTCTTGAAGTTTAGAAAGACTGGATCTCGAAATGCCTTGAAATTCTCTAGACCGAAGCCTTTTATCATAGATGGATTCCTCCAGAATTTTGCAGTGTCTATCCGCTTGTCATACCTAGAACACTATTTCGGCTTTCTCCTAAGTATTCCTTTTCCCACTCTCTAGGATCAGACCCCGAGCACCACTTTTATGCAAAAAAAAAACTCCCCCACTTGCATGGAGGAGTTTTTTGACTTACCAATGCCCGTTCGTTGCCGGGACTGCCCAGCCTTGCGGGTACATCAGGTAGGTGGTGCCGTTGGCTTTGTCGAGCCACGCGTGCTCGAATTGCAGGCGGTTGTACGTGATGCCCACTTGCGCATCAGAGGCCGCCGCCGGGTCGTTGGTCAGCACGTTGCCCGCCGCGTCAAACCCGCGCACGACCAAGAGATGCCCCGATGTGCTCGGGATCGGCGTGTTGTCCATCTGCCCTTTTTTATACGCCACGCTGACAATCACCGGAACGCCCGCCTTCGTCCATTGCTCAATCTCCGCGAGGCTGCTCATCCGCGCCACTTTCGCTTGCAGGTCAAAAGATGCCGCGTAGTTCGTATTGTACGGCCAGTTTCCGCCGCCATTGTAGGTGTAATCCCAGACGCCGTTGACCACGGTCGGCACCGTTTGGTTGAGCGCCGCGTTTCCAGTGACCGTGGCCCAGTACGCCATCACCATCGAGGTAGACGTCGGGGAACACCAGACTTCACCGCCATTCGGGAAGACCATCTGCGAGCGCTTCGGAACATTCAGGTCGCTCACGAGACCCGCGCTCGGCACCGTGCCGGCCGTGTCCATACCGTTCGAGAACGTCAGACCTAAGCTTCGCAGCGTTGGCGTATTCGTCGGATCGGTCGTGAACAGCGTAACGCGAGCTTTCACCGCCGTTGCCGATTTTTTCAGAACCAAGGTGTCGGTCGCAACCGTTCCGACGAGATCGCCTTGTCCATTGACGGAGTGGCGCTTGAACGGAAGATCCTGCTGCAACCACACGCCCATGCTGTACCACTTGCTCCAGACCCCATCGACGAGCGCGCTCAGTTCCACCTCCGTCCATGTCCCTGGCGCTGTATTGGCTTCCATCGAGACGATGGATTCCGTGAAATTGACCGGAATCTCCGCACTGGTGAATTGTCCGTAGAGATAAGCCCCACTGTTGTAGCGGCCCGTCGTATCCGTTCCCGTGAGCAGCGCCGAACTGTCCAACGTCAGTCCCGCGCTCGATGCCACAGTCCCTTCACGCGTGCCTGTGGTGAAGTCCTTGATCGCTTGATACGCTTTCACATCCACATTGTTGACCGTCCTCGGCACCTGCTTCCCCTCCGATGCTGTTGCTTGATGCGTTGTCCCATTTACAGTCAAGATTGCTAGACCTACAAGCGCCACTGCCACCAGCCTCTGCCACTTGGATTTCCGTCCTGTGCTCTGGGTCACTCACCTCATCCTCCCTGTGTTTTACATTATTTTCATGATATATGAAAATTAAGAAAATTACAAGAATAGAAAGCCCTGCCGCAACTACTTGCATGAACAACTATCTACTTGTATGCTAGGTGGTAGCCTGAGAAGAAGGGGGATTTCGGTGGACTACCATGAGTATCAAGGAGAAAACTCCCTCGGTGCGAAACTCAGCAACGCAGCGCGGCTGATGACCAATCGGCTCAATCAACGGTTTCGCGAGCACGACTACCCGGTGACGGTTGATCAATGGTTGATTTTGATGCAACTCTGGGCGCATGACGGACAGACGCAGAACGCACTCGCCTGTGCCACGCACAAGGACCAACCGAGCATCTCCCGCCTCGTCGACAACATGATCAAGCGCAATCTCGTACACCGCGTCCTCCACCCGGACGACCGCCGCGCCAATCTGATCTATTTGACCGCAGCAGGCCGCGACATGCAAAAGGGACTGATCTCGCAAGCCATGCAAAACATCCAAGAGGCTTCCCGGTCGATCGACCCGCCCGAGATGGAGGTCTTCCTGCGCGTGTTGGATCAGATCGTGAAAAACTTGGAATCCTCCTAAGCAGCGCTCCCATACTTGTTCCAACAAGGGTCTGTACGCAGATCAAGCCTCAACACACAGTTTCAAGAGAGAAGGGGTATCCTCATGCAAGCTGCAAGTATCAGTCGCGAGAACACCGGCGAGAAATTGCTCGTGGTGCTGGTGTTCACGCTGATCATCTCCGTGATGAATGCCACGATGTTCAACGTGGCCCTGCCCTCGATTCGGCAGGAATTCGCCCTGACGGCCTCACAAGTCTCTTGGGTGGTGACCGGCTACATCGTCGTCTATGCGATCGGATCGGTCACATTTGGCAAATTAGCCGACAAGTATCGCTTAAAAGACCTCCTGACGTTCGGTCTGATCTTTTTCGCCCTCGGCTCCACGCTTGGTTTAGCGGCGACGCACTACTGGATGTTGATCGTCGGTCGCGTGTTGCAAGCAGCCGGCGCCTCGGTCATCCCGGCGACGGCGATGCTGATCCCCGTGCGCTACTTCCCCGCTGAGAAACGCGGTCGCGCTCTAGGCGTCATCTCCTCCGGCTTGGCGCTAGGGACGGCAATCGGCCCCGTGGTGGCCGGGTTCGTCACGAGCACGTTCAGTTGGCGGTTTCTGTTCCTGCTCTCGATCCTCTCGCTGATCACCCTGCCCTTCTACCGCAAATTCTTGGATGATGAAAAAGGCACCGCCTCCAAAACCGACCTCTTGGGCGGCGCGTTGCTCGGCGGGACGATCGCCGCACTCCTGCTCTCGATCACCCAAGGCTCCCTGCTCGACCTGATTCTCGGCCTCGTGTTGCTCGTGCTGTTCATCCTGCGCATTCGCACCGCCGCCGAACCGTTCATCCAACCCGCCCTGTTCCAGAATCGCCAGTACACATGGGGGATTGTGATCTCCTTTCTAGCGAGCGGGTTGAGTTTCGGGATTCCGTTCCTCACCCCGATGATGTTTACCACCCTCAACCATGTATCGCCTGCCACCATCGGATTTTTCATGTTCCCAGGCGCGATCCTCGCGGCGCTGCTGGCACGACGCGCCGGACGATTGGCCGATGAAAAAGGGAACACCGCGCTCGGGTCGATCGCGCTGTCCCTGCTGTTCCTCGCCTACGGTCTCCTGTCTGTCGTCGCGGGCCTGTCGCCGTGGGTCGTCATGTGCTTCCTGATTTTTGGCAACCTCGGCCAGACATTCATCCAGATTGCCAACTCGAACCTCATCTCGCGCACACTCTCCAAGCAACATGCAGGTGTCGGGATGGGCTTGATGATGATGGTCAACTTCATCGCCGGAGCGACGGCCACCTCGATCATTGGCAAAGTTTTGGACTTTGGCCCCACGCTTCAACTGAATCCATTGCTGATGCAGGGCGAGGGCGTGGTCTACAGCAACATCTTTTTGTTCCTCGCAGTCGGCGTGATCGTCATCGCCACCCTGTTCTATTACCAGTTCGGCAAAAAAAGAGCGTAGGTGCCTCGGCACCCACGCTCTTTTTGCTTACAGGGACTTCACCGGTTGGCGTTGTTCCTGTGTCGGTCGTTCTGCACGACCCATAAACGGCCACCAGTTCGCCGCGCCAAATGTGCGGACCATCACCGGGATGAACAGCGGCAGCATCACGAACGCGTACAGGAACAGCCCGCACAGCAGGATCGTGGCAATTTGCAGCAGCGACATCACGCCAGACGGCAGCATCGCGGCAAATGTCCCCCCGAGGATGACGGCAGCGGAGATGATGACGCTGCCCATTTTTTTCATCGCCAACAAGATCGCATCGTGCGGCGTCATGTGACGGTATTCTTTGAAGCGATCCATCAGGAAGATGCTGTAGTCAACACCTAGCGCCATCAGCAGGACGAAGCCAAAGAACGGAACCGCCCACGAGATGCCCGTCTGACCGAGCAGTCGCACGAAGATCACTTCGGAGATTGCCATCGACGTGTAGTACGTCAGCAGCAGTGACAGGATGATATAAATCGGCAGGACGATCGAGCGGAACATCAGAACCAAGATCACGGCGATCCCGATCAACATCAGCATGACCGTGCGCGCATAGTCTTCGGCGGAGATGTTTTTCAGATCGTTGTTGATGCTGGTCACGCCGCTGACCGCATAGGTGGCGGTCGCGTAGTCCGTGCCTTTGATTCCGCGTGCGACGGCTTCATTCAGCCCGTCGACTTTTTTCAGCGTCTCCACATCATACGGATTGCCGGCGAACACCACGTCGAAGGTCGTGATCTTGCGGTCCTTGGACATGTAGACGTCGAGCGCTTTTTGGAAATCGGCGCTCTGGAGCGCTTCGTCTGGGATGTACCACCCGGTCATCTGCTTGTCGGGTGCGGTCGAGAGTTTGTTCAGGTAGTCGTTGGCACTTTGCAGACCGCCTGAGACTTTCGACAGACCGTCGGTGCTCTTGTTCAGACCGTCGGTCAGTTGACCCAATTGACCATTGAGTTGTGCAAAGCCGTTTTGCAGTTCTTTTTGCCCGGAGGAGACGTTGTCGAACCCGCTCGTGACAGCCGGGAGTTTCGATACGATCTGACCTTGCCCGTTGGCCGCTTGCGTGATGCCCGCTTGCAGTTGGTCAAGACCTTGCGCCAGTGCGCTCAGCCCAGCGGCCAATTGGACTTGACCGGCTTGCGCTTGGGCCAACCCGCCGTTCGCTTGACCCAGACCTTTGGCGACCTGATCCAGTTGGGCGTTCAGTTGCTTCAAGCCGTCACCCAGTTGGGTGGCACCCGTCTGCAACGCCGTGACTGCACCGACGGTCGATTTGAAGTCAGGGTCGTTTTGCAGTTCTGGGTACTTCTGCGCGAGACCTGTCAGACCTTTTCCTACAGTAGAGAGACCTTCTGCCAGACCCGAAGTTTTGGCGGATACGTCCTGATAGGCTTGCGTCAGGTCACCGAGCCCCTTGCCCATCTCTTGGTAGTGGCGCAGCAGCTCCTGCGACGCGGCTGCCAATTGATCGGCACTGTCCTTCGCCTGCTTCAGCCCCTTGCTGAGATCGGCAGCTCCGACGGAACCGTCACGCAGACCTTTCTCGATCTGTTTCAGACCGGCACCGAGTTGCACGACGCCCGACTTCAGCGCGATCGTCCCGTCGATCAGTTTTCCGGCACCGTCCACCGCTTGGTTGAGCTTCGGTGCGCTCTCCGTCAGACCCTTGCTGGCATCGTTCAAGCCTTTGCCGATCTGTCCGAGCGCGTCCTCCCCTTGACCGAGACCATCCCCCAGCGTGTTCACTTGCTTGGAGACGGTGAGATCCTCGATCGTGTCACCTGCCGGGCGCGTTGCACTGCGCACCGATTTGACACCCTCGACTTTCAGCAGTTCGCGGGTAACTTGCTCCACCGTGGCGAGACCTGCGGAGGAATCCAGCGGCTTGTCGACTTTCACGACCACTTTCGAAGGCATCGATTCGCCGGGGCCAAATGATTCCGCGATCTGGTTAAACGCTTTGACGGAGTTGTATCTGTCCCCGATCTCATCCATCGAGTTGAAGGACGTTGCGCCTTGGTACGCGCTCAGGAACGGGACGATGATCACCGCGAGGATGACCAGCGCCCACAGCGGGCGAGTCAGCGAGAAGTTGCCGACGATGCCCCAGAGTCGGTTTTCTTTGTGTTCAAGCGAGCCTTTGGATGGCCAGAAAATCACGTTGCCAAGCGCCGCCATGAAGAACGGCACCAGCGTGATCAAGGCGAGCAGCAACACAGCCACCCCAACGGCAACGGCCACCGCCGAGCGGTACAGCGAAAATGTCGAGAACCCGATCGAGGCAAATCCAACCAACACCGCCAAGCCGGAGAAAAACACCGTCTTGCCCGCCGTGCGGTAGGTGTTGAGAATCGCCGTGATGCGGTCATGACCGTGCGCCAACTCTTCCTTGAACCGGGAGATCAACAGAATGCAATAGTCGGTCCCGATCCCGAACATGATCGCGACCATGAAGATCTGCGTAAAGTTCGAGAGCGGGAATCCGAACTTGTCGACCAGAAACGCGACGATCGACTGTGCGACGACGTAACTGATCCCGACCGTCAGCAGCGGAATGAACGGAGCCACCAACGAGCGGAACACCACGAACAGGATCGAGAGGATGAACACCACCGTGATCCATTCCGTTTTTTTCAACCCTTCTTGCGAGCTCTGCACCACATCTTCGTTGATCATCATATTGCCCGTGTAGTAGTGCGTAAGTTTCACATCGGAGATCGCCTTGTACAGCGTGTCGCTCGCTTCGGCGGGCGTGCGATCTGCCATCGAGATGTTGACGAGCATCAGCAGGGTCTTGCCGTCCTTTGCGACCATCTGCTTTTCCAAGTCTTTCGTCTCGAAGTGCGAGATCACCGACGTGATGCCGTACTTGTCTTGGTTGTCATGTAGTTCTTGGTAGCCGTGTTTGGCTTCCTCCAGATCGCTAGAGCTGAGTCCGTTGTCGTTGTGGAACACCAGCACGACCGCTTCCTCATTGGCATCCTTGGGTTGGTCTTGCGTCATCTCGGAGACCAGCTCGGCTGCCTTCGAGGACGAATAACCGTCTGGCACGCGGATCTGACCCTTGTCGCGCACGAGCGCCTCCATGTTCGGAGCGACCAGAGCCAAGCCGACCGCTGCGACCAGCCACAGCAGCAGCCAGAGCCATTTCGTTTTGATGATTGTCTTCATTCTCGTCCCTTACCCCCCTCTTCTTCGATCAGGATGCGCGCCAGTTTCTCATACGTCTCGATGAACGTGTGGGCTTCCTGCTCGTCGAAGTGATTGATGAACTTGGTCAGCAGTTCGGCGATCTTCTCTTGCATCGTCTCCACGAGTTCTGCACCCTCTGCGGTCAACGACAAGTAGATGACACGACGATCCTTGTCATCCAAGATGCGCTGGATCAAGTTCTTGTCTGCTAAGCGTTTCACAATGGCCGTGATGGAACTTTTGCCGACGAAAAAAAAGTCCGCCAGCTCAGACGATGTACACAGTCCGCGTTCCCGGATATATCGAAGGATGGAATGCTGATCAGCAGTCAAGTTCTCCGGCATCAACTCTCGGATACAGGCGTGCAGGATGCGATTGACGGTGAAGGTCGAAGTTTCAAACCGGTCGATCATCTGCTTCAGCAGTTGCTTCTCCATGTGTCTCCCTCCTCTACAGGTTGTTCGATCGTGAAACAGTTCGATAGGTGAACTATATCACTGAGCAGTTTGTCTCGTCAAGCGCCGTGGTCGTTCGTTGGGAAGGCTGCCGTGGTATAATCAGAATGAGGTGAAAATTCGATGCGCATCCAACGCCTGCTGCTTGCCCTCTTGCTTGTATTGCCGATCGCGATACTGGTTTGGAACCTGAAAAAGGACCCGAACCCACAGCCGGTCGCGCAACAAGTCACGACCCCCAATTCCAACCCAGATCTGCTGACCTTCGAAGTGATCAGCGATATCCATATCAGTACGTCCGATGGCGGAACGCAGAGCAAGTTTACCCATGTGCTGGAGGACATCAACCGAGCCGCACCCGCGAGCGACCTGTTGGTGATCAACGGCGACCTGAGCAACGGAGCCCCGGAGGATTACAGCGCCCTGCGCAACCTGCTCTCCAGCACGCCACACCCGCCGACCGAAGTGACGATTGGCAACCATGAGTTCTACGCCGCCTTCTATGACAAAAGCAACACGATGAACAAGGACACGTTCCCCAACGGTGACACCGATGAAAAAGCGCTCCAGCGCTTCCTCGATTTCGCCGGACGCCAGCAGGTCTATACGGAAAAAGTGATCAAGGACTACCACTTCCTGTTCCTCGGCTCGGAGAAATCGCGAATGAGCGACATGTCCTACAACGATGATGCCTACCTGTCAGACACCCAACTAGCTTGGTTGAAGGAGAAATTGCAGGGGCTTCCTACGGACAAGCCTGCCTTTGTGTTTCTGCACCAGCCGTTGCCGTACACCGTCTCCGGCACCGCGCGCGCCGGCTGGAACCGCACGGTGATCCAGCACGAAGCGCTGAAAAAACTCTTGGCTGCACACCCAAACCTGATCCTCTTCTCCGGGCACACGCATATCAACCTCGACCGCCCGACGACGTTTGTCCGGGATTCCTTTCTGATGGTCAACGACTCCTCCGCCGGTCGGCCCTACAATCCGGACCGCAACACGCGCCCGGACAGCGAAGGTCTGATCGTCGAAGTCCGCAACCGGGAAGTCACGATCCGCGGTCGCGACTTCCTCGGGCAGAAGTGGATCGAGGGCGTGGCGTACACCGTGAAACCGTAACGACAGCAAAAAGCCCTGACAACCGTTGTTGTCAGGGCTTTTTTTCAAAGGTATAGAGCGTGCCGTTCTCCGCGTATCCGAACTTCGGCCCGCTGAACCCACGGCGCAGCAGTTCCTTGCGCAGAAACATCATGATCCCACCATGTGACACGATGAGCACCTCCTGTTCGTCTCGTGCGAGGATCTCGTCGAGGACATCGGAGGCCCGCTTCTCCACATCGGCCTGGCCCTCGGTCTGAGAATTGTGGTTGATGAACCACGCCAGTCGCAACAGGATCGGCCAGACGAGGAACGGCAAGCGGACGTCACTTTGCAAAATCGGGTCGGGGCGCACCTCGCGCAACCCTTCGAGTTCGATGAGTTCGCCGCTATAGATCGTCTCCGCTGTTGTGCGAGCGCGGGACAAGGGACTGACATAACAACGCTTCCACTGCGTATCGCCCAAGTCGACGGGCGCGATCTCCACGTCTGACAGGTCGTACTCGTCGAGCCAGCGGTCAAGTTCGCGCGCGCTGAGCAGCTTCTCCTTTGGAAACCCCCGCGTGACTTTGAAGTGCCGCACAAGTCCTATCTTCAAGAGATTCGACCCCTATCAAATTTCGTTAGGATTATCCTACCAGTAACTTGATCGTATGCCAACACTTTTGCAGGTAGTCCATCCGTTTGGTGAGCGGATCGATAACGAAAAAGCGACCTCGCCACGAGCAGACGTGGCAAGGTCGCTTTTTTTACACGCGATACCCGGCAATCGAGCCTTTCAGTCGCTCTGCTGTCTCCGCGAGCACTTCCGCCGAGGTGGCGATCTCGTCAAATGCGGCCGTCTGTTCCTCGACGACAGCGGCGATGTTCTCCGAATTGCCCACGGTGCGGCGCGAGGCTTCTTGGACGCGCTGCGTGCCCGAGACGATGTGCTCCCACTGCGAAGCCAAGTCTTGGTTGTCATTGGTGATCGCTCCGACATGGTTCACCATCTCTTGTGACGCGATGGTGATGTCGTCAAACACGCGCTGCACCGTATCAAAAGCCTCCATGCCGACTTCGAAGTCCCGGTTGTTTTTGTCCCGATTTTTCACGATGTGTTGGATTTCCTGCTTGATATCCTCTACAATCACGGTGATGTCATTCGTCGAGTTCATCGCATGTTCCGCGAGTTTGCGAACTTCATCGGCAACCACGGCGAACCCGCGCCCCAACTCACCCGCTCGTGCCGCTTCGATCGCAGCGTTCAGAGCGAGCAAGTTCGTCTGTGTGGCAATCTGCGAGATGATGCCGAGAATGCCTTCCACTTGATCGGACTTGGTCGCCAGTTGATCGATCACTTGGTTGTTCGACAGGGTGTTGAGTTTGACCACTTCCAGCTTCTGCTGCGCGGAGGAGATCGTCTGACGGCCTTCCTCGACCAGTTCTTCCGCGCGCTTCGTCGTGCCTGCCGTGACTTCGGCAGAGGCGGCGATGTCATCGACTTTGTGCGCGATGGTGTCGATCTGCGTGCCCATCGAGGCGAGCTCTCTGTCAGACTCTTGCGCTTCGTGCGAGACGATCTGCGCGTCTTCGGCGATCTGGTGGGACGCATCCCGCACCCCTTGCGTGGTGGCGCGCAGTTGTGCAGAAGCCCCGTGGAAGCCTTCGACAGCTCGACCCACATCGGAGATCGTCTCTTGCAGACGCTCCAGCATCTGGTTCGCCGCCATCGCCAACTGACCGAATTCATCCTGCGTGGTGATCGGCAAGCGACTCGTCAGGTCACCATCGCCCCTAGAGATCGATTGCAGCGAGTCCTGAAGTTCCTTGAGGCGCTTGAACATCGCGGCCATGACGAGCATCGTCACCACGGTGATGATCAGAATCCCCACCCCCGCCGCGATGATCGTGATGTTGCGCAGTTTGGTGAGAATTTCTGTGGAGAGCGCCAGCACCATCCCTTGCCCGTTGGTGAGGGCTGTGAAGTAGTAGGTGACGGGCGTTCCGTTCAGATCGCCACCGAGCGTGACCGTTTGCTTGCTCTGGATGGCCGCTTGATAGGAAGCTTTCAAATCAAGTGGCAACGCTTTGAACTTGTCATCGGTCGCGACCATCGCCTTGCCGTCCTGCTCCAGCACGGCGGCGAGCAACACCTCGTCGCTCAGATGCGTTTTCATCTGGGCAATCAACGGTTTCGCCCCGACTTTGTTTTCCAGTTCGGCCAACTGCTTGCCATCGCGACCGATTTGGACGATGCCAGGCTTGTTCCAACCTGTGACGCCGACGAACTTGAACATCTTGTTGTCGAGCGTGCGGACCTGCGCCGGTTGTGTGACGACATCACGCTTTTGGGTGACCAGATCCATGAACGCATACGCCTGCGAGTTGGCATCCGCGCCAAAATTGAAATCAACCTTGGGCGCCATGTTCGTCAGCTTGGTGTAGCCTTTCTCATCGGTGATCCAGAATTCATCGATCCCGGAGCGCTTCGACAACGCCGCGAGTTCCTCATACGTGGTGCCCTTGGCAGCGAGCAGCGACAACATCGACGCTTGCCCGATCATTTCCTTTTCCAACACTTGCTCCGTCGTGGCGCGTGCGACGATCGCATTTTCCATGCCCATGCGCACCGTTTCCGTCAAGGCTAGACCTTGCCGCTCTAGGCTTTTCTCCGTCTCCTTGTAGATCAGGAACGCGATGCATGCGACAACCAAGGTCATCACCAATAAACTCGGCAAGATCAACTTCCACTTGATCGATAATTTCCCCACATGAACACCTCTATTATTAGTTAATTCAATTTTTCCAATTCACCTTTGAAAGGTGACTGATACATATTATTCGATTGAGTTCGACACTTTCCCTTCACAGATTGTCGAAAAAATAAATTGCATCTATTATAAATGTTGTAGTGCAAATTTACAACAGTAAAGGAGCTAGGTATGCTACGATTGCCCGACGATGGTACGATCGTTTCTCGACAACTGCTTACCGTCCCCCCTGCGTATCGCGAGCAAGTCCGGATCGAGCGCATCCGCTATCGGGTCGACGGCCTGCAAGTCGTTGGATTTATCGCCACGCCGACCTCGACCGAACCCCGACAGTTCCCCGTCCTGATCTACAACCGCGGCGGATTCCGGTCGTTCAGCAAGATCAAGGAAGAAACACTCGCCCGCCTCGCCAGCTATGCCGCCCGTGGCTATGTGGTGCTCGCCTCGCAATACCGTGGCAATGACGGTGGCGAAGGGCAGGATGAATACGGCGGCGCTGATCTCAAAGACCTATTTGCCCTCGCCTGGCTAGCCGAGTCCTTGCCACAGGCAGATGCTTCGCGCATGGTGATGTTTGGACATTCGCGCGGTGGCATGATGACGTATCTCTGCATCCGGCACGGCCTGCCTCTCCGAGCCGCCGCCACCACGAGCGCTCCGAGCGACCTGTTCCGCCGACCGCTCCCTCCGGCGATTGCGCATCTCTACCACGACCTTTTCGGAGACCCTGAGCAGAACCCGACCGACTATCGCGAGCGTTCCGCCCTCTGCTGGCCCGAGCAGTTGCGAGTACCGCTGCTGCTACAGGTCGGCGCTCTCGATCGACGCGTCGATCCCGCAGAGTCGGAGTTGTTAGCGGCCGCGCTACAAGAGCGAGGCTACACGCACAAGTTCATCTGCTACCCCGAGGCGGACCATCACCTGATGGAAGTTGCGCCCGATCGCGACCGTGAAATTTTTGACTGGTTCGACCGCTTTTTGTAGGCAAAAAAAGAGAGAGTGCCGTCGCGGCACTCTCTCTTTTTCTCCTCAGACGATCAGTCCGCGACCTTGAACCAGCCCGGCGAGTTGAGGATCGCTTGCCAGAGCAGGTCGGGAATCACGAGACGCTCCTGCTCTTGCTTGGAAAGTTGCGTCTTGATCTCCGACTCGCGACCTTCGACGATTTTCTCCACCCAGTCCGGTTCCATGATCAGTTCGCGACCGATGGCGATCAGCGGAACACCGGTTTGGATCGCACGCAGCGCATCGTCTGCGGTTTGAATCGATCCGACGCCCATCACGGGGACGCGGTCGCCTACTTTCTCCTGAATCCAGTCCAGACGCGTGCGGGAATCCTCCTCCACACCACGGCGCGGGGCCGACCAGAAGTCCATCAGCGAGACGTGGAGATAATCGAGCGACTTGTCAGCGAGCGCGTCGACGAGCACCAGCGTATCTTCCATCGTGATGCCTTGGGTTTCCGGCTCCTCCGGGGAGAAGCGGTAGCCGACGACGAACGGCGTTTTCGCATGTGCGGCGACGACCTTTTGCACTTCGTCGACCACAGCCAGCGGGAACGCCATGCGGTTGGACAGACTGCCGCCCCAACGATCTTCGCGACGGTTGGTGTGCGCGGAGAAGCACTGTTGGAGCAGGTAGCCGTTCGCTCCGTGGATTTCGACACCGTCAAACCCAGCTTCGATCGCCCGGCGGGTCGCTTCGCCAAAGTCGCGGATGATCTCCAGAATTTCCGCATCGGTCAACGGGCGTGGGGTTGGAGCACCCTCCGCCGCAGGAGCGACAGCGCTTGCACTGACCGTCTCGCCGTTCGGTACACAATCTGGCGGGCACTGGCTTCCACCGTGGAAGACTTGCAGCACCGCTTTGGCCCCACGCGATTGGATCGCGCTCGCGAGGCGTTTCAAGCCGGGGATCATGTCATCCGATTCGGCGGAGAATTCCCCGGGGAATCCTTTGCCGCTGGGGGTTGCATAGGTGCAAGCGGTGATCACGAGGCCGACCCCGTTCGAACGGCGTTGGTAGTATTCCAATTCCACATCAGAGACGGTGCCGTCTTGGTTCGAAGAGAAATGGGTCATCGGGGCCATGACGATGCGGTTTTTGAGTTCAACACCCGAGCGCAGGGCGAAACGCTCGAATAGCGGTATGTACTTTTCATTCATGAGTAGTCGTTCCTCCAGTTCATCTTTTCATTCAGACTGCTTAGGCTTCATTTTATAAAGCGCCTTGTCAAAAGAAAGTGATGGAGCTTACCTAATGGAAAAAAGGGTTCTGTCTGGCACCCTACTCATCCCCAACAACCGTCGGGCCATGCAGGACTGTTTCTACGATTCCCTATTCGAGACAATCGGAATCAGGATGAAAATTCGGGTTGATTCATAAACGGGTCTTGCTGCACGGGATCGGCTCATCAAAATCACAACAAAAGAGAGGCGAAGATATCATCTTCAGCCTCTCTTAAGTTTCAACTTGGGAACAAACAGATCATTGTAATACTCACTGACAACGCTAGGCTATTGTATCTATCTTTTTTGACAAAAAAGATAGAGGGCGCGAGTCCATCCTCTCTCGGTTTTTTGAATTCGTTTATCGAGGCAGCCAAGGGTTTCCTTGTTTCATGTCCTCCAAGAGATCTTCACTCCAGACCGCCTCAGAAATCTCTGCTTGATAAGCATAAACAGTCAATGTAGGGATCTTTGTGTCCAGATCAAACTCTAACTCTCCACATGAAGTACAGTCAAAGTGAGGCACCTTGTGGATACGGATCTCGGTGTTGCGGATCGTACGAGTAATCGTACCCACCTTATAAAGCATAACTCCGCCACAAGCGCAGATACAAGTCTTGTTCGTGGAATCTCTGCTATCCATCACCATCATGATCCATTCCTCCTAAGGTACTTTGCTGTTCTATCATATTTATCGTTTTTCGACAAGTTTATAACCAACCGTCAAAAATCACAACAACGTGATGATTCGAATTCTGTTTGATTCTATAATAGCTAGCGCCAGCGTCCCCTCTATTCCATCGGGACGTTGACCGCGAACTTCAAGCGCGAGACTTTGATTGAAATGAACCTCGGCGCTGTTAATTGTTGCTTTGTTGACAGTTAACCTTACTCCGTCTACCCGATTGATTGTGCACACACAGTGGTGTACATCTTCTTCAGAAAGCCAACCTCTAAAATTAGGGTGTTCTGCTCCATTCACGAGGTCGTCTTGAAGTCGATCTAAAGCATGAGATGTAAGTCTGATTTTCTTGAATTTAATGACATTAAGTACAACTTCGAGGAACGCATCCAGACGATCGCGTGATAACTGAACAGGAACCCCCATTTTCATGCCATTCCCAGATACATCATTTTGAATTGCTTCGTCAGACATGTTTTCAATCGCCTGGCGAAGATCGATGATCTCTTCTTCTTCAAGAGTCATAGCTGTCTCTTGTCGTTCAAACCACTTGTATATCGTGCTGTCTGCTGAGACGAAACTGTGCTGCTTACTTCCGACCTGTGGAGCAGAGCTAGTATCCATGGACGACCCTCCAGCGGTGACATTATGTAACGGAGTAATGAGGTTTACTCTATCATATGGAATAAACTACTAGCAAATAGCGAAATATGACGAAATATCAAGGTTAACTACCTCTGTTACATATAATTCTACTTTGTTCGCTCATCGCCTCTTTATTTAGATGAAAAATATCACATCAACCAACTTACATTTACCTGATCTAAAAAACGCTTACATTCAAATTACATATGCAATGTCTCAGTTCGACTGAGCTGCTTTCTGAGCAAATACATATGCATCATGAGATAATCTCACATTTTCATTAATTAAACTCATTTGCAGGTGGATTTTACTCATGTGTAGAAAGGTATAATTGGAAAGAAGGTGGTACAAAAAAATTACAAAACTATCGAATGAATCCATCAGATTGGTGACGGACGTGATGATCCGAGTTGATAACGACTCTTTCAAGTAGACAGCTCACCAATTGACAGAAATTCCCGGCGCTCAGACCTAAGCACTTCCGTTGATACGTTGAGAAACGTAGTGAAATGCAGCACAAATTAGCCACTTCAGATAATGGTATTTTCCCGTCAACTTTTTTATCAAACGACACAGGGTGTGGTGACTACAACATGAGTTTGCTTCGTAATATCGTAACGTTCGGAGCTTCCGGCCGAATCGAAAAAAAGCTACATGAATTTGAAGACCTCCAATTCGAGTACGAACAGTTATTTATGAAAACGGAATCGAAAAGAGCGAGCGTCAACTCTGTTCTGGAACAAGTCATTAAAGTCAAATTGTCCGCCGTAGAATCACTAAAAGAAATCAATAAGATTTCCCAGAATCTAAAAACTAAGGACCGAGAATTGCCCGATCATAAAGTCGGCAACGATGTAGAAGATGTTCACTTTGAGAGAATTGGAGAAACCATTACAGCAGCTGATGCAGCAATCAATCTCACAAAGGGTGTGTCTGCAGGAGTAGGAACTGCGCTAGGTGCATGGGCACTAGTCTCCAGTATTGGGACCGCATCAACCGGTTCGGCCATCGCTGGCTTGTCTGGCGCAGCAGCAACCAATGCAACGCTGGCGTGGTTTGGTGGTGGTGCACTCGCCGCTGGCGGCGGGGGCATGATGGCAGGAACTGCTGTTCTCGGGGGTATAGTTGTTCTTCCAGCGTTGGCCTTGGCAGGTGTATTCAGTCACCTCAAAGCCAACAAACAGATAAAAGAGATCGAGGAAAATATGTTACAAGTAGTGCAGATCAACGAGCAACTAAATGACAATATTCTCAAATTAGAAGTCATTGAGATGCGAAGTCAGGAACTCATTGTTTCCATCAAAAAAGCTGAAGAGGCCTTTACACACGAATTGGCTGTGATATATAAACAGGTCTACCCGATTCCACTCTTCTCCAAGTTAGCAAAAACACTGAGAAAACGACTCCTCCGAAGGAACTACTTCTCAAATCAGGATCTTCAAAATATCGCCTACATAGGCAGTATTGCAAATGAATTTGCCACTCTAATTGACACCAAGGTTTTTGAATAGATTGGAGGACACCCGAATGTTATCTTTTTTCAATAAAAACAAACTCACCAAAGGGCTCTCAAAATTGCAAACCGTCCAGCATATCATGCCAACTCCCGATGTTCTAGACTTCTTTGGGAAGCTTTCGGATGCGTATCGCGAGTCTCTGATTACTACACGAGAAATGGCTGCAATCGAAGCACAGAAGGAAATTCTTTTAACTGAGATCGAAAACAAATACGATCTCTACCACACAATCTTCCAACGCGTTTTTGATGAACGTCAATCGGCGGTCAACAAATCTTTTGAAATCATCGACAAAGGGCTCCTCGAAGGTGATCGTGAACTGATCGGTTTAGGCATGCAGAGCCTTAGCAAGATTGTCTCCAGCAGCCCCTTCGCAAATATGCAGGAGTTATCTAGGTGTCTTGAAAGCGATCGAATTATTGAGATCTGATAGACAGTACCAAGCCATCAGAATACGCCTTCAAATACCTCCGCACGCTAAAAAGGACGGTCGCTGGACTGTATCGCAATCGAATACGCTTCGATTCAAAACTTCTCGACCAACTCCCGGCCCTTCGCATTTTTTCCTGCGCGATCCACGTTTTTCCTACAGCAAGATATGCAACGTAACCGCCACGGCAAAGGCGAGGCCGATGTACAGGTGCCACTTGCGGGCTGATTTGGTGGCGGAGACGGTCTTGTATTGATACATGATCCCCAAGCCGACGAGGAAAAACATCACGGCAGTCGCGATCAGTCCGGTGTAGATGTTGAGCGATGTTCCCTTGGGGAAGACCACGAAGTAAAGCGAATGCAGCATCGCCAGACCAAACATCAACCAACCAAAAAACACATGCTGCGCCCGAAGCCACTTCAACAGATGCAGGCCAATTTCCACGAGGTTGGTCGAAGGCGCGGCTCCTTGTTTGTACCGGGTCCAGACCAGCCGGAACAAGTAGAGGATCAGCGAGAACCCACCCGCCACCGTCGAGACGATGCCGAAGTTATCCCAGAAGCCTTTGGCCATCCGGTCAGTCGACCACATCGCCGTGAGTTGCGACGGGTTGAACCACAACCCGAACGTCAAGAAGATAAGTGCAAGAATCAGATAAAGGGCACGGGCCCGGAGGATGCGGAGTACCAACGGTTGTTTTTGAAGCTGTGTGGGTGTAGTTGTTGATTTCAAGGTGTTCGCCTCCTTTCCTTAATTGTTCGCGGGGGGTCGATCGTGCATCGGCCCAGGACCATGTTGATCCGGTTGCGGTTGGATCGTGACGGCCAGATACCCGGCTCCGGCTACGACGACGACCCAGACGGCGATGATCACCGTGTTGACGAGCTTTTTCATATGCGCCAACTCCTTTGTGCTCTTAGTATAGCTCAGAAAGATTAGAAACCAATTTGAGACCGCAACAAAAAAAGAGAGCCACCAAGGCTCCCTTTTTTTACGAAGCTCTGTCTCTCCAGATCAAGACAACCGCTACAAGTACAAATACGGTAATACGAGAGCAAGATCCCGATGCTCCATCAAGGCTTCTTGCCATTCCATCGGAGGTTCCCCCTAGACTGTTCGTTCATTTCTCTTACTTGTAGCTTAGCGGTTTGGTGGGTTCAAGCAAATCAAGCACGCAAAAAGACAGGCAGTGGCTGCCTGTCTTTTTTATGTGTAGGTAGGGGGGCTGGTAGATCGGACGGTGATGCTAGGCTGGTGCTTGGCTTACCAGTTTCTATTGCTGGGTTGTCGGTTGTTGGGCCGGTTGTTGGGTTTGATCTTGTGCTTGGCCTTGCTTCTGGCCGCGCGGGCCACGGTCGCCCTTCGCCGGTTTGCCAGCGAGCATGTGCTCGACCATATCAGCGATGTGGGTCTTCATCTCATCATATTGCGCTTGCGTGATCTTTTGATCCTTCAGGTCTTGGTCCAGTTGCTTGGTTTGTTTGTCCACGAGGAAGCTGGTCAGTTGTTCCTTGGTCACGCTGTGAGCCGTTGCGATCTCGAGCAGGGACTTGCCCGCTTGCAGTTGCGTTTTCAGCTCGTCTTGGGTCACTTTCAAGAAGTCTGCGGTCGCTTGATCGAACTCACCGAATCCGTGACCTCCACGCCCACCGCGCTCGCCGCCCGGAGCACCCGGACCGCCGCCGAAGCCGCCCTTGCCATCCACTTGATCGGTCACATGCTGAACACTGTTGGCTTTGCACGCCGCCGCTTGTTCGGCGGTCATTTTGCCATCCGTCACTTCTTGGTCGAAGTGTGCCGCTTCTAGCTTCACGAGCAGGTCGATGACTTGTTGCTTGTCAACGCTTTGCGCGGCTGCGATGTCAGCCAGCGACTTGCCTGCTTTCAGTTGCGTGGTCAGTTCGTCAGCAGTGAGTTTCAGGAGGCTGGTGAGTTCGGTATTCTGCGCGACATCGAACCCGTGACCCCCACCGTGGAAGCCTTTGTCTCCACCCGGACCGCCGCCGAAGCCGCCCTTGCCATCGACCCGGTCGGTTGCGCGCTGCGTGCTGTTCGCCTTCATCTCCGTTGCTTTGTCGGCGGTCAGCTTGCCGTCCTTCACATCTTGGTCGATTCGAGCTGCGTCTTGCTTGACGAGCAGGTCGATCACTTGTTGCTTGTCGACGCCTTGTGCTGTTGCGATGTCAGCCAGCGACTTGCCTGCTTTCAGTTGCGTGGTCAGTTCGTCAGCGGTGAGTTTCAGGAGCGCCTGGAGCTCGGTGTTTTGTTGTACCATCTCTTTTTGTTGCGGGCCGCCGTGGCCTTTGCCCTTGCCTTGTTGGTTTTGTTGAGTGCCTTGCGTAGTGGTCGTTGCCGACTTGTCGGTCGTCGCTGCCATTGCGAAGGTTGCCGAACCTCCGAGTGCTACTACCGTTGCCAACGCGACTGCATATTTCGTGTACTTTTTCATGTACCGTCATCCTCTCGTTTAGGGGGTGGTTGTTCTTTACAACTTCATTATGCAAGATCTCTCTTTGAATTCGATTTGAATAAATTGGCGGAGTTGTGTCTTGATGGTTACGGGATGAAAAAAAAGACCTCTGCCCAAGCGGGCGAGGTCTCTTTTACCGCAACCAGTCTTCATAAAAAGCCCGGTAGCCTTGTTTCATCACATGGCTGGAAAACATCTCAAATGCATAGTCGCGGTTCTCTGCCGAAACACGGTGCGGGGAGGCGACGGCCATGTTGACCAATTCAAACCAATTCCGCTCGTTGCCGGAGAAGGAGTGTCTGGAGGAGATGTGGTCATAACAGGGATGCTCCGGCTTCACGACAATCTTGCCCATCGCCAAGGCTTCGGTGAGTGGCATGCCGTAGGTGTCGAACTTCGAACAGCTCCAATAGACCTTAGCCGAGTTCATCAGGGCAAAAATCTCATCCTGCGTCAACGCGAATTTCAACTGCACATTGTGCGGGATGTCGTACTTCTTCATGCTCTCCTCATAGCGCTTCCCGCCGAAGACCATAAAGACTTCCTTGTCCGGATTCTGCCGCGCATACTCCAACACGAGATCAGGACGGCGGTTCTCCTCATCTCGCCCGATCCACAGCACGCGGTTCTCGACGACACGAGCAGGATCGAAGTGCCGCTCTGCGAGTCCTTCATTGAAACCGATCGGGATCACGCGAACATCGGTGACGCCAAAGTTGCGGTTGAGTTCGCGCTTGAGGAACTCGGTTTGGACGACGGCTTTGTCGACCATTTGATAGAACGGTTTCATCATCTCATACCCGGTCAGTGCAGGGTCGGGGAAGCTATGTGGGAACAGCACGCTGTTTTTGAGGAACATTTTGAGATACGTGAAACCAGAAACTGTATAGATGACATGGTCGATATTTTCCTTATAGATCTGGTCGAGGACGATGTCATAGTTGACGAGATCGCCTTTTTCATGCTCATAGCCGGGTAGCCAATCATACCCGCTGACATGGCGTTCTGGCGAGATGAACACGATCTCCACACCTAACTCACGGGAGATTTGTTGCAATCGATCGGCAAAGACTCGGGGACCCTGAGCCTCTGTGAATTGGATCTTTCTCATGACCAAGCCGACTTTTGTCATAGGTAGGCACCTCAGATGGATTTGTCTCATGGTAGCGCAATCCAAATGATTCTAGCACATTAGGGAGTTCGAACTCAAACTCAATGTATGTAATTACCAAACTATCTTTCCATTGAATAAACCGCATAAAGCACTAGTATTGTCTATTTTGTGTTCTGAGACTAGCTTTTGATTCAATGTATTCAAGAAGACCTCGAATGTGGGGATAAGGAAATTCCTTATGTTCCCTTCCGTTTAACGCATTACTTACAACCATCCAACGCTCCCAGTCTGGATTTTCAATACACCAGTCCACCGACTGCAAAGATAAGACTTCTCGTTCCCAATTACGTTTCCATCCAACCTGCCCATCTTCTAAAACAATTATTTTTTTGAACAAGAATTGGGCAATTGCAGATTGGATGGCTTCGTGCCCTAAAACGTAGTGATTCACATCACCTGGGGTTTCTGGGAGAATGCGAAAGAAAACATCAAACAACTGAACTAAAAAGCTAAGTACCTTATCATGCTTACACTCCAAATACTTCTCTTCTTTCTTTTGCAACGTTCGTTTATTAAATAGTAGGTAGGTCACGATCTGTTTTAATCTGGTTACATGGCAAAAGTATGTATTGTTAGGGCGCAACACTAATTTTTTGTTCATTTCAATACCTGCTTTTTGTAAAGCAGGTGACCCGTTGTACAGATGGCGTACTAGGACATTGATTGGGTCTCTAGAATCATACTGTGTGATCAATGATGCATGTACTCGTTTCGCATGAGAGTTTATGTCAGAGAACAATGTTTTTTCTTCATCAATGGTAAGCCCTATGTAAATCTGAACCGTCAAATGATTTTGCAAAAACTCTTCTCTAAGTTTTTCATCCTGTTCCCCTGAATAATACTTCACCATGGCATGAATGCGATGTTGACCGTCCAATACAGTCAATTTGTCGTCTATCCCTAAGTGCAATTGGGAATGTTCATTTTGAAAATTACTTCGGAAATCTCCACGATAAGAAAAGACCAATGCCGGGAAATATATCCCTATTGAATCTTTCCACCCTTCGATATATTTCACCAAACTTGGAATCCGTGTTTTAGAGAGTTCACGGTTCACCTGATCATCCAATTCATAAACTTCAAAAACTTCTTTCACACTCATATTCGCAGTCATCATCCCCTTTTTATCTGAGTTATTGATCGAGTCTACAAAACCCTGTATGTTCGTATTAGACATGCTAACTTAGCCTTCTCTCATTAAATTTTTGTACTAGGTATTCTGAAAGTAGTTTGTGTACGCGGGCAGTTGAGCCTAATGTATAACGTTTGGTTTGCTTGTTATATTTTGCAGCAACATTTAGAAATTCCTGATTATGGTATGTCCAATCGACTTGATGTACGACATCCCTAAACAGATGATCAACTTTAATACTTTGGTTTTCTTCCCTAACTTCATAAACGAACTTAGCAATTGCAACGATTGTTTTCGCTTGCCAAACAATATACTTCTCACGATCACTTGCGTCTTTAGGAGAATACCTAAAAAAAGAACTCAAAAATGCCTCAGTCCTGCTTTTATATCTGTTGTAATTCCCTTTCTTTATCCCTTTACGCTTATCCACAAAACCTTCGTTGAGCATCTGGGCCATATCATAAAGAGTTGCAGCCGTCATTAGCTTCTTACGAGTATATTTTGCTCTTGTTTCAAACAAGTTTGATGGGATGGTTGGGTGTGAATCGATGATCTCACGAACCATCGTGCTATATAAATCATTAGATCGATAAAGCACTCCTAAAGTCTTATGAACCCTTAATGAGTTCCGATTAATATCAGTGAACAATTGCCGCTCCTGATCCTGATTTAGATCTCGGTAGATTTGAACTGATAAGGGAAATGACATGAGCCTACCAAGTAGCTCGCCATTATCAGGATTTTCATCAATGCCCTCAAGTAACTGTCTCTTGAGTTCTTCGAAGGCACTTATTCGATGCTGTCCATCCAATAAAAAAAGCTGATCTGACATGTTAATGATATAAGCAGACTGTTCGTCTGAGAATTCACCGACGCATCGTGCAGAAAATAGGATTGGTGAGAAATATATGTCGTTGCCCTCCAGACCGTATTGAATATAACGAGCTATACCAGAAACTCGATCCTTGTCCAATTGTCGCTGTACAGATTTATCTAAACCATAGATTTTCAGGATGTCCTCAACCTTACATTGCAATGAAACTACACGCTTGCCGAATTGCACCCCTTCCGTTGCAGGTATCGATAATCCAATTGGCTTGCTTTGTCCGAACATCTACAATATTCCCCCTAACGGCACTATTTAAAATAATTATAAAGTAATCTTTGCATTTTAGTTATTGGTTAATTAGTTTATTCTACTTAACATATTCTTCGACATGTTATATAAAGGAGGTTTTCCTCAGTTCGTGGTGATAAAAAACACCCACCAAAGTAACTGGTGGGTGCCCGTAGTCTACACTTAAATATAATCACACTAATCCCTTGTAACTTAGTATACAATATTACTTACCATTGCATTCTTAGGGGGGGACATTGTGAACAACAAACAAAAAATTCTATCAGTTCTTACAACCGCGGAGATTTGCGACGACTGCTTATCACACTTATCAGGTGTTCTTCCAAGACAAACAGTCTATATAGTTTGCCGCTCATTGTCTGACTCCTTTGTCATTCTGCGTCAACAAGGGATTTGCACCCACTGCCTAAAATCCAAACTTGTAAGTCGTCACTATGATGATCAGGCCTCCACTTTGGAGGGAGTAGCTTCACCACATTTCATAACGAGTGAAACAGGCGGAACAGCACCTTGGTTCTGGGAAGGCAACGTCCAGGAGAAAGTAGTGAGCTACCTGACCCAGAACGGCTATACGATCCGTCGTGTAACAGACACAGCTTCGCGTGCACCTGGTATTGACATCGTGGCGGTCACACCGACTGGTCAAGAACTTTGGGTAAGCGTGAAGGGCTACCCTGAAAAAAACTCCAACACACAAGCCCGTCATTGGTTTTCTGGAGCTATATTCGACCTCGTGCTCTACCGTGGAGAAAACCCAAAAGTGCATCTAGCTGTTGCTTTCCCCGATGGATTCGTTACATATGGTAACCTATTGCCTAGAGTAGAGTGGTTGAAACAAACAATACCTTTCGAGGTGTACTGGGTCTCTAAAGAAGGTACTGTGCGTAAGGAATAGTCCAATAACTTTCCGTCGTGATAGAGAGTAAAATTAGTATCCCAAACTTCTAGAACAGGTGTTCCTCACCCGATTCTCCTATGATAGAATACAGATAACACAATTGAATAGGCTCCTCAAGGGCGGTCGGCTCATCCCCTCATGAAAGGGGGTGACGCTATGTCGAAACATGAAATTCTCTTGCTCATTCTCCAAGTGGGACTGTTCCTTACAGTTCTTGCTCTGGTCGTGAGAATACTGAACTTCTTGGTAGACATTCAAACCAAAAAGAAATAGATCGCCCCTAGAGTTGACCACTCGGCGATCTATTTCCCCAAATAGAGCCGACACCCTTGAAGGGTATCAGTTGTGCAAACGACCGTAGGTGTAACCAGCACCTGCGGTCATTTTTTAGTGTACGTAGTGCTTGTAGGATTATTCTAGCACAGGAGGGAGTGCAAACTCAATCATGTGTTCGATAACGCCTCGCATGCAACCTGACTCATATCATGATCTCCAACTCAAGAACAGGTGTTCCTCTCTTGATTCTCCTATGATAGAATACAGATAACACAATTGAATAGGCTCCTCAAGGGCGGTCGGCTCATCCCCTCATGAAAGGGGGTGACGCCATGTCGAAACATGAAATTCTCTTGCTCATTCTCCAAGTGGGACTGTTCCTCACAGTTCTTGCTCTGGTTGTGAGAATACTGAACTTCCTGATAGACATTCAAACCAAAAAGAAATAGATCGCCCCTTGAGTTGTGGTAGCTCAGGCGATCTATTTCCACCACAAAATTGAGCCGACACCCTTGAAGGGTGTCAGTTGTGCAAACGACCGTAGGTGTTACCAGCACCTGCGGTCATTTTTTAGTGTACGAAGTGCTTGTAGGATTATTCTAGCACAGAGGACTCCCCGAACTCAACTACTCCTCCACTCGCCTCGGTCCCATCGTACTCGGTCCTGCCGCATCATCAGACTCGACGAGTTGTTTCAGGAGATTCAACTTGTTCTCCCAGAAGCGCTCGTAGGGAGAGAGCCAGTGCTTCAATTCCAGCAGCGGCTCCGCTTGGAGGCTGTACCTCGTCTCCCGCCCGACCTTCTGCTCCCGAACCAGCCCGGCCTCGGACAAGATCCGCAGGTGCTTGGAAACCGCTGTCCGGGTCATCGGAAAATACCCGCTGATCACCGTCACCGGCAGCTCTTTGTCCACGAGCAGTTTCAACAACTCCCGACGTGTCGGATCGGCGATCGCCTGAAAAACATCATGCTTCGGCGCGGAGTCCGCCATTTACGCCTCGACGTACTCGGCAAGTCTCGGCAATACGCCCGTCCGCCAGCCATGATCCATACGTTCGCGAGCCACAGCACTCTCCATCCCATTGTCCATGACGCCCGCAATCCACCCTGCATGGGTCAGCGTGAATTCCGTCTTGCCTTCCACTTCCTTCAATTCAAATGTAACGATCCACGTCTCGCCCCAATTAAATACCAGACGAGTCGGCGGGTCGATTTCACGCACTTTGCAAGGCGAAACTCCATACGGAGATTGCAACGTAAACTCATTGCCCAAAACCGCCTCAAAATTGCTCGTCGGCATAAACCACGTAGCAATGCCCTCCGGCGTGGAGACCGCGTCCCACACTTTTTGAATCGGTGCGTTGAATACCTGCATATGACGAACATCTGGAAGCATTTCTTGGTTGTGTGCAGTCACTGTAAAACCTCCAATTGAATAATAGGACACCGTTTGGTTTCGCATTCATGATACGACACCATTTGGTTGCATGTCAAGCCCTGCAAGTCCACCATCGACCGATCAACACTAGGGTTCCCAAAAAAAGACACAGACTCCTCAGAGTCCGTGTCTTTTTTCACTCGTTCGCGCCCTCCAAGTTCTTGAACTGGTTGACGAACATGCTGTGATACCTGCCCTGCAACTCGATCAAGTCATCATGACTGCCCTGCTCGACGATCTGGCCTTGGTCGACGACCATAATCGTATCCGCGTCACGAATCGTGTTCAGTCGGTGCGCGATGATGAAGCTCGTGCGCCCCTTCATGATCTGCAACAGCGCCTCTTGGATGTGCAACTCCGTCCGCGTATCGATACTGCTCGTCGCTTCATCCAAGATCAGTAGTGCCGGTTTCGCGAGAATCACGCGGGCGATCGCCAACAATTGTCGTTGCCCTTGGCTCAAGTTGCTACCGTTCTCCGACAACAGCGTGTCGTACTGCTTGGGCAAGCGTTTGATAAAAACGTCCGCATTCGCCATCGCGGCAGCCGCCTCTACTTCCGCATCTGTCGCCTCGGGGTTGCCGTACTTGATGTTCTCCTTGATCGTCCCTGAGAACAAATACGTATCCTGCAACACGATCCCAAAACTCCTCCGCAGGCTATCCCGCGTATAATCCCGGATATCGCGCCCATCGAGATAGATCGTGCCGCCGGTCACATCGTAGAACCGCGTAAGCAGGTTCACGATCGTCGTCTTCCCAGCACCCGTCGGGCCGACCAGCGCTGTACTGCTCCCCTGCTCCGATTCGAAGCTGACGTTTTCAAAAATCGACACGTCCGGTCGATAGCCAAACCTGACATCCTCGAACACGACATGGCCTTTGGGTTGAGTCAACTCGATCGCACCCGGTGGGTCGGTCGGCTCCTCCTGCTCATCCAAGATTTCAAAGACGCGCTCCGCCCCCGCCACACCCGACTGCAAGACGTTGAAGATATTCGCGAGGTCGTTGAGCGGGCGCACGAATTGCCGCGAATAGCTCAAAAAACTGGCGATGACCCCGATCGTGACGAGGCTTTTGATCGCCAGCATCGCGCCGACGACGGCCACCACGGTGAACCCGATGTTGTTGATCACGTTCATGATCGGCATCAGGAATCCCGACCAGATCTGGGCCTTCACCCCGATTTCACTGAGCTTGCTGTTCACGAGATCGAACTGTTCGATCACTTTTTCCTCATGGTTGAACGCTTTGACCACGTGCAGACCGGTGATCGTCTCCTCGATGTGCCCGTTGAGTTTGCCGAGTTGAATCTGCTGGTTTTTGAACAACACCGACGTCTTGCGCGCAATCGTGCGCGTCAGCAGGAAAACCAGCGGGATCGTGACCAGACTCGCGAGCGTCAGGATCGGGCTCAGCACGATCATCATCACCAGCGTCCCGAGGATCACGATCACGCCGGACATCAATTGGGTCGTCGATTGCGAGATCGTATTGCTCACGTTGTCGATGTCGTTGGACAGGCGACTCATCAATTCTCCGTGCGTGCGGGTATCAAAAAACGCGACAGGCAGCTTCTGCAATTTTGCAAACAGCGCCCTGCGCAGGTTTTTCACGATCCGCTGGGAGACGCCCGCCATCAGCCAGCCCTGTAAAAACGTCAAAACCGCATCGGTCAGATACGCGACCAGCAGAGCGAATACCGTCAGCTCCAGCAGGCCAAAATCGACCGTTCCGCGGGTCAGCGACATCGCATCAATCGATTTCCCGAGCAGATACGGGGCAGACAGCATCAGCACCGAATCGAGCACGATGAACAGCAAGATCAAGGTCAGGATCTTGCGCTCCTTCCCAAAGTACTGCCAGAGTCGTTGCAGCGTGGCTTTGAAGTTTTTCGGTTTGACGACGGGTCCGCCGCGACCCTGTCCACCAAATCCGGCGCGAGGTCCGGGGCCACTCGACACGAGCGGCGGTGCTGCTTGGTCTTTGGATTTAGACATCCGCTTGCACCTCTTTTCCGACTTGGGATTGGAAGATCTGCTGGTAGACGTCACAGGTCTTCATCAGCTCTTCATGTGTCCCCGTGCCGACGATTTCGCCTTGGTCCAAGACCACGATCTTGTCCGCGTCGATCACGGAGGTGATGCGTTGCGCGATCAAGAGGCAGGTGAGACCTCGGGCGTAGGTTTTCAGCGCTTCCTTGATGCGAGCTTCTGTCGCCACATCCACGGCGCTGGTGCTGTCGTCCAAGATCAAGATCTCCGGATTGCGCACCAAGGCGCGGGCGATCGACACGCGCTGTTTTTGCCCGCCGGAGAGGTTGACGCCCCCCTGTCCGAGTCGCGTGTGGTAGCCATCTGGCGTGTTGGCGATGAAGTCATGCGCCTGCGCCATCTGCGCCGCTCGCTCGATCTCCGCTTGGGTCGCGTTTTCATTGCCCCATTTGATATTTTCCAAAATCGAGCCGGTGAACAGCGTGGTTTTCTGCGGAACGATCGCGATCTTCTCGCGGAGTTTTTTCGGGTCGAGGTGTTGAATGTTCACCCCATCCACTTGGATCGAGCCTGAATTCACGTCGTAGAAGCGTGGAAGCAAGGAGACCATGCTGCTTTTCCCGGAACCCGTCGAGCCGATGATCCCGACGGTCTCGCCAGGGAGACAGGTGAGCGTGATGTTTTTCAGCACGGGTTCACCGTCGTAGGAGAAGCAGACCTGCTCGAAGTCAATTCTCCCCCGCGTGGTGGTTGCCGGGAGCTGGTCGCTCCACGTCATCTGGTTCTCCTCGGCAAATACCTCCCCGATTCGGGCAGCGGAGGCGCGCGCGCGTACAAACATATTGAAGACCATCGAGATCAGCATCAGCGAGAACAGGATCTGCGTCATGTAATTCGTGAAGGCGATGATGTGCCCAACTTGCATGTGACCTTCACTGACGCGCACGCCGCCTACCCATAGCACGACCACGATCCCGATGTTGACCGTCAGCATGATCGCCGGGCTAAAAACCGCCATGACACGCGTGGCGGCAATCGAGGTGCTTTGGAATTCTTCGTTGGCTCCGTTGAATTTGTTCACTTCGTAATCGAAGCGGTTGAAGGCTTTGACCACCCGCACGCCCGACAGATACTCCCGCATCACGCCGTTGACGCGGTCGAGGGCTTTTTGGACTTTTTTGAAAAAAGGGAACCCAACTCGCATGTTGATGACAATCAGCAACGCCACGATGGGGACGACGATGGCGAGCACCACAGCCAGTTGCGAATTTAAGCGGGTCGCCATGATCAGACCGCCGAGACAGAGCAACGGCGCTTTTACAAAGATCCGCATCAGACCGTTGGTGAACACTTGGACTTGGGTCACGTCGTTGGTCAGTCGGGTGATCAGCGACGCCGAGTCGAATTTGTCGAGGTTGCGTGCGGAGAGAGATTGGATTTTCCGAAAGAGATCGGAACGCAAGCCCATCCCAAAGTTTTGGGACACGTTGCTGGCCACCACGTTGCGCACAGAAGCGGAGAGCGCTCCGAACGCGGTGATCAACAGCATCAACCCGCCCATTTTGAACACGTAGTTCAAGTCTTGGTTCGCCACGCCGATATCGATGATCTTGGACATGATCGTCGGCTGCATGAGGTCACAAATCGCTTCAAACGTGAGAAAGAGCACCCCCACGCTGAAGGGCTTGGCATATTTTTTTATATAAGGTTTGAGAAAGTTCATCGTGTACCTCCATTCCGTTCCTAGCCTACCCTTTTCGAGGTCTCCGGTGTCACTTCCTTTCGATTTGGCTGATTTAATTTCGTGTCCCTAAATACGACTCCTGTTTTTCAAATTGATATTGGCGTGATCGGTGTGTTATGGGTACTGTCGTTGCTTCGGGGTGCGCTCTATCTGGATAAAAAAAAGCTCCGGAAGCATGCTCCGGAGCTTTTTGCTATTCCTGATATTTCTTGACTGCTTGATCCTTCAACTTCGTAAAACGTTCAAAATCCTGTGCATCACCGAGAAACTCCACCTCTTGATCAGACAGGGCCGCAGTCAATTGCGTGATGGTTTCACCAGCCTGCTTTTTCGAATGGTTACTCAGATCAAACTTACCTTGATATATCCCAACGATTGCAAAGGCTTGCTCATCGGAAATTTTCCGTAGGAACAACAGATACTCACCTTTTTTATCCATCCACTTATAGCCTTCCGTGTTGACATAGGTGCCTTTGACAATCGCACCTTCTTCATATACGGTCAGCTTTTTTCCTTTTTCAAGGTCGCCCTTGATCACTCGTTCCACATGCACTTGTGTCTTGGACAGCGTGACGCCTGGCAGACCTGCTGGTTTGACTTCGTAATTTTCACGTTCACCTTGATATCGAGCAACTACAACGACACTTGAGGCTTTTTCTACTTCCTCGAGATCCTTATAAAGAGGATAGTTCGCCTCTGAGGAAGCTACTTTTGTCTTCGCCAAGTTCGGGTCTGCGCTTCCTGTGATTGAGAAAACCAGTACTCCAGTTATCGCAATGGTCACACCCAATGCGACTAGTACTTTCTTAATTAGCATATCTCTCTCCTCGCTCTGACTTTAATACATATACGCCAGATTGGATTTGTCCAGAAATGCGGGCTCAGTCAGCGTGCCTTGCCCCTGAGTCATCACAGAAATTGCATCGTCTGTTTGATGAGCAAGGCTCAATGCATGACCCCATTCGTGTAAGGTGTTATACAACCGGTTTGCACTGCTGAAGTTCTCTCGATCCATTTTTCCGTCATTATAGAGAATATCTACGTAGTACCAAGCGTCATATTCAGTTCGACTTGATCCATCCTGCGCATGGGGCTCAGTGTGTCCCCACCACCCCACACGGTCACCATAGTCGGAAGCATAGACTCGAATTCTGGCTTCTGACTTGCTTGTCGCCTTATAAAAATCGATATCAGCGTTTTCAATGATATCGTAACGAAAACGTGTTTCAGATCCGTACCAACTATAGCCCCAATCAATCGCTGTTTGATCCTCATAGTAAGGACAATTGTTAATGATTGAATCAGGTAACCCATTACCCGAGAAAAACGCAGCCGAGTCTACGAGTACAGCGTTCGCAGAACTTGTGGTGAGGAGCATCGTTGTACTGAGAATGATCAAGGTAGCCATCTTACGTTTTCGCAACACGATAAGCCCTCCATTTCTAAATAAAATTTACCAGATTTCCCTATATTACCATTATAATTTTAATTGTCAACATTTTTTTAATTTCATAAAATACACCAATTCGATCCATTTCGTGATTGCCGTTGCCATATCGTTATCGTTATAGATCGACAGTTCACTGAACATGTTTTGATTCGCTATGATCTTCGGTTGAGTTTCTATCGTCCGACCTAACTCGATCAGGAGGCATTCCAGCTCGGCGATGACGACCGGAGTCACGAGCGTGTTGATGGTTTTTGTTCTTGGTCAGAGACGCTCGAAAAAAAGGAAGCCTGTCAGCTCCTGACAGGCTTCCTTTCTATTCCGTGACCGCTTGTTTCACTTGGGCATAAAACTGTTGCCAAGCGGTGGACATCCCTTGCTTCTGAAACGCAGGGTTCAACTCGATCAGCGGTTCTGCTGCTGCTGGTTTAGGTTGCTTACGAGACCGTTTGGGCTTCGGTTCCGCTGTGCTCGCTTTCGTTGTAGCCATCCCTTCCCCCTCACTTCCCGATCCACTCCGTTCGCAGTGCGAACAGGTCTTTCAACTCTTGGGTCGACATCTCGGTGATCCACTGTTCGTTGCCACCGACGATCTGGCGGCTCAGCCCTTGCTTGTGCTCGATCATTTCGTCGATGCGCTCCTCCAGTGTCCCGAGCGTCACGAATTTATGGACCTGCACATCCCGTGTCTGCCCGATGCGGAAGGCACGATCTGTCGCCTGATCCTCGACGGCCGGATTCCACCAGCGGTCAAAATGGAACACATGCGTGGCCGCCGTCAAGTTCAACCCCGTGCCCCCCGCCTTCAGCGACAACACGAAGATCCCAGGTCGCTCCTGCCGCGCCACCTCTGGATCTTGAAAACGCGCCACGAGTTGGTCGCGCTTGGTTTTGGGCACGCCTCCATGCAGGAACAGCACCGATTCCCCCATGCGCTCCTCGATCACGTTTTGCAACAGATGCCCCATCTCCACGTATTGGGTGAAGATCAAGCACTGGTCGCCCTCCTCGCGCAGTTCCTCCACCATCTCCAAGAGCCGGTCGAGCTTGTTGGAACGTTCGTCGAGCAGTCCGCCGCTGGCGTCTTTTAGAAAAAGCGCGGGATGGTCGCAGAGTTGTTTGAGCTTCGTCAGCGAGGAGAGGATCAGTCCTTTTTTCTCCATGCCGCTCAAGGTGTCGAGTTTCTCAAACAAATCCTGTACCACATTTTCATACAGCGCCCCCTGCTCAGCAGTCAGGGAGACGTAGACTTTCATCTCGTTTTTCTCAGGGAGATCCAACTGGATCGCCGGGTCTTTTTTCACCCGTCGCAACAAAAAGGGCCGGATGAGCTTCTGCACCTGTTCGATGAGCTGCGGGTCGTTATGTCGCTCGATCTGGTTGACATAGGTCTCGGTGAAGGACTTCAAACTGCCGAGAAAGCCGGGGTTGAGAAAATCATAGATCGACCACAGCTCAGTCAGTCGGTTCTCAATCGGCGTACCCGTCAACGCGATGCGGTGGTTGGCCTCCAGTTGGCGGATGGCGATGCGCTGCTTGGTGTAGGCGTTTTTGATATTTTGCGCCTCATCGAGGCAGAGCGCATCCCAGTGGATCTGCGACAATTCCTCCTGATCGAGATGCGCCAAGGTATAGGAGGTGATCACGAGATCGGCAGCCCCAGCCCGCTCCCGAAGCTCCTCCCCCTTGGCGCGCTGTGCCCCATAGTGGACGTGGACGGTGAGGCCTGGCGCGAACCGATGCAGTTCTTTTTCCCAGTTGCCCATGACCGATGTCGGGCACACGAGCAGCGACGGACCTGTCGTCCCCTCTTGTTTGGCACAGAGCAAGTAGGTGATGAATTGAATGGTTTTGCCAAGTCCCATGTCGTCCGCGAGACAACAGCCGAGACCGTACTTGCGCAGAAACAAAAGCCACGATACACCCTCTTGCTGGTAGTGTCGTAGCGTCGCATGGAGTTCAGCGGGCGGTGTGACCAGCGGAAGCGAGGAGACCTGTTGCAACTGGTCGACGAACTCTTGGAGATGGGCGTTGAGCTCGACTTCAAGTAGCAGTTCGTTCCATTCGCTCTCCTCGTTGGCAGTTGCTGTAGGGTCAGCCTGTCCGCGTGCTCGACCCTCTTCGCGACCCTCTTGAAGCCAGTACATCTCCAACACATCGCGCAGGGAGAGTCCCTTTTTTTTGTTCACGCGGTTGAAGGTTTGCGTCATTTGGTGCAAAAATTCGCGGTCCAGTTGAATCCATTGGCCCCGGATGAACGCCAAGCGTTTTTTCTCCGCGAGGATGCGGCTAAACTCGGCCTCAGAAAGTTCGAGATCCCCGACGGCCAGCTTCCAGTCAAAGTCGACGAGTTGCTGGAGCCCCAAGCGCGTGCGGCCGGATGTGCCTACGGAGGAGGTGATTTTTGCTCGTAACCGTGGTTTGCGCGATCGCAAGTCTTCCCACCAAGCGGGTAAAAAAACGGAGCTCCCCGTCCGAATCAACTGCAGACTGTCCTCGTTCATGAAGCTCCACGCCTGCTCGTCGTCGAGTTCCCACAGCGATTGCTCTGTAAACGTTGCCTCTGGCAACCAAGGCACGATCTGCTTGAGTTTGGCGGCTTCCAGCGCGATGCGTGGTTCGAGGTCTGCCTGCCAATGCTCAGGCAGTTGCCCGGCGAGCGGTCTCCCTTGGAAATCCATTTCAACGATCAGGTCTTGATTGTCCACGTCTTGGAGCAACAGACGCAGATGCCACGACTCCTGCCCCTCCTCCGGTTCTACCAATTGAATCGAGGTGCGGAAGGGAACTTCATCTCGTTGCCAGCCGATCGCCACCAGCCATTGCTCCTCGTCCACCCACCCAACCTCAGGTTCGACTTGGAGATCCAAGATGCTGTACGCGCGAAGCAGTTCGGCAAATGAATCTGCCACCGCTGTATCCTGACTCACCAGATCCAGCACGACCGCCTGAAACCACTCGTTGGCGTCTGAGACGGCATCGAGCGCGGATCGATCGACCTCATCGGGAATTCGCAACTTCCACCCATTGCTTCCTGCCAGCCATCTCTCATAGGAAGGGACAAACCAGCCTTGCTCAAGCGCTTCCACATAGAGTCGCGCCAGTTGTTGTTCGTGCAGAAGTTCTGGGCTCCAAGAGATCGCAGCGAGGCGTGAAGGTTGGGGCTGTGCGAGGAACAGCACCGCTGTAAAAGGCGGCAGGAGCAGACCCGACGTCTCGCCTATGTCCGCGATCTCGATCAGGGTTCCGTAAAACGAGCGCTTGTCCCACGCGAACAGGAGGGATTTGCAACGCTGTGGGGGGATGTACTCCCCGGATTCCCCCGTTGCCCAGAGAAACAGCTCGCCTGTCGGTTGTCTCCTGCCCTGCAAGACGATGGTGCCCGGTGCCCTCATGGAATCAATTTCCCCTTCCTCAGTTCCTCCTGAAACGCACGATACCGCTTGTATTTGTTGCTCAGCGTTTCGATGTAGCGATCCCAGCGCAGTTGGTCTTTGAGTTTTTTGTAGCGGGTCTTCAGCTTTTTCAAATACCGAACGGACCGCTTGTAGGACGGTCGGTTTTTTTCTAGAATGTAGCGCTCGGCGGCCTGATGATAGAGCGGGAACATGTAGGCGAGGTTGGCGGCCTCGACTTTTTTTACATCCTCTGATTTCAAGGCCGTCAGTTCTACCTCATAGAATAGATGCAGGTCCACCCACCCCTGATACTGCTCATGTTCGAGCAGCGTTCGGGCGTACTCCGTGAAGCTATTCGGTAACAGGTCGACCAAGATCTGTTCCCAAGCCTGACCCGCAAGCTCCCCGCGCTCGTAGAGTTGTCGCCAGAAACTCAGGTAGCTGACCTGCTCGATTGGCGGGAGGCTCTGCATCTTGGGTTGCATCCAGTTCAACCACTCGGTCAGTCTGCTCCACCGTTCCTGCGCACCGAAGGATCGCAGGTAGGGGAAAAACCACGACGGCTGGAGTGCAGGTGTGATCGCATCTGCCAGTTCCATCGCGTGGCGGTCGTCACCCATGATGATTTCGAGATGTAGCAGGGCCTGATGGAGCGATTTTTTGCGAATGGGTTCGGGTGGCGCGGTTGTGAAGCCCAACTCCTGCTCCAGTTCGGCTTGCACGCGGTGTCGCTCCGCTTGGAGCCAAGGCTCGTGTGCAAGCAGATGCGCCCAGACGCTGCCATAGATTGCAGACCAATCGGTGATCGTATCGTGTGCAGGGAACGCATGTTGCGACAGATACTCAATCGTGCTGAGCAGATCGGGTTCGTACTTTTCCTGAATGCGCGGTTGGTTCAGGTTCTCCAGCAGTTGCTGGATTTCCAGCATCCAGCGCTTGTCGTAGTGCAAGTAGCGGCCCTTCGCTTGCTCGTGGATCTCATCGACGCCCTGCATCAGATAGAGCCAGACATGTAAGCGATAGAGCGATTTCTTGGCAAGGTCCCAGCCTTGACTGAGTGGAAGCAGTGTGGCTTTCCCATTGTTGACGTATGTATCCAACGTATAGGGCCCGTTATAGGCCGGCATTTTTATGACGGAAGCAAAAAAAGGCGGCCAGTCCGCAACCGAATCGCTTTCTTTCGGGAAATGGGCCGGTTGTTTTTTCGCTAGAGGTCGTAACAATTCAGTTGGCGAGCGTCCGCCTTGGTCCAAGGCCTCGAACAGCACCGCCGCCATGTGCTTGCAATAGTCGCCATCGTGGCAGGTACAGGTGCTGGCGGGAAAGTCCTGGAGTTCAATCTCGACCCGGTAGCGAGCCCGTTCCCCGACGATGGCCCGCAGGGTTGCGTTTTCGAAGGTCAGGTCGCTCACGACACGATCCAGATAGTAGTTCCAGCCGCGTTTCAAGATCATCTCTGGGAAAGAAGCGTGAATTCTGGTGAAATCCACGTGGTCTAAACTGATCACCCTACTTGCCCCTTTCTGCGGAAGAACGTGATACTGTTATTTCCACCAAGTGGCGGTCGGGTACTTCGCCCCCCACGTGACGGTTTCGCCAATCATCGGTGTCGCAACCTCGACGTCTCGCTCCCGTGCCGATTTCGTGACGCGTTCCACCGGGTCTGTCCACTCGTGAAATCCTAGCGTGAAGGCGGCCCAATGGATCGGGATCATGACGTTCCCTCGTACATCGAGATGCGCTTGCACCGTCTCCTCCGGCATCATATGGATCGCCGCCCAGCGTGCATCGTATTGGCCGCATTCCATGAAGGTCAGATCGAAGGGTCCGTACTTGTCGCCAATCTCTTGGAAATGCGGCCCATAGCCGCTGTCTCCACTGAAATAGACCTTGGTCTGCGTGCCGGCAATGACCCATGAACACCAAAGTGTGGCGTTGCGGTCGCTCAAACTTCTGCCAGAAAAGTGCCTTGCCGGGGTACACGCGAGTTGGATTCCTTCATAGTCGAATTCGTCCCACCAATCATGCTCTTGGATCAGGTTCGGGTCGACACCCCATCGTTCGAGGTGACCCCCCACACCTAGTGGGACGATGAACTGCCTGACTTTGTCCTTGATTTTCTTGATCGAGCCGTAATCCAAATGGTCGTAATGATCGTGGGAGAGCACGACCGCATCGATCATCGGCAGTTCGTCAATTTTGAAAGGGAGTTCGCGGCTATACCGTTTGCCGCCGATGACCGGGAAGGGCGACGGCGCTTTTCCAAACATCGGGTCGAGCAAGAGCGTTTTCCCGTCCACTTCCAACATGAGCGCGGAATGCCCGAACCATGTGACCTTGGTTTGGTTCTGGCTTTGAGCGCGTGGGAACTCCACAGACCCCAGCGGGAACGACTTAGCCGGTCTGCGGTTGGGGTTTCCTCTTAGCAAGTCTCGCAGCATGGTCCGTGTCGTCTCGAAGTCAGAGTTCATCGCTGTGGGAATTTGATTGATGAATTTCTTGGCGCGGAAGTTCGCAGATTGCTCGTAAGCCTGCAACTTCGCCTTCGTTACTTTGCTTCCGAAAACGGGATGATAGTTCAACACGAGCCATACGACAAGCACGAGCCCAACAACCGTACTGATGATCGCGATCATACCGATACCTCTTCCATCCACTAGGATCTTGTACTTGGTTTTTTACAAAAAAGACCTCTACCGCGATCCGTTACGCGGCGAGGTCTTTTCCTATTTCCCGCCGTCCGCTCTACTTGATCTGGAACGAACTTTTCAAGGAAACGATTAGATTGAACACTTTGTGCTCCGGCGTGCTGTCCTTCGGGTCGACATTGAAGTAGCCATGACGGAAAAATTGAAACTTGTCCTGCGGCTGTGCCGTTTGCAGGTCTGCTCCGACATAGCCGTGTACCACTTCCAGCGAGTTCGGATTCATCCGGTCGATGAAATCTCCGTCCTCCTTGCTCCCGGTCAGCAAGGATTCGTACAGGCGGAATTCAACGGGAACCGCGCTTTTGGCATCGACCCAATGGATTGTGCCCTTCACTTTGCGGCCCGTGAAGCCGCTGCCGCTCTTGGTTTCCACGTCGTAGGTGCAATGCAGTTCTACGACTTGGCCGTTTTCATCCTTCACCACATCATGGCACTTGATGAAGTAGGCGTTTTTCAAACGGACTTCGTTGCCGGGGAACAGGCGGAAGTATTTCGCAGCTGGGACTTCCATGAAGTCGTCCTGTTCAATGTAGATCTCACGCGAGAACGGGATCTGCTTCGTGCCCATCTCCGGCACTTCGGGATTCACTTCGGCATCCAGCAGTTCCACTTGATCCTCCGGGTAGTTGGTGATCACGACTTTCAGCGGTCGGATCACACCCATCGTGCGCGGTGCTTTGAGCTTGAGGTCTTCGCGGATGTAATGTTCGAGCATCTTGTAATCGACTTCGCCACTGCCGACCGTCACGCCCAGTTCACGCACGAACGTGCGGATCGACTCCGGCGTGAATCCGCGTCTGCGCAGGCCGGAGATCGTCGGCATCCGCGGGTCATCCCACCCATCGACGACGCCTTCGTCGACCAGTTTTTTCAGGTAGCGCTTGCTCATGATCGTATCGGTGAGGCTCAATCTGCCGAATTCGTATTGGTGCGAGATATGCGGCATCTCGCATTCACGGATCACCCAATCGTACAGCGGGCGTTGGTCTTTGAATTCGAGCGTGCAAAGCGAGTGCGAGACGCCCTCGATCGCGTCCTCTAGCGGATGGGCAAACGCGTACATCGGGTAGATGCACCACTTGTCACCCGTGTTGTGGTGAGTCGCGTGCGCGATGCGGTAGATGACCGGGTCGCGCAAGTTGATGTTCGGGGAGGACATGTCGATTTTGGCGCGCAGGACTTTTTCGCCGTCCTTGAATTCACCCGCGCGCATACGAGCAAACAAATCGAGATTCTCCTCGACCGTGCGATCGCGGAATGGGCTGTTCTGACCTGGTTCGGTCAAGGTTCCGCGCGTTTGGCGGATCTCTTCGGCAGACAGATCATCGACAAATGCGTTCCCCTTTTTGATCAGCACCACAGCGCGGTCGTACATTTCCTCAAAATAGTCGGAGGCAAAAAACAGCCCGTCCCAGGTAAACCCAAGCCACGCGACATCTTCTTTGATCGCATTCACGTACTCGACATCTTCTTTGAGCGGGTTCGTATCGTCAAAGCGCAAGTTGGTTTTGCCGTTGAAATCCTTGGCGATCTCAAAGTTGATGCAGATCGATTTGGCATGTCCGATATGTAAGTACCCATTCGGTTCTGGCGGGAAGCGGGTCACAACCTGTTGGACCTTGCCCGCTTGCAGATCTTCTTTGACAATCTCCCGAATGAAGTCGGAAGAATTCGATGTGGTTTCCATAGTACCAACCTCTCGGCAATGTATTTCCTCTATCATACAAAAAAAGGGTGAGCAAGGGAAAGGCATTTTTTAGCCATCCCCTTTTGTACTCTCCCCTCTCCAGAACCGGTTCAAACGGTTTCCTTTGTATCAAAAACGAAGCTAGGCCTTCTTAACGAATTCGGACTTTAATTTCATCGCGCCGAACCCCTCGATCTTGCAATCAATATCATGGTCGCCATCCACCAGACGGATGTTTTTTACCTTTGTGCCCATTTTCAGAGTGGACGAACTGCCTTTTACTTTCAGGTCTTTGATGACGGTTACCGAATCACCGTCGGTCAGGACATTGCCATTTGCATCTTTGACAACCTTTGCCTCTTCACCATTCGGAGTTTCTACTTCTAAACTCCACTCATGCGCACATTCTGGGCAGATAAAAACTCCGCCATCCTCGTAGGTGTATTCCGAATGACAACTTGGGCAATTTGGCAACGTAGACATACTTTTATTTCCCCCACTCGAGATCATACGATCCGATATGAAATCTATTTTTGATTTCGCTTTTTACAAGTTTGTAAGAGTAGCAATTGTGAACTTGAAAGTACAAAAAACCACGTAAATCGCTCTTCAACGGCTTATATACTATCACAGTCGTCTCCCCTTGACAAACCTGCCGCCAATGTGGCCACTGCCGCTACAAAGGGATACGTACCCTGAAAGTACTGCCCTCGCCAACGGTGCTCTCCACCTGAATCGTACCCCGACTGGCATCCACGATGTTCTTGGCGATCGCAAGACCCAATCCATGCCCCCCCGTTTTACGCGTTCGCGACTTATCTTGGCGGTAGAATCGGTCGAAGATGCGAGGCAGCGCTTCGGTCGCGATGCCGATCCCGGTATCCTGCACTTCGATGGTGAGAAAGCGGACCCCCTTCTCCATCCCATCGGCAAGCCGTACCTGTACCGATCCTTTGTCTGGCGTATACTTAATCGCATTGTCGAGTAACAGCACGAGCAGCTGCGTAGCTTTTTCCGCGTCCCAATTCACCAGTAACTCATCGGGAGCATCGAGATGAATGGCGATGTCCTTCGCTTGGGCCACTGGCTGGAGTTTATGACGTACAGTTTCCGCTGCTGCCTTCAGATTGAAGACAGAACGATCCAGCACGAAGTCATCGGAATCCGTACGGGCCAGATGCAACAGCTCTCCGACCAGCTTCGTGATCGAGTTGACCTCATCCTTCATGCCGATCAGCACGTTCTTGGAGAAGGGATCGCCCTCGATGCTTTCTTCGAGTTGCAGCGCTTCGATCGATCTGAGCATGACGCTTAGCGGGGTGCGCAATTCATGGGAGGCATCTGCGACGAACTCGCGTTGCCGCGCATACGCTCTTGCAATCGGTTGTATCGCTTTGCGCGACATCAGTTGGCTGAACCATAAGGCCAGCACAAAAAACAGGAGCGCCATCCCGACCAACAGCATGAGCAGCCAACGGAACAGATCATGCTGGAACGTCACTTCCTTTCCTACATATAAAGTGCCAACCCGCACCTGCTTCACGATCAACTCGCGGTCGGTGACGAGGAATCTTGCGCTTTTTCCCGGGTTCGGGTGTCCAAGCTCGTCTGTGGACAAATTGGCGAACGTTTGCAAGGTCACTTTCTCGATTCCGCCCCCCTTGAACTGGCCCTCCGAGATCGCTTCCATCACCTGCGTACGCAATTCCGGCTGAATCTCATCCGCCAAATGCAGATCCCCATTTTCCGAGAGCAAGTAATAGAACGATTGGTCGGTGCTCGTCGAAAAGGCTTCCTCTACGGAGCGCGGGGGGCGTCGAGTCGGGTTGCTGTCTTGGTCCGCCCACTTTTGCAGGGTGTGAATTTCACTGTTGGCGAGGTCGTTCAGACGGGCTCGCTGGTCGTTCCAGATGAACAGATAGAGCAGGACATACACCAAGATGACGAACAAACTGAGAAACGCAATCAGGACGCCGCTGTATTGCAACGTGAGCTTATTGCGCGTCCGGTCGAACAAATCGCCATCGAATAGCCGCTTTTTTAGAGAGCCCAAGTTACGCTTCAATTTTATACCCGACACCTCTCACGCTCAAAATGAGCCCTTGTAAATGGGCAGGCTCGAGCTTTTTGCGGATTAATTTCACGGTCGCATCGATCGTTTTCAGATGCACTTCGGCATCAATCCCCCACACTTTATCCAGAATGATCTCGCGTGACAGGGTGAGTCCCTTGTTCTGCAACAGCAGGTCTAGGATTTGAAATTCGCGCGGGGACAATTGGATTTCACGGTCGCCTTGGCGGACGATCTGACTTGTCCGTTGCAGTTCCAGATCGCGGAATCGGATGACATCCTCCTGCAGGGGGACGAAGGTTCTGCGCATCAAGGCGCGCAACCGCGCCAACAACTCGTCCATCTCGAACGGCTTGACCAGATAATCGTCAGCTCCCGAATCGAGACCTTCGATGCGATCCTGCAAGGCATCTCGCGCCGTCAGCATCAGAACTGCACCCAGATACCCGACCTGGCGCAGTTTGGCGCACGTATCGCGGCCATTCCCGTCCGGCATCATCCAATCGAGCACGACGACGTCGTAGCTGGAAGCCATCGCATAGTCGAACGCATCGTTGCCGGTCGTGACCCAATCCACCGTGCCGCCCGTTTTTTTCTTCAGCATATGTGCGGTCAATTCGCCCAGCCGGAGATCGTCTTCCGCCAGTAAGATCTTCATCACCTTGCCCCATTTCCGGTTACACTTCTTAAAAAAAGTATAATCGAAAGAATCCGTGCTTTCACCATATTTTCTCCAAGTTTAAGTAGTATTTGTATCAAGAGATACAACATCCCATATGAAGAGAGGAAGATAAAAATGAACAAAAAAACGATTACCATCCTCACCAGCACGTTGGCGGTCCTGTTAGTAGCAAGCGGAGGGCTCGCGCTCAGCAGTACGAACAAGGTGTTTGCTGCATCGACAAGTGCGGATGGCATGGGCTGCCAAGCTCCGGACGGCAAAGCGAAAAATAACGCGGGTGGCAAGCCGGCTCCAGCTCCGGCTCCAGCCCCTTCCCCGGCTACTCCGTCTGCTCCCACAAACACAACGGGCACTCCGAGCGGCACACCTTCGAATCCAAATGGAACTTCCGTGGTGATCTCCGGTGGATACGCCACAGACCCACAGGACAAGGGCCGACCGGTCGTGCTGATTGCCGCAGCGCTTGGCGTACCCACGGAGGTGTTTCGTGAAGCATTTAGCGGGGTAACTCCAGCAGGTCTGGAACGCGGCCCAAGCCCGGAGGAAGCCCAACGAAACAAAGCCGCCCTGCTGAAAGTCCTCGCCCCTTATGGGATCACCAACGAACGCTTAGATGAGGTGTCGAACTTCTACCGCTACAACGGGCAAAAAAGCAAAACGTGGCAAGTGACTCCGGCCAGCGCAACGGCGATTGTTACGAATGGCGTGGTGACGGGTGTCACGATTACGAATCCTGGAGCCGGGTATTCTTCCAATCCCACAGTAACCGTAACGGGACCAAACGGAACCTTCACTGCGACCGCTACCTTGTCCTACTCGAAAGACTTTAAAACCAATGGGAGTATTGCTTCGATCACGATCAATAAATAGGCAGTAGTCAGTACCCCCGCTTAGCAAAAATAGCGCCTTCCGCAAACGTGGAAGGCGCTTTTTCGTATGCCTCGTCCTCAAGCAAATCCGTCATGGCAAAACCAAAAGCGGTTGCCATGTGTAGGACAGCGACGAATGGGAGGAGGAATGACGCGAGGGACAGGTGATAAACAGACGAGTTCAAATGGCGGCGACTTGAAGTCACATTTTTAACGATTTACGTGGGCGTCAGGAGCCTTGTCCGCTACAAGATTCAAGACGATGTTATGTTCAAGATACGCCTTCAGCCCACAGAGCAGTATCGTGTATCCTCCCATTGAGTCAATGGCTCGATTTACGATCTCATCCCCTGTGCCTGCGAACCCTGAGTTCGAAATCGTGACAAAGGTTTCGTTATCTGTTCGCGGAGTAAAGACCCACTCGGTAAGGGTGCTGTCCGACCATTCGACCAAAATCCGCTTGTTTTGCTCAAGTTCTTTTACAAACACATCAGCCGATGCGCCGTACATCTCCCACTCCCACCGCACCTGCTGACCCGCTTCCAATCTCCCGCTACTTTTCGTGAACCAAATTTTCGTTGTCATTGCCGGATCGATAAAAGCCTCGAATACCTCTTCAGTCGATTTTCTGATGAGCATTTCCGCTTTCACAATCGGTGTATGATTCAATGTTGCCACTTTGAAAGCCCCTTTCATTGTTTGTTCCAGCGTAATGATCAAAGTGAGAGTCAGCGATTTTTAGAGAAGCCCCATAACACTTAGTTAACAATACGTGACATAGATATATTTGTAAATCTACCTTCTTAGAAAATACAGTAAAGAATGATTCTTCACGCCATCGTCCGTGCATGATATTGAACAGAAGCGTACTCCACGTGCTCACCTCACAAACGCAAAAAGACCTCAACCACGATGATATACGTAGCGAGATCTCCCTTTTCTTGTATCCTCAATGACGAATCGGCTCAGAGACGGTATGACGGAATTTCAGACATTGACGGTGATGATTGCATTTGGTTCGCTTGTAGCTGCGATCATTTTCGGCATGTTAACTGTACTCCTGGCCATACTCAACCTAACAAAAAAGAAATAGACCTCCCTTGAGCTTCACAGGCTAGGAAGAGGTCTATTTCCAGCTTAACATTGAGCCGACACCCTTGATGGGTATCAGTTGTGCAAACGGCCGTAGGTGTAATCAGCACCTGCGGTCATTTTTTAGTTTATTCATTTCTTCTGGTTCCATTCTACCATAAGCGGTAATGGATTCTCAATGCCTGTTTCTCTGCTTCTAAGGCAAGGGTGGTTACTAACTTGTTTGTCTTAGCCCTTGATCAATATCTGCAAAAGTCGGTTCAAATCCCCGACCTCATCGCCTAGAACGGAGAAGAACGCTCGGTCCCTCTCTTCTACAGCTTGAACCGCGCGTGAAGCGATCTCGTCTCCAGATGCGGTTACCGATATGACATTTGCTCTCGAATCAGTGGGGTGAGGGCTGCGTTGTATATATCCTTTTTTCTCTAACGTTCTCAGCACCTGTGACGTAACGTTTACATCGATCTTCACATGCTGGGCCAATTGAACTTGGGTGATACCGGCATGATCATTTCTTTCATTTAACCATTTGGCGGAAAAGAGCAGAACAAACTGCGGATGTGTCAGATCAAACGGTTCTAATGCAGTCCGCATCGCCTTTTGCCAAGTTGTTGTTACTTGCCACAGCATAAAACCCGGGCTTTCCTCCGCCTCATTGAAATTGGATTTCACTTGCACTTCCTCCCACCTCGTTCAACATCGCATTCGCAATGACCCGAAAATCTTGCCGCGATATCTCTAAATGGCCGAAACGAAACGGATACCCCCAGTTTTTCACTCCCTGGGTAAAGCTAAGGAGCTCCAGCAGACCCGAGATTTTCGTTTCCCTACAGGCCAGATATCGAATATTGCGGCGAAAAGGCACGAAAGACTCGGACATCTGATATTCATATACCTTGTCGTCCTCGACCTGCCCGATCGCCGTGAATGCTTGAAGCGGCTCCCCGTTCACCATATCTGTACGGGGGGAGTAATAAATGAGCCAATCTCCGGCCTTCATCCGTCTTAACGGCGCTGCCTTCCCGTGGCAGAGCTGGGCGAAACCGCCTTCCACCCCCTTCTCCACATGGGAAGCAGAAACGACGCCAATCCAATAACGACAGGGTGTGCTGGCTCCATTATTCAGCGGCATGTTCACGTTCCTTCTCCAAAGCCAGAGAAACCAGACTCTCCATAGTAGTTGGAATCCCCTCAGCAAACCCAGCCCCGATCTGGGGTCCGAGTTGTTCGGCATTTGGACCGCTGATCGTTACTTTGTGAGTAACCTTGGTGCCCTCGGCCAATTCCACCAAAAGATGCGTGAAGTGAATCTGAATACCGGCGTCAGGAATATCGGTTACGTCCGAAAAACCGCGCAACGGTTCGACATTGGTAAGTTCAAAAGGTAATGGTTCCTGGCCTTCCGGTTGTAACAATCCCTTTGAACCTTGGACAAACGGACCCTCTAAGGAGGCGAAAATAATTCCTTTGTCCCAATCCGTCCATTTTGAAAAATTGCTGTACAACGCCCAAATCGTTTCCTTTTTAGCCTCAGTCGTAATAGTATGCTCGAATTCCCACATCGTTTTACACCCCACTTTGTATGTGCTCATATTATATCAACACATATTATATTGGTCAATATGATGAGTGCATTCGATTCCAAAAAGCTCCCTTCGTCCTATCATTGAATCCGTGTGAACGGGTACAAAAAAGCCGCCTAAAATGGCGGCTTGATACTTTCTCGAAAAGGTAACGCTTACTCATCACCAAAATCTACATTGTGGTAGACTTGTTGTACATCGTCGTGGTCTTCTAACGTGTCGATCAGCTTGCGGAAAGATACTTCTGCGTCACCTTCAAGCGTAACTTCGTTTTGAGGAAGCATTGTCAGTTCTGCCACCGTGAATTCCGAAATTCCTGCGCTTTTCAATGCTTCTTGTACAGCGTGGAATTCATCGGGTTCTGCATACACAATGACCTGATCATTCTCCGTAACAATGTCACGTACATTTACATCTGCTTCCATCAAGGTCTCAAGAACTTCCTCTTCCGATTTCCCTTCGAGACCAATAACAGCCACGGAATCAAACATATACGCTACGGACCCGTTCACGCCTAAGTTGCCACCGTTTTTCTTAAAAGCAGCCCGGACATCAGATATCGTGCGATTTACGTTATTTGTAAGAGCATCGACGATCAACATAGCACCGTTAGGCCCGAAGCCTTCATACCGAAGCTCATCATAGGTCTCGTCAGAGCCGCCTTTTGCCTTCTCTAACGCACGATCGATGATGGCTTTTGGTACATTGTATGTCTTCGCACGTTCTAACACAGCTTTTAAAGCTACATTGGACTCAGGATTCGGGTCACCTTTTTTTGCTGCTACAAAAATCTCTATCCCGAACTTTGCGAATACACGAGTCTTCTGCGCGTCGTTCTTTGCTTTTCCCTCTTTAATGTTGTTCCACTTACGGCCCATTCATTTCACTCTCTTCCAAGTATAGAAGTATCGATCCTCAAAACCGACAACTCGGCACTTTTTACATTATACCTTATTTGTGCAAGTTTTTCGTGTCCTACGCACAATTATCCATCAAATCAAAACTCCCTCGGTTTCAGATACAACCGAGGGAGTTTTTTCTTCGATCTGAAGCCATTGGCTTTGTACTGCGCCTTAACGCAGGTTGGTTCCCGTATCCCAAACAACCCGATAGTAGGTAAAGGAGTTCACATAGATGACCAGATTCCCATCATCTTGGAGCTTCAACAAATTCCCCGATTCGCCATTCCAGTTGTCGGAAGTCCATTGGGAATACCCATTGTCACCGGGCAGGAAGAGTCTATTCGAAAACATCACCCCCATCACACGGGTGTTCCCACCCGTGTGGGTATCCCAGAGATGTGTCCCTCTTCCGTACAAAACCAGATTCCCGTCGTATTGCATTTCCAAGGAATACAGACCATTTTGGGAGACGAGATGTTGTCCTTTTTGAAGCGATTGACCATAGTCGAGGTGGTCTTCTCCCGCAGCAGCAAAACTGCTTGTCGCGCTGAACGACATCAATAAGCCCAGAACACCCATGGAAGCGATGAATTTTTTCATTAGACAGCCCTGTTTCTCTTGTGATTTTGCAATTACTATATTTATAGTACTATCTACTAAATAATTTTAGCAACCAAAATTTTACTAATATGTTGTATTTATCGAAATATACTAGGATTTAGTTAGGAGGAAACTGTGTCGTTCCCAATCCCGTCGTCAGCAAGAAAAGCCCTCTTGCGCCTGGGGCACAAGAGGGCTCTTGTCCTGATTTGTAACTTGAATCTTTGAAATGGGGTGTGATGTAGAAATTCAGCCAACAGATTCTAGCTGTTGGTGAGGTGTCACTTATGGTAGGGTTCAGCGTATCGCTCTAAGTGAGAAACGTGAATCTACCACCCAACGGGAAGGCTCCTTTTTAGTGCTACTGAAGGGTGTAGCCCTGCGTGACGGCACGGAGAAGGCTGCAGGTAGTCTAGGTCAACAGGGGAAGCGTCTAATAGGCAACGAGAAACCCTCAAAGGTTGATCCCCTGCCCTCTATACTGCCAAATTCCGACACGGCACACCAACCCGTTTTAATCCCTCCTATGACATACAGGTCTCATTTTAAACAGATTACAGCGGCATATACTCCACTTCAACGGAAAATTGGTTTCCCTTTTTATTTCATAACAAAGGGCCGGGGTTATTCAAAGCTCCCCTCGACCCTTTATCAAAACGCCATGTCGCACCTTCACACATTAAAAGTGTCCTATTTCTGATAATACTATTCGTTGGCTGGATATTTTTTATTTATAGCTTCCGCCCATGGCTTCTCTTCATTCCGAAACCATGAACATACATATCTGCAAATCTATACTGAATCTCGCCCTTTACAAAATCCTCTTTTGCCAAACCTATATTTTTAATTGTTGTAATAAAATCATCTATTGCTCCGCCTTCTTTCGCCATACTAATGTTAAATAATGACTCTAAATCTAACTTAGTGCAAATATCAGGGAAATTGTGCAACCTACTAAACACATTTTCTAATTCAGGATATTCCTCTTTTATCTCGCTACTTCTGTGTTTAGCGGCACTTATTAAACCCACATTCAAAGACTGACTTCTCAACAGTCTGTCTGTTGGTGAAGGAACATGGGATTGATCAATATACTGCAATTCATGTTCTTTGGCTGCACTTAATAGTAATCCAAGTACTCGAGGGAAAGTAGTACCCGACGCATCAGTAAGTCGTTCATGTACCCATCTCCCAACATATTTAGAGTTTCTACTTTTTTCTCTTCTCATCCCCCATAAAATCTGCAGTGCATTTAATACGGATTCTTCTGAAGAGTTATCAATATCTTGAATCGGGAAAAACTTATCCACTTGTTCTTTGTACTGTCGAGAATATAGGGATTGGCGTAGTGCTAATCTTAGGAAGTCAATTCTCGACCATTGTAACAAAACATCTCTACCATTAAAATGACTCTTGTTCGTAAAATTCAGACGTTCCCATATATCCTCTCTAATGAACACTTTAAATTTTATATTTGATAGCTTTTGCCCATCAATTGAGCGTATAAAATAAAACAATCCAGCTAGCACTCTAGACTGATACGAACTCCTTTCTTGAATATCTTCATCTAGATCATCATAAAGAAGCCAAACGCTTTGATCTCGCTTAGAATACTCATCATTTATATATATCAAGTAATCCTTAATCAAAATATTAATATCCATGTCATTTATCAATTGCAATAATATAACAGTATGATCCTTCGTCCAATTTTTATTATTTTTCCCAACTAACTTTAGCTTATCATAGATAACGGAAAACTTGCCTCTTCTAAACGGAGGAAGCTTATTCTCTATATACAGCCTTAGTACTGAATAGGCTCTCCAGTATGTCTCCCAAGAAAATGATTCTCCCATTTTATCATCTAAATAACGATACTCTTCTTTTCCTGGTCTAGCAGAATATGGTCCATGTCCTGAAACAGCTAGTACTTTGTCCAACCTTCCTTTAGACAATTTCTTACACTGATCAAAGTGTACGAGTAACATCCAATAGAGAGCGGTCTTCCCTGTACCTTTTTGACCATGAACAACTACTGTATTCTCATCTACAAATTTATCAAAATCGGAAGTCTTCTGAAATACCTTACTTAGATCGTTACGCTCATCCTTTGCATCCACTGTCTCGAATTCAAGGGATTCAATTATATCCCACCTGTTAGTTCCTGAGAGTATTACCCTCAACCTGTTTTGTTCCGTTTCTTCATCGATTAAGTTAGCTACTGGAGCATAAACAGAAGTTAAATGATCAATTGGATACGTTTCAGAAAGTGCAACATCAGCATTGTAATGAATAATTAAAGGCAAATCTTTAAATTCACTCTCCGCTTCATCAATTTCGTATTCATCATCATTCTCAGTCTGTCTATTTTTTTGTTGCACATTAAGTTTCGAAATACGTTCCCAATATACTTCTGCCCTCTTTTTTCCTTCTTTATTTGATGGGACTTTTGTCAGAACGAAATTCACGTTTTTCCCAAGTCCTTTAACATTCCTTATCCCTTCTGATATAAGGCGTAATCCTTCGAAATTCTCTTCGTTAGGGTACATGAACAAGATAACGTCATCTGCAGCTTCTAATAACGAAAAGGCTCCCCATTCATTGATACCTGTTCTTGAATCAATTAAAATAACATCCGGGTGCAATTGTGATATTGCATCATTCTTAAAGATCTCCCATACGTTTTTTTGTTGTAGGGCAGAAACTCGCAAATCATCTACTTTTGATACATAGGAGAAATCAATCTTTCCAGCTTGAATAACAAACAATCTTCCCGGGGTATTTTCTAAATGTACTTCCCTAATAATATCTGATATGTGAATTTGATAGTGATTTAAGGATGAGTAAGCTCGTTCATAAAAATAATCTATTGCCCCGTATTGAGGTATGGGCGAGATTTTATTAAAGATCATATGTAAACTCGGTGCTTCTAAGTCAAGGTCTAATAAAAGAACTTTGTTCCCTCTTTTCGCGAGAATATTCGCTACATGTACTAATGCTGTTGTCCTTCCTACCCCTCCTTTGTAGGAATAAAAAGTCACAGTTCTAGTACTATGCTGAGCGGGTTTTGTTTCAATGTTTTGTTGAGCATTGGAATAATTATTACGATAGACTGATGCTAAATCCCCCCATGTTTTGGGTGTATAAGATTCTGTTTCATTTTCATAATAAAATAATTCCAATTCGTCAGCTTCGAAAACTGTAAATAAATATACAAAACCAAATCCAAAACCCTCTTCTAGTTGGGATTTCAAATTTTCTAGACGGTCTTTTTTACTCATCCCTTCGAAAACATCACTTACAACAGTAATATTTAATAACCCTGAAGGAGAGAAGTTCAACTGAACCCATTCTTCAGATCTATTTTGATAATAATTTCGAAGGACGCCCTCCAACAATTTCTTATCAAGCATAACATATTCACCACTTTCAAAGAGTTTTTACTTGCACCAATAACCATTTTAGTAATTCCTGGTACGAAGTATACCAAGCGTCAAAGTCTGCCTGTAAAGGTTCTACTCCTTGGTACCTCCAAAGTATATAATCTTTCCCACAGGGCTCTTGTACCTTTTCAATCGCATCCATAATCGAAGGATTTGCATCAACACGAGTATGTAGACTGCCTATTAACATAACTATATTATAAAGACGGTGCTTTGGATTAGTAATTTTCACCCCTGTTCTTACGCTTCTTTCCCCCCATTTTGTGATTCCATGGTATAAAAAACATGTTTTTTTGAGCAAACATTCAAGCGAAATACCTCCTAAATGCATTGCTAGTATTTTTCTTTCACGTGTATAAAGATGTTTGGTATCTAAACACCTACTAATGAAAGCCAACGGATAGTCGTCCATGTCTACCCACCTTGTTTTTTAAATTTAACAATATCTTCTCTCCATTCGACTCATCTCCTGCTTTTCTCCCATAGTATTTTTATTGCTCTTGAATAAATAGTTCTGTCATAAACTGCTGATGCCCTAACGATCCTCCAGAGTTGTTCTCTTACAGGTGTACCGAAAACATATATTATGATTTAATGATTAGGGTAGGGATATACCCGTTGCCATAAATTCTCAAACCTCCATAAACATAAAGAAACCGCCGCTACGGTAATTACATAGCAAGGTCTCCCCTCTTATTTCACACTCATTTATGATAAGGCTCCCCCCGCAAAATCCGAAAGGCCCGATACACCTGCTCCAGCAAAATCGCCCGCACCATCTGATGTGGGAACGTGAACTTCGAAAACGACAGCTTGTAATTCGCCCGCTGCAACACCGTCTCGTGCAGCCCCAAAGACCCGCCGATGACAAAGGTAAACGTACTATACCCCTGCCCCGCCATCCGATCAATCTGCTCGGCGAACTCCTCGCTCGTAATCGACTTCCCCTCGATCGCCAGCGCGATCACGTAATCCCGCTCCCCGACCTTCGCCAGCAACTTCTCCGCTTCCTTGCGCTTGATCTGCTCCTCCTGCGCGGCCGAAGCGTTATCCGGCGTCGGCTCATCCGGCACTTCGACAACGCTTACCTTCGCATACGAAGAGAGCCGTTTCTTGTACTCCTCAACGGCTCCCACCCAATACTTTTCTTTTAACTTGCCTACGGTCAGTAGATTTATCTGCACCCAGAACGCTCCCTACACAATCAGATACTTCGGGTTTTGGTCGCAAAACTCACACTTCGCTGGAGCATTCCAGGCGGTGAAGGAGATCTCCTTCAAATTATAAACATCGGGCGCTTGGCCTTCGTACTCGTCTACAAACTCGTCCAACGCAATCTCAACATGCTCTTTGCATACTACGTACACAGATTCCACCTCGGTTTCACCTCTTAGCTTGTTCTCTTATACTAGCAGTCTCCCCCGATTTTGTCCAAAACACAACAGGCAGGCCCAAATTGGGCCTGCCTGTTTTTTCATCCTGACTCTCCAAACTCGCTTACTTCACGTCCCCTTGCTTGCCAAGGGTCATCTCCAGCGACTTTTTGTCCTGACCACGGTAGTACTCCACCTTGATCTTGTCGCCCGGCTTTTTCTTGTACAGCGCCTTGCGCAGGGCGATCTGGTCGTCTACTTGCACATCATCGATCTTGGTGATGACGTCCCCACGCGCCAGACCTGCTTTTTTCGCATAGTCCGATACTTCATACAGCACGACACCCGTCTCAACCGGCACATCCGGGCGTTGCTTCGCCGGGAATTCTGCGAGGTTCACCGGCGTGATCCCCATCACCGGACGGTCGATCTTGCCGTTGTCGATCAGTTGTTGAATGATCGGTTGCGCTTCGGAGATCGGGATCGAGAACCCAATCCCTTCCACACCAGACGACGAGATCTTGGCCGAGTTGATGCCGATCACTTCACCATTGATGTTGACCAGCGCCCCACCGGAGTTCCCTGGGTTGATCGCTGCGTCCGTCTGGATGACGTTCATCGAAAATACTTCTTGGCCCGATTGCTCGTCGGTCACCGGGAGCTCACGGTTCAGCGCGGAGATGACCCCCACGGTGACCGTCTGTGCAAACTTCGCCCCCAGCGGGTTCCCGATCGCAATTGCCGGTTCCCCCGGGTTCAGCGATTCAGAATTGCCCAGCACCGCCGGCGTGATGTCCTTCACATCGTTCTCATCAACTTTCAGGACGGCGAGGTCTGTGTAGAAGTCGGTCCCCAGTACTTTTGCTTTGATATGCTTACCGTCTGCGAACGCCACTTCGATCTCATCGGCACCGTCCACAACGTGATTGTTCGTGATGATGTAGCCTTTTTTGTCAAACAACACACCAGAACCGGTGCCGACTTCGCTGTCCGTCGCTTTGGTACGGCCAAAGAAGTCTTTTTGCTTCTGCAGGTTCGAGACCCCGACGATCGCCGGTTTTACTTTGTTGACCGCTTCCGTGATGCCCGTGTTGACGTTGACCGACATGTTGCTGACCGAACCCACCGACGTACCACCTGTCGTGGTCGCGTTGTGGTTGCTTGCACTGTTGCCGTTCACTTCGATCACGTTCGCGTTGATCAGCTTCGGCACTATCACCAAAGTCGTACCCGAACCGATCACTGCCGAGACGAGTGCCACGGCGATCCAGCTGGTCATGTTCCCGCCAGTCTTGCGTTTTGGTTTTGTTTCTTCAAAATCGTCGTAGTATCCCATATCAAGAACCTCCCATTTGTAGGTGTCTGTCTACTCACCAGTATCGGTTGTTACTCTTATTATACAAACGTGTTGTGTTACTCCTCAAGGGTCAGGGTTGCCAATTCACAATCTGGTCACGACTATGTTGCGACATTCTTCACACGTTTCTAATGAAATTCTAAGAGAAGGTATATTCTCCCTCCCCAATGGTCAGAATATCCAGTAGGCACGAACGAAACAAGTTCGGAACTTTGGAGGGATCACTCATGAACCGACTGACCGGCCTCAGCGAGGTTGATATGATCGCGCAACTTGCGGATCTGAAGGAAGTGGATTACAAAAACACTCTCGTTCTCACCGCGCTGGTGGAACTTCTGGTGGACAAGGGCATCCTGACCCGCCAAGAAGTCATCCAAAAAGCCCGTCAGCTCGATACTGATCTCTCGCTGGAACTGGATCGTTCGCTGTATGCCAACTAAGCTGTGAAGCAGCTTGCTTTTGTCTCCCCCTTCTCTATATTGAAAGCCCACCTCGTTCGCTTGAGGTGGGCCCTTTTTTTGGTTACATCCGCTTGATTGTTTGCATGGGGGTCGGCTTGTCTCGATAGGTGTCATGCAGCACGACATCCTGCCCGACGTTGAACCCGTTCTCTGTCAGAATGCCACGCACGGTGATCTCCGCGATCTCCGGCATGTTGTTGTCTGGACTCAGATGCGCCAAGTACACGTCCTGCGAGTTGCCCGACAAAACCTCCGTCAGCGTGTCCCCCGCCGTCTCGTTGGAGAGATGGCCTTTGTCGCCGAGGATGCGCTTCTTGACCGTCCACGGGTGCGGCCCGATCCGCAACATCTCCACATCATGGTTCGATTCAAAAATGAACGCATCCGCCCCAGCGATCGCGTCCCTGACCCGCGTGCTCACGTAGCCGAGGTCGGTCGCCAACGCCAACTTGGTCTCGCCTTGGTAGAAGCAAAAACCGACCGGCTCGCGGGCATCGTGCGAGATCGGGAACGGTTCAATTTTCAGGTCGCCAAAGCAAAGCGATTCTCCGACGGTGAAGGTGTGTTGCTTCTCAACATTGATGTCGCCCACGTACTTCTCCATGCCTTCCCACGTGCCCGAGGTGGCGTAGACGTCCAAGTCTTGCTTGCGCGACATCACGCCAACTCCGCGCACGTGATCGGAATGTTCGTGGGTGACGAGCAGGGCGCTGATTTTTTTCGCGTCTGCCCCGATCTCCGCCAAGGCGTTGGTGATCTGCTTGCCACTGACACCCGCATCGATCAACACGGCGGTCTCTTCGGTTTCCACATAGATCGCATTGCCCGTACTGCCGCTTGCCAAAACGCTAAAGCGTATCAACCGCTGTTCCTCCCACTACCTCTGTCTCTCTCAGGTGTTCTAAGGTGTTCCTTTTTCCACTTGTCCGGTGAAGGCGTTGACGTAGTAGACTTTCTGGTCGGTGACGATCCGCCACATCGGCCAGAGGTACCACACATCCGCGTCGTCGTAATTCGGGCTGTAGTAGCCTAGCTTGATATCGTGTATGGCGACCGGTTCCTTGACGTTCATCAAGCTCCCCGGGTCGAGTGACTCTGCAACTGCACGCAACGCGGAGATCGCAGACAGCACGCGCTGTCCGCCCTCTTGCTCCACTCCGACTTCCAATGCCTTCTGATTATAGCCCACGATCTCCGAATTTTGAAGATGGACTTCCAGCAGCGCGGAGAAAACCGGATACTTCTGGTAACTTTGCAGGTAGCGAATCACGGTGCGATCATGGTTGACGATGTCCTCGCGATACAGATCTTGGTGCCAGATGGTCTTGTCGATTTTCGCAAGCACTGCGCTCCCGAGCTTCGGAGAATTCAGATCTCCCTCCACATGGCGCGAAGGGAGATAGCGCATCGTGAAAAATCCATTCCCCGTGACTCCGAATTCGCCGTAGTTGGTTTTGAACTTCATCGTGCCCTTGCTCTTGTCATCCTCCACCAGTTTCGCCCCGCTCAACGTGTCGCGGGCGATGTCGGTCACGAGCGCTTTGGGGTGGCTCGCCTGCACGAAGTGCATCGTCGGCGTCTCGCGCGGCACTTCCGTTTGCAGCGTCATCTTGCGTTCCGACAGCACATCCTTCAGTTCCGTCAATTGCGCGGTGAACGATTGGACGTACTCGGCCGCCTCCCGCTGTGCATTGTAATACTGGGTGCCGAGCAGCAAGTCGAGGAGCAGGAAGGTGATGATGAAGTACGTTTTCGCCTTACTCCAATCCATACAACATCCCCTCCTCGCTGCGCAGTCGCTCTCCGGTGGTCGCATCGAACATGCCGATCCGTCGATCTGGCGCTTGTTCTACTACCCACACGGGATGCAGGCTGGAGATCTGGTCGCGCGGGTCGCCGATCAGATACGCCAGGTAGACGTTGGTGATGCGGTTGCGATCCAGCCACACGCTCTGCTCGACCAGTTTCAGCAACTCTGGCCCCGAGATGATCTCCACCCGTTTGTCAGAGTAGGCTTTGACGACGCTGTATTGCGAACGCCGCATCTGGGCGACTTCGTTGCGGTAGAGGCTGATGTCGATCGTACAGAGGTCTCCGATGACGGGCAGGCCGTTTTGATAAGGACGGAACACGTAGTCGTGGATGTCCTTTTTGTCAGCGCCCATGCTCGTGGTGTCAAGTTCGTGGAGCAGAACGGACCCGGTAAAACCTCCATGTTCGTTCACGAAGTTCGTCGCTCGCACCACCACGTACTCACCATCAGAGCGGCGGACAGAGGTGCGGTCGACCGCCAAGTTGCGGTACTCGATGATCTTGTCCAGCGCCCCGACACGCACAGAGCGGCTGCCATCGGTCACAATCTGCGAACCGTCCTTCTCCAAAACCCGCGATGTCAACGATTTGTCGAGGAAAAAGGAATCGACCAGCGATTGGTTGTGCGTCTCCAAATTCAACTCCAGCGCGTAGTTTTGCAAGGAGATGGCGTTCAAGGGCAAGTAGAAGTTTTTGTGGATGCTCTGGCCGAACATCCCGTAGGCCGGAGCGCTTCGCCCCACTTCCAGCAGTTTGTTCATCCGATCCCGCGGCATCTCGACGCGCGCGATGTAGTTGCGGCCGTCTGGTCCTCCGTAGATCAAGGCGTGAAAATCCGCTTCCTCCGGCAGATGGAACAGGTAGATCGACTGGACCTGCATCGCAGGGTCGATCTGCGTGTTGAACTTCAACAACCCCGAATCACCCAGCGTAGGCGCCGGCAGCGTCGCATCAAAATCGAGCTGGAAACCCGGCAACTCATTGATGATCTTGCGCCACTCCGCCTCGCCGTAGTCGTTGGTCAGGACGGTTTCAAAAAACGTGGACTTGTGCAACAGGTCCATCGCCTCGACATAACTGGGTTGCCCGGGAACGAAAACGGTGTGCTTTTGCTCCCCAAAGTGCAACACGATGTCACGTGGGTTGGTCACCGATTCGAAGGAACGGTAGAAACTCGGGTCACTGATTCCGATGTTGCTCGCGTACTGCGGTTGGTCGTCGGTCGCTTCGTATTGCGGCGTGTTGCTCCAGATGCCCAGTGAGAACAGCAGGGAAATCAGGACGAGGGCGGCCAGCGCGACGTTTTTGATGGGTTCTCTCATCTGCTTCATGCGCCGTTCCCTCCTGTCGCGACAGGCAAGGTGAAGGAAACCGCTGTGCCCTGTCCTTCTTCGCTGTCGATTTGGATCTGGCCGCCATGCGCTTCGACGATCTGCCGGGCGATCGACAGGCCCAATCCGGTGCCGCCCATCACACGCGAACGCGCTTTGTCCACGCGATAGAAGCGGTTGAAGATCTGCGGCAGGTCTTCCTTGGGAATCCCCATCCCCGTGTCGACCACTTGGACGAGGATGAACTTGCCGCTGGGGCGGTAGGCGATCACGCGAATCCGCCCACCGTCTTGGGTGTATTTGATGGCGTTCGAGATCAGGTTGTCAAACACTTGGTCGAGCTTGTCAGCGTCGACATTGACGGTGAGCGTCGTTGGCACTTCGAACGCAAGCGACACTTCGCGGCGCTGCAATTGCATGGCGAAGCGGAAGCAAGCGTTTTGCACCAGTTCGCGCAGGTTGTGCTGGGTGAACTTCCACGATTCCCGACCGGAGTCGAGGCGGGAAAGTTGCAGCAAGTCAGACACCATGCGCACCATCCGATCGGTCTCAGTGTGGATGACCGACAGAAACTTGCGGGCATGGTTCGGAGATTCGATCGCCCCGTCCTCAAGCGCTTCGATGTAGCTTTTGATCGTGGTCAGCGGTGTGCGAATCTCATGGGAAACGTTGGCGACAAAGTCGCGCCGCGCACGATCCTCTCGCTCCTGTTCGGTGACGTCGCGCAGGACGATGACCGCCCCACGCTCCTCCCCCGCCCCGCGAAAGGGTGCGGTGTACGCGTGCAGGATGCGCCCAGACGTTCCGCCGAGCGTGAATTCATGCTCGCCGCTCATCAAATTGGCAGAATCGGTTTCATCGTCTTGCAAAACGATCACCGAGTTCATCGACATGTTCAGCAACTGGTCCGGTTCATCGGCTCCCAGCAGTTTGGCGGCAGCGGCGTTGGCGAGCAGGATGCGGTAATCCGCCCCGATTGCAACGACACCGTCCGACATGTGCTCAAGGATCGCTTCGAGTTTGTCCTTCTCCTGTGCGTTTTCCTTGAGAGCTTCCCGCAGGCGGCGGCTGAGCGTGTTGAACATCTCGCCCAGTTGCCCGATCTCATCGTCGCTTCGAATCGAGACTTCCTGTTCAAAGTCACCGCGGGCCATCGCGCCCGCTTTTTTCGTGATCTCGACGATGGGGTGTGTGATCGTGCGGGAGAGCAAGATGATCAAAAACGCCGTCAACAGCACGGCGATCCCCGTGCCGGTGTAGAAAATCACGGTGATGTCGCGGATCGTCTGGTAGACGGACGACAGCGGTGCGATGCAGTAGACGACACCGAGCGTTTGCTTGCCTTTTTTGACGGGCAGCGAGAGGTAGAGATAGCGCTGCCCGTTTTTCGGATCGACTTTGATCGTCTCGACGCGTGTGCCCAACAAGGCGCGTGTGACTTCAGTCTGGAGACTTTTCTGCCCGATGAAGGACTTGTTGCCCGACGTGGCGAGCAGGATCGAGTTGGAATTGATGACGTTGATCTCCGCCCCCGCTACGTTGGCAAACGAGTCTGCGAGATAGTCGAGGTCGAGCGTACTGTCATGTTGGCCACCGTTGTCACTCAGGTAGCGCGGCAGGACGTCGGTGAGGACGAGCGCTTGCCCGCTGACTTTTTCTTGGAATGAGTTTAGGAAATGTTCGTTGACGCGCTGGATGAAGTAAAAGCCGATGACTTGGATCGCCACGAGGATGACCAACAGGTACATCAGCACCAGCTTCCATTGAATGCTGCGTACAAACCGCAAGCAGGTCTACCTCCTCAGCGTGTAGCCCACGCCACGGCGGGTCAGGATGTATTCCGGGTTGCTCGGGTCGTCCTCGATCTTCTCGCGCAGACGGCGGATCGTGACGTCGACGGTTCGCACATCACCGAAGTAGTCATAGCCCCAGACTTCCTGCAGGAGTTGTTCGCGGGTCAGCACCGTGCCCCGGTGTTTGATCAGGTGGACGAGCAGTTCAAATTCGCGGTGCGTGAGGTCGAGATTGACATCATGCTTGCGAACTTCATATGTGCCCGTGTCGATGACGAGATCTCCGACCGTCCACTTCGGTTTTTGGTCGCTGCGGGCCGTGTCCGGTTGTTGGCGGCGCAGGTTGGCTTTGACGCGCGCCATCAGTTCCCGGTTGGAAAACGGCTTGGTGACGTAGTCATCCGCGCCGATTTCTAGACCCAGCACTTTGTCGATCTCCGTGTCCCGTGCGGTGAGCATGATGATCGGGACGCTTGAGAAGGTGCGGATCTCTTGGCAGACGGCAAAGCCGTCTTTTTTCGGAAGCATGATGTCGAGCAGGATCAGGTCGGGCGTTTCAGCAGATGCTTTGTCGACCGCCTCTTGCCCGTCATGTGCCAGCACCACGCTGTAGCCTTCTTTTTCAAGGGAAAATTTCAAAATATCTGCAATCGGAAGCTCGTCGTCGACGACGAGGATCTTGTAGTCCATGAATGAAGTCACCTCCACCTCGTATTGTAGCATATTTGGCACTTCTGCTTCGTCGGGGAATGCAGTAGGATAGGGTTATTGGAAACGTTTCCGGTTGGAAAAGAGGAGGTTTGGGAATGGAGCGGGAGTCTCGGTTGTACCTGTTGATGATGGCGCTTTATACGTTCGGAAGTACAATGTCGGGTCTCTTCATCAATGTATTCATTTGGAAGCTGCATTCGTCGTTTACCCTGTTGGCGATCTATAGCATGATCTATTCGCTGGTGGTGGTGTTGAGTTTTCCGCTCTGTGCGCGGTTGGCGCGGCGGCGGTCACCGATGGCGAGTCTGCGGTTGGGCATCCTCTGTTTCATCCTGACGTATGCGATGGTGCTGTATTTGAAGGAAGCGTCCGGCGACTTCATCTGCCTGATCGGGTTTGGGATCGGGCTTGGGTCGAGCTTTTTCGCGATCGGGATGCACATGCAGGCGCTCGATAGCACGCGGGATGCGGGACGCGACCGCTTTTTGTACCTGAGCAATCTGTTGAACAGTTTGGCAGGGATTGCGGCTCCGTTGGTGTCCGGGCTGTTGATCGATCGCTTGGAGGGGATGACCGGGTACTACTTGGTGTTCACGACGACGCTGATCTGGTATCTGCTCGCCGTGCTGGTCTCGATGCGGATCAAGGGCAAGTTTATCGCCAAGCAGTCCCAGCTCTGGAACGTCTGGAAAAAACCCACGCGCGAGTGGCGCGGGATGTACTGGATCACGATGGGCTCGGGATTTGTCGAGGGTGTGTACCAGACGATTTTGATTACGATGATGGGGTATGCGATTTTGAAAAGCGAACTGTCGCTGGGCGGCATCACGACTTTCGCAGCGGTGGTTTCGGTGCTGACCTCCCTCGTGCTGTCCAAGGTGTCGCGGCCGGAGTATCGGTTTCGGATCTACGCGCTGGGGGCGCTGTTGGTTTGCGTGTCCTCGGTGTGGTTGAGTTTGCAGATGGCGTTTGCGGCGCTGGTGGTGTATACGGTGCTCGCGAATGTGGGGATGAATTTGATCTCGACGTCCTTTTACGCGTGGACGTATGCGTCGTTTGAGAAGGACCCGGAGTATGAGGCGCGGCGGTTGGATTACGTCGTGATCCGCGAGATCCCGCTGGGAGTCGGACGCTCGATTGGGCTGGTGGTGTTCCTGTTGTTGCAGTATTACGTGCAAGGGAATGTGCTGGCGGTGAGTTTTGCGGTGTTTGGCTCGGTGTTTGTGTTGATGATTCCGTTTTTGCGGGGGATTTGGAGGGAGCCGGAAAAAACACCTAGACCTGTGCAGGTCTAGGTGTTTTTTCTAGTCTAAAAAATGCCCCTGCGTGCTGTGCTCGCAGGGGCAACTCCGTATCATACGGTGAGCTGTTCAATTGACCAAGTTAGGGACAAATCTCTAGATTATGATAATCCGACTAATTTAGTTTGTCAACTCGGAATTAGGAAAGCGCGGCGCGAACTTGCTCGATCGTGGCATGGTCGCCAGGGGTTTCGTCGATGTGCTTCCAGAGGACGTTGCCCTTGCGGTCGAACAGCCAAGTGCCGCCTTGCTGGTAGATGTCGGAGGTCTTCATGGATTCGTTGACGACTTCGAGCTTGTTGGCTTCCTTGGGCTTGAAGTCCTTCATCCGGCCGATGACAAAACCGAGGGCTGCCATGCCGAGCAGTTTCCACTTGGGCATGACGTTGTGCCCCAGACCTTCGAAGGCGTGCTGTTCTGGGTCTCCCAGCACTTCAAACGGATACGGTCCATACGCATCGATGTACTTGGCGATCAGCGAGCCGGCTGCCGGTGTGATGGCGATGATTCCAACATTTTGACGAGTGATCTCGTCGGCGGACTCACGCAACTGCGCGAGATACTCTCGGCAAAGCGGTCAGCCGAGGTGACGGACGAAGGCAACGAGCGTGCGGTCGTGTGACGAGAGGACCTCGTCGAGCGTGACTTGACGACCTTCTACTTGGGTATCTAGGGTGTAGTTCATAGCTGTCAGCTCCTTGGGCCTTGTCGGGTTAGTCCTTGAGCGCTTGCATGCGCTTGAGCAAGGATTCAAATTCATTTTTTAGATGATTGAATTCGTCCATCTGGAGATTGCTTTTGCACATCAGTTTTTTCGGGATGTCCTGTGCCTGTGCCTTCAGGTCACGTCCGGCGTCGGTCAGCCCGATCACGACGACGCGCTCGTCGGTACGGGAGCGCTCGCGTGTGACGAGCCCGCTCTGCTCCAAACGCTTGAGCAACGGGGTAAGTGTGCCCGAATCAAGGTACATGCGCTCACCTAAGTGCTTGACGGTCGCCTCCCCCTCCTCCCAGAGCACGAGCATCGTGAGGTACTGGGGGTAGGTGAGACCTAGATCGTCCAGCAGCGGGCGGTACAGGCGCGTCATCTCGCGGGAACAGGCGTAGAGCGCGAAGCAGAGCATGTTGTCTAGTTTGAGGTGCTCGTCTGACATAGGTGGACTCCTTTTGACTAGGCGAGAAGCTTCTCGATGTCGGCTGCGATTTTTGCTGGATCGGTGGTCGGCGCATAGCGTTCGACGACATTGCCTTTTTTATCGACGAGGAACTTGGTGAAGTTCCATTTGACACCGGAAGTGAGGAAGCCACCCGCGTTTTGGGTCAGGTATTTGAAGACCGGGTTGATGTTCGCGCCCTTGACATCCGATTTCTCGTACAGCGGGAAGTTGACGCCGAAGTTGATCTGGCAGAATTCCTCGATGTCTCCGCTGTTGCCCGGTTCTTGGCCTGCGAACTGGTTGCTTGGGAAGCCGAGCACGGAGAAGCCGCGCTCTCGGTATTGATCATAGAGCGCTTGCAGACCCTTGTATTGCGGGGTGAACCCACACTTGCTGGCGGTGTTGACGATCAGCAGGACTTGGCCTTCGTAATCGGCAAACGACTTGCTCTCACCGTTGATCAGTTTCGCGGACAGGTTGTACAGTTCGGACATCGAGGATCAGCCTCCAAATGGTTTTGTGTTATTTGATTGCACACAATCTAATTGTTTGTATCTTAGCATGAAACATGCACACAAAACTGTGATGCTCCTAACATTTCCTCGTGTCCTCTCCCCTCCTCCTGTGCAGACTAGTGGAGGAAAGGGAGGGATTGCGCATGAACACACCCAAGGAACAAGCGATTCTCGCCTACTTTAGATCTCCGCATGACGCGCAGGTGGCGGCCGAGCGGGTACAGCATGAGTTGGATATTGAGGATGTTCAGGTTGACAAGTTCAGCATGGTGCCTGGCAATGGCACGGAGATGTTGCGCAACCCGATCCAAGGCGACTTTGGCAGCCACGGAAACCTCGTCGAGGGCGGCGAAGGCATCTCTCGTGATGTCGGCGCCGCACTCGGTGCAGACCCTGCCGTCTCCGGGATGTCGGATGGATTTGACTCGGAGGATGGCCTGATGATGTCCGGCCGCAACTACCTCGTCACCATCGTCTCCCCGATCGAGCAGCTTGAAGCCTGCCTGAAAATCGTCAACGAATGCGGTGGCACCCACTAAGCCTACACACAGCCCGCCTTGCAAAAAAAGACCGTGCCCTCGAAGGGACACGGTCTTTTCTCATGAGCTGAGTTGTGGGTCTGCTCGTCTTAGTACAGGTCAACGACCGGGATCGTCTGTTCGCGGCCAGGGCCGACGGAGAGGATCGCGAGGTTGACGCCGGTGACTTCTTCGAGCTTGCGGATGTAGGCTTTCGCAGTTTCCGGGAGCTCTTCATACGAGCGCACGCCCGAGATGTCTTCCTTCCAACCTGGCAGCGTTTCGTAGATCGGCTCACAAGCTGCCAGCACTTTGAAGGAGGTCGGGAACTCACGCAGGGTTTCCCCGTTGTAGTTGTAGCCGACGCAGACTTTCAGTTCGTCCAGACCCGTCAGGATGTCGATGCGGGTCAGCGCCATGCCGTCCAGACCGGACACGCGGCGTGCGTGGCGAACGACCAGCGCATCGAACCAGCCGCAACGACGCGGGCGGCCCGTGGTGGTGCCGAACTCGCGGCCTTGGGTACGGATGAACTCGCCGGTTTCATCGAGCAATTCGGTCGGGAACGGACCGTCGCCGACGCGGGTGCTGTACGCCTTCACGACGCCGATGACTTTGTCGATCTTGGTCGGGCCGACGCCAGAACCGATCGTCACGCCGCCTGCAACCGGGTTCGAAGAGGTGACGTAAGGGTAGGTGCCTTGGTCGATGTCAAGCATGGACGCCTGCGCACCTTCAAACAAAATGTCGGTGCCTTTGTCGATTTCATCGTTCAGGACGACCGACGTGTCGGTGATGTAGGAACGCAGTTGTTCTGCATAGCCAAGGTATTCGTTGTAGATCGCGTCGAATTCAAACGCTTCGGCGCCGTAGAGTTTGACGAGCAGGTCGTTTTTCAACGCGAGGTTGCGCTTGAGGATCGTCGCGAACTCTTCTGCGTCGAGCAGGTCGACCATGCGGATGCCGATGCGTGCTGCTTTGTCCATGTACGCCGGGCCGATGCCTTTTTTCGTGGTGCCGATCTTCGCATCGCCCTTGCTTTCTTCCTCCAGCTCATCGAGCTTGAGGTGGTACGGGAGCACGATGTGCGCGCGGTCGGAGATCCGCAGACCTTCGGTGGACACGCCTTTGTCCTTCAGGTAGGTCAGTTCAGCGACGAGCGCTTTCGGGCTGACGACCATCCCGTTGCCGATTACGCAAAGCTTCTCCGGGTAGAAGATCCCCGACGGAATCAGGTGCAGCTTGTACTCGATGCCTTCGATCCAGATCGTGTGGCCTGCATTGTTGCCGCCTTGGTAACGCGCGACAACTCCTGCTTTCTCTGCCAAGTAGTCCGTAATTTTGCCTTTCCCTTCGTCGCCCCATTGGGTGCCGACAACAACAACCGTTGCCATATCGACAACACCTCCAACATTTATATACCCAACACAAGTTGGGGTTACTCTCAAATCGGAAACAAGTAAAAGTGTAGCAAGGATCGTCTGGAATGTCAATGCAAACCACGAACAAATTCAGGACATCTCGTCTGAAATGTTCGTGTTTATGAAAGAGTGGCGGGGATGAGGTTTTTTAATGCTCAAGTAAAAAAGGCTCCCACAGATGTGGGAACCTTTTTTTAGTATGAATTGAGCAGGAAGTCACTGCGATAGTACCAGAGTACGTGCGGGTTCTCGACGATGCCAGCATAGTCGCCCAGCCTCGCGTGGTAGAGCTCCCAATTCGGGGTCTCCTCCGGGCGGTCATACTGAGCGAGATCGATCACTGGCGGGCCAAACCACCACGGCTTCACGACGAGGAACGCCGGGCCTCGGTCATACGCAGAGACGTTGTGGCGGACGATGTCCGGCACGTTGTGTACATACCCGATCTTGCCCCACGCCAAGATACAGAGTGTGACCAGCGCCGTGCCCGTCCACAGCATGACCCGTTGCCATGTCGTGAAAAAAGGCGGCGGATCGACGTCGTCTCCCGCTGCCTCTTCGTGCTGTGTACGGTCGTCGTCTAGACGGGCCTGCTTCTCGGCCCACGATACATCAGGAATTCGTACAGCGTCCGTTACAGCCGACGTAGCCGTCGCCTCGGCCCTCGCCAGTTGAATCTCCTGTAGAGCCGGGTGATCCTCTAAGGGATGCTCCGTGGCAGGTTCCGCAAGTTCCACGACAGGTTCAGGTTCTCTAACAGGTTCCACGACGGGTTCCCTAGCAGGTTCCGCGACAGGCTCTGTAAAAGTGGTCGCAGCCAGTTCAGCTTTGGGTTCGACGGAGGCACCACGGACTGCGCTCGCTTGCTTTGCTTTTTTCTTCCGATTGCGATTGTGCGTGTCTTTGCGGCTGGGCAGGATCATGCCTTCGTGCCAATCGTTGTTGTCAAAGCGTTGGCGGTCGTCACTCATGCTCCAGGCGCCCTTTCCAGTGAGACGAATTTGTTGAAGTTTTTCAAGAACACCAGCTCCACCGTCCCTGTCGGCCCAGAACGTTGCTTGGCGATGATGAACTCTACGATGTTTTTCCGCTCGGTTTCCGGGTTGTAGTAATCGTCACGGTACAGAAAGGAAACAATATCGGCATCTTGCTCGATCGAACCGGATTCCCGCAAGTCGGACATCATCGGACGCTTGTCCTGACGCGACTCGACGGAACGCGACAGCTGTGACAACGCGATGACCGTCGTGTCCAATTCACGGGCGATCAGTTTCAACGTCCGCGAGATCTCTGAGACTTCCTGCTGACGATTGTCTGTGCGGCCGTTCCCTGAGATCAGCTGCAAGTAGTCGATCAGCACCATCCCAAGCCCATGCTCCGCTTTCAGACGGCGGCACTTCGCCCGGATGTCTGTCACCGTGATCCCCGGCGTATCGTCGATAAAAATCGGCGCTTCCGATAGCGTACCAACCGCCATCGTCAGCTTCGGCCAGTCATCCTCATCCAAGAACCCGGAACGCATCCGGCCCGCGTCGATGTTCGCCTCTGCGCACAACATCCGCTGAACCAACTGTTCCTTGCCCATCTCCAGCGAGAAGATCGCGACCGTCTGGTTGGAGCGCACCGCGACATTTTGGGCAACGTTCAAAGCGAACGCGGTCTTGCCAACCGCTGGACGGGCGGCGAGGATGATCAAGTCGGAGCGTTGGAATCCGTTCGTCATCTTGTCGAGGTCAGGATAGCCCGACGAGATGCCGGTCACCCCGCCTTTGTTGCTGTACAAAAATTCGATCCGCTCAAACGTGTTGAGCAAAACGTCCTTGATCGGCGTGAAGCCCTTGTTGATACTCCCGGCGTGGGAGATCTCCATGATCTTCTTTTCCGCGTCGGAGATCATCTCGTTGACATCGCCACCTTGGTACCCGGTGGAGGCGATTTTGGTCGCGGTGTTGATCAGTCGGCGCAGGACCGACTTTTCCTTCACAATCGACGCGTAGTGGTCGACGTTGGCTGCTGTCGGAACGCTGTTCGCTAAATTGGCGAGGTACGCGACCCCGCCAATTTCTTCGATATGTCCGCTGTCCGCAAGCGTTTTCGACACCGTGACGATGTCGACTGGCTCGCCGGATTCAGCGATGGTCAGGATCGCTTCGTAGATCATCTGGTGCGACTTCCGGTAGAAGTCAGGCACCTGCAAAATCTCCGAAACGGTGACCATCGCGTCAGCCTCTAACATGACAGCGCCAAGCACCGCCTGCTCCGCCTCGATATGCTGGGGAGGGACTCGTTCCATCAATTCCTCTGTCATCCGAACTCCTCCTGCTCTCTCTGGCATCGCAAGCTATTTTTCAAATCCAAAAGCTAGCTCGCAATAATTGTCTCGCCCGCTTCGGCAAAAACCAAGGCGAGCACTTCGTCGATCGTCTGCACACAGTGTACCTCGACATCCGTCAAGTCACCCGGCACATCACGGCGGTTGTCATACGGCACCAAGACACGGGATACACCCGCCTGACGCGCACCGAAGATCTTTTCAAAAACGCCGCCGACCGGCTTGACCTTGCCTTGGATCGACACTTCGCCGGTGATTGCGAGGTTTTGCGGAATCGCTTTCCCGGTCAAGGCCGAGTAGATCGCCATCGTGATCGCCACACCTGCTGACGGGCCGTCGATCCGACCGCCACCGACGACGTTGACGTGGATGTCATAATCCTGCAAGTCTTTGCCGGTGATCCGACGCAGGACGGCTGCGGCGTTGAACACCGAGTCCTTCGCCATCGAGCCGGCTGTGTCGTTGAACCGCATCCGACCCTTGCCCGCTTCGCTGGCTTGGTACGCGACCGCCTCAATCTCCAAAACGGAGCCGAGGAATCCCGCCACACCGAGGCCGTAGATCTTGCCAACTTCCGACTGCACGGTTTCACGATCCTTCACGTAGGGCACCATGCGGTTCATACGCAACACTTCATCGATGTCCTTCGCAGAGATTTCCACCTCGTCCTCTGCCGTGCCGCCGGAACGGTAAACCGCCAGACCATGAGCGTCCGCGAGCAGGTTGACCGCTTTTCGACCTTCGATGGTGTACCGAGCGATCGTTTTCGCAACAGCCGCGTCGAGCCGAACATGCAAACGCTCCGCCGCTTCCATCACGATCGTTTCGACTTGCTCTGGGATCAACGGTTCAAAAAAGATCTCCGCACAGCGCGAACGCAAGGCCGGGTTGATCTCCGACGGATCGCGAGTGGTCGCGCCGATCAGCACAAAGTCTGCCGGTGCGCCCTCTTCAAACAATTTCTTGATGTACTTCGGAACGTTCGTATCATCCGGGTCATAGTACGGCGAATCGAACGAGACGCGCTTGTCCTCCAGCACCTTCAACAATTTGTTCTGGAGCATCGCATCGAGTTCACCGATCTCGTCGATGAACAGAATCCCGCCATGCGCTTCGGTGACGAGACCTGGCTTCGGCTCTGGTGTTGCCGAGTCTGCAAAGTCGCGGCGTGCGCCTTGGTAGATCGGGTCATGCACAGAACCCAGCAACGGGTTGGTGATGTCGCGCGGGTCCCAACGCAACGTGGTGCCGTCGACTTCGATAAAAGGAGCAGTAGCTTCAAACGGAGTCGAAGCCAGTCGTGCTGCTTCCTGCAGGGCAATCCGGGCAGCGGTGGTCTTGCCGACCCCCGGCGGTCCGTAGATGATGATGTGCTGCGGGAACGGGCTCGCCAGTTTGGAGAGCAGGGCGCGCTTGGACTGTTCCTGTCCGACGATCTGGCTCATCTCTTGCGGGCGAACCGCTTCGAACATCGACTTGGACAGCTTGACCGTCTCGAGCTTTTCGAGGCGCGCATACTTTTTGAGCGTTTGCGCGTTTTCCGGGCCTGCCTGTTCCTTGATCAGTTGTTGACGAATTTCCTTCAGGTACTCGTCATGCTTTTCTTGCATGCGGTCGTTGACTTTGCGCTCGATGTCTTCCTCGACGCTTTTGCGTGCGATGAAATCAGCCAACGCTTCCTCGACCTCGTTGAGAATCTCGGGGATGCGCTCGGGGCTCGGGCGCTCCTCAAGTCCAGGGTTTTCAAAGACGATCCGTTGCAAAGCCAGCACGCGGTCCTCGACGTTGCTCGAACGCATCAGGCTCAAGCTGTCGAGCTTCCCGGCGCGCAGCACCAGCTTGTCCGGTCCATGAATACTGCTCAAAACCCCGAACAGAGCGGTAACCTGACGACGGACCGCATCCTCGTTCTCCAACTTTTCATGAAGTTTGCTGCCGGGAATTCGGTTGAGTTTCGTAAGCAGTTTTTTGATCATAGGTGTTTTACTCCGCAACTACCTGTACGCGCAATTCGGCGGACACTTCCGGGTGCAATTTGACGGTCACCACGGTGGTGCCAAGCGATTTGATCGCGTCATCCAGGAGAATTTTTCTCTTATCAAGGGTGATTTTCGCTTGTTCCTTCAAGCCATCTGCGATCTGCTTGGAAGAGACAGCACCGAATACACGGCCGCCTTCGCCCGACTTGGTTTTGATCGTGATCGTCAAGTCTTTGAACTTGTCGGCCAATTCCTTCGCATCGGTGAGAACTTGTGCCGCACGGCGCTTATCACCTTCGGCAGCGATTTTTTGCTTGTTGAGGTTGTCGGCCGTCGCTTCAACAGCCAGACCTTTACTGAAAAGGAAGTTGTTCGCGTAACCCGTCGAGACTTCCTTGATTTCGCCTTTTTTACCTTGGCCTTTTACGTCTTGTACGAAAATAACTTTCATGTGACAAGCCCTCCATTTCCTGATTGCGGGCTCGAACAGCATGGGGGTTGGACGAGACTCTTCTGATAGTAGAATAACAGAAAGCCGCGACATTCTCCGTATGGAGTTACTTCCAACCGCCATGTCCCCTGCTGTTCCTCCGCAAAAAGCGAGTGTTTCATTCCATTGTACACTACAACTAGCAGAAATTACATGAACTAACGCTTCCGTTTCATATGTTCTTGCAGGTCACTGAGGTCGCCGTACCATTCCTCAACCTCGTGTCCCAATTCGATGCTGCGTTCGACTTTTTGGACCACAGAACGGTCCAGTTCGTGGAAATCGATCCCCAGCCGCCTCGCCAATACATAGCTGAACACGACGATGTTGGACAGGAAGTCGAGCAACACGGTTTCGTTGCCTTTTAAAAAACCCCGAAACAGCCCGGCAACATTCTCCAACAACTCGGTTTTGAGCCATTCGATCATCCGAATGTTTTTCGCGATGTCGACGTCGTTACGTTGGAAGTTACGCATGGGAAACCTCCCTTTTGTCAATGGCTTCTGATTCGTAACAACTTCTACATCAGAAAGCTTTGTTCCTGCTGGAGAAAAAGGCCCGGACACGCGAGGTGTCCGGGCCCGCGCTGTCTATCGCTGGTCGTTCCAGAAGTTGACTGGCGGGGTGCTGCCGTAGATGCGCTCAAATGCATAGCCGTTGTCCTTCAGCCATTTGATGATCTTCGGCAAGGCATCGGCGGTCGTTTTTTTGTCATGCAGGAGGACGATGGCGTTCTTTTTGCCTGAAACTTGGTTGGTGATCTCGGTGTAGGTCTCGTCGGCAGTGCGGGTGCTGCTTTTGGAGTCATAGGAATCTACATTCCAATCCCACATGTGGTATCCGGCGTTCACGGTCGCATCGCGGTAGTTCTGCGGCATCCACGGCTTGCTGCCATACGGGACGCGCATGATCGCGGTGCGGAATCCGGTCGCTTGGGTGAGGATTTTGTTGCAATCCTCCATCTCCTGTACGACGGTCTGCGGCGAGCGGTAGATTTTTTTCGAGTCGTGCGTCATCCCGTGCAGACCGACCGAGTAGCTCTCGTCGATCATTCGTTTGGCGAGGTCTTTGTGCTGCTCAATCTGCGGCCCGAGCACGAAAAACGTCGCGGTCACGCCCTGTTCCTTCAGTGTGTTGAGGATCTGCTCCGTGTACGCATTGGGCCCGTCGTCAAAGGTTAGGTAGACGACTTTATCAGGTTTCGGTGCTTCAGGCACCGGTTGTTGGGCGGGGTGTTCTGCTTCCCATTTGGCTTTTTCCTTGTCGATGCGCGCCTTGAATTTGGCGGCAAGTTCCTCGTCGGTCAGTTTGGCGGAGTCGTCCTTGATCCGCGAGATCGGGCCGCTCGCGATGTAGCTGACTTGGTAGCCGAGCGATTCGCTCATCAAGCGGGTCGGTGCCATGAGACGTTGGTCTTGGGTGTAGAGGTCAACGCGATGCTGTTCTCCGAGGTCGGTTTTGAGAATTCCGTTGGCAGTGTCGAGCGTGATGTGGCGACCGTCCTTGTAGATCGTGACGAGACTGGTGACGGGAACCCAAGTGAGATCCGCCTGCATCGCCTCTGCGACGAAGCGCACGGGAACGTAGGTCGTGCCTCCACGGAGTTCAGGTTGTGCGTCCGGGAAGGTCAGCAGTTCATCGTTTACGGCGATCCATACGGGCTGGGCTTGAAGTTCGGCCGCGGTGACCGGCAGGATCGAGAACAGCAAGGCCGCGATCATTGTGACAAATACAAATCCCCATCTCATAGCGTGTGCCTCCCACTTTTTGAAGTCTAGTAGTCTATGTGTATGGGAGGAGGCTCGCTGAGATGACAGAAAAAAAGCGACGAGATGAGTTCTCGTCGCTTTTTACCGATTCCGGGCTTCGAGAGCTCGGAGTACGTCTAGGGGGATGGAGTTGATGAGGTGGTATTTCTCCTCGTAGATGGCGCGGATGAGCGTGGGGATGTCGCCGGGCGAGCCTTTTACGAAGAGATGAAGCGGGATGACTTCGGTGGTCGGGTTGAGGGCGGGTTGGTGGTAGCGGATGTTGGGGACCTGTGCAAACCCTTGCTGGTGGAAAAAACGCCTGCGCCGCTCGAAGTCAGAATCATCCTCCGTTTCGAGCACGAGCCCGTCGAGCTGGGCATGCCCGGCGAGTTGGGCATCTCGTTGGAGGAGGAGTTCAAGTTGTTGGATCAGTTGCGCGCCGAGACCCTGAGAGCGTGCGGCGGGATCGACGGCGAGGTAGACGATGAAGCCGCGATTGGCACGGCTTAGATAATTCGCGATGGTGAGGGCGACGACGCGTTGGTGCTCGTCGTGCGCGATGAGCAAGTGAAAGGCGCTAGGACGGATCGTGTCTCCAAGTTGAAGGCCCCGGAGGAGCACGTCGAGGGGTTCGCGGACGATCTCTTCGAAGGTGGATTCGTAGAGGTGGAGAGCACTGGGTAGTAAGGGGTCTTGTGGGGTGGTGATGGAATGCCAAGTGATGAGCGCCATGTATAATACATCATCCTTCATAGGGGAGTAAGCTCGAGTTCTCGAAAACATCATCGGGCTTAACGTAGTCGAAATGTTCCTCGTAGTCGATCTATCTAAACGGCCAACAGTATTTCAGCAATCTGTAATCTGCTAAATTTTTATACCATATGGGGCTCTCATTCCTCATTATATCAGCTATATTCTGCTGTATACTACGTTTTTCAAAGTGCTCATCGATCCTCACGATGTACACTTCGCCTCTGCAAGGTGATATGAAGATTTTGTGGTAAAATGTTTAATACGGTCAGTTGATTCATGGTCGTTTCGTTTTCACTTTAGTAGAAGTATGTCACAACAAGCTTTGACAAAAATCGAGGTATAACTCGTGATTCTCCTACGATTTCAGGGGGTTCTGCTCACGATATGATCTGGAGGAATCCTGATGGATCAGAAGCTTTTTGCCAGTTTACTGCGTGATATGGAGCAAATTGACTGGGATACAGTTACCGATGAAGAACTCGACCGCTGGCATCTACTTCTCCAGCAGTGGAAGCAACAAGTCGATTTTGTAGCTGCAGAGGCAGCCGCGACCCGTGCCGAACGCTGGTGGAGTCAAATTCCTCGTGAGGAAGCTCGCACCATCCGACTGCTCCTCAAGGGCGCACGCTTGACCCCAGCCATCCTGCAAGGGGTGCCGGAGTTGTACCCGCTCTTGCTGTTGATCGACATACAAGACCCGCAGGTGGTGCAACTTTGGGCGAAGTTGTCTCCCGAGGCGCGTGCCGAACGGATCGAGGATCTGCGTCGCGCACTCTCGCTGACGGAAGTTCGGCGCACTACGTCTGCCCGTGAGGATCAGTCGGAGTCCAACCTGCTGGCCTACGAAGTGCTCGGATTAACTACAGCCGCAACATGGGATCAGGTTCGGAAGCGGTACAGAGAATTGGTGGCGCAACATCACCCGGATCGTGGTGGGGATGAAGGTTTGTTTCGCGCCATACACAAGGCATACAAATTGGTGGAGGCTCGTTTTTTGTAAGCCGCTATGTTGCTGATGTTTCACGTGAAACATATGGAAAAAAGGACTTGTCTACCCACGGGTGGACAAGTCCTTTTTTGCCACGGTGCTTTTCCTTTGTAGGGTTCTTGCTTCTATACATTTCTCATTTTCAGGCAGAAACGTCCTAGCAGTAACGTCCTATTCGAAAAGGTATCGTCAGCCTTGCCCGCGCCTCATTTCTACTCAGATCGTACGCAAGGCCATGTTGTATTTGGTTTCTTATTTCTTGCCTCGCTTCTTCCTCGAAGGGAACTCTGCTTCAGAATCGGGCTTTTTACTGGGTGGTTTCGGCTTCCACGGTTTCTTCCTCCGCCTCAGTTTCGGGCGCAGGATCAGACGCCAGATGTACCCGAGAATCGCCAGCACCGTGATCCCAAATGCCGTCGCGAACACCACCAGTTGCCCCTCAGACGATCGCAGGTATCCATAGCTTCCCCTCAGCTTGTCCACCACACGCTCTGGCAAACTCCGATACGGCTGCGTATCAATCTTCACCAGCACCGTCTGCTGATCTGCAGTTCGGATCGCCGCCGCTTCTTGCACCGCTCCGCTGATGTCTGTGCGCTCTGCCAGCACCTTCGCCGTCTCCATCAACATCTCTGCTGTCGGAGCGATGACAACCAACGCTATACCTCCCTGTGGGCGAAACACTTGCTGGATTGCACCACCCTTGCTCTGCGTGGTGTTCACCAGCGGAATCGTGTCGCTCTGCAATCCCTCTGGGGTCGAGCGGATCGCCAGCTCACGATGTTCGGCCATCACTTGCAGGAACTCGTTGTCCCCCGCCGTATCGAGCACCCAGACCTTCTGCCGCAACTGGGCATCGCTGTGGTAGCGCACAACCTCCAGTCCATCGTGCTCCACCCCTTGCGCGGCACCCGCGACGATCTGTGCGAGGGAAATCATCTCCGCAGAGGTCGGTTGGCTTGGCAGAACAGCCGTCGTCTGTTCCAACGTCGACGTTTCCGATAAAAACGCACCGGGGAAGTTGGCGAGTGCCGCCGTCTCCTCCTGCATGTGTGGGAGGACGAACTCGCTTTTCTCCGGGTCGATGCTCAGATACCTCCGCAGCCCCGCCGGAGTGCTGCTGTCCGCACACTCGTTGGTCTCCAGATACATCTCCGCCTGCACACTTACGCGCACAGCCTCCCCCACCCGCATCGTCTCCGGGAACGGGACAAACAGATCCAACCCCTCCGCCGTCTGCTTCGCCAATTTTGCACTCACCTGTGGCGAACCGTTCACCGTCGCGATCACCGCACTCCGCTTGTCATCGAGCAACGCGGAATACTTCATGTGCAGCTTGACCCCTGCCCCTCGCGTATAGTGCCACATCGGTGGCGTCTGAAACGTGTACCCGGCTGACGAGGTCTGCACATTGGAGAGGGTGATTTCGTTGTATCCCAATTGCTGCAACGTCACCCGACCTTCGGAAGTTGCCGTCTGGAGCGCATCAGGTTCTTGCTCCTGCAACGCTTGAGCGGCGGTCAGGAGATCCTCTGAGACCTCTGCTGTCGAGCCCGACAATTGCTGACGGAAGGTTGTAAAAGTCAGCGCTTCCGCTGCCATCTCCACACCACGCTCGGTATGCCCCGTTACATACAACACCGTCCGCTTGCCCTCCTCCGGCGAGATCACCTCGCGCAGGAGTCCAACATCACGTCCTGTGCTCGGCAGGTCTTGCAACCGCTTCTGCCAGCCTGCTGGAAGCTTCTCGATCTGCCCCACGACGATCAGATTGCGCGCATCCGTCTGCGGTTGCCAGTCGGTCAACTTGATCACCCGCGCAGACGATGCCTGCAAGGGCTGATGCTTCGCCAGCAAGTTGACCATGCGATACGCCACCGTCAACTCGCGGTCGGTCGCTGTATCGGGCACCACGATGTTGACGTTCCACGGGCCCGACCCCGATTCATTCAAAAAAGGAACCGGAAACATCTGCAACTCCGGCGTGACCGAGCGATCCGCAAAGTCGAGATGGATCAAAGACGACTTGTCCAGCACCAGCCAATTCGCCGGATCGGTCAGGTCGTCACACAACTCCCGATGTGAGCGCAGATTCGTCGCCACGCTGAATTGATGGAACCCCGCTGGCAACGCACTCGCCGGGATCTGCGCGGAGAGCGTGCCGTCACTTTGATTCTCCGCACTGAGCCACGCCGTCTTGTACGGCACTCCATCGACGAGCAAGCTCACACTGGAGAGGTCGCGCAATAGAGTCGCCGAGTGCCGGAAGTGGATCGTGAACTCCGCCTGTCGCACTTGCCAGCGCGGGGACACTTGCAAAAAATACTCATGCCGGCTGGACATCGGCGTCAACGTCTGGTTGGTGTTCGTGATAAAGGTGTTCTGAACCCCCTCAGCATGGGCCGTTGTCGTCGGGCACCACGCAAACACCAGACAGAGGACGAGCCACGTGGCCAGCCATCGTTTTTTGTTCATCTCGTTGTCACCCCTTGCTGGTCGACGTGCGTCAGAATCGGTCTGTTTTGTACCACACGATTTTTTCCTTTTTCAACGTGCTTTTCAACTGCAAGAACATCCCGCGCACGACGAGGTACAGCCACAGCTGCGAGTACGTAAAGTACATCAGCATCACCACGAACAAGTTCCGCCACGTCAGCTCCGTCCGCTCGATCTCCAGCGTCACCAGAATCTCGACGATGAACAGCACATAGGCGAGCAACCAGATCACCACATACGGCCCGTTCAACGACAATTTCACAACCCCAAACGCCGCAAGCACAAAAATCACATCGGACAGCAACACCCCGAGCAGAAACACAAAATACGTGAAGAAAAAATACAGGATGTCGAAGACCATCCGCTTGCGTTTCAGCTTGAACAGTTGCTTCACAAACTTGATCACCACATAGGAGTTCCCCTGCACCCACCGCGTCCGTTGCTTCACCCAGACGTTCCAGGTCTCCGGCTCTTGCTCCCACGTGATGCCAATCGGCATGAAGCAGATCATCTTGCCCGTCTCGTAGATGCGGATCGAAAGCTCGGTGTCCTCCGCGAGCGCTTTTTCATCCCACGAACCCGCCGCCTCCAAGACATGCCGCCAGATCACGAAATTGGTGCCGGGAATGCTCGCGATCTTGAAAAGGTGCCAGCGACCTGCCTGCACCATCCATTGAAACGAGATTGTCTCGATGTTGATGAAACGCGTCAGCAAGTTGCGCTTGGCGTTGATCACGCGGAACTTGCCGACGACCGCGCCGTAGTTCTCATCGCTGCAAAGTGTCGCCACCAAGCGACTCAACGCCGTGCGCTCTGGCGTGTTGTCTGCATCGTAGACGGCGATCACCTCACCGCGTGCCGATTCGAGGCCTTTGTTCAGGGCGGCCGACTTACCACCGCCTCCTTCCCCCGGCTTGATGTGGTACGGGCGGAGCATCGGGTATTCCTGTGCCAGTTCGTCGAGAATTTGTCCGGTGCGATCCTTGGAACGGTCGTTGACGACGATCACCTCGAAGCGGTCCGGCGGATACTGGAACGAACAGAGGGCACGGGCGGTGCGCTCGATCACCATCTCCTCGTTGTGCGCTGGTACCATCACGGAGACAAAGGGCGGCACAGCGGGCAACGCAAGCTGGTCCGCGAAGCCCTCCAGCTTTTTTTCATAGCGGTATCCAGCGATCGCCAGCGCGACGTGATACAGCAACATCACCCAGATCATGATCAAGGAAAACAAAAAGAGCTTGTCGACGTTCACTGCGACTCTCCCCCTTCCGGCCGCTCCTCGAACAACCGCGATCTCCGCCGTCTGCGCAGGAGGCGCACTTGGACCAGAAACACCGCGATCACCGTCGTCACGACGCTAACCACACCCCACGCGACGAAGTTGGAGAGTTTCTGCGCCCGACTTGGTGCGGCAGGTGCGGGCAGGGTGTCTGCTTGCAGAGTTTGTAGGTCCGCGTGCAACTGGCCCTCCCGCGTCGTGATCGTACCCCACGGAGTCGTCACCGTGTTCTCCACATTGCGCAGGTTGAAAAAAGTCAGTTTCATCGCCTGCATCCCCTTGACCAAGCGCTGCAAGTCCGCCAACGGCAAGTACGAGTGGAAAAACGCCCCCGTCTGCGAGCGGCGGACGATCTGGACTTTTTTCATGTTGGCAAGCATCTCGGGCACGACCATCGCCTGCTCGTCGTACACATAGCCTCCGTTTTCTGGATAGAAGGTCATCCCGCCTTGAAAGCTGTGGTGGATCGGGTACGGCGGCTCCATCGTGATGAACGAAGTATCGGTGAGTTGGAGATTCCCCACCACCGTGGAAAAGTACTTCGCCGCCACCTCGTACCCGTGGCGTGTCATCGCGTAATGCGGAGGCTCGAAGGCCGCCGGGTAGAGTTTGTTTTCCAACAGGATGTGCAGGCCGCGTTGCAATTTGTCCTGCACGTACTGCTCCTCGTCAGGGATCGGGCCTTTGTTCACAGAGTCCCAGAATTCGTACCCCTCGCCCGTTTCGGTGTCGTAGTATTGATGGGTGCACCCGTGCAGGATGAGCGTTGCGCCTTTTTCCTGTGCCTCCTGCAACGCTCGCACCAACTCGGGACGATCGGTGAGTTTGACCTGCTCCCCGCCGCTCTGGTAGATCGGGATCACCCCGATCAGAAACGGAATCTGCTCCCCGCTGAGAAAGGCGGTGATCTTGCGTATCTCCTCTGGGTCGCGCATCGGGTGAACGTCCTCGATCCGAATGTACGCGTCCTGTCGCGGCTGTACCTTCACGCAGAAAAACTCGAACAGCGAATCCGCAATCGCATAGCTCAACTCCCCAAACGCCACATACCGCCCGCAGGCAAAAACGACCCGACCCGCTGCGCTCCGGGTCGACACGACAAAAGGCGATGTGCGGCTGCCATTGCTCACCTCCGACCAGACTTGCACCGGAAGCGGGTCTGTCACGTGCCTCGCTTGCAGAGTTCCCGATCGTCTGACTTGCACCTGAATCTCCCGCACGTCGAGTGCGACATCGAGCGGGTAGTTCTCCCCGCGAATCACAAGTTTCGTCGCACTGGGCAAGACCTTCACAGCCGTAAACGGCAGTCCCGACACCACCGCCCCTGGATCATCGCCCATGAAGTACACCGCCGCTGACGAGGTACGAATCACCCGTGCCCAACGGTCCGGCAGTGAAGCCGTCCCTTGGCGATCTTGGAGGCAGACCATGTACTGCGCGTGCTCGACCGCCTCGCGGAGGCTCGCCTCCCCCGGAGCCTGTTCCTCCAGATTCACCGGCGTGATCTCCACCCCAAATGTCGCCAACAAGTTAAAGGCCGCCCGCATGAAGACCTGCTCGTTCTCATAGCCCGTGTGGTACATCAGGAGCAACCCTGGTCGGCTCTGGTCTTGCGCGTGGACGGCGGGGCACTGTAAGGACAGGTACAGGTACACCAGCACTGCCAGCATCGTCAGCGCGAGCCGCCGCGACTTAGCCCAAGTCAAATCCCAACTCCCTCTCCGCCGCTCCGAACACATCCTCCGCGGTGTGGCCTTGTTGCGGGGCGGTCGCCATCCCGAATCGCATCTGCAACGACACCTGTCGCATCCGCGAAGACCGTGCTTCCATCTGGAAGGACTCGAGGCAGTCATTCAGGCGGTCGCGGACGATGGCCGCGCTTTTTTGCGGTGTCTCGGGGAGGATCAGCGCGAACCGGGCGCGGTCGATTTTGGCCTTGCGATCGCTTTCCCGTGAGACGTCGTGCATGGTCTCGGTGATCGTGGTCAGCAACTTGTTGCTCTGCGCCTCCCCATAGATCGTCACGAACTCGTTGAAGTGTGCGATCTCGAACAACAGCACCGTGACCACTTCATTGATGTGCGCCTGTTCAAGCGTCAAGGTTTCCCAGGTTCCGCTTCCCTCCCCGGCGCGTTCACGACGGATGAAGTGCCGCTTCGCCCGCTCCAACTCCTCCTGCAGATCGAAGAAAAAGCGCTTCCGTGTCGTCAGCCCGGTCAACGGATCGGCCAGCAACAGCTCATCGACCGACCCGTACACCGTCTCATAGCGGTGCAACAGCGTGCGCACATAGTCCCCTAGATACCCTCCCGTAAAACCACAGAGCGGAAACAGGAAAAACCACAGCGCATCGACGCCTGAGATCTGCGTCGTGTCGTGCGCGATGAAAAACTGATACATATTGAAACTCCCGAAACCAAACACCGCAACCAACGAACTCAGCAACCCATACACACGCCCTCGCGCATAGCCGACCAGCAGGACGGCGACACAGAGCGAATACCAGAGGTAGGTGAAGGGTCGTGTCGGTTGACTGAACAGCGTCACGAACTGGGCGATGACCAGCACGATGACCGCCAACAAAAACTTCAGATCGAGCCGGCGTTGTTCCAAATGCTCGGCGCGGTCAGCTTGGTTGATCATGTGTGCATCCTCGCTTCCCTCAGCGCAAGCAGCGCTTCCAATTGGTCAAATGAATAGGCTTCGAGCGACTGGAGATCGACATAGCCGCCGCTGTACCGGTGATCCCCTTGTACTTGCATCTCCTCGAGACGTTGGAGACACATCTCCGCCAGCGCCTCCTCCCCCGCCCGGTGCAGGTAGATCGCCGCCAATGCATACACGGCGGGTGACTCCAGTTCTCCGATCGGGTTGCCTTCACGATCCACCGTCGCGGGGAGTCGATTCGTAGCGCGAAGCGCTTTTTGCAACAGCGCCGTCATGCCGTCTGTCGGGAGCTTGGCTTCCTGTGCATAGCAGGCGGCGACCAATTGCTCCGCCATGTGGGCATCGACCTCCACCGCTCCCCCCGTCTGGCGAAATCCACCGTTGCTTGGCACCCAAGCGGTCGCATACAACCCAGAGGGTTGGCGCGCCTCCTCCAGCAGATGCTTGGCGTGCTCATAGACGGGCTGGTAGGCGGGGTCTGTCTGGCTAAGTGCCCCCAGCACCGGTAGATTCAGATAGCGGGTCTGCACCGTTGCCGACTGTTTCCCGGTCTGGACGTCCGCGTAATCGGACAGCCAGCCGGATGGTGCATTGTACTGCAACAGGCCTGTTGCCAGATGCGTGGCGAGTCGGTGTGCGCGCTCGTCGCCAAACTGCTCCGCACCAGCCAGCAGCGCCCCGATCAGCCGCAGGTCATCGATCGAGGAATTCACGGTGCTCTCCACGCCCTTCTCCCCCAACGGTGGCACCACCCAGCGGACGAAGTACTCCCCTGTCAAAAAGCGCTGCTCCAGCAAGCGCATCTCGATCTGAAAAAGCGCGGCGTTCTCAGCAAGCACCGCGTACTCCAGCAACAGGCCGACCGATTCGGACAGCACCGCATGTCCCTTGGTCGTGTCTCCGCTCGTGACAGCTCCCGCCGTGGTCGGCATCAAGTTCGTGTACACGCCGCCCTGTGCATCGGTCATATGGGCGCGCAGGAACTTGTAGAGGCGTTCCTCTGCTGGATGCAGGTAGCGGGCAGGCTCGGGCAATGTCACCGTCTGTCGGGCATTCTGCGCCTGCTGACAGCTAGAGAGAACGATGGCGAGGACCATTGCACCCAGCAGGCCCGTTGCAACCCAGAGAGCGGTTTTCTTCGTCCTTGGCAAGCAGGCATCACCTCGTTTCTCCCTAGCATCCCACTTTTTTCTGGAAATGATGAATCGACCTGAGGGCCTTGCAAAAAAAGCCCCTGTCCTCAGCGAGGACAGGGGCTTACTTTTAAACTTCACAGTTGACTATTTCAGCTTCAGCTTGGCGAACTTGCGCTTGCCAGCTTGGATGATCATGCCGTCAGCGGGCACGAGTTGGAACTGCGGGTCTTCCACTTTTTCAGAGTTGATCTTCAACCCACCCTGTTGGATCAGGCGGCGGGCTTCCCCGTTGGACGGAGCCAGTTTCAACTCGGTCAGCAACGCGACCACCCACTTCTCGCCCGGCTCGACCTCGTATTCCGGGATGTCCTCCGGAATCTCGCGGTTCTGGAATACGGTCTTGAAGTAATTCTCCGCTTCCAGCGCAGCCGCTTCCCCGTGGTACTTGGTCACGATCGTGCGACCGAGCAACATCTTCGCATCGCGCGGATGCAGGGTTTGGGCTTCCAAGCCTTTCTTGATCTCGCCCAGTTCCTCCACCGTCACATCGGTGACCAGCTCGAAGTAGGTCGCGATCAAATGGTCGGGGATCGACATCGTCTTGCCGTATTGGTCATTCGGTTCTTCCGTGACGCCGATGTAGTTGCCAGCCGACTTGCCCATTTTCTTCACGCCGTCCAAGCCGACCAACAGCGGCATCGTGATGACCACTTGCGGCTCCTGACCGTCCTCTTTTTGCAACGTGCGCCCCATCAGGACGTTGAACTTCTGGTCGGTACCGCCGATCTCGACATCGCACTTCATCGCCACCGAATCGTAGCCCTGCATCAGCGGGTACATGAACTCATGCAACGAGATCGGCAGGTTGCCTTCGTAACGCTTCTTGAAGTCGTCACGCTCCAGCATCCGTGCAACCGTCATCTTGGACGCCAGCTCCAGCACATCTGCAAAGTTCATCGCGGACAGCCAGTCCGAGTTGTACATCACTTCAATTTTTGCCGGGTCCGCATCCAAGACTTTGAACGCTTGCTCCTTGAACGTCGCTGCGTTGGCCAACACTTCCTCGCGGGTCAACTGCTTGCGCGCTTCGGTGCGGTCGGTCGGGTCCCCGATCATGCCGGTGAAGTCACCGATCAACAGTTGGACTTTGTGGCCCATGTTCTGGAACTGACGCAGTTTCTGCAACACAACGGTATGCCCGAGCGTCAGGTCGGAACCGGTCGGGTCGATGCCCAGTTTCACGGTCAATTGCTTGCCCGTCTTGATGCTTTTGCGGACTTTCGCCTCTAAATCCTCTACCGGGATGACTTCTGCCGCTCCACGGGTTAACACTTCCATCTGGCGAGCAACCTCTGCCTCGACAGCCGGATCTTTTTTCACTTCTTCTGCCACGATATCCACCTCATTCGACCTGATTATTTCATAATCGCATAGTAGCATCTCCGCCCTCTACTGTCAAAAAAAGGCCGGTCAAGGTTATCCCTTGACCGCCCCTGCTGCAAAGCCTTGCAAGATATACTTCTGAAACAGCGCGAAAAACACCATCGCCGGGATGGTGACCAGCACCGCCCCCGCCAGTAGATAGTTCCACTCGATGCCAAACTGCCCGACGAAACTGAACAGTCCCACCGGCATCGTGCGCAGCTCATCGCGCGTGTTCAACGCCAGCGCGAACACAAATTCATCCCACGCGCTCAGGAAGCAAAAAATCGCACAGGACAGCAAGCCCGGCATCCCCATCGGCAAGACCACGCGGAAAAACGTTCCGCCAAATCCCGCACCGTCTACCCAAGCCGCCTCCTCGATCTCCGCCGGGATGTGCTTGTAGAACCCGTACATCATCCAGATCGCAAAAGGCAACGCGAACGTCACATTCGCGAGGATCAAGCCGAGGTACGTATTCAGCAAACCGAGTTGCTTCATTAAGACGAAGATCGGCAACAGAAACAACACCCCTGGAATCATCTGCGCCGTCAAGATGCCGAACAGCACCGTCTTGCGCCCGATAAAGGGCAAGCGAGCGAACGCATAGCCCGCCATGCTCGCCACCAGCACCGCGATGCCTGTCGTCGCCAGCGCGACGAGGATCGAGTTCAGCAGATAGCGCAGGAAGTTACCTTTTTGCCAAAGCGTGCTGTACGCCTGCAACGTGGGGTGTTCCGGCACCCACGTCGGCGGAATCTGGAAGATCTCGCCCGAGGGCTTCAGCGATGTCGAGATCATCCACAACACGGGAAACACCAGAAAGGCGAGGAACAACAGCGCCGCCCCCCACCAGAAGACGGTGAACAAAAGTCGCCTCCGCTTCACAGCTTCGCCTCCCCTCTCCCGCTCAACAGGCGGTTGTACAGGCTGGTCAGGATCGTGATCAGCACGAGGATCAACACCGCCAGCGTGCTCCCATACCCGAAATTGAAACTTTGAAACGCCACTCGGAACACATGCGTAACCAGAATTTCTGTCGCATGTGCCGGCCCACCGCCCGTCATCACGTAGATGATGTTGAACGAATTGAAGGTCCCGATCAACGACAGCGTACCCACCATAATCAAGGTCGGCTTCATCAGTGGCAAGATCACGCGCCAATATCGCTGCCAAGCATTCGCCCCATCGATCAGCGTTGCGTCGATTGTTTCACGTGGAATCATCTGCAATCCGGCCAGCAAGAGCAAGGTCATCAGCGGCAGCCCGCGCCAGATGTCCACCAAGATCACGGCAAACATCGCCGTCGTGTCCTGCCCGAGCCAGTTCACCGCAGGCCCGCCAAATGTCGCCAGCATCCCATTGGCAATCCCGAACTGGTCATTGAAGATCCAGCGCCAGACCAACGCTGCCACCACGGACGGAACCAGCCACGGCAACATATAAAACGAGCGCACCCAAGCAGCCCCACGCATCTTCACATTCAAGAGCAAGGCGCCGAGCATGCCGAGCACGACCTTGACCCCTACCGAACAAACGGTAAATACAATCGTATGCAGCGTCGCTTGGCGCACCTCCTGATCTCCCAGTGCCTTGATGTAATTCTCCATTCCGACAAAAGAGTCTTGATCCGGACGGATCAAGACCTTGTGTTGAAAGCTGAGCCACAACGTGTTCAGCAACGGATAGAGAATGACCAGCCCGAGGATCAGCAAGGCCGGTGTGAGGAAGAGGTAGGCCGAGCCGCTATTTCGATTGCGCCAGAATCTCGTCGACCTTTTTGGCCGCATCATCAAGCGCCTCCTTCGGTTGTTTCTTGCCCGCCAGAGCCTCTTGGACCGCGTTCGCGATCAAGTTGTCGATCTGCGGCCATTCCGGCAGCGTCGGATAGGCATGGCCGTTTTTGGCCTCGTTGATCAAGACTTTGAAGTTCGGATCGGTGGTAAAGCTCGCATCCTCCAGACCGGACTTGCGGTACGGGATGAATCCGATGAACTTGTTCCACTCCTGCGAATGCTGCTTGTCAGTGACATAGTCGATCCATTTCCACGATGCCTCTTTGTTTTTCGCCGTTTTCATCATCACGATGTGGTCGGTCGTCGCCAACGTGGCGGCTTGTTTGCCAACCGGATAGGGAGCGACCGCATACTTGAGATCCGGTTTCGATTCCCTGATCTCCGCAAAAAACCACGGTCCGGTCGTCGTCATGCCCGCGATGCCGTTGGTGAACATCTTGTGCGAATCGTTGCGCTTGGTGCTGAGCGCGGATTCTGGTGCTGACCGGTCCTTGCGGTAGATGTCCACGTAAAACTGCAACGCTTCAACACCTGCTGCGGAGTTGAAGGTGGCTTTTTTCAGATCCTTGGTGAGGATCTCACCGCCGTTTTGCCAGAGGAAGGGAGCCCAGAACATCGTGGTCTCCATCGAATTGTCACCGACGAGGCCGAATCCGAAGTGGTTGTCCTTGGTCATCTTTTTCGCGGCGTCACGGAACTCGTCCCAGTCCTTCGGTGCCCGGTCGTAGCCGGCATCCTGTAGCCAGTCGGTGCGGTAAAACAGACCGGTGGTGGTGAAGCCTTGCGGAATCCCCCACGTCTTGTTTTTCCACTGCGTCGTTTCCCAGGCGGACTCAACGAAATCTTGCTTGTAAGCGCTGTCTATATAAGCATCCAATGGCTCCAGTGCTCCCATCGCGGCGAGTTCTGTTGTCCAGCGACCTCCGTCCGTCGTGACATCCGGGCCTGCGCCCGAAGCGGCGGCCGCGATGAGCTTGTCATGACCTTGCTCCCACGGGATGAAGTCAACTTTTACTTGGACATCGGTATGCTCCTTGTTAAACTGATCGGCTAATTTGCTGTAGTACTCTTTCCACGCGCCCTCTCCCATCACCCAAGCGGTTACTGTGTTGGAGCTGGATGCGTTGCCTGACGAACTGTTGGAGGAACAGCCTGTGACGACACTGGTCATGATGATCGCCACACAAGCTACTTTCCATGATGTAAATAATTTCATTTGTATTATTGCCCTCCTTTATTTATTTTTTGCATAGGCTTTTCATATTGTACCTCACAATCGTTGGAAATAGTGTGGGTTTCCTTACATATTTTGGCCCTCATGTGGAAAAAAAAGACCCAGTCCGTGGCGGACGGGTCTTTTTGTTTCACGTGGAACAGGCACTAGCGTAGTTGCGCCCGAATCTGGTTCGCTTGGCGACTGAGCGAGATGAATTCGCTGTCCAACTCCTGCTTTTGCACAGCATCGGTGATGATGCCAAGTTCAAAGGAAAGCTGTGAAAGGCGCGTCTCCAACAGCAAGAGTTCGTCTCGCAAGTTTTGCCTTTGCTGCTTCTTGTTGGGCTCGACCGCTGGTTTGTTGCGTTGCTCCCAGTATTGCTTGAAACCATAGGGATGAACGATCAATTTGCCATCGCGGATCTCCCAGACTTTGTTGGACATTTTCTCAAGGAAGTAGCGATCATGCGAGGCGATGATCATCGCACCTGGATACTCCTCCAGCGCCTCCTCCAGTTTTTCACGCGTGACGAGGTCCAAGTGGTTGGACGGCTCGTCGAGGATCAGCGTGTTGGAGCGACAGAGGATCAGCTTCACGAACACATAGCGCACGCGTTCCCCGTAGCTCAGTGTGGAGAGTTTGCGGAACACGTCATCGCCTCGGAACAGGAAGGAGCCGAGAAACAGCCGGGCGGTCGTGTTGTCCATGTTCGGGAGGTAGAGCAGGTCGTCCAGCAGTGAGGAGTTCAGGTTCAGCGAGTCAAACACTTGATCGAAGTACCCCAGTGTCGCGGAGGGTGTCACCCGGATGTTGCCTTGCTCAAGGGTCAACTGCTGGGTCAAGAGCTTCAATAGTGTGCTCTTGCCTGTGCCATTGGGCCCGACGAGTGCAATCCGGTCGTCCTTGCTCACTTCGAAATCGAGCTTGTCGAGGATCAACCGTTCCCCATAGCGGAACTGGACCCCCTCTCCCCGCAGGAGCACAGGGCGTTCTGTCGTCGTGATGTCGAGGAAGCGCACCTTGGCAACCAGCTTCTGCTCAGGTTTCTCGGCCGGTTCTAGTTTTTCCATTCGGCGTTCGAGGGCTTTGGCTTTGCTGTACATGTTCGCCGCCGTTTTTTTGTCGCCACCCTTGAGACATCTGGCAAAGGAATCGGTCGCGACGCGACCCTTTTCCCCCTTCGCCGCCCATTGGCGCTTGCGTTCGATCGCATCCGCCAAGCGGTCTTTTTCCTTCACGTATTCTGTGTAGTTGTGCTGCAGGCGCTCCTCCTCTGCGGCAACCCAAGCGGCGTACTGTGAGTAGTTGCCCGGGTAGCAGGTGACGGCACAGTCCTTCAACGCCCACGTCTGGTTGGTCACTTCATCGAGGAAGCGGCGATCATGGGAGATGACGACGAGAGAAACCTTCGCGCTACGAAGTTTCTTCTCCAGCAGTTGCACCGCGTCGAGGTCGAGGTGATTGGTCGGCTCGTCGAGCAGGAGCAGATCAGGCTGGTGACTGAGGGCGGCGAGCAAGGCGATCTTGGTCTGTTCCCCACCGCTCAATTGGGCGATCGGCAACTCCCAGATGTGGTCGCGCAGGCCGAGTTCCTTCGCCGCATGGCGTGTGATGTCCGCCTGCTGGGTGGCGAGCCACGCAGCGACGGTCAGTTCCTCAACTTCCTCCAAGGACTGGGGAACGTAGGCGATGGTGCCGTAGGGCGCGACACAACCCGTCTCCGGCTGTTCAAGGGCGGCGAGCAGGCGCAGCAGCGTGGACTTGCCCTCCCCATTGCGCCCGACGAGACCGATCCGATCTCCGGTGTGGATCTCCAGTTCTATGTTCTTCAGCACCTCACGAGTGCCATATGAGTGTCCGAGCTTGGTTGTTTGCATCAACATCATCTAGGGGTCAATCCCTTCTCTATTTAGATAACAGTAGAGACCCAGAGACATCAAAAAGCCGTGGGGATGCATACGCGAACCCACGGCGGAATAGACCTGTATAGGTGGACAGGTTGCTCTACTCTACGACGTATCATGGATTCTGGACAGACGTATCCCGTCTCGCCGCTTCTAGACGAAGCCGCGTATGCAATCGACCGTTTTGTGATTCGGGTCCGTTAGCATACCAGAGAATGATCCATGTCGTGTAAGTAAGGCCACCTTTCCAGTTCAGTTGTTCCTAGTATATGCCAATCTACAGTTTTTGACAACGCGAAAAAAAATGGGCGCATAGGCCAAGTTCCCGATTGCCCGTTTTTTAATACCTTGAAGGTGTAGAAACGTGGAGGTGGAACTGATGGCGGTCGTCAGAAGAAGCGCGCCAGAAGTGCGCTTGTTGGCACGCATGATGCGGGCGGAGGCGGAGGGCGAACTCGAACAAGGCATGCTGATGGTCGGCAATGTCGGGATCAACCGGGTTCGCAACAACTGTTCAGACTTCAAGAACATCCGATCGATCAAACAGATGATCTATCAGCCGACATTTCCGGGGAGCAGGTATTACGCCTTTGAGGCGGTTGGGAAACCGACTTTTTACCAAAAAGTTCGAAACCGTGATATCCGGCTCGCGGAGCAAGCGATTGATGGTCGTCGTCTGTGGCCTGCGACCACCGCGTTGTGGTATATGAACCCGAAATACATCAATCGCAATGTCTGTGTCACACCCAGTTGGCCAACTGCAAATACACAATATGTGGGCCGGTACAAAGCGCATTGTTTCTACGCTGCGACGTATAAGGAATGCCCGACATTCCGCTAATACCTGAAAAGGGAGCGATCAGAACCCATGTATACGTATTCCCCCTGCTCGAAATCTTCCGCGTACCCGGTGAACCATCGCGCATCCTCAGCGATGCCGTACTACCCGATGCCTGTGCCCGTAACCATGCCGATCCATCCGGGGATGGCCTATCCGCAGATGCCGATGCAAATGCAACCACAATCCCAGATGCCGACGGGACCACAGTCGCAGATTCCGATGGGACCAACCACCGACATCCCGAATGCGATTGGCGGTCCAGGTGAGGAATCCTACCTCGAAAACATCCTGCGCTTCAACCGTGGCAAGGTGGCTACCTTTTACCTGACCTTTGAAAACAACACCCAGTGGAACGCCAAGATCGTCCGTGGCCGCATCGAAACCGCTGGACGTGACCACATCATCGTCAGCGACCCGCAAACCGGCAAGCGCTTCTTGCTCCAGATGATCAACCTCGACTGGGTGGAATTCGACGGCCCGATCGCGTACATCCCGCCGAAACTCCCCCCGTCCATCGCGCAAGACTTGACGACGGGCTGATGCTTGCCACAGGAGTAAACCAACACGAAAAACCCTTGCTCAGCAAGGGTTCTGGTTCATGGCTGATGCTCTCCCGAGGAGTACACGCTAGGAAAAAACCCTTGCTCAGCAAGGGTTCTGGTTCTAGCGGGTGTCTGTGTCAGTTTTACTTGGTGAACATCTTGGAATCGGTCTCGTGATAGGTGGTACCCGCGGTGTGCAGGTTGCTGGCGATCTCGCCCATCGCTTGGTTGAGGTGATCGAGCGAGCCGTGCAGACGGCGCCAGAGGTCGTTGAAGGCGCTGGCCGAACTGCCCGACCAGCCGCCAGATGCGCTGTTCGCCGCAGCGTTCAGGTTGCCGACCGTCGTGGAGATGTCGTGTACAATCGCATGGAACGAGTCTCCGGTGCTATGTAATTGTTCGGAATCCACCTGAATGTGCATGTTGAACCCTCCCTGATGATCAGTACAATAGGTACTTCTACTATAGTACAAATTTCCGTTTTCTTCAAATTAAAAGACCCCTTCGCACGATGCGAAAGGGTCTTTTTTTACAGGCGGTTGAAGCTCACGAATTCTCCGACGGGCTTGCGGTATCCGCGCGGACGGAGGCTGGTGGTATCCTCCTGACCGATCGTGATCAGCATGACCGGCACGTAGCGCTCCGGCAGATTCAGCACGTTCGACAACTGCGCAGGGTCGAAGCCGATCATCGGGCAGGTGTCCCACCCGCGGTCTTTGGCGGTCAGCATGAACGTCATCGCCGCCAGCGAGGCGTTGCGGATCGCTTCCTCGCGTTGGAAGACGGGGCCGTTGCCTTCGTAGGTTCCGTTGATCATGTCAATCGTCTGATTGTACTCCAATTGGCTGATCACACCCAACTGGAGCAGGCCCTCATAAATTTGCGGAGCTTGCTGGTAGGCCAGCATGTCGCCGAGGACGACGACCACGGCCGAGGAAGACTTGACTTTGTATTGCTGGTAGGCCGCGTTGTAGACTTGCTCCTTCACATCTGGATCATCAACAACGAGGAATTGTGCATGTTGCAGGTTGAACGCGGAGGGGCTGAATTTGACGAGGCCGAACATCTCTTCAAACTCTGAGCGCGGAATTTCGATGCCTTGGGTAAATTTGTTCGCGGAACGCCGTGTTTTGACAAGCATTTGGAAGTCAGACATTGTAGGAATCCCCCATTGGACCGAGTGGTTTTCAACTCATGATACCCCACTTGGGAGAACTCCGTCTGTCATCCACTTCACAGTGCTTGCTGCAAAAACGGACTCATCTCCCCGGTGTAGTACACATGCAGTTCGTGCATCGCCCGCGTGCAGGCTGTGTAGAACAACCGGCGTTCGCTCTCTCGCCCGTAGACATCTGCAGAACCGTTGTAGAGGATCACGGCGTCAAACTCGACACCCTTGGCGAGATAGGCCGGGATGACCACGGTGCCATTTTCAAAAGAAGCGGTCTCCTGCCCGATCAACCGCACCGGGATCGTGCCGTTCAGCGCCTCAGATGCGACACGGCTCTCGGCGGCCGTTTTGCAGATCACGGCGATGTTTTGATGCCCTGCCGCTTGCAAGGAACGGATGCGGTCGAGGATGTGCGCGTGCAAGTCCTCGTGATCGGCCACATGAGTGACCGTCGGCGGAAGTCCCTCGCGGTTGAACGGTTCAATCCGCTCGCCGCCGGGGATCATCCGGCGCGTGAACTCGACGATCGGTCGCGTCGAGCGGTAACTGCGCGTCAGGATGAACGCCTCCGTCTCCTCAGGCGGATACAGTGCAGACACTGCTGTGAAGCCGGTGCTACCCGCCGCATGGACGTAGATCGCTTGGTTGAAGTCGCCGAGCACCGTCATTTTCGCCCGAGGGAACAGTCGTTTCAAAAAGGCAAACTGGAACGCCGAGTAGTCTTGCGCTTCATCGACAAAGACATGGCGGATCGAGGTGTTGGTCTGGAAGCCTTCGATGCGCTCCTTCATGAACAGATACGGCGTGGCATCCTCATAGGCGAGTTCGGCGCGGTCGAGCCGGTCGATCGTCTGGGCACAGATCTCCGCCCAGTGCTGAGGTGCGTTTTCCAGCGGGCGTTCAAAAAGCTGACGGTAGATTCCCGGCAGGTCGAGGAACAACAGGCGACGCACGCGGGCGCGGATTTTTTTGAAACGCTCCTGCACGACCATGAAGGCGAGTTTCTCCTCCTCGCGCTGGTAGTCGTCAAATGAGTTCTGGGTGAACTTTTTCTTTTTGCGCAGGGAGCGGTAGGCTTGCAGGTAGGACTCCGTGTCAAGCAGTTGGATTTCCTCCTCCACCCACTCCTTGGTCAGTTCCTCCTCCGCTCGGACCTCCAGTTGTTGCAACAGCCAATCGGCGAGCAGTTTCATGCGGTTGGGCAAGGGCAGACTTCCCTGAAAGCTGTAGAACTGTTCGCGCAGTTGGTCGGCGGAGTAGATCACCTCGCCACGGAACTTGATGTTTTTGAACAGCAATCCTTCATGCCCGAGGTTGCTGAGGTAGCGTTCCAGCACCTCCATGAATTCGGTGGTCGCTTTGTATTGAATCCCCGCGATGCGTGCCTCGTAGCCTGGCTCCTGCATCGCGGTCAGGGAGTATTCCATCTGGGTCAGTGGGTCTTCGAGATCGAACATCCGGCCGAGACGGTGTTCCAGATAGTCCACAAACGTGGTCTGTTGCATGTTCTCCTCGCCCAACTCGGGCAGGACGGTGGATACGTAGCTGTTGAACATCGTGTTCGGGGAGAACAGCACGATCTGGTTGGCGCTCAACACTTCACGGAAGCGATAGAGCAAGTAGGCGACCCGTTGCAGCGCGGCAGAGGTCTTGCCGCTGCCTGCCGCGCCTTGGACGACGAGCAGACGAGCTTGCGTGTTGCGGATCATCTGGTTTTGTTCGCGCTGGATGGTGGCGACGATGCTTTTCATCTGGTGGTCCGCCTGTTTGCCGAGCACTTCCTGCAACAGTTCGTCGCCGATCGTCACACCGGTGTCAAACAGGCTGCGGATGTGGCCCTCGCGGATCATGTATTGACGCTTCAGCTCCAACTCGCCTGCGACAGTACCACCAGGGGTTTCGTAGTGTGCGGGACCGGGCGGATAGTCATAATAGAGGCTGGAGACGGGAGCTCGCCAATCGTAGACGAGAAATTCGTCCTCTGCTTCGTTGAGCAAGGTGGCGATTCCTAAGTAGATGCGATCGCTTGTGGACTCGCTGTCATCCTTGAAGTCGATGCGCCCGAAATAGGGCGACTGCTCCAGTCGAATGAGTTTTTTCAGTTGGTTTGACGCATGGGTGTGACGGCGTTCGCGTTCAGAGAGCACTTCGGCCTGTTGTCGCATGCTGGCGATCGTTTCAATGACATCATCTACATCTTCGAAGCTTACGGTCACATCGTCCCAAAAATGCTTGCGGATGTCGACGATGTCCTCACGCGTTGCTCCGACTGTTTCTTGCAGGGATTCGATTCGGGTTCCAATCTCATCGACGACCCGATCTACCCGTTGCTGTTCATCCTGCCACTCCTGCTCCGTCACGCTCATCGAACCACTCCTTTTCACAACGGTTGACAATGTAGGGTTTATTGTGCTACCATTATAATGGATTGATTTACTGAAATTTTCCTAACCCTATAAACGAACACTCCTCATTGTAGCATGGGGTTTTCTGGGTTTCAATATGTATTGGAGAAAACGGTGGTGCCTTGGTGCCTCCGTTTTTTTTATGTCACTGCTCTAGGGTTCCCTACTTCCTCTCGTCATCCACCTTCAGACTGATATTTGGGCGCGGCTGGCGACGGAGGGCACTATATTGGCTTCATGGTACGCTTTTTTTAGTTGTAATTATTCGTAAAAGGAAGTGATTGTTTTCATGTCAGGAAAACAAACGAGACTCGCGCCCGTCGTCATCGGGTTGCTGCTCGGAATGTTCATCGCGGCGCTGGACAACACGATCGTCTCCACCGCGATGGGCTCGATCGTCGGAGATCTCGGCGGTCTCGACAAATTCGTCTGGGTGACCTCCGCCTACTTGGTCGCCGAGATGGCCGGCATGCCGATCTTCGGGAAGCTGTCCGACATGTATGGACGGAAGCGCTTTTTCGTCCTCGGGATCGGGTTGTTCCTGCTCGGGTCGATTCTCTGCGGTACGGCACAGAACATCGTACAACTGAGCATCTACCGGGCGATCCAAGGGATCGGCGGCAGTGCGCTGATGCCGATCGCCTTCACGATCGTCTGGGATGTGTTCCCGCCTTCCTTGCGGGCCAAGATGAGCGGGATCTTTGGCGCGGTGTTCGGTCTGTCCAGTATCTTCGGGCCGCTGTTGGGCGCGTACATTACCGATTACATCAACTGGCGCTGGGTGTTCTACATCAACGTTCCGCTCGGTCTCGTCGCGCTGGGTCTGATCACGGTCTTCTACCGCGAATCACTCCAGCACTCCGCACAAAAAATCGACTGGTGGGGCGCGAGCACGTTGGTCTCCTCTGTCGTCTCGCTGATGTTCGCACTGGAACTGGGCGGCAATAAGTACGCGTGGGACTCCCCGCAGATCCTCTCGCTGTTTGCGGCGTTTGGCTTGCTGTTCGTCGGCTTCCTCTATGCGGAGACCAAGGCGGAAGACCCGATCATCCCGTTCCAGATGTTCAAGCGTCGGCTGTTTGCCGCCACGAACCTCGTCGGGCTGTTCTATGGCGCTACATTCCTCGTCTCCACGGTGTACATCCCGATCTACATCCAAGGGGTGATGGGCGGTACGGCGACGAATTCCGGCCTGCTGTTGCTGCCGATGATGGTCGGCACGACGATTGCAGCACCGCTGGGGGCGCAGTTCTCCAGCAAGTTTAGTTACCGCAACATCATGATCCTCTCGACGGCGATCCTCGTGACCGGGATTTGTCTGCTCGGGACGCTGACGACGGAGACGTCGCGCACGTTGGTCACGGTCTATATGGTCATCATCGGCCTCGGCACCGGGGCTTCGTTCTCGGTGCTCAGCATGGCGGCGATTCACAACATCGACGCGAGACAGCGCGGCACGGCGAGTTCGACCAACTCGTTCCTCCGCTCGTTCGGGATGACGCTGGGGATTACGATCTTCGGGGTCATCCAGCGGAATCTGTTCACTGACAAGATGACCGCGTCGCTCGGTGCTGCCCAGTTCGGTGGTGCAGACGCTTCCAGCGACCCGCGTGGTCTGCTCTCCCCGGTTGCGCGGGCGCTGATCCCTGCTCCGGTGCTGGAGAAGATCACGGAGGCCCTGTCCGCATCGATTGCCACGACGTTCCTCTGGACGCTGGTGCCGGCCCTGATTGCCTTCGGATTTGTCCTGATGATGGGCAAGGAGAAAATGGTGCCAGAAGCGGTGCAACAGATGCCCCCTGCGAAGAGTGTGGAGGCGTAACTATAGATCGGAAAAAAGCTCCTGTGCGTGTGTGCACAGGAGCTTTTTTTGCCTACTCGGGTAGGGTTTCATCGTGGCGCTAAGCCCACCAGACGTTGTCGTGCTTCTCGCGGATCACCTGTTGCTTCAGGAAGGCAACCGCCTTTTGGAACCCTTCGTCAACCGCCATCAGGCTGTCCTCGTGCTCGATGCTGAGCGTGCCGTTGTAGCCGACCAATTGCAGGGCGCTGATGATGTCACGCCATGTTTTTTCCCCGTGTCCGTAGCCGACGGTGCGGAAAATCCAAGAGCGCTGCAATTCGTCGCGGTAACTCTTGGTGTCGAGCACTCCTTGCAAGGACATGTTGCGGGTGTCAAATGCGGTGTCTTTGGCATGGAAATGGAAGATCGCGTCCTTTTGCCCCAATTCCTTGATGCACGCCACCGGGTCCATGCCTTGCCAGAACAGGTGGCTCGGGTCAAAGTTCATGCCGATCGTGTCGCCACAGGTCTCACGCAGGCGCAGCATGGTCTCGGTGTTGTAGACCACGAACCCTGGATGCGCTTCGATGGCGACGCGCACGCCATGTTCCTGTAAAAACTGGTGCTGGCGGGACCAGTAGGGAATCACTTTCTCCTGCCACTGCCAGTCGAGCACCTTCGTGAACTCCTCCGGCCACGGGCAGGTCACCCAGACCGGGTTCTGCGACGTGTCGGACTCACCCGGACAGCCGGAGAAAGTGATGACATCCAGACCGCCCAGCTCGGCGGCGAGGCGCACGGTGTTTTCGAAGTCCTCATGATATTGGCGGGCGACTTCTGCATTCGGATGCAGCGGATTCCCGTGACAGCTGAGGGCGCTGATCTCCAAGCCGCGATCTTGCACGGCCTGCGCAAATGCACGCAGTTTGGCTTTGTCGGCCAGCAATTCGGCAGGGTCGCAATGCGCCTTGCCCGGATAGCCGCCTGTGCCGATCTCGACCGTGTCCAGACCGCTTTTCGCCACATAATCGAGCGCTTCGGTCAAGGATCGATCCCCGAACAGCACCATAAATACACCCAGTTTCATCTCGTTCCCTTCCTCTCACGTTGCGATTAGGCTTCTTGGTTGGTCAGCACTTCCAACGGTTTGGCATTGCCGTAGACCGGTGTCGGCCCTTGCGTCGAATGCGCCCAGTTTACCGCATTGGCGATCACTTTTTGAATCTGGGCGTTGTGATAGGTCGGATGGGTTTCATGGCCAGGGCGGAAGTAGAAGATCTTGCCGCCACCACGGCGGAACGTGCAACCGCTGCGGAACACTTCGCCGCCAGCAAACCACGAGACCATCACCAATTCATCAGGAGTCGGGATATCAAAGTGCTCCCCGTACATCTCCTCGTGCTCCAGATCGATATACTCCCCGATCCCACTGACGATCGGATGCGTCGGATCGACGACCCACAGGCGTTCATTCTCGCCCGCTTCCCGCCACTTCAGATCACAGGACGTCCCCATCAGGCGCTTGAAGACTTTCGAGAAATGGCCGGAGTGCAGGACGATCAGCCCCATGCCCTTCCAGACGCGCTCCACCACTTTGGCTACCACCGCGTCGCTCACTTCATCATGCGCGACATGGCCCCACCAGATCAGCACATCTGTCGCGTCCAGCACAGCGTCTGTCAGCCCGTGTTCCGGCTCATCGAGCGTGGCGGTGCGCACAGCGTGTCCTTGCTCAGCGAGCGGTTCGGCGATCGCCTGATGAATTCCGTTCGGGTAGACCTCCCGCACCTTTTCGTTTTTCAGTTCGTGCCGATATTCATTCCAGACCGTAACGCGGATTCCTGTGCTCATCTCGGTTATCTCCTTTGTCCTGATTCATCGAAATAAATCGCCTCGCCCGTTTTGGCGGAGTCATAGATCGCCTGCAAGATCTCCGTCACCACCAACGCTTCCTCCGGTTTCACAACCGGCTCGGTGTCTTCGAGGATCGACCGAATCCAAGATCGCGCTTCCAGATCAGCGGCGCTCTCCGTACTGCCGTCATAGAAGTCCACGCCCTTGCCTTCCAACTCGATCTCACGCGTGTACAAGCGACCGAGGTCCTCTCCGTTGATGCGCAGACCATTCAGCATGTCAGCGCCACCCTTGGTGCCGGACAGCGTACATTTCGCTTCCCCCGTTTGCAACGAGTTCAGCGCCCAGCTCGATTCGAGCACGATCGTCGCCCCATCCTGCATGACGATGAAGCCAAATGCCGAGTCTTCCACCGTGAACTTCTCAGGGTCCCACGGGCCCCACGCATTGGCCGCGTTTTTCATCTTGCCCAGTTGATGATGGGTGGTGCCGACCACCAGTTTCGGCTTGTAGTTGTTCATCATCCACAGCGTCAGGTCCAGCGCGTGTGTCCCGATGTCGATCAGCGGGCCACCGCCCTGCTTCTCCTCATCCAAGAACACGCCCCACGTCGGCACCGCACGGCGGCGGATCGCATGCGCCTTCGCATAATAGATGTGACCCAAGTCGCCACGCTCACAGATCTCGTGCAAGTAGCGGCTGTCGCTGCGGAAACGGTTTTGGTACCCGATCGACAGCTTCTTGCCCGTGCGGCGCGCCGCTTCGACCATCGCCTTGGCACCGGCGACCGTCTTGTCCATCGGCTTTTCACACATGACATGCTTGCCTGCTTCCAGAGCAGCCACCGTGATCTCCGCGTGCGTGTCATTCGGCGTGCAGATATGTACCACGTCGATCGAGGCATCCTGCAGCAGTTCTCGATAATCGGTATAGACTTTTCCGTCCTCGTTGCCAAAGTCCGCCCGTGCGGAGATGGCGGCACTCTCTACGATGTCACAAAAAGCAACCATCTCCACCTCGGCCAGTTTCTTCAGACTCGCCATGTGCTTACCACGCGCAATGCCATTGCAACCGATGATGCCTACTCTAAGTTTTTGAGTCACGTTGATCCCTCCAGGTCGGATAAAACGTTTTCTAGCGTTGATGTCCATATGGGATAGACCGCCTCATCAGCGCTCAGAAAACGTTTTCTTGCTGAGAATTTCTCATAAATCTAATCTTTTGTCAACTACTCACTTGCTCGTGTGTGCCATTTTCAGGTACATTGGTCTCAGTGCAAGAGGAAGAGGTGTGAGTATGAACCCTACGATTCATGATGTGGCGAAACAGGCCAATGTCTCGATCTCCACCGTTTCCCGTGTGTTCAACAACCCGGATTCTGTTGGCAAGGAGATGCGCGAGCGCGTCCTGCAAGTGATCGAGGAGCTAGGATACGCGCCGAATCCGTTTGCCTCCGGGCTGCGCGACAACCGCAGCATGGTCATCGTAGCGATGATTCCCGATATCCGAAATTCTTATTATGCCGAGATGTTGTCGGGGATTGAGGAAGTGGCGCTCTCCAAGCGCTACAACGTGATCATCTGCAACACGATCCAAAACGAGGAACGGTTCTTGGAGTATGTAAAATACTTTGTGAAAAAGAAAGTCGATGGTCTGATTTTTGCCAGCACCGAGATCACCGAGTTTTATAAAAAGAATTTCGATGCCTTGAACATCCCCGTGGTGCTGGCCTCGACAGAAGGCCGGGCGTGGGACCTCCCCTCTGTACGGGTCGATGATGTGCAAGCGAGTTACGATGCGACGACATTTTTGATCAACAACGGGCATCAGGAGATCGGGTTTATCAGCGGCCCCTCGCACCTGCTCGTCCCCAATGTGCAACGCTATGAAGGGTATCGCAAGGCGATGCAGGACCACCAAGTGCCGGTCTCAGAGCAACATGTCGTCTATGCCGAGATGACTTTTGACGCGGGCTATGAAGCGATGTCGCGCCTGTATGCGAAGATGCCGCACCTCACAGCGGTCTATGCGGCGAGCGATGCGATGGCGATCGGCGCGATGAAGTTTTTGCATGAGCAAGGTCTGGAAGTCCCGCGCCATGTGTCGGTGATGGGGTTTGACAATCTCGAACTCTCGCGGATGATCTCCCCCGGGCTGACCACCGTTGCCCAAAACATCTATGAGATCGGCAAGTCCGCGGGCGAGTTGCTTTTTCAAGGCATTGAAAACCGCGACCAAGACCTGCAGAGCGTCACGATCGCCCACGAGATCATCGTGCGCGGGACGGTTCGGAATCGACGGCTGAAGTCCGACTCCGAGCGGTAAAAAGCCGCGAGATCCCTTGCACGAAGGGATCTCGCTTTTTCCACCTCTAGAGCCCGGCGCGCTCCAGACACCGCTTCACATACTCCACCGAATCCCGATACCGCTCTACCTCTGGAGTCCCCATCACACGGCACTCGAACACCAAGTCCCCCGCATACTCGATCTCCTGGAGCACCTGAAACGCGGACACAAAGTCCAGATGCCCGTCACCCGGTTGGTAGCGGTGGCTGTCCGCGAGGTGGATGTGCCCCAGATACGCCTGCGCCCTGCGGAGGCTGTCCTCGATGCTCGCTTCCTCGATGTTCATGTGGTAGAGGTCGGCAATCACTTTCACATGCGAAAATTGCCCCTCCTCCAACAGCGAGACCGCATCGGAGAGTTTGTTGATCATGTGATCCTCATAGCGGTTGAGCGGTTCCAGATACAGATATGTGCCCGTCGCCTGCGCCACTCGGTTGATCCGCTCCAGCGAGTCCAACAGCACCTGCCGATCCTGCTCCTCCGACCTCGGCGGGATCATCGGAGGCAGCCGCTTGGAGAACATCCCCCATGCGGCCGGCACGACGATCCCCCTGCCGGAGAGTTCCGCGAGGCGCTTGAGAATTTCCCCGATCTCCGCAATCGCTTGTTGCCGCCGTTCCTCCTGAAAATCCCCAATCCACCCCTGATACCCACCACAAGCCGTGGAGATCGGGACACCCGTCTCGCGGATGGCCGCCTTCAGTTCCGCAAAACGTTCCAGCACAGCCTTCCCATCGACTTCAAACGTTTCAAATCCCATCAGTCGGATCGTGCGCAACTTGCCAGCGAAGTCGGCGGGAAAAAACGGTTTGTCCTGCGTCCCGATCCTCACGCGCCTCCGCCCTCCTGCTCGAAGCGAATGCCCAACTTGATGCTCAACTCCGGGCTCCGGTCGACATACTCACAATATGCGGCAGCCGATTCCTCGAACGCGACCACGGGGGTCACGATCCCTTCACAATCCAGTTTGCCGGAGCTGAGCATGTCCCAACAGACATCCTCGATCCGCCGGCGATTCCAGCGCGGGCTGTCCGGGTTCGGTTCGCTGGCGACGCGGGAAAACACGATCTTCGCATTGTTAAAATGCGCCTCTCGTCCCAGATCGAGACCCCCACTCCATGCCCTCGCCCACCCGACATACGCGATCGTTCCCCCATACGCCAAGCCTCGGAGCGCGGCTTGCAGCGCATGAGCGTTGGCGCTGGTTTCGATGATCACATCGACGCCGAGCTTGCCGGTCGCTTTTTTCAAAGCCAACCCGACATCCTCCGTCAGCGGGTCGAAGGCATCGTCCACACCCGCTTGTAACGCAACGTCTCGTCGAATGGCAATCGGGTCGACGACGGCGACATAACTAGCCCCGCACTGCTTCGCCATCTGCGCCGCCAATTGCCCGATCGCCCCCAAGCCGATCACCGCCACACGGTCGCCTGCCCGCATCTGCGAATCGCGGATACCGCCCAAAGCAAATTGCGCAGGGTCATAGCAGACTGCGTTTTTCCAGGACATCCCCGCTGGGAGTTTGCGCAGCCGGAAATTGTCCACCGCAGGCACGATCTGCGTCTCGCGAATGCCGCCATAGCTGCAGACCAGATCCCCGACGAGATAGTCCTGCACATCCGCCCCCACTTCGCGAATCACGCCGACCCATTGATTCCCCAGATTCCACTCTCCGAACTTGACGCCCTTGTCCGCTTGGGTTGCTCGTGGCAAAAACAACTGCCATTCCGCATCGTATTGCTCGTCTAAAAAAGGGGTCTCCCCGCGAAAGTCCGCCAGTTCCGATCCGTGCTTCGGGGACGCGTATTGAACCTGTACCCGAACTTCATGCGGCAAAATCGGGCGGTCTTGATAGGACAAGAGGGCGGCCTCACGAGGCGCGACCGCGACCAGTTGTTTGTACATCTCCCAATCCCTCCATTTCCTTGGGTTGCTACCCTTTTACCCCTCCATCGGTCAAACCGCCCGTGAAGTACCTTTCCATGAAACCAAACATCAAGACCACCGGCAGGGCGGTCAACAGCGAGGCTGCCATCATCCGTCCCCACACGTAATGTTTCGTGTGGAACAGGTGACTGAGTCCGATCGGCAGCGTCATGTTGTCCTCCGACGTGATGAACACGGATGCGAATAGATAATCATTCCAAGCAATCATAAATACATAGACAAATACAGAAACGATCGCCGGCATCGAGAGCGGCAGGACAATTTTGTAGATGACCTGCACCCGGCTCAACCCGTCGATCAGGGCTGCTTCCTCCAGCGATTCGGGAATTGTGCGGAAATAATTGCCGAGCATATAGAGAGTCACCGGCATCGTCAGGACCAGATAGGTGATGATCAGGGAGAGTTTGGTGTCGTAGAGGCCCGCCAAATTGACCATCTTGAACAACGGAACGACCAACAACACCCCGGAGAACATGTAGATCATCAAGACCCCTTTTTGCAACACCCCGCGCCCCTTGTATTCCAATCGCGCAAAACTATACGCGCCCATGATGCCGACGATCAGTGACAACAGAGCTGTGATGAATGAGATCTCAAAACTGTTTTTGAAATACGTCCAAAAGGGAAAGACAGACGGATTCAGCACATCTCGGAAATGTTCGAACGTAATCGTGCTCGGAATCAAGTGTGGAATGACGGAGATGGCGTCCTCATTGGATTTCAAGGACGTACTGAGCATGACCAGAAAGGGAAAAACCGTCGTGACAACGGTCAGCGTGACGAGGGTGTAGAGGATGATGCGATTGACCAGCTTGTTTCGCGTTACCATTTCAACACCTTCCTCACCGCAATAAGTACGAATACCATGACGAGCGCAAACAAGCTGACGGTGATCGCCGCCGCCAACCCATGATTGTACGTGGAGAAGGCCGTCTCATAGGTGTACACACCGACCACCGGGACTTCCTTGGTCAGCAGGTACACTTCATCGAACTTGTAGAAATTCCAGATGAAGCGCAGGATCATCAGTGAGCCGATCACGAAACTCAATTCTGGCAGTGTGACGTACCAGAATTTTTTCCACCCATTGGCCCCATCGATCTCGGCTGCCTCCTGCAACGATGCGTCCACCGTCTGCAATTTGGCGAGGATCATCATGAAGGCGAACGGGAAGATGTGCCAGATGTCAAACAAGATCACCAGCCAAAAGGACGCACCGGGGGAATCCAGCCAATCGATGCGCTCTTGGAAAACACCTAACTTGTCAACGAGCGAATAGTTCACCATGCCATACACCGGATTGAACATGTACTGCCAGACAAACACCAAGGAGATGACCGGGGCCACATACGGGAGCAAGAGGATCGATCGGTAGTAGCGTCTGCCCTTCAAGGGACGATTCAGCAACAGGGCTGCCCCTAGACCGGCCAGTGTCGCCCCGAGCACCGTGATCACCGTGTAGAGCAGCGTGATCCAAATCGAGTGCCAAAACGCCGCATCCTGGAGGAGCGTCTGGTAGTTCTCCAAGCCGATAAACAGGTCGGGTCGGCGTGGATTCAGAGACACTTTGTTGAAGCTCAGCCAGACATTGTACAGCACAGGATAGAAGATCACGGCAGCGACGAGTAAAAATGCTGGGGCGATTAAAAGATACCCCAGGCGAGCTTCGCTCGCCTTAAAGGAGTTCCTTTTTTTCTGCATACGACCATCCCTACTTTTTCACCGATTTTTCCATCTTCTGTTGCGCCGTTTTCGCGACTTCTGCTGGGTCTTTGCCGTGTTCGGTCATGTCGTACACCGCTTCTGCGATGATGTTCTGGGCGGAGATGTCGCCCATCGACGGATACACGACCCCGTCTTGGAACCCGAAGCGTTGCAGATTTTCCAATCCGGCGGGGATGTCCTTCGCCGTCGACCCGAACGCTTTCAGGACGTCGTTGTCCAGATAGGCGGGGTCTTGCGTAACCGATTTTCGAACCGGGTTCGAGCCGCCGGGCGACATGTGCAGGTACTTGATGTTGTTTTCCTTTTTCATGAAGAACGCGACCAGTTTCTTGGCGGCTGCTCGCTGTTGGTCACTGACGGTGTTCGTGATCGTCAAGCCTGTGATTTGGCCAAAAGAGGCCTTGCCTTTGTTTTCGGGAATCGCGAACCCGGTGTTTTTCGCCAGCTCCGGGTTTTGCGAGAGATCGCCCATCAGGTACGTCGAGTACATCACCATCGGGGCGCGACCGGAGAGATACATCTCACGCGCTTCCCGCCAGCTTTCGGCACCGGGCGGCGTGTATTGGGAGAGATTTTTGTAGTAGGTTAAGGAGTCGACCATTTCCGGGGTGTCGAACTTGACGTTGCCGTCCTTGCCAAACACGAGGGCATTGTCGGAGAGCGCGAATTGGCTAAAGGTCTGCTCCGTGAAATCTTCCTTCGCTGTGCCGATGACGATCCCGTACTTTTGATTGCTCGGGTCGTGGAACGCCTTGGCTGCTTTCAGGATGTTGTCCCAGGTTGCAGGCGGTTCTAAGCCTTTTTCCTTGAAGAGTTTTTGGTCATACCAGATGCCTTGCACCCAGCCGGCGATCGGGACTCCGTAATAGCCCGCTTGTTTCGGGTCTTTCAATGTGTCCAGGGCGCCTTTGTAGAAATCGTCTTGGCCGACTTCCTTGATGAGCGCTTCATGCCCGGTTTCATCGGTCACGCCTTCTGTGCCGAGGAACAGCATTTGGTCGATGCCGCCCTCGATGAGCGCTGGCAATTTGTTCGCTCCCAACGCGGCGGAAATTTTATTCGGGAAGTCTTCCTCCGGTACGGGGACTTGCTCGACATGGATGCCTTTGTTTTCGGCTTCAAAGGTTTGGAGCATGTCTTTTAAAACCTTCACGCGGTCTTCCTCTGTTAGTGTATGCCAGTATTGGATGGTAACCTCACCAGATGCAGTACTTGGTTCCGCCGTTTCCTTCGAATTGCAGGCCGTCAAAACAGACAGGCTAACAAGGGCTGTGGAAAAGACTAGAAGACCCTTTTTCATTCGTTCTCCTCCTCAAAAGAATACGTTTACATCTCATCGTGCGCATCGTCAGAATAACAAAGTCAATACAATTGAGTCAATGTAACTTAAATAGATGAAAGTATTTATCATGGGGTAATTTTAACAAAAAAAGACCCCTTCGTGATGCGGGACAGGATTCGTGTAGGTCATTCGCGAAACTTGCAAGGACTTGAAACGAGAGGTAGGTAGGATTTCATGGCTGTTCTTCCCTTTTCATATGATCGATTTCCAGAACTGGACTGCGGGCCATTTCATTTGAGACAAGTGCGTCTGGATGACGTGGAAGCGATGTTTGCCTTGCATTCTGATGAAGAGGTCATGCGCTATAACTATGATCCACTCGTGAACATCGAGCAAGCTGAAGCACGGTTCCACATGATCGAACCAGAATTCAGAGAACAGCGTCTGCTCCGCTGGGCCATCACACGCAAGGAAGACGATCGGATGATCGGTACCGTGATCATCAGCAACTGGATTCGGCCGTTCGCCAGTGCAGACCTCGGGTATGATCTGGCTCGGGAGTACTGGGGCCGGGGGATTATGACGGAGATCTTGAAGCGAGTGTTGGCATTTGGATTTGAGGAGATGGGTTTGAATCGCATCGAGGCGTCATCTGCACCTGAGAATGTCGGGTCGAGACGAGTTTTAGAGAAGCTTGGATTTGCGTATGAGGGGACGTTGAAGGAGAAGTGGTATATGAATGGGAGGTACTGGGACGCGGTCGTGATGGGGTTGTTGCGGCGTGATTATTTGCAGAGGCTGGAGGATGGTTCGACCTCTAGCAAAAAAAGCTGATGTCTGGATTCACCAGTCATCAGCTTTTTGTGTATGTGCATGCACTAGCGCTTAGACAAAGCCGGAGCTCGCTGAAAAAGAGGCTATCGTAACGATTGTACATGCTCAGCGAGACGATCCCACGTTTCGGTGATTCCTTGCTCCATCCCCATGTCCACGACAGTTTTGAGCGCTTCGGCGGACGCGAATCGAGCACGGTTCACGAGTTTCGTCTTTCCATCTAGTTCTTCAAAAGTCATCGTAATATGGGAGGAGGGCATGCCTTCCGTTTCATTGCCTTCTGCGTCCGAGAAGTAGTCGACGTAGACGATCTTCTCCAGCTCGACGATTTCCTCGTAGACCGCTTTGCCCCAAGATTCGAATCCGAAAAAATCACCTTGGTTTTCATCCATGCACTTCATGCAGTAATGCCAGATGCCGCCCGGACGGAAATCGACGTTGCAAACCGTAAGCGTCCAGCCGCGTGGCCCCCACCAGTGCTTCAGATGCTCCGCCTCAGAGAACGCTTTGAAGACAAGCTCGCGCGGCGCGTTAAAAACCCGCTCTAGGATAAGTTCCTGACCCTCTACCTTGAAAATCATGTTGTTCATCATGGAAAATCCCTCCTGATATGTAGTGTCACCGCCTGTACCTCGACTAGCCCAGTCTCCAACTGGACTCGCAGATGCTTCGATGCTTGAGGTGACCCTCTTGCCTGAACTGCGCAACCCGATCCTTTATACTTCGCTGGTGATCCAATGTGCGGGACGAGTGAGCGACTTCGGCAGCTTGGTGTCAGCGTCGCCTCTCGCCGCGTTGAGCTGAGCTTGGGTGAGAAAGAGACTGTCTGTCAGATCAGCACCACGGAGGTCAGCGTCTCGGAAATCAGCGCCAATGAAGTCGGCCGCTCTCAAGTCTGCACCTCGGAGGTCAGCGGCAATCAGGTAAGCACCTCTCAAGTTGGCTCCTCGCAGATCAGCACCTCGAAGCTTTGCCCCCATGAGGTCGGCGCCTCTGAGGTTCCCCCCTCGGAATTGGGCCTTCTTACGCCCCGTGTGGGAATTCTGCTGTTGACGAACTTCGTCTCGAACGAGTTGGCTTACTTGCAGGAGAAGTTCATTGACCCCTGCTCGAAGGGCGACAACATCCAACTCCGATATAGAATCTGGGCTCAGCTGAGTGAGGCTCTCGATCTCGTCGAGTGCGTTGCTGAGCTCACGATGGATCGAACGGGCCGCTTGCAAGGTCAGCGCTTCGGCTACATACCAGAGCAACTCCTGAAGTTGCTTCATGATCCGGAACACGTCGAACATTTGCTGCGCCGACCCTGGGTCTTGCCGCCAATCGCGACCTTCGAACGTGACCTGAGAAACCTTTTGCCCCGCGCCGAAGCAGTCATACACGGTACAACCTCGAAAACCGAGGTCCCTGAGGTTCGTATGGACGCCGCAACGGAAGTTTGGTTGCAAGTTGCGGCAGGGCTGTCCGGCGTCTTTGTCGACGGCAAAGTCTGTAGACGCTGCGAACGGCAACGCGACACAGCATAAGCCAAAGCAGTTCTCACAGTCAGCTTCCAAGCTCTGGCGATACCTCTCGTGCAACAGTACTGCATGTTCGTGATTCTCAGACACTTTGGTTCTCCCCTGTCTTCATCGTCTAGCTGTACTTGTCTAGTCTAAACGAAAGGAACGGACAGAGGAAGTTTCACGAAAAAACGTTGTCTTCGTTCGCTTGGAACGTAGACAACGTTTAATTACTGAATGGCGGTCAGTTTTTCCGGATTGCGAACCAAGTAGACGCTTTGGATGAGACCCTCTTTTTGATGGAAGCAAAACGTGCTGTCCACTTGACCGTTCATCCGGAACAGCAGGCCCGGTTGCCCGTTAATCGTGACAAATTCCATCGAGGAGTTGGCAGCGGACTTGCGGGTGATGCCCTGAAGGAAGGCCAGCACGTGAGGCCCCGAAACGATCGGGCGGATCGCAGCCTGCACGTTTCCACCCCCGTCGGAATACAGCGTGGCATCGGGGGCCAAGAGCTTCAACAGTTGCCCTGCGTCACCTGTGGAAAAAGCGGCGAGGAAACGGTTGAGCATCGCTTGGTCCTGTGCATAGTCCACCCGACATGCTTCCAACTCAACCCCGAGTTTGTTTTTGACGCGGGAGTAGATCTTGCGGCAGTTCGCTTCTTCCTTGTCGACAAGCTCTGAAATTTCCGCATAGTCGTATTGATAGGCTTCTCGCAGAACGAATACGGCCCGCTCTGTCGGGCTTAGCGTCTCCATCATCATCAGGTACGCCATCGACAAGTCATCCCGCCACAACAATTCGTGCAACGGATCGTGATCCGATCGAACGTTTCGGAACACGACTGGCTCCGGCAACCAGACACCCACGTACACTTCCCGGCGGTGCTTGGCCGAGCGCAGGAAGTCCACACAGCGGTTGGTGAGCATCTTGCACAGATAGGCTCGCACGTTGGCGATGCCCAATTTTCGTTCGTCGTTGACTTCGGCGAAGGCAAGGAACGTCTCCTGCACCATATCCTCTGCGTCCATCGCCGTGCCCAGCATGCGATAGGCGAGCGAGAACAACAGCGGCCGATATTGCGGATAGAGGTCTTGCATCACGATGACAACTCCCCCTGACAAAAGCTCTAGCAGCGTGCGCCAGTAGCAAGGCTCAAATGGCTCATTTCCGTGCGCAGGATGTGTGTGGCGATCTCCTTCCCGCTGACATAGGCGGCATCGGCCAGCAAAGACTCATTTACCACCCAGTCTCCAGCGAGGTACAGACCTGGGCAGTCGGACACGACCGTTTCCGGCACCTCAGTTTGGCGGGCGTTTCTGACTCGCTCGACAGTCGGCAGTCCGTTGGTGACCGCGATGCGCGGCAGATAACGGGACGTGATCAGTTCGTTGCGCCATCCCGGTTGCAACTGATCGAGGAAACTCTCCAACTCCTGACGGTTGCGCTTGGCGCTCGTTTCTTCTTGCGCGCTGAGATATTTGAAGATGTGTAGCACGACATGGTTACGATTCTGCGTCAGACGAGCGGTGTGAGAGTGGTTGGAGAAGTAATATGGCCGCTCTAGATGCAAGGCGAAATTCGTTCCCGGATTGGGCAAGCGGCGCAAGGCCACATCCAGGGCAGCACCATAGACCGGGGTGACGCGGTCGCAAAGTACACCCAGTTGTGAGGTTGGCTTCGCATCGGCCAGTTCGAACGTCTTGCTCGGGCTGGCTGTTGACAGCACATTGCGAGTGGCAATCTCCGTGCCGTCCGCAAGTTGCACCGTCATCTCCGGATGAGTCCCGCGGATCGCGGTGACTTTTTTCCCCGTCTGAACGTTCGCACCGACTTGCGCTGCCCGTTCGCCTAGTGCATTCACCACCGTCTGCCAGCCCTCATGTACATAATACACCCCGCCGAGCGAGAGTTGGTACTGGCGAAGCACCGTCCCTGCGCTGATCTGCATCGGACTGTTCGAGTAGGTGCTCAGACGAGCGAGGGCGAGAAAGAAATTGCGGGCGTTTTTCCCCTTCACTGCGCCATGTAGCCACTCTTGCAAGGTTAGGTGCTCCACCGACTGCGGGTTGAGTTTTGAGATTTTGGTGAGCAGGCGGGCCAGCTCGGCTTTTTCCTTGAAAGAAAAGCAGCCGGACTTCAGCAAGCCAAACGCTGTCAACGGCAGGTCGTGTATTTTCTCCTCAGTGACGAGCCGCCCGCCGAGTTTCAGCTCGCCTGCACTCGGCGCAACGCCCAACTCGTGGAGGATCTGGAGGCCCGCTCCGTTTTTATACACGGCGTGTGGGCCGATGTTTAGAAAACAGCCGTTCTGCTCATCCGTTGCCGCACGTCCGCCCAAGCGTGAACCATGTTCCAGTAGTAACACCTGTTTTCCCGCCTGTGCCAAGTACACAGCCGCGGTCAAACCTGCCAAACCAGCACCGATGATCGTGATGTCCCACTTCTTTTTTTCCATTCGAAAACGCCTCCCGTTTGTAGTGAGTACCCTCAAGACGAGAGAGCGTAGGGATTTGTGACAGGGTGGGGGAAAAAGTTGATTGACCAAGTTATTGCTACTCGACGCCTACGCTTTATTAATGAAAAAGACTCAGCCATACGGCTGGGTCTTTTTCACACCTCTGAAATGATGCATCGGTCCAAAGCGACAAGGGGTGGTCGCACGAATAAACTAATCTTTTAATCCCTTTCCATTGAGAATTTGCTGCATATATTTTTCAACCCTTGAGGCTCGAGTTTTGGATTGTTTGGGGTCAGAAAAATAAAGAATGTATGCTCTTTGCCGTCCCGGCGTCAATGCTTCAAAAGCCGTTTTCAAGGCAGGGATTTCATCGAATTTATTTTGAAGTTCTTCAGGAATGATGACCTCTGAACTCTTTTTAAAATTCACTTCCAACCCAGCTTTTTCAACTTCGATGGCTTCATAAATATAGGCTTTCAAGATGGTTTCCATCTCAACTATTTCTTGAACATTGGTGAACCGAATCTGGCGCGCCGCCTGTACATTCTCCGTTTGTTGGATGAGAATCCCTTGGGCATCCCGTAACAAGGCACCTTTGTGAAACAGAAGCGCACAATATTCTTTAAATCCATGAATTAAAACGATGTTTTTTTTCTCAAACGTGTAACATGGATGCATCCACTTAAATTCTTCGGTCAGCTCACAGTCAAGAACAATAGTTCTCAACTTCTCATATTCGTCCTTCCACTTATTAGCTTTACTTAAAAATTCATCAACCTTGGGGTTCATACTACTAGTTGTCATCAAGGAACACCCCTCTTCAATTTTTCGATCAACCGAGCATCAAGCCCTTTCATCGACATTACATCAAAATGATTTGAAGATCAATTTGTTCCTTGCAGCTTAATTTGCAAGGGGCTTGATCATGATCAAGTCCGTTTGCTCTTCGTTCCCCAAGTAGAAGGAATGCGCGCCGTGCAGAACAAAGCCCAGCCCTACATAGAATCGGATGGCACGCTCGTTTTTCTCCCACACCCCCAGCCACATATGCTGTTTGTTTTTCTCCTTGGCGATGTCGATGCTCTTTTGGATCAAGTATTTTCCCAGCCCTTGTCCATGATAGGCGCGGCGTATATAAATGCGTTCGATTTCGAGGGCATCGTCAATGATCTCGTCTGATTGTGCCGCGTTGATGTTGACTTTTAAATACCCAGCCAGCTCTTCGTTGACATACGCAAAATAGAAAAAGGAATCCGTATTCGCGAGCTCTTTCTCCAGTTTTTCCAGAGTGAATGCCTTCTCCAAGTAAGCATCCACGTTCTCAGGCACATTGGTTGCACGAAACGTCTCATCAAATGTCTCAGTACTGATCGCTTGAAGGGTGTGCACATCTGACAACGTACAAGTTTTCAACTGTATGGTCATGGTAATCGTCTCCTTTAGTGTTGTGGTTAGTAATTTCGCTTGTGTCCCTTTTTCACGAATTCCCAGTCCACTTCTACATTTTTTCTGACTTTCACAAGCAGGTCGTGAATCGTCTCGATCTCCTCTGGTGACAGCCCGGACAAGGCCATCTGGTTGGAGTAGTCCCCTTCTCTTTGTAGCGAAGGATAGATCGCGTACCCTTGTTCGGTGGCAAATAGCTTCTTGATCTTTTTGTTGTGATCGTCTTTTTGCTTATAAATGAGTCCCTGTTCCTCCAGTTTGGCGATGGCGCGGGCTGCTGTTGTACGGTCCACTTTGATCATCTCGGCTACTTTTTCTTGAATGATTCCCGGGTTCTCACAGATGCGCACCAAGTACAAATATTGCCCTTTGGCCAGGTCAAACTCTTTAAACTCGATGTTGCTTATCGAGTCCAAGGCCCGAGCGATCATGCCGATCTCACGCAGAATCTCTTTCAACGGCAAACCTCCTTCTCGCCCATCTTTTTGTTGCATTTGCAATAATGTTGCGCGTAGACTATTATAAAACGATCCATTCCATTTGGCTAGGGAGAGAGAAAAAAAATGACGAACAAGCTGAGATATTGCCTCTATGGATTGGGGATTGTGATCTTAACAATGGGGATTGCGCTCACGATCCGTTCCAATCTGGGAACGTCCCCTTTTGATGCGCTGCTGGTAGGGTTGTCCAAAACAGTCGGGCTGACGGTCGGCAGTTGGGAGATCATTCTTGCGCTGGTTCTGGTGAGCAGCAATGCCCTGCTCAGGAGAAAAAAGCCCGAGTTTTTGGGCATGCTGACCGCCTTTATCACTGGGGTGGGGATTGATACTTGGCTATGGGTACTACCCGATTGGGTACAACCGGAAGCCGGATTCACCACGTATCTCTGCTTTGTCCTTGGCCTGATGATTACCGTCACAGGCACATCCCTTTATTTGTTGACCAACGTTGCCCCGATTCCGATTGACAGCCTGATGCTCATCATTCGGGATCTGACACGCACCAATCTATTGTTTGCAAGAACCTTGATCTATCTGCTGCTCTTGTTACTGGCCTTCGTTTTTGCTGGGCCGATTGGCATCGGAACCGTGCTGACAGTCTGCTTCGGGGGCGTCCTGCTGAATGCAATGATGCCGCGTATGGAACGGTTTTTTCAAGAATAAAACAGAGAGATCCCTTGCTACAAAAGGGATCTCTCGCATTTCTCGCTATGCAGTTCGTGCTAGTGCTTTAAAATGGTAGTTATGTTACGCCAACTCATTGGCGTGCAAGACCGGAGACGATCTTGGCCGACTCGATTCTCCAAATGCCATCGATGGTGCGATGGCCAGCGGATTCCCCCACTACCTCAGCTTCCTCTTAACACGTTCAAGCATTTCAGTTTCCCTGGCTATCGCTTCCGGGTCCTGAGTCAGTTCCGCCGCTTCGTACACTTGGCGCAACTCGATTTCGCCTTCGCCGAAGCCGTGCGGGTCTGGCATCCGCATCGCCCACTGGATCGCCTCTTCTCTCGATTTCACCTCGATCAACGTGAAGCCCGCGATCAGCTCTTTTGCTTCCGTGAAGGGTCCTTCTAACACCTTCGGTTTTCCACCAGGTTCCGGATAAGAGATGCGAATCGCGCTCGAGCTTGGGTGGAGTCCTTGTGCGGCAATCAGTGCGCCTGCCTCCGCCAGCTCCTCGTTGAACTTCCTCATAGCGTCAAAATGCTCTTGATTTGGCATGATGCCGGCCTCGGAACTTTTTGTTGCTTTGACAACCAACATGAATAACATCGAAAATCCTCTCCTTGTCTATAATTTGCCTCTATATTGGCAACGAACGGGGGACACCGAAATCGACAGGTTGAAAAATTATTTTCTAATATCTTTTTCAACGCGCTCCAATGATTCCCTTCTCGCTCCAAGTTCAAAAATGAAAGTACACCGCGGCATGTTGGCCCTCCTTTTCAAATACACAGGTACAAAAACAAAGAGACCCCTTGCTACACAAGGGACCTCCTACATTTCTTACTATGCACTTTTTGCTAGTGTTTTAAAACGGCAGATCATCATCCGAGATATCAATCGGCTTGCCATCATCAGAGAACGGGTCGTCGTTGCGCTTGGCACCGCCGCCACCTTGGTTCCCGCCGCCGAAGCCACCCCCGCCTTGGTTTCCACCGCCGAAGCCGCCCCCGCCTTGGTTTCCACCACCGAAGCCACCTCCGCCTTGGTTTCCACCGCCGAAGCCGCCTCCGCCTTGGTTTCCACCGCCGAAGCCGCCTCCGCCTTGGTTTCCGCCGCCATAGCCGCCTCCGCCTTGGTTTCCACCGCCATAGCCGCCTCCACCTTGGTTTCCGCCGCCGTAGCCGCCTCCGCCTTGGTTTCCACCGCCGCCGTAGCCGCCTGCTCCAGCACCAGCGAAGTCGCCGCCCTGGCTGCCACCACCTGCGTTGTCACCACGATCAAGGAAGCGCACGCCTTCCGCGACAACTTCTGCGACGCGGACTTTTTGGCCTTCCTTGTTGTCGTAGCTGCGGATCTGCAGACGGCCATCCACTGCGGCCATCCGGCCTTTGCGCAGGTATTGTGCGCAGAGTTCCGCTTGTTTTTGCCAGACCACGATGTTGATAAAATCAGTCTCACGCTCGCCATTTTGGCCGGTGCGTGCGCGGTCTACTGCTAGAGAGAACGTCGCAACAGCAGTCCCGGACTGGGTGTAGCGCAATTCTGGATCGGCCGTCAGACGACCGATCAAGATGATGCGGTTCAACATGGGATATTCCTCCTCATGAAAAAGTGCGCACCCCCTACTGGGGCACGTAATCGAGTTGCGCGCATCGAGGCGCGAACAGTCAATTAGACGTTGAAGCGGAAGTGCATGACATCCCCGTCAGCTACCACGTATTCCTTGCCTTCCAGACGCACCTTGCCCGCTTCCTTCGCGGCATTCATCGAGCCGTAATGCACGAGGTCGTCATAGGCAACCGTCTCAGCGCGGATGAAGCCTTTTTCGAAGTCGGTGTGGATGACGCCAGCAGCACCCGGTGCCTTCGTGCCCCGGTTGATCGTCCAAGCGCGGACTTCTTGCACACCCGCTGTGAAGTAGGTGATCAGGCCGAGCAGTTTGTACGCTTGCTTGATCAGACGGTCCAGACCGGACTCCGGCAAACCGAGTTCCTCGAGGAACATCTGCTTGTCCTCGCCTTCGAGCTCTGCAATTTCCGATTCAACCTTCGCAGAGATCACGACGACTTCTGCACCTTCGCCAGCCGCGAACTCACGGACGCGCTTGACGTACTCATTCTCTTCCGCGTTCGCTACTTCGTCCTCTGCAACGTTGGCGACGTAGAGCACCGGTTTGATGGTGAGCAGGTGCAGGTCACGGATGACATGCTTCTCCTCCTCATCCAAATCGACAGAACGTGCCGGTTTGCCATTTTCAAACGCTTCCTTGAGGCGCTCAAGCACGGAGATCTCCAGCACAGCTTCCTTGACGCCCGCCTTGGCGGCTTTGCGCGTGCGATCCATACGGCGCTCGATCGAATCGAGGTCAGCAAAAACAAGCTCGAGCTCGATCGTTTCGATGTCGCTCAGCGGATCGACTTTGCCGGCGACGTGGGTGATGTTCGAGTCCTCGAAGCAGCGGACCACGTGCGCAATCGCGTTGACCTCACGGATGTGTCCGAGAAACTTGTTGCCCAGACCCTCGCCCTTGGACGCACCTGCAACCAAGCCTGCGATGTCTACAAATTCAAAAGCTGTCGGGACAACGCTTTTCGGAATCACGATCTCCGTCAGCTTGATCAGACGCTCGTCCGGAACTTCGACGACCCCCACGTTCGGGTCAATGGTGCAGAACGGATAGTTTGCTGCTTCCGCCCCTGCTTTGGTAATTGCATTAAAAAGCGTAGATTTGCCGACGTTCGGCAATCCAACGATACCTACTGACAAAGCCATCTGGCTAGCACCTCCAAAAATAGTCCACTACCCATTATAACAAAATGTACGAGGGAAACGAACTTGTTCCACGTGAAAAAAGGGCTCCAAGCCTGTGCGCCGGAACCCTTTTTTGCAAAAGGTGCTGGTCAGCCCTCCAAATTGTCCTCATGCATCGCCTGTTCAAAGGATGGTAAGCTGTCGAGGTTGCTCCCAGACTCCGGCTCTCCATCGCCCGTGCTGGAGTTGATGTACCAATTGCCTTCCTTATCAAGCGCGGTGATCGAGTCAAACTGGCCCGCTCGTGCCTCCTCGATCGCCTGTTCGATCGAGATCACACGCCCGGTGTGGGTCATCACCTCAGCGATGTCTCCGTTCTGATCCTTCTGAATCGCGATGATCTTCTCCCCCATCCATAAACCCTCCTGTCGTTAGGCTATCTAGGAGGTAGAATGCGCGGGAGATGCGGTCTCTATCCGTAGCGGCGGCTGGATGACGACAGATGCGAACGCGGAACTTGCAGCGAGACGGCGAGGATCTGTTCGTGCAAAAACGTGCGCGGCTGGCGGCGCTTGTAGCAGTAGGTGTGGATGAGGTCCTCTGTGATTTCTCGCACCTGTACGACCCGCTGGGAGATCTCTCCGCTCTGCTTCATATAGATGAGGGAGACCGGGCGATGCTCCCGGTAGGCGATCTGCAATTCCTTGATGTTCATGTCGTCACCTCCACTTTTTTTACGAAAGGTATTGCGAACGTGCGTTCTGTATGGTTATATTATATACGAACACACGTTCTTTATGCCAGTCCTAAAATTAAAAAAAGTCCCTCGCCCGCTGTTGCGGAGGAGGGACTAGCCACATGCGGAAAACCGCAGGGCCCTGGGAGCCATATTGCAAGATATACGTTACACCTTCGCCAGATTCACGAGGCAGTCGTACTGCGTAGAGCCGATGCCTAAGTCACTTCGTCTGTTCGATGTCAGGGTGTTCAACATCGTTCCTTTGATGCCCCACCAGCCTTCCTCGATCTTGATCGTGCGCTTGTGTTGGCCGTCGGTCACTTTGATCGTGCCGAGAATCTCGCCACGGTCATTGTAGACGCGGGTCAGGTCACCGTCACGAAGTCCAGTTTCCCGTGCAATCAGTGGCGATATCTCCACAACGGGTCGGTCGGGCATCTGGAGGACATGGTAGTACTGGCTGTTCAGCGATCGACGAGGATGGATCGTCAGCAGGTGGTAGGGATACCGTTCAGCCCGTTCCTTGTCTCGGTACGGGCTCTCCACCGGCTCCTCATACACCGGCAGCGCCGAAGCCCCGTCCTGCTCCGCCACCGTGGAGTAGAACTCATACTTCCCACTCGGAGTCCCAAACTGATAATTCGACCACGCAACCGACTCCTCATGCGCCTGAACAATCCCTTCACGCTGCAACTTCTCCCGCGAGATCCCCATCTGTTCTTCCAACGGTTTCAACGCCACTTCCATCCACTGATGCACGCTGTCCCCTTCGCCAAACTCATGCCCGAACCCCAACTCTCTTGCCAACCCTTGTAGAATCGCCCAGTCCGGCTTGGTGTTCCCACGCGGTTCCACCACCCGGTTCACATAGGTCATATACGAATGCCACATCGAGCTGTACATGATATCCTCTTCCTCGAACACCGTCGTACACGGCAGGAAGTAATCGGCGATCACGCCCGTGTCATGCATGAACATATCCAGCACGACGACCGTATCAACCGTCGCATACGCTTGGAGCGTTTTGTTCGTATCTGGCAACTGCCCCACCGGATTGGAACGCGTGACGAACAGTACCTTTACGGGCTCCTCTGTGTCTTGCACCGCCAGCATCTCGTCCGCTTCCGTGACCTTTGTAAACGCCCGGTATTGCTTCGGCTTGTCGTCTGCCATCAGCGTTGCATAATCGAACTTGTGTACTTGATTGCCGTACTGCACACCGCCGCCCGGACGTCCGACGTTTCCGCTCATCGCGACCACTGCATCGATCAGGCGGATCGTGTTGCCACCGTTGGCGTAGCGCTGCATGCCCAGCCCGAGAATCGTCGCAGCTGCACGTCCAGAGCCGTACTGTTCTGCCAGCCAGCGAATGTCCTCCGCCTCAACCCCGGTCACCTCCGCCGCACGCTCCACCGTCCACTCTTGCACATACGCCGCAAACTGTTCATATCCCACCGCATGCTCCTGCACGAACGCCTCATCCACCAACCCGCGATCCAGCAGATGGCGAGCGATCCCCAGCGCCAACGCACCGTCCGATCCTGGACGCGGTTGCAACTGCTTGACCGCTTTGTCGCTCAAGTCAGTTTTTAACGGATCGATGATCACCAATTCCGCTCCTCGCTTCATCGCCGCTTTGAGGTAGGGCATCATATGCATGTTGGTCACGGAGACATTGCGCCCCCAGATCACGAACAGGTCGGTATGTGCCGCCAAATCATCCGGATGATGACTCTTCGCGTATCCGAAGTCGTATTTCTGTGCTTCCAACCCGGCACCCCAGCAGATCGACCCCACCGTATCGGTAAACCCGCCGAACAGGTTGAAAAAGCGCTGTTCCAGCACCTTCAACAACCCTGACGAGCCATAGTCGTAGTGGTGCATTACCGCCGTCGCACCATACTGCGCACGTGCAGCCTGCATCTGGGCCGCAATCTCCTGGAAGGCTTGCTCCCAGGAGATCGGCTGCCACTCCCCGTCGACTTTTTTCAAGGGTTCCAGCACGCGTTCCTCATGGTGGTAGCGGTCGACCAGCTTCCGACCTTTGCCACAGAGCGTGCCTTGTGTGATCGGGTGGTCTGGATCGCCTTCAACTTTGATCAGTCGCCCGTCCTCAACGTGTGCGATCATCCCGCAACAATCCCAGCAATCGAGAGGACAAGCCGTTTTGATCAACTCGACCGCCATCAGCTCTCCCCTCCCTTGCTGCGCAACACCTTGCGCATATTGCGCTCAAAGTCACGGCGCGGGAGCAACACGCTGCGTCCGCACTTTACGCACTTGATGCGGATGTCCATCCCGAGACGCAGGATCTCCCATTCATTCGCACCGCAGGGATGCGCTTTTTTCATCTGTACAACATCACCCAGTTCAAACTGTTTCCCTTCCATATCGCGTACCCCTTTGCTCTCGAATCACGCCTTGCCTGTCTGCTGTTGCTTTTGCTTCTCCGGCTCGCCGTGGAACAGATTGACTTGCTTTGGATATGGGATTTCGATGTTCTCTCGCTCAAAGGCCAGCTTGATGCGCTCGCGCAGTTCGCGCCCGACCGCGTGATTTTCCATCGGTTTGCACTCCACCGTCATCCGCACGATCACTTCCGAGGGGCCGAAGTTCTGCACGCCGAGCACTTGCGGCTCGCCAGTTACAGCCTCATTGTCCGCTTTCAGTTGTTCGCCAACCTCACGCAAGACATGATAGACGCGCTCCAAGTCTTCCTCATACGCCACGGACACGTCCAATACCGCCAGCGAATTCGTCTTCGAATAGTTGGTCACCTGCTGGATTTGGCTGTTCGGCAGGATGTGTACCTCGCCTTGATAGGCACGAATCTTGGTAACACGCAGACCCACTTCCTCGACGTTGCCACGAATATTGATGTTGTTGTTGATCATCACATTGTCGCCAACGCCAAACTGATCCTCGAAGATGATGAAAAACCCGGTGATCACATCCTTCACGAGGCTCTGCGCACCAAAACCGATCGCGAGACCGATCACGCCGGCTCCTGCAATCAGTGTGGTGACATCGAGCCCAAGGTTTGAGAGCACCGTCAACATCACCATGAAATACACCACATAGTGCGTCACGTTCAACAACAGTGTCGTCATCGTCTTGCTCCGACGTTCGTCCATCCGCATCGCGCGGGAACCAAAAATCCGTCCGATCGTAGAATCGGCCAGCTTCATCGCAAGTTTGGCGACGATCAAAATCATCGCGATCTTCAGGAGTATCCAACCGGCGCCAATCCAAAACTCTGGATTGAAAAACTTCGCAGCAAATTGATCATAAGTCGTAACAAAAGTACCCACGTTCCAACCTCCTTGGCTTAGAGCGACGTATAGCCGTCTCCTTCCGGCTTAAAATAGCCGCGCACCACGATCTCTCGGTCGGAGATGATCTCGCGCACAGAATCATAGTCCTCCGGGGAGAAGTCGATCGCCAGCGCACACCCGGCTGTGACCGCCTTCGGGGTGGGGCGGATGTCGATCTCCAGCCCCGCTCCCTCCAACTCCGCCTCTGCACGCAAGGCATGGTGCGTTGAATCAAATGCCACCAACCAAAAACCCATCCTGCACACCCCGCGCTCCTATAGAATTCGAGACACTACCAAACAATCAAGCGGTACAAGCTCCGCACAAACATCGAATGCATCAATTCCCCGTCGATCCACTGCAACCCTTGCAACCAGCAGACCAAGCCGAGCACGCTCACTAGATAGGTAGAGATCGTCGTTCCGATTCCCAAACCCACAAATCCACCCGCGATCTTCGAACGCCACAAGCCACGCTCATCGCGCCAGAGGGTTTCATAGACGCGCAGGATCATCTGCAAACCGACAAAAATAGTCCCGCCCATCAAGCCTAGCAACAGCAGATCGTACAAGCGCTCGACGACCGCTATCACATCTGGGCCTAAACCTTGGCCGACCGGGGTCGCCTTCGTGACATTCAAAAAGCCGCTCGATTGCGGCGACGTGTGGACGAGGTGTCCCGCCATCCACTTGGTGAGGGCGAAACTCCAACTTTTATCGACGAGCGCCCCTTTTAAAAAGGGGATCGAAAACGTCAGCAGGAACATCGGTGCCAGCAAGGCAATCGCGTCCATGCACGTGCGCCAAAATCCCCGTCTATATCCAAACCAGACACACCATGATAGTACCACGGCGATACATAGGTCGACCATCTCTTTCCTTCCCCCTTTGCAGGTTGTCCTCTAGAGACTCTATGCAAGTCGGAGTCAGAAAATTAGACGACCATCCCCGTATGGAACACTCTCCCAATGCATATACTATTAAAACTTATTCGTTTGCGGAGGGTGTCCATGTTGAGAGAGAACAATGCAAAGACCAGCGGCGCGCCGTTCAAGGTTGATCATAACGAACCCCGTGCGGCACAATCCCTCGCAGAGCGATTGTTCAGCTACGTACAAGAGCATGGGCCAGCACGACAGGTCGTCATCGTCTGCATCGGGACAGACCGCTCCACCGGCGATGCCCTCGGGCCACTCGTCGGGTCCAAACTATCTGCACGAGTCGATGATCATCCGTTTGTTACTGTGTATGGTACGCTCGAATCGCCTGTCCATGCAGTCAACCTCAAGGACACGATTCAGGAGATCCAAGGCCGTTACACCAACCCGTTTGTCATCGCGGTCGACGCTTGCCTCGGCCAAATTCAAAGCGTGGGTCTGGTCACGATTGGCAATGGCCCGCTCAAGCCAGGGGCTGGTGTCAACAAAGTTCTGCCCGAGGTCGGCAACATCCACGTCACCGGCATCGTCAACGTCGGCGGTTTTATGGAGTACTTTGTCCTGCAGAACACACGCCTCTCCATCGTCATGCGCATGGCGGATTGCATCGCAGACGGCCTGCACCAAGCGGTCACTCATGCCTTTGCAGTTCCGCATCCTGTTGTTGTCGATGAGCTGTCCAACTCCCATCTCGACGCCAAAACAAACAAAGGCACCGTCAAGAGTCTGTTTCCGTTTCTGTAAGTTGTCGCCTCGCATAGCCACCCCCATCCCGCACATACTAGTACTGGTTCTTCCAAGCGAACACAAAGGGGGCTGGTACGATGACGAACAAAAAAGTGGCGATTGAGCAAAACCTCAGCACGGTCAAGGACTACCTGAGCCAAGAGGGCTACCAGTGCGTCAATCTGGACAACCAAAACCAGAATGACCAAGGTCTCGAAGCGATCATCATCTCGGGCGCTGACAACAATGTGATGGGTGTGAGCAACGCTGCCAGCCTTGCTCCGGTGATCAACGCGCACGGTTTGACGCCGGAAGACATCTCGAAACGTCTCAAACAGCTCCAACAGCAATAATTCGCATGTTGAACGATGTTGAACGACCACATCCCAGGGTGCACGTGTGCGCCTTGGGATGTTTTTTGCCTACAAAAAAAGCACCCAACGGCTGTTAGGGTGCCTTTTTCGTCATCATCTGTTGGGTCGCTCTATGAATGGCTTCTTGCTCTTCCTCGCTGAGTTTGTACGAGGACGCTCCAGCGACGATCGGTTTGGCATATGTACGGGATTCCTCACGGCCGAAGATGCTGGACAGCACCACGCCATCCGCATCGCGGTTCAGCAAGGCGATGCTGTAGCTCAGGTCGCTACCCGCATCGGGAAATGCATTGTAGCGCAGCACGCCGACCGGGCCGATCGACAGTTCCATGTCGTGTTGCAGGCGGTCTTGGGCTGTTACGACATCCTGAACTTGTGCTTCCAGGCGTTGCACGTCATCCGTATATTGGAAGAGGATCTCCTCCAAGTTGGCGTCCTTCAGGCCCTTCATGAGATTCCGGTATCGCTTGCGAACTTGAGCCATGCGAACCATGGAGACGATGAACAGGATCAGCATGACGATCAAGAGACCGGATAACAGTGCGACCACGAGATCAATGTTTTGAATCAACCATTGTTTCGAATCGACCATCAGTTATGTACCCCCCTCTCGGACACATCTGCTATTGTAACATAGCCTTCCCAGACAGCGGAAAAAAAAGCGGTGACGAGGCGTGCTCGTCTCCGCTTTTTTAGAATCCGTACTTCATGGCGATCCACTTGACGATCCCCGCGACGAAGATGGCCGGAAGCAGGTTGCCGACGTTGATTTTCTTCACTTCCATGACGTTCAAGGCGATGCCCATGATCAGGATGCCGCCCGTGGCTGCCATCACTGCGATGATCGGGGCGGACAAGGCACTGGCGAGCCATCCTGCCATCAGCGCGATACTCCCTTGGTAGAGAAAGACCGGAACCGCCGAGAGCGCGATGCCGATGCCCATCGCGGACGTGAAGAAGATCGAGGAGAAACCGTCGAGCATCGCTTTGGTGTAGAGAATTTTATGACTGCCTTCCAAGCCGCTCTGCAACGAGCCGACGATCGCCATCGCCCCTACACAGTAGACCAGCGAGGAAAAAACGAACGCTTCCGAGACTTTGCCATTGCCAAACTTGCTCATCTTGCCTTCTACAAAACGACCGACCGCATGCAGCTTGCCCTCGATGTCGAGCACTTCTCCGAGCACACCGCCGAAGACCAGTGACGCGATCACGTACAGCAGATCATAGCCGTCCGCATAGGCGGCTTTGAGCGCCATCGAGAGTCCGATGACGAACACCGCCATGCCGAGGCCTTGCAAAATAGTCGTCTTCATCCGATCTGGGATGCGGTTGAGGAACATCCCAAGTAGCGATCCAACCAGAATCGCCAGTGAGTTGACGATGGTGCCGAGCAATACCATATCTGCCGAGTTCCCCCTCTCTATCTGTATCTCGATCTAGATCCTCGTCTCGTTAGCCTGCGATTTCCCGGACGGCCTGTAAAATGGCGTCGATGTCCTCCGCCGTGTTGAAATATCCGATCGAGACACGCACGAGTCCATGCTCGATGCTCCCGACCGTTTCATGCGCCAACGGAGCACAGTGCAGGCCGGAGCGGACGCAGATGTTGTAGTTTTTGTCGAGAATGAACCCGATCTCATGCGATTCAAAGCCTGCGATCGTAAACGAAACAATCGGCACACGTGCCTCCCCGAGCGGCGGACCGTAGACCTCGACGCCAGGGATCTCCAACAGACCTTGGTGCAGGACAGTCGTCAACGCCTCTTCGTGTGCGCGGATGTTCGCCAAGCCGGTCTCTTCCAAAAACGTCAGCCCGGCCAGCAGTCCTGCGAATCCGACGGTGTTCGGCGTGCCCGCTTCGTAGCGATCTGGGCGGGTCATCGGCATCTCCACCCACTCCGAATAACCACCCGTGCCGCCTTGCATCAGCGGAACGAGGTCGAGGTCGGGGTGGATGTAGAGACCGCCGGTGCCTTGCGGACCGTACAGACTCTTGTGCCCCGTGAAGGCGAGCAGTCCGATGTTCATCGCCTCCACATCGATCGGGTAGACACCGGCTGTCTGGCAGACGTCAACGAGGAGCACGATCCCATGTTCCTTGGCAATCTGCCCGATCTCGGCAATCGGCATCAAGGTGCCGGTCAGGTTGGAGCCATGTGTCACGGCGATCAGGCGCGTGTTGTCCCGAATCGCAGGGCGAATATCCTCCGCGTAAAAACGGCCTTGTGCATCTGCCGGCACGTAGGTGAGTTCGATCAGACCTTGCTTGTGGAGAAATTCTAACGGTCGGCGTACCGAGTTGTGTTCGAGCGTGGAGGTGATGACGTGATCGCCTCGTTGCAAAAGCCCTTTGATCCCGAGGTTGAGGGCTTCGGTGGCGTTTTTAGTAAAGGCGACGTTGTCGCAGTTTTTGATCCCGAACAGTTTGGCCGCTTTGCTGCGCGCTTCAAATAGCGTGCGGGAGGCTCTCATCGCGAGTTGGTGCGTACCACGACCAGGGTTCGCCGCGTAGTCGCGGATGCACGCCTCCATCGCGGTGATCACATGCGTTGGTTTGGGGTAGGATGAAGCAGCGTTGTCGAGGTAGATCATCGAGCAGCCTCCTAGTCGTTCGTGATGATAAAAAATCAGCGGAACCCCTGCCTATATGCCGGCGAGAGTTCCGCTTACCCTGATGTACTACTTTGATTCCAAAAGTCCCAAGATCCGCTCAAGGTCGTCCTGCGAGAAGTATTCGATCTCGATCTTCCCGCGCTTCTTGCCTTGGTGAATTTTCACTCCGGTGCCCAGTCGGAACCGGAACTCCTCCTCGTATTGCTTGAGGATCGGATTTTCCTTCACCGCGCGCTTGGGTGTTGCCTCACGCTGTGCCAAGTGTTGCAGACGGTTGACCATGTGCTCGACTTCGCGAACAGACAGTTCCTCGTCGATGGTCTTCTCCGCCAGTTGAATCTGTAGCTTTTTGTCATTCAATCCTAGCAAGGCGCGCGCATGACCCATCGAGAGCGTTCCACGCGAAACGTGTTCGCGGATCTCGCTTGGCAGGTTCAGCAGGCGCAACGTATTGGCGACATGCGAACGGCTCTGTCCGACTTTTTTCGCCAATACGTCCTGCGTCATATGGAAAGTATCCATCAGACTCTGGTACGCCTCCGCGACTTCAATCGGATTCAAATCCTCGCGCTGCAAGTTCTCGATCAGCGCGATCTCGTTCATCTGCTCATCCGTAAAGTCGCGCACGACCACCGGCACCATCTCAAAACCGGCCGCCTGTGCTGCACGCCAACGGCGTTCGCCAGCGACGATCTCATAGCCGCGCACAGCTTGGCGGACGACGATCGGTTGGATGATCCCGTGTTCCTTCACCGATTGCACCAGTTCCGCCATTTTTTCCTCATCGAAGACACGGCGGGGCTGGTACGGGTTCGGACGCATGTCCTTGGGAGCGGCCTCCGTCACATTGTCATCCGCTTTCGGATTCGAGTGGAAGATCGCATCCAAGCCGCGACCTAACCCGCCCTGTTTTTTGTTCATGCGCCCACCACTTCCTTCGCGAGTTCGAGGTACACTTCGGCACCGCGAGACCTCGGGTCGTACTGGATGATCGATTGACCATGCGACGGTGCTTCACCCAAGCGCACATTGCGCGGGATGACCGTGGAGTAGACCTTCTCCCGGAAGTACTTTTTCACTTCTTCAATAACTTGCAAACCGAGGTTCGTCCGCGCATCGAGCATCGTTAACAACACGCCTTCGATCTCCAGCGTGGTATTGAGATGCTTTTGCACCATGCGAATTGTATTCAAGAGCTGGCTCAAACCCTCCAGCGCATAATACTCACACTGAATCGGGATCAACACCGAGTCTGACGCTGTCAACGAATTAACAGTCAGCAGACCAAGAGACGGCGGGCAATCGATCAACATGTAGTCGTACTGGCTCTTGATCGGTTGCAGCGCCTGACGCAAGCGCACTTCGCGCGACATCGTCGGCACCAACTCGATCTCCGCCCCTGCAAGTTGGATCGTCGCTGGCAGAATGTTCAAATTCGGCACTTCTGTCGGCAAAATCGCATCGACCGCGTTGACCTCATTAATGATCACATCATAAATATCGTAACGCACATCCGCTTTGTTGATACCAATCCCGCTCGTGGTGTTGCCCTGCGGGTCGATGTCAATTAACAGGACGCGCTTTCCCAGACTCGCCAAGCAGGCGCCCAGGTTGACAGCAGTCGTGGTTTTGCCCACGCCACCCTTCTGGTTCGCCACTGCGATGACTCTCGCCATGAGCATCCACCTCTTTCAAAACTGTAAGCATGCAATCTCCATTTTACAAGAAATCGAAGAAAAAGAATAGAACAGAAAAAGCAGGCAAACGCCTGCTTGAAAACATGCATGGAAATCCTACAAAATCACATCACCAGCTTATGACTTTGTTTTCGGTACACGAATGACGAACTGATAGTAGTCCTCGTGATCTTCTTCTTCCTTCTCACAGGAGATGCCGCTCTGGATGATCATGTCGAGCGACTGGCGAATCGTGTTCACTGCAAGTCGGATGTCGCGCGAGAAGGAGATCTTGCGCGGCTTTTTAACCGGAGTTTGTGCGTCGACCAATTGCTTGATCCGCGCCTCGGTCTGCTTGACATTCATTTCCTTCTCAGCAATTTCGCCGAGCACTTTCAACTGCAGTTCCTCCGATGGCAAGGCCAGCAGAGCTCTGGCATGACGCTCCGAGACTTTCCGAGCCATCAACGCTTCCTGCACATCCTTCGGCAGGTTCAACAGACGCAGTTTGTTCGCAATCGTCGACTGCCCCTTGCCCAGACGTTGTGCGAGGTTCTCCTGCGTGAGACCGTGCAACTCCAACAACTGCGAGTACGCAGCAGCTTCCTCGATCGCGGTCAGACCTTCACGTTGCAAGTTCTCGATCAAGGCAACCGAAGCCGCTTGCGAATCGTTCAATTCGCGGACGATCGCAGGAACGGTTTCTAACCCAAGCTTCGTACAAGCACGCCAACGGCGCTCACCGGCGATTAATTCATATGTATCGCCGACCTTGCGGACGACGATCGGTTGAATCATCCCGTGGGTTCGAATCGTCTGCGCCAATTCTTCGATGCGTTCATCATCAAAGATCGTGCGGGGCTGATAGGGACTCGACACGATCTGGTCGATCGGAACCTGGCGAACTTCCTCTTGAGAATGCTGCTCTAGGGAAGTACCCGCTTCCGAATCCTTGTTGTCCCCGAGGCCGAAGATACGAGACAGTTGTTCTTTCATCACCGACTCACCCACCTACTCAGTAAAAAACTCAGTAAAAGAAGTCACACTCTCTTTTCGTCAATCCTTGCGGTTTTTCCTGCTAACCGATCAAATGTAACAAATGTTCCTATGATTTTACAAGAGTCGACGCGCCTTACAGCGGCGATTTCGACGGAGTACCTGCTTTGCGCGGATACTGTTTCGGCGTATCTTTCACTTTTTCGACGACGACGATGTTGCGCGACCCTTGCCCGCCGGGCAGGTCCATTTTTAACAGATCGACGACGCGGCCGCCGAGCACTTGCAGCGCCTTGCTGGACTCGGAGATTTCGTTGTCCGCCTCTGGCCCTTTCATGGCAAAAAAGTGCCCGCCTACCTTGACATATGGCAGGCACAACTCCAGCAGGATGTTCAAGCGGGCGACGGCGCGGGCGGTGACTTGATCAAAATTTCCTCGGAAATTTTTTTGCTGCGCGAAGTCTTCAGCTCGTCCATGCACGGCACGGTAGTTCGATGTGCCTAGCGCCTGCGCCAGTTCGTTCAGGAACCCGATGCGCTTGTTCAGCGAATCGACGACCGTCGCTTCGATCTCCGGTGCCGCGATGTGTACCGGGAGCGACGGGAAGCCAGCACCCGCTCCGACGTCGAGCAACGTGCCTGAGCGTTGGAATTGCTGGAGCTTCAAGAGCATCATCGAATCGTAGAAGTGCTTGAAATACACGCCTTCCTGATCGGTGATCGCGGTCAAGTTCATTTTTTCATTCCACTCGACCAGCCAGTTGAAGTAGGTCTCGTACTGCTCCATCTGCGGATCTGACAACGTCAGACCGAGACCTGTCGAGACCTCCTCGCGAAATCGCGCCTGTACCTCACTCATGAACTGCACTCCTTCTATAGCCTTCCAGATAGACCATCAAGATCGAGATGTCTGCCGGGTTGACCCCGGAGATGCGCGATGCTTGGCCGATCGAGATCGGGCGGATCTTGATCAGCTTTTCCCGCGATTCACTGGAGAGGCCCTTGATGTCGTTGTAGTCAATGCTGTCGGGGATTTTCTTCTCCTCCAGCTTTCTCTGCTTCTCGATCTGCTGATGGGACTTCTCGATGTACCCGGCGTACTTGGTTTGGATCTCGACTTGTTCCCGCACTTCCGGGTGCAAGCCGTCCGGTGCTGGTGCGACGTCTTCAATCAACTGATACCCCACTTCGGGGCGGCGCAAAAGCTGCTCCAGAGTCGCAGCATCCTGAATTTCCTTGGAGCCGACCTCGACGAGTTTCGGGTTGACCTCGTTCGCTTTCAGGCGAGTCGTGGCGAGGCGGGCTTTTTCTTGCTCGATCGCTTCTTTTTTCTTCATGAAGCGCACGAAGCGTTCCTCAGGCAACAGACCGATCCGATAGCCGATCTCCGACAGGCGCATGTCCGCGTTGTCATTGCGCAGGATCAGACGGTACTCTGCACGCGAGGTGAGCAGGCGGTACGGTTCCAGCGTGCCCTTGGTGACCAGATCGTCGATCATGACGGCGATGTAGGCATCCGAGCGCTCCAAGATCACCGGTTCGCGGTTCAGCGCATTCATCGCGGCGTTGATCCCTGCCAGCAGACCTTGGCCCGCCGCTTCCTCATAGCCGGAGGTGCCGTTGATCTGACCGGCTGTGAACAAGCCTGCGACCTGCTTGGTCTCCAACGTCAACTGCAATTGTGTCGGGACGACCGCGTCGTACTCAATCGCATAGCCTGGGCGCATCATCTCGACTTGCTCCATGCCAGAGATCGTGCGCAACAACTTCAACTGCACTTCTTCGGGTAGCGAGGTCGACAAGCCTTGCACGTAGTATTCAGCGGTGTAGCGACCCTCTGGTTCGAGGAAGACTTGGTGGTTCGGGCGTTCGGAGAAGCGCACGATCTTGTCCTCGATCGACGGGCAATAGCGCGGGCCGGTGCCTTCGATGATCCCGGAGAACATCGGCGCACGGTGCAGATTTTCCTGAATGATCTCATGCGTATGCGGGTTGGTGTAGGTCAACCAGCAGGGCATCTGATCGCGCGGCATAACGTCATCGGAGAACTGGAAGTGCAACGGGTCGCGATCACCGGGCTGAATCTCGCACTTGGTGAAGTCGAGCGAGTCGCGGTGGACGCGGGGCGGGGTGCCGGTCTTGAAGCGCACGAGTTGGAACCCGAGGTCGAGCAACGAATCGGTCAGTTTGACCGCCGGAAGTTGTCCAGACGGGCCGCCCGAGTATTGGACTTCGCCCATGATGATCTTGCCGCGCAGGTAGGTGCCCGTGGTCAGGACGACCGATTGCGCGGTATAGGTGGCGCCGGTGCGGGTCACAACCCCCTTGATGTGCCCATTCTCTGTGACCAGTTCCTCGACCATGCCTTGGTGCATCGTGAGGTTCGGGGTGTTCTCGACCGTTTCTTTCATTCGGTGCGAGTAGAAAAATTTATCAGCCTGTGCGCGCAATGCATGCACCGCCGGGCCCTTGCCGGTGTTCAGCAAGCGCATTTGCAAGTACGTAAGGTCGGTGTTGCGGCCCATCTCGCCGCCGAGCGCGTCGATTTCGCGCACGACGTTGCCTTTGGCAGGTCCGCCGACAGACGGGTTGCACGGCATGTGCGCCACCATGTCGAGGCTGATCGTCAGCAGCAGTGTTTTGCAACCGAGGCGTGCGGCAGCGAGTGCCGCTTCCACCCCGGCATGTCCAGCCCCGACGACGATGACGTGGTATTCTCCCGCGTGATATCGCATGGGTGTATTCCCCTTTGTTGTTATTTCCCGAGACAGAATTGCGAAAAAATCTGGTCGAGCAGGTCATCTGCAACCGCTTCGCCGACCACTTCGCCGAGCGACATCCAACAGTTGCGGACATCGACGGACACCAGATCGAGCGTCATGCCGATCCGAGCGCTCTCCAGCGCTTCGCTCATCTCGCGTCTTGCTTTTTCGAGCAACGCCACGTGGCGGGCGTTCGACAGGTAGGTGCTCTCCTGACCCTCGATGCCGCCAGATAGGAACAAGTCCTCCACGGCGCGCTCCAATTGCTCCATCCCTGCACCCGTTGTGACAGAGGTTTCGACGATCTTGAACTCGCCCGCGATCTGGCGCAACTCGTCCAGATCGGCACGGCGCGGCAGGTCGAGCTTGTTCAAGATCACAATCGTCGGTCGGACTTTGACCAACTCCGCCAATTCACGGTCGGTATCGCTGAGCGGACGGGAGGCATCGACCATCAGCAACGCGAGGTCCGCTGCTTCCAACGCCTCTCGCGAACGCTCCACGCCGATTTTCTCGACGACGTCCTCCGTCTCCCGGATGCCTGCCGTGTCGATGATGTTCAGCGGAATTCCGCGCAAGTTGATGTGCTCTTCCAAGATATCGCGGGTCGTGCCCTCGATATCGGTGACGATCGCCCGGTTCGTGCGCGACAAGGCATTGAGCAGGGAGGACTTGCCGACGTTCGGCTTGCCGACGATGACCGTCTTGAGCCCTTCGCGGAGAATCTTCCCTGTGGTAGCTCCTCCAAGCAAGGCGTCGATCGCTTCGACAATCGTGTCACCTTCGCGGATGACATGTTGGATCGTCACATCCTCGACATCATGCTCCGGGTAGTCGATCGTCACTTCGATATGGGCGAGCATCTCGACCATTTTTTGCCGCAGTTCCTTGATTTTCACAGACAGTCCGCCCTCAACTTGGCGGAACGCGACTTTCATCGCAGCGTCTGTCTTGGAGCGGATCACGTCGATGACCGCCTCCGCCTGCGAGAGGTCGATGCGGCCATTGAGAAACGCACGCTTGGTGAACTCACCAGGTTCCGCGAGGCGGGCCCCATGATTCAGGACCAAGCGCATCACGCGCTGCACGGCCACGATCCCACCGTGGCCCTGAATCTCCACCACATCCTCACCGCTATAGGTGCGCGGCGCACGGAAGACAGCGCAGAACACTTCGTCCACGCGCTCGCCCGTTTGTGGATCGATGATGTTGCCGTAATTCATGGTATGGCTGTCCACAGTGGACAACGCGTGTTTGCCTTGAAAAATCCTATCCACAACGGTCACCGCGTCGGCGCCGCTCACACGGATGACGGAGATGCTGCCTTCGCCGAGAGCGGTAGCAATCGCGGCGATCGTGTCAAATTCCTTCATGCGGGTATCGCTCCTGTCTAGCTTCTTCCTATCCAGTTTGCCCGTTCTATCACTTGTGCATAACCATTCTATCATAGCGCAAAACATTGGCAAGAACTATCCACATGTGGATACTTTTTCGAAACATCTCCGCACAAAAAAAGCGAACCCGTTATCCACAGGTTCGCCCTACTCGTATAAAAAAAACGACCGCAGTGCGTGGCACTGGCGGTCGTTTTTGCCTGATGCTATCGATTTTCGTTCGGTTCCTTGCTATGCGACGGCACAGCAGACTTCGACGATTTCGAGTGCGAGCGGCGTGTGCCACTCTGCGATTTTTGCTGATGCGGCGAGGCCGGTTTGCGGCGTGGTTTCTGATCACTGCCACGCGGGGCGATCACCACTTTGCGGTACGGTTCCTCCCCTTGCGAGTAGGTCAGGATGTTCGAACGGTCTTGGAGATAGCTGTGAATGACTTTGCGCTCCACAGATCCCATCGGTTCCAACACCACTTCGCGGCGACTCTGCACAGCTTTTTTGGCCAAGCGGTCGGCGAGGCGTTCCAGCGTCTCCTGCCGGCGCTTGCGATAATCCTCGGCATCGAGCGAGATGCGCAAGAATGTATCGCTGTGCTTGTTCGCCACGAGATTGACCAAGTACTGCAAGGAATCGAGCGTTGCTCCGCGGCGGCCGATCAGCACGCCGATCGACTCGCCTTTCATGCGGAACAAGTAACTGTTGTCCTGTTCTTCCTCAACCGTGAGCGTGAGATCTCTCAAGTTCATCGCCGCAAACACCTCTTCGAGGAATTTGCGCGTTTCACCGATCGGGTCGGGGGCAAGCACTTCCTGTGCAAGCTCCTCCACCAGAACCTCTGCATCACGCTTGCCAAACAAGCCGAACAGACCGCGACTTGGCTGCGTCAAAATGGTTACATCTACGCGATCACGAGAGAGCCCGAGCTTGTTCAGCGCGAGTTCGGTTGCGAGTTCAACCGTTTTCCCCGTAGTGATCACCTTTTTCACTTCGACTTGCCTCCGGATTTTTTCGCCGGAGCAGCCGGTTCGGGGCTGGTCGGTGCTGCGTTGCGGATGCCCTTGGTGAAGTACGTTTGGATGATCGTCAGGATGTTACCGAAGATCCAGTACAGACCCAGTGCAGCCGGGAATTGCCAAGTGAAGAACGCGATCATCAACGGCATGAAGAACAGCATGATCTTGGTGTTCGGGTCCTTGGCGTTGGTCATCGACATCTTCGACTGAAGGAATGTCGTCGCCGCCGAGAGGATCGCGAGGACGATGTTGGCGATGCCTTGTTTCTCCGAGAGCGCCAGGAAGCCGAGGAAGTAGTGCGTTTTCAGATCCGGGTTGACGGTGATCGCTTGGTAGAGCGCGAACAGGATCGGCATCTGCACGATGATCGGCAGGCAGCCAGAGAACGGGTTCGCTCCGTATTGTTGGAAGATCTTCATCGTTTCTGCGTTGATCTTTTCCTTGTCGTCCTTGTGTTTCTCGCGAATCTTCGCAAGTTCCGGTTGGATCGACTGCATGACTTTCTGGTAGCGGATCTGCTTCATCATCAGCGGGAATACGATGATACGGACGATCAGCGTGACGACCAGGATCGCGATCCCGTAGTCACCGAGCAGATGATAGAAGTAATCGAGCCCGTCAGAGACGAACCCGACGAATTTCCCCCAGTATCCACTGCGGTCAATCTGGCCTTCTGCTGTGGTCTTCGCCGTACAGCCAGTGAGTGTCATCGCGAGGACGATCAGAAGCAAAAAGATGCTCATTCGTGATTGTTTACGCAACACGCGGGATTTCCCTCCTTGTTGAGAGCATCAGTATGTATTTGTGTAGGAGCATCTGGCACCGGGTCGAACCCGCCCGGATGCCACGGGCCACATTTGCCCACGCGAATCGCAGTCAAAAAAAGACCGCGCGCCGCGCCATGCTGTTGCACGGCTTCCACACCGTAGGCAGAGCATGTCGGGTAAAAACGGCAGGACGGAGGCTTGAACGGCGAGATAAACTTCCTATAGAAACGGAAAAACGCCAGAACCCCTCGCTTCATGAGGAGGTGGCTCCCTTCGTTTTCTCGCCGCCGTTGCGAACCGGCGCGCCCTTTTTCCCAGGGGGTGTCGATTTCTTCGCAGTCCCGTCCTTGTTGGCATCCATGTTGCGCAACAGGTGCTGGACATTTTGGCGTATCGTATGGAAATCAAGCTCCGCCGCAGACGGCCTCGCGATCACCACGAAGTCGTAGGATTCGGTTACCCGTTCCTTCTCCAGCCGGAACGCCTCGCGCAGCAATCGCTTGACGCGGTTGCGCGTGACCGCCTTGCCGACTTTCTTGGAAACGGAGAATCCGATCCGAAACGCGGGGTTGGTTGTTTTCATATAGTAGAGAACGAGATAGCGGTTGGCAAACGACTGCCCGTGATGGAATACTCGCTGAAAATCTCGCTTGTCTGTCAATCGGTGTTCCCGTTGTAACATGAGCTGGCCCCCATTCCATCTCTAGTATCGGAAGCAAGGGTGCCGTTTAACCGCTACATCTTCGAGCGTAAACCCACCTATTATGTAGAAAAAAAGGCCACAAAATGTGGCCTTTATGCGGAAAGAACCTTTCTGCCTTTAGCACGGCGACGTGCAAGCACGTGACGGCCATTCTTAGTAGACATGCGGGTACGGAAGCCGTGAACCTTTTTACGCTTGCGTACGTTCGGACGATAAGTCGGTCCCATCGTTACACCTCCCTTACGACTTGTCTATGTCAAGAGACACAAGTCACTTGGTTAGAGACAATATTCCTTATCATTATAGCGGTTCTCAGTAAATGACGCAAGTACAAAGACTGGAGTCGGAGCTTCAACGCCAGCATTTGAGCCTGTGGATAACGGATTCGACACATTTCGAACGTTTCGACAAGGTTAGCCACAACCTGCAACATCCTTATCCACAATCCACACGGCTGTGTATACAGTCGCTTGCTTCCTGTTGCCTATGTGGATAAGTTCTAAAAGTCCCGTTGTCATGAGGGTTTCCTATCTGGTATTATGGAAAAGCCCTTTGTGGAGAACTTTACTCGATCCACAAAGTTACTAACAGCTGTGGATAAGTTTGTGGATAGTTGTCCAAGGCTGTGTACGGCTTGTCCACATGGTTGGGGATATTGGTTTACATCGATTGTCAAATCGTATAAAATATCGACATCTTATGCCTACACCATTATCCACAGCTCCTGTTGATAGAACCATCGACTGTGGATTTTTATTTGTGCATTTTTTGAGGAGGTTCTCGTCTTCTATGGATCGGCAAGCTGTAGACCTGTGGCAGAAGACTTTAGCCACCCTTGAGACGAAGCTCAGCAAGCCTAGTTTCGAGACGTGGTTCAAATCCACGAAGCCCGTCTCCTTTGAATCGAATACCCTGATTGTCAGCGTGCCGAACGACTTTGCCCGCGATTGGCTGGAATCACGGTACTCCCACATCATCAAAGAAACACTCGCCGCATTAACGATGTCGGAGGTTGCGGTCAAGTTTGTCATTCCCCAGGTCTTCGATGAATCTCTGTACGAGAACTCGCCCAAGCCTGTACCTGCGAAGTCAAACGGTACCACCGGCGAAGAGTTTGTCCCGTCTGCGCTGAACCCGAAGTACACCTTCGACACATTCGTCATCGGGGCCGGCAACCGATTTGCCCATGCAGCGTCGCTCGCCGTCGCGGAAGCACCGGCCAAAGCGTACAACCCGCTGTTCATCTATGGGGGCGTCGGTCTGGGCAAAACCCACTTGATGCACGCGATCGGTCATTATGTGTTGGAATCGAACCCCTCGGCAAAAGTCGTCTACATCTCGTCCGAAAAGTTCACCAATGAGTTCATCAATGCCATCCGTGACAACCGCCCGATCGATTTCCGAAATAAGTACCGCAACGTGGATGTCCTCCTCATCGATGATATTCAGTTCCTCGCTGGCAAAGAACAAACCCAGGAGGAATTCTTCCATACCTTTAACGCGCTGCACGAGGAGAACAAGCAGATCATCATCTCCTCCGACCGCCCGCCCAAGGAGATCCCGACGCTGGAAGACCGTCTGCGCTCCCGCTTTGAATGGGGTTTGATCACCGACATCCAGCCGCCGGACTATGAAACCCGGATTGCCATCCTGCGCAAAAAGGCTAAGGCCGAAGCGCTGGACATCCCCAACGATGTCATCTCGCATATCGCGAACAAAATCGACACCAACATCCGCGAACTCGAAGGTGCGCTGATCCGCGTGGTCGCCTACTCGTCGCTGATCAACCGCGACCTGTCTGCGGAACTGGCAGCCGAGGCGTTGAAGGACATCATCCCGTCCAACAAGCCGCGCCAGATCACCATCCAAGACATTCAAAAGACGGTTGGCGAGCATTTCGATATGAAATTGGATGATTTCAAAGCCAAAAAGCGCACGAAGGCGATCGCCTACCCGCGCCAGATTGCGATGTACCTCGCCCGCGAGCTGACCGATTTCAGCTTGCCGAAGATCGGTGATGAGTTCGGTGGCCGCGACCATACCACGGTCATTCATGCCCACGAAAAAATCGCCAAAGAACTACAAACGGACTTCACACTTCGGCAAACGGTCGAGGCGGTGAAGGACAAACTCGGCCACAAGTAACAGGTGGGGATAAGCCTTGTGGTCAAACTGTGCATAACTTTTGGGCAAAAATTGACCGTGGATATGTGGATAACCATGTCGAACTTGCTCACATTTTGTCCACACCGATCAAACCCGGCTCTGGCTGGGATTTTCGGCGTTATCCACATATCCACCGCGCCTACTAGTATTATTACTAAAAAGATCTATATATTATCTCCTACAACAATATGCGTAACGGTGCTGTACTAGTACAACTATGAGATCCCAGTGAGGGGGCCCAAGCATGAAAATTATCATTCTCAAAAACGCATTGGTGCAGGCTATACAAAACGTACACAAAGCAGTTTCCAGCAAGTCCACGATTCCCGTCTTGTCAGGGATCAAGATGGCTGCAGACGAGAGCGGACTGCGTTTTACCGCAACCGACTTGGAGATCGGAATCGAAACATTGGTGCCGACGCTGATAGACGACGAAGAAATCGTCCAAGTTAAAGAGGCCGGTGCGATCGTTCTCTCTGCGCGCTTTTTTGGCGAAATTGTTCGCAAGCTGCCAGGCAAGACCGTCGAGATCGAAGTGAAACAGAACTACCTGACGATCATTCGCTCAGGCAAGACCGAGTACAACCTGCACGGTCTGGATCACGAAGAATTCCCGCGCCTGCCGCAAGTGGCGGGCAATCAGGTTTTCTCCGTACAATCGGACATTCTAAAAGACATGATCCGCCAAACATCGCTCGCGGTTTCCTCCGAGGAGATCCGCCCGGTGCTGACCGGCGTGCTGTTCACACTGAAAAACGGCAATCTCAAATTCGTCGCGACCGACTCCCACCGCCTCGCCACGCGCGAATCGATTGTCGAAGCACCGCCTGAGATGGAATTTACCAACGTGATCGTGCCAGGCAAGAGCTTGAACGAACTTGGCCGTCTGCTTGCCGACAATGATGTGCTCGTCGACGTTGTGGTCGCGGAAAATCAAGTGCTGGTCAAAATGGGCCATACGCAGTTCTATACCCGCTTGATCGACGGGCAATACCCGGATATCTCGCGAATCATCCCGACGACTTTCAAAACAGGTCTCACCGTCAACACCAAGGAATTGCAAGGTGCTGTCGAGCGCGCATCGTTGGTGGCGAAGGAATCGGATAACAACGTGGTACGCTTTAACATCAAGCACGACCGCTTGGAAATCACCTCCGCATCCCCGGATGCCGGGAAGATGTCGGAGCCGATCGATGAAATTCAGGTCAACGGGGACGAATTGTTGATCGCGTTCAACTCCAAGTTCTTCATGGACGCCCTGCGCGTCATCGACAGCCCGGATCTGCTGATCGAGTTTACCGGTTCGATGAGCCCGTTCTTGATCAAATTGCCAGACAACCCGACATACCTCCACCTGATCTTGCCGGTGCGCATTTACTAATTCCTGAAGGAGTCGATCCCTGCATGGCTGCACAAGAGATCTTTCTGTCCAAGGACGAGATCAAGCTCGGTCAATTCCTGAAATTTGCCGACATCATCGATTCGGGCGGGAACACCAAGTGGTTCCTGGAAGAGCACGACATCACGGTCAACGGCGAGATCGAGAACCGTCGTGGCCGCAAACTACACCCAGGCGACCTCGTCGTCATCGCGGGTGTTGGCACGTACAAGCTGGAAAAGGAAACCCCGTAGATGTGGCTCAAAGCGCTGGAACTTCGTGATTTTCGCAATTACGAGTCCTTGCAGCTGTTCGACCTCAGCCCGCGCGTAAACATCTTTGTCGGTCAGAATGCGCAAGGCAAAACCAACGTGGTCGAGTCGGTCCTGATGCTTGCCGTCGCCAAGAGTCACCGCACCAGCCGCGATGCCGAAGTGATCCGCTTCGAAGCGGAAACGGCGCTGGTGCAAGGGATGGTCGAGCGCGAAGACCGCACGTTGAAACTCGATCTGCACATGCTCGCCAAGGGCAAGAAAAGCCGCGTCAACGGCGTCGAAAAACGCAAGATGAGCGATTTCGTCGGGCATTTGAACGTGGTGCTGTTCGCCCCGGAAGACCTGCAATTGATCAAAGGCGGCCCGCAACTGCGGCGCCGCTTTCTCGATGTCGAGATCGGGCAAGTTTCTCCGCAGTATCTCTACAACCTCTCCCAGTACCAAAAGGTGCTCCTGCAACGCAACACGCTGCTCAAGGAGATCTCGAAAAAGGAAAAAAAAGAGGATCTGCTCGCGATCTGGGACGAGCAGTTGTGCGTCTATGGGGCGAAAGTCGTCCAAAAACGCTACGAGTTCGTGGAGAAGCTCGAACACTTTGCGAGGGACATTCATAGCCGGATCTCAGGCGGCAAGGAACTGCTCTCCTTTCGTTATGTCAACTCGTTTGATTTGCTAGAAGGCGCGGACGTCACGGAGCGGTTTTTTGAAACCTTGCAATCAAAGCGCAGACAGGATATCCTTCGAGGGACGACATCTGTCGGTCCACACCGCGACGATTTGGAAGTGCGGATTGACGATCGAGAGGTGCATACGTACGGTTCTCAAGGTCAACAGCGCACGGCTTCGCTGTCGATGAAACTCGCGGAGATCGAATTGATCCGCGCTGAAGTCGGCGAATACCCGGTGCTGTTGCTCGATGACGTCCTTTCGGAGCTGGATAGCGAACGGCAGTTGCATCTGGTCGAGAGCATGGGCGAGCGCGTGCAGACTTTGATCACGACGACCACCACGTACGGATTGGAGCAGTTCATGCAGGAACAAGCCCACGTGTACCGCGTGGAACACGGAGTGATTTGCAGGGAAGGGTAGGTGCGTTCGATGTTCATCCACTTGGGTGGGGATGTCATGGTGCAGAGCAAGGAAGTCATCGCGATTTTTGACCTCAAGATGAAATATTCGGCAGACGCGACCAAGGAGTTTCTTGATGTCGCCGACGAAGAAGGATTTGTCGTGGTGATCGACGAGAACGAGAGCAAGTCGTTCGTCGTGACGACCCGAAAAGTGTTCTACTCGCCGATCTCTTCGCTGACGTTAAAAAAACGAGCTGGTTTCGTATCCGAGCTCGAATAGGCAGCGTGAGAATGGCGTCCACCGGGACTAACGACCCGGTGGACTTTTATTTTGCCCAGTAAAATGCTAGTATTTTAAAGATCGAGTATTTAAAGATCGGGAAATGATGGCTACACTAGCAGATACATAATCAGATTTCTGGAGGGTTAGACATTGACTGAGGAAAACAAACCCTACGTCTACGATGAGAATTCGATCCAGGTCCTCGAAGGACTTGAAGCCGTCCGCAAACGTCCGGGCATGTATATTGGCTCTACGGCTTCCCGGGGCCTGCATCATCTCGTCTGGGAAATCGTCGACAATGCGATCGATGAGGCGCTGGCAGGCTATTGCGACCATGTCGTCGTAAAAATCCACGAAGACAATTCCATCACTGTCATCGACAACGGCCGCGGCATCCCGACTGGGGTTCACCCCAAAATGGGCATTCCGACCGTCGAAGTCGTCTTCACGATCCTCCACGCTGGCGGGAAATTCGGCGACGGCGGCTACAAGGTATCTGGCGGTTTGCACGGCGTTGGGGCTTCGGTTGTCAACGCGCTCGCGGAGTGGCTCAAAGTCGAGGTGCGCCAGAATGGCAAGGTCTATCGTCAGGATTATGAGCGCGGAGCACCGCAGAACTCGCTGACCGCAGTAGGCGAGATGGGGGATGGCGATCGCTCGGGTACCACCGTCACGTTTAAACCGGATGCGCAAATTTTCCAAGAGACTCTGGAGTACGACTATGAGATTTTGGAAGGACGTTTGCGTGAGTTGGCGTTCCTCAACGGGGGCTTGCGCATCAGTTTGACCGACGAGCGCTCTGGTCGAGAAAAAGCGGACGAATTCTACTACGAGGGCGGAATTGCGTCCTTTGTCGAGTATTTGAATAAAGGCAAAGAAGTGCTGTTCGACAAGCCGGTGTACACCGAAGGCGAGAAGGAAGGCATCACCGCCGAAGTCGCGCTCCAGTACAACGACTCCTACTCGAAGGACAGCATCTACTCGTTTGCCAACAACATCAACACGCATGAAGGCGGCACGCACGAATCTGGTTTCAAGTCGGCCTTGACCCGCGTGATCAACGACTACGCACGCCGCTACAATTTGCTCAAGGAAAACGAGAGCAACTTGACTGGTGATGATGTGCGTGAAGGGATCTGCGCCGTCATTTCCGTCAAGGTTCCAGAGCCGCAGTTTGAAGGGCAGACCAAGACGAAACTCGGCAACTCGGAAGTGCGGGGGATCGTCGAGACCCTTTTTGCCGAGAAGTTCTTGCAGTTCCTCGAGGAAAACCCGCAGACGGGTAAAAAGATCGTCGAGAAATCGCTGCTGGCGTTCCGAGCACGAGAAGCAGCTCGCAAGGCGCGCGAACTGACCCGCCGCAAATCGGCGTTGGAAGTGTCTTCGTTGCCAGGAAAACTTGCTGACTGCGCGTCCCGCGACCCATCCGAGTCCGAAGTTTTCATCGTCGAAGGTGACTCCGCTGGCGGTTCCGCCAAGCAAGGTCGCGATCGGCATCGCCAGGCGATCCTCCCGTTGCGCGGGAAGATCATCAACGTCGAGAAGGCACGACTGGACAAGATCCTGTCCAACAACGAGATCCGTGCGATCATCACGGCACTAGGGACGAGCATCGGGGACGATTTCAACCTCGAGAAAGCACGCTATCACAAGATCATCATCATGACCGACGCTGACGTCGACGGTTCCCACATCCGCATCCTGCTGTTAACGTTCTTCTATCGCTACATGCGGGATCTGATCAAGGCCGGATATATTTACATGGCACAACCGCCGCTGTTCAAAGTCGCCAAGGGCAAGACGGTCACCTATGCCTACAGCGACAAGGAACTGGAAGCACGCCTCACCGAGATCGGCCGCCAAGGCGTCACTATCCAGCGCTACAAAGGTCTCGGCGAGATGAACCCGACCCAGTTGTGGGAGACCACGATGGACCCGGAGAGCCGCACGCTGTTGCAAGTCAACATCGAGGACGCGGCCAAAGCGGAGATGCTGTTCGACCACCTGATGGGCGATCGCGTTGAACCGCGCCGCGATTACATCGAGGAGAACGCGCGATACGCGAACCTCGACATCTAATTTTTTTATCATTCTTGAACAAGGGGATACCCAATGGCAGACATCGATCGCAACCCGACGATTGACATAGCTCATGAGTTAAAAAGCTCTTTTATCGACTACGCGATGTCGGTTATCGTCTCCCGCGCACTGCCGGACGTGCGTGATGGCTTGAAACCGGTCCACCGCCGGATTCTGTTCGCTATGTTCGAAGCCGGGATGACGCCAGATAAACCGTACAAAAAATCGGCGCGCGTCGTCGGTGACGTATTGGCAAAATACCACCCGCATGGCGATGCATCTGTATACGATGCGCTCGTGCGGATGGCACAGGACTTCAACATCCGCTACCTGCTGGTCGACGGTCACGGGAACTTCGGTTCGGTCGACGGCGACGCAGCAGCAGCGATGCGTTACACAGAGTCGCGCATGTCGCAGATCGCGATGGAACTGCTGCGCGACATCAACAAGGAAACGGTCGATTTCGTCCCGAACTACGACGGTTCGGAAAAGCAACCGGACGTCCTACCGTCCCGCTACCCGAACTTGCTCGTCAACGGTTCTGGCGGGATCGCGGTCGGGATGGCCACCAACATCCCGCCGCACAACCTGACTGAAGTCATCAATGGCGTGCTGGCGATGATTGAGGACCCGGAGATTACGTTGCAGGACCTGATGAAGATCATCACCGCACCAGACTTCCCGACCGGGGCGCACATCCTCGGACGTTCTGGTATCCGCCAAGCTTACGAAACCGGCCGTGGCTCAGTGGTGATGCGCGCGAAAACTCATATCGAGGAAGCCAATAACGGCAAAGCGCGGATCATCGTGAACGAACTTCCCTATCAAGTCAACAAAGCGCGCTTGGTAGAAAAAATCGCCGAACTCGTCCGCGATAAGAAAATCGACGGCATCACCGACCTGCGCGATGAGTCGGACCGCAACGGGATGCGCGTCGTGATCGAATTGCGCCGAGATGTGAAGCCGCAGGTCGTGCTGATGAACCTCTTCAAGCACACCCAGTTGCAAGCGACATTTGGCGTGAACATGCTGGCGCTCGTCAACAAGGAACCGAAAGTCCTCAACCTGCGCGAGATGCTCTATTACTACCTGGAGCACCAGAAGGAAGTCATCATCCGCCGCACCCAGTTCGAGTTGAAAAAAGCGCGTGCCCGCGCTCACATCCTCGAAGGTTTGCGCATTGCCCTCGACCACATCGACGAGGTGATCGCCTTGATTCGCTCGTCTCGCACGGGTGAAGAAGCGCGCAACGGGTTGATGGAGCGTTTCGGCCTCTCGGAGGAGCAATCGCAAGCGATCCTCGATATGCGTCTGCAACGCCTGACCGGTCTGGAGCGCGACAAGATTGAAAACGAGTACGCAGAGCTGATGGCTTTGATCGCGGAACTCGTGGCGATCTTGGAAGACAAAGCGAAACTGATGGAGGTCATCCGCGAAGAGATCACCGAAATTCGTGACAAGTTTGGCGATGAACGCCGCACTTCAGTCATGGCTGCAGAAGGTGATATCGACGAAGCGGACCTGATCCCGGTGGAGGAAGTCGTCATCACGATCACCCACCAGGGCTACATCAAGCGTCTGCCGGCGAATACATATCGCAGCCAGAAACGCGGCGGACGTGGGGTGACGGCGACGGGGATGAAGGAGGAGGACTTTGTTGAGCACCTGTTCACAACGTCCTCACACAATTACCTGCTGTTCTTCACGAACCGCGGCAAGGCGTACCGGATCAAAGCTTACGAAGTGCCGGAGTTTGGCCGTGCGGCGAAGGGCACTCCGATCATCAATGTCCTGAACATCGAACAGGGTGAGATGGTTTCGGCTGTGATTCCGCTCGAAGCGGTACAGGAGTCGGCAGAAGCGGAAGTTGTGGAACTCGACAATGTCGAGGGCGAAGAGGCGGTCGAGGTCGTGAACGGGCCGTTCCTGTTCATGGCGACCCGTCGCGGGATCGTCAAAAAGACCCCGCTGAGCGCGTTCCAGAACATCCGCAAGGGTGGACTGATCGCCCTGACACTTCGTGGAGACGAGGACGAGTTGATCGGCGTGAAGCTGACCGATGGCAATCAACAGATCATCATCGGGACGCACAATGGCATGTCGGTTCACTTCCCGGAGAACGATGTGCGTTCGATGGGCCGTACTGCTGCCGGCGTGAAGGGGATCGAGCTCGATGCGGGTGACTACGTGATTGATATGGACGTGACCAGTGAAAACTGCCACATCCTCGTCGTCTCCAGCAAGGGCTACGGCAAGCGGACCCCGATTGACTCCTACCGGATCCAAGGTCGCGGTGGACGCGGCCTCAAGACAATCGACCGCACGGAGAAGACCGGACACATCGCGGGGCTGAAGGTCGTGACGGAGGAGGATGACATCATGGTCATCACCAACACGGGTGTCGTCATCCGCATGGCCGTCCACACCATCTCCGAACTCAGCCGCATCACGCAAGGCGTCAAACTGATCACGTTGCATGACGAGGATGAGGAAGTCTCAACCGTCGCCAGCGTGCCGAAGAGTGACGAGGATGAGAAGGAAGACAAAGAAGAGAGCAAGGAAGCCGTTGTAGAAGTAAACGGCGATCAGCAAACAGAAGAGTAGGTTCTACACCGCGTCTGCACGTTTGCAGACGCGGTTTTTTTATGGAGCATGTATAAGCGTGGGCGAGTCTGGGTCAGAATAAGGGGGAGGTGTGAGCGAATTTGTTTGGGTTTGTTTCAGCGATCAGGTTTCGTTTGCTCAGGCTGTCATGGTAAGATAACTCTTGTCGCCGCGAGATGATGCGGTGGTAGAAAAAGATTGTTGACAGATTGAAAGTAGTATGGTAGATTAGTTGAGTAGCCAACGAGCTACAGATTGATCCTTGAAAACTAAACGAGTGATAGATGAGAATCGATTCGAGCCTTGAATCAAACTTTAATTGAGAGTTTGATCCTGGCTCAGGACGAACGCTGGCGGCGTGCCTAATACATGCAAGTCGAGCGGACTGATGTGGAGCTTGCTCCATGGATGTCAGCGGCGGACGGGTGAGTAACACGTGGGTAACCTGCCTGGCAGACTGGGATAACGCTTGGAAACGAGTGCTAATACCGGATGATCTCTT
>NZ_QGGL01000002.1 GCF_003148565.1 Tumebacillus permanentifrigoris
GACCATGAAATCTCTCTCCTCTCGGAGAGACTATTCGTTGGAAGTGGGGAATTTTCAACCGTTTATATTGGAGATTTTACAACCGTTGTCCACACACTCATGGACTGAATGACTGCAATGTCCTGATTCGCCTTCACAAGTCCACGTATGAACGTATGTCTCAGTTGGTGAGGGTGAACATCGTACTGGCCTAGAAGGTGCTGAACGCTTCGAACGCTAATCCTCTCTAGGCGGTTACTGAGGAACAGAGCTTCATTATCATCTGATCGCTCATCCAGATACTTCTGAATGGCTCTACGTGCCTCCACATTCAATGGGATAGACCGCTCCTTGTTTCCCTTCCCCGATCTGACAGTCAGGCTCCCACTTCGTTCGTTTATCTCCACATCCGATATATCTAATTCCACTAATTCACCGACCCGAATTCCACTCATCATCAACGTCATGAGGATCGCATAATTTCTTGTGCTACCTTCTCGATCCAATTCCCGAATCAAACGGTTGCGTTCCTTCGTGTCGAGAGACTTAGGGGCTTGCTTCTTAATGTCTGGTTGCTTCACAACAGAAATATCCTCAATCGCGACTTTCTTGCCTGACCACTTAGAAAACAGCTTGATCGCGCTCCATAACTTATTGATCGTGGAAGCGGTCTTCTTCTTGCTGGCTAGATAGTCGATGTACTGCTGAACATCCGAGCGGGAATACTCCTCCAGATTCGTACCGGCTCCTTGCAACCACTCTTCAAACTGCTTGATCGCATGTTCATATGTACGGATCGTAGATGCAGACTTTCCTCTCAAACCTTCCTCTAAGAACCTCTGTAACATGGTCGTATTCCTCCGATAAAAGTAGGATAAATAATTCTACGCAATATTTTCTACTCGTTATTTTGAAAAATAGGTCTCACGAACCCGCATTCGACCGTTCCGATCTATCTTTATTATAGCTCAGAATTACAGTTCTGCGACATATTTCTACGCAATTACTACTTATTCGTCTGTTCCTAAAGAAATAGGACAACCATTACGGTTGCCCCTTAACCAATCCTCCGTTCCCCATGTTCCAATCCTACCTGTTGACTCATCAACAACTCAATCGCTCTCATTGGTGTATGAGCTTCAAACTCGATCCCTTTCCACTTCCACCGCTTGGACTTCTGCCGATGCTGATACAGGTATCCTCGATCTACGCCGGAGTTTATCTGCCCTCTCCCCCAACGTACCCATTCAGGATCAATCTTCATGACAATTCAACTTCCATCTCCCGAAGTACCGCTGCAATGTTTTCCTGCAACATTTTACACTCCATCTCTGTTCGGTTCGAGATCATTTCAAGAAGTTCATCGATCTGTTCCATCAGCCCGTTCTGCTGGAATATCTCCATAGCCTTGCCGATGAGTTCACAGGCCGCATATGTCTTGTTCCGTGCCAGCAGGAGATAAGCAAGGTTCTTGTAGGCTCTCCCACGTTCAGGGTGTTTCTGTGGGGCGACTCGCAAGGCATCGGCTACGTAACGTCTCGCATCAGCTAGAAAGATTGATCCGTCGTCCGATGACCAATAGTTGATTAGACTTTCCTCTGCACGACTGTTTAGATTGCTAACCACACGAATCAAGGAGAGATGATCTAAAAGTAACTCCAAGTCCAATTCTACGGTTGAGTCGTTCCCGTATTCTCGTGCCATATTTGCACGTTCAACGGGATTAATCCGCTGGAGGGTATGCCCGAACGAATGTTCCAATAGTAACAAGAGGAGGTGTGAACCAGAATCAGTACGGACAAACTCGCTGACGTTCTTCGGCAATACAACCTGACTCATAGCACGATTCCTCTCTGCTCCCGTGCTTGACGGTTGAATGACCACATCTCATGCATTACACGTAACGCACTCTGACAGTCGTCATGGGACTCGTACAAGTGAGATAGCTCTTGCATCGTCTCCTCATACTCAGTCTGACAATCGGTGAGTTTGAAGCAGTCTGCCGCCTGTTTCATATATTTGATCGCGACTGTATGTTGATTTCGAGCCTGAGCGATACCGGCTTGAATCCTGGCTACCCATGCTTGGTAGGAATGGACGGTTGGCAAAAGTTTACGAGCCGTTTGACATGCTTCCTCTGCTTGATCGAGTTTGTCGCCCGCTAGGTAGAGTTTCGCAAGCTCCGTTATCGTGTTCCCCGTTTCTTCATCCCGTCGAAGTCTTCGGTAGTCCTCCACGATTGATTCTAACGCATGTATCGCTTTGTCACGGTTCCCCATCTCCCCTTGAAGAACTGCAAGTCGCACTTCAAGAGTCAACTTTTCACTATTGTTGTTCAACGCTTCGAAACACCACTGCGCATGCTGGGCATAGTCTGTTGCTTGCTCGTACTGGTCGGCTACGTGGGAGGACTGAGCCAGTTTCATATAGAGATTCCCCAGTCCTTGAATGTCCTCACGTTCCTCAAAGATCGGCAAGGCCAATTGAAGCGTAACAACTGCTTGTTTCAATTGACCCGATTTTTGTTGAATCTCCGCCAGCGTCAGCAACAACGAGCATTGGAGATGTACGTCCTTCAAATGAGAAGAACGCATCTGAGTGAGGGCATTTGTCAAATAATGCTCTGCGATCTGAAATCGTCTGCGCTTCAATTCGAGGTGTCCTAGTTGATGAAAGACACGAACGATCATGATAGGTCTTCTGCTATTTGATTGTGCGTGGTCTAACAATTGCTGGAACGACTCTTCGGCTTCTCGAAACTGATTCAGCCCAAGCAGACAGAATGCATAGTCATATCGGATTTCAAAGGGGTCGAGCTTTCCATTGTTCGTTTGGATGACATTTTGCAAAAACGGCAGCGCACCCGAAAATTCACCAGCAGACAGCATTCCTTTCGCCAATTTGTACTCGCTGAGTACGACAAGGTTCATTTCCAAGTTCCCAATTAGCTCGTCTAGTGGGATCTCAAGTTTCTCAGCGATCTTGCCAATGACGTGGTAGCTAGGCTTGGCTTTGTCGGATTCAATCTGGGAGATCATCGACGGTGTGACGATACCTTCTGCTAATTGCATTTGATTCAAGCCTTTCTTCATCCGTAGTTGACGGAGACGTTGACCGAAAGTTTCCACATTAAACACCTCTGATTTTGTGTTATTTCATACAAACACAATAAACCACCCCGTATGTTACGAGGTGGCTCGTTTGTAAATATAACTGTCAATATGAATAGTTCGACAACAATTTCGACAACAAAAAAACCTCGTCAATGACGAGGGAGAAAATTAACGCTATTTGTTCGAGATGATACCCCAAGGTTCTGGTGGCATAGTACCAGCGTTATAAGTTATAGTGGTTTTCCCCAACGCAATCCCTGCAACGACGACCAGTAATAGCCCCAAAACTAACTTCCTTTTCATCATAACCCCTCCTCGTCAAGATACCCGCTTTTAGTGCTTGAAAAGATACGTACCATCTCATAGTATCGCATCGCAGAGTCAGAGTCACCTTTGGAGTAGTGATATTCCAACAAACATTTACTTGCAATGTAGCGTGTGTTAACGCTGAGACTTGTATCCTTCATAACATAATCTGCAATGGAGGGGTCATCCTTCGCTACAGCGTACATGATTCTTAGTTTTGCACGATATTCTGGATATTCCCTTGCAAGTTCAGAGTATTCTTCAACGACTCGAATGGCAGTTTCATGATCACGTAATTTCATCAAGCATTTAACATAGTCCTTGACACAGCGAATCAACAAATCATCAAAATCCCTTAGATATTCAATGGATGTAGATAGTAGATTAAGAGATTTTTTAAAACTTCCTAATAAAAATTCATAATACGCCACATTGAAGAATGCTTTTCCAATCTGTTTATCATCATCGGTTTTACTAAAATGTTCAAGAGAATTGTAGGAATACTCTCTGGCAAGTTCAAGATTCCCACGTTCCTCCTCCATCTTCATTTTGGTGTAGAAGCATTGCCCCATTGCCTTGGGATGGTCTGGAAATGCTTGTTCTACAATGTGGAAAATTGATTCAATGTTGCTGTATTCCTTCCTAATGGTGTAAGTCAACATTAGGTTTGCAGTAACGATGTGTAGGAGCTGAGAGTCATTGTGTTCGCGCTGGATGCTTTTAGCGAAGTCCAACGCACTGAGCCATATGTCATGAGCCTTGTTATATTCCCCCTGTACGTATAGAACACGACCGAGATTGTTTAATGCGTATCCTCTCTCTGTAACCCCTAGTGAAAGTTCAACGAGTTCCGTTGCAAGATCAAGGGCACGCATTAACATGACTCTCGTTCTTTTGTTTCCAGTGAGAACTTTATTAAGTTCTTTCTCTCTTTTTATGCTATCCAATTGCCGTATTCGATCAACAGTGATACTTAGCCCCTTTGCAATCTTCTCCAACACATCTAGGGTTACTGGACGCTTCTCCTTGAAGAGAAGACGAACAGTTTCACGATTAACCCCAATCATACTAGCAATCGACCGCTTAGAAAGATTATCCTCCTGTTCTTCCAAAAGTTCAATTATTCTTCTGAGCAGGGGAATTTTCGCAAACTCAGACATAGTTGTAAGATCAATCGTACTCATGTAAATCCCTCCGTCAACGATCTATCTTCAATGGTTAATGGCTAATCAAATGACATACCGCTTCAATTATATCGAAACTCACATAAGATGTATACAATTCGTTACTACAATTCTGAATGGAGCAAGTATTTCGTTCAGTCTTGTATTTCGCTTTCTACACGCTCGTCTCAGCTTCTCAGCTTCTCAGACTTGGCGGGCTAGTTGAGGTAGGGCACGGGCTTGGCGTATGGTCTGTGACCTACGAGATGGCGTAGAAAGCATTTGCAGCGATTGGTTAAATTCGGATCGAACAACAAAAAAGGAAGCCCGCTATAGGCTCCCCTAATCCATTTATTCGCCTCCTATTTGGCTTGTACAGTGTTTTTGAGATGGTCTGAATAGTTTCGTATGGTGAACACAATCGACACGCTAAAATTGCAATTTTTTAGCAATCGAGGGAACGCTTATTTTCCTTGTCTTAGAGGCAATTTCACACCCGAAAAAGGTATGTTTAATCGGAATCGGAAGATAACAGGAGCAAGGAGATTGATGTGTTTTTATGCCATTTTTCTCATTCTGTCATTCACAGCTTCGACTACTCATGTTACTGTGATCCGCAACTTCGCAACGCTGGATTTCCTCACATTCAACGCTACACTCCTTCGCCGCGATTGTCTGCACAAAACCACCTCGACAAAAAACGTGTCGATCCAACTGACCACAAGTTGATTACGCCTGCTGTCCAAGGACTGACGAAGAAGCTGACCACAAGACGATGTATCAAGCCATCAAAAATACGAAAATATTTTTCTGCGTTGGACATTCGATCCGTCAATCTATAGACAGGCAGGAACGCCAGCTATTGGACATGTCTCACATAAAGTGACGATTCCCTTGCCCAAAACAAAAAGAAGAGGCGTTTGCCCCTTCTGATTTGAATCCCCATGAAATTATAGTTTCATAGTAATTTTCACTGCAATACTAAAATGAAAAATTATCACTGCTTATCATAACCATCTTGAAACAATACCGTATCCAAATTCCTCGCCAAACATTTTTTCTAATATTGCATTAGGAAATCTCCTTTTCACTACAGATAGATATAACGATATCAAGCTTATACTCCCTGTATCATGGCCAGAAATAATAGAACCCCAAAAATCTTGTTTGTATCTTGCAACAATACTTAGAGTATGCATTGCTAAATAATCTATTGTTACAGGACTTAAATATTTTGTATCAAAACCTACCTCATTATAAAATTTTAATCCACCTACTACATATCTACCTCCTACATACGGCTCATACACACCTAAATAGTCTGGTCTAGTTTGGACTGTAGATTTGGAAGAAAAGACGTAACCTACTCCATGCAGCAAGTCGGCCTCTAAATCAAAGTGTTCCGTCATCTCGGGAAATCTAATAAAGGCATCATTTGAATAGCTTGAAATTTTCATTTTATAATTAGGATCATTACTTTCCTCAAGGCTATAGAGAGCTAATATCCTAGCAGGTTCCCCGTAATATTTTTCGTAAATATTGTGCACTTCAGGGCAGACTGATAGCATATCTTTTAAAAAGATAAAAGACCCGTCAGGAAACATAAAGGAATCGAAAATATTAGTTAAATATTTAAAAACACCTTTATCTGTTACTGAAAATTCTTTTTCAATTTCCCAACTATTTCTGTCATTTTTATATTGCTGTAATGACTGATTTCTTGGCCTTGTATGAAGTCCATGATAATTGATATCTTCTACAAATATAGTTTTTTCATTAGCAACAATAACTGCCTTTGCAAGAGAAAGCATTCCATAGAACAAAAGCACTGGCGAGGTTCTAATTGAAACTTTGTCTGCGGCTTCAAAATATTCAAAAGCTTGGTTAATACACATAGCGATTTGATCTGCTTTTTTTTCCATGAATTCATTTGTTTCGTTGTAGATAATAGTCCTCTCAGATTTTATACTTCCGTTCAGCAAATTGATACAGTTGTTCTTATTGCCAAGGAACTTTAGATGTTCCCACATATCCTTCGACGGACTTTCAGACCAAGTAAACACTTCAATTTCCTCCTTGATTTATAATATTCAGACCGCTCCTCTCTGTTATTCTACTATAAAAATGACTCTTGTCCCCACCATTTAAAAATCTTGTTTTATGGGAATCATATTATACTCAAATTTCGTCTGTAACGTGCAAAAAGAAAGAGGGGCATACAAATGTACTCCCCCGACTTCTAAAGCGGCTTATACAGGCAAATAGAGGCCATTCTATATAGATCAAACGCTCATCTGGAAAAGTGGGCGTATTTTTATTTCTTGGGTGCAAAAACTTTTGTTCGTTTTCATCGTCCGATCTAAAATGTTTTGATGAAAATCAGAGAATGTGACGTTGTTTATTTTGCAATTTTCTCATCGCTCACCTCTAAATACTGCAACGCAAGAAAGAAGCTCCCCATGTCCTTCATCGGATCAAGGCATCGACCAGCAAAAAGACGATCTATATTGACTGACCTTCCGATAAAATTGTAGTTTTATGGGAAATTATTTAGTCTCTAATTTGCCCCACAACGAAAAAATGAACGAGGGGCTATGCATGAGTACCCCTTGAATATAAAAATCGCTTAGAAAGGCAAATAGAGAGCGAAAAAAAGGAGAGTAGCAATATGCCACTCCCAACAGATTTAGATGAATTTGGCTCAATCCCCCTGTTGAACTTTAAAATATGGCTCCTTCTCAATGATTGCAGCCTGTACTTTTTTCCTCAGCAACTCCTTAAAATCTACATCTTTCTCCAAAACATTTATCAATTCCTCAATATTCATCAAAATCACTACTTTGTTTGCTAGTGCTTCCCTACATACACTTACCGCAGGTTCAGTAAAATCTGAAACTGATATTATTATGGCTCTGGCTTGTTGGCGATTATATATTCGAACCAAGTGTTCTGAAACTTCCGCTCTGCCTATTGGATTTTTCCACCACTTCATTTCTACCAGATATATGTGGTTGTCAAGTTCTACTACCCCGTCTATTTGTTCTATTACCCCTTCTCCATTTTGGCCAACAATAGTAAATGATTCCTTTACTAAAATACTGTACTCTCTAAACAATCTGTTTAAGATTCCCTCCAGTTCTTTCCCTCTTTTTTGAGGGTCATTCACACCGAATAAACTATAAATATCAAATTTGATGTTCTCTATTCTTTCTCGTCGCTCTTTGATTGCTTTCACTTTTTCTTGATATTCTTTACGATGCTTTTCGTTTGCGATCTCCTGAGCTTTTTTCATCCTCGTGAACGAATCTTTAACATTAACTACCCTTTGAACTTCAGCAACTAATCCTTTCGCTTTCAATTGGTCTTCAGGCCAGCAAAGGTAGAAACTCTCAAACTCATGTACTCGCCTGACAACTTCACGTCTTGTTCTTAGTAGTTCATCACCTTTTTCGTTAATTCTAGTTAATATCGTCCTCGCTATTTCGTATTTTGTAATTGTATCAGGGCTAGTACGTACTCGATTAGTTAAATCGTTCAAAATTGAATTGGGTATCCCACAACTCCTAAAGAAATCAAGCACTTGAATTTTGGAACGATTTAACAAAGGAATTGTATCAACAAGCAGATTCAAAACGTCTGGAGGGTAGTGATAAATTTCCATATTCGTTTGCCCCTTTCATAATACAAAATCTTTATTAGTTTTTTCTTTGATTATATCATATTTCTAAGATTACCTTTTGACAACATATTAAGATCAGAAAAGAGAATAACAGACCTTCAATCTGAAACCTCCCATTGTAACCGATACTCCTCAAAAGATGACAGTAACCCAACTTATGACATCCCGATAAAAGAGTAGTTTTATACCAAACTTTAGCCTCAAATTTCTTCTGTAACGCACAAAAAGAAAGAGGGGTATACAGATGTACCCCTCGACTTCTAAAACGGCGTATATAGGCATATAGAGGCGATCTCGCTTCCTCATAGTCGTTCAATTGACCTATACGTCATCGTTATGACTTTGTTCTGTACCAGCCGAACGATTCTCTCGTTCTTTAGATAGTCAGAAAAATGTGCTTGATCGATTCCTACCGCCTCGCGAATTTCCCTTTTCGAATAGACTCCTTTTTGCAGGGACTCAAAGTATTTTGCAAGCTCAATCACCCGCCTGTTGCGATTTTCATCCTTCTCCGCCTCCTGCCTCTCCTTGAAACCAAATTCAAACTCCTCGCGGTGAACTACGTTTTTGAATCGGTGCAACACCAGCTTCACGACCTCAGGATCATTCGATACGATATTGAATTCCCCCTCCGGCTCCACGACACGTTGAATCCGTTTCAATGCTTGATACATCTCGGCGGCAATGTATCCAACCTGTACAGTCTTGTACTTTTTATTAGCAAAACGGCCATTACGCAGGGTCATCCCTTTTCGTCCTAGTCCCGTGAATGAGTATTGCTGGTAATGGACTAGGTATTGCTCAAACGGAAGATTAGGCGTTCCGATCAGCCAACACTTTTGAAACTTGGAGTAGTCATTCTTTCCGACAATATTCCCGTACCAGTTGATAACCACTTGTTGACCGCTATACTCAACATCTTTCTCATGTAGGAGCACATCCTCGATCTCCTCAGCGGCGAGATGGGCACACAGTTTCGCGGCGTAATTCTTGTGGCAGATTATCAGCAATTTTTCGTGGGGCTGCAAGGTTTCCTTGATCTTTCTCGCGATCTCTGGGAACAGTTCAGCTTCATTTCGTTGGATATTGCTCTTGCTCGTATTGAATTTATACACATTGAATTTGCATTTCTCATGGTCAATGACCAAGCCTTGATTCATGATCTGAAATTTGCGCGGATTCATTTTGTAGACTCCATCAATACTGGCAGATGCGTCGAGTATCAGATTAGTTGCTAATCCCCAATGACGATGAAGCGGGTGGACACCGGAGATGTTCCCTGCGTTGTATACACATACAGTGCCGTACCACACGTCTAACCCTTTGATGAAATAATCTACATCTTCCCACATTTTCTTAGGAGTACTTGACCAGTTCGCTTCCACAATGGACTTGAATTGAGTCACGATTTCAGGCTTGAACTTTGCCCTCACTTGAAAACACTGGTTCTTGGAATCCTGGAACTTATCAAGCCAGTCACGAAGAGGTTCACACACTCTATCAAACACTTCTTGGATCGACCTGTTGAATGCTCCCCGAACCGAATTATAGAGGGAATTTTTGAAAGTGTAGATGGGGAATGTCACTTTCTCATCGATCACTAGTACGTGCCGATTTTCTGTGAAGTAGTGTCTCTCTTTCTCATTCAGACAGAGTTTCATATACCTGTCATGAGTGATGAATAGAACTCGAATGTTTTGGAGTTCTCCAGCCTTTCTAGCCCAATCTCCTGTCCAATTATCAGCGGTGATGCCAAGAACACTCCATTGTCCTTGACCGCTCAAATAATCAACTGCCCTGTCGATCTCTGCTTTGAACTTCTTGACGACTAGCACATTCCGTTGCCATGTCGGATCTGACAAATACTGATTTAGAACCTTCAAGAGATGAAACGATTTCCCCAACCCACCTTCGAAATTCAGGACTAGAAAGTTGGTTTCTCCTGTTTCATAGGATGTGACAACTTCCTCCAAGTACTTCATTTTCTTGATGTACTGATTTCCGTAATGTTTGGCGTAGGGATCATTTCGAAATAAGATTGGTAATTCCTCGTTCGTCATCTCGTTGCTCCTTCATGTTGAGGCGGGTTACGAGTCAGCCAAAGTTGTTCGAACACCACGAACAATTGGTAAAATTTTTGCGCACACGCAATTTTTTTATCAACATTCTCACAGAAAAAAACTATCTCACACTATCATTGTTAATATTATATAGAGTTGACCGTGAGATGGCTTTTGAGCCCTGTTTTCTCCGCACTAAAAGACAAAAATACATAATTGCGAGTTCGCGGATTATGAACATTTAGATACGGAGTATCTAACATTGTCTGACTTGTAACCCTTCAAAAGATTGTATCTCTACAGAGGATGATACTCTCTATCACGCGAATTGTAAACAATTATTTTAAATATAATTTATCACACTATGATATTTTCACTTTATATATCTTTCTCAGAACAAGAAAAAAGAGCGGGTCGAATTGACCCACTCCAAGTACAAACTAAGCATTCTTCCTCATGTTTCGTCTTGACGTTTTCTTCTCCAGAATTTGAATGATAGGAGAATATTGCTCATGTTGCTTTTTCAGAGCTTGCTTTGACAAATGCGTGTATCGGAGCACCATTCGCAGATCACGATGACCAAGCATCATTTGCAGATGTCGAATGTCTCCTCCATTTTCCAGAAACATTGTCGCCGCTGTATGACGGAATAGATGAGGATGAACTTTAGAAGTCAAGTTTGCCTTGGTCGCGTACTCTTTCAGTCTGTGACGGAAGTGATTTGCAGTCATCTGTTCCCCATAGTTTGAGAGGAACACAAAGTCCGCATTGAATTCCCTGTTCTCCTCGATCAACTCTTTCAGGAGGCTTGCTGTACTTTGCTGAATCGGAATCGTGCGAGACTTGCGATTCTTGGCGTTCTCCCCTCGTACAAGCACCATACCTGCTTCCAGATCAATGTCGGATACTTTGAGCGAGAGGGCTTCGTTAATCCTCAGAAACGAGTCGAGAAGCAGATTCATCAGCACATAATCACGAAAGTCACAAAATTGGCGTTGAGACGGAATTTCGAGGAGTCGCTGCAATTCTTCCACTTTGAGGATCACAATCTCGTTTTCATTTTCCTCGACATTTTTAACCAACCTCATGGGATCGTGTTCAATATGATCCTCTGAATGCAGAAAGCCGAAGAATACTCTCAACGTTTTGAGGCGTGTATTCACGGTAACAGGAGATAATCCCACTGTCTTGTACTGTTCATTCACAAATTGATGACCCTCAAACCGCACTTTTTCGTGGAGCATCCAGACGATGTAGTCACGAATCACAACGGGTGACAAAGAGTTTACTGTCCGCTCAATCCCTTTGCTGTCGATGTAGGTAAGCAGGAACTTGTAGTTCTCGCGATATTGGTCAATCGTTCGCTTGGAGCGGCCTTCTGCCAGCTTCGCTCGAATAAACTGTTCAAACAGGGTATCAAGGCACAGAGCGTCAAGTTCATGAGCACTGCGAGTTTGTTTCTTACGTTTACCAATCCGTTTATCCATACAAAAAACGCCCCCATCCAATTTCTTGAATGATGAGCGTCCGCATAATACGTCCATTCGTAGCCACACCCTGTCACAAAGTGGAGCAACACCCTGTAAGGAAAAACTGTTCAGGGAACCGAAGGAGAAACGTTGATAGATCAAGGTTTTCTATTGTGATACGATCAACAGGACTCGAACCTGCGACCCTCACCATGTCAAGGTGGTGCTCTACATGCAGAGCTGTGGAAGATTGTTCTCTATGAACTACCCTAAAAGTTGGCTCAAATGTTCCCGAAATGATCCTTCAACAGTAGATACATCAACAGCTTTCGCCTCGGACATCAGGGAGATTTCAATCAACTAATAGGACGGTTCTGCATGTGTACCGTACCGATCACCTGATCACACCACGCCAATGCGTCTTCCTTACTAAAAAGCCCACATCCCCCCCCCTAACGAATACCCGTAAGCCTGCTGTTTGATCATATTCAAGAAGTCACCACCACACGTTCTACCTCCGGATGCGTCAACGCCAGCTCCACCTCATACAGCACCTCACTAAACAGACGCGGCGGCACATCGCCCGGCAGTATCAAGTTCTGCACCGGGTTCCCATCCGACAGATAGCTCCCCCGTTTGATCGTCGTCGCACGGTAGAAGCGGAGCGTGGTCACGGTCACATCTGCCCCTTCGTCCGTGGAATCGGTTCGGATGCCATGATGATCCAATTGCGCCCCGACTCTCAGGCGCTGGTCGTCTTTGTAAAAATCAAAGTAGACGCCACCGTCCTGATTCAATCCTTTCGACCAGCCCAGTTTGGTCAGCCGGTTGAACAGCGTATGACTGCTGATCGTCACCCCATGATACCGTTCGATCTGAGTTCCGGCCCTCTCCTCGTCGGTGATGTGGTACACGAGCCGACTCAATTGCTCAAACGGGGCCTTCAATTCATCCGCCTCAAACTGCCGTAGCCACTGCACCCGCTCCTCCTCCGTGATCTCCAACGGATGCACCAGCCCGATCACGCTCCCCTCCTGTGCTTCGAAGGTCGCGCCATCTAGTGTCCTGCATGTCCCATCTGCTAGATACCGGAACGATTGCTGAAGCGCCCCCTCCTCATACAAACCCCAGAGCAACGCGGTGGCAAATTTCATCAGAATCGGGTTCTCCACGAACAGCTTCGACCACAATTCACGCGTCCACATGCGTTCCTTGACCATCGCCAGTTCATAACGCGCCGCCTGAGCCTTGTACAGCGCCCGCAACTGCTTTTTCAACGCTTTGAAAAACTCCTTCGCCGCCTCCGCTTGCGCTTCGTCGTCTTTTTGACTCGGCTTCGGTAAGTTCTTAAACTGCTTGCCCCTCTCATCCACAACCACCAGATCAAGTGTCGGCGTCAACCGCAAACGGAATGTGCGAGTCCCATAGTCCAACACTTGCTCTCCGGCCGCATCGAATCCAAGCGTCGGCACCATGCGATCGGTTAACCCGTCCACATCCAGACCTAGCGCTCCAGCCGCTGCGAGAAATGATTCCTCTGCACCTTCCTTCACGAGCTTGATCTTCGACTTCCGACGGAAGGTGTTTACCAGCAACAACGGCTCTTGCCCACCGGTCAGCGCCATCACGCGCAACGCGTAGCTCGACAATGCCCCACGCTTTTGTTTCGGCCATGCTTCGACCAACGTCTCCAACTGGTGCAACAACTGACTGTCGCCGGAGAAGACAGCGAGGGTGATCACCCATTTTTTCTTGGCCTCATACTCCGCTTGTACCCATGCCTCGAAGGTAGCCCGCGCCAGATCTTGCACATCCGATTCCTGCAAAAAGCGATGGATCGTGCTCGCTTCCAAATTCGGTCCCGGCTGGGTCTGTTCCGCGAGGGAGATCATCAGATATTGACGCACCGCATCTGGCGCAGCTTCGCCATCCTCTGCAAAGTGCAGGATCGGCAGCTGTTCGAGGTCGAGCCAGTTCAGGTATTGCTTGCGAATCCGTTTCAGTTGCCTCGTGCAGTACTCGACGATCTGCTCCTTGGTCTGCAGGGAGTTCATGTCTGGCAACGCTTCGCTGTCCTTGCGAACTTCGCCTGCGATGTAGCCGAGGAACAGGGCGAGGTTGTATTTCACCCCTTGGTTTCGCTCCTTCTCATAGGCTTGTTCGAGCAGTGCGCGACCTTTGGCGTCTCCCCACATGTAAATCGTCTGTGCCACCGCTTCCCGCACATGTTTGAGTTTGTGAAAAAGCATCTCCGCCAGTCGGTCGTCTAACTCCCGGTGCTTGGCGAGCAATTCGGCTGCGATCTCGCGGACTGCTTGTGAGGAATCCCCTAAATAGTCCAGCAGCACAGGTGCAAAAGCCGCCCCCTCCTCGACGTAGATCAAGGTGAGCATCTGCCCACGTTCCACGCGCAAGGCGGTCCCTAATGGTTCCAACATCGCCACACCGCCGATGCGGTAGAGAATTTGGAAGAGGCGTGATGTATTGGGTTTATGCGTGCGGAGGAAAAAGTAACTGTTCCCGATCTCCTGCCAAACCGATTCAAACTGCGCGTCACTCAGGTCGTTTTCCGGCAACAACGGCAACACGTCAGCCGCCACACCTTGATGAAGAATATAGTCTTGGCAGCGCTCCAGCAAGTCCTCGGAAACCCCGCAGGCTGTCAACCACTGGAGCGCATATTCCATATAATAGTCAGGAAGATTCATTCGATGGTGCCACCTTTCTCGTTCTGAACAGTACATTATTCGTTTCCGATTCACCTACTCCTCCAATGTCTGAATGATTTACGGTACTTAAATTACGTATTGCATGATTTTATATCACGCGGTAAATTTATCTACATAATCATCCAAAATTTTGATGTGGAGGGAATTATACCTATGGGAAACTTATACAGGAAAACAATCGCTACCCTGTCAGTCGTCGCCTCCCTTTCCGTGCTCGTCTCAACACCTACTTATGCAGAGAACCCTACATCCGCACCTGTTGCTAAAGAAAGCGTTGCAGAAAAAAAGGAAATTACGCTTCAGGAAGCCTCAAAACTTGCCATTTGGTTTATGGCAGACAACATCAAATCCAATCCAGATTGCATATGGAATTCCGAAACACGAATTGCACAGGTAACCACGCTTTACGATGCAGAGGATACTGTGACCGGTTATGCCGTACAGTTTACCAAAAATGAGACGGACAATGGCTACATCGTCGTTTCTGCAATGGGTGACCAAAACCTGATCCAAGAATATGCCTATGAAGGCACGCCGCTGTTCAACAGTATCACTGATGGTCAATTTGACAAGGCCTACTACGTCGCTCCATTAACCTATGCGGTAAAAAATGGAGGTGGAGTATTCGGGCTAGATGATTTATCTAAAAAATCGGTCAAAATTCCTCCCGACAAACTGAAAAACCAATTTAAACATAATCTCAACAAACTGTATAATAACAAGGAAGCCCTCAACAAAATCCGTACTGTCGATTTCAACCTGCTTCCGTATATGGGCTTTGCAGGTACTGCTTCCAATGCTTCCGGTTACGGTGGCATTACCGACACAACAGCCTATGTAAACGATAAGTACGGAAGTGGATGGACGGCTGCATACTATGGCACCTTACAACCGAACATTTACGCGCACTTGTTAAGTGACTTTGAACCGAATGTCAACAACTGCACGCTTGTCGGACTCACAACGATTTTCGAATATTACCGGACGAACAGCATCATGAGTAGCATACCTTCTTCTAACTCAACCCTCTACTCAGACGTTAAAAAAATTGCCAGCGATAAATATGGGTATACAGCTGTAGGTGGAACCCCTCCACTCAATATCTCAAGTATCGCCACTGACCTTATGAGGAAATATGGGAATACAAGTGGAAGTTCAAACTCCGTGTATGTTTGGACATGGTCGACAATCACTGACGATATCGACAGAAAACGTCCGTTGCTTTGCAACATCAATTCAGGTTATTATACAAATCATACGGTGGTCGTTGTTGGTTACAATGCATACTCCCGTAACTGGTATGATAACAACAAAGAGTTCTTTAAGGTTTACGATGGTTATACCTACAGCAACCGATATATCGATTGGGATGAATTCTCTTCGACAAACGGGCCTTACGCAAGTTTTACGCATATCAACCCGTAAGTTCAAAATAGTTTATGGAAGGTAGGTATCCACCAGATACCTACCTTCTATCCATCCAGGAGGTATTCAATGACCATCGTAAAGTTTCTTTCACTTGTCGCATTCCTTGTCGTTCTGTACATTTTGATAGGTCGGTATGTACCCGGTCGACGGATCAAGTTGCTCGCCTTCCTTGTCCTCACCTTGCTTGTCGTTAGTGCAGTAAGCAGTGTCTACGTCTATGCAACGAACACCGCCTTTCGTTGGTCAATCGATTCACGTTGGAACCCAACCGCATCCCATCAAAGCCTCTCCAGTTCGAACGCTCTTCCGTTGCCACCGAATACGGCATTCATTGCCCGCTACTCGGAAACTGGAGTAAGTTATTTTACCCCAGCATCTGAACCCGAATTGCTCTCCTACTTCACCTCGTTAGCAGACAACCATCAGACGACCAAGACCCACGACACCGAAACGTGGACAATCCTCTACCAATCCCACAAGTACACCATTCAAATTGAGTCCTATGCAAACCCCGAGGGTAGTGTATTAAGAGTAGATTCCAACTCCTACTGAGCAAAAAAACCGTCAGGACTTTTGTCCCGACGGTTTTTGGCATTTACTTTTTCTTCTTCTTGGTATTGCGATAACGTTTCTTCGTTGCATGTGGGACATACGGCTTGTCGTTTTTCACCGCGTATTTTTCGTCGGCGTGTTTCTTAGCCGCTTGCTTCGCTTCGAGCTCCAGACGCTTTTTCTCCGCCCACTCGTGGGTTTTGGTAAAAATGAACGTCCCGAATACTGAGATCACCGCCACGAGCAAGGGCAACGAAACCAATGCGCTTTTCAGCGCCGTCGTCGCATCTGCCGCACTCATCTTGCTGTACACATAGATAAAATACACCACATACGAGAGGATCGCGGCCAATACAGACCCGATGATCCCGTGTGTGAAACGCTTCGTCTCGACTTTTTGGACGATGAAGTAGATCGTGAACATCATCGCCACCGGCAATGTCGACAGCAACAGATCCGGTGTGAAGAACATCGGCACAATGCCAGACACGACACCGAGCAGACCTGCTACGGTCAGAATTCGCTTCCAATTTAATCCATAGAACATGATCCTATCACTCCAGACTTTATCTTCACGGTGCGTGTTGCATACTGCGCCATCGCGCGGTCATGCGTGACCATCACCACCGTCTTGCCGGCCGCATGCAAGCGGCCTAACAACCCCATCAGCTCTCCAGCCGTCGCTTCGTCGAGCGCCCCCGTCGGCTCATCCGCCAGCACCACCGCCGGGTCGGAGATCAACGCCCGCGCCAACGCCACGCGCCGTTGCTCCCCGCCGCTCAACTTGAACGACCGTTCCTCCTCACGCCCGGCCAACCCCATGTCTGCCAAAAGCGAATCCGCCCGCGCGCGGTCGGACTTCGTCACACTTCCAGTCAGCATCTTGGGCAGCAAGACGTTCTCTCGCACATTCAAGGTGTTCACCAAGCTCGGAAACTGAAACACGAACCCGATCTGCTCCGCCCGCAATCGCGTCCGCTCGCGTTCTCGCAGTCCTGTCACGTCCAACCCGTCCAGCACCATCGTGCCTGCGGTCGGTTGGCTCAACAACCCGAGAATCGAAAGCAACGTCGACTTCCCACTGCCAGACGGACCCATGATCGCCACAAACTCGCCGCGCGGGATATGTAAGTCAATTCCACCTAGTGCATGTATTTTCTGCTTCCGATCCCGATTCTCCTGCAAGCCCGGCCCATCATAGGTTTTCGTCACGCCGCACAAGTCGATCATGGCTACTCCCCCTCCCGGATCGCATCATACGGATTGCGCCGCAGGATCTGGCGCGTTGGCACCGCCGCGGCCAGCATCCCGATCGTGGCAGTCAACACCACCGCCGCCACCGCCAACCAAGTTGTCGTCAGCAAGTTTGGAAAAAGCAACGGCAGCGTGAACGCCTTGATGATCAACGTCTGGTTGTCGTAAAGCGTCGTCGCGATCAAAAACACACCGATCCCCCCGCCGACGACCGCCGCCAGTGCCGCTTCTGTCAACATCAAGCGGTACACCGACCACTTGCCTGCACCCACCGCCCGGAACATCCCGATCTCGCGCATCCGTTCGTTGACGAGCGCCGAGAACAGCGTCATCGCTTGCAAGGCCGCCATGATCAACACCACACCGATCATCGAATAGGACAAAAACCGCATCGGCTTCAGCTGCCGGTTGATCGTCTCGCGAATCTTCGAGCCTGTCAGGGCGGTCACATCTGGAATCGAGCGCTCTATCTGGCGCTTCACATACTCCTCGTCGCCCGGGTTGGTACGGATGAGCGCGACGGAGATCGTATCCTGTGGCGCTTTGACGTCAAGCGTCCGGGCTTTGTCCAGCGACATGAAAATCGTCTTGTCCGCGCCGGTTCCCGTCGGGAACAAGACCCGCGCAATTTCAAACGGGTGTCCGAACAGGTTGAGCTGTTCGTGGTAGGCTTTGTACTTAACATGGTTGACCGCGTTTTTGCCACCCGCCTCGCTCCCGATCAGCAACGAGTCCGGCTTGAAGCGCTTGCCTTCTCCGCTGAGATACCCTCGCAACGTGAAGTCGCTCGCCGGGTCGAACGCGACGACGGAGAAATCGCCCTCAACTTGACAACAGACGCCCGAATACGTCGTCAAATAGAGCTGTGGCGACACCTGCCGCACCTCGGGGATCTGGCGGAGCTTGTCCAAAACGCTCGCGGGCATGTAAAAAGGCGAAACCTCCCCCGAGATCATCACTTGCTCCGCCACAGCGCTGTACTGCTTGGGCACGACCATGACATCCGCGCCGAATCTCGCCTCGCTGGCGGTGAGGCTGCGATCGACGCTCATGAGGAAAAAGTAACTCAAGAACAGGATCGATGCTGTCATCGCGGTACTCGTCACCAACAGCGCACTGCGCAGCGGTTTGCGCCACAGATTGCCCCACGCCCATCGAACGCGTTGCCACATGTGCCTGTACCTCCTCCTAGTCCTCGTCCTCCACGACAGCCGTCCCCTCATCAAATGGGTCCGGCTTGCGCAGGATGCGCACGGTCATCCACGCACCGAATCCCAACAGAAACAGCCACAACAGATTGAAGAAGATCTCGATGCCGTTCAACATCTGCGTTCCCTCACTCTCTTGCGTCAGTTTTGATCATAATAAAAAGACCAAGGGCATGCAACCCTTGGCATGTATGGACTACTTTTCCACAATCCCGTTCATTTCATCCACGGCCTCCGCGAGGCTCTGTTCGGTCCACAAGAGATGCTCCAGCAACAACAGCCCGACGAACAACCCATCCCGCTCTGGCATATGCCGTGGAATCAACAAGTTGCCATCACCATCGCCTGCGAGGAGCACGTCCTCGCGCTGTACGCGGTCCTGGACGTTTTTGAACCCCTTGCCCACTTCGCGCACCCGTTGGTCGAAGCGTTTGCCGAGGGCATCCACGATCCGCTTGCCGACATCTGACGTTTTCACGAGCGACCCCCGCCAGCCGCGTTCGCGCATCAGGTGCAACGCCGTCAGTCCGAACAGCTCCTGCCCGGTCAACACGCGCCCGGTTTCATCGACAGCGGCGAGGCGTGCTCCATCACCGGAGAGCGCAAGCCCGAGGTCAGCACCCGAGTCTTTGACTTTTTCTTGCAACGGCATGAGCTGTTCCGCGATCGCCGGATCAGGCACACACCCGCCAAAAAGCGGATCGTGACGCATCCGCATCGGGATCACCTCACTGCCGAACTCCTCTAGCGCTTGGGTGAGCAAGTGTCCACCAGACCCATGCATCGCGTCGACGACGAGGCGGAGGCGACGCTTTTTCCGAGCGCTGACAGAGGTGAGGCGCAACAAGTGGTGTACGTAAGGCTCGTCACAGTTGGCATAGCGGAGCAGTTCTTGCTGCATCGCAGACTCCAGCGATCGGCTGCGCGGGCTGGAACGTCCGACCTTGGCTGCGAGGTACTTGAGTTCGCTGATCATGATCGGCCCGGCGTGCGGGCCTTTCCACGCCAGCCCGTTCCATTCGGGAGGACGAGTCCCGCCGGAGACCATCACGCCGACTGCAGCTCCGTGGTAGCGCACGGCAAACGACAGCAAGGGCGTCGGCACCACCGTGTCGAGCAGGTATACCGATACCCCGTTGCCTGCCAACACTTGGGCACACTCCCGCGCAAACGCCTCTGACAAAAAGCGCGTGTCATACCCGATCACCACGCCTTGTTCCTCCGCCTGCCGTTCCAAGAGGTCGTCTGCCAGCGCCTGGCTCACCACCCGCACATTCGGGATCGTCACCGCATCTGCCGTGACACCGCGCCAGCCTTCCGCTCCAAAGACGATTTCCATCTCGCATCCCCTCTTCTCCTCGATCTTCCATTAAAGTATGCAAGGAGATGGGCCGTTGTCACGCCGGGCGCAACAGACTCATAGGATACGGGGAAGAAACCTTTGCCAAACGGAGGGGCCGGCCGTGTACTATTACCTGTTACGCATCGTCAAGGTGTTGTTGTGCACCGCGATCGGGATCATCTTTTTGCGCGCTCTGTTCTTCCCGAATGTGTTGGACATCCTGATCCTGCTGTTGCTGTTCCTCGTGTTGATGACGATGTTCCTCGGGACTTGATGCCGACAAAAAAAACACCACCCGCGCCTCGCGCGAACGTGGTGTTTTTTGCTACCTACGGCCTGATCGTGTTCAGTTGGTTCGAGGTGCTGAGTTTCGCCTCGTGCGTTTCGCTGACATCGGTCGTCGGGCGTCCGTTTTGGTAATGGTAGACCTTGCCCGACTCGTCCTGGATCGAGAGGATGTTCTCCTTTTCATCGAACCACGTTTTCTTGGGCTTGACCCCGTACAGCGAGTAGGACTTGAAGCCAAAAATCGACTCGTAGAAACCGAGGTTGAGCTGCCCATCCTGCTCGTAGAGAAAGTTGATCGACTGCGAATAGGTTGACTTAAACAACTGTTCAATCTGGATCTGCCGACCGTCCATGTCGTAGAGCGGGACGAGTTTTTTCTCCGCGACCTTGTAGACGCCAAATGTGTAGCGACCCCACTGTTGGCGCAGGTAGAAAAGCGTCTTGCCCTGGTCCATCCATTGCAGATAGTGCGCCCCCTCCAAGTCGAGCACGGCGAGGTTCTGATGCTTCTGGTTCTGGATGATGACTTGCGCGTTGCGCGTGTAGTAGGCGATCGTTTTGCCGCGCGCGTCGATGTCGTAGAGCAAGGCGGTGTCTGGCGGGGTGAGCACGTCCTCGACGGGCGTGGAACTTTTCGCGACGGCGACCGCGGTAAAAGCGGACGTGGTCGGCGTCAGGTAGCGTTCCAAGAGGACGAACCCCGTCAGTTGCAACGCAACGACCGAAGTGAAGAGGATCAGGTATTTCTGCCACGATTTCATGAATCTCTCCTCCTCAGTTCTTGCTCACGACAAACGACGTCGCGACCGGGCGCTCGCCCAGCGGATTGGATGGCGGGACAACCAATTGCCCGTCCTGCCACATCTCGGCGGAAAATCCACCGTCGAGGTTGGCGGCGATCAGCGCGCCGTGTTGGATCATCAGTTGTTCGAGGTCTTTGAGCGTGGCTCCGATGCCGCCTGTACCACGTCCTTGAACCACCAACAGGAGCACCGCACCGTCGGCGCGTTGGCCGATGGCAGAACGCGCCGAACGGCCCCAGCCTCCGTCGCCGCTGGCGATCATGCCTTGTCCGTTGTGTACCAGTTGGGGCCCGAACGACACGGCTTCGGTGACGTTGAGGCTCTCGATCTCCTCTGGGGTGTACTTGCCGATGACCAGCGCCCCGTCCTTGGTGAACCCGATGATCGGATCGCTGGTCGGCTTGACGACGGTCTGGCCGTGCGTGATCGTCAGCCCGATCGGGATACCGCCGGTGCCGTGACCCGCAACGTCGAGGAATCCGCCCGCATTGATCGCGGCCGCCGCCTTGGTGCGATCCGCCATGTCGCTCACGAACTCGCCAACGTCGTTGAGGTGTTGCGTGACTTCGACGTGCAGGCGCTTCGGGTTTTTGACGATCATCAATTTGCCGGTGAAGAGTTTCTCCTCGACCGGCAGAACTTCGATGCTGTTGTCGGTGATGTCGCTGTAGTTATTCAGCATCTCGGTATCGCCTTTGGCGGCGACGTCCATCGAGAGCGGTTGGTATTGCTGTAATTTTTCTTGCGACAAAAAATATTCTGCATACTGCGGGTGCCGAGACGTCAGGATCGAACCGACCGCCGTAGACCGCAGATGTTCAAACGGTCCGTAGAACACGAGGAGGACACTCGATGCTCCTACATAGATCACCAAGCCGACTGCGACTGCAAAACGGAGTAGCCATTTCTTCATGCGCACGTTTCCTGTTCCCCCAACTTGTAGCTTCCGACTCTATCTCTACTACTTTACGAAACTTGACTACGAGATAGCAAGGGGGAAGTGTTGTCAGGAGGTAACAATTTAGCGAAAAATAGCGAAAACCACCGAAGAAACCATTCGGTGGTTTTTTTCTCCTTAGGAACGACCCGGTGTCCACGGTCCGCCATGGCTCGGGCGACGGCGCGGTTGGGGTTCTGCGGGGCGTTTGCTTTTTGGACGGTTCTGGCGCACATGTGCCGCTTGGGTGATGCGCTGCGAGCGTTCTTCGAGCTGTTCGTCATCCTCTTCGAACCTTGCCAGCGTCACATGGCTCTGCGGGTCTTCCACTTGCACGGCGATCGGCCCGCTCTCGTCCGCTTCTTGCTCCTCCCAGCCATCGCGGCGAGCAGATTCCGCCGAGGAAGACTCCTCATCCTCCAGATCATAGGACCCGACGTCATCCAATTGCGGTGCGAACGACGGCGCTTCCATCTGCAGGCCGTAGCGGTCGATCAGGTCTTGCACGAACGTCTCCCGTCCCCGGTCGAGCGCCAGCGACTTGCGCAATCGTGAGGTGAAGCGATCCACATCCCAGTCCCGCGTGCGCTCGAAGTAGGACTCGACCACTTGCAACGTGCGCGAAGGAAACGAGAGGTAGGCGGCCAACACGGTCATCTCTTCCTTCGTGATCTCGCGTACCCCGCGATAGACGTCGAGGATTGCAAATCCGATCTCCGCATCCCATCCGTTGCGCGGCATGTAGCGAGAAAGCAACGCACCGAGGTCTTGGACCGGATGTCCGAAGTGGCAATGGTCGAAATCGACGATGCCCATCCGTTCCTTGTCGACGATCAGGTTTTGACGCGAGAACGAGCCGTGGCAGATCGTCTTGTGCTCGCGCGCCCATTCCAACACCGCCCCGTAAGGTGATTCGTTCAACTGTTCGCAGGCGTGGTCGATCATTTTCACCAACTCATGGCGGTGCTCTGTGTAGACGCGATCCATCGCCGTATGGTCGCGACGATCTGCTAAGTGCTGGTCGTAGCTGCCCAGTTTGGCGCGGTACTTGCCCCACTGGGCGGAGAAATCCTCGCGGGTTTCATGACCGAAGCCACCGCCTGCAAACCCTGCGCTGGCGTTGTGGAAGCGAGCCAGCGTCTCCGCCGCGAGGAAGAGGTTTTTGGTTTTTTTCAAATCGGCTTCCTTGCCGGGCAACCAGTTGGTCAGGTAGTACAGACCGGTCGGGTGTACGATGAACGGGTCGCCGTACTTGGTGCGGATGAAGCGCGGAACGGCGGTCAATCCGCTGGCGTAGAGATGTTCCAGCGATTCGTGGATGAAGCGCAACCGCGCATGGCTGACGTTGACTTTTTTCAACATGCGAACACCGGCCGTGGTGTAGATCTTCAGGACGCCACGCACTTGGCGGACTTTTTCCACGGGCAGATCCCACTCGCGCAGGATCTCCACATCGGCACCGTAGAGGTCAAACGTTTCGTGCAATTCGCGTTCTTCTTTTCGCTTCCCCATCGCACACTCCCCCTTATAAAAACTCGCGCAGGTCGCGCTTCTCGATGCGGCGCACCAGGTCTTTGATCTCTTGGTCGCGCTCTTTGTCAGCGACGAGGATCGAGCGATCCGATTGCACGATCAACAGGTCGCGCACGCCAATTGTCGCAATCAACAGGTCTTCGCTCTCGATGATGCACTTGCGGGTATCAATCCCGACATGCAGGCCATTGACGATGTTGCCGCTGTTGTCTTGGGTCAGGAAGCGCTCGACCGACCGCCATGATCCGACGTCGTCCCATGCGAAATCGGCGGGGATCACCGCAACGTTCGGGGCCTTCTCCATAATCGCGTAGTCGACCGAGAGTTTTTCTAACTTGCCGTAGGTTTCGCGGATGACGTCGCGCTCCTCTGGTGTGTCGAGGTGATCATAGATGTATGAGAGCTGTTCGTACATCTCCGGCATGTGTTTGCGGTAGGCTTGCAGGATCGTCTGCACCTTCCAGACAAACATCCCGGAGTTCCAGAGGTATTTCCCCGATTGCAGGAAGCGCAGCGCCCGGTCGAAGTCCGGCTTTTCAGTGAATTCCGCGACATGGTAGGAGCGGCGGCCATTGTCGTTGACGAGCAGGGAGTCCATCTTGATGTAGCCATAGCCTGTTTTCGGTTCCGTGGGACGGATGCCAAACGTGACCAGCATCTTGTGGTTGCGGGCAAACTCAGCCGCCCAGGAGAGGCAGCGGCGGAAGTCTTGCTCCACACCGATGAAGTGATCAGACGGCAACACCGCCATCACGGCGTCAGGATCGCGCTTCGCCAGCTTGATCGCCGCGAGTCCGATGCCGGCAGCCGTTTCGCGGGCTTCCGGCTCGATGATCAGGTTCTCAGGCGGGAGATCAGGCAGTTGTTCGCGGATCTTGTCAAAGTAGCGGTCGTTGGTCACGACATAGACGCAATCTTGACGAATCAGCGGTCGGACGCGTCCGGCGGTCGTCTGCAGGAGGCTCTTGTCACCGAAGATTTGCAAAAACTGCTTCGGGTTGGCATGCGAACTTTTCGGCCAGAAACGACTCCCCACTCCTCCGGCCAAGATTACGGCGTACAGCATGGGGGTGTCCCTCCTTTCGAGCTTCTCCGACCGCTTAGGACCATCGGATGCTGTCCGCGCCGTAGAGGATCGGACGACGCGACTGGCCTTGGAACACCGCCTGTTCCAGTCGATCGGCGAAGACGTCGGCGCTTTTTTTCAAGCGGGCGTACTGCGAGATGTGACGGTATGCCGCGTGCGGGAACGCGAGGTAGGCGTCGATCACGATCACGTCCTGCTCGTGGAGCTGCCCAGACTCAGCGTAGGAATCGAGGAACAGCCGCGCCATGTCGTACTCGCCCTTCTCGACCAGCCCATGTGCAAACTTGGCGGCATCATAGAGGGACAGGTCGGCAATCGCGTCATCGATGTGCATCGTCGCGACACGGCCCTCCATGTTGATGCGCAGGTCAGCGAGGCGGTAGTCCCCGACAGAGAATTCCCCCTCCTGTTCAGCGCGGCGGGCGGTTTCCTCGTAATGCCCGACCGTCAGCCCCTCGACCGCCGCTCCGATCTGCTCGGCAACCCAGTCATAGTGCTCCAAAAAGCGTTCTTGCATCGCGTTGCGCGAACGCTGCTCCGCCCATTGTTCATGGCGTTGCGCCAGTTCGTCGCCCGCTTGGGTGAAGCGCTGCAACCAGGTGCCGTGGCGTTTGGGCAACGCGATGTCGGCATCGAGCTGTAACCCTTTGCAGGCTTGGTGCAGGTGGGCGAGGTTGCGCCCGATGAGGCGCATGTCGAGCGGCATCACTTCCGGTGTTCGTCCTTCCCAATCGTCTGCCAGCGTAAAAACCTGCTCGTCGATCACGATCCACGACTCGTCGTACAGCGAACGGATGTGCCGTGGGATGCGGCGGAATCCCTGCTTGGCGAGGTGCTCCCATAGCGCATGGCGTCGACCCACCACTTTTTCATCCGTATCGATACGCAGGCGCTTCACGCCGCGGTCGCTGTCCACCAGAACGGTCTGTGGGTTGAGCGGCATGATCCCGCGAACGCGCATGCCATACCGGGGCAGTACAGATTCGAGGATCACATCTACTTGCGCACTGTCCATACTTCTCCCCTCCCTTTTCTTGCTGTAAGCCTATGCGTTTGTACCAGCGAGTAGACGAAAAAAACAAGCCGGACAACTTGTCGTCCGGCTTGTTTTTTGCATTAGCGGCGCTTCGTCGGGATGTAGAGAATCTGTCCGGCTTCCACCTCTTGACGTTGCAGGCGGTTGGCGCGTTGCAATTCCGAAGGCGTGGTGTTGTACTGTTCTGCGAGATCGCCGAGCGAGTCTGCCTCGTGGACGATGCGGAACTTCAGCGTGGTCTTGGTTTCTTTCTGGCGCAGGAAGTTGCCCCAGACCGAGTCATGTGCGCTGTCGTACTGGCTGTAGACGGGCGGCACATCTTCGATGCTGTTGCCGTTGTTACCATTGTTGGAAACGATGGCGCGCTCCGTGATGCTGCCACCGTTGTTGCCGACGATGGAACCGAACGTATGGCTTTCTTGTTCACGAGGCCGCGACTCGCCGAGCAGGGCGGAAAGTTTGACGCCTGTGGATGGGTCAAACGACGACTTGCTGCCCACCGACAGTTTCGGGCCGCTGGCATGTGGCTGCTCGACGACTTCAGGGGCTGCCAAGATCACTTGCGACTCTGGCACCTCATCTTCGAACTCATACTCGGCTTCGATCTGTTCGGCAACAACATCGAGGATCGGGCGGTCAGTGTCTTCGGCGTTGGACTCATCCTGTGCCTCGACAGTTTCGGTTGCCTCTACTGCCTCCACCGCATCTATTGAATCCAAGGCTTGTGCAGACGGAACTTCCTCGTCATGTACCACTTCCTCGTACACGCTCTGCTCGTGTTGCGCGACTTCTGAAACCGCCTCTGATCGCACATCTTCCTCATAGTGGCTGAGTTCCGTCAGCTCGTGGACATCCGTATCCTCCACGACAAATGCGTCCTCATCGACCGGGGACGGGGTGCCGTGCTGAGCGACGATGCGGTTGTACGCCTCGTGGTACGAAGTAGACGCCGAGGACTGGATCGGTTGATACGGCTGAAGCGGCGGTTCGAAGCTTCCTTCTTGCAGAAACGCCTCCGGTTGGAACGCTTGGGCTTGTTCGAACAGGTTTCGCTGCAACTCTTCCAGATTATTCACTTGGAATTGGTCCAGCACTTCGCGGGATGCTTGCTCGAAGTCGATGTCCTGCAACTCTGGAAACTGACGTCGCGCATCTTCGAACATCGCCTGTGCTTGGTCGAACAGATCCTGCTCGTTCAACGGCAAGGCGTGTGGGAAAATCTGATCGACCGCTTCCGGCACCGGGAATACCAAGCGCGGGTCAGGCGTGAACAAGATCACATCGTCATCCTCAGATTCCTCCTGCTCAGCGGTGTATTCCGCCTGCGCACTCTGCGCATCTGGGGCTGGCGATTCGATCAACCAGTCATCCTCCGATGTGGGCGCCTCGACCGCATCGAGCTGTTGGCGGTAGTTGGACGCCCACGCGTTTTCAAACGGAGCCTCGAACTCCTCCTCTTCCAGCGCGGGAGGCACGATCGCCCGCGACTCCTCCTGATCGAGCAGGTGGTCAAGCGAGGTCGCAGGCTTGACTCCCTCTTCCTGTGAGCCACAGCGGAACACATACCCCTCCTGCCCGGACAGCCCTTGCAAGACCAACTCCGCGCGCAGATGGATCGTCTCCTCGCCCAGCACGTGGACGTTCCACTGGCCGATCTTGGGGTTGACGTACAGCGAGCCGGATTCACGCTGGTGTACCTCTTGTGCAGTCACTGGCACTTGCAGCAAAAACGGCAAGCGGTGATGGAACGGCAACACCGGAGCATCCGACAATTCCTCTCCAGCGGCAAATACATCTCGATCATCGAACGCATCTGGCAACTCCGCCTCGCCGTCCTCCTCTTCCACCTGACGGAAAAACCCGCTGAACGAAAGCGCCCCGCGCAACACATACAGATCGTCTTCTACATCAAATCCAGTGATCTCCGTCGCGACCGTCGCGTCTTCCACTTCCTCTTGGCCGCGCACACCTTCTATCGTGATTTGCTGGTCGACATGAATCCGAATCGACGGCTTGTTTTCCGACTCCGCCACACACAGTCCCTCCTTCGTTCACTAACGTCACGTTCATATCTATGAAACTGCCTGTACCCATATGCCACAAAAAAAGATGTGTCCGGTTCCCCGAACACATCTCTTCCATTATAAGAACTCTCATTTTATGATTGCTTCCAAGCTTCGATGATCGCCTGCGCCGTTTGCCGTGCCGAACGCATTGCGCCATAGACGCCATGCCCAGAATTCGTCCAGTGTCCTGCCGCATACAGTCCAGAGATCGCCGTCGGTCCGGCGGCGCTTTTGCTCCACGGTTGGTTGTACGATTTCTTCCAGCCATACACCGCCCCATTGGTGTTGCCCGTGTAGCGTCTGACCGTGCGCGGCGTGGCGACTTCCAACTGCTCGATGCGCTCGCGAAGACCGGGCAAGTGCGTTTCCAACATCTGCAACGCAGCTTCGGTCACGAACTCTTTTCCCCGTTCCTCGCGCACCACTTCGACGAGCTCCGCATCGCACCCGATCTGAAACGCTACGATCGACTTGCCTTCGGGAGCCAGTCGCGGATCGGTGCTCGTCGGGCGGGTGACGATGAACCAGCCACCGAGTTCTGGGTGCAGCGGGTTGAATCCGTTGTTGTCTTTGTGGAAGTTCTCCTGCGGGTACACGATCATCTCATGCGGCAGTTGCGACTCCCAGCCATCGTTGCGAATCCCTGCGTACAACAGGATCGCCGAGTGCGAGGAGCGCATCCGTTGAATCTCTCCTGCCAAACCTGCGGGCAGGTTCTCGGATGCCACCAGTGTCGAGAACGTGGTCTTCATGTCCGCGTTGGTGACGACTGTGGTGGCCCGGTATTCCTCCCCCTTTTTCGTGCGCACGCCGGTTACACGGCCATCCTCGATCAAGATCTTGTCCACGCGGGTGCGCAACTTGACCTCGCCACCGTCACGAGTAATCGCATACGACAGTGCGTCCGCAAGTTTTTGCGAACTGCCTTCCGTGTAGAACGCCCCTCCATGATACGAGGCCAACACCCCCATGAAGAACAGCGTCTCCAACTCATCTGGCGTCGCCCCGATGTAGGGAAATAGCGAGGTGATCAGGAAGCGAATGCGTGGATTGCGGAACCTTCCTGCGAGGTATTGGTCAACTGGCTTGCGGTGAAACTCCGGCAAGCGATGCAACAAGTTCGGTGTCAGTTTCTCGGAGTCGAGGATCGCGTTTCCAAAGTCGCGGATCTCGCTCATCGTCTCCTTGATCGCCACGGCTTCGTCTGGGAACCACCCCACCAACGCCGCAGCAAACTCATCCAGATTGGCCGGGATGTCATAGGAATCGTTGCCGATCTGCACCCGGTACATCGGGGAGACTTCCACCAGCGGCAACCGGTCCAGCACGTCGAGCTCTTGCAGAATCTTATGTCCAGAACCGCCCTCCTCCATGCCGCCCATCAAGTGTACCGACACGTCGAACAGGTAGGGACCTCTACGAAATGTGCTGGCACAACCACCTACAACATAGTGTTGCTCCAGCAACAGCACCTTCGCGCCATTTCTCGCCAACAACGCAGCCGTAGTCAATCCGCCTAACCCTGCACCAATGACGATGACGTCATATCGCTGAGACATTCGGCATCAGGCTCCTTTCGAGTATTTGGTAAATGATGTCACATAAATTATAACCATCAACTCACAGAAGGTAAATGATATCTTGTTATTTTAAAATTATTGTAATAAAAAAGAGATGTGCCGGTTATCGACACATCTCTTTTTTGCACAGGGTGTTAGTTGGACACTTTGCCGAGCTCGAAGTCGCCGGAGTGCGAGGAGACTTTGAGCAGCGGTGCATTGCCGCTTGCATTGTTGGTCATGCCGACGATGTGTTGCTTGTCATTGGTCTGCGTGGTGAGCGGGAGGCCCAGTTTCAGGCTATCGGCCGACTTGGCTTCGACATCGACGCGCACCGCGCTGGTTTCCGGCAGGAACACGCGGGTGTCGCCAGAGTGGGTTTCGACCGAGACGTCCTTCAGCATCTCCGCCATCGAGAGCGACACATCGCCGGATTGCACCGTGACGTTGACGTGACCGGACATTTTGTCAAACTTCATGTTGCCTGACTGCGCGGATGCGATGAACTCGTCGCCTTTGAAGCCTGCGACTTTGGTGTTGCCCGATTGCACATCGATGGTGAACTGCTTCGCTTCAAACGGATCGACCGTGATGTCGCCGGAGGAGCTTTCCAATTTGATAGAGTTGTAGACTTTCTTCGGCACTTGCACATCCAGTTGCAGTTTGCCGGTGCCCAAGTTGAGGAACTGGCTCGGCTTTTTCGCGATGATCGTCAGTTGCGAACCGCTGAGCGTCGCGTTGAGCATAGTGTCTTTTTCCTTCTCGATGTCTTTCTCGCCAAGCGTGCCCTTCAGCGAGACTTGGATCTTGTCACCGTCGATCGGAATCAAATGGATCTCAGCTGCAGAGGATTGGATCTGCAGGGAGGTAACGTCCTTGCCATCAAAGCTCTTTTCCAGATCCAGCGAAGACTCCTTGCCAGTGAGTGCCGTACTGCTGCATCCGACCATCGTCGCGGCCAATGCCAATACTGCAAAACCCATCGTCACTTTCGAACCCATGTTGTTACGCTTCATTGTTAGTATTCCCCTTTACAAGCTTCACGTTGTAAGCCAGATATTTGAGTACCCATTTGTACATCCATTTGGTCACCCAGATCAAGCCCCGTCCCAAGAAGTAGCCTACTCCGGAGAGCAAGAGCGCGAGTACGAATTGCAATACATCCGAACCTGTGGTCGGAAACCCATTCATATAGAAAAATACCAATGGCGAACCCAAGAAGGCGAGGGCGACCGCATACAGGCCAAGCATCAGCCCGACGATCGCGAAAAACGGACCTGCCAGCAAGACGAGGTTGAAAAACCCCAGGCTCGCGGCCGTAAAGAAGGCGTGGAACAGTTTCCCCAGCGAAAACTCCTCGTGCGCTTGTTCAATTAAGGCGGTGGCCTTGAGTTCCTTGGCCAAGGTCTTCGGATTGCCGAGCGCAAGGGCTACCCCCGCCTCGTCCCGACCTTCTGCACAGGCGATTTCAAAGTGTTCACGATATTCCGCCAAGATCTCGTTGCGCTCGTCTCCATCGATCCCGCGCAATTCAGCCTCCAGCGCTTTCAAGAAATTATCCTTGTTCATGGCGTCCTCCTTGGAAGATCACAGAATTGACTCGCCCGACAAATACATCCCATTCGCGCATCAGGTCATCCCGATAGCGCTGGCCCCCCTCGGTCAGCCGGTAGTACTTGCGCGGCGGCCCTTCATGAGACTCTGCGAGGTAGGTGGTGAAGTACCCCTCCTTCGTAAGGCGACGCAGCAGCGGATAGATCGTACCTTCTGAGATCTCGATGTATTTGGAGATGTTGTTGACCAGTTCATAGCCGTACAGGTCTTGCTGACCCACTAATACGAGTACACACAACTCGAGTACACCCTTTTTAAATTGTATATTTTCCATGTCCTTTCATCAACTCTCCTTTCTACCTGAAAATTAACCTTGTCAATTGTGCTCCTTGTGGTTTATTATAACACCAGCTACCTTGCAATGAAAGGTACTGTTCAAAATAATTTTTCCGCATCCCTCACTGCTCTGATCATTCGACAAAAAGAAAGGAAATTTTACATGATGGGAGGAAATGATCAACCTCAAATCGAAATACAAACGGGACATCATGTTAAATCAGAGTTGCCACCTAAATACATCGGTATAAGAACAGGAGTGAACAGCCCGTGACTCAATTAACAAAATTCTCCTTGCGAAATCCCATCGCAATCCTCATCATCGTCCTACTGATCGCGATTGGTGGTGTCTATTCCACGACCAAACTCAATCAAGAGATGATGCCTGACGTCACCCCAGCGGCGATCTACGTCAACGTGGTGTGGCCGGGAGCTTCCTCCCAAGAGGTGATGAACACCGTCACCAAACCTCTGGAGCGTTCGTTGCAAAACGTCGAAGGGGTTCAGAAAGTCAACTCCAGTTCCTCCGATTCGGTTTCCTTCATCCGTCTCGAATTCGATCAAGGTGCAGACCGCGATCTGAAGAAGAGCAAGGTTGAGGAAGCGATTGCAAATGTCACCCTGCCACAGAACGCGATGACACCGAACATCATCAAAGGCGGTTCGAGCACCGTTCCGATCCTCTTCGCCGCGGTCGTCCCCAAAGGTTCGCTCTCGGCCGATGAATTCCAAGCGGAAGTTCGTGACCATGTCATCCCTGATATGAAATCGGTCAGTGGCGTCGGCGGTATCGAAGCGACCGGCCTGAACGCAACGAAGATCATGATCTCCGTCGACCCTGAGAAACTCAAGTCGCAAAAAGTAACCTACCAACAAGTTACCCAAGTGTTGCAAGGGCAAAATGTCAACGCTCCGCTGGGTGTCGTCACCCTGAACAAAATGAACGAGACCGTCACGCTCAACGGCGCGCTGGCCTCGCTCGATCAAATCAGCAATCTCTCCTTGAGCCCGAATCTGCGCTTGAAGGATGTTGCAAGTGTTCAAAAAGTCGAATCCACAGAGACGGTCACTACGGTTGATAACAAACCGGGCGTTGGCATCTCTTTAATGAAGAACATCGACGCGAACACCGTAAAAGTCGTAGCCGATCTCAAAGACATGATGGCTCAAAACAGTAAAGTTGAGCTGAAAGTCATCTACGATTCCTCGGAAGCGATCTCCGAATCGGTGTTCAGTATGGCGCGCGAAGGCGGCCTTGGTGCTGTGTTCGCAGCCCTGCTGATCCTGTTGTTCCTGCGCAACTTCCGCGCAACTGTGATCTCGGTCGTCTCGATTCCACTGTCGATCCTGATCACGCTGATCATGCTCCAACAGTTCCATATCGCGCTGAACCTGATGTCGCTGGCCGGGATGATCGTCGCGACCGGTCGTGTTGTCGACGACTCCATCGTCGTCATCGAGAACATCATGCGCCGTCTGCAAAATGAAAAAATGAGCTACGAACTGATCCTGGATTCGCTGCGCGAAGTCGTCAAAGCGATCACGTCCTCTACACTGACGACCGTCGCCGTATTTGCACCGCTCGGCTTGGTCAGCGGCCTGATCGGGATCGTGTTCGGCCCGTTCGCGATCACCGTCGTGCTCTGCCTGATCGCATCGCTGATCGTCTCGATCACCGTCGTGCCGATGTTGGCCTACCTGATGATGCGCAAGTATGGTTCGAGCAATCATGGCGATCACCAAGGCACGATGGCCAAGCGTTACAAAAAAGCGCTGGAATGGTCGCTCAACCACAAAGCCATCGTGTTGATCCTCTCGTTCGTCGTCCTCGGCGGCTCGATCCCACTGGGCATGAGTGCAGGCTTCACGTTCCTCCCCAGTGAACAGAACAAAGTCGTCGGCTTGACGCTGACATTGCCACGCGGCACCGACCTCACGGAAGTGCACAACGCAGCCAAGAACATCGACGAAAAACTGCGCGCCGACAGCCGCTCGGAAACGGTTGAGATGGTCGTCGGGACTCCGAAAGGCCAAGGCAAGGAAGCGACCGTTACCAATGTCACCAACTGGTACGTCCTCCTGAAACCGAACACCGATATCGTCAAGTACATCGATGAAAAGAAATCCGAACTGAAACCGAACCGTGAATTCACCACGCTGGAACTGTTCCAAGTTCCGAATGCAGCCAACGGTGCCGACGTACAAATTATCGTCAACGGCCCGAACAAGGAATCGATCAAAAAAGCGGCTGAGAAAATCACCGAGATCGTCAAAGGCGTTGAAGGCACCGAAAACGTCAAAAACAACCTGCAAGAAGGTCTCAAAGGCGTGGAAATCAAAGTTCGCCACGACGATGCCCTCCTGCACGGTCTGACCTCCGGTCAAGCGTCCCAGATGATCCGCCCGTACCTCACGGAGCAAAAGATCGGAACGATCTCCAACGGCAGCAAACAAGACGATCTGTTCATGCAACTGACCCCGGTCAACGGCATCCAATCGCTTGACGTGATCGCCAATCTGGAATTGGTCGACCCGACTGGCAAACTGTTCAAAGTCAAGGACATCGCAGATGTCCAAGAAGTTGAGCAACCAGGCGCCCTGCAACTCCAGAATGGCAATGAATACGCATCTGTATCTGCTGGGATCATCTCGGATGACAAGTCCTCCACGTCCAGCAAGATCAAGGATGCCCTGAAGGGTGTCACCCTCGAAAACGGCGCTTCCTACTCGCTGGGCGGCGCAAACCAACAGATCGCCAACATGGTCAAAGACATGATCATCGCCTTCATCATCGCCATCGGCGCGGTCTACATCGTCCTCGTCGTGACGTTTGGAGAAGGAAAAGCACCATTCGCCATCCTGTTCTCGATCCCGTTCGCGATTATCGGCTCCATGATCGGGATCAAGCTATCCGGCCAGCCGATTTCGTTGCCGTCGATGATCGGTTTCCTGATGTTGATCGGGATCGTCGTCACCAACGCGATCGTCCTGCTCGACCGTGCCAACCAGAACCTCGAGAAGGGTGTATCGATCCGCGAAGCACTGGTCAACGCAGGCGGCGTGCGTCTCCGTCCGATCCTGATGACGGCAATTGCGACGATGTTCGCGATTCTGCCGCTGACCTTGGGCCTCGGTTCCTCGATGGTCATCTCGCAAGGTCTGGCGGTCGTCGTCATGGGCGGTCTGATCTCCTCGACCTTCCTGACCCTGTTCATCGTCCCGATCATGTTCGAAATCCTCCACCGCAAACGCGTGAAGGTCGAACGTCAAGGCAAGAAATGGAACAACTCCTTGCAAGCATAATCAGCAAAGTAAACCCTTGGTCAGCTCTTGCTGATCAGGGGTTTTTTTATGCAAAAAAAAAAGCACCGGCCCTTGAGGGCACGGTGCTTTTTTCTCCTCTATTCCAAAGTGTCGAACAAGCCAAGAGCCGCGACGATGTCGACTTCCTCAGCGGAGATCATGTCGATCTCTGCGAGTGCTTGTTCGGGGTTTTGTGCGATGGCGCGCAGCACGTTGGCGTACTGTTCGGCCAGCATGCGGATCGTCTCTGGTTCGAACAGATCCGCATTGTACTCAAACGTACACCACAGCGTGTCATCCCCAGTCCGAATGCTCAAGGACAGGTCAAACTTGACCGCTTCATGGTCGATCAATTCGTACTCCAGTTCAAGGCCGCCGCTCAACTTGATCGGCGGAACCGATTTGTTCAAGTTGAACATCACTTGAAACACGGGGGTGTGGCCGGGAACGCGCTCTGGCTGCACAGCGTCTAACACTCGCTCGAAGGGAATGTCTTGGTGTTCAAACGCTTCCATCGTGCGTTGCTTCACCTGTTGCAACAACTCACGGAACGTCATGTCGGATGAGACGTGACTGCGCAAAGCCAACGAGTTGATAAAGGCACCGATCACCCCGTGAATTTCCGCAGGTCCGCGCCCGGAGATCGGGAAGCCGACGATGATGTCCTCCAAAGCGGTGTAGCGGTAGAGCAAGGTCTGGAACGCTGCCATCATCGTCACGAACAAGGTGACTTCCTCGTTGCGGCTCATCTCTTGTACCTGCTCAGGCAGACCTTCTTGCAAGAACAGATTGTGGTGTCGTCCTTTGGAGGTGCGCACCAAGGGTCTTACATGGTCAATCGGCAACTCCAGCACCGGCAACGGGCGGCTGAGTTGCTTTTTCCAATACTCCACTTGTTTGTTGACGCGTTCCTCGGTCAGAAACTCACGCTGCCAAACGGCATAGTCGATCACTTGGACGGGCAATTCAGGAAGCGTTGGGACCCCGCCACGGCTCAGAGTCTCGTACAGGGTGGCAACTTCTTGGACGAATACACCTGTCGACCAGCCGTCGAAAACGATATGGTGCACCGCCACGACCCAGAGATGTTCGTGCTCCCCGATGCGCAACAATTGTGTGCGGATCAACGGCAACTCCTCTAGATTGAACGGTTGGCTGCAGACCTCAAAGGCGAGGCGTTGTTCTTCCTCCTGTCGCTCCCCTGCCGCGAGGACGGAGAGATCGACGAGCGGGATCGGCAAGTTCAACTCCGAGGTCACACGTTGTTCCGGTTGCCCCTCACTCGTAACTTGAAACGTCGTGCGCAACGCTTCGTGGCGTTTGATGCACTCGTTGAGGCTGCGTTCCAAGAGCTGCGGTTGGAAGGGCCCACGGAACCGCACCGCAACTGGGATGATGTAGGCAGCACTGCCCGACTCCACCTGATCAATCCACCACATGCGCTGTTGTGTGTAAGACAGCTCATAGCCATCACGATCGCGCGGGACGCCAGGGATCGTTGCCGATCCCTCGTCCGCCGCTTGTTTTTTTGCCAATTGTTTCTCTAACAACTCCCGCTGCTTGGGAGAAAGTGACGCCAGACGGGCTAGAAGTTTCTCATTCATCGTCGCTCTCCTGTGTGGCTGCAGCTTCTAACAAGGCTTGCATCTCGTCTTCATTGAGATCGCCCAATTCCGCCAACAGGTCTGCCAATTCTTCGTCCTCAGACAGTTCGAGGTTGCTGACCATCTGCTCGTGTAGGGAGGCAGCCAGTTCGGCAATCGTCGGGCCTTTTAGCAATTCGACGACGGCGAGTTTGACATCAAGGCCTTTTTCTAAGTTGACGCGCAACTCAATCGCCAGCATCGAGTCCAGACCCAAGGAGTTCAGCGGTTGGTCGTTGGTCAGATTCGCACGGTTCAGACGCATGACATGTGCTACTACGTCTTGCAGATGTTCTTCCAGCAGCGCCAGTCGTGCGGCATCGTCGCTCTCCGCTTTCCAGTGTACGAGGAAGTCCGTTCCTTGGTTGTCAGACTGACCTTCCGATGCGTTCTGCTCCTCGGCTGCAATGTCGAAGATCATCGCTGGAGTCATGCCGCCCGGGTAGTTATTTTGGGCGACGACCGACCAGTTGGCAATGCAGACAATCAAGTTGGGCTTGTTGTTCATCAGCAAGTTCCCGAATGCTGCCAAGCCTTTCTCCGGCGAGAATTGGTACATCCCACGGCGGTCGAAGAACTCGATCAGGTCCAGTTTGGTTGCCATCCCGACTTCGGCCCAAGGTCCCCAGTTAATGCTGCAAGCAGACATGCCTTGCGCTTGGCGGTCATAGGCGAGGGCATCGAGGAAGGCGTTGCCTGCCGAATAGTTGCCTTGGCCCGGGGAGACGATCTGGGATGCGAGCGAGGAGAACATGACGAAGAAATCGAGTTCTCGCTGTGCGAAGTACTGGTGCAAGTTCCACGACCCGAACACTTTCGGGCGCAGGACGGTGCTGAGGTCTTCCAGTTCCATTTGCAACAACATCTGCGGACGTGCCACCCCTGCAGAGTGGACGACACCGCGAATCGCCGGATAGCCCTCCGCTTCGTATGCGGACAGTTTGGCGAACAGGTCCTCGCGATCCGTTACATCACAACCGATCACATGGATGCTCGCGCCTAACGCTTCCAGTTCCTTGACGGCAGCGATGCGCTCTCCAACACGGCTCTCGGCGTCATAGTGCGACCAGTCTGTGCGCGGCGGCAAGGCTTCGCGACCAAACAGCACGACGCGGCGTGCGCCTTGTTCAATCGACCAGCGTGCCACTTGGATGCCGAGTCCCCCGAGCCCGCCTGTGATCAGGTAGGAGGCATCCGGACGGAAGACAGGTGGCAACGGCAAGGTGAGATCCCCACAGTCCTTGACGCGAACGACATAACGCAGTCCTTGTCGGAACGCGATCTGATCTTCAATCGTCTTGCCCAACACTTCCTCCAGAACCAGCGCCGCATCCGTAGCCGGTGCAAGGCTTTCGGTGTCGAGGTCGATGATCCCACCCCAGAGGTCGGTATGCTCTTGGTGACCGATGACGCGCGCCAGTCCCCACAGCGGAGACTGTGCCACTTGCAGGCGTTCCGTGGTTCCCAATACAGGTTGTGCACCACGCGTAACCAACCAGAGCAGTGGCGAGTGGCGCAGCGTGCCTTGTGCCAACGCTTTGACGAGCAGGAGAACGCTCGCACTACCGATCTCTTCGGCGTGACGGAGATCGTCCAAGGTTGCTTGATCTCCAGATTGCGCATCGAGGCTCCAGAGGTGGACGATGCCTTTGAACGGTGCTTGGCCTTCCCCCTTGGTCCACTCCACCAGACGCTCGTAGTGATCGCTATCGATCGGATTGAGGGTTGCGACGCCATCCGCCAGATTCCAGTCGCTGCCACGCTCGATGCGCAGGACGCTGTCACCACGCTGGTTCAAGTCTTGCACCACCGCATCGCCTACACCTTGACCTTCTGTGAAGACCAGCCACAGACCGGCTGGTTGTGCAGCGGCTGCCGCTTCCTCCGGTTCAGGACGCGCTTGTTCCTTCCATACCAATTCGCTATAGGTGATGTTGCCGCCACTTCCGCCTTGCGATTCATCGCGCAGAGATCGCGCTTCACATTGACCGATCTCCATCAGCAGGTTGCCCTGTTCGTCGATCAGTTGGATGTCGCCGGTGAGCAGCGTGTCGGTTTGCCCGGTGATCTTTGCGTGAATCCACATTTTTTGCGTCATCGGGATGTTGCGGTAGTAACTGCGGCGCATCGCTGTCGGCATGTAGACGGAGCTCTCCGCACTGTTAAACGGAAGGGCCGCCGCGAGAACTTGGAAGCAGAGGTCGAGCATCGCCGGGTGGACATGGTATTGATCGATTTCCGCGAGCAGGAGCTCATGAACTTCTACTTTTGCCAAGGCTTCTCTTGCCCCTTGCCAGAGCTGAGAGATGCCTTGGAAGGTCTGCCCGTATTCCAGACCGAGCGTGCGGAAGTGTGCGTAGCATTGTTCCTTCGGCACTTCGTGCGTGATGCGCGCTTGCAGGACTTCCATGTTCGGGTTCGCGATGGGGAAGAAGTTGATCGGGCGGAAAACCCCTTTGGCATGTTGCGACCATTCGAGACCGTCGTAGTTGGACGAGCGGTAGATCCCGATGTTGCCATTCTCACTGTCCATGCGAACCTGCAGCTTGATGGTCTCCTCTTCATTCAGGAACAGAGCTTTGTTGAATTCGACGTCCTGCACCATAACTGCTGGGTGTCCCTTGCCAATCGAGTTCCAGACGGTCGCGATCATCATCTCAGCATACCCAGCGCCTGGGAAGACAATCGAGCTCTGGATGCGGTGATCTCCGATCCAGTGCAGGTTTTGCAGGTTGATGTCCGTTTCAAACACCGGATGCGGCGCACGAACGGTACGTCCGAGCAACGGGTGCAGGTCTTCGCCTAGTCGCTCAGCTCGCGAACGATCCGACTCGTGCCAGTAGCGTTCGCGTTGCCACGGATAGGTCGGGAATTTCACGCGGTTGCCGTCTGCGAAGAACTTGTCCCAGTCGACCGCTACGCCTTGGGTATAGAGCCCGCCGAGGGCATCCAAGACTTGCGGCAGTTCAGGTTCATTGCGGCGCAAGGAATTCAGCGTGACGCCTTGCTTTTCCAGAAGTGCGAGGCATTCGCGAATCGAGGATGCCAGCACCGGATGCGGCCCGACTTCGACGAACACTTGGTAGCCGTCTTCGATCATCCGCGACATCGCGTCTGCAAAGTACACCGGCTCCCGGTTGTTGCGCCACCAGTAGTTCGTGTCCAGCTCCGAACCTGTGATGAAGCCACCCGTGACGGTCGAGTAGAGCGGTGTGGTGGTATCTTGCAGTTGGACGACACCCATCGCGTTGTAGAACTCGTCTTTTAGCGGCTCCAAGTAATGGCTGTGGTACGGTACTTTCCCGGTCAAGAAGCGGCAGAAGACTTGCTGTTCTTGCAACGGATTCACGATTTTTTCCAACGCCTCGGGATCGCCAACCAGCGTCACGGAGCTTGGCGAGTTGATCGCTGCGAACGAGACGTGGTCTTCGTAGCCCGCCATCGCTTGCTTTGCCTGTTCCATCGGAAGTCCGAGCGCGACCAGACGGCCTTGGCCGGTGGTTTTTTGCTGCAAGCTGCTGCGGTGGTAGATCAGACGCACCGCTTCGTCGAGCGTCATCGCGCCCGCTTCATAGGCAGCCGCCACTTCGCCAGCACTGTGGCCGATGATCGCATCCGCCTGTACTCCCCAGGAGCGCCACAGCGCAGAGAGTGCGACTTGGATCAGGAAGTTCGCCGGTTGGGCGACTTCGGTCTCGATCATACGGGATTCCGCTTCTGATTTCAGCATCTCGGCCAGCAACGACCAGCCGGAGAGCGCTTGGAATTTCGCATCGATCTCTTCGGCCACGGAGCGGAACAGGGGCTCCTCCTGCAGCAATTGATGACCCATGCCCCACCATTGCGGGCCCATGCCGGTGTAGACGAACGCCACTTTCGGAACGCCGCCGCGCGGGACTTGACCTGTGGTCAGGCCCGGTGTTGCTTCGCCGGTTTGGAGCACGGTCAGTTTGTCGATCAGGTCTTGCTTGGAGTTCGCGACCACTGCCGCACGATTCGAATGGTGCGCGCGGTGGTGGGTCAACGTGTAGCCGATGTCCGTGAGCGAGACATCGCTTTTTTCCAAGCGCTCGATCAGTTTGCCTGCGTACTCGATGACGCCCTTCTCACTGCGGGCTGAGAGCGGGACGAGCACGGTCTTGTCCTGATCTTGGGTGCGTCGCACGTGTGCGGAAGGCGCATCTTGCAGGACGACGTGCGCGTTGGTACCGCCGAAGCCAAACGAGTTGACCCCTGCCAGTCGCGGGCCTTCCACGGTCGGCCACGGGGTGTGTACGAGCGGGACGCGCATCTTGAGTTCGTTGAAGTCGATTTTCGGGTTCGGGTTTTGCAGATGCAAGTGTGCCGGGATCTCGCCGTGTTTCAAGGCAAGCGTCGCTTTGATCAGCCCGGCGACACCCGCCGCTGCCTCGGTGTGGCCAAAATTGGTTTTGACCGAAGCGATGTAGCAGGCGTTGTCGAGGGTACGGCCTTCCTTCAAGACGGTGCCCAGTGCGTTGGCTTCAATCGGGTCGCCAACGGGCGTCCCGGTTCCATGCGCTTCCAAGTATTGAATCTCATGCGGTTGCACGCCTGCGCGTTCCAAGGCTTCCCGGACGAGCAATTGTTGTGCATCGCCGCTCGGGACGGTCAAGCCTTCGCTGTGACCGTCTTGGTTGCAAGCCGTGCCACGGATGACCGCGTAGATATCATCGCCATCTGCCAGCGCTTGCTCGTAGGGCTTGAGCACGACCACGCCTGCGCCTTCACCGCGCACATAGCCATTCGCGCTCTCATCAAACGTCTTGGAGCGACCGGTCGGCGAGAGCATTCCCGCTTTGGATTCGGCGATCGTGATGTTCGGCTTGACCATCACGTTGACACCACCGGCGACCGCGAACGAGGTCTCCCCGTTCAGCAAGCTCTGGCAGGCGAGATGCACCGCCACAAGCGAGGACGAGCAGGCCGTGTCGACCGCCACGGACGGGCCGCGGAAGTCGAACACGTAGGAGAGGCGGTTGGCCAGCAACGTCATCATCACACCTGTCGCGGTATGCGATTCGATCACATCTTGGTTGCTCTCGGTAAATTGCAGACCTTGGTAGTCGAGGGTAAACCCACCCATGTACACGCCCGTTTTCGAACCTGCCAAGGTTTCGACGACCAGACCGGCGTCCTCAAGCGCTTCATACGTGGTCTCCATCAACAGGCGTTGCTGCGGGTCGAGCAGTGCGGCTTCACGTGGCGAGATGCCAAAGAAGGCAGCGTCAAACTGATCGACTTGATCCAAAAACCCACCCCACTTGGTGTAGGTTTTGCCTGTGGTGGAACGGTTGGGGTTGAAGTAGTGTCGGCCCCAACGATCTGCTGGTACTTCGGAGATCGCGTCCACCCCTTCTTTGAGCATGGTCCAATAGCTTTCTGGGCTGGTCACACCACCTGGGAAACGGCATCCGATACCAATGATAGCAATCATGTCACGAGTTTGACTCTCTTTCAAAAAACTCTCCTCCTTAGGTTTGCACGATGAGGTGAACTTCGGATTCAAATAGGTTCATCAAACGCTGAATGGTCTCTGAATCGTAACGTTTTCCGGAGAATTGGAAGCCCATCGACAGTTTTCCATCGCGAATCCGTCCACGTATCAAGATCTCAAAGTGATTTTCACTGTCTGCCGGATGGTTTTCTACAAATTGATGACCTGGCGACCAGTCCAAGGTCAGCGAGCGCATGTTGTCGTACTGGCCAAAGAAGTTATAGCAGATCTCTGGCATGCGGAAGTTCTCAAACACTTCGCGCACCGCTGCGTCCTCACTCAGGTAGCGCAGCATGTTGAACGAAGCCCCGCCATGCGGAAGTGCACCCATGTTCTCTACGACTTGCGAAACGGACTCGCGAATCGATTGATTCTCCGCGATCTGCGCATAGAACGGATACACGCTGGTGAACCAGCCGACGGTGCGCTCAAGGTTGATTCCGTCGTCCTCCACGATCTGGTCGCGACCATGACCTTCGGTCGCCAAGCCGACCCATGTCTGTCCTGTCCACTTGGCCACGGAGCGCAGCATGGTGGTCAGGAGGACTTCCTTGATCGAGGTGCCATACCGCTCTGTGACTTCGGTCAGCAGTTGGGTCGTGGTCGTCTCGTCGATGTTGACAAATAGTTCTAGACCGTCAGAGATGAGGTTGGTTCCCGCTCTGTTGTCGACGGCGATCTCGATCTCCCCAACCACGTCGAGGAACGGTTTCCAGTACGCAAAGGCGCGCTCGCCTTCCTTGCCGTTCATGTGGCGTTGGCTCACTTGCACCCACTCGTGATAAGGTGTCGACTTCGCCGGGAGTTTCGCTTTTTCCCCACGCTCTAAGCTCTCGTAGAGATAGATCAAGTCTGTGGTCAGGATCCGGCTGCTCACCATGTCGGTGACGAGGTGGTGAATGACCCAGATCAGACGGCACTTGTTGCCACCGAAGTTCAGCAGGGCAGCATTCATGACCAAGCCGTTGGAGAATTTAATGTTCGATTTGAGTTCAGCTTCCACTCGTGCACACTCAGCAAGCACTTCTTCGTGTGCCGTTTCCGGGTATTCATAGACCTGCAGTTCGAAGTTCGCATCGTTGGGATCGAGGAGTGTCTGGATGACCTGACCCTGTTCGAAGCTGTAGGTGGCGCGCAGCATGTCGTGTTGATGCATCAGCATCTCCAAAGCCTGTTGCAGCAACGTTGGGTCGACCCGTTTGATCACGTCGAGAATCAGGGCCAACAGGTAGTACTCGCGGTCGGTGTTCTCCAGTTCGAACAGATGCTGTTGAATCGGTCCGAGCGGGACAACACCAGTGACGGGTGCTTCCTGTTCAAGCGTTTCGTCCACGAACAATCTGTGGAGTTCGACGTGGTGTGCCAGTTCGGCGATGGTTTGGTATTTGAAAAGATCGGGCGTCTTCACGCGCAGACCCTCGCGGTTGAGCACAGATACGACTTGCATCGAGATGATCGAGTCGCCCCCGACGCTAAAAAAGTTGTCGTGAACGCTGACTTGCTCCCGATACAGACATTTCTCCCATGCGGTGGCGATCTTGGCTTCCAGTTCGTTTTGCGGGGCCACGTAGCCGATCGACTCCACGTGCACTTCGAAAGTGAGCAGCTGTTTGCGGTCGATCTTGCCGTTCGGGGTGAGTGGCATCTCGGCGAGACAGACGATCTGGGCAGGCACCATGTAGTCGGGCAACTGGCTGGCGATTTCGGCGCGAACAGCAGCGGTGTCGAGCTCCTGCCCGGAATGCGCCGTGCAGAACGCCACGAGTTGGTGGTTTCCGTTCGCCAGTTTCTGTGCCACGACTGCACCATCATGGACACCGGTTCCTTTCAAGAGACAGTCTTCGATCTCGCCGATCTCGATGCGGTAGCCACGGATCTTGACTTGATCGTCACGACGACCGATGAACTCGATGGTGCCGTCTGGAAGCATCCGCGCCAGATCTCCCGATTTGTAGAGCACAGCTTCTGGCTCCGACGAAAGTGGATTCGGGATGAACGCCTGTGCGCTGCGCTCCGGTTGGTTGCGATATCCGCGCGCCAAGCCGACGCTCTCGATGTGCAGTTCGCCAATCGCGTTGACCGGACAGGGCTTCAGGTTGTGACCCAGGATGTGGATGCGCGTGTTCGCGATCGGTGTGCCAATCGGAATGTACACCTGTGTCTCTGGCACCAGATGATCGATGGTGTAGACGGTGGCACAGACGGTCGACTCCGTGGGGCCGTACGCGTTGATGATCAAGATCTGCTCGCCGAAGCGGCGTTGCCATGCCCGCACCACTTCGCCCTGCAGGGCTTCCCCGGCGACGAAGATGCGCTTCATGGTGCTGAACTTCGCGAGGTCATCGTCGTGCAGATGCTGGCTGAGTTGGTTAAAGAAGACAGTCGGCAACGTGACAGTAGTCGCCTGCGTGTTGGCCACAACAGCCGAAAACTCTTCCACCGAATGACGCTCATCCTCTGCGAGCAAGTACAGATGTGCACCGTTCAACAAGGCCGGGAACATCTCCCAGACAGAAGCATCGAAACTAAACGAGGCGAACTGCAAGATCGTATCCTCCGGGGAGTACCCGAATCGGTCTTTTTTCCACTGCGTGAGGTTGGCAACACCGACGTGGTGCAATTCTGTGCCTTTCGGAAGCCCGGTCGAACCGGACGTGTAGATCATGTACGCGAGGTCTCTTGCTCCGGTGATGATCTCCAGATCGGAGGTCGCCAAGTCGGTTGGCATGTCTTCGAGGCAGAGCACTTCGTCAGACTCTTGCAGGCCCAGCGCCTCGACCGTTCCCCGACGGCTGAGCAAGAGCAAGGCACCGCTGTCCTCGATCATGTACCGCACGCGAGATTCCGGATAGCGCGGGTCGATCGGCACATAGGCTCCACCCGATTTCAGCACACCAAGGATCGCGACAACCGCCTCGATTCCACGCTCCAGCAAGATTCCGACGATGCTCTCCTTGCCAACGCCGCGATCTCGCAACAGATGGGCAAATTGGTTGGATCGCTCGTTCAGTTCGCGGAAGGTCAGCGTCTGAACTGCATCGGAAAGCGCAGGAGCGTCTGCGTGCATCTTCGCTTGCGTGTAGAACAGTTGGGGAATCGTCTGCTCGGCCGGGAAGTTCGCTGCCGTATCGTTCAGGCGTTGATACAGAGCCTGCTCGCTCTCGATCAGCAGGCTCAAGTCCTGCAACGACACGTCCACATGCGCGACAAAAACTTCCAAAATTTTACTGTAGCAAAGTGCGAAACGCTCCATAGTTTGGGCGAGGAACAGGTCGGTGTTGTATTCCATCAACACCGTCAAGTGGTCGTCTCCCTCGTTGTTGATGATCATCGACAGGTCGAATTTGGAGACGTTGTGCCCGAGACCGCGCGTCTCATCCAAAGGCGGGGTGAAGCGAATCTTTTGCTCCAGATGTTCCTCGACGCCCCCCGCATAGCGGTAGGTGAAGAAGGTCGAGAAGATCGGCGAACGGCTCATGTCCCGCTCTGGATTGAGTTGTTCCACCAATTGGTCGAATGGATAGGACTGGTGTTCGAAGGCATCCAAACTCTGCATCGTGACTTGCTTCAAGAGGTCGCGCAACGTCTGCACGCCGCTCATGCGGGTGCGGATGACAATTGAGTTCGCGAAGAAGCCCATCGTCGATTCCAGTGCTTCCATTGTACGTCCAACGACCGGAGTTCCGACGAGGATGTCCTCCTCTTGGCTGAGATGGTGCAACAGCAACTTGAAAGCTGCAAGCAAGAGCATGTTCAGCGAAACGCCTTCCTGCTGGGCAAACGTGCGGACGCGGTATGCCAACTCCTCTGACAAGGGGAGGCGGAATAAGCTCCCATTGAAGGTCTGGATCTCCGGGCGTGGGAAGTCGGTCGGCAAGTTGAGCACCGGCAAAGGCTTGGCAAGGGTTTTCACCCAGAACTGCTCCTCCTGTGCCCATCGTCCGTTCTCGCGCTCGCGTTCGTACCACTCTACGTAGTCGATATACTGCACCGGTTTTTTCAGCGCCGGCGCTTGTCCTTCGGCGATGGCGTGGTAGGCTGCGGACAGTTCCTTTTTGAACAAGTCCAAACTCCAACCGTCGGTGATGATGTGGTGTTGGTTGAGGTAGAAGTGATACTCGCCCTCGTCCAACTTGAACAGCATTGCTCGCAAAAGTGGCCCCTCTAGCAGATCGATCGGCGTGTCTTGGTCGCGAATAATGAGCTCCATGCCGTATTGCATTTTCTCTTCGCGAGAGAGTTCCGTCCTGTCTTCGTAGTGCAGCGAGAACTTGTGGTGCTTGGCGACGACTTGGTACGGCTTGCCCTCGATCTCGGTGAACACGGTGCGGAACGCGCTGTGGCGGTCGACCATGTATTGCAGGGCCGCTTGCATCCATTCGACGTTCACGTCGCCCTTCAACACGTAGTGCGACGGCATGTTGTAAACCGTCGAAGACGGGTCGAATTTGTACAAGAACCAGAGGCGTCGTTGGGTATGGGACAGCGGGTAGTACTCCTGGTGAGATGCCGTCGGTATGTCAGACTGTTCTTGCTCTCCTTCTGCAATTCTGCGCATGCCGTCGATGTGCGCCACAAAGTCGGAGAACGTCGGGTATGTGAACACGTCGCGGATCGGGACGTTTAGATTCAGAACTTTTTGTATCCGCGATTTGATCTGGATCATCATCAGTGAATCGCCGCCGAGAGTCAGGAAGTGGTCGTCTGGCTCGACTTTCGAGAGTCCCAAGACTTCCTTCCAGAACATCGCCATCAGGTCTTCGGTCGGAGAGTTCGCCAAGACGGACTTCCGGCTCTTCCCCTCCGCGCTTGCCTCCGATGCGGCTTCGGAGGTTGTGGCCACTTCGAACTGCGCGGTCTGCATCGCCTGCGGTTGGAGCGAGATCCAGTAGGACTTGCGCTCGAACGGATAGGTCGGCGCATGCACCCGGCGCCGCTTGTAGTCTTGGTCCAACAACTTCCAATCGACGCGGACTCCTGCCGACGAGATTTGCCCAAGGGAGCTGAGCATCGGTTTCCATGCGCTTTCCTTGCGGTTGAGCGAACCGACCACCAGTGTGTTGTCGGTCATGGATTCGACCATCGTTTTCAAAACTGGGTGTGGACCGATCTCGACAAAAACGGTCACGCCCTGCTCAATTAGCACCTCCACGCCGCGCGCGAACTGCACAGGCTCCCGCATGTGGCGGCCCCAATAGTTCTCGTCGAGCACGATCCCTTGCATAACTTCCGCAGTAAGGTTGGACACCAGCGGAATTTGGAGCGGCTTGAACTGGATGTGCTTCGTGATATGTTCCTTGAACGGGCCCAGAATTGGGTCCATCAAGGGCGAGTGGCCCGCGACAGAAATCGGCAACCGCTTGTGGACGATCCCATCCCGCTCCAACTGAGCGGTCAATTCCTCAAGCGCAGGCACACGTCCGCTGACGACCAGCGACTGCGGACCATTATGCGTCGCGACGGAGAGATGCTCGCGGTGTGGTTCCAGATAGTTGCGGATCGTCTCTGCGTCACAGAGGATAGAGAGCATGCCGCCCGGCTCCATGCCTTCATGCATCAGACGACCGCGTTCGGCCACCAGCGGTAGGGCTTCCTCAATCGTCATCGCCCCAGATACTGTGGCCGCGACATACTCGCCGAAACTGTGACCGAGGATCAAATCCGGCACGACCCCCCAGGACATCCACAGTTTGGCGACCGCATATTCCAACACGAACATCGCGGTTGTTGAGATGTAGATCAGGTCCAGTTCGTCCTTGAATTTCGGGTTGAACATGTAGTGCAGGAACGGAACCGGGTAGTGCGGTTCTACAATGGCGATGCACTCATCCACCGCCGCTTTGAACACGGAGGAGCTTTCGTAAAGCTCCTGCCCCATCCCTGTGTATTGGTTTCCTTGGCCGGTGAAGAGAAAGGCGACCTTCGGTGCCTTTTTTTCCGTGTGATGGAGGTAACTGATCGCGCCCATGACTTGCCCTGATTCCAATGGCATCTCTGCCGCTTCCAGACAAAGTTGCTTCAATTCCTCGCGGTTGGAAGCGACCACGTTCAAGCGGTGATCAAATTTTTTGCGGCCGATGTGCAACGTGTACGCCAGATCTCCAAGCTCTTGGTTCGGTTCGTGGTCGAGATGTTGACCGAGCTTCAAAGCCGCTTGGCGAACTGCTTCTTCACTTCGCGCCGACAGATTGAAAAGGTGATGCGATCTCTCTCGCTGTTTAGGCATCAAGGAAGCCCCTCTTTCCTCTGAAAAATTAGTTCGTTTCCTGTTCATCTGACGGTGCTTCCTCCAAGATCACGTGTGCGTTCGTCCCACCGATCCCGAAGGCACTGACACCTGCGCGGCGTACGGTGTTCTCGGTGTTCCACGGTTGGTGCTCCGTAATGACATAGAACGGGCTCTCCTCTAGCTTCAAGGCTGGGTTCGGCACTTCAAAGTTCAGGCTCGGCGGCAATTCGCGGTTTTTGAGCGCCAGTGCGGTTTTGATCAAGCCGGCGACACCAGCGGCGGCATCGAGATGCCCAACGTTGGTTTTTAACGACCCGAGCGCGCAGAATTGGCGGCGGTCGGTTTGCTTGCGAAATACTTCGGTCAGTGCAGCGACCTCGATCGGATCCCCAAGGATCGTGCCTGTACCGTGTGCTTCGATGTAGGAGATGTCCTCCGGTTGGACACCAGCCGCCGCCTGAGCCAAAGCGATGACATCGGCTTGACCCGCCTGGCTTGGAGCGGTGTATCCGATCTTGATGTTGCCATCGTTGTTGACCGCCGATCCCTTGATCACGGCGTAGATCGGGTCACCGTCTCGTTGCGCGTCGGAGAGGCGCTTCAGGAACACGACGCCTACGCCGCTGCCGTTCGTCGTACCGGTGGAGCTGGCATCGAACGCTCGGCAATGACCGTCTTCGGAATGCACGAAGCCCGGTTCATAGAGGTAGCCCTGTTTCTGAGGCAATGTGATCGAAGCGCCGCCTGCAAGCGCAAAGTCAGACTTGCCATTCAAGAGGCTCTCACACGCCATGTGCACCGCAACCAACGAGGTTGAGCAGGCGGTGTCGAGGAACATGCTCTCCCCGGTCAAGTTCAATTTGTACGAGACGCGGGTCGTCAAAAACTTCGGCTGCGAGGCCAGCATGCCTTGGAACAACTCCGAGCGGGTCAGGTTGGGAATTCCAGTTCCCGCCATGCCGCGTGACAGGTATTCATAGCCGCCACAACCGCCATAGACGCTGACTTTGCGATTCATGCTCTCGACGTTGTAGCCGCCATCTTCAATCGCCTCCCACGCGCATTCGAGGAACAGGCGATGCTGAGGATTCATCAGGCGCGCTTCCTTCTCCGAAATCCCAAAAAAGTCAGCGTCGAACTTGTCGATGTTATCGAGCAAACCCGCCACTCGCACGAGACGAGCTCGCACTTCTGGGTCTTGGTTGAACGGGGTATCCATCACTTCTTCTAGCGGGAACTCTCGCACAGACTCACGCCCGTTTTTCAAGTTCTGCCAGAATTCATACGGGGTGCTGGCTTCTGGGAAGCGAAGCGCGATGCCGATGATCGCCACCGCTTCCTTGCCTTCGTGACGCTGCTGTTGCTTGACTTGCACGGGGGCAGTTTCACGCAGGTTGTCGGTGGCAGGCGCTACCCCTTCCGCCAAGGATTGGATCGTCGGATACTTGAACAGGTCGGTGAGCGGGACTTTGATCCCGAGTTTCTCCTGCATGGCGTTTTGGACTTTCGCCAGCGCGAACGAATGGCCGCCGACGTCGAAGAAATTGTCCTCGATGCCGAAATCATCATGTTGCAGGACGTCCCGCCAGATCGCGAGGAGTTCCTCCTGTAGCTGGGTGACTGGCATCGTCACCGCCGCCGCTTGCGGTTGCGGCGGTTTTTGCTCGCCCAACGCTTGCAAGGCTTTGCGGTCGATCTTGCCGTTTGGCGTCATCGGGAACTCTGAAACCGGGATCAAGCGGGTCGGTACCATGTACTCCGGCAAAGTTTGGCGGACGTAGCGTCGCCATTCCTTCGCGGGCAGTTCCGCGTCCGTTTCAAGGTAGGCGACCAATTGCATCTCCCCGTCTGCGTCAGGGCTGGCGACGACAAGTACATTGCTGATCTCGTCATGACGGATGAAGGCGTTCTCGACCTCGCCAAGTTCGATGCGGAAGCCCCGAATCTTGACTTGGTGGTCCACACGACCCAGATATTCCAATTCACCATTCTCGTTGAGACGGGCGAGGTCGCCGGTTTTATACAAGCGCTGACCCACGAGTTCCGGGAGTGGAGCTTCGAGGAAGACCTCAGCCGTTTTTTCCGGGTTGTTCAGGTATCGGGTAGCCAATCCTGGGCCGCCGATGTAGATTTCACCCGGTGTGCCCGGCGGCACCAACTGTTGTGTCTCATCGAGCAGATAGAACTTCAGATCGTCCAGTGGTACGCCGATCGGGCTGCCCTTCCACGCGCTGTTCAGGTCTGCGCGCTCAATCGGGCGGTAGGTGGCATGCACGGTGGTTTCCGTGATCCCGTACATATTCACCAGTTGCGGAGCTGCTGGGTAGCGTTCGAGGAACGGGCGTAGCTGCGTGAAGTTCAGCGCCTCACCACCGAAGATCACATAGCGCAGGTGTTGACCCAATCGCCCCTCCCTGTGTTTGGCATCGACGTCGATCAAGCGATAGAACGCGGACGGGGTTTGGTTGAGCACTGTGACGCGCTCCTGACAGAGCAGCTCGTAGAATTCACGGGTCGACGGAGCCAGAATTTTCGGCACGATTACCAGTCGTCCACCGTACAAGAGCGCCCCGTACATCTCCCATACCGAGAAGTCGAAGCAGTACGAATGGAACATCGTCCAGACGTCCTCGCTGTCGAAACCAAAGTGCGGGTGCGTGGCATCCATCAAGCGCCCAACGTTGCGGTGGGTGAGCAACACGCCCTTCGGCTTACCCGTGGAACCCGAGGTGAAGATCGCGTAGATCAGACTGTCTGCCGTGATCAGCGACGCTGGGTTGCTGTCGGGCATCGATTCTAAGACCGCTTGATCCTGATCGAGTGCGATCGTGCAACCGCTGTACGATTGCAGAGCTGTCGGTTGCTCGGCTTGGTAGATCAAGTGCTGGGCGGCGGTGTCCTCCAGAATGTAGGCAATGCGATCTCCCGGGTAGTCTGGGTCGACCGGGATGTAGTACCCGCCCGCTTTGACCACGCCAAGGATTGCGGCGATCATGTCCAAGGAACGCTCCAGCACGAGAACGACCGGCGTGCTCTCCTGCACGCCTTTTTCCCTGAGCAGGTGGGCGATGCGGTTGGCGCGGGCATTCAGTTCTGCGTAGGTCCACGACTCACCGTTGCACGTGACCGCGAGGGATGCAGGCGTTTGCGCCGCCTGTTGCTCGAAGCGCTGCTGCAACGTTTCGTCTGCCAGATACAACTTCGGCTCTGGGTTCAGACCTTGCAAAAGGTGGGCCCGCTCTTGTGCAGAGACCTGCGTGACTGATTCTTGCAACGCGTTCAGTTGTGCTGTCGGTTGCGTCGCCAGCGTCTGCAACGCTTGTTGCAAGCGCGTGGCAAATTGCTCAATCGTTGCTTGGCGGAACAGATCGGTGTTGTATTCAAAACGTACCCGCAACTCGTCCTCCGCTTCGCTGACATTGACGGTCAGGTCGAACTTGCTGACCTCATGCCCTTGGGGCACAAGCGGTTGGTAGATCGGCGACAACGCTTCAAGGAACTGGCGATACGTGAACATCGTCGAGAAGATCGGTGAACGGCTCAGGTCGCGCTCAGGATTCACTTTTTCAATCAAGAGGTCAAACGGATACGCTTGGTGCTGATAGGCGTTCAGGAATTGCTCCTTGACCACCTTCACCAAGTCGCGCAGAGTCTCGACACCGTCCAGAGAAGTGCGCAGCGCCAGGGTATTGACGAAGAAACCGACGATGCTCTCCAGCGATTCTGCTGTCCGTCCGGCAACAGGGGTGCCGATGATGAGGTCCTGTTGGTGAGTCTGTTGGTGCAGGAACAGCACATAACCTGCCAGCAACAGCAAGTACAGCGAGACATCCTCTGCGCAAGCCCGCGCTCGCAGTTCGGCGGTGAGCTGTGCCGGAATCGTCATCCAGACGGCAGCTCCGCTGTCGGTGCGAACCTCTGGACGCGGGAAGTCGGTCGGCAACTCCAGCACAGGCAACGGCTTGGCGAGGGTGGTCAGCCAATAGGACTCGTCCTCCTGCCAACGACCTTTCACGCGCTCTTGTTCCTGCCATTCTGCGTAGTCGATGTATCGCAACGGCAACTCAGCAACTGGCGGCTCCTCTCCAGCAACCAAGGCTTCGTATAGCGCCCCGTGTTCGCGAGCGAGCAGTTCGTTGCTCCATCCGTCGGTGATAATGTGGTGCAAATTGAGGTAGAAGTGATACGCCCGTTCCCCTCGCTTGAACAGCATCGTGCGCATCAAGGGGCCAGTCGCGAGATCGAACGGTTTGCTCTCGCTGAGGGCGATGGTTTCTCTGATGTAGGTGGTTTGTTCGTCTTCGGTGAGTCCACTGAGGTCTTTGTAGAACAGGCGGACTGGGCTATTCGGCATGATTTTTTGGCGCGGTTCCCCGTCGATCTCGACGAAGACAGTTCGGAGCGCATCATGGCGTTGCACGAGCAGAGCGAACGCTTTTTCAAACAGCTTGGCATCCAATTCCTGCAGGATTCCGATCTCCAGCGGAACATGGTAGCTGCGGCTCTCCGGGTTCATTTTGTGAGTGAACCAAAGGCGTTTTTGCGCGTTGGAGAGCACATGGTGCGGTTGGTCAGCAGCTCTCGGGATCACCAACGCCGTCGCTATCTGTTTGGAGTGAATGCGCTCCGCCAGTTGAGCGATCGTCGGGTTTGAAAAGAGTTCCTTCAACTCGACAGCCGCGTTCAGTTCGTTGCGGATACGGTTGAGGAGTTGGATCGCCAGCAGCGAGTGTCCTCCAAGGTCGAAGAAGTTGTCTTGGATTCCGACTTGATCGCGTTTCAACACGTCCGACCAGATGCCCGCGAGAGTCTCCTCCGTGGAGTTGGAGGGTGCCATATACTCCACCACGACTTCAAACGAGTCTTGGGCAGCGAATTGCTCCAAGATGTTGCGATCCACTTTGCCGTTGGGAGTGAGCGGCATCGTCTCCAGTCGCACGAGGCGCGGCGGCACCATGTAGTCGGCGAGCTTGGAACGCAGATGGTCTTTGATTGCGGAGGTTTCGATGTCTACGGAAGTTGCCGTATAGTAGCCAAAAAGAGCCTTGTTGCCGTCTGGGCCTTGGTGGACGATCACGGCCGCCATGTCCACATTCGGGCACTGGGTCAGGGCTTCCTCGATCTCGCCGAGCTCGATGCGGAAACCGCGAATTTTGACTTGGTTGTCAACGCGCCCAAGGTATTCGATGTTGCCGGTGGACAGCAGGCGAACCATGTCACCTGTGCGATACAAACGCTCACCTGGAGCGCCCAGCAACGGATGTTGGACGAACGATTCTGCCGTTTTCTCCGGCTTGTTGTGGTAACCGAGCGCGAGTTGCACGCCTCCGACATAGAGCTCGCCCTTCACGTTGACCGGACAGAGCTGACCACGTGCGTTCAGAACGTACAGTTTGGTGTTGGCGATAGGTACCCCAATTGTGATCACGCTTTGTGGAGCTTCGTAGATCGCGCCAGATACGTCGACCGAAGCTTCGGTCGGGCCGTAGAGGTTGGCGAGCTTGGTACCCGTCGGGTAGAGCGCGAACCATTGTTCGACCAACTTCGAGGGCAACGCTTCCCCGCTGACGATGATCGTGCGCAATTGCGGACGTTCGTCCTGCGGGATCTCTTGCAAGGCCGAAACGACCACCGCCAACAGCGACGGGACGAATTGCATGTAGGTCGCTTTCTCGCGTACCACTTGCTGAATCAGGCGTTGCGGATCAAGCACGACATCCTGTGCCATGATCGACATCATCGCCCCGTGGCGCAACGGCCAGAACAGTTCGATGATCGAGTCGTCGAAGCAGTTGGTCGTGCGCTGGATCACCACATCTTCCGGTGTCAGTTGGAACGTGTCTTGGTGCCAGTGCAAACGGTTAAGTATCGCTCGATGCTGGATCAAAACGCCCTTCGGTTGCCCGGTCGAACCCGAGGTGTAGATCATATAGGCGAGGTCTGTCGACTCGTTGACGATCTCTGGGAGCGTGGTCAGTTGGGTGGAAAGCTCCTCCATGGTCTCCCAGCATTCGTCCAACAAGAGCACGGTTTGGAGGGGAACCATAGCTTGTTCCTGATATCCTTGCTTGGTCAACAGCACGTTTGCCCCAGAATCTTCGATCATGTATTGAATCCGTTGCGCCGGGTATTCCGGGTCGATCGGCACATACGCTGCACCCGCTTTTACGATCCCATACAAGCCGACGATCAACTCGATGCTGCGTTCCATCATGATCGCGATCAGTTGGTTTCGCTGAACACCTTGGGCGCGCAGGTAGTGCGCCAGTTGGTTGGAACGCTCGTGTAGTTCGCGATAGGTCATTGTACGACCCTGATCAGACAGCGCGACCCGGTCGGGGTTCGCTTGGACCTGCTCCACGAACGCATCTAACAACAGCGCATCAAGGTCGTAATCGACAGCCGTGTCATTCAGGCGTTCGTAAACTTGGCTGTCCCCTTCCGTCAACAAAGCAAGCTCACGCAACGGCTGTTGCAGGTCGGTGGCGAATGCGTCGACCACCTGCTGGAACAGATCGGTGAACTTCTGCACCGTCTCGTGGCGGAACAGGTCGGTATTGTATTGCAAGAACAGGTTGCAATCCTGCCCTTCAAACTCCAACAACGTCAGCTGCATGTCGAATTTGCTCGTCATCGTCTCGTAGGGATTGTCAGCCAGTTCAAGCGTGAAATGCTCGCCCTGCAACACAGCAGCCTCACCGATTTCCAACTGGAACATCGTCGAGAAGATCGGCGAACGGCTGAGGTCGCGCTCTGGATTCAGGCGCTCCAACAGGAGATCGAACGGCACCGACTGGTGCTGGAACGCTTCTACAGACAGACGCTTGATCTCTTGCAACAACTCGTGCGGCGTCATGATGCCTGCCAATCGCACGCGAATTGCCAGTGTGTTGACAAAAAATCCAAGGGTACCTTCCAACGCTTCATTCGTTCTTCCGGCGATCGGGACGCCCACGATTAGATCATCCTGACCAGTCAGATGGTTCAAGAGATGAACGTAGGCCGCAAAAAGGAACATGAACATCGAGACATCGCTCTGCTGGGTCACGCGTCGAACCCGCTCGACCAATTCACGAGGCAGGACTTCGACCACGATGCCGCCATGGTGCGATTGCACGTCCGGGCGCGGGAAGTCGGTCGGCAAATCCAGCACGGGCAACGGCTTGGCCAGCTCGTGCAACCAGTACTGTTGCTCCTGCTCAAAAACGCCCCCCTCCGCTTGGGCGGCCTGCCATTCGGCGTAGTCGATGTACTGCAATTCGACCGGCGCCAGATTCGGTTCTCGTCCAGCAACCAATGCGGAGTAGATGAGGTGCAATTCCTTGCCCAACAGGTCCCGGCTCCATGCATCGGTGATGATGTGGTGCATCTGGAGCAGGAATTGGTACTCCTGCTCGCCCATGCGGTAGAGCATGCAGCGTAACAGTGGCCCATTGCTGAGGTCATATGGCTGTTGCTCGGTCTCGCGCAATTTTGCGCGCAGAGCGAGGTGTCGCTCCGCTGTGCTGAGAGGTGTCCAATCTTCGTACACCAGTCGCAACGGAGAGCTCTCCTGCACGAATTGACGCGGTTGCCCCTCCACTTCGCGCAACACCGTGCGCAGAGCGCTATGGCGGCGTACGATCTCCTGCAACGCTGCTTCGAACAACTCGACCTGGATGTCGCCCTTCAGCACCAAATTGAAATAGACGTTGTACGCGGTGCTGGTCGGATCGAACTTGTGGAGGAACCACAACCGTTTTTGCGCGTGCGACAGTTCGTAATGCTCCTGCTCAGGTGCGCGTTCGATGCGGACAATTTCTTGGGAACTGCCAAGGTTGAGCAAGGAATCGACGTGTGCCGCCAATTCAGCGACCGTCGGATTGGCAAACAGGTCTTTGAGTTCGAGCGCGATGTCGAGTGTGTTGCGGATGCGGCTGTGCATGAGCATCAACGTCAGCGAGTGTCCGCCGAGTTCGAAGAAGTTGTCGGTCGTGCCCACTTCTTCCTTGCGGAGCAGTTCCTTCCAGATCTCCGCTAACTTCGCTTCTGTCGGGGTCACCGGCTGGACAAAAGCGTCCGCGTCCGTTTCGAACGTCGCGTCCGTCGACAGTTGCAGCAGCACTTTGCGATCCACTTTGCCATTGGGTGTCTGTGGCATCTGGTCGATCTGTTGAAGAACCGCTGGCACCATGTACGGCGGGAGTTTTTCCCCGAGATAGGCTTTCAGTTCGACGATGTCCAGACTCGACTTGCCGGAGGTGAAAAAGGCAACCAAGGAGTTGCTGTCATCAGGCCCCGCCAGCACGACCACGCCGACGCTGTTCACATCGGGGTGCTGCATCAGCACTTCCTCGATCTCGCCGAGTTCGATGCGGAACCCGCGCACTTTGACTTGGCTGTCCTTGCGCCCGACATATTCCAACGTCCCGTCGCGCAGGACGCGAACGAGGTCGCCCGTGCGGTAGAGACGATCTCCGACTGAGTTCGGCAGATGATTCGGCACGAAGACCTCAGCCGTTTTTTCCGAGTTGTTGTGGTAGCCTTCCGCCAGTTGCACACCTGCGAGGTGCAGTTCCCCGATCACGCCAACCGGACAGAGGTTGCCTTGGCGATCCAGCACGTGCGCTTGGTTGTTCGGCATCACATCGCCCATCGGGATGTTGCGTTCTTGACGGCCTGTCATTTTATAGATCGTCACGTCGACCGTGGCTTCCGTCGGTCCGTATTGGTTGACGAGGGTGACACCTGGTCCGAACAGTTCGTACCAGAGGTTGACCGTCTTGGCGGTCAGCGCTTCCCCGCCGTTGAGAATCCAGCGCAAGGATGGAATCCGCGCTTGTTCAGCCCCCATGTTTTGCAAGCCATACATGAAGCTGTTGAACAAGGTCGGAACGAATTTGATGTAGGACACACTCTCTGCGATCAACGTGTCGCGCAGGCGGTAGGCGTCGACGATGGTTTCCGTCGGGATGATCACCATCCGCGCGCCGTGATGCAACGGCCAGAACAGTTCCGGGACAGATGCGTCAAAGCAGACCGAGGCCCGCTGTGCCACACAGTCTTGCTCGTCGATCGGCAGCTTCTCTTGCCACCAGTGCAACATGTTGTTGAGCGCGCGGTGGGAGATCATCGTTCCTTTGGGTTGTCCAGTCGAACCAGAGGTGTAGATGAGGTACGCGAGGTCGCTCGCTTCATTCAATCGCTCTGGTGTGGAGGTGGGGTACGCGGCCACGTTTTGCCACGTCATCACTTCCTCCGATGCAGGGCTGTCGTCCAACAGAATGATCGTCTCCAGCAACGGCACTTCGGTGCGCACATCTGCCAGATGCATCAGGTAACGACCCTTGGTGAGCACGATGCGCGATTGTGAGTCGGCCAGCGTGAATTGGATGCGCCACTCCGGGTATTCCGGGTCGATGGGCACGTACGCCCCACCCGCTTTTAAAATGCCGTAGATTCCGACGATTGTTTCCAGACTGCGTTCCATCAGGAGACTGACCAAGTGATTGCGCCCGACCCCTTTTTCCCGCAAAACATGCGCGAGGGCGTTCGAACGCTGATGCAGTTCCCCGTAGGTCATCGACTGTCCTTCATAGCGGAGCGCGATGCGTTCCGGGTGCAGGTCCGCTCGTTCGCTGAACTTCTCCATCGCGAGAGAGTTCAGATCGTAGTCGCGCTCCGTCGCATTCATACCCGCGAGAATCTCGCGGTCGCGCTCAGTCAACAGATCGGGCTCGTACAAGCCGATCTCCGTGTTGTCAAGCACGGTAGCAAGCAGGAGCTCAAACTGCTGTGCCATATTGCGCACCGTTTCCTCAACCAACAGATCGGTGTTGTATTCGAGGTGGAGCTTCAAGCCCGCTTCGTTCTCCAGCACTTTCAGTGCGAGGTCAAACTTGCTGGACTGGCGGTGAACTTTCGGCTCCGACATGTTCAAGCCGGGCAAGTGCAGACCGAACGGAGCGTTCGGGAACACGAACTGTGCGGAGAACAGCGACGGACGGCTCGGGTCGCGCTCCGGCTGTACTTTTTCCACCAAGAGATCGAAGGGAAGCTGTTGGTGATCAAACGCTTCGAGACAGCGTGCTTTCACCTGTTCCAGCAAGAGGCGGAACGTGTCATCCTCGCCAAAACGCACGCGGATCGCCACCGTGTTGATGAACACGCCGAGCAGCGCTTCTACTTCCCGCTCGGTCCGACCGGCGACCGGGGTGCCGACAATGATGTCCTCGTCCCCACTCAAGCGATGCAACAGGAGGTGATACACGGCAAACAACGCCATATACAGCGATGTGCCTTCCTGTTCGGCAAAGCTCCGCGCTCTCTCCACCAGCGTCGGGTTCAGCTGCCAATTGTACACAGCCCCGGAATCGGTCATCACGGCGGGACGGTCAAAATCGAGCGGCAAATTCAACACAGGCAACGGCTTGGCGAGTTGAGAGGTCCAATACGCCTCCGCTTCGTCAAACACCCCTGCTGCGATCTGCTCATTTTGCCAAGCGGCATAATCGACATAGCGGATCGCAGGCACTTCCAGTTCTGCATCCTGTTCATGGGAGAGCGCATGGTAGAATTCCGCGATCTCACGGATCAACAGCTGGGTGCTCCACCCATCAGAGATGATGTGGTGGGTGTTAAGATAAAAATGATGCTCCAAGTCTCCGAGGCGGAACAGCATCGTGCGCATCAACGGTGCTTGGGCGAGATCGAACGGTTGGCGAGCATCCTCGTCCATCACCTGTTGGGTCAGCGCTACCTGTTCCTCTGTCGCGAGGTGGCTCACGTCTTGTAGCGGAATCGTCATCTCGACCGCATCGAGCACCACCTGACGCGGTACACCGTCTCGTTCCAAAAAGAGCGTGCGCAGGGAGTCCTGACGTTCGACTACGCATCGCAACGCTTTTTCAAGGAGCTGTGCGTTCAAGTCGCCGGTGAATACCACGCTGTATGGCATATTATAGGAAGCATTTTGAGGATCGAGTTGTTGTTGGAACCAGATGCGGCTCTGCGCATGGGAAAGTTCGTAAGACTCCTGTTGCGGGCGCGGCTGAATCCTCGTCGAAGCGCCTGGACTGTCGAGGCTCACGCTGTCGAGATAGTGCGCCAACTCCTCGATCGTGAGGAACTGGAACAGGTCTTTGATCTTGATCTGTGCTCCGCTGGTTTCCTTGATCCGTGCAAGCACTTGCATCGCCGACAACGAATGCCCGCCCAGCGTGAAAAAGCTGTCTCGAATCCCGACTTGATCAAGTTTCAACACATCCGCCCAGATGCCGGCCAGCAGGTGTTCCGTTGCCGTCTGTGGTGCGACGTAGACGTTGCCCAACTGCGGCTTCGCTTCTAGGGCCAGCTCTTGCAACCCTTTGCGGTCGACTTTGCCATTTGGCAAAAGCGGCAAGGCCGCCAACCAGTGGAATTGCGAGGGGATCATCACATCCGGCAGTTTCTGCTGCAGCGATGCGCGCAACCCTTCAATCGTGAGTTCTTCATCCCCTGTGAAGTACGCGATCAGCGTACAATCGCCCTCTTCCTCGACGCGTGCAACGACCACCGACTCTCGAATGCCCTCTGCCTCGGTCAGCGCGGCTTCAATCTCCCCAAGCTCAACGCGGATTCCGCGGACTTTGACTTGGTTGTCCTTGCGCCCGATGTATTCGACCGACCCATCCGCCAGATAGCGGCCCAAGTCACCTGTGCGGTAGACGCGGTCTGGCTGTGCAACCTGAAGCGGGTTTTGCAAAAATACTTCCGCTGTCAGTTCCGGACGCTTGTAATATCCGAGCGATAAAAAGGGGCTTCGAATGTAGATCTCGCCCACTTGCCCGATCCCACAGAGCTTTTGCTTATCATTGAGCAAGAGCGGGACAGCCCCCTTCATCCCCCGCCCGACCGGAATCGGTTTGCCGATCGCAGGCAACGTCTCGATCCGGTGGAACATCTTGATCATCGTGGTCTCGGTTGAACCATACAGGTTCACCAACTGAATCCGCGTGCCAAAGATGTCCATCCATTGCCGCACATGTTTGACTTCCAGCACTTCCCCGGCCATCAGGATGTGGCGCAAGTTCGGAAACTTTTCAGCAGCTTCGGCGCGTTCCATCGTTTGCAACTCCGCCAGCACTTGGCGGAACACGCTGGGCACGCAATGCACAAGTGTCAATTCCTCGCCCGCAATCCAATTCACCAACGACTCGCGGTCGTGGTACACCTCCTGCGACGGGAGGCAGACAACGCCCCCTGCACAGAGCGGGACGAAAATATCACGCAAGCAGGCGTCGAAGGACAGGGCGGCAAACTGGCTTACGCGATCCCCAGCCCCAATGCCAAACTCTTCGATCTCCCACCTAATAAAATGCGACAGACTCTTATGACAACCCATGACCCCCTTTGGTCGCCCAGTAGAGCCAGAGGTGTAAAAGACATAATTGAGATCCATCGGCTCGTTGATGAGCTCTGGGCTGGATGTCGGATAAATATGCAGTTCGGTAAACTGACGGGTCAGCAAGACCTGCGAATTTGAAAAAAGTGTGCGCATCTGCTCCTCGAAGGAATCTTGGGTAATCACCCAGTTCGGAGCTACTTCAGATAGAATCATGGAGAGTCGATCCTGTGGATAGTTCGGATCGAGCGGGACAAATGCCGCCCCAGCCTTGAGCACCCCTAGCAGCGAGACGACCATCTCCACGCTGCGCTCCAGCAGAATCGCTACGGGTTCACTGCGCCCGACTTGTTTGTCGCGCAGAAAGTGCGCCAGTTGGTTCGCACGTTGAGCAACTTCTCGGTAGGTCACGTGCTGTGAGCCAAATGAGACCGCCACCTGGTCAGGAGTCCGTTCCGCTTGCTGATCAAACATTTGCCAAATAAAGTTTAATTGGTCCGTCATCTACACATGCCTCCTTAGGCTTAAAATGCGAATTGCGGCCATGCTCTAGCCACCAACATCAACGGGTCGAGAATTCGGGAGGCCATCGCCTCTTGTTCCCGCATCACATACCGGGTCAATAGATGAAACTCAGTACACCCGCTAATCCAGCCATCTGCCCCATAGTGCTCGACCAGACTCAACGCGACGTCATACGCTTGGCGGAGCAGATCAGGACGGCTCCCGTATTGCTTCATGGTGTAGAGGAGTTCATGAATACGCACTTGGTCTTCCACGCTTGGAATCAGAATTCTCTCGTGCTCGAGCAGCCGAGTGCGATACGATCCATTGGTGGCAAACAGCAAGTACGTCCGATCAGAACGCTCCACCTCGTCCAATGTCAAAGTCACGAGATTCACCATCATCTCTCGCATCGCTTCTGGATACTGTTGGACGTAATAGTGTGAGGTGATGCACGGAATGATCAGCACTTCAATACCCATGCAGGACATCTGCTCCCACAGGGAGATCAACTTTTGTGTGACCGCATCGTTGGTCCCCGCTTCAATCGAGGACGTGCGGTCCGGAATGCTTGGGTCAGAACAGAGCACCACACGCGGTTTGTTCTGTTCCATACCCAAGTTGAGGTTCTGCTCGTAGATCGTATTCACAAATTCCGCTGATGCAAACGGACCCATCCCGCCTAATATCCCTACTAGCTTTTGCTTCATTGAGCACTCCCCCAGATCAGACGTTTGAACAATACGCCCAGCACACCAACACAAAGCATCACCAATCCTGTGATTTGAAACGCAGTGGAGACACCAAGCGCCCCGATCATCACACCGCCGACCATCGGGCCGATGATCACCACCGCACTGGTCAAAGAATTGGTGATGCCGGTGATGCGGCCCATCATTTCGGGCGGAGTTTCTTTTTGGCGCAGGAAGCTAAATCCAATGATCGTCAAACCGACGCCAAGTCCTCCAAGGAAGGCGCAGAGATAAATCCAGAGAATCGGTCCTCCCAACTCAAACATCCCGAATCCGCCAAACGACAGCCCCGTAAGCAAGCAGCCCAGACTGAGTGTCCAGCCATACGACTTGATGTTTTTGATCCCTGTCAAGATCCCGCCGACTGTAAACATCCCAAATCCGACGGTCGAGATGACATACCCGAGCAACGTTTCCGAACCTGGCACGACTTCCCGCAACAGAATCCCGAACTGCGAATCGACCATCTGCAACGTGAAGAATCCGACCAGGTAAAACGCAAAGCTCATATACAACATGCGAATGGTGAACAACGTCTTCCAGCCTTCTTGCCAAGATTGAAGCAGGCTGGGTTTCGTTTCTGTCGGTGTTGGCGTGGAGAGACCTTCTTCGGAAACCTTACCAACCGTCATCAGAAGCACCGCCGATATGAAAAAGGAGATCGCATTGATGACGAGACACAATTTGATCGAGACCAAGGCGATCAAAATCGAGCCCAGCAACGGCCCCGCCACTTTGGAAATCTGCATAACCATCCCGATCATCGCACTAGCCTTCATCAGTTGCTCCTCAGGGACTGAGGTGCGCAGCAACGCTTGTTGAGCCGGCGTGTTAAATACCGAAGCGGTTGCGCGCAAGAACATGATCGGCAAGGCCCAGTATGGATTCCCTGTAAAAATCAAAGCGACCGTCAGCACTGCACGTATTAAATCGGTGTTGATCATCAGTTGTATTTTCTTCCAGCGGTCTGCATAAACGCCAGCCAATTGACCCAACGCAATACTTGGCACAGCATACGAGATCGGCACCAACGCCACCAGGAACGAGTTGGCATGCCACGTGTAACTGAATAAAATCATGAGGGCCGTCATGTCGAACCAATCGCCAAAACTTGAGATAGAGTAGGAAACGAACATTCTAGTGAAAATTTTGTTCTTCCAAAGCGATCTCGGTGCTGTCCCTGTTTTCTCCATGCACATCCTCCTTGAACATCGTGTGGTAGAGTTGATCTTTTTTACAACGACAATAAATCAAATTGACAAGAATAGTATAATTATTTTACCTTTACGTGTCTACTAATATTTTTTGTAGTACCTTAAACCTGATATTTAGTACAACTACAAACTGGTACTTCTTTTAATGTGTAAAATAAATTCTGTTGATTGTTTTATTAGTTTCGGTTACTTTCAATATAGAGCACGTATGCCAGAGGAGGTTGAGAGAATGGAACTACAACAAAACCCGATCGAATTGTCCGAGCTTCAACCCGGACAGACGTTGCCGTTGGTGATCTCCCCTACCTGTGATACCTTTGACCTGCTGGAATGGGCCAAGCAGAACACCGAGTGGTTGGAGCAAAAATTATTGGAACACGGTGGAATTCTGTTTCGCAACTGCAACGTGACCGATATCGCCGCGTTCGAGACGTTTACCGCGACCCTCTGTCCGAATCTAGAGGACTATACAGAGCGCTCCACCCCGCGCTCCGAAGTGCATGGCAAGGTCTACACATCGACCTCATATCCTTCAGAACAACACATTCCCATGCACAACGAGATGTCCTACGCGTATGCATGGCCGAAAAAGATCTTCTTTTTCTCCGTGCTGAATGCAGAGACGGGCGGTGAGACACCGATTGCGGACAGCCGTGAAGTGCTGAAACGTCTGGACCCCGGATTGGTGCAGCGCTTTGTGGACAAAAAAATCCGCTATGTCCGCAACTACATGCGCGGACTGGACCTCCCGTGGGAGGAAGTGTTCCAAACCACGAGCAAGCAGGAAGTCGAAGCCTACTGCCGCAAGACCGGCATGACGTGGGAATGGAAAAAAGACGGAAGCCTGCGCACGATCGCCATCCGCGATGCGCTGGCGAAGCACCCGGTCACATCTGAGCTCGTCTGGTTCAACCAAGCGCATCTGTTCCACGTCTCCAACCTGCCTGACGAGGTGCGGGAGGCGCTGGTGTTCGCGCTAGGCGAGGAGAATCTGACGCGCAACACCTACTACGGGGATGGCGAACAGATCGAAGCAGATGTATTGGCGCAGATTCGCGCCGCCTATGAGGAAGTGACGATCAAATTCCCGTGGCAAACGGGCGACATCCTGATGTTGGACAACTACCTCATCGCCCACGGACGCACTCCCTTCACCGGCGCCCGCAAAGTCGTGGTCACGATGGGTGATGTGACCAGCGACCGCAACCTGTAACGCAAAAAAAAGCCAGCCGCTCTTCCAAGCGGCTGGCTTTTTTTAGTTGTGATCGTCAGTCGGCGGTTCTTCAAGGATGACATGGGCGTTGGTGCCACCGATGCCAAAGGCGCTGACACCAGCGCGACGCAGAGGTTGATCTGTCTCCCACGGTTTGTGCGTGGTGTTGACGTAGAACGGGCTGTCCTCCAACTTCAACGCCGGGTTCGGCTCCGTGAAATTGAGGCTGGGCGGCAATTCCCGATGTTGTAAAGCCAGCGCCGTCTTGATCAGACCGGTCACGCCAGCGGCGGCGTCGAGATGCCCGAGGTTCGTCTTGACCGAACCTAGCGCACAGAAGTGGCGGCGGGTAGTCTGGGAACGGAACACGTCATGCAACGCGCTCACCTCGATGGGGTCGCCCAAGTTGGTTCCTGTGCCGTGTGCCTCGATGTAAGAGATCTCGTCTGGCGTCACGCCTGCTGCAGCTTGAGCTTTGGCGATGACTTTGGCCTGTCCATCTTGGCTCGGGGCCGTGTAGCCGATTTTGCGGTTGCCGTCGTTGTTGATCGCCGATCCGCGGATCACGGCATAGATCGGGTCACCGTCACGCTGGGCATCAGACAGTCGTTTCAGGAACACCATCCCCACTCCACTGCCGTTGGCGGTACCGGTCGCGTCCTTGTCGAACGCTCGGCAATGGCCGTCCTCGGAGTTGACGAAGCCTGGCTCGTAGATGTAGCCCTGTTTTTGTGGCAGTTGGATCGAGGCTCCTCCCGCCAGCGCGTAGTCGGATTGGTAGTTCAACAAGCTCTGGCAAGCCATGTGTACGGCGACCAGCGATGTCGAGCACCCGGTGTCGACGAGCATGCTCTCCCCATTCAAATTGAGTTTGTAGGAGACACGGGTGGTCAGGAACTTCGGCTGCGAGGCGATCATGCCTTGGAACAGATCCGCTTGGGTCAGATTCGGGACACCCGTGCGCGGCAGGTACTCGTACCCACCGCATCCACCGTAGACGCTGACCTCCTCTTCAATCTCTTCTACGTTGTATCCCGCGTCCTCCACCGCTTCCCACGCGCATTCGAGGAACAGGCGGTGTTGCGGATTCATCAGGCGTGCCTCCCGCTCGGGGATGCCGAAAAAGGAAGCGTCGAATTTGTCCACATCCTCCAGCAAGGCCGCGACGCGCACCAGTTGCTCCTGCACCTCTGGATCTGCCGTGAACGGTGTCACCTCGAGTTCCTCCAAGGGGAATTCGCGGACCGACTCGACCCCGTTTTTCAAGTTCTCCCAGAACTCATGCGGTGTGCTGGCATCGGGCAACCGCAAGGAGATGCCGATGATCGCGACCGCATCGTTCTCCTGTCTGACGAGGGTTTTACGCAACGCGAGGTTGCTTGGTTCACCGTCCGTTTTTTCCTCGACGAGCGCTTGCGCCAAGCTGTTGATCGTCGTGTACTTGAACAGGTCGGTCAACGGGACTTCGCGGCTGAGTTTTTCCTTCAACGCATGATTGACTTTCGCGAGCGCAAATGAATGCCCGCCAACGTCGAAGAAGTTGTCCTCTACACCGAAGTCATCATGCTGCAGAACGTCCTGCCAAATTTTCGTCAGTTCCTGTTGCAAGTCTTGGACTTGCCTCGTTGAGCCGCTTCGTTGAGAAGAGCTGCTTACTGGGGTCGTCGCTGCTTGATGGATTTGCGATTTCGACTGGCTGAGTTCTTGCAACGCCTTGCGGTCGATTTTTCCGTTTGGGGTCATGGGAAACTCGGCCACTGCCAAGATCCGGGTCGGGACCATGTAGTCGGGCAGAGTATTTCTCACATAGCGCCGCCATTCCTTGGCGGAAAGTGCAGCATCCGTTTCGAGGAAGGCCACGAGTTGCAGATCGCCGTCTGCGTCGGGGCTGGCCACGACGAGGACGTTTTTCACCGCGTCATGTTGGACGAAGGCATTCTCGATTTCGCCAAGTTCGATGCGGAAGCCGCGGATCTTGACTTGATGGTCGACACGTCCCACGTATTCCAGTTCGCCGTCCTCGTTGAGGCGGGCGAGGTCGCCGGTTTTGTACAGGCGCTGCCCGGCCAGTTCTGGGACTGACACTTCGAGGAAGACTTCTGCCGTCTTGGCCGGGTTGTTCTGGTAACGGGCTGCCAAGCCAGGGCCTCCGATGTAAATTTCACCGGGCGCACCGGGCGGAACCAATTGCTGCTGTTCGTTGAGCAGGTAGAATTTCAAGTCGTCCAACGGTCTGCCGATCGGACTGCCCTTCCACGATTTGTCTACATCGATGAGCTGGATCGGGCGATAGGTCGCATGGACCGTGGTTTCCGTGATCCCGTACATGTTCACCAATTGCGGGCTCTCTGGATAGCGGTTGAAGAACGGACGCAAGTGGTTGAAATTCAACGCCTCCCCACCAAAAATCACATAGCGGAGGTGTTGCGCGAGCCGGCGCTCGTCGTTTTTTGCGTCCGCTTCGAGCAATCGATAGAACGCGGACGGTGTTTGGTTGAGCACGGTGACGCGCTCTCTGGAGAGCAAGTCGTAGAAGTCGGCCGTCGATTGCGCCACCAGTTTCGGCACGATCACCACACGTCCCCCGTACAACAGCGCGCCGTACATTTCCCACACTGAGAAGTCGAAGCAGTAGGAGTGGAACATCGTCCAGACATCGTCGGGCCCGAATCCAAAGTGCGGATGAGTGACATCCATCAAGCGTCCCACGTTGCGGTGAGTGAGCAGGACTCCCTTGGGCTTTCCGGTTGAGCCTGAGGTGTAGATGGCGTAGATCAGACTGTCGGCGCTGATACACGATTCCGGGTTGTGATCAGGCAACTCTGCGAAATTGACTTGGTCGAGGGCGAGCACACGCCCGTGGAATCCGTGGAGCGCCGTCGGCACTTCGTTTTGGAGAAGCAGGAATGCGGCACCGCTGTCCTCCACGATGTAGGCGATCCGCTCCTCCGGATAGTCAGGGTCTACTGGGACGTACAAGCCACCTGCCTTGACGACGCCAAGGATTGCGGCGAGCATGTCCAGCGAACGCTCTAGCACCAGCACGACCGGCGTGCCTTCCTGCACGCCTTTTTCGCGAAGCAGGTGCGCAATGCGGTTGGCTTGCGCATTGAGTTGGGAATATGACCACGACTCCTCGCCACAGGTGACGGCAATGGCATTCGGGTGGAGCGCAGCTTGGCGCTCGAAGCGTTCCTGCAGGGTGTCGTCCGCCGGGAATTCCTTCGGGTCTGGGTTCATCCCTTGCAAAAGTCGCTCGCGTTCTTCTGGAGCGATCTCGACGATTGGCTCCTCCTCCCCGAGATCTTGCAACTTCGCTGTCGGGTTGGTCGCCAGCGTCTGCAAGGCTTGTTGCCAGCTGGTCACAAACTGTTCCATCGTTTCGTGGCGGAACAGGTCGGTGTTATACTCGAAACTCACGTGGAGCTCGTCATCCGATTCGTTGACAGAGACGGTGAGATCGAATTTCGCGACGCCGCTTTCGTCCTGTAGAAGCGGTTCGTACAGCGGTGAGAGGGTTTCGAGGAACTGGCGATAGGTGAACATCGTCGCGAAGACTGGCGTTCTGCTCAGGTCTCGCTCAGGGTTCACTTTTTCGATCAACAGGTCGAACGGGTAGGCTTGATGCCCATAGGCGGTCAGGAATTGTTCCTTCACCTGTTGCACCAAGTCGCTGACACTCTCCACCTCGTCCAAGCGGGTGCGGATCGCCAGCGTATTCACGAAGAAGCCGACAATCGGTTCCAACTCTTGCGCCATCCGCCCGGCAATCGGTGTGCCGACGATGATGTCCTGCTGGTGAGTCTGTTGGTTCAGGAACATGACGTAGCCTGCCAGCAACAGCACAAACAGCGATACATCCTCTGTCGTCGCTCGGGTGCGCAGTTCCGCGGTCAGATCGCGTGGGACCTTCATCCAGAGCACATCGCCGTTGTCGGTTCGAATCGCTGGGCGCGGGAAATCGGTCGGCAGCTCCAGCACCGGCAACGGTTTGGAGAGGGTCGTGAGCCAATAGGACTCGTCCGCTTGCCAGCCTCCGCGCTCCACCTCCTGTGCTTGCCACTCTGCGAAGTCTGCGTATTGAAGTTCAAGCGTAGGAATATTTGGTTCCTCGCCGATGAGGAGGGCTTCGTAGATCGCCGCTTGTTCGCGAGCCAGCAGTTCATTGCTCCAGCCATCGGTGATGATATGGTGCAGGCTGAGATAGAAGTGGTAGTGCTCGTCGCCGCGCTTGAACAGCATCGTGCGCATCAAGGGCCCTTGGGCGAGATCGAACGGCATGCTGTCACTGTGAGAGATCGTCTCGCGGATGTACTGCTGTTGCTCGTCGTCTGCCAGTCCGCTTACATCTTTATAGAAGAGATGCGTTCGATTTTCGGTCAAAACGCGCTGACGAGGCTCGCCTTCGATCTCCACGAAGAGGGTGCGCAAGGCGTCGTGACGTTGTACCACACGATCCAAGGCCCGTTCAAAAAGCGCCACATCAAGCGGGCGTTTGATCGCGATCTCTAGTGGGACGTTGTAGGCGCGGCTGTTCGGATGGAGTTTGTAGGTGAACCACAAGCGTTTCTGTGCATTGGAGAGCGCGTAGTGTTCCTGAACAGGCGCTTTCGGAATCTCGATGCGCGCATCGGTACGTCCATCTGCCCGAAGTTGGTCGAGGGTAGCTGCCAGTTCGGCAATCGTCGGATTGGCGAACAGGTCTTTTAGTTCCAACGCGGCCTGGCATTCGGTACGGACGCGGTTGAGGATCTGGATCGCCAGCAACGAGTGCCCGCCCAGATCGAAGAAATTGTCACTCACACCGATGGGTTCGCGCTTCAAGAACTCCGACCAGATCGAAGCGAGAATCTGCTCCGTGGCGGTGGACGGTGCGACGTATTCTGCAACCGCTACAAATTCATCGTGAGCGGCCATCTGTTCCAAGGCTTTGCGATCTACCTTGCCGTTCGGAGTCAAAGGCATCGTCTCCAGTTGGACGAGGCGCGGCGGCACCATGTAGTCGGGGAGCTTGGCACGCAGGAATTGTTTGAGTTCAACAGTTTCGAGTCCGTCGAGGGTCGCTGTGTAGTATCCGAATAGCGCGTTGTTGCCATCCGGCCCGATGTGTGCGATCACGGCGGCCAGCTCCACGTCCGGGTAGTGGGTCAGGACTTCCTCAATTTCGCCAAGTTCGATGCGGAAGCCCCGGATCTTGACTTGGTTGTCGACGCGTCCCAAGTATTCGATGTTGCCATCCGCCAAAAGACGAACGGCGTCGCCTGTGCGGTACAAGCGCTGACCTTGCGTACCCGGCAGAGAGTTCGGCACGAACGACTCTGCCGTTTTTTCCGGCTTGTTGTGATAGCCGAGCGCGAGTTGGACGCCACCGACATAGAGCTCGCCCTTGACGTTGACCGGGCAGAGTTGACCGTGTGCGTTCAGGACGTAGAGCTGGGTGTTGGCGAGCGGTTTGCCGATGGTGATCAAGGTTTGCGGACTTCTGTAGATCGCACCGGAGACGTCAACCGCCGCTTCGGTCGGGCCGTAGAGATTGGCGAGGGTCGTGTTGGGATAGAGCGCGAACCATTGCTCAACCAATTTGGAAGGCAAGGCCTCTCCGCTGACGATGATCGTGCCCAGTTGCGGGCGTTGGTGCGCTGGCAAGTCTTGGAGCGCCGAGACGACAACCGCCAACAGCGACGGTACGAATTGCATGTAGGTCGCCTGCTCGCGTACCAAGTGCCCGATCAGACGGCTGGAGTCGAGCACGACGTCCTGCGGCATGATCGACAATTTCGCACCGTGACGCAGCGGCCAGAACAGCTCGATCACCGAGTCATCAAAGCAAACCGTGGTCCGTTGGATCACCACATCGTCCGGTGTGAGTGCGAAGGTGTCTTGGTGCCAGTACAAGCGGTTGAGGATCGCACGATGCTGGATGAGCACGCCCTTCGGTTGACCTGTCGAGCCTGAGGTGTAGATCATGTAGGCGAGATCGCTCGGTTCGTTGACAGGCTCTGGTAACGAGGTCGGTTGGTTGTGCAGATCGCGCCAGACATGGGCGTGAACATCTGCAACGTCAGGAGCGACCTGTAGGTCTGCATCCAGCAACAAGACGATTTTCAACCCGTGCTCTGCGTTCGCCTGTGCGTGCTCCAGATACGCCTGCTTCGTCAGGAGAACCTGCGCACCGGAATCGGCAAGCATGTACTGGATGCGTTGCGCCGGGTATTCAGGGTCAATCGGCACATAGGCGGCACCCGATTTGATGATGCCGTACAAGCCGATCATCGTCTCGATGCTGCGCTCCATCAAGATTGCGACCAATTGGTTGCGCTGTACCCCTTGTGCGCGCAGGAAGTGTGCGAGTTGGTTGGATTTCTCGTGCAGTTCGCCATAGGTCATGATGCGGCCTTGGTCTGAGAGCGCGATTCGTTCCGGGTGGGCCTCCGCCTGCTCCACGAACGCCTCCAACAGCAGTCGGTCGAGGTCGTACTCCACAGCGGTGTCGTTCATCTGCTCGTAGACCTCGCGATCGCTTGCTGTCAAAAGTTGCAACGTGCCAAGCGATGTCTTGGTATCGGTCGCAAACGCCTCCAGCACTTGCAAGAACAAGTCCGTGAACTTCTCCACCGTCTCGTGGGTGAACAAGTCGGAATTGTATTGGAAGAACAGGTGTAGACCCTGCTCCTCAAAATCCATCATGTTCAACTGTAGATCGAACTTGGAGGTCAGCACCTCAAACGGATTCTCGGTCAACTCAATCGTGAAATGCTCCCCGCGCAAGCCATCGCTCATGCCGATCTCGTATTGGAACATCGTCGAGAAAATCGGCGAGCGGCTCATGTCGCGCTCTGGATTGATCTGCTCAATCAACAGGTCAAACGGAACCGATTGATGCTCATACGCCTCCACCGACAGCTTCTTGATCGCTTGCAAAAGCTCGCTCGGCGTCTCGATCTCCTCCAGACGCACGCGCAAGGCCAAGGTGTTGACGAAGAAACCAAATACCGATTCCAACTGCTCGACCGTGCGCCCGGCAATCGTGGTGCCGACGACGATGTCCTCGTTGCCCGTCAGGTGGTGCAACAACTGCACATAGGCGGCAAAAAGGAACATGAACATCGAGACCCCTTCTCGCTGGGTCACACTCCGCACCCGTTCCACGAGTTCCGCAGAAAGCACCTGCGCGACGAGACCGCCGTTGTACGTCTGCACGTCCGGACGCGGGAAATCGGTCGGCAAGTCGAGGATCGGCAAGGGTTTGGCGAGCACGTTCAGCCAGTACGCTTGCTCCTGTTCGAAGCTGCCGTTCGCAACTTGCTGCGCCTGCCACTCTGCATAGTCGACATACTGCAACTCGACCGGAGCCAATTCCACCGAACGCCCCGCGACGAGTGCGGTATACGCTTCGTGCAATTCCTTCATGAACAGGTCACGACTCCATGCATCGGTGATGATGTGGTGCTTTTGGAGCAGGAATTGGTACTCCTGTTCCCCCGTGCGGTACAGCATCGCCCGCATCAACGGCCCCTGGCTCAGGTCAAAAGGTTGCGCTTCCGTCTCGCGCAACTTCGCACGGAGGCGTTCGTGCTGGATCTCCGCAGGCGAGGTCGTCCAATCGGCAAACTCCAACTGGAACGGAGAGCTCTCCTGAACAAACTGGCGCGGATAGCCATCCACTTCGCGGAACACGGTGCGCAACGAACTGTGGCGCCGCACCAGCTCTTGCAACGCGGCTTCAAATACATCTGCGCGCAACTCCCCTCTGAGACAAACGTTGAGGTTGACGTGATACGCGGTATTGCTCGGATCGAACTTGTACAGGAACCACAGGCGTTGCTGGGCATGCGAGAGTTCGTAGTGCGCATGTACTGGAGCCGGTTCGATGCGCACGATGTCTTGCGTGCGCCCTGCTTGGATCAACGAATCGACATGGGCGGCCAACTCCGCCAACGTCGGGTATGCGAACAGGTCTTTCAAAGCCAATCCGACATCGAGCGTGCGGGAGATGCGGCTGTTCACCTGCATCAGCAACAGCGAGTGCCCGCCCAACTCAAAGAAGTGATCCCCCAGACCGACTTGCTCACGTCCCAACAACTCGGACCAGATCGCCGCCAGCGCTTGCTCCGTTGCGGTCGACGGTGCGACATATTCGACCCCCGCTGTGTCAGCGACATCTGCCGCCAGTTGTTCCAACGCTTTGCGATCCACCTTGCCATTCGGGGTGAGCGGCATCATGTCGAGTTGGACGATGCGCGGCGGCACCATGTAGTCGGGGAGTTTTTTGCGCAGGAAGTCCTTGATCTCCGTGGTTTCGAGTTCGCCAGCACTTGCCGTAGTTGCCGTATAGAAGCCAAATAGGGCATTGGTGCCGTCTGAACCCTTGCGCGCGATGACGGTGGCGATCTCAACGCCGGTCATCTGCATCAGAACATCCTCGATCTCGCCCAGTTCGATGCGGAAGCCGCGAACTTTGACTTGGTTGTCGACCCGACCCAAGTATTCGATGTTGCCATCGGGCAGGAGGCGAACGGAGTCCCCGGTGCGGTACAGGCGGTCACCCGGTGTGCCCGGCAGAGAGTTCGGCACGAACGACTCTGCCGTTTTTTCCGACTTGTTGTGGTAGCCGACTGCGAGTTGCACGCCTCCGACATAGAGTTCACCTGCCACGCGCAACGGCGATAGTTTTCCACGCGGGTTGAGCACGTAGAGTTGCGTGTTGGCAATCGGTTTGCCGATTGTGATCAGACGCTCTGGGGCTTCATAGATCGCCCCGGAGACGTCAACCGTTGCTTCCGTAGGCCCGTAGAGATTCGCAAGCAACGTGTTGGGATAGAGGCTGAACCATTGCTCGACCAGTTTGGAAGGCAGCGCTTCGCCGCTGACGATGATCGTGCGCACTTGCACATCCGCTCGTGACGGCTGGGTTTGCAGCGCAGAGACAACGACGGCGAGCAGGGACGGGACGAACTGCATGTAGGTCGCTCGGTCGCGCACCAATTGCTCAATCAGGGAGTCGGCATCCAACACCACCTCCTGCGGCATGATCGAAAGCGTCGCCCCGTGACGCAACGGCCAAAACAGCTCGATCACCGAATCGTCGAAGGAGACGGACGTTCGCTGGATCACCACATCGTCTGGCGTCAACTGGAACGTATCTTGGTGCCAGTGCAAGCGGTTCAGGATCGCACGATGTTGGATCAGTACCCCCTTGGGCTGTCCGGTCGAACCTGAGGTGTAGATCATGTAGGCGAGATCGTCTGGTTCATTGACGGTCTCCGGCAGAGAGGTCGGCTGTTCTGCGAAATCACACCATGCGAACAGCTCAAAGCCTTCGAGAGCAGGAAATGTCTGCACATCCTCCTCTACCAAGAGCACAGTCGGTATCCCTTGCAAGTCCGCTTTCAGATGTGCTTGCTTCGTCAGCAACACCTGTGCCCCTGAATCTGCGAGCATGTAGTGAATCCGTTGCTCTGGATATTCCGGGTCGATCGGCACGTAGGCCGCCCCCGACTTTAAGATCCCATACAGTCCGACCATCATTTCCAAACTGCGTTCCATCATGATCGCGACCAGTTGATTGCGTTGCACTCCCCGCGCGCGCAGGAAGTGTGCCAGCGAGTTCGAACGCTCGTGCAGTTCGCCATACGTCATCGTCCGCTCTCGGTCGCGCAGGGCGATGCGTTCCGGGTGGGCTTCGGCGATCTCGACGAACCCTTCGAACAGCAACGCATCTAGGTCGTACTCCACGGCAGTATCGTTTAGCTCCGCGTAGACTTGCTTGTCCACAGCTGTCAGCAGATCGACCTCGTACAGACCCAGCTCGGCATCGTCCAACACGACATCCAACAGACTCACAAACTGCTCGGCCATTTTTTGCACCGAAGACGCGAGGAACAAGTTCGGGTTGTATTCAAAGTAGAGCTCCAGCCCGGCCTCGTTCTCCAGCACTTTCAGCGCCAAGTCAAACTGGCTCGCCTGCCGATGGATCGTCGCTGACGAGAGTTCCAGCCCTGGCACTTGCATCGCGAACGGCGCATTTTCAAACACGAACATCGTGGAAAAAATAGCCGATCGGCTCAGATCGCGCTCCGGCTGGATTTTTTCAACCAACAGATCAAAGGGGTAGGATTGATGGTCGAACGCTTCCAAGCACCGCGCCTTGACCTGTTCCAGCAACTCGCGGAAACTGTCCACTCCGGCAAACTGCACGCGGATCGACAGCATGTTCAGAAACGCACCCAGCAGCGATTCCAGTTCACGGGTCGTGCGCCCAGCCGTCGGGGTCCCGACGATGATATCCTCATCCCCGCTCAAGCGGTGTAGCAACAGATGGTACGCCGTCAGCAGCACCATGAACAAACTGGCATCCTCGCGCTGGGCAAACCGTTGCGCCCGCTCGACGAGTTCCGCACTCAGTTGCCACGAGAGTTGGGCGCCTGTATCGGTCAACACCGGTGGGCGCTCAAAGTCCAGCGGCACATGCAACGTCGGCAATGGCTTGGCAAGTGTCTGCAACCAGTAGGCTTCCTCTGCGCTCAAGTGCCCAGAGGCGAGCTGTTCGTTTTGCCACGCGGCATAATCCACATAGCGCAGCGGCAACGCTGCCAACTCCGCCTCCTGCCCATGACAAAGCGCATGATAAAACTCCGCCAACTCCTGCACGAACAACCCCGTGCTCCAGCCGTCTGAGATGATATGGTGTGTATTGAGATAGAGACGGTGCTCCAACTCCCCGACACGGAACAACTGCAAACGAATCAGCGGACCTGCCGACAGATCGAACGGCGTTCTCGCATCCACGTCCATCCGTTCACGCCACACCGACTCTTGCTCGGCAGGAGTCAAGTCTGTGAGATCGTGGAAAGCCACGCCGATCTCCACCTGTTCCAACACCACTTGATAGGGCACCCCATCCTGCTCGGCAAATACCGTGCGCAGAATCTCATGACGCTCTGCCAACCGTTGGACGGCCAACGCAAAGGCGGAGACGTTCAACTCGCCCTGCACCACAACGCTGTAAGGCATATGATACGAGACATTCTGCGGATCGAGCTGTTGCAAGAACCAGAGTCGACTCTGTGCATGCGAGAGTTCGTAAGTAGGCAGTACCGGCAAACGCGGGATCGCTACGTTCAGCTCGGTGCGGGTCAGCGTGTCCAGATGCGCCGCCAGCGCCTCGACTGTGGAGCTAGTGAAAAACTCCTGCAGCGACACGCGAACCTGTACTGTCTCCCGAATCCGGGCAATCGCCTGCATCGCCAACAACGAGTGCCCACCCAGTGCAAAAAATCCGTCGCGGGTGCCCACTTTTTCCACTTTCAACACGTCGGCCCAGATCTGAGCCAGCATTTTTTCCGTGTCGGTCACAGGCTCGATGTAGTTGCCACCCAGCTCCGGTTTCGCTACGACGGCCAACGCCTGCAACGCTTTGCGGTCGATCTTGCCGTTGGGCAACAGCGGAAGTTCTGGCATCTCGTGGAACTGCGCCGGGATCATCACATCCGGCAATTTCTGTTGCAGGAACACGCGCAACTCTTCCCCTGTGGTCGTCCCGGTGAAGTACGCGATCAACGTGCAATCGCCTTCATCCTCCACGCGTGCCACCGCAACCGCCTCGCGCACGCCTTCCGCACTCGTCAGCGCGGCTTCAATCTCGCCTAGCTCGACGCGGATGCCGCGAACTTTGACTTGGTTGTCCTTGCGTCCGATGTACTCGACCGTACCGTCCGCGAGGTAGCGCCCGAGATCGCCTGTCCGATACACGCGATCAAGTTCTCCAGCTTGCAGCGGGTTCTGCAAAAAAACGTCCTTCGTCAACTCGGGACGTTTGTAATAACCCAGCGACAAATACGGGCTGCGGATGTAGATTTCTCCGACCTGTCCGATCCCGCAGAGCTTCTGCTTGTCGTTAAGGATCAGCGGAGCGGCACCTTTCATCGCACGCCCCACCGGAATCGACTTGCCCGCGGGCGGCATGTCTTCAATTCGGTGGAACATCTTGATCATCGTCGTTTCTGTAGAACCGTACAGATTGACCAGTTGTATCCGCTTGCCAAAGCTCTCCATCCACTGGCGAACTTGTTTGACTTCCAGCACTTCGCCCGCCATCAAGATGTAGCGCAAGTTCGGGAACCGGGCAGCCCGTGTCGCTTTCTCCATCGACTGCACTTCTGCGAGCAGTTGTCGGAACACGCTCGGCACACAATGCACCAGCGTCAATCGCTCCTCCTCGATCCACTTGACCAGCGATTCCCGGTCGAGGATCACCTCTTGGGGCGGCAAGCAGACGGTTCCTCCGGAGCAGAGCGGCACGAACAGGTCGCGCAAGCAGGCATCAAACGACAGCGCCGCAAACTGGGAGACGCGATCACCTTCGCCAAGTCCAAACTCCTCGATTTCCCAGCGAATAAAATGCGCGAGGCTCTTGTGACAACCCATGACGCCTTTGGGTCGCCCCGTTGAGCCCGAGGTATAGAAGATATAATTGAGATCGTCCGGCTCGTTGATCAGGTCTAGACTCTGAGTCGGATACGCGGTCATGTCAGCAAACTGGGAAACGTACAGGATCTGAGCCTCTGTCTGGCCGGACGTTTCCAGCAACGTCTGGAGTTGCTCAGAGTAGGAGTCTTGTGCAATCACCCAGCGCGGCGTGATTTCATCGAGAATCATCGCGAGGCGATCCAACGGGTACTTGGGATCTAAGGGAACGAACGCGGCGCCAGACTTCAGCACGCCGAGCAAGGTGACGACCATCTCCACGCTGCGTTCGACCATGATCGCAATCGGTTCGCTGCGTTGCAACTGACGATCGCGCAGGAAGTGTGCCATTTGATTGGAGCGTTCTTGTAATTCACGGTATGTCACCTGTTGTTGGCCGAACTTCACTGCCACTTGGTCAGGGGTACTTTCGACCTGCTGATCAAACAAGTGATGAATGAAGTGCAAATGATCATTCATCTCCACTTTCCTCCCAATCCTTTTTCCAATCAGTATAAGTCAAATTCACATTGTAGGTATAGGATATTGTCTAAATCATATTTATTTTTAATTAAAAACAGCACCCAACTGGGTGCTGTCTCTCGCTTACGTATGCGAACGCGTGCGGTTGTAGAGCGTCTGATACGCCGCAAGCGTCTCCTCGGCACAGCGTTTCCATGTAAATTTCGCAGACTGTTGCAGACCTTCCTGACGCATCCGTGCCTGGAGGTTCTCGTCGTTGAGCACCTTCACCATCTGCCCGGCGAGGTCATACATGTCATGCGGGTTGATCAACAGCGCCGCCTCGCCCGTCACCTCCGGGATCGAGGAAGTATTCGAGGTGATCGTCGGCGTCCCGCAAGCCATCGCTTCCAACGGCGGCAGGCCGAAGCCTTCATAGAATGACGGGTAGATGAACAGGTCGGCGGCGCTGTAGAGATACGGCAGTTCCAGCACCGGCGCGAATCCGGTGAACACCACTTTGTCTTGCAAGCGCAACGCTTCGATCAACATCGCCGTCTCCTCGTAGTCGCGCGCTTCCTTACCGACGAGCACCAATTTGTAGTCGGCCGGGATGTCGTGCTGTATTTCATAGAAGGCATTGATCAGCCCTTTGACGTTTTTGCGCGGCGAGAACCCGCCGATGTAGAGGATGTAGCGGCTGTCGATGCCGAACTTTTCCTTCACGTAAGACTGGGCTGCGATCTTGTCGATCGGCTGGTACACGCTCTCCGGCGCTTCATAGGTCACGACGACCTGCTCCTCCGGCAGTTGGAAGATGCGCTGGATGTCGCGCTTGGAATGCTCAGAGACGGTGATCACCAGATCGGCTTGCTCCATGATGCGCGGCATCTCGCTCAGGAAGATCTTCAGATAACCACGCCCGACCGTCTCCGGGTAGATATACGGGATGAGGTCATGGACGGTGACGACGTTCAGGCAGCCCTTTTTCGCAGGGAGCCCGATGCCGTTTTGCGGCACGTGAAACAGGTCGATGTGCTCCTGCTCCACGCTCATCGGGATGTGTACTTCCTCCCAAAACTTATCCTTGCTCCGCTCAATCGAATTGAACACCTCGTCAACCGAAGGGTCGAGGTTTTTATATTCATCGCCCGGCCAGAAAAACCGATACTCGTGGCTCTGATTCAACAGGTGCAGATTCTTGACCAACTGGTAGGTGTAGGTGCCGATGCCCGTACCTCGATACCAGATCGCTCCTCGTGCGTCTACCCCAATCTTCATCATGTCACTCCCTCACATCAGCGGATCTGACCCTGTTCCAGCACATAGCGCGCACCCGCTTCAAATTCTTGGAAGAACCGCTCGCGGCGATCCTTGTGCTCCGCCCATTTGCGCAGGCGTGACTCCAACAGCTCCGGCGGACGGTTCTGCTCCACATACCGGAAGCGCGCCACTTCATATAAGTCCTGCGGGAAGCGTAACATCGCGTGCAACAGCCGTTCCTCCCCCGGATGTGGGGTGGCGCGTTCAAAATAGGATTTGAGGATAAAAAAGGCCGTGCGGCCGTCCCACTTTTCACTCTTCATGTTGCGCAGGATCAGCGACGCCAGATCGTGGGCGCGGATGTCGGAAATCGAATAATCGAAGTCGATGATCGCCACCTCGCGCTCTGTGGTGATCAGCACATTGTGGTGCGCATAGTCGTGGTGGCAGAAGCCACTCCACGACTTTTCCTGCTCGCTGATCGCTTGATAACGGGAGGATGACAACAACTCCACCGCCCGCGTCGCTTCCTCGATACCATATGCGATCACGCTGGCATACATGTTGTCAAAAGCCGTCTCGCCCTGCTCCGCCAGCAGCAACCAGTTCCGCATCTCCTCGATGCGCTCCAGAAAATGCCCGGTCCACGAGCCCCACTGCTCCTTGCCAGGTGAGTGCGGCGGCGTGAAACCGCGCGTGGCGTGGTGGAAATCCGCCAAGCCTCGGGCAGCCAACGCCAAATCATACACGTGACTGTACTTGCTCTCCCGACCCGCCAGCCAATCCATGACGAAGTACTTCATCTCGTCAATCGTCACATACAGGCTGCCGTCAAGCGTCGGCAGGATGCCAGGGACGTTAAAGCCTTGTTGCTTGACGTGGCGCATCGCCGCGAGCGAGTAGTTCAGTTCCGCGTCGGTGAGCTTGAATTTCTTCAGCGCCAACGTGCCAAGCGTCGTCTCTACGCGCACGACCTTGCGCACCGCTTTGGCCTCGTACACGACAAACGGGTACGCCCCCAACACCACAGGTGGAAACCCGCTCTCTTCGAGCGCTTGCGAGATCGTCGTCTGTTCTGCCATCTCTCACCCTCCCGGAGCCTAGAGGCGGGTCGGGAAAGCGTCCAAGCAACGCTTCCATTCGTCCAGTTTCGCAACTTCCTGCCGCATCTTTTTCACAGAGCCCTCCGGCGAGTAGCGGTGAGAGAGGAACCCGCGCTCCACGGCACGCCAGTAGCGCTGCGGGAAGTAGAGCACCGCCTTGAGCACATGCAGTTCGTCTTCGTGGAGCGGATCAACTTCATGGTAGGTTCTGAGGATCGTCTCGGCGATTTCCGGGCTCCACTCCTTGCGCCGCAACATCTTGCGCATGAAGCGGGCGAAGTCGTGGGCGCGCAGTTCGTGTGCACAGTAATCGAAATCGATCACTTGCATCACGCCCTCCGGCGAGCGGATGAAGTTGTGGTAGGTGAAGTCGCCGTGTACGAAGCCGCTCAGTTGGCGTTCGCGGTACAGCACTTCTTGATAGGGCGATTCCTTGAGCAGCTCCACCCCTTTCTCCGCCAGTTCGAGCATCGGTTCCACCGTTTCGAGGAACACCGTCTCCAACTCCGTCTGCGGGGTGTGGCCTTTCAGTCGGTCGTAACAGACGTGGATGTCGTTCAATTGGTCTTCGTAGCGCTCGATCCAACCGGCCCAGCGCGTTTTGATCGAGGCTTGCACAGAGGCTTTGAATCCGCGTGACGCTTGGTGCAAGCGCGCTTGCAGGCGGACGACTTCGCGCAGGTGTTCCGGACTTTTCACATCCATCTCTTCGCCGTCAAGCCATGTGTTTACAAACAGCAACTCGTCACCCAGATCGACAAACGGTTTGCCATCGAGCGTCTTCACGAAGCGGGAGAGCGTCTGGAAGCCGTTGTTCCAGAGGTGTTCCTGCGCTTCGTAGAGGAATTGCAGCTTCGCAGGCTTGTGCGAGACTTTTTTCAGGGCGAACACCCCCTGTGTCGTCTCCACGCGCACCACGGCGCGCACCTGTTTGGCATCGAGCACTTGCCATCCGTACAGTTCCTGCAGATCCACATCTGGAATCACCGCGCTCAAGTCATATGTCAGGCTGTCTTTCTTAGCCAATGTGATGTCCCTCCCCTACCTGTTGGGCATTTTCACCCTAGCCTATGTCAGCGCCCAAGAAAAGGTGTGACTTTTGCTAAAAACGTCAGCCAAATCCCCGGCGCAACCTCGCGCTCCGATGTCACCTGAAACCCGTCCCTTCCATAGAGTGCCAGCGCTGGCTCGTTCGCAGATCCCGTCGAGACGAGGAAGCGCTGCGTCCTCGCCTCCACTTCCTGCACATGGCGCAACAACTTCCCGGCGATCCCACGGCGGAAGTAGTCGGGATGTACCATCATCCGGCAGATCGTCACCTCGTCCCCGTCCCGCTCATAGGAGATCGCCCCCGCCAACTGGCCCTCCAGCTCGTAGACAAAAAACGTCTCGCCACATCCCTGTAGCGATTCCGTGGTGTCGTGCAGCGGTGGGATGCCATCAAATCCGATCAACTTGGCCTCCACTCGATAGGAAGGAATTTGCAACGCTAACAGCTTTTGTGCATGCTCTTTAACTTGAACATCGATGTATGTAATCATTTGGTCTCCTCGTCTGCAAAAATATTTCTTGATTGATACAGATTCAGCAGGAAAAATACCCACCCTGTAAGGAATAGTCCTAGTATCGTCGAGTATACATTCCACGATAGAAAGAGGTATCGCTCATCATGGAACAACTGGAAATCATTCATAAGCGCAATAAGCTCCTGACCAACCTCATGTGGTTTTCCCTGTTGCTCGGCGTGGGAAGTTCAGTGGCCGCGCACATGCCGTTACAACCGACCCTGATCCTGCTCGCTGTCGGAGGCTTTAACGCTGTGCTGTTGACCTTCTTGAACTGGCGTCGCTTGTTCACCACCAAGATTATGTATCTGGTGGCTGTGATGTGTTCCGCTGTCACGTTCTCGATGGTCACGCAGACCGAGGGATTCACGAACTACTTCCTGATCTTCTATAACCTCGCCGCCGTCGCGCTCTATCAGAACTGGCGACCGCTGATCGTCTCCGGCGTGCTCGGCATGGGCATGACCCAGTACTTCTGGATGAACTACCGCGACACGATGTTCAAAGCATTCGTTGAGACCGATCTGCAGACCCTGCACATGTTCGTCCTGCTGATCACCTGCCTGTTGATCTTCTCCTGCGTGTTCTCTGAGCGCATGCGTCGCCAAGTCTCCCAGAAGCATGACGAAGCGATGGAAGTTAAAGCTCGCATCGAAGACCTGTTCCACCAGATCAAGGATTCGGTGAACATCGTGACCCAATTCTCCTCCAACCTGCGCGAGAACATCACCGTCACCCGCCGCATCTCAGAGGAAGTCGCGGCGACGTTCACAGACATCGCCCGTTCCGTCGAACTGGAAGCGGAGAGCGTCACCGACATCTCCGATTCGATGAAGGAAGTCGGCGAGCGCGTGGACTCTGCCAACCAAGCCTCGCTCACGATGCGCGAACTTTCTGCCGAGACGGCGACAGTCACCGTCGAAGGCTCCCGCGAGATGGCCACGCTCTCACACGAGATGGCGAACGTTGACGAGATCATCACCGCGACCGTACAGATCACCAATGACCTGAACGCGCAAACCCAGCGCATCTCTGACATCGTCGAATCGATCGACAAGATCGCCGCCCAAACCAATCTGTTGGCGCTCAACGCCGCGATTGAAGCCGCCCGCGCTGGCGAACATGGTCGCAGCTTCTCTGTCGTCGCCCACGAAGTCCGCGTGCTCGCGGAGAACTCGCTGGAGTCGACCAAGGAGATCGCCGCCGTCCTGCACGAAATTCAGACCAAGACCGCCGACGTCGCCAACCAAGTGCAGAGCGGGCAATCGGCCGTCTCAACTTCACAAGTGGCGATGAAGCGCGTGGCCCAGTTCTTTGGCCAGATCCAAGACAACACGACGCGCGTGGTGCAACAGGCCGGCCATGTCGAGAACATGAACCAACACCTGCAGCAATCCTCCCACCAGATCGTCACCGAGATCGGCGCGATCGCCAACATGACCGAGCAGAACGCCGCATCGGTCGAGGAGATCCTCGCCAACATCGAAGAGCAGAACCAGCATGTCGCCCAAGTCGTCGAGAGTTTCGCTGAATTGGAGCAACTGACGCTGCGCCTGCGCGAATTAACGCAAGACTAACCCTATCCGATGTCAAAAAAAGCCCCGCCCAAAACTTGCATTTGAGCGGTGGCTTTTTGTCCATACTGGAGAGTAAAGGGGGGGTGTGCGCTCGATGAGTATCTATTATTATTCGTTTCGTCTCGGTGAACTGTACGAGGCGATCGGGTCCAACGACAAAGACCTGCTCCACAAGATAGAACTCCAGCTGCCTCACGACCCTGACCTGCTCACCGTCTGCCGTGCTGTGCTGATCGATGGTTTGCTGTACCACGAATTTTTCGCGGAAGACCTCTACAACGACGCCTTGAACCACATCGTGCAGGCGCTCCCGAGCTACCGCAACTTTTTTGACGACAAAGACTACCAGATCGACTACCACGACGCGTGGTTGCGCCTGCCCAAGAAAAGCCTGCTCAAGCGCTACTGGGGCTATCTGACGCACGGGCGTTACCTGTTCGACCACAGCGTCTCGCCGCTGGCGTTGATCCGCTACGGGTATTTGACACAGGACGAACTGCCGCAGTTCCTGCAGATGGTCGAGCAAGAAGGCGAGCGGCTGCCGTGGTACTTTTTCCAACATACGATCGATGCGATCCGCATGTCGCAGAGTGTGGGCGACGACCTCTATGTCGCGATCCAGATCAAGGGACGGCGGTACCGCGTGATCAAACCTGGGGACTTGCAGAATCGCTAGTCCTCTTTTTTATGGGAGTGAATCTGACAAGCGTCGGTACATGCTGGGACTTTCAGGCCGAGCAGTTTGGAGAGTTTGAAGCGGTTGTGTGACACCCAATCGTAGATGCGTTCGGTGATCCACCCGATCGGCGGCAGGTAGTAGAGCTTGGTCGGCCAGCGGTAGAAGCTGTGCAGGCCCATCAGTTGCACGACCGCTTCGGCCCCGCCGTAGACGCGGTCGTTTTTGATCACGTGCATGCGGGCTTTGCAAGCGGTCTCGCGCAAGTCCGGGTGGATCTGTGCCACGTTGTCATACGTGCGGAAATCGACCGGTTCGATCTGCGTGCCGAACATCTCGAACAGTTTTACCATGCTCGCTTGACAGATGCCACAATGACCGTCGAACACGACTTTCATGAGGATCAACTCCCTTGGGACTCGTTGCCAATAGCATATCATAACGGTACAATGAGACCAATGTGCTACACCACACGAATGTCGGAGGAATTTGCATGCATGATGAGAAAATGGGCCCGTGGCTGGAAATTCGCGCCAAGGGCAAGAGCAACGGTGCAGGACGGACGGTGCTGTCCTTTTTGGAGAGCGAAGTGCGCCTGCCAAGAGCTGTGATCGAAGACCTCGCGCGGGCGAAGCACCTCGTGCTGAATAAAGACATCGCACAACTGGACGATCCCGTAAAAACTGGCGACCGCCTGCGCGCCCTGCTGTTCCCAGAGGAGCCGTATGGAGTGGAACCGGAGATGTTGCCGCTCGATGTGCTGTATGAAGATCACCACTTGATCATCGTCAACAAGCCGGTCGGGATGAAAGTCCACGCCAACGAAGCTGGCGAGACCGGGACGTTGTTGCATGCGCTGGCCTGGCATTACCAGATGCAAGGCTTGGAGACGCGTGTCCGGCTCTTGCACCGCCTCGACCAAGACACGTCCGGAGCGATCCTGTTCCCGAAGCACGCCGTTGCGCAGCGGTTGCTGGATGCGATGTTGCAGGAGCGCAGCATCAAGCGCGAGTACTGGGCGCTGGTGCAAGGGGTTGTGCGCGTGAAGCAAGGGACTGTGGAGGCGCCGATCGGGCGGGATCGCAACCATGCGACCCGCCGCCGCGTATCCGCCACCGGCAAGGAAGCGCAAACGCACTTCCAAGTGGTGGAGCGGTTTCCGCAGGCGACGCTGGTACAAGCGTCACTTGGCACTGGGCGGACGCATCAGATCCGCGTGCATTTCGCGCATCTGGGACATCCGTTGGTTGGCGATGAGCTGTATGGCGGGCGGACCGATTGGTTGGATCGCCAAGCACTTCACGCCAAGTACCTCCGCTTCACACACCCGATCACCCAGGAAGAGCTGGAGATCGAGGCACCGGAACCGAACGATTTTGCTGACTTGCTACGGAAGGTGAAACACCGATGAAAAAACGCTATCTCTTGCTGTTGCTCCTGATGCTCTTCCCTGTTCTACTCGCGCTGGTCGGCTATAACAGTTGGACGGACAACCCGCCGAAAAACTACGCGCTGATCCGCGGCCTGTTGGTCAACCCGGGCACGATCGCGATGCTTGGCGGTGTGGTCGGGATGTTGCTGTTCCGCCAACGGGCGATGTACTGGGGGATGTTGGTGAGTTTCCTGTACACGTACTTTGCGCTCGGCTTGGTGTGGGGCAGTTTTTCCACGCTGGGGGTATTTGATAATCATACGCTGACCACGGCGACCCTGATGTCTGTGGTCGGGTTTGTGGCCGCTCTGTTCACGATGTTGCTGACACGGGTGTTGCGCAAAGCGATCGATGCGGTCAATGAGCCTAATGTGGGACAACAAAATCTTGAACAAAAAAAGAAGCCTCGTGAATGAGGCTTCTTTTTTGCTAATTTTCTCAGAACCTCATTCATCCTCTTCCCTAAGATTGACTTCGACATCAGACGCAGCAGAAGCGGCCTCAGATCTTCCATCAATGGTAGGAAGAATATAATTTGCGATTTCGATTAGAACTCCACGAACTTCATTTGCGATTTCATCTTCACTGTCCAAGGCCATACTTATGCGCTTAGCAAAACCATCCCAATTACTTACTTCAGTTTGATTTTTGAGACTTGGAATCGTCGAAACAATTTTATAAACCCAATTAAGTTCTATATCTTCAAGTCTATCAAGAATATTTCTAAATACAACTCGGACCAATAAATCAGTGTTTTCCAAAATGACATCTTGATCCAAAAGATACTCACCAAAAGCTTCAATAACTTCGATAAGATTATTCATACTGCTTGATGTAACAATCTGGAACAAGTCTCGCGAAAATCTCTTTTTCGCTGAATCATTCAAAAGCGTGATAATAAAATGTAACTCACCTTTTCTCGCTATCTCTGTTCCTTGTTCAAGCACTTCTTTAACATACTCTCGCAGGGCGTCTTCTAAAGGCAACCCGGCATATACTCTCAGATTTTTTTGGTGCAATATGATAGCAAGATCAAGTAAACTATAAGTATTTACAAATACTTCTTTCCATTCATCTTTTGATACTTTTAGTAATCCATCAACAACAGATTTGCTTACCTCGGACTTCTTGATAACAAATAATGAATAAAGATGTGCGTACCATATGTTGAATCTTTCAGATTCGATCAATTCATCAATATTAGTTTTATCATGTAACTCAAAAATCAATGCCTCCATGTCGATATCCTCTACAACGTAGAATATATTTCGGAAGTATTTTACAATATCCTCTGCACTGAAAAAGTCTAATCTGTCTTTTTTCTTTATAGCGCTTTTTACAATCTGTATTGCTAATTTATCTCCAATTTTTTTGCCATAAAGCTTATTATAGACAAACGACTTATCTTTGAGAGACATAATCAATCTTACAAGATCGTTAATCGAATTCGCATTCTTATCAGGTTCATTAGCAATTCCTTGCAGAAGGAGTATCCCTGCAGCAGAATTCCAAACAGAATTGCTGAGTGTGAATTCAGAAGAGTGCATTAACATTGGGATAGCGCACATCATTGCTGCTTTAAATGAATTTTGATCTATCAAGCTTTTCAGATGATGCATCAAATATGCTATTGATAAATCATCATGGATAAAATTTCCAAAATTAGTTTTTCCTTCATTTATAAATTCAAACACAAGGGACATCGATTGAATCACTTCATTTGAAATTAGTATATCATTTCGAAAACGATCTTTTATTGCACTTACAATTTTCGTTTCATCGAGTTGTATATTGTTTCTAGAGAAAACTTGAACACATGACGAAAAGTTTGGTGTCAACTCCCCATTTTGCGCTGAGTTAAGAAAATACGTTTGCATTTCCTCAGCATCTAGTGAACTGGATATCAAGTACTTCTCCAGTTTTCGATACTTTTCTTTTTTGACTAAGCCTTCGCCAATCATTGCAACAACTTCGTTAGAGTTCATCTCAACTTGAAACGCAGAGCTAAACATCCCATCATAATTATATTGTTCAAGAAAAGTGAATACCTTGTAAATTGTTTCAACCCAAACGGAGTAATCTCTATGTGACTTCGATAACGAACTCAATATTTTTTCTACTAATACCTCATCGCGATTATTTTTCATAATTTCAATTAAACCTTCGCCAATTCTCGTACTCATTTCCCAACTCTCAATACCCATAGCAATCTCACTTAGTGTCTCCCAATAGTTTGCTACACTATTTTTAGTAATAAAACCAAAAGGTATTTTCCCATATGTTGCAGCAGTTTCGACCAACAATTTCTGGTTATCTTTAAAGTCATTCTTCAGCTCATCAGCAAGGTTCTCACTGACCTCCCAGAATCCAGGCATCTCACTAAGTCTGCTGATCTCTTCTTGATTATACTTCGTTATTGCGTTCTCTAACCTTGGTTTCATTATGAGTTGCACAGCTTCTTGCTTTGGTACATTGAAATACAGGGATGCTAAATTCTCGTAGTAATCTTCCCCCAATATTTTTGTAACATCGTATTTATCCAAGTCATTGTTCAATAACAATAATTGAATATCTTGATTCGACATCTTCATCGTAACAAATAAAGCTTGATCCGCTATCGGTATTTCATTTCCCCACTGGCGATTTACCGTCCCTAATTGGTTTACGAACACAATAATTTCTCTTGGTGTAATTGGAGATTTTTTAATGCTTACAACTATTTTGTAAAAAATCCGGTATACCTTGTGGAAGTCGACTAGGTCGTGATTAGGAAAAGACTGCACTAATAACTGCTCCATAAAATGTCGCCATTTCGATAAAACTGGAGGAGCAACCTCAAATCTCGCCTGAAACGTCTTATCAAACAATGATGTAGCTAAATTTAATTTATCACTACTGTCTTCCAACTTCAATGTTATTGCCCTAGGATCAAATGGAACCAAAAGCCAAAACTTCTCTTTCCAGTTCCTATCACCCTCATTGTATAGACTTGAAGAAGAGTCCAAAAAAGTTCTCATGGTGGCCCAAACCTTCAAAACCTCATCCGAACTTAGTCTGTCAAGGTTATCTACCACAATTACTAACCTACGTTCATCATTGTTCAAAGCGTCTACCATCAAGGATTCGAATTTTTCCTGAAATTCAATCGATGATGGCTCAGGAGTCTCGCTCGATTCTGTTATAGTCACATTCTCAAATTTATTGACCAACAACGAGACAAAATCCTCCGAAGAGGCTTTTCGGAGCAATTTACGCAAATTGCGAGTCCATTTCCAAGATTTACGTTCTCTTTTATTGGTTTTAAATAGAAACTTCATCTTACTTTGGTAAAACTTCCTCCCCAATTTTATAATAAATATAGAAATAATAATCCCAGCTGGCAATAACGCAATGACTCCCCCAATATAGCTATATATACTAGGGAATGTATCATTTACATCACTACCTAATTTCGTGCCTAATTTATTAAACAAAATAAAACCCGCAGGTACAAGTAAGGTGAGAAATACCATTACTTGACCCCCAGTGGTTAAGCGAGGCATTGATTTTGTTGTTTGTTCTTTATGTTTATTTGACAAACTAGACAATGAAACATTCCATTTTTCCTGATCTTCTAGCCAGCCTTTCCCCAACAACTTCTTGATAGTAAACTCTAAAAATGTTCTTCTCAATAAATTCCCTTCATGCTCCCAAGCATCAAATGTCAGAAGTGTAATATCGCTATCCTTAAGCTGATCTGCTTCTTTGCTGATTAGGTTTATTACGGTAGATTTTCCACTACCCCATGACCCTGTTAAGGCAATGGAGCGTCCACCCTTCTCCTTCAATATCATGGAACTTAATGCGCTTGCTAATCTAGCATGTGCACCAAATTCATCCTTATTAGACGGTATGTCCGAAATTAGTAAAGTTTCACTTTTATCCTTCATTTGAACTCCCCCTTTTAGATAACTACTTTTGTTTTTAAAATTATACCTCTAATCGACAACATTTTCCACAAATATCAAGCCTAAATTCTAAATAATTTCAACAAAGTTATGATTCGGAACCAAAAGAAAACATGAGGCCGATTTCTGTATTTGTTACTTCGGTGTTCCTTCCCATTATAGGCAATGCATCGAGGTCAAGACAAAACACCACCCGCCTCGAAAACAAGAAAAAGCGGACGTCTCGTCTCGAGACATCCGCTTTTTTGCTGCCCGATCAAGGCCGACTAACTAGTAGCTGCCGCCGCCACCAAGACCTGGAACCAGCAGGAAGAACAGAACAAAGATGATCAGGAAGACCACTGCCCACTGCGTGTAACCGCCGAAAGTACCCATTGTGTCACCCCCTGTCCCGTTGTACAAAACCATACTATGGAGGCGGGTCTGGTTTGGACACGGCTAGAGCCTAGTTCCTTTTCCCTGTTGAGGACGCAGGCATTTTTTTCTGCTATTCTGAAGATATGAGGAGGTGCACACGGACGATGGCAAACATGGAACCACTTGGCGAGCAAGCGGTCTTGGTGCGACTCGGCACAGAGATTCGCGAGGAGACGTTTTACGAAGTGCAAGCGTTGGCTGCAAGGTTGGAGGAGCAGCCATTTCCAGGGCTGTGGGAGCTGATCCCGGCCTTCACTACGCTGACAGCATTTTACGACCCGCAGGTCACATCCTACGAGCAAGCCTGCGCCTACTTGGAAAAGGCGCTGCATTCGCTCACGGCGAATTCCGCGCCTCTACACCCACGGACGGTGGAAATCCCCGTCTGTTACGGCGGGGAGTATGGGCCCGACTTGGAGGCTGTGGCCGATCATACCGGACTCGACATCCAGGAAATCATCACCCTCCATACGAGCGTCGAGTACCTCGTCTATATGATCGGATTTGCGCCCGGATTCCCCTATCTCGGCGGCATGCCGGAAGCCATTGCCGCACCCCGCCGCACGGAACCGCGCCTCAAGATCCCTGCAGGTTCGGTCGGCATCGCAGGCCAGCAGACGGGCGTCTATCCGCTGGAAACGCCCGGCGGTTGGCAGATCATCGGACGGACGCCGTTGCACCTGTTCCGCCCCGAGCATGAACGCCCGAGCTTGTTGCAGGCCGGGAATTCCGTGCGGTTTCGCGCCGTCTCAGCCGAGGAGTTCCGCGAGTGTGAGGCAGAGCGCAGATGACCTTGCGCGTCCTGCGCCCAGGGTTGCTGACCACCGTGCAGGACTTGGGACGGCCGGGCTACCAGAACCAAGGCGTAGTCGTCGGCGGCGCGGTCGATCGGTTCGCCCTGCGTGTGGCCAATCTGCTCGTGGGCAATCTGGAGGGAGCCGCCGCGCTGGAGATCACGTTACACGGACCGCGCTTGCACGTGGAGAGCGACGTCTATCTCGCCATCGGCGGTGCTGACCTCTCGCCTGCGCTCGACGGTGAGCCGCTCCCGCTCTGGCGACCCCTGCTCGCTCCACGCGGCACAGTATTGGACTTCGGTGCTCCGCGTCGCGGTTGTCGAGCGTATCTCGCCATCGCAGGCGGTGGTTTTGACGTCCCGGTCGTGCTCGGCAGCCGGAGTGCCTACTTGCGTGCAGGAATCGGACGGGCCTTGGCAAAAGGCGATGTGATCGCGCCGCTTGGCACGCCACCTCGCACCCGTCTTCGAACCTCCGCTTATCTCCACCCCGCCCTGCTCCCGGCGTACTCGCCACATCCCCTTTTGCGCGTGCTGCGCGGGAATCAGTTTGAGACGTTCACGCCGGAGAGTCGGGAACGTTTTTTCCAGACTCGCTATACGGTCACGCCGCACTCCGACCGCATGGGCTGTCGGCTGATGGGCGGCTCGTCGTTGGAACTCCAGCATGCGGAGCAGATGATCTCCGAAGCGGTCACGTCTGGCACGATCCAAGTGCCACCGGCAGGCGGCCCGATCCTGTTGCTCGCCGACCGGCAGACCACGGGCGGGTATCCCAAGATCGGACAGGTTGCCGCCGTCGACTTGCCGTTGGCCGCACAAGTGCCGCCCGGTGGGACGGTGCGTTTTCAGGAGATCTCGTTGGAGGAAGCGCTCTCGCTGTATGTTGCGAGGGAGCGAGCGTTGCTACGGCTCAAACTCGCCCTCGCTTCCCGCTAAACACCTGAACCAAGGGAGGAACCGCCATCATGTATCGTGTCGATTTGAATTGTGACATGGGAGAAAGTTATGGAGTGTATCGAATCGGTCAGGACGAACAGGTTTTGGACATCGTGACCTCGGCGAACATCGCCTGTGGATTCCACGCAGGCGATCCGGCGACGATGCGGCGCACGGTACACCTCGCGTTGGAGCGCGGTGTCGCCATCGGGGCACACCCTGGGCTGCCCGACTTGGTCGGGTTCGGACGCCGACAGTTCGAGATCACTCCGCGTGAGGCGTATGACATGACGATCTACCAGATCGGCTCGCTCGACGCGTTCGCCCGCGCGTCAGGTGTTCAACTCCAACACGTCAAACCACACGGTGCCCTCTACAACATGGCGGCGGTCAACCGCAAACTGGCCGAAGCGATCGCCGAAGCGGTGTACGACCTCGACGGACGGATGATGCTGTTCGGCTTGGCCAGCAGTGAACTGGTCAAAGCAGGCGAACGCATCGGCTTGGTCACGGCACACGAAGTGTTCGCCGACCGCACCTACCAAGCAGACGGCACGCTCACCCCGCGCAACCACGCCCAAGCGCTGATCACCGACCCTGAGCAATCGGTACATCAGGTTCTGCGCCTGATCACCGAAGGCCGTGTCCGCTCCTTGACCGGCGAGGACGTCTCCCTCCAAGCGGACACGATCTGCCTGCACGGAGATGGTGCGCACGCGTTGGCATTCGCACAGCGGATTCGCGAGGCGTTGGAAGCGGAGGACATCTTGGTCGAAGCGTTTCACTTGCAGGAGGCGTAAGGCGTACCGATAGTAAAAAACCTTGAGCGCGTGTGCGCCCAAGGTTTTTTACTGTTGGTAGCGTGCGACGACTTCAGCGGTCTTGTCCCGATAGCGTTCCTTGTCCCAATTGTTGAAGGACGGGTGAGGAACGTCCGGCACGACCTGCCAGTTCGCGGAGTGGACGCCAGCGAGTCGGAAGTACTTCTGCGCGTAAGCACCGCATGGCACGAGGATCAGCCTGCGGTCGACCAACGCTTGCAACCGCGCCCGCAGCTTGTCGAGGATCAAGGCTTGGAGTTCGTTCCACGGGGCGAGCTCCAAGCCTTTTTTCCGATCCGCCCGCAAGCCTTCCAGCAGGGGGAAAAACGCGCCGTGCGCCGCGGGGTCCAAAGTTGTGTTGGCGTAGGCGTTGCTCTGCATCGGGATCTGGCAGACGTTCATCAAGCCGATCCGGTAGCGTTCCGGGTCGCTTTTCACCACCGGTCCGAGTTTGCCGCTCACACCCAACAGGTGCTTCGCCATCGAACCGCCTGACAACCCCGCAACCGGGACTCCATGCAGCAACTCCTGCGTGTGCGGGCTTTCGAGGAGAAAGACCATCCGAGCGTTGTTCGGGATCAGGTCGGGAACCCCGTACTCGACTGCGACCTCTTCAAACTTCTCAGCAAGAGATTGTGTTACTAACATGATGTGGACCACCTACTCCTTCTAGCTACCCCTGTCTAGCAAAACTTGTCTTCTCACGCCCGCCGAAAGTCTATGCTTTTTGAGCGACGAGTGTAAACGTTTTGGGCAGCCCGATGTCGTCGATCTTGGTGTTCGGCTCCTCACTGAGCGAGGTGATAGCGAGCCCGGCTTGCGCAAAGGCGGTGACGATTTCGCCGAGCGTCCACTTGCGATGGCGAACCTTTTTCAACTCGCGCCCATCTGGGAAGTGCTTGCTGTAGGCGACGTCCGCTTCCTCGAATCCGCTCTCGAAGTAGTTGCCTGTCACTTTGTGCTTCTTGCCCTTCGACGTGATCAACTTGGTCGAGATCGGGTGGAAGTCGTGCAACACAAACCTCCCGCCCGGCTTGAGCAGATCGCGGACGACATGCCCGAGCGGCAACAGGTCGATGAAATAGTGCAGGATGCCCAATTCCATCAACACCACGTCATAGTCCCCGGTCAACTCCTCCGCTGGCAGGTCCAGCACATCGGACACAACATAGCGCAACGCCACGCCTGCTTCTCGCGCTACATCCTGCGCGTAGGCGGCATTTTCCCGAGAAATGTCCATCACGGCCGCGTCCGCACCAAGCAACGCCATCGCAATCCCCTTCGCTCCGTGTGAGCCAAGCAGGTTGACCGTCTTTTTCCCGTGCAGATCACCGAGTTGTTCATTCAACGGAGCGAGACGCGCCTCCGGGTCTTTTTTGATCCATGCGGCCGCTTCGGCTGGGCTACCGTAGCGATGCACCCACGCATCGTAGGTGCTCTGGTTCCACGCTTCTGCATTGATCTGGCTGTGTTCGCGCTGCAGGTTCCGCAGGAACTTCGCGATCAACAACGTGCGCGGGTCCGCACTTCCCCACGTGCGGCGGTAGAAATCAAACGACTTCACATAGAGCTTCTGCCCCTCATGGACGATGCTCCAGCGGTCGATGTTGGTCAGAATCACCGTGTTGTAGCGGCAGAGGATCGTGGTCGGCACCCCATCGCGCGTGAACGACAAACTCGACCAGCCCTTGCCGCTGTCTTCCTGTGCCTCATCTGTAGCAAACAGACGGCGTGCGTCTGTGAATTGATCCCATTGAATCTCCACCGTGAGTCGTTCCAGCTCGATGCCCTCGACCCCTTGCGCCCAGAGCGCCGACTCTTCCACGACCATATAAGCAATCCCCGCGCCTTCCAGCTCGGAGACAAGCGCGTGCAACACCGGCCACCACGTTTGTACCATGAAATCTGTCACCTCAAATTCGATCTTTTTTCCATGCCTTAGCTTACCTGAACTTGGTTCGGAACACAAGAATCGGCAAGCTCAGCCTGAACCCTGACCCAAAGCGTTCCCCCTAGACATGATGTGCTGCAACGCAACCTGAACGACTTGAAAAATCGCTTCTCTTTTAATAGAAGCTCGTGAAAACGGGATCATCATCCGCACGTTCGCATCTTCACGCTGACGATTTCGCTGACTTTTTACTCGTAACTAAAGTAAATTCCTAATTAATAAAATCCAACCGCACCTGTGTATGCGGTTGGATTATTTTAATTGACAAAATGTAATTTTCGTTATAACATTTCGTATGCGAAACATTTTTATTCGATTCATGTTCATTTCGAAACATTCTAAGGAGGAGAGAGAAACAGATGAGCAACACTAACTTTCGCCGCATGATCCTGATCAACGTACTCATTGTGGTCGTGCTGGTCGCCGGAGGTTTCGCCGGGTACTACTTCTACAATCAATCGGTAACCTACCTGAGCACCGACAATGCCAAGATCGACGGGCAAGCGGTCACGATCGCACCGCCAGTCGCAGGCAAACTCGTCGAATGGAACGGCGAGGTCGGCAAGAGCTATTCCGCTGGGGACAAGATCGGCGCTGTGGAAACTGCACAGGGTAAAGTCGACATCACCGTGCCGGATACGGTCACCCTCGTCACCTCGAACGCAGTCAAAAACGCATTCGTCGGAGCAGGCTCCCCCCTTGCGTATGCCTTTAACCTCGACCATCTGCGCGTGACGGCAAACATCAAGGAAACCGATCTCGACGATGTCGAAGCCGGCCAAACTGTCGATGTATACGTCGACGCCTACGAAGGCACCACGCTGACAGGCAAAGTTTCCACCGTCGGTCTGACCACCGCCAATACCTTCTCGCTGTTGCCAGCTTCCAACACCACAGGCAACTTCACCAAGGTTACGCAAGTCATCCCGGTCACCGTCACCCTCGACGGGTACAAAGGGCTGGAACTCGCACCTGGCATGAACGTCACCGTGCGCATCCACAAATAGAGAGCGGGTGAAACGCAATGACCGCATTTCTTTGGGGATATGGCGCGTTTGCCGTGCTGCTGCTCCTGCTGGTGAACGGCTTCCTGCGCCGCAGAGCCAGCCGCATGGCACAGCGAACGAAACTTGAACCACATGCAGCATCACCATCTGGTCGTCCTGCCGCAACTCCCGCTTCCTCGGGCGCTCCCGACCTTTCGAACCTGAAAATCGGAAAGTTGCTCGCTGTCGTGTTGCTCGGCGGTTTTGTGGCCGTCCTAAATCAATCGTTGCTGAACATCGCGTTGCCGCACATGATGAACGACCTGAACGTTTCAGCGACGACGATCAACTGGCTGATCACAGGCTATATGTTGATGAACGGTGTCACGATCCCGCTGTCCTCGTTCTTGACGCGGCGCTTCGGCACGCGCAATCTGTTCATTTTTGCCATCCTGCTGTTCACACTGGGCGCGATCATCTGCGCAGCCTCGCCAGGCTTCACGCTGATCCTCGTCGGGCGATTTGTCCAAGCCGGCGGTGCTGGCTTGATCATGCCGCTGATGATGAACGTCGTCCTCACCGTCTTCCCGCCGGAAAAACGCGGCATGGCGATGGGTCTGGCGGGCGTCGTCGTCATCTTTGCCCCGGCGATCGGGCCTACCCTCGCAGGCTGGGTTGTCCAAAACTACTCGTGGCGGCTCCTGTTCATCCTCGTCATCCCGATTGGGATCATCGACCTCCTGATCGCGTTGACCTGGATGAAGGACGTTACCGAGCGCGTGCGCGAGAAGTTCGACCTGTGGGGCTTTCTCTTTTCGACGATCGGTTTTGGCGACTTGCTGTTCGGGTTTAGCAAGGCCGGTTCTGCCGGTTGGACGAGCCCGCAAGTTCTGATCCCGATCGTCGTCGGCATCATCGGTCTCGCGCTCTTCGTCTGGCGCGAACTGACCACCGACGAACCGATGCTCGACCTGCGCGCCTTCGGGTACAGCGTGTTCACGCTGGCGATCATCGTCTCCTCGCTGATGTACATGGCGATGATTGCTGCGATGGTGCTGCTCCCGATCTACCTGCAGAACATCCGCGGGTTTACGCCCGTCGAATCGGGACTCCTGCTGTTGCCGGGCGCCCTGATGATGGCTGTGTTTTCCCCGATCGCAGGCGGCCTGATGAACCGGATCGGTGCGCGTCCACTGATCGTGACCGGCTTGGTGATCTCCGTGATCACCACATGGCAATTCACCCATCTGTCGGCCGACACATCGTATGGCACCATCCTCGTCCTGAACTCGATTCGGATGATCGGGATGGCGTTGATGATGATGACGACCACGACGGAAGGTCTCAATCAATTGCCGGAACGCTTGGGAAGTCACGGAACCGCGCTCTCCAACACGTTCCAACAGGTTTTTGCGTCGCTGGGCACCGCGCTGCTGGTCACGATCATGACCACGCACGCCACGTACCACGCCGCCTCGCTTGCCAACGAGATGACCACCACCAACCCCTTGCTCTACCAGCAACTCGGACGTTTGGGCCAAGGTGTGGCCGTATCAACCGGGCTGTCTGCGCAGGCAAGCAACTCACTCGTCAGCGTACTGATGAATGGCCTCATCGTGAAGGAATCGACCATTCAGGGCATCAACGACGCCTTTGTCGTCGGTACGGCGCTCACGGCGGCCGCACTTCTGACCTCGCTCTTCATGCGTCGATCCAAAGCCAAAGTTGTCTCACAGCCGGCAGAAGGGTATCATGAAGCGTAACAGCATCCCGAGGGAGGCTTTACGATGACTACTTTGCCAGAACTAGAGAAAATCAAGCGATGTACGATGCCGTTTCGTGAATTGAATCGGGTCTTGTTTCAACTTCGGACCCTCGATGCAGATCGAGTCGGCATCACACCCCAGCAGTTGATGGTGTTGAATGAAGTTCGCAACAACCCGGGGATCGGGCTCGATCAGTTGAGTGAGCACGTACAACTCGCCAGCAGCACGTTGAGCGGCATCGTGGATCGGTTGGTCAAGTCAGACCTGTTGCGACGCGAGCGTTCCACACGCGACCGACGCCAGCTGGAATTGCACCTCTCGCCGAGTGGGTTGGAGAAATTGCAAGAAGCCTACGATCCGGAGAAGTCCGTCCTGCTGCAACGGATGGCGGTCGCGCTGGAGATGCCCGCGCAAGACATTGAGACGATGATCCGGATTCAAAACCAATTCCTAGCCCGTTTGCGCGGGACGGAGGAACTGGAGCGCACATAAACAGGCTGGTGCGGAGCGCGAAACGGACAGGTTTCCCGTAGGATACAGTAGTCCTACGAGAAAGGAGGAGTTGTTTGTTATGGCACTCTCCCCTTGCCACGTCCGCAAGCACGTGGGCCGTCATGTGTGCATCACCTGCCACGACGGCGCACGACACTATGGCGTCGTCCACAGCGTCACCCGCGACGGAGTCTACCTGCAACGCACGCCCTACGGCGGTAGCGTCTCCGCTCAAGCTGATGAATCGACGGTCCAACATGCCGATCGCCCGCACGCGGTTGACGGCGAATCGGTTTTCTTCCCCCTGCTGTTCCTGCCTCTGGTCGCGCTCGCCGTAGTCGCTGCCACCGCACCGTATCGGTACGGTTATGGTGGGTACTACTGGTAAGCATAAAAATCCCGCCCCCTATTCGGAGGCGGGATTTTTTACTCGTTCGCGAAAGACCACATGTTCGAGGAACAAGCAGAGCAGCAGCCCGACCAAAATGCCGTTGGCGACCAAGTTGCGCAGCCAAGGATCGAGTGTGGCGATCGCGCTGGGCGGGAGGAACATCACGCCGATGCCCACCATCAGCGAGAAGCCGATCACCTGCAAGTTGCGCGGGGAGGGTTCCAATGACATCAAGTCGCGGATGCCAAAGCCCATCATCTGGGCGAACGGCACAAACAGGGCCGCATACGCCACCTCAGATGGCAACGTGGCGAAAAAATCCCCGATGATCGGGAACAGCCCACTGAGCGCTACCATCGTCGCCCCGATCAGGAACGGGCGCTTGGAGCGGATGCCCGTCGTCGAGATGAAGCCTGCTGATACGGAGAGCGGTACGGGGCCGATCGTGGCGAACATCCCTGACAACACCGAGCCGATCCCATTGCCCCGCAATCCGCGTCGGTAGGTGTCCGAGGAGATCTCTTGGCCGAGCGTGCGGGCGACGACGAGGATCGAGGCGACGACGTTCGAGATCAGAATCACCCCGGTCAGCACCGAGGTCAACACGATGCCCGTGTCCCAGATCGGAGTGCCCCAAGCGAAGAGCTGTGGCAGGGCGAACCAGTGCGTGGCCTCCCCTGTCGCCTCGCGATCGAGATACCCAAAGGCGGCAAACAGCGCCCACCCGATCACGATCCCGATCAACGGCCCCATGCTTCGCCAGAGACCCCGTCCCTTGAGCGAGAGCATCAACACGATCAAGATCACGCCAAGCGACATCAGCACCACCGTGCCATCGATACCACCTGTGCGAGTGATGCCGAGCATGCCTTTGAAAAACGACCCGCTGAGCGAGACGACCAGCAGTATGAGATAGACTCCGGTGACGAGCGGAGTAAACAGATCTCGCAGGCGTCCCATCAGCGGCAAGAGGCTGAGCAACACCAGCACAACTCCGGCGATGATCATCCCCATCTCCAATTGCCGGAGCACCGCGCCCTTGTCACCACCTGTTGCGACGGCCGCCAAGGTCAGGAACAACGCCCACCACATGCCGGCCGCCCCTTCGATCAGCGGCAAGCGATGACCGACTAGCACTTGCAACAGCGTCATGCCACCGCTGACCAGCAAGATCCGCTGTACCAGCGACGACACATCCCCTGCTGGCAGATCGAACGCAGCTCCGACGACGATCGGGGCGGCGATGGTGTTCGCCAACAAAAACACCATCCACTGCACACTCTGCAACCAGAGCATCGTCCCGCGTGGAGCTGGTTCGCGCAACGCTTGATCAGAATGGCTCTTTGGTTCACTCATGCGATGCGCCTCCTTTTTCTCTCTCTACGATACGTATTCTTCGAGCCACAGGAGAAATTCCGCCAAGGTGACAAACTGGTGCTCAGGTTCTGCTTGATCCGCTGGCCACGGGTGACACCCACGCCGCCAGACGGGTGTGATCCCGGCAAACTCTGCCCCGCCTACATCGTTTTGCGGGTGGTCTCCTACATAGATCGCCTCCTCCGCCTCCACACCCAACGCTTCTAACGCCAACAGGAAAATCAGCGGGTCCGGCTTTTCATACCCCACCTCTGCCGAAATCAACGTCACGTCAAAATAGTCTCGGATGCCCAACAAGTCGAGCTTGGCGTTTTGACGCTCGCTCTGCCCGTTGGTAATCAGCCCGAGGCGATACCCGCGAACCGCGAGTTGGTTCAACAGCGTGAACAGCCCGTTCATCGGCTCCACCACTTGCGGGAACACCGTGTTCCAGTGCTCGATCAACGCCTCCACAGCGGGGCGTTTTTTCCAAGGCAAGGTCGCCAACAGATCGTGGAATTTGTCACGCCCTCGGTATCCGCCACCGTCCGTTTCGACGATCGCGCGTTCAAGCTGTTCCAACGTCAGCTCGTCCAACGCGTCCGCAAAGTCTGCTGCGAACCGCGCCGCGTACTTCGGCATCGTCGCCCTGCGGTCGATCAGCGTGTCGTCGAGGTCAAACAAAATCGCCTGTACCGCCATAACTGCTTCCCCCTTTGTAAAAAAAGCCGTCGGACGCCCCGACGGCTTTTGTGTTATAGCTGCTTCATCGCGTCACGAGACGCTTCCAACGTGCGGTCGATGTCCGCATCAGTATGGGCCAGCGAGAGGAATCCCGCCTCCAACTGCGAAGGTGCGAGGTAGACACCGCGCTCCAACATCAGCGAGAAGTACTTCGCATACCGCTCCAAATTGCATAGCTTCGCCGTGTCATAGTCCACAACTTCCTGTTCGGAGAAGAACGTGCCCATCATCCCGCCGACATACGCGCCGGTGACCGGGAGCCCCAGTTCTTGGCCCGTCGCGAGGAAACCCTCGACGAGGCGCTTGCCCATCGCTTCGAGGCGGTCATACGCACCCGGTTCCCCGAGCATCTTCAGCGTGGTGTAGCCAGCGATCATCGCCAACGGATTGCCAGACAGCGTGCCCGCTTGGTAGATCGGGCCTGCCGGGGCGATCATCTCCATGATCTCACGCTTGCCGCCATATGCGCCGACCGGAAGGCCGCCACCTATGACTTTGCCGAGCGTGGTCAGATCCGGTTCGATGTTGTAGAGCGCTTGGACGCCGCCGTAGGCCGCACGGAAGCCGGTCATGACTTCGTCGAAGATCAACAGGGTGCCGTACTGGCGAGTGATCTCCCGGATTTGTTGCAGATAGCCCTCACGCGGTTTGACCAGACCCATGTTGCCGCAGATCGGTTCGAGGATCACCGCCGCGATGTCGTCGCCAAACTTCTCGAACGCCAGTTTCAGGCTGTCGAAGTCGTTGAACGGAACGGTCAGCGTGTTCGACGCTACGGAGTCGGGCACGCCCGGAGAGTCGGGCAGGCCGAGCGTGGCCACGCCAGAGCCCGCTTTGATCAGCAACGAGTCCGCATGGCCGTGGTAGCAGCCTTCGAACTTGAGGATCTTGGAGCGATTGGTGTAGCCGCGTGCCAGACGCAGGGCGGACATCGTCGCTTCGGTGCCCGAGTTGACCATGCGCACGACTTCAACAGACGGCATGATCTCGGTGACGAGTTGTGCCATCTCCGTTTCCAGCAAGGTCGGCGCACCGAACGAGGTGCCTTTTAGCGCGTATTCGTTGATCGCATGGACAACTTCCGGGTGGGCGTGGCCGAGGATCAGCGGGCCCCAAGACAAGCAGTAGTCGATGTATTCGTTGCCGTCGATGTCGTACATTTTTGAGCCGGCACCGCGCTCGATGAACACAGGCGAGCCTCCGACAGCGCGGAAGGCCCGCACCGGAGAGTTGACGCCACCGGGGATCAGTTTTTTCGCTTCGGCAAATGCCGTTTCGGAACGAGTGTAGCCTTTGTGCATCGGTGTCACCTCGCGGAAAATAGAGTTTAGTTGCCTTCTTGCAGATAGCGCGCTACGTCTTTGGCGAAGTAGGTCATGATGATGTCTGCACCTGCGCGTTTCATGCCGAGCAGCGTCTCCATCACGACGCTTTTTTCATCGATCCAACCGTTTTGCGCGGCTGCTTTGATCATCGCGTACTCACCCGAAACGTTATAGGCCACGATCGGCAGTTCATAGCGATCGCGCAGTTGACGGATGATGTCCAAGTAGGCGAGCGCCGGTTTGACCATCAGGAAGTCTGCCCCCTCCTCGACATCCGAGTCTGCTTCGCGGAGCGCTTCACGACCATTCGCCGGATCCATCTGGTAGGTCTTGCGGTCGCCAAAGGAAGGTGCGGAGTGCGCCGCTTCACGGAACGGACCGTAGTAGGCCGAGGAGTATTTCACCGCGTAGGACATGATCGGGATCTCGGTGTAGCCATGTTCGTCCAGCGTGTGACGGATCGCGGCGATGCGACCGTCCATCATGTCGGACGGTGCGACGATGTCCGCACCTGCTTGGACGTGGGACAGCGCCGTTTTCGCGATCAATTCCAGCGAAGCGTCGTTGAGGATCTGCTCGCCTTCGACGATGCCACAGTGACCTGCCGGGTTGTACTGGCAGAGACAGACGTCGGTGATCACGACGAGCTGCGGGAATTCCTGCTTGATCATGCGGATCGCTTGTTGCACGATGCCTTGCTCCGCGTAGGCTTGGGAACTGCACTCGTCCTTGTGCTCCGGGACGCCGAACAGGATGACCGACGGGATGCCGAGGTCGACCACCTCTTGCATCTCCACTTTCAAGGTATCGAGCGAAAAATGGTAGACGCCCGGCATCGAGCGGATTTCAGTTTTGATCCCTTGGCCTTCGACTGCAAATACCGGGTAGAGCAGATCGTTGGTCGTCAATTGATTTTCGCGCACCATCGCGCGGATGCCAGCACTGCGGCGCAGGCGGCGGTGGCGTTGGAAGTTGAACTGGCTCATGTGTTAGCCCCTCCTGAGGTGTTGGACAAGTGCTTCGACAAGTCCCGGAATGGTGTATTCAGCAGGCATGACGTCGACAGCGAGGCCGTTTTTTTCCACGGTCTCAGCTGTGATCGGGCCGATCGCGGCCAGCGTGACACCTGCGAGCAAGTCATGGATCGGGTAGTGCTGGAGCGCGTCGAGAAAGTTGGTCACAGTGGAGGAGGAGGTGAACGTGACCGCGTGAACCTCCTGTGCTTGCAAGTGTTTCACCAGCGCGGAGGCATCCTCTGTGACAGGCAGCGTGCGGTAGGCATCCACTTCGGTGACGTGCAGGCCCAAGTTGCGCAAGGCCTCAGGCAGTTGCTTGCGCGCGATCTGTGCGCGTGGCAACAGGATGCGCTGCCCAGCTGCGGTCTGCGCGGCCAACGTGTCAGCAAGACCTTCACCGACAAATTCGCCTGCGAGCGCGTGGACGGTCAGACCCAGTTCTTGAAGCAGGGCGGCCGTCTTCGGCCCGACCGCTGCGATCTGCACCGACTGCAGGGCGGAAACCGGGACGCCTAGCGCCTGCATCCGCGCTCCGAACATCTCCACACCATTGGGCGATGTGAACGCCACCCAATCGAACGTCTCCAAGCTATGTAGGGCTGTATCGAGCGGCTGCAAATCCTCCGGCCACTCGATGCAGATCACGGGGAACTCAAAAGTCGAGCCCCCCAGTTCTTCAATGCGTCGGCACAACTCGCTCGCTTGTGCGCGAGAACGGGTGACCACGACGCGAACACCGTGTAGCGGCGCGTCGTTTGGACTGACCATTAGTGGCTCAGCTCCTCGCGCACTTGCGCCAGAATCGCCCCTGCCCCTTGTTCGATCAGGCGGGTTGCAATCAGGTTGCCCAGTTCGACCGGATCATGACCTGTCGCGGTCTCACGCAACAGGATCGCACCATCTGCTGAACCGACGATCCCGGTCAGGCGCAACTCGTCGCCCTCCAACTCGGCAAATGCACCGATCGGGATCTGGCACCCCCCATTGAGTTTGCCCAACACCGTGCGCTCCGCGGTGATGATGCGGCGGGTCGCCGGGTCTTCGAGCACAGACAGAAGTTCGCGGACATCTGCGTCCTTCGAGCGGCACTCGATCGCCAGCGCACCTTGACCTACCGCCGGGATGCACAGCTCTGGAGACAGGCGCTCCGTGATCTTGTCCGACCAGCCCATGCGCTCCAGACCAGCCGCAGCCAGCACGATCGCATCCAACTCCTGCTCTTCCAGTTTCGCCAGACGGGTGTTGATGTTCCCACGCAGGGAGACGATCTCCAAGTCGGGGCGAGCCGCACGCAATTGCGCGGCACGACGCAGTGAGGAAGTGCCGACTTTGGCCCCGAGCGGCAGGTCTGCAAACAGCACGCCACCGCGCGAGATCAGCACGTCACGCGGGTCTTCACGGTGCGTGATCGCCACGATCATCAGCCCTTCTGGCATCTCATTCGGCATATCCTTCAGGCTGTGGACAGCAAAATCAACCGTGCCGTCGTACATCGCCTGTTCCAATTCCTTCGTAAAAAGGCCCTTGCCCCCGACTTTCGAGAGCGTGACATCGAGGATGCGGTCACCCTTGGTGACGATCTGCTCCATGCCGATCTCCAAGTCCGGGTGATGCTTTTTCAGTTGATCGAGTACCCAATTCGTCTGTGTCAATGCAAGCGGGCTCTTGCGAGTCCCGACGACGATGCGCTTCATGTCATGTATCCCCCTATGCAGTCCTGCACGAGCTGTTCTGCCTCCTCCTCGCGCCCTGTGCGCAAGAGGTCGAGCAAGTCCGACTCGGCAATCGCCTGCAAGATCTTCGTTCGTCGCTGCTCTTCACTTACTGTACCCAGCAAAAGCTGGCGAATCTCCGCCATCCTGTCTAAATAGGATACATATTCCTCACCAAAATGTACCTCTAACTCCCGGCGAATGCGTTTCGCCACAGCAGGCGCGGCCCCGCCCGTCGAGACGGCGACTTGCAAGCGTCCCCGCCTCACCACCGCCGGGACCGTACAATTCCCGAGCGTCTGGTCATTGACGACGTTGCACAGACGGCCTGCCGCTTCTGCGTCTGCATAGACGCGCCGGTTGATCTCGATGGAGTCGGTCGCGGCAATGACCAAAAAAGCACGAGCGGCATCCCCGTCTTGGTACGCCCTCGCTTCCCACCTGATGCTGCCCGACTTTACATGTGCGGCGATGACATCCGTCACAGTGGGTGCCACGACGGTAACCTCCGCGTGGCATGCGAGAAGCCCGGTGATCTTGCGCGCTGCCACCGGGCCTCCACCGACGACGAGACACCGCCGTCCTGCCAAATTCAAAAACACACCATACAAGCCTGAGTCCATGCCAGCCACCTACCAGCGATGGAAGCCGGAGAAAAACGATCCGACAAACAGGTAGTTGATCACGACGAGGCCAAATGTGGCGACGTTCCACCACGCCAGCTTCCGCCCCGACCATCCCGTGGCGTTGCGCAAGTACAGGTAGAACATGTAGCAGAGCAACAGCACGATCGAAACGACCGGCTTCGCGTCCCAGACCAGCACCGAACCGAACACGGTGTAGTACCAGTTCACACCGAGGATCATCGCCAGCAACAACATCGGGAACCCGACGATGATCAAGCGATAGGTGAACGCGTCGAGCTTGTCGAGTGCAGGGAGGCGGCGGAACCACGAGTTCCAGCGCTTTTCCTTCAGCAGCTTCGACTGGATCAAGTACATGATCGAGAAAATAAACGCCAGCGAAAACGCCGCATAACTCAGGAAGGCCAGCGTGATGTGGATGATCAACAAGTTGCCTTGCAACCCGGTTCCGACCGAAGTGGCACCCTCACCCGTAAACAGGTCAAACACCACCATCGCAAACCCGATCACGTTGGTGAAGAACGCAAACAGGTCGATCTTGTAAAAATAATTGATCACCAATGAGAACGAAATCAGCAACCACGAGAAAAACAACGTCGTCTCGAATGTGGTCAACAAAGGCACATAGTGCACCTCCGTCATCCGCGTGAGGAAGAAGGAAGTTTGCAAGCCCCAGACCACCGCCAAAAGCCCGTATGCGATGCGGTTCAATATGCGCTTATGCGTAACAAAATCGGCGAAATACAACACAACCACGACCGCATACAAAAACGTCATCAGGTCGTATAAAAACAGACTCCTTGGCATGGTGCACGTTCCTCCTTTCCACGAAAAGAAACCTCAACCCTACCTGCCTACTCAACCCTTCCGCAAAACCAGATCCCATCAAACTCCTGAAACTTGACGTTATCGCGTCCCCCAGCGACCTCGTATGCTGGACATGCGCGCCGCGGCCGGAGCTTCCTCCTGGCGGGTTTGGTCCAATTGCTTGGTCACGGCGACTTTGGCGGAGGTGTGCGAACTCAAGCCGATTGCTTGCACGTTCACCGCCGCTTCCTGCACAGATCCGGATGACTTCTCCGCGACAGGCTTGTCCGATGCCGACTCCTCGCCACCATCGAGTCCGAAGATCCGCGAGAACACCGACAGATACATATCCGCTTCCTTCTCCGTCGCCATCTCCTTGACCTGCGTAATCGGCCCATGCACCATCTGGTTGATCAAGGTCATCGTCAGCTTGTTGATCGTGTGTACGTCCTTCTCCGACAAGCCGGAGACTTTGTTCACCAAGTTTTGCATCAGTTGTGCTTGCTGGGCCATCGCATTCTCTCGCAATTTCAAGATCAATGGTTTCGCCTGTTGCTCGTTCTGCCACTGGCGGAACGCGCTCATTTCCTCGGCAATAATGATCTCGATCTTGTCTGCTTCCTTTTGCCGTTCCTTCATGTTGATGGCGATGACACCCTCCAGATCGTCGATGTCGTAGAGGAACACGTTGTCCACTTTGCACATCTCCGGGTCGAGGTCACGCGGCACCGCGATGTCGATCAGGAACAGCGGGCGATGGCGACGCGTCTTCATCGTGGCTTTGACATGTTCCTTGGTCACCACATAGCCTTCTGCCCCCGTCGAGGACACCACGATGTCCGCTTCCTTGAGCGCCATCTCCAACGAATTCATATCCAGCGCTTTGCCATCGAACTTGTCCGCCAATTCCTTGGCGCGTTGGTAGGTGCGGTTGACGACGAGCACCTGTGTCGCTCCGTTGGCGTTCAGATGCTTCGCGGTCAACTCCGACATTTTCCCGGCTCCTATGATCAGCACGGTTTTGTTGTCCAGCGACTCAAAGATCTTTTTCGCCAGTTCGACCGCCGCATAGGAAACCGACACGGCGTTCTCCCCGATCTTGGTCTCGTTGTGCGCACGCTTCGCCACGGTGACGGAGCGCTTGAACAGACCGTTAAACACGGCAGCCGTCGCCCCAATCTCCTGCGAGAACAGGAACGCCGTGCGCACCTGCCCGAGAATTTGCGTCTCGCCCAGCACCATCGAGTCCAGACCTGCCGTCACCCGGAACAAGTGACGGATCGCTTGGTTTTCCCCATATACATATAGATGTGGGAGGAACGTCGCACGCGGCACCCCAGAGAGATCCGTCAGGTAGCCGTAGATCGCCTCTTCCCCAGCAGCGCGATCCTCCGCCACCGCGTAAATCTCCGTGCGGTTGCAGGTGGACACGAGCACGACCTCGTGAATCGCGCCAGATCTGCGCAACTTCGCCAGCGCCACCTCCAACTCAGATTCCGGCAGAGCGAATCGTTCGCGGATCTCGACGGGAGCTGAACGGTAATTCAGACCCACGACCATGATGTACATCCCTTCACTCCCCCTCTATCCTTTCAACCCTCAAAAAAGCCGCCCTCTATATCAAGTCAACCCATCGTCAACAAAAAAGACTCCAGCACAGTCAAACACCCTCATTATATCATAGCCATGCCACTTGCCTTCGACGAAATTTGACAAGTGTATGTCGATATCCGATAAATTCCCGATTCACCGTGACAGGAGCCTACGCATATCCTGCTAGCACGATATCTTCCCAAGGGGGGCTCACCATGAACACATGGAAAAAATTTGCATGCGGTGTTACCCTTGGCGCGATGCTGTTCACGTTGACAGCATGCGGAGGTGACAGCAACACGACAGACGACGGCAAGCTGGAGACGGTCCGCTTGACCGAAGTCATCCGCTCGATCTTCTACGCGCCGCACTACGTGGCGATTGAAAAAGGCTACTTCAAGGAACAAGGTCTCGACATCCAACTCGACACCGCATGGGGTGGGGACAAAGCGACCACCCGCCTGCTCGCAAATCAGGACGACATCGCGCTCGTCGGCGCGGAGACGACGATTTTTGTCCAACAACAGGGCGCGCCCGATGCGCTCGTTTCCTTCGCACAAGCCACCCAGCGCGATGGTTCCTTCCTCGTCGCCCGCCAGAGTGCAACCAACTTTGACTGGTCGCAGTTGAAGGGCAAGTCGCTGCTCGGCTCGCGAGCGGGCTCGATGCCCGAGATGGTCAGCGAGTACGTCCAGAAGCAACACGGACTCAAGCCGTTCACCGACAACCAGATCATCCAGAACATCGCGTTCGACAACCAAGCGGCCGCTTTTGCTTCCGGGACTGGTGACTTCTTCCAAGCCTTCGAACCCGCCGCATCGCTTTTGGAAAAGCAAGGCCAAGGCCATGTCGTCGCCTCCTTCGGACAGGACATCGGCACCCTGCCCTACACGGTGTTCATGGCGAAGTCCAGTTACTTGAAGTCTCATCCGGAAACGGTGCAAAAATTCACCAACGCCGTGCAAAAAGCCCAAGACTACCTGCACACCGCCAAACCAGAGGAAGTTGCCAGCGTGATCAAGCCGTACTTTACCGATGTGGACCAAGAGATCCTCGTGCGCGTCGTCAAGCGTTACCAAGAATCTGACGCCTGGCCGACCAATACGGTGATCGACCAACAGGAGTTCGCCAACATGAAAAAAATCATGCAAACAGCAGGCGAACTGAAAAAGGACGTCGCGTATGAAACGGTCGTCGAACCTAGCTTCTCAGAAAAAGCCAAGCAAAAATAGGACGTTGCTTACAGTAGAAAAAAGGCCCCTGACCAAGTTCGGGCAGGGGCAATCAAGAAAAAGGAGAGGAGAAATATGGGTTTCCCCACTAGGTTCTCCGCTCACCTGTGCCTTTATACATCGGAGGTGAACATCATGACGGCCATCTCGTTTGCAGGTGTCTACCAGAAATACATTACAAAGTCCGGCGAGACCACGGCCTTGCAAGAGATCACGCTGGACATCCAAGCAGGCGAAATGATCGGGCTCGTCGGGCCCAGCGGGTGCGGCAAATCGACGCTGTTGTCGCTGATTGCCGGACTGCTCGTTCCAACCAGCGGCAGCGTCCGCGTTTTTGGCGAAAAAGTCGCGGGTCCGAGTCCGGACCGCGGCTATATGTTTCAACAAGACTATCTGCTGCCGTGGCGCACGATCCTCGACAACATCTTGATCGGGGCGGAGATCGCTGGACGGGTGACGCCCCAGATTCGGGAGCGGGCGTTGCATCTGCTCGAGGAGATGGGCTTGGACGGGAGCGCTGCCAAACACCCGCATCAACTGTCGGGCGGCATGCGGCAGCGCGTGGCGCTGGTGCGGACGCTTTTGACAGAACCGCAGATCGTGTTGCTGGATGAGCCGTTCTCCGCGCTGGATTATCAGATCAAGTTGCAGTTGGAGGAGTTGGTCACCACGACGTTGAAGGCGCGCGGGATCACCGGCGTGCTGGTCACGCACGATCTCGGTGAAGCGGTGGCGATGTGCGACCGGATCGTCGTGCTCTCCAACCACCCTGGGCGGATCAAGCGCATCCTCGATGTGCCGCACAACGTCCGACAGCGCTCACCGCTGGCAGCGCGGGAAACAGCCGAGTACCACAGCCTGTTCCGCACGATCTGGGGGGATCTCCAAGATGAATACTAAAACCAGTCTCTGGAGCCGCTTCTGGTCACGCGGGGCGAAAACGCCAGATCATGCGCGGTATTTGCGCCACCAGCGCACGCAGACCTTTTGGGTATTCGCGACGCAACTGTTGATTCTCATCGCCTGCCTCGCGTTCTGGGAGGTCGGGGCGCGGCTGAATTGGATCAATCCGTTTATTTTCTCCTATCCCTCGAAGATCTGGTTGCAATTCCTCGCGATGCTGGGCGACGGGTCGTTGTTGCATCATACGTGGATCACCGTCTATGAGACGTTGGTCGGCTTCCTGCTCGGCACGTTCGCCGGGACGGTGCTGGCGATCGTGATCTGGGCCTCGCCGTTTCTCGCTCGCGTGCTCGATCCGTACATCGTGATCTTCAATTCGATGCCCAAGGTCGCGCTCGGCCCGATCTTCATCGTCGCGTTCGGCCAAGGCTTCCTGTCGATCCTGATGATGGCGTTGGCGATCTCCGTCGTGATCACGACGATCGTCGTCTACACGGCGTTTCGCGATGTCGACCCCAATCTGCTCAAGCTGGTGCGCACCTACGGCGGCTCGCGTCGCCATGTGTTCCAAAAAGTTGTCTTTCCCGCCTCCCTGCCCGCGATCCTCTCGACGCTAAAAGTCAACGTCGGCCTCTCCTGGATCGGCGTCATCGTCGGTGAATTCCTCGTCGCCCAAGCCGGGCTGGGCTACCTGATCATCTACGGCTTCCAAGTCTTCAATTTCACGCTGGTCATGCTCGCGCTGTTCGTCATCCTGATCGTCTCCACGGTGATGTACCACGCGGTGGCCTTTTTTGAAAAACGCACGCTCAAGTGGAAAGACTAAAAAGCGAGGGATCGCCGCAGCGGCTCCCTCGCTTTTTTCATGATTCCCGCACGTGCAAGATCTTGATCAGCACGTAGAGGAACGCTGCGGCAAACAGCAAACTGAGTACTTCCACCGCTTCCCCTCCCTCCGTCTGGAACACATCGTCGAGAGATGTATATTCATGGACTTGACGCGGACAACTCTTCTGTGAAAGAATAAGTCAGATTATTTTACGGAGGGCGTACTATCTATGAAGAAATCTTACATGGCGGATTTGATCCTGCTCGGCGTCACCTTCTCATGGGGTGCAACGTTCGTGCTGGTCAAAGAAGCGATCCAAACGATGCCCCCGTTCACGTTTTTGGCGGTGCGGTTTTTGTTTGCAGCACTCCTGTTGTTCTTGTTCATGTTCTTTTTTGCCCGCGATACGTTGCGAGGGCTGGATCGACGCATCTGGATTGGCGGCGTGATCCTCGGATTCTGGCTGTTTGCCGGGTATGCCTTCCAGACGTTCGGCTTGCAGTTCACCACATCGTCCAAGGCCGGGTTTATCACCGGGCTGTCTGTGGTGTTCGTGCCCTTTCTCTCGCTGTGGATGCTCGGTCATACGCTGAAACGCAACGCGTTGCTCGGGGCGGGGATTGCGACGGTCGGCCTCGCGATGCTCTCGTTGACGAGCGAACTCAGTGTGAACATCGGCGACCTGCTGGTCTTCCTATGCGCGCTGTCGTATGCGTTGCACATTACACTGGTGGGGAAGTACGCGCCTCGCTTCCAGGCCTTCCCGTTGGCCCTGTTGCAGATTTTCTTCTGCGGGGTGTTCAATCTCGGTGGGGCGTTGGTCTTTGAGGACGTGTCGGTGGTGTTCGCGCCCGACGTCCTGTTCGACCCGTGGGTGTTCTCCGCGCTGCTGATCTGCTCGGTGTTCGCGACGGCGGTGGCGTTTGTGGCGCAGAACCAGTTCCAGAAGTTCACATCGCCTGCGCGCACCGCGTTGATCTTTGCGACCGAACCGGTATTTGCCGCTGCGACCGGCTACTTCTGGGCAGGTGATCGACTGACGATCCTGCAAGTGAGCGGCTGTCTGCTGATCCTCGGCGGCATGCTCTTCGCCGAACTTGGCGGACAGGATGACAAACCAGATCCAGAACTCCTGCCGACATAAAAAAAGACCAGCCTCAGGGAAGGCTGGTCTTTTTTGCGTTATTGCTTGTTGATTTCGATCGCCCCGGTGTTGGTCTTGAGGCGAACCTTGCCTAGCGAACCATCTCCGATGTTGGCATGGACTTGGTGGCGGTCGCTCTCAGGAAGGTCGAAGTCGTTCTCGATGCGACCGATGTTGGTCTGTGCATCAACTTTCAAGCGCGCGTCCTCGGGGAGGGTGATGCTCACTTTCCCAACGTTGGTTTCGAGATCGATCTCTTTGATCTCTTGCCCACCCCGCACATCCAGGCTCCCCGTTCTCGAACTCGCGGCCACAACGCCCTTGAATCCATCGATGTGTACCGCTCCGACATCGCTTTTCACGTTGACGGTGCCTAGCAGGTTTTGGGTTTCGATTTCGCCGACGTTGTTTTCCAACTCCACCGCCAGCTCGGCGGGAACGAACAATTCGAGATCGACATACAAGTTGCTGAAGTTGAGGTTCGACACGTTGTACGTGGTCTTGATCTTGACGACATCGCCGTCCTGTTTGACATCCACTTTGTACTCTTGGACATTTTGGCGCGCCCGGTCATTGCTGAGCCCGTAGATGCCTTTGGCGTAGTGCAGTTTCCATGCTTGTGTGTCACTGGTGCCTACGACATGGATGCGGCCGATCGGGTTGTCCACGACCAATTTCTTGACCGTCGTGAAGTCCACGTCCAGATCCCCCGACTCGATCTCTGTGCTTTTCCCAAAGGAGACTTCCCCTACTGCTTCCCCGATCCCGTTCACGATCATTTGTTGCGGCTGGAAGTAGGTAACCCCTACGCCAATCAGTGCAACGACCCCTGCTACGATAAAGGCGATCCCAATGCTCGTTTTTGCTCTCATCGTTCTCCTCACGCTCCTGCCTGTCGATTGTTTGACTCTATAGACGACAAGCACAGGCACAACCCTTCACAATTTTAAGGAAAAAAAATTCCCCTCACTCAGAGGGGAATTCTCGTTCAAAATCTTCGTCATCGATTTCCGGTTCTGGAAGCGGGATCAAGTGCTGCTCGATCAGATTCCAGAGCTCATCTCGACCCAGTGCAGTTTCTGAGGAGGTCAAGATGATCGGGGTGTTCGGAAGCACTTTCAGCGTTTCCTTGATCACTTTGATGTGCTTCTGGTACTGACCGCGCGAGATCTTGTCCGCTTTGGTCACGACGATGCCGTGCGGGCGACCGTAATGCGCAAGGTACTGGTACATCTCCACATCTTCCTTGGACGGCGCATGGCGGATGTCGACCAATTGCAACACGAGGCGCAAGTTATCGCGGCGGCCGAGGTAGGTCTCGACCATTTTGCCCCATTGACGCTTCACGTCGATCGGGACTTTGGCGAACCCGTATCCCGGCAAGTCGACGAGATGGAATTCATTGTTGATCAGAAAGTAGTTCAACTGCTGCGTCTTGCCCGGCGTTGCGGACACGCGTGCGACGCCGCGGCGGTTGAGCATCTTGTTGATCAGTGAGGACTTCCCGACATTGGAACGGCCAGCCATCGCGATCTCCGGCATCGTTGTAATCGGGTATTGATCAGGCTTGACGGCACTGATGACAAACTCTACATCACGAATAATCATGGTGTCACACCAATTCTTTGTGGAATGCTGAAAACCAGCACGGGTTCGTACACCGCCGGCTGGTTTCCAGTTCTGTTTAGGCTTCCGTCTGGACGGTAGCGATTGCTGGTTTGGGGTTGGGTTTCGGTTTGGAAGTCAGCGCATATTCCAAGACTTGGTCCATGTGCTCGACCGGATGAAGGGTCAATTCCGCACGCACCGATTCCGGGATGTCCTCGATGTCCTTTTTGTTGTCGAACGGGAGCAGGATGGTGGTGATCCCAGCGCGATGCGCCGACATACTTTTCTCCTTGAGCCCGCCGATCGGCAGAACGTGACCACGCAACGTGATCTCGCCAGTCATCGCGACTTCCTTGCGCACCGGGATGCCGGTGAGCGCCGACACCAACGCGGTGGCCATCGAAATACCCGCCGACGGACCGTCTTTGGGGATCGCGCCTTCTGGGATGTGCAGGTGGATGTCGTTTTTATCGAGGAAGTCTGGATCGATCCCCAACTCGTCTGCACGGCTGCGGATGTAGGAGAACGCTGCTTGTGCAGACTCCTTCATCACGTCGCCGAGCTGCCCGGTCAAGGTGAGCTTGCCCTTGCCAGCATAGGTCGAGGCTTCAATCGACAGCGTATCCCCGCCAACCGATGTCCACGCCAACCCGGTGACGACACCGACTTGGTTTTCCTTTTCCGCCATCCCAAAACGGAAGCGTTCGCCACCGAGGAACTCTTCGACTTTTTCCGGGGTGATGACGACTTTTTCCGCCTCACCGGAGACGACCAGCTTGGCCGACTTGCGGCACAGAGCGGCGAGTTGACGCTCCAAACTGCGCACGCCTGCTTCGCGGGTATAGCCACGGATGAGTTTGTACAGCGTTTCATCGTCGATCTCCACTTGCTCCGGTTGCAGACCGTGGTTCTCGATCTGCTTGTTGAGCAGGTGGTTTTTGGCGATATGAAGCTTCTCGACTTCGGTGTAGCCAGAGAGGTTGATCACTTCCATCCGGTCCATCAACGGGCCCGGGATGTTGTGCAGGACGTTCGCCGTCGTGATGAACATGACATTCGAGAGATCGTAAGGCATCTCGATGTAATGGTCACTAAACGTCGCGTTCTGCTCAGGATCGAGCACTTCCAGCAAAGCCGAAGACGGGTCGCCACGGAAGTCGGAGGTCATCTTGTCAATCTCATCGAGCAGGAACAGCGGATCGCTCTGGCCTGCCGACTTCATGCCTTGGATGATCCGACCTGGCATCGCGCCAACATAGGTACGGCGGTGACCGCGAATCTCGGCTTCATCGCGCACGCCGCCCAGTGACACGCGGACGAACTTGCGACCGAGCGCTTTGGCGATCGAGCGGGCGAGCGAGGTTTTCCCGACACCGGGAGGACCTGCGAGGCAGAGGATCGGGCCTTTGAGCTTTTTGACCAGCGCTTGGACAGCTAGGTATTCAAGGATGCGCTCCTTGACTTTATCCAGACCGTAATGTTCCTCATCGAGGACTTCCTCCGCGCGCTTGATGTCGATTTCCGACTCGGAATTCTCGCTCCACGGGAGCGCGAGTACCCAGTCGATGTATGTACGAATGACAGAGCCTTCCGCCGAAGTGGAGGGCATCTTCTCCAGGCGATCAATTTCCTTCTCCACTTTGGAGTGGACCTCTTCTGGCAACTGCTTGGCAGCGAGCTGCTCACGGAGTTCGTCCGCTTCGCCAGCGCGGCCTTCCTTGTCACCGAGTTCCTTTTGAATCGCCTTCAATTGTTCACGCAGATAGTATTCCTTCTGCGTTTTCTCCATCTGCTTGCGAACGCGCTGGTTGATTTTGCGTTCCAACTCGATCACTTCGCGCTCGTCGGAGAGGATCTTCAAGAGCTTTTCCAGGCGTTCCTTGACGTCAACCGCTTCGAGGATCACTTGTTTGTCCTTGATCTTCAAGGTCAAGTGCGAGGCGATCGCATCGGCGAGTCGACCCGGATCATCGATATCGGTGACGGCAGCCAACGTCTCCTGGGTAATTTTCTTGGAGATCTTGATATACTGCTCAAACTGATGGAGGATCGCGCGCATGAGAGCGTCGACCTCCGGGTCATGTTCATCCTGCTCCGGCAGTTCCTCAACTTCCACGAGGTAAAACTCTTCGGAGTCGAGGTATTCGAGGATCTTCGCGCGGTGGATGCCCTCGATCAGCACTCGCATCGTCCCGTTCGGGAGCTTCAACATCTGCTTCACGCGGGCAACTGTGCCCAGTTCGAAGATCTCATCCGGCTCGGGGTCATCAATGTGCGTTTCCACTTGGGATACGAGCAGAATCAGGTTGTCGCCAACCATCGCCTTCTCCAGCGCTTTGACCGACTTCTCCCGACCAACGTCCAGATGCATGACCATCGTCGGGTAGATCAGTAGACCACGCAGCGGCAGCAAAGGCAGTTTGCGTTTCGTTCGAGTGATTCCCATCACGTTCACCTCCACTACCTTCAACAAAACATACTATACCCAGATGTCTAGGTCAGTATGTTTTTCCATTGTACCCTACGAGTTGCGCTTTGTCTAATCCTGACTAACTCAAAAGTTAACTAGCAAATTAACCAAAACAAGTAAGCAGAACCAAGGCAGGGAGGGCATAGCTCCCTGTCAAGTTCCATCAGCTGTTACGCTTGGGCTGGCAGGGTTCCTTTGGTCAGCAGACCCGGCAGTGGCGTGATCACACGCGAGATTTCTTCCTCCGTCTGCGGCATCAGCGACAGTTCCAACACTTGCTCGATGCGCTCAACGGGAATGATCTCGATGTTCTCAAACGTCTTGAACATGTCTTGCCAGTTGTCCTTCGGGATGATCACCCGCGTGGCACCCGCTTGTTGCGCCGCTTCGATCTTGGCGACGACACCACCGATCGGTTTGACGAAGCCGCGGATCGACACTTCGCCGGTCATCGCCAAGCAGTTGTCGACCGGAATCCCCTTGATCGCGGAGTAGATTGCGGTCGCCATCGTCACACCCGCTGATGGTCCATCGACCGGAATTCCGCCTGGGAAGTTGACGTGCAGGTTGTAATCGTTCGGGTCGACATCCATGATCCGGCGCAGAACGGTCATCACATTCTCGACGGAGCCTTTCGCCATCGACTTGCGGCGGGTGCTGCGCGCACCACCATTGGTATGTTCTTCCTCGACCACGCCGGTGATGTTGATCGTGCCCTTGCCTTTCTCCCACGCTTCGGCTGCTGTGACTTCGATCTCCAGCAACATCCCCAGATTCGGGCCGTAGACGGCGAGGCCGTTGACGAAGCCGACCTGCGGCATGTCCGGAACATGCTTCTCCGGTCGTGGTGAGATCTGCGAGGAGTTGATCACCCACTCGACATCGGCGGTGTGGATTTTCTTGCGTGCTTCACCGAGTGCGACGCCTGCGGAAATCTGCACGACGTTGACCGCCTCCCGACCGTTGGTCGCGTACTTCGCGATCGTTTCGATCGCACCGTCTTCGATGTCGAACAGAATCTTTTTGACAGCTGTGCGAACGATTGATTTGATCTCCTCCGGTTTCAAGGAGCGGAAGAAGATCTCCACACACCGCGAGCGGATCGCCGGCGGAATCTCATCCGCCGTTCGCGTGGTCGCCCCGATCAAGCGAAAGTCAGCAGGCAGACCGTTTTGGAAGATGTCGTGGATGTGGCTCGGAATCTGATTGTCCTCCGAAGAGTAGTAGGCGCTCTCGAGGAAAACTTTGCGATCTTCCAGCACTTTCAGTAGCTTATTCATTTGGATCGGATGCAATTCACCGATTTCGTCGATGAACAACACGCCACCGTGCGCTTTGGTAACAGCGCCAGGCTTCGGCTGCGGGATGCCCGCCATGCCCATCGCGCCGGCCCCTTGGTAGATCGGGTCATGCACAGAGCCGATCAGCGGATCGGCGATGCCGCGTTCGTCAAAGCGGGCGGTGGTGGCATCGAGCTCCGTGAATTTGGCATCTTGGCCAAATGGCGAGGTGGCGTTTTTCTTGGCTTCCATCAGCACCAAGCGTGCGGCCGCCGTTTTGCCAACCCCAGGCGGGCCGTAGATGATCACGTGTTGCGGATTCGGACCGCAGAGTGCAGCACGAAGCGCCCGCAACCCATCCGTTTGACCGACGATTTCGTCAAACCGGCTCGGACGGGTCTTTTCCGCCAGCGGCTCGGTCAGCGACACGGCGCGCATCTTGCGCAGCTTTTCCAGCTCCTTTTTCGATTCGGACTCGATAGCCGAACGGTTGCCCTGTTGGGCTTTGAGCTGGTTCCAGAAGTACAACCCGATCACCACGGCAAAAAACACTTGCACGAGGCTGAGAATGGATGTAAAGGTAAACACTGCAATACCCCCCTCTTGTTTCACGTTCTGGAGTCAATGGAACTAGTATGTCCGTGATTCGAGCGGGCAAAACGTGGGGTTTTGGATGAAAAAAAGAACCGACCCTCGCGAGAGGATCGGTTCTCTTTTCAATTAGGCAATTTCGCCTTGAATTTGACCTTCTGCGGTGTACAGTTGCGGGCGTTCGTCGCCTTCAACCGCTTCCTTGGTGATTACGCACTTGGTGATCTCATCGCGGGACGGCAGATCGAACATGACGTCGAGCATCGTCGCCTCGATGATGGCACGCAAGCCACGAGCACCGGTTTTGCGCTTGATCGCTTCTTCGGCAATCGCCTTGAGCGACGGATCGGTGAACTCGAGCTCGATGCTGTCCATGTTCAGCAGACGTTGGTACTGCTTGACGATGGCGTTTTTCGGCTCGGTCAAGATCCGGATCAGCGCATCGGTATCCAACGGCTCCAACGAGGTGAGAACCGGCAGACGACCGACGAATTCCGGGATCAGGCCGTAGCGCTGGAGGTCTTCCGGCATCAGGCGAGAAAGCACGAAGTCTTCCTGTTTCTTTTGCTCGGTGTTGCCAAAGCCGATGACCTTGTCCCCCATGCGACGCTTGATGATCTGCTCCATACCGTCAAACGCACCGCCGCAGATGAACAGGATGTCCTTGGTGTCGATCTGGATGAATTCCTGATGCGGGTGCTTGCGACCGCCTTGCGGCGGAACGCTCGCGGTGGTGCCTTCGAGGATTTTCAGCAAGGCTTGTTGCACGCCTTCGCCAGAGACATCGCGCGTGATCGACGGATTTTCCGACTTGCGGGCGATCTTGTCGATTTCGTCGATGTAGATGATGCCCTTTTGCGCTTTTTCCACATCGTAGTCTGCGGCTTGGATCAAGCGCAGCAGCACGTTCTCGACGTCTTCCCCGACGTAGCCAGCCTCGGTCAACGAGGTCGCGTCGGCGATGGCGAACGGAACATTCAGGATGCGAGCGAGCGTTTGCGCCAAAAGGGTTTTGCCGGAACCGGTCGGGCCGATCAGCAGGATGTTCGACTTGGAAAGTTCCACGTCTTCGCCTGCTTTGCCAGCACCGGTGTTGATGCGCTTGTAATGATTGTAAACAGCAACAGACAGGGCTTTTTTCGCATCGTCCTGTCCGATGACATATTGGTCGAGGATTTCTCGGATCTCCCGCGGTTTCGGGACATCCTTCATTTCAAACTCTTCCTCTTCCCCGAGCTCCTCCTCTACAATCTCGTTGCAGAGTTCGATGCACTCATCGCAAATGTAGACGCCCGGACCGGCCACCAACTTGCGGACCTGGTCTTGTGTCTTGCCGCAGAACGAGCACTTCAGTTGGCCCTTGTCGTCGTTGAATTTGAACATCGGATTCCCCCCTTACATTACATCTGATCGATTCGCGTGATGACGGAGTCGATCAAACCGTATTCTTTGGATTCCGCGGCCGACATGAAGTTGTCGCGGTCGGTGTCTTTTTCAATGCGTTCCAGCGGTTGGCCAGTGCGCTCCGCCATGATGTGGTTGAGCTTCTCGCGGGTTTTGATGATCCAGTCGGCGTGGATCTTGATGTCGCTCGCTTGCCCGCGTGCACCGCCAAGAGGCTGGTGAATCATGATCTCTGCGTTCGGCAGCGCATAGCGCTTGCCTTTGGCCCCGGCGTTCAGGAGAAATGCACCCATGCTCGCTGCGAGACCGAGGCAGATCGTGGAGACATCCGGCTTGATGTATTGCATCGTGTCGTAGATCGCCATCCCAGCGGTAACAGAACCGCCCGGTGAGTTGATGTACAAATGGATGTCTTTGTCCGGGTCTTCGGCTGCGAGGAACAGCAACTGTGCCACCGCAACGTTCGCCACCATGTCGTCGATCGGAGTTCCGATGAAGATAATCCGATCCTTCAGCAGGCGGGAGTAGATGTCGTAGGCACGCTCCCCACGGCTCGTCTGTTCCACTACCATCGGTACCAAGTTCATGTGTCAGATCCTCCTTCACTTTCCGGATTTGGAAGTACGGGTTATGTATGTTTGGAAAAACAAGGCACTTTGGGAAAAGTGCCTTGTTTCTATCCAACAGATATAGAATTACTACTATGAATTTACTTCGCAGAAGAAACGAGCAGTTCGACCGTTTTGCGGGTCTGGATGTCGTTCTTGAGGTTGGAGAGTTGCGGGTCGCGAGATTCAAGGATCGACTTCACGCGCTCCACGTCCATTTTTGCAGATTCAGCGATTTTCGCCAGTTCTGCATTAACTTCGTCATCGGATGCTTGAATTCCTTCTGCAGCGGTGATCGCTTCCAGAACGAGGCCCGTGCGCACGCGGGATTCAGCTTGGCCGCGGAATTCCTCTTGGAGGGATTCAACGGAAGCACCGGTGAATTGAACGTATGCATCAAACGGGATGCCTTGCATCTGCAGGCGTTGTTTGAAGTCGTTCATCAGCACTTCGATTTCGTTCTCGATCATCGCTTGCGGGATCTCGATGGTAGCGTTCTCAACAGCCTTGGAGATCACAGCTTCTTCGACGTAGTTTTTCGCGTCTTGTTCGGATTTCTCTTGAAGTTTATTCTCGATGTCAGCTTTCAATTCATCGAGGGAGTTGAACTCCGAGATGTCCTTCGCGAATTCATCGTCGAGCGCCGGGAGTTGCTTGCGCTTGATTTCATGCAGGGTGATCTGGAAGACAGCCGGTTGGCCAGCCAGAGCTTTTACATGGTAAGCTTCCGGGAAGGTGACGGTGATCTCCTTCTCTTCGCCTTTTTTGACGCCGATGAGTTGCTCCTCGAAGCCCGGGATGAAGAGGCCGGAACCGATTTCGAGTTGGTAGTTCTCCGCTTCGCCGCCTTCAAACGCTTCGCCGTTGACGAAACCTTTGAAGTCCATGAAGACGATGTCGCCGTTATCAACGGTCACGTCGTCGCCTGCTACCACGATTTCTGCGTGGGATTTTTGCAGGTTCGCCAGATCTTCGTTGACTTGGTCAGCCGAGACGGTGAAGTCTTTTTTCTCGACTTCAAGGCCTTTGTAGTCGCCGAGGACGACTTCCGGCTTGACGGTGACGGTTGCTTTGATGACAGCCGTTTCGCCTTTGCCGAATTGAACAACATCGATCTCCGGACGATCTACCGGGATGATGTTCGCTTCACGTACCGCTTGGCCATAGGCAATCGGTAACAGGATGTCCAGCGCGTCTTGATATAATACCTCGACGCCGTAGCGGGTTTCAAAGATCGCACGCGGCACTTTGCCTTTGCGGAAGCCCGGCATGGAAACGGTTTTCACGACTTTCTTGAACGCTTGATCAAGCGCTTCGGTTACTTGCTCTGCACCGACTTCAAACTCAAGAACGCCGACGTTTTTTTCTGTTTTTTCCCATTTCTTAACTGCAACTGCCATCTGACTTTTTCCTCCTTAAAAATACCGTGCGAAAGCTCGTCCGTATGTAGGTCGTGGCTCCACGAAGTTGTATTTTTGATTGGATAGACCATCACATTATAACACAACCTGATCAACTTTCAAATCAAATACATAGAGAAAATCCCCGCCACGAGGGCGAGGACTTGAAGATGGCTGGGGAGGAAGGGATCGAACCTTCGCATGACAGAGTCAAAGTCTGTTGCCTTACCGCTTGGCGACTCCCCAACATGGGGCGATCGAGGGGAATCGAACCCCCGAATGCCAGAGCCACAATCTGGTGCGTTCACCACTTCGCCACGACCGCCATGTATAAAGTTGAAAGGGGTAAAGATGGCGACCCAGGAGGGATTCGAACCCCCGACCGACCGCTTAGAAGGCGGTTGCTCTATCCAACTGAGCTACTGAGTCAAAAGCAATGGAGCGGGTGATGGGAATCGAACCCACGCGACCAGCTTGGAAGGCTGGAGTTCTACCATTGAACTACACCCGCAAGAGAAGAAGCCGCTATGGAGCGGCAACGAAACTTAGTATACAGCAAACTGCTTGACGATGTCAACTGAGATCCCAAGTTTTTTTCAGATCGAACGCAGGGATGCGGTCGCCGTCGAGCGTGTAATAGACGAACTCAGCTTCCACCCGACCTTCAGCGGTGCGCGTGAGGTCGAGCACACAATAGGTGCAGACCGTGTATCCACGCGGATAGGACAGGCTGCCAGGATTGAGCAACACGCGATCGTCCTCGACGGAGAGCGTCGGCGTGTGGGTATGCCCGAACACAACGAGTTGTGCGTTGCGTTCGGCCGCCCGGTAGTAGAGCGGGAGTGCGGTGGTTTTGACGTTGAGGGTGTGACCGTGGACGAGCAGAGCTTTTAGACCCAGCAGGTCGAGCTCTTGCTCTGTCGCGGCACTTGCAGGGTCGTCACAATTTCCGCACACCGCCACGGCGCGCGGGTAGTGGTCCAACACATCCCCAGCATGATCCCCCGCATGCATCATCACATCATACCTTCCCACCTGCCGCACCACCTGCTGTACGCGGTCGGTGCGGCCGTGGGTGTCGCTGATCACCAGCACACGCAAGGCGCGATCGCCTTGCGCGACCTGTTCGGATTCGCCAGGAGCTGAGCTTGCGTTGGCAAACAGATTCGCGGAGGTCATGCTTGCGCTTCCACCTCAGACTTGAGCATGTCGACCATCGTGCGCAGGGCTTTGGCGCGGTGTGAGATGGCGTTTTTCTCCGCGAGGGAGATCTCCGCCATCGATTGTCCGTGCGTTGGCAGGTAGAAAAGCGGGTCGTAGCCAAAGCCTTCCGAACCGCGCGGTTCGGTCAGGATTCGACCTTCGACAGTGCCAAACGATACCAGCGTCTCCTGACCCGGTCTCGCCAGCGCGATCGCGGAGAGAAACCGCGCCCCGCGCTCCGGCTCAGCCAATCCGCTCAGTTCCTCGAGCAGTTTGGCGTTGTTGCTCGCATCGGTGGCATCCTCACCGGAAAAACGCGCCGAGTACACGCCCGGTCGACCGTCCAACGCATCCACTTCCAGCCCGGAATCATCAGCAAGCGTTGGGCAATGATAGAGCGCCGCCATCTCTTCGGCTTTTTTGATCGCGTTGGCGGCAAATGTCGTACCATCCTCAACGACTTCCGGCGCATCAGCAGGAACCGGTTCGACCTGCCAACCTAGCTCCGCAAAAAAAGAAGCGATCTCCCGCACCTTGCCCTGGTTGCGGGTCGCCAATAACAGCTTCGTGACGATCCGTTCCGACATGTTCAAACAACTACCTTCCTTATGTATGTTGCACAGTCTTGGCGTTGGCTGCGATCAGGTTGACGATGTCCTCGCCCAGCACCGCTTTTTGCTTCTCGATCAACGAGTTCACGCCCTGCTGACCCAGTCCGATCATCGCTTGCAATTCGTCCATCGAGAACGACGATTCCTCGCCCGTCCCTTGCAGTTCGACGAACTTGCCGCCTCCGGTCATCACGATGTTCATGTCGACCGCCGCCGCGGAATCTTCCGGGTAGTTCAAGTCGAGCACCGGTTGCCCGTTGACGATCCCCACGGAAGTCGCCGCCAGGAAGTCGGTGATCGGCAGGCTGCTCAGCGAGCCTTTTTTCATATGTTTATGCAGAGCGTCCGCCAGCGCGACAAAGGCGCCGGTGATCGATGCGGTGCGCGTACCGCCGTCCGCTTGAATGACATCGCAATCCAGCCAGAGGGTTTTCTCGCCGAGCGCCTTCAGGTCGACGACCGCTCGCAGCGCACGCCCGATCAGGCGCTGAATTTCCATCGTGCGCCCGCCCACTTTGCCACGGGTCGATTCACGCTGGTTGCGGGTACCGGTCGAACGCGGCAACATGCCGTACTCAGCTGTGATCCAGCCGGTCCCTGAGTTGCGCAGGAAGGGCGGTACTTTGTCCTCCACCGTCACCGTACAGATCACCTTGGTATCGCCGACCGTGATCAGCACGGAACCTTCCGCATGCTTGATGTAGTCGCGCTCGATCGTGATCACGCGCGTCTCGTTAGGCTTTCTTCCATCTCCTCGCATTACGTTGCCTCCTCATCGTCCCTTTGGAATACTCTTGTAGCATAACCTTTTCTTGCGGTTTCCACTACCCCAAACTTCCTCGACAGAAAAAAACCAACGAAGCCTCGCGACTCCGTTGTTTTTTCTCACATCTGCACTATCGATTAGAGCTTTTGCTCGTTGATCACTTTCGGTGTCGTGACCGGTTTGGTCAGGTCGAGCCCGTGCTTGGCCACATTGATATCCGGTTTGGCTGCCGCTGCTTGCGCTTTCGGCGCTTTGCCGTTGACTGTGAATTGAACCTGTTGCACGCCGGTGTTCGCCGCGACGGAGAGCACGATCGAGTTGACCATGTTCTTCTCCGCTGTCGTGCCGCTAGAGACTTGGAAGTCGTCGCCAAAATCGAGCATCGCGACTTTGTCCTTTTGCTCCGACTTTTGCAGTTTCATCGTCGGTTGAACGACCGCTTCCAGACCGGCGGCGTTCGGGCCTTTGGCAAGTTCAGCCAACGTCAGGTCGACCATCTTGCTCGCGTCCGCTTTCGGGACGATGCGGGTGACCGGAACGAGATAGGCGTAATCGCCTTGTGGGTTCGCGCCTGTGAAATACAGCGTCAACTTGGTCGCGTTGGTCGGGTTGCTGACGTCCTTGGACACCTGCAGGTTGATGCCGTTCTCACGCGAGATCGCGTCGGCGATCGGGGTGCCGTTTTTCAACGTCGCTTGGGTGCGGCCTTCGACAGCAAATTGAACTTTGGAGATGCCCTCGATGCCGGTCAGCGTCCAGACGACCGAATCGACGATCGCTTGCTCCTCCGCTGCCGACTTGTAGTTCAGCACATCCTTGGAGAAATCGACGCGGGCCACGTGGTTGTTGATCGCCACGCCCTTGATCTGCGTGCCCTTGGGCAGGACGTTGTGCAAGCCGGTTCCGGAGAGCGCCGCGTCACCGCTACTGCCTTGCACCATGTGCTCAAGCGTAGCTTTGGCGATCGAGTTGGTTTTCTCCATCTTGATGTTCAGCGGGACGACGAACCCATTTTGGTTGCTGACATAAACCGTAGTCGGCATGACGTTCGTCGCTTGTTCTCCTTTGGTAGCGCCTTGCGATGAATCTGACGGGGTCGACGTTTTTTCCGGAGTCAGCGAACAACCGGTGGCCGCCACAATTGACATCGCGAGGACCGCGACCAGCGCATAGTGGGACTTTTTACGCATCGCGTTTTTCCTCCTCCAAACTGGAATCTCGTTTCTTGTTACATGTATACGAGATCATGGACGAGATATGCTTGTGATTTGTCCACAGGAGACAAGTTTTTGCAAACTTGCAAAACGCGACGCTTCCTCACCCGCCCAACGCGACCGAAGCGACCTCGATGTCCCGGTGTAGCCAGCGCCCCCCGATCTGGCGAAAATACTCGGTGTCACCAGTCGTGTAAAACTTGTACTGCGGCTGCGGATTCTGGTCATGGAGCTGCTGACTGACCGAGAGGACCGTGCTCGCTTCGCGCGCCGTCTCCTCGGCGGAATTGATCAGGGCTACCCCCTCCCCCATCACCTCTGCGATCACCGGAGCGAGCAACGGGTAGTGCGTACAGCCGAGGATCAACGTGTCGATGCGCTCCGTCTGGATCGGTTGCAGATACGCTGTGACCGTGCGCCGCGCCTCCTCCGTATCGGTCAAGTCCTCCTCCACCAACCTGACAAATGGTTTGCACGCTCGGTTGGTGACGGTGAGTCGCGGGTTGATCCGGTGCAACTCGCGGCGGTAGGCATCGGAATTGATCGTGTTCTCCGTGCCGATCACACCGATCCGCCCGCTCTTGGTCGCGGAGATCGCCGCTCGACTGCCCGGCACGATCACGCCGATCACCGGCACGGAATAACGCTGACGTGCTTCCTCCAATCCAGCAGCCGTCGCGGTGTTGCAGGCGATGATGATCATCTTGACTTCCTGGGCTACGAGGAAATCGATGATCTCAAACAAAAACTTGCGCACTTCCTCTGGCGGACGGCTCCCATACGGGCAACGTGCATTGTCGCCGACATAGAGGATATTCTCCTGTGGGAGTTGGCGGATCACTTCACCGACGACGGTCAAACCGCCAAATCCGGAGTCGAGGATGCCGATCGGTTTTGTAGAACACACAGGTGCAATCTTCCCTTCTCATGCTGTCTGACTGATCTGTTCTAAGTAAGTATATGGTCAAAAAGAAAAAGCGCTCCCTGCGGAGTCGCTCTCTCATAAAATCAGTCGCTGATATGATTATAGATTTCCGATAGCGCGGTGACAAGCGGCGCTAGGTCTTTGGATTCTACGTGGACTAAAGCTTTGGCCAGATGTTCGCGCCGGACGACGAGCACTTGCTGGATCATGTCCCGACCGCGTTCCTTCATATGTAAGCGTACTACGCGGCGGTCGTTTTTGTCCCGCACACGCTCCACGAGGTCGTTGCGCTCCATCCGATCCACGAGATCGGTCGTGGTGCTGTAGGCGAGATAAAGCTTCGAACTCAACTCACCAATCGTCAAATCGCCGAATTCGTTCAAATAGATCAGCGCATCGAACTGCGGAGGCGTGATCGAAAATTCACTGAGGATCTCACGGCCACGGCGGCGGACTTCCTTTGAAATTTGGCGAAGCAAAGTTTCAATCTCGACAACAAGACCAGTATGAATCGACGACTCTGTCATGATTAACCTCCTGTGGTGTACCTTTCCTCATTCTATCATCCTACTCATGCTAGGTCAATTGAATTTGAATAACATTAAAAAAAGTACCCGGTCAGGGAACCGGGTACTTTTTTTATTCGTAACGCAGTGCATCGATCGGATTGAGGCGGGCCGCTTTGCGCGCTGGATAGACGCCAAATACCACACCCACCATCATCGAGAAGAAAAACGCGTACAGGATCGGCGACAGCGAGATCGTCGTGGTCAGCGTGGAGAACTGCGAAACCAACTTGGCGATGCCGATGCCAAGCCCGATGCCGATGATGCCTCCCAACAGCGAGAGCATCACCGACTCGATCAAAAACTGACGCATGATCGCGCCACGCGTCGCACCGATCGCCTTGCGAATCCCGATCTCGCGGGTCCGTTCGGTGACGGAGACCAACATGATGTTCATGATCCCAATCCCGCCGACGAGCAGCGAGATCCCGGCGATCCCCGCCAACAAGGTCGTCATGATGCCCGTGATGCCTTGCGCCGTGGAGAGGATCTGCGCTTGCGAGGAGATCTGGAAGTCATTATCATTTTTGGGCAACAAGCGGTGCGCACCACGCAGGGCGGTGGTGACGTCGATCGTCGCCTGATCCATCAGGTCTGCCGATTTGGCGGAGACGAACATCGTGCGGATGTTGCCTAAGCCCAGCCGGTTGACAGCTGTGGTGACCGGGATGATCACGCGGTCATCGTTGTTGGTGTTGCCTGACGAACCTTGCGATTGCAGCACCCCGACGACGGTGAAGGAGATCTGGTTGATCTCGATTTTTTGTTCGAGCGGGTTGGCGGTGGCGCTGCCAAATAGGTTTTTCACCACTTCAGAGCCGATCACCGCGACATTGGCTTGGCCTTGCACTTCATACTTATTGAAGAAACGCCCAGACTGGATCTTCGCACTGCGCACATCCGGGTAGTTCTGCGAAGTCCCTTCAATCGTGGTCGAGGCATTCTGGTTGCGGTAGACGACTTGCGCCTGCTTGGTGACATCTGGTGCCACGCCCGCCACAGACTCTTGCTTGGCGATCGCCTCTGCATCCTTCAACGTCAGCGTGTTCGCGGAGCCGGCACCCAGTCTGATCCCACCCTGCGACGCTTGCCCAGGGCTGACAATCAGCAGGTTGGAGCCGAGTCCTTGAATCTGCGAGGTGACGCTGGAGGAGGCGCCTTGACCGATCGAGACCATCGCGATGACGGCGGATACGCCGATGATGATCCCGAGCATGGTCAGGAAGGAGCGCATCTTGTTCGCCAGCACGCTGCGGATCGAGACGCGGATCGATTCCATGAAATTCATGAGATCGCCTCCTCTTCTGCCGCGACCGCAATCTCTGCGACGATTCGGCGGTTCTGAACGTCTACATCCTCGACGATCCGCCCATCACGGAAGCGCACGATCCGCTTGGCATAGTCTGCGATGTCCGGCTCGTGCGTGACGAGGATGATCGTCTTGCCCATGTCGTTCAGGCGTTGGAAAATACTCATGATCTCAACGCTGGTTCGCGTGTCCAGCGCCCCGGTCGGTTCGTCCGCCATGATGATGACCGGGTTGTTGACCAGCGCTCGGGCGATCGAGACCCGCTGTTGCTGCCCGCCCGACAGTTCGTTGGGCTTGTTGTACAAGCGTGTGCCGAGGCCAACCGATTGCAGTGCTTCGATGGCGCGTTGGCGGCGTTCCTTGGAGGAGACGCCCGAGTAGAGCATCGGCAGTTCGACGTTTTCGACTGCCGAGGTGCGGGAGAGCAGATTGAAACTCTGGAAAACAAATCCGATCTTGCGGTTGCGGATGATGGCGAGGTCATCGTCGTGCAATTGGGAGATCGCATGACCGTCCAGCACATATTCGCCGATCGTCGGTTTGTCGAGGCAGCCGAGCACGTTCATCATCGTCGATTTCCCGGAGCCGGAGGGTCCCATGATCGCGACGAACTCGCCCGGGTTGATCGTCAGGGAGACACCGCTCAGTGCGTGAATTTCTTGATCACCGACGTGATAGATCTTGCGCAAGTCTTCGATGCGGATGAGAGGTTGCATGTTATTTACCTCCTTGTGCACCGCCACCGCTCGTACCGCCGCTGTTCCCGCCGGTGCTGTTGCGGTTGTTGCCACCCCCGCCGAAGTTGCCGCCTCCACCGAAGCCGCCAAGTCCACCGACACCGCTTCGGCTGCCTGTGGCAGTGGTCGCCGGCAGATCGAGTTGGATCATGACTTTGTCGCCTTCTTTGAGACCTTCGGTGATTTCAACGCGGTCGGCGCTCAGCAGACCGATCGTGACCGTTTTAAACGCTGCATTTTGCGGTTGGCCGTTCGCGCCCGCTGCCACGGTGGTGCCACCAAAGTTGCCAGTTCCCGTGCGGGTGCCGCCTTGGTTGTTGCGCGCAGCTCCGTTGGTGCCGTTGGTGCCAGAACCTGCGGCGTTGCCAGCGTTCGCTCCGTTGCCCTTATTGCCACCTGTGGAAGTTCCTTGCTCCGCCGTCCCGCCCGCAGTGGATGTTTCCACATAGACACCGTCACGCCCGCCAACTTCCTTGAGCGCGGTGGTCGGGACATAGAGCACATTGGTGTGCGAACCGACGGTGATCGTCACGCTGGTGGTCATGCCTGATTTCAGTGAGTCTTGTGCATCGACTGACAACACAACTGCATAGGTGGTGACCCCGTTGGCGGTCGTCGCTTCCGGCGAGACGGTCAAGACTTTGCCTTTGAACGTCTTGTCTGCGAAGGCCGTGGTCGTGATCACCGCATCCTCGCCCGCTTTGACCTTGCCGATGTCCGTCTGGTTGACTTGCGCGGTGATCTGCATATTGCCCGACGTGTCGCTCATCACGACGACCGGGGTACTCGCCGCAGAGAGTTCACCGACCGCCCCGTTGACTTGCGTGACCATGCCGTCGATCGGCGCTTTGATCGTCAGCGCGTCGAGCGCGATTTTTTGCTGATCAAGCGTTGCTTGCGCCTGCGCCACCGACGCTTGCGCTGACAGGATCGTCGCTTGATCTGGACCTGCCGTAGTCTGACCCAACTGTGCCTTCGCTTGGTCGACTGCCGCCTTCGCGGATTGCAAGGTGGCTTCATCGGGCGTTGCCGTCGATTGCTTGAAGTTCGCCTGTGCGAGGTTGTAAGACACCTGCGCTTGGTCGAGTTGGTTTTTCGCTGTGTCGAGCTGCGACTGTGCCGCCGAGCGGTCGTCATAGCTGCGTTGGGCGATGTCCTGGCTCTGCTTGGCATTATTCAAATTCAGCGTCGCCTGATCGACTTGCGCCTGCGCTTGGTCGACCGATGCCTGCGCCTGCGCGACTTGGGTCGGGTCTGGCAAGGAGCGCAGATCGGTCAGCGTCTTGTTGGCATTGGCGATCTGTTGCATCGCTTGCGAAACGGCCTGCTCCGCCGCCACTTTCGCCGCGTCGGTCGCTGCATTGTCACGATTGAACACTGCGCTTGCCAACTGATCGGTCGCCGTCTGCACGGCGGCTTGGGCAGCCGCGAGCGCCGCCGACGAGGGACCTGCTTGTGCGGTGGTCAACTTCGCTTGTGCAGACGTGTAGCCCGCCTGTGCCGAACGCAGGGAGATCTCCGCTTGCTTGACGCTATTCTGTGCCGTGATCACCGCTTGGTACGCGGCTGTGCGGTTGTTGAATTGGTTGACTTGGTTGTCGTAAGAGATCTTGGCCGCTTCCAGCGAGAGTCTCGCCTTCTCAAGCGTCGCTTGCTGGATCGCGATCGCTTCTGCGGTCGGGCCTTTTTCCGTCTGCGTCAGTTTCGCTTGTGACGCGCTGAGGCTGGCTTGCGAAGCGGCAATCTGCTCGGCAGTCGAGCCTTTCCCAGCCGATGTGAGCTTGGCTTTCGCAGCTTCGAGGTTCGCCTGCGCCTGCGCCACCGATGCTTTGGCGTTGGCGTCATCGAACTGGGCGAGCACTTGTCCCGCCGTCACTTTGTCGCCAACTTTGACCCCCAGCGCGGTCAATTTGCTGGAGTTGCCGCTGACGTTCAGCTTGATCGACTGCGGCGCTTGCACGGTGCCCGACGCGGAGATCGTCTCCGTCACGTCCCCGCGTTGTACAGTGTAGGTGCGGAACGAGGCGGTCGTGGCCTTGGGCGTTACCACTTTTTCATATGCATACGCCCCGCCGCCGACGAGCAACAGCCCGACGATGGCAATGGCGATGATTCGTTTCGTGTTCCGTCGCTTCGGCAGGATCACTTCCTGCTGGTTCTTGTTCAGCGAGAGTTCAGACATAATGCAATCCCCCTTAATGATGATGACAGGGGTAAGTCTAGCAAGAAGATATGAACAAGATATGAATGCAAAAGCCCCTGCCGAGACGGCAAGGGCTTTTTTCAAAACTTTGTCACAGTTTCGGCAATGACATCCAAGCCCGCGTGCCTTCCTCCCAGACGCTGTCGAGGCCGATTTGACCGCCGAGCAATTCGACGATTCGCTTGGCGATCGACAACCCGAGTCCAGTGCCGCCTTGATCGGTCGTGCGGGCTTTGTCGACTTTGTAAAAGCGCTCCCAGACGCGCTCGATCTCCTCCTCTGGGATTCCGATCCCTCGGTCGAGGATCTCCACACGCCCTTCCGTTCCCGTGTCCAACACGCGGATCGTGATCGTGCCGCCCTTGTGCGAAAAGCGAATCGCGTTGGAGAGCAGGTTGATCACCACTTGGATCACGCGTTCCGCCGGGGCTTGCACCGTGACATCTGCGTACTCGGTGTGCAACACCAAGCCTTTGGTTTCAATCTGCGGCGCCAGCATCGCCAACGCCTCGCGCACGACGAAGCCAAGCGAGGTTTCGCCCTCCACAAGCAGAGGTTCCTGCTCCGGGTTCTCCAGCCGTGCGAGGTCGAGCAGTTCATCGACCAACTTCCCCAGTCGCTCCGACTCCTTGTGAATCCGCTCTAAAAAAGGTCGTGCCTCCTCAACCGGAATCGTGCCGTCGAGGATCGCACCCACAAAACCGCGGATCGAGGTCAACGGTGAGCGCAATTCGTGCGATGCGTGCGCGACAAATTCACTGCGCATCGCCTCCAACGCCGCTAATTCCTCCGCCATGTGGTTGAAAGCCCCCGCGAGTTCCCCGACCTCGTCCTGTGAACGGACTTTGACTTTGCGCGAAAAGTCGCCCTTCGCCATCCGTCGCACCGCGTCGCTCATCTCCTGCAGCGGGCGAGCGATCGAACGCGAGAACAGAAAGGCCAGCAAGGATGTGCAGAGCAAGGCGATCACGCCTGAGATCACCAACACGCGGTCCACCCCGCCAAAGTGCCGGTCCAGCCCGGCTCCCTGCACGACCACCGCTCCGATCACTTTGGGGCCGCGCCGGATCGGGACGCCCACCTGCATCGACTCCGGTTGGGTGGTTTTCGCTTCTGGCACCTGCTCCACGCCGGTCAGCGTCGCCTCGACAAACGCAGCGTTCGGCGGGGCCGTGCGCCGCTTTTCCTCCGGTGGCTCGACGCGCAACGTGCCGTCCGCGTTATAGATGTAGACGGCGTTAAACGTCGCATCCTGCCCGCTGGAAAACGGGTCGTCGCGCTCGACTCGCTCCATCCGCTTGCCGACGACGATCGAGATCGCGCGCGCTTGGTCGAGCATCGACGCTTGACGTTCCTGCAAAAAGTACCCTCGGTACAAATACGTCCCTGCCACGTTCAGCACCAACACGGTGACCAGCATGATGCCGAGGATGACGAGTATCAGTTTGTGAAAAATTCGCAGGCGCTTCATGGCTTTTGCACCTCGAATTTATAACCGACCCCCCAGACCGTGCGAATGCTCCACGGCAGATCGGGACGCTCGATTTTTTCACGCAAGCGTTTGACATGCACGTCGACCGTGCGGTTGTCCCCCTCGTATTCCGCCCCCCACACTTTGCCCAAGATGTGCTCGCGATCGAACACTTGATTGGGGTGTGAAGCGATGAAATGCAACAGGTCCATCTCCTTGGGCGGCAGGACGATCCGTTCGCAGTCCACCTCCACCACATAGTCGTCAAGGTCGATCAACAGCCCCTCATAGCGCAGTTGCTTGGCGACTTTCGGTTGGCTGCGGCGCAACACCGCTTTCACCCGCGCCACCAGCTCCGGCGGATCGAACGGTTTGCCGAGATAGTCATCCGCCCCGAGGTCGAAGCCGAGCAGCTTGTCCTGACTCTGCGTCTTGGCGGTGACCATGATGATCGGCGTGGTGCCTTCGCGACGAATCTGCTTGCAGACGGCGTGTCCGTCGATTTTCGGAATCATCAGGTCGAGCACGACGAGGCTCGGGCGCAGGCGGCGGTACAAGTGCAACGCCTGCTCCCCGTCGACCGCATGGACGAACTCAAACCCTTCCTTCTCCAGATACAGCCGCATCAACAGGGCGATCGATTCGTCGTCCTCCACCACGAGGATGATCGGGTTCTGCCTCATCGGGAGCCTCCCTCCACAGACCAAGTATCCAGCAGGCCGATGCGCTTCGCCCCCGCGAGATCAGCGGGCAGTTGCAGCGTGTCGGCCGCCAATCGCGCGCAGGAAATCCCCGGCGTCAACTCCACGCGCAACACAGAACCTGCGGGCAGGTCAACCACTTCCACTTGTTCATACAGAGTGACGGAGATCGTATCATACGTGCGGCCTTGGTCGCTTTTTTCAAAAATCGTATCGTGTACATTCGCCATAAACTGCTGGTAAGCCGCCAGATCCCGCCAGAGGCCGAGGATGCACGCCTCCTGCACATCGTCCGCATTCCACCCGCCCCACTGGCCGCCGAATCCGTCGACGCCCTGCAGCGCTTGCCAATTTTCCTGCGCTTTTGAAAAAGCCGCGCGCCCCTCAGTGGGCACGCGGCAGAGAATCCATTTACACAACATCGAGAATCACGCTCCCACGGTCTACTTCGCAGTGAAAGACGAAACTCCTGCTCCCAAGATGCGACGCCACCCTATACAGCGTGACACCCATGCCAACTAAAAAAATCCCCGTTCACGCGCACGTGCCGGGGATTTTGGGACCGCTCCAAATAGCCTAGTGTGAGTGCGGGCTCAACTGCTCAATCGCCTGTTGCACCAAAGTCACACCTTGCGCCAGTGCTGCACCGCCGCCAAAAGCTGCGCAGACACCTACGGTTTCCAGGATTTCCGCCTCGCTCGCACCGTTGTCCAGCGCACCCTTGGCATGGTACAGGATGCAGTATTCATCCTGAGTTGTGATCGCGATACCCAATGCGGTGAGGTGTTTGTTTTTGCTTGACACCGCCCCTTCGCGGAAGCAGGCGGCCGTGAATTCCATGTACTTGTTGCCGACATCGGGCAGCTTTTCCGTGAAGCGACCGAGACCTTGCTTGAAATCGCGGATCGCGTGCTCTACGTTGGTTTGCGTTTCCATCCGGGTTCCACCTTTCACACGGGGTTTGTGCCCCTAGTGTGTCCCGAGCAGAAACGGGCGATGCTCCAACCGGGTCGGAAAAAAAGACCGGGAGCGCAGGGCTCTCCGGTCTTTTTTTAACAATCCAAGGGCGTGATCCCGTGACGGATCGCATAGATCGCCGCCTGTGTACGATCGCGCAGGTGCAGTTTCGAGATGATGCTGGAGACATGGTTTTTGGTCGTTCCTTCGGTGATCGCGAGGCGGTCGGCGATCTCGCGGTTGTTCAGACCAAAGCCGAGCAGACGCAGGACTTCGCGCTCCCGATCTGTCAGCTCCTCGATCCACGCCGGTTGCGCCACGACTTGCTTGGCAGGGTCGGGAATCAACGCAAAGGCCGCCTGTTGTTCACGGACGCGCTTCAACTCAGAGACCACTTGGGCCGTAATGTCTGGCGGCAACATCATCCCGCCTTGGTACACGGTATGGATCGCCTCGACGATTTCCTCGGTCGGCATCTCCTTGAGCAGATAGCCGCTCGCCCCTTCGTCAAGCGCTTCAAAAATTAACTCGCTGTCACTGAACGTGGTCAGGATCAACACTTTGGTCTCCGGCAATTGCTCGCGGATCAAACGCGTGCCCGTCACACCGTCAACGCACGGCATGCGGATGTCCATCAGCACGACGTCCGGGCGCAGTTGCTTCGCCAATTCGAACGCCTGTCTGCCGTCACTGGCGGTGCCTACGACTTCCAGTTGATCCTCCAAGCTCAAGATCGTCTTCAATCCATCGCGCATCAAGCGCTGATCATCCACTACCATCACACGAATCATGCGGTCGTTCCCCCAAATCTCCACACTTGTTGTTGTAACGGAATCCGGACCTCGATCCGAAATCCTTCTCCCTGCACACTGGTAAACTGCACCGTACCGCCCAACTCCGTCACCCGGTCCCGCATGTTCAGCAGTCCAAAACCAGGTTGGATCTGGGCGACTCCCGCTCCGTCGTCGGAGATCTCCAGCACGATCGAATCGGGGACCCCGGCCAGCAACACCGTTGCAGACCGCGCTTCACCATGTCGCTTGGCGTTGGTCAATGCCTCCTGCACGATGCGGTAGATCGCCGGGTGCCACGAGGCCGAGATCAGCGTGAGATCGCCCTGTACGATCAATTTCGCTTCTAAACCGGTCATTTTCGCAAATTCTGCTAACAAGCGGCGCAACGCTTCCGTCACGGTCGGCGCTGCCGTCTCTTCGTCCCGCAACGTGCGCACGGAGAGCCGCACTTCCTGCAACGCGGCCCGCGCCAACTCCTCACAGTGCAACAGCGTCTCATGACTGCGTTCGCGGTCGTGTTCGAGCAGTTTGCGCCCTGCTTGCAATTGGACGAGCAACGCCGTCATCTTGTGCCCGACGGTGTCGTGTATTTCACGAGCAATGTGATTGCGTTCGCGCACGGCGGTCATCTCCTCGACCTGACGAGCATAGGCGCGGAGTTCCTCGTACAATTTGGCAAACTCCTGTCGCGATTGCTGGTAATAGCGAATCAACCAGCCGACCACCGTAGCGAATACGAAAAATCCGTAATTGAACAAATTGCTGAACAGCGTAATCTCTTGCGTCTGCACATATTCCACACCGACCAGCACCGCCCAGATCAACGTCACCGATCCACACCACCAGACCACGACTTGGCGGCGGTTGGTCATCAGCATCAACGTCATGCTCTCAATGCCGTAAAACAGCAGGTAGGTATGATCCTTCGGATCGATCGCCACTCCAAATCCTAAGGCGAGCAACAGGTCAGCTGTAAATATCCAGATAAACCGCTTGGGAAACAGCATATACAACGCATGGTTGGCGGCGAACAGCATCATGCCGAGCTCAACAAATCTGCGTTGGTCGAGCGTGAGGTCCTCACTCATGAATAGATAGCTGGCGGCGATGCCGATGAGCATGGCGATGCGCGTCCACCACAACAGCGACATCGACAACAGATTGCGGGTCAAAACGGACCTCTCCTCCTCTAGAAAAAAAACTCCTCTTTCACCTATTTTAACAAAACGGGTGCAAGAGGAGAATAGTGACATTAAAACTATATAATTTACTTTTCGTAACGACCGACCACAACCGATTGATAGTTGCCCCCGAAGGAGAACGAGGAGACCAGCGCGTGGTTGACGACGCGCTCACGGTTGCCGCCGAGGACGAGGTCGAGACCCGCTGCTTCGGTGAACGTCTGCTCCAAGCCCGGAATCCCTGGGATGTTGCCGCTGTTCATCGCGTAGAGCACGCTGAGCAGACCCATCATACCGGACGTCGCCAACATCTCACCGAAATAGCCTTTCGGTGCGCTGACCGGCACTTTGTCGCCGACGACCCGCTTGAGCGCACGAGCTTCCGCCGTGTCGAACACGAGGTTGCCGCTCGCCGCCGCCGCTACATAGTCGAGTTGGTCGCTGGCAAGACCCGCTTCTTGCAGCGCCAATTCAAACGACTTCGCCCATTCCTCGCCCGTGCGGTTGACGCGCCCAGGACCGGAGGAATCGGAGGTCAAGCCAAAGCCTTTGAGTTCCGAATAGACGCGAACGCCGCGCGCCAACGCGGACTCCTCGCTCTCCACGATGTATGCGACGCAACCGCCGCCGATCACCGTGCCATCGAGACCTTGGCCAAACGGTTTGATCATGTCCCGGCTCAGGTAGCCCGGCACGCGGGAGTGACCCGCGATCATCGTTTCGTTGAATTCGTCAGCCGCGATGACGATCACAGCATTCGCATCGCCATGCTTGATCAGCTCGGTCGCATAGAACAGGGCGTTGATGCCCGCCGTGCCGCCCGATGTGATCGTGGTGGTCGGGCCTTTGATCTTGAAGTTCAGGCAGACGTGCCCTGCCGCCGCGTTCATGACCGTGTTCGGGAACAGTTGTGCTTCCGCATGTTCGGCACCCTTGGAGATCACGGTGCGGTTGAACGCTTCAACCGTTTTCAACGGGCCCGTACCGGTCGCGAACAGCACGCCGATGCGCTCCGAGTTTTTGGTGTCGACTTTGAGCTTGGCATCGTCGAGCGCCATCTTGGTTGCCGCACACGCTTGCTTGCCGAGTTCATCCATCCGGCGCAACAGGGCACGGTTGACCAGTTTTTCAAACGGCATCTCCGGTATTTTCGACCCGAGTTTGACACCGTCATACTCGGTGGTATCGAACTCGTCGATCGCCGTAAACGCATGCTCACCCGCTTCAAACTTCGCGAAGATCTCCTCTGCTTTGGCAGACTGCCCTGCGATTGCACCGAGGCCGGTGATCACGACGCGCTTGTTGTCACGCACAGAAGGCAACTCGCGTTGCTCTTCGAACTTGCCGAGCAGGATCGAAGCGTTGTTGCCGCCAAATGCGAACGAGTTCGACATGACGGTGTTGACTTCTGCTTGACGACCTTCGTTTGGCACAAAGTCGATGTCCTTGAAACCGTTCGCTTCGTGGTCGAAGTTGATCGTCGCCGGCAGGAAGTTGTTGTTGATCGCCAAAATCGAGGTGACCCCTTCACCTGCACCTGCCGCGCCGAGCATGTGCCCGAGCATCGACTTGGTCGAGGACATCGGCACATTGCCTTTGAACAGCGTGCGCACACCGACCGGCTCCGAAGAGTCGTTCGCTTTTGTCCCTGTGCCATGACCGTTGATGTAGTCGACATCCTGCTCGGTGATCGCCGCTTTTTCCAACGCGCGACGCATCGAACGCATGCCGCCTGCACCGGCCGGGTCTGGTGCCGTGATGTGGTAGGCATCCGCAGACAGCGCGTAGCTCAGCACTTCACCGAGGATCGTCGCACCGCGTTCGAGCGCGAGGTCCATGCGCTCCAGCAGGAGCACGCCTGCACCCTCACCGATGTTCAGACCTTCCGACTTGCTAAATGGTGCGCAGTGCTCCGCGCTCAACGCCCCAAGGGTATTGAAGCCGCTCATCGACAGGCGGCAGAGCGGATCGACACCGCCGGCGAACATCGCGTCCGCACGACCGCTGCGGATGATATCTGCCGCATAGCCGATCGAGTTCGTGCCTGCCGCACAAGCGTTGGAGATCACGCTTTTCGGGCCTTTGAGCTTGAGCGATTTCGAGACGCTGTCGACCGGGATGTGGATGACGTACTTGTAGAGCAAGGACGGGTCCGCTTCCTTGATGCCTTCCTGAATCCATTGCGCATGGAACTCTTCGCCACTGCGCATCCCACCAAGCGATGTGCCGAGGATCACCCCGACGCGATACGGGTCGACGCTCGCCAGATCCAGCTTGGCGACTTGAACCGCTTCACGAGCTGCGATGATCGAGAGCTGGCCTGCGATGTCGTACTCCTGCACCTCTTGCGGGGAGAAGTGATCGGCCGGGTTATACCCGTCGATCTCTCCCGCATACTGGGTGTCAATTCCCGACATATCGATGGAGGAAACCACCTTTATGCCGCTCTTGTTGCTCGTGACACTGCGCCAGAAATCCTCGACGTTGTTGCCGTTGGCGCAGATGATGCCGATGCCAGTCACCGCGATGCGGTCCTTGTAGTTGGACATGTGCTCCCAGTCCCTCCGTTCTTATGCGATTTTGATAGCCCAAGACTTCGGCAGGATGTACGGAGAGGAGATGGTTTGGACGGTGACACGCTCACCCGCTTGGTTTGTCGCTTCCAGCGCGATCCCCGAGACGGCGAACAGTTCATCCACCAGAGCGAGGCCGAGCTTTTTGCCGAGGAAACCGGAGTCGCGCACTTGCAGCACGGTGCCGATCGTCTCGTCTTCGAGCACGATCGAGTCTTGCTCGCTAAGCGATCCCGCTTCGACAGAGAAGCCGATGATCCGGCGGTTGACGCCTTCGCCGCGCTTCGCTTCCAGCGCTTCACGACCCACGAAGTCTTCCTTGTAGAAGGAGACGACCCATTCCAAGCAGGATTCGAACACGTTCACATCGGCGGTTTCGACCGCGACGTTCGGTTGGCGCACTTCCAGCATCGCCACTTCCAAGGTGCTGTGGCCAACCGCTTGCACCGGGTATTGCGAGGCATCATGACCGAGCAGTTTTTCCCAAACGCCCGCAGCTGCTTCCGATTCGATCACAACTTTGTAGCCGTACTCACCGGTCACACCGTTGCGGCAGAAGATCGCTTGCACGCCGTCGATTTCATTTTCCACGAAGGATTGGAACGGAAGCAACGAGATGTCGAAGTCGATCAGGCCAGCCGCCGCTTTCCAGGAGTACGGGCCTTCGACTGCGAGGATCGAGAGCGCATCGGAGAGGTCTTCAATCTCGACATCGCCAGTTTTGCGCTCTTCCAGCCATGCGCCGACCGCATCGCGGCCTTGTACGGAAGTTTCGATCAGGATGCTTTCTTCACGCTTGTAGAGGGTGACCGCGTCGATCACGTTGCCTTCCTCGTTCAGGAGCAAGGTGTAGATCGTTTTCTCAACGTCGAGGAACTCGATGTCCTTGGTGACGAGGTGGTTCAGGAATTCGACGTGCTCGTCGCCTTTGACGAGGTATTTGCCGACAGCAGACAGGTCGTAGAGCCCGACCCCGTTGCGCAGTGCCTCATATTCAGCACCTTCAGTGGAGTAGGTGGACACAACTGCATAGCCGTTTACTTCGGTCAGGGTGCCTTGTTGCTTGGTTGCTTGAGTCAGGATGGACGTTTTCATTAGGTAGAGGCTCCTCTCTTACTTGTGCGAAAGTTGTAAAAAGCGAAACGCGTCTTCCTTCGATTGGCAGAAAGCCACGTAGATCGTATGAGTTCGTTTGTCATGCGGTTGCACCACAGCAAGTTGCAAGCCTTTGTCGGGCATCTCGATCGCCGTCAAGAACGCGTCCGCCTGCGGTGACCAAGCGGCGGCAAAGTGACCTTTGCCCAGCTCCACGACCATCCGCGACTCGCCGTACACACGGCGGGAGTTGCGGCTTTCGGTCAACTGATGGTGACCGAGGTGGTTCCAGTAATGCACCGTCTTCGCCGATTTTTTCTCCCCGTGTCCGTTCCAGAACAGTTGCCAGCCGAGGTTGACTCCCTCCCCACGCATCTCCATGCGCAGAATCGGGCTGCCCGGCAACAACAGGTAGTCCACTTCACAGCCATCAGCGACACAACGCACACCGCGCCAAGTCTGGCCGTTGTCCTCCCGTTCGATCGGCTCCCCGACGAACGATTTCGAGTGGATGTCATAGAACAGCACCCCGTGGTGAATCGGATTGACCGGTTGTTGTAGCCATTGCGGATGGAAGCCACAGGGCGCGTTGTAGTTCGTCCCGTGGTTTTTCAACTTCGGGTAGTTCGAGGAGACCATCTCGTGGCGGTTGTACTTCAAGCTCGTCACCGCACCTTGGAAGTGCGGGGCGACCGTCAGCGTCAACGCGCCGTTGTCGAGTTCGAAGACCGGTTGGCCGCCAGAGGTCTTGGTCCGCACGTCGACTTCATGCTCAACAGGGAGCGCAGTCAGCACGAACGTCTGCTCGATGTGCAGGCCGCGCGTGTCGTTTGCAAAAACGAGCACACCGTCGACGACGTTTTGCTCGCCAAGCAGCGGCAGTTCGAAGGCGATCTCTTGCCCGGCGCTCGCGCTAAGCCCGTCAAGTTTCACGGATTGCTCATGGTCGAGCGCGGGGAGACGGAGCGTGAGCGTGCCGTCGACTTTTTTCATGAGGCGGGATGTCACGCCAACGCGGAAAGTCTGCGGCGTCGCGTCGTTCGGGAGGAACGACGGCGAGAGGATCGTCAGCTCCACGCGGTCGTGTACAGGCAAGCTCGGGGCAACCTGCCCAGACTGCGCTTGCCAGATGCGCTCGATTTCTCGTGCGCCTCCGTAGCCGAGGACGTAAGCATGCACCGCCACAGGCGGTTGCGTTTTCCAAAATGCCTTGACGGGCTTGCCATTCGGTCGGCTGTGGAAAGTCAGAGCAGGCATGAAGCGTTGGCCGTAGTGTACGCTGCGCACATCGCCATGCCAGATCATGCCCACGGTGACATCACGGCTTTCAAACGCGGTCCAGTTCGCTGCATACCCTTCAGGGTTGGCAGGGAACTCAAGGTCGTTGACCCATTCGTAATCGAGCATTCCATACGGGAACACCGAGTCGACCACCGTGCTGTGCACCGTGCCGTCCGCCAGCGGAATCGAGACTGACGTATCCCGCAACAGGCAGAACGGATAGAGTTTCAGCGGATGTTGATCGGGCGTGTAATCCTCGACGCGCAACTGGCGGTCCTCCGTGAACGAGATCCGGCGGACGAGCGTGCGACCGTCGCGGCGCGTTTCCTTGACCAACAAGGCACTCGGATTGGCGTCCTCCAACAGTTCGAGCTGGCGAGTTGCCGACTCACGGATGCCGTTTTGGAACGGGAATCCGAGATCTGGCCAGGCTTCCAGGACCAGTTCGGCGCCCGTTTGGCGGTCGTAGAGGTACAGGTTGCCAGTGCGGCGGTCGACTTGTGCAGACAGCCACGCGCTGTCCAGCAGGTAGCGTTCGCCGCGCTCGTAGCGCACCGTTTTGTTCGGAGCGGTCACGGCGACCAGCAGTTCCTGCGAGCCGCACTCCCCGCCTTCCTTGGCAAACAACCGCGCCTGCAATCGACCTAGACCCGTGCGCAGGCCCGTCACCGACAGCGGAACTTCTGCCGTCCCACCCGCTGGCAACACCACCGAGCGCGTGGCCAGACCGCTTACCAACACGTGGTGTGGTTCGAGGTTGTCGAGGAGCAACAGCCCTTGAAGTTCACGCGTCGAGTTATTGGTCAGCACCAAGTGCCCTTCACAAACTTCGCCGCTGAGCAACGAGCCGATCTGACAGGACATCGAGACTTGCGGGCGGACTTCCACCAGCGTCTCAAAGTCGAAGTTCATCACATCGAAATTCAGCTCCGTGCGCAAGGGGACGTTGCCAGCGGTTCCGAAGCACAGGGGCTCCTCCCAAGTGACACTCTCACCCGGTTGCAGCACGCGCTCCGTCAGACCCTCGCTGTACAGCATCTCTTCGCCGCCCAGCCACGTGCGGAACTTCGCCGTGACGGGCTCTTCCGTCAAGTTCTGGCACTCGAAGCGCACCTGCGCCTGTTGTCCGATCACCAGCTCTGGCGAATTCACAACGTGGTGGAAAAAGCGCACATACGGGCTCTCCATCATCACGACGCGCTGGGTGCGCAGGTCGAGCCAAAACGTATACTTGCGGTCACCGAACTGGAACTTGTTCTCCATCACCTGCATGCCGTGGACACGGATCGTATCATCCTCCGCGCTGCGGACATTGTCGGAGCTGACCATCCCTTTCCAGCCGACTTGCGCCAGCCGGTCGTTGATGTCTTGGCGGACATTTTTCAGTCCATCGCGGATGTACTTGATCAAGTAAGGCAGGTAGCTGCGCAGCTTGATCTGACCGTCGTTGACCATGTATTCGCGGCCACTGCGGTACATCCCGATACGCTTGTACAGCGCCAGCGCCGATTGGTTGGTCATGTACACCGTCGCATCGATGTAGTCGTACCCCATCTGCAACAGGCGCACCGCCGCATCGGAGAAAAACCTCCCCGTCAGCGGACCTTGGCGGAAATCGGGATGAATCAACAGCTCCACCGCAAAAATCGCGTTGTCCTCGCACATCATCTGGATGTTGCGATTGGCGAAGTACAAGATGCCGATGATGTCTTGGTCGTACTCCATGACCATGAACAGCGCGATGTTCTGTTCGTCAAAAAAACGCTCGACGTCGCTTGGCTTCAGCATTTCCCCCGGCGGGGTCGAACCCGATCCCACGCGGTTGTGAAACGCAAATTGGTTGAGAAAAGCGGTGATGCGCACCGCTTCCTCCCGACCGCAGGGAGAGATCGTGATGCGGTCTTGCGTACTGGTCTCAGTGGTCGACGCGGTCGACATAGGTGAAGTCCCCCCTGCTTACGCTTCGGCGCCGGAGTCCGGACGTTGCGAAACGGAGATCGTGCCTTCGACGACCTTGTCCTTGCCGACATACGCTGCAACTTTGACCATCGTCAGGATGCCAACCGCGCGGCCAAAGGAAACTTTTAGCTCCAGTTGATCGCCCGGCACGACCGGCTTCATGAACTTCATGTCGCGGATGGCGACCAGGTAGCCGATGCGACCTGCTGCGTCCAGATCGTCCGTATTCCCAGCCTGCTTGGCAGCTTCGATCGCCCCGGTGCTAGCCACGACGGCGGTCATCTGTGCGAGCGCTTCGATGATCAACACGCCCGGCATGATCGACTCGGTCGGGAAGTGCCCTTCAAAGTACGGCTCGCTGACCGTGACGTTTTTCAAACCGGTGCCGCTGCTGCCTGGTTTCAGTTCGATGATGCGGTCAAGCAACAGGAACGGCCAGCGGTGCGGAAGCAATTTGCGGATATCATCCGCGGTCATCAACGTTTTCACTGTTCGATCACTCCATGTTTTCCGTGATATAGTCGGCAAGCTTGTTGATCGAACCCAGTACTTCCATGTTGTCATCGTACAGGGTGACGCCGAATTCGTCCTCGATGCAAACGGTCAATTCCAGTGCATCGATCGAATCGAGGCCAAGGCCACGGCCGAACAGGGGTTGGTCATCAGTGATCAATTCTGGCTCGATATCGAGGCTCAGACGCTCAACGATGATCGCTTTGATACGGTTGGTCAGTTCACGGCGTTTCTCCGCTTGCTCTTTTACGGATGCATAGGTCAGCAACATCTGGTTTCGCCCTCTCTTTGATTCGGAATTTTATTCGTATGAATTAGCCATTCACCATGCCGCCATCGACGGTGTACACCTTGCCCGTGATGTACGAAGCGCGGTCAGAGCTCAAGAACGTGACCAAGTAGGCGATGTCTTCCGGCTTGCCGATGCGACGCAGCGGGATCAATTCCAGCATTCTCGACAGCACGCCTTGGTCCATGCCCTTCGTCATGTCAGTCTCAATAAAGCCAGGTGCCACGACGTTGGCACGAATGTTATGTTCAGCAACTTCCTGGGCCAGCGCTTTGGTGAAGGAGATGATGCCACCCTTGGAGGCCGCGTAGTTCGTTTGCGCTTTGTTTCCGGAGATTCCGGTGGTCGAGGCGAGGTTGATGATCACGCCCGACTTTTGTTTCATCATCAACTTGACAGCCTCGCGGGTGGTGAGGAAGGTCCCGCCGAGGTTGACTTTCAATACCTCTTCGAACTTGGCCTCGCTCATCATCGCCACGAATCCATCGTTGGTGATCCCGGCGTTGTTGACGAGGATGTCCAACTTGCCATAGGAGGTGCGGACTTGCTTAAACAAATCCTTGACTTCCTTTTCGCGGGAGACATCACACTTGATGGCGACCGCTTGACCGCCTGCTTCCTCAATCTCGCGAACGACGTCTTCAGCTTTTGCTTGGTTGCCGTTGTAGGTGAAGACAACAGTCACACCGCTCGCCGCCAAGTCTTTTACGACTGCGCGTCCAATCCCGCGCGAGCCGCCGGTGACAACTGCAATACGCGCTTGATCCACCCAAAGCTCCCCCTTACCCTTTTACGACTTGCGCCTGTGTCTTTAACGTTTTGACAGTGCGCATATAGTTGCTGGTCGAATCGGTGGTGTTGGTCGTCCATTTCAGACCTTGCCACGCTTTGAGCAGTCCGATCAACGTGCGACTCGCCCCGACTTCGACCAGCGTCTCCACACCGAGTTCCGCCAGCTTGTCCACCGACTTGCGCCACTGCACCGTTCTCGTACATTGGCCACGAATATCGTCGAAGATATCCTGTGCGGTCTCGCCAAACGACGGGCCGCAGTTCAGCAAGATCGGAATCGTCGGATTTTTCAGTTCAAATTGCGAGACGTAATCCATCAGTTCGTCTTCCACTTCCAGCATCAGCGGGGAGTGGAACGCTTGCGAGACGCGCAGATGGCGCGGTTTGACGCCGGTGATCGTGCCCAATTCCTCTGAACATTCCTTCATCTTGGTCGCTGCCCCGGAGAGCACGACCTGCGTCGGTGAGTTGTCGACGCCGATGTTCCCACCAAGCGTCGTCACGATCTCTTTGACCTGTTGCATCAGTTGTTCATTCAGCGTGATGACGGCGACCATATCGCCGGCTTCCTTCACCGCGGACATCAATTCGCCGCGTCGCTTGACAATCTGCAACCCGTCTTGGAAAGACAGCGCGCCCGATGCTACGATTGCAGCAAACTGCCCTAAGCTCATCCCCGCCACTACATCAGGTCTGAACCCTTCCTGTGTCAACAGTCGGAACACGCCGACGCTGACGGTATAAATCGCCGACTGTGCAACCGCAGTGTCTGTCAGTTGCTCGATCGGCCCTTGGAAACAGAGTTTTTTCAAATCAAATCCCAGGATGTCGTTCGCTTCTTCGAACAGTTCACCAAAAATTGCGGGGTGACGCTGCGAGAAGTCGCGGCCCATGCCGACCGCCTGTGTACCTTGACCTGGGAAGATAAACGCGGTCTTCATACGATCCCTCCGAGAAATGCATCGATTTTTTCCTGTACTTCAGCTGGTATGCGGACGATTAATTGACCTTTGGAACTGGTCATCGCGTGTCTGGACTCTCCGGTGGCCAGCAACTGACGCCCGACTTTACGGTACACACGATACTTAAAGTCCAGCATCGCCTTCGTCGGTCGCTCCAGTGCCGTCTCCACGATCACCGTCTGTCCGTATCGTGCAGAGTCCTTAAACTGGCTTCGAATGTCGATCACCGGCAGGAAGATCTCCTCCGACAATTGCGCAAACGAGATACCCGCAGCACGCGCCAATTCGATCCGCCCCATCTCAAACCAAACAAAATAATTAGAATGGTGGACGACGTTCATGGGATCACATTCGCTGAAACGCACTTGCACTTCGGTTTTCACCCATTTCATGAAGGTCACCCCCTTTCCCGTATCAATCGACCATGCGGAACCGTTTAATTGTCCTTACATCATCATATTTGTAGTTGTATCACACAGGAAATTAAATTTCAATATCCTAATAGAAAATTTGATTATCAGATGCGATAACAAAACTAAAACAAGAACGAACCAAACACCACAACAATTCTAAGGTAATATAAAGTAAGACATACTTTTTTTCGTTGTATTTTTATTTACACCCATCCGTCCTCTATGGTATATTTTTATGCGAAGTCTACTTCACTAAATGTTGTAAGTTGAGTTTAACAAAAAACCTTACAACATGAGAGCGATTCCAAACATCACCCACAATCTAGGAGGTCATGGAATGTCTATGGATCAGTTGCAAGAACAGATCGAATTTCTGACGCAGGTCGCTCAATTTACCAACGATGCACGGTTGAAGGGTGCTCTTGAAATGGCGCAAGCATTGCCGGCAGGTTCCCCGCAACAAATCGGCATGGTTGCTGAAATCTACAAGCAAGTTCAAGAAGCGATGAAAGGTTATACCGTTGCAAGCTCGCCAGAACTTGAATGGGAACCGACCGTGTTGCCGGAAGTTCCGCAAGCGGACGACCAATACGATGTCATCATCATTGGTTCGGGCATCGGCGGCCTGACCGCAGGGATCGAGATTGCTCAATCCGGTGCGAAAGTACTCTTGCTCGAGCAACATTATGTATTTGGCGGCGCGACGCATAACTACGTGCGCAAAGGCAAATACCACTTCGACGCTGGCGTAGAAACCATTTCCGGTCTCGGCCACCTCGGCGCTCCGAACCACTTCCTGACCCGCCATGACATGTGGAAAGAAGTGGAGTTCCTGAAGACAAGCTTCCATTTCCGTTTCGGCGAACACTACATCACACTGCCGAACGAACTCGGCCCGTGGGTCGAAGACCTCTGCACCCGTTACCCGCACGAAGAAGCAGGGATCCGCGAGTTCTTCACCTTCACCAAAGCCGCTTACGAAGAAAAATACAGCTTCTTCGAACCGGATCGCATCACCCCGCGCCCGGTAACCGATGAAGAAAAAATGAGCTACCCGGAACTGCATCCGCACAATTACCGCCTGATGACGACGACCTGGGGCGAATTCATGGGCGAACACTTCAAAGATCCGATGTTGCACCGTGAAGTTTCGCTCCTGTCGCACTTCATCGGCGACTTGAATGAAGACACCCCGACCTCTGATATGCTCCCGCTGCTCGGCTACTTCATCGTCGGCGGCTACCGTGTCAAAGGCGGTTCGCAACGTCTGGCTGATGCATTCGTTCGCAAGTTCCGTGAGTACGGCGGCGTCGCGAAAAGCTCCGTCACCGTTGACAAGATCCTCGTCGAAGATGGCGAAGTCAAAGGTGTGGAAACCAAAAAGGGTACGTACTATGCGCCGATCGTCATCTCCAACATCGACCCGCGCATGATGTACGAAAACCTGCTCGGCGTTGAGCACCTGACCGAAGAGTACCAAGAGAAGATCAAAACCTTGATCCCGTCTGCATCGGCTTTCATTTTCCAAGCGATCTTGAAAAAGCCGTTCCCGCACGATGCGATCGTCACCTACTACTTCAAAGAGCCGATCGAAGCACCGGAAATCGGCGCAACCTTCCCGCGTTGCTCCTACGTTTCCGCAGCGACTCACGACCCGTCGCTGGTTGCTGAAGGCGAAGGCCAGATCACGATCAACTTGAATGCACCGGCAGACTTGGAGCGCTTCACCTCGATGAGCAAGGAAGAGTACGCAGACTTCAAGGAAAAAGCTCTGGCAGTCGGGATGCGCATCCTGAAAGAGATCGACGAAGAAGCGCATGACAACGTGCTCTGGGCAGAAATTTCCACGCCGAAAACCGCGTTCAACTACATGCGCACCTACGGCGGTTCCATCTACAACATCCGTCCGAGCAAAGCCCGCAAGTTCCCGAACACCAACGCACCGGTCAAAGGTCTCTACCTCTGCGGCGCTGGCGTACACGGCCCGGGCGTCGAAGCGGTCGTCATCTCTGGCGGCTTCGCAGCGGAGAAGATCAAACCGTACTTCGAAGCTCGAAAAGCAGCACTGAGCTCGAACTAATACGAAAAAAACCGTTGAGATCAATTGATCTCAACGGTTTTTTTGTTGGAGAGCGGCAGTCAGATCTGCAATTCCCTGAGTCGTACCAACTCGACCACTGCCTGTGAGCGTCCTTTTACGTTTAACTTCTTCATCACATTGCTAATGTGGTTCCGGACCGTCTTCTCACTGATAAACAATTGGTCCGCAATTTCCTTGGTCGTCTTGTCTTGAACGAGTAGCTCAAACACTTCGCGTTCACGAATGGTGAGTAGGGATTTTCCTCGCGTGTCCTTGCCCGCTGTCACTCTCGATCCCTCCTTGCTCGGGTCATGAAGTCAAGGTAGTAGGGATACAGTCAGGTTATCTTATGAAGTGGGGAGGGCGTATGGTGCAACAAAAAAGGCCTTTCCGGAGAAAGACCTACTGAACACTTATATGCCCGTCTTAGGCGACCAGCAATTTGATTTCCATGATGCCCATCTCTTGGAGTTCCAACGGGACGGCATAAGCGATCTCGTGGAGGGGTTGCGTTAGCGTATCGCCCACTTGAACTGTGGGCGGCGTGATATCAAAGTTCATCCCGCTGTTAGACAGTTGCATACAGGCGTTGCCAGAAATCATGTTCGCCAGCTCTGCAACGGCACTCTGGCTCATCTCATCAAACGAACTCAATTCAAATCCGCCCATCATGGCAGAGGCGATCTTGATTGCCATCTCCGGCGAGAGGCCAAAAGCCACTTGGCCTTCCATGTGTCCCTTCAAATCAATGCGAATCCAAACATGATGCGACTGAAGGTCGGGGGCCGCCGATGTCACCGTTCCCGGGTTCATTGCTGCGGGTGTCATCATCTGAAGAACCTGTTGTGCAGACTCAAGAAACGGAACTATGATCTGTGCGTGCATGGTTACCACATCCCCTTTAGCTCATGCATACGGAACAGTAATATTTAAGAAGGACACTTATTTTATCATTATAAGCTAGACGAGCACTTTCGACAAGACTTGACGAGTAAAAAAAGACCATCTGACAATTCTGTCAGATGGTCTTTTCGTGATTAGCGCTTGAGCCAGGAAGAGAACGCGTGGCGGTTGACCGCACGGTTCATCGCAGCGATCGAAGTCGTGAGCGGAATGCCTTTCGGGCAGACCTGCACACAGTTTTGCGAGTTGCCGCACTCATGGATGCCGCCCTCGCCCATCAGGGCATCGAGACGGTCTTCCTTGTGCATCTCACCCGTCGGGTGCGTGTTGAACAGACGCACTTGCGAGATCGCAAACGGACCGATGAACTTGGTGCGTTCGTTGACGTTCGGGCATGCTTCTACACACGCGCCGCAGGTAAAGCACTTGGAGAGCTCGTACGCCCACTGACGGTCGCGCTCTGCCATGCGCGGGCCTGCGCCGAGGTCGTAGGTCCCGTCGATCGGCACCCATGCCTTCACGCGTTGCAGAGCCTTGAACATGCGGCTACGGTCGATGACGAGGTCACGAACAACCGGGAAGGTGCGCGCCGGCTTCAGGCGAATCGGCTGTTCCAACTGGTCGACGAGGGCGGAGCACGCTTGGCGCGGCTTGCCGTTGATGACCATCATACACGCCCCGCAGATCTCCTCGAGACAGTTCGATTCCCAAGCGACCGGAGCGACGTTTTTGCCGCTCACTTCCTGCGGGTTGCGCTGGATTTCCATCAGACACGCGATGACGTTCATGTTCGGACGGTACTGGATGCGGAATTCCTCCGTATACGGTTGGCCGTCTTGACGGTCTTGGCGCTCAATGATCAGATGAATTTCTTTTTTGCTCATGTCAGTCTCCTCCTTTCGAACGAGTTTCTTATGCGTTTTTGTCTTTGGCGTAGTTGCGCAGACGCGGTTTGATCAGGGAGACGTCAACATCTTCATAGGAGATGACCGGGCCATCCGGGGACCAAGCGGCAATCGAGGTTTTCAAGAACTGCTCGTCATCGCGTTCCGGGAAGTCCGGCTTGTAATGAGCCCCACGAGATTCGTTGCGCAGCAGCGCGGAGACGGTCATCGCACGGGACAGTTCCAACATGTTCCACAGTTGGCGGGTGAACGGTGCCATCATGTTCTCCCACTTGGACTTGTCAGCCATACCGATGTTTTTGAAGCGCTCCATCAGTTCGACGATCTTCTCGTCGGTCTTTTGGAGACGGTCGTTGTAACGAACGACCGTCATGTTGTCGGTCATCACTTGGCCGAGTTCGCGATGCAGTTGGTACGGGTTCTCCGTGCCTTCCATCTTGAGGATCGACTCGTACTTCTGCTCTTGCTTGGTGCGCTCGGTTTCGAACACCGACTTGTCGAGATCGGCCGCAGACTTTTTGAGTCCTTTGGCGTAGCGAACAGCAGACGGACCGGTGACCATACCGCCAAAGATCGCGGAGAGCAACGAGTTCGCGCCCAGTCGGTTTGCACCGTGGTATTGGTACTCACACTCACCGGCTGCGAACAGACCTGGGATGTTGGTCATCTGATTGAAGCGACCTGCTTTCGGGTCATCGACAAAGTCAACCCACATGCCGCCCATCGAGTAGTGAACCGCCGGGAAGATCTTCATCGGAACTTTGCGCGGATCGTCGCCAGCAAACTTCTCGTAGATCTCCATGATGCCGCCGAGTTTCACGTCGAGAACTTCCTTCGGAATGTGCGAGACGTCGAGGTAGACTTGGTTCTCGCCGTTGACGCCGAGGCCGAGGTCTACGCAGACGTGGAAGATCTCGCGGGTCGCGATGTCACGCGGGACGAGGTTGCCGTATGCCGGGTATTTTTCTTCGAGGAAGTACCACGGCTTGCCGTCCTTGTACGTCCACACGCGGCCACCCTCACCACGAGCCGACTCGGACATCAGGCGCAGTTTGTCATCGCCTGGGATCGCGGTCGGATGGATCTGGATGAACTCACCGTTTGCGTATTTGACACCTTGTTGGTACACAGCGGACGCTGCAGTACCGGTGTTGATGATCGAGTTGGTCGAACGGCCGAATACGAGGCCTGGGCCGCCGGTCGCGAGGATGACGGCGTCGCCGGAGAAGGCTTGAATCTCCATCGAGCGCAGGTCCTGTGCGGTGATGCCACGGCACACGCCTTCGTCATCGAGGATCGCGGTGAGGAACTCCCAGCCTTCGTACTTCTGTACGAGACCTTGGGATTCGAAGCGGCGCACTTGCTCATCGAGCGCGTACAGCAGCTGTTGGCCGGTGGTTGCGCCCGCGAACGCGGTGCGGTGATGCTGTGTGCCACCGAAACGGCGGAAGTCGAGCAGACCTTCCGGGGTGCGGTTGAACATGACGCCCATGCGGTCCATCAAGTGGATGATGCCTGGTGCGGCATCACACATCGCCTTGACCGGCGGTTGGTTCGCGAGGAAGTCGCCACCGTAGACGGAATCGTCAAAGTGTTCCCACGGAGAGTCACCCTCACCCTTGGTATTGACAGCGCCATTGATGCCCCCCTGTGCGCAGACAGAGTGGGAACGTTTAACGGGTACTAACGAGAACAAGTCAACCGGGATGCCTGCTTCACAGCTCTTGATGGTCGCCATCAAACCTGCGAGGCCGCCCCCGACGACGATGATGCGTTGGTTGCTCATTGCATTTCCTCCCTTAGTGCGGTTGGCGTTCGACTAGCCGTGGAATGCCATCAGCGCAGCGACGCCCATGCCAGACAGCACGACGAACAGGCCCATCAGAGCATATGCGGACACGCGTTGTGCACGCGGGCCGACGGTGACACCCCAGTGGATGAAGAAGCCCCAGAGACCGTTCGCCAGATGGAACACAGCCATGACGGTACCGATGATCATGAACCAGTATTGCAGCGGGCTGGAGACGATCGAAGCGACCATGTCGAACGACGGATTGTCTCCGCTGAAACGAGTGGTCCAGAGGTGGTAGATGATGAAGATGAAAGTGATGACACCGGAAGTGCGTTGCAGGGTGAACATCAGGTTGCGACCCCACGAGTACTTCGATGCGTTGTAACCAGAGGTGTACGCGACGTACATGCCATACACACCGTGGTACAGCAACGGCAAGAAGATGAAAACGAATTCAACAATCGGCAGGAACGGAATGCTTTCCAAGATCCCAACCTTGTCGTTGAATGCTTCCGCACCCTTGGTTGCGAACGAGTTCGTGAACAAGTGAATGAACAAGAACAAAGTGATGGGTACTACGCCGAGCAAACTGTGCAAACGACGGAACAGAAAGTCTCGGTTTACTTGTTGGTTTGCCACATAAGATCCTCCTTCCAAAAATAGCCGTGTTCACACGGCCGTGCTACTGCGGTACGTGCAATCTATCACATACCCGATCCTACGCACGCTTTATAAATTGTACTGTTTTGGCAGAAGCAATGTCAAGAAACTGTCAATCTTGACAGAGTTCGACGTCGTTTGTCGAATCTCAACTGCGCAAACAATCTTTCAACCGATTCATCGAATTCCCAATATCCACTAGTATGGACAGAAAAGAAAAGGTCATGCCTCTGTAGCATGACCTCCGCACACGAGCGTGTCGGGCGCGCTACAAAACATGCCGAACGGAGTCTGTCTCTTCGACAAGCGAAGAAACAGGTTGCCTCCATTCTACACCCGGTTCAATTTCCCCTTCAACTGGCAGGAGCACCGCTGTGGTCGCTTCTGCCCCTGTTTTGTAGAGCCATTGTAGACTTACCCGTACTTCCTGCTCTCCTACGCCCCCAACCAACCAACTTTGCCTGACTGCACCATCTGCCAGTTGCACGGCCTCACGCGAGGCGACAAACGCACGCTGTGTCAACATCGCGGACAGCCACTCGACTTCGATCTGTTGAGCCGCCTCGGGGCGACAACAATACGAGACGTACCAAGCGCCCGGCTGCGTGTTCGGCTCATATACACCCTCGTTGACGATGCGCTTCCACACAGGGCGGCGGATCGCACTTTCGCCAGTCAGCAGCGCCGTGAGGTCCTCGATCACCGCGCTCGCTGTCGGGAACTCGCCCGCCCCACGCCCGGAGAACGTCAATTCGCCGACGACGTCCGCTTGGATCGTCACCGCGTTGAACACATCGTTGATGTTTGCCAACGGATGTGATTTGGGCAACAGACGAGGGCGCACGGAGAGTTGCAGACCCCCCTGTGACTCGCGGGCGCTGCCGATCAACTTGATCGCATAGCCGTGCCGATCGGCCAGTTCGAGATCGGCCGCTTGCAAGGCGGTGATGCCTTCGCGCTCGATCTGCCTCAGATCGATTTTGGCATCGTAGGCGAGGTTGGTTAAGATCGCGAGCTTGTAGGCGGCATCATAGCCCTCCACGTCGCTCGTCGGGTCCGCTTCGGCATACCCAAGCGCTTTGGCGTCCTCGAGGATCTCCGCATACTCGCGCCCTGTGCGCGCCATCTCGGTCAAAATGTAGTTGCACGTTCCGTTGAGGATGCCAGAGATTCCCTTCACGCGGTTGGCGGTCAGATAGCCTTGCAACATGCGGATGACCGGGATGCCCCCCGCTACGCTCGCTTCAAATAATAGATGAGCGCCGTGTTCCTCCGCGATGGCGAGCAACTCAGCGCCGTGCTTCGCCATCAGTTCCTTATTCGCCGTGATCACGTGGCGACCGGAGCGCAACGCCTGTGAGATCACCGTGTTCGCTGGCTCCAAGCCCCCCATCACCTCGATCAGCACGTCGAGTTCCCCGTTTAGCACATCCTCTGGGTTTTGCGTCAAGAGCGCGAGGTCGATGTCGAGCAAGCGCTCCTTCTCCAAGTCGCGCACGAGGATCGCCGTGACCTCCACTTCGTAGCCCGTGCGTTTTCGAATGGTCTCCCGGTTGTTCTGAATCGTCTTGTAGACCCCACCTCCGACCGTTCCCAAGCCCAAGATCGCCACGCGGACGCTGCCTTTTTTCTCAATTGTCATCTCTCGATCCCTCCACTTGTTGTAAAAAACGCTTGACAATCTGCGACGTCTGCTGGCATTCGATCAGGAACGCATCGTGTCCGTGCACAGAGCGAATCTCCGCGTACTCGCAGTCCACACCAGCCGTTCGTAGCGCCTCGTAGCAGGCGCGCTGTTCGACTGCTGGGTACAAACGGTCACTGTCGATGCCAACCCAGAGCAACTTGGCTGTGATCCGCTGCAGAGCCGCTTGCAATCCACCTCGTCCGCGCCCGATGTCATGGTGATCCATCGCCTTCAGCAAGCACAGGTAACTGCCCGCGTCGAAGCGGTTGACCAACTTCTGCCCGTGGTGGTCGAGGTAGCTCTCGATCTGGTAACACTCGTCCCGAGCGGTCTCACGGCCGAAACGGTCCGCAAACAATTCATAGGAACGGTAGGTGATCATGCCGATCTTGCGCGCCAGAGCCAATCCTTGCACCGGACCCGTGCCTCCGTAGTAATCGCCGCCAGACCAAGCGGGATCGTTGGTGACCGCTGTGCGCATCGTGTCGTTATAGGCGATCGCCAGCGCGGAAAGCTGCTGGGCAGACGCGATCGGAATGCAGTGCCGGACGAATGACGAATAGCTGACCGCCCACTCGATCGCCTGCAAGCCCCCCATCGAGCCACCGATGACGAGGTGCAGCGACCGCACGCCAAGAGCTTGGAGCAAGAGATGTTGCACGTGCACCATGTCGCGAATCGAGATCGTCGGGAACGCACTTCCATAGGGCTTTCCACTCGCTGGGTTCACCGACTGCGGCCCGGTCGAGCCGTTGCAACCGCCGAGCACGTTCGCACAGACCAGAAAGTAACGCGCAGTGTCCAACACTTGCTCGGGCCCCAACACGCCGTCCCACCAATTCGCGGCCTGCGCGTCCCCCGTCAACGCATGGCAGACCAGCACGGCATTGCTCCCGCTGGCATCCAATTCCCCATACGTCTCATAAGCGACGTCCACCTCATACAACACGGCCCCGCTCTCCAAGCGCAACTCCGGAATCTGCAACACGCGCGTGCGACACTGTTCGATCACCGTCATTCACCATCCACCCTTTCCTTTGTTTGCATGAAAAAAGACCCCCACTTGTCGCAACAAGAGGGGGTCCTGTATGTGTACAGTCCACCTCTTATCTGCCAGACAAGTCAAAAAAGTACCTGTCTGCTGGATTTAGCACCTCTTCGTCTGTGGGTACAGACGAGGTTGCCGGGCTTCTTCGGGCCAGTCCCTCCGCCGCTCTCGATAAGAGTTTTTCAATTATAGAATTATAGTAAGATTTCAAGACTCCACAGCTCTAACAGGGTACGCTTGAGCGTCTCAAAATTATGCGCGCGTTTTCTAGAGCACCCTTGCGTCGAGACCAAGTTCGGTATGCAACGCTTGGAGCGACGTATGCGCACAACTCCGATCGACCAGACAGGAGATGCCTCGTTGAGTCGTGAAGGTGTCATGAACGACGATGCCTGCTCGGTTGAAACAGTCAGACAAGTGCGCTTGCACGCTCGCGATGTGCGTGGAGTCGGTGACGACCACCGACACTTTTGCCACGTCCGGTTCCTGCAGATCGAGGTCGAGGGCAAGGCCGTAGACGCGGACATCCGCGTTGCAGGGCACTTCGCGCTGCAACAGCGTACCTGGGTCTTCATAATCAAAACTCGACCGCACGCGCACCGGCACCCCATGTCGGCGCGCCGATTCCACAGCCCGCGGGTGCAAAACGTTCGCGCCCAGCCGCGCCAATTCCCACATCTCGTCATAGGGAATCTCATGGATGCGCTTGGCAGCGGGCACGAGCCGCGGGTCGGTCGTATACACTCCGTCGACATCGGTGTAGATCTCGCAGAGATCGGCTCCAAGCGCGCCTGCCAGCGCCACCGCTGTCGTGTCCGAACCCCCGCGTCCCAGCGTCGCGATCTCCCCCTCGTCCGTCAGCCCTTGGAATCCGGCGATGACCACGATCTTGCCTGTCGCAAGCTCTGCATGGACCCGCGTCGGGTCGATGCTCTGGATACGCGCTTGCCCATGCTCAGATTCGGCGCGGATGCCCGCTTGACCGCCAGTGAGCGAAACGCTCTCGAGGCCCAGCTGTTGAACAGCGATCGCCATCAGCGCGCAGGTGACTTGCTCCCCAGTCGAGAGCAACATGTCAATTTCTCGCGCAGACGGATTCGCCGACAAGTGCCCCGCCAATTGCAAAAGTTCATCGGTGGCGTGCCCCATCGCAGAGACGACAGCGACCACTTGGTGTCCGGCCTGACACGTCTCCACGAGGCGGCGCGCCGCTTTTTGGATGCGATCTGGATTGGCGACAGACGTGCCGCCAAATTTTTGTACGAGCAATGACATGTGATCCCCTCCTGAATTCGTAAAAAACCCCCACTTTTTATCAAAGAGGGGGTCCTATCAGCAAGGGTTCCGCCTCTTATCTCCCAAACGTGTCTACAACAAACACGCTTGCTGGATTTAGCACCTCTTCGCTTGTGTGGGTAACAAACGAGGTTGCCGGGCTTCATCGGGCCAGTCCCTCCGCCGCTCTGGATAAGAGTGTGTATTTAATTTCCTATTTTGTACCACGAATGCAGGGTTCGTGTCAAGCGTGTCACTCCTTCAATCCGGAAACAACCGCTTCTGCAGCGCTGTCCAAACCATACGCAGTGTGCAGGGATTTTACAGCCTCATGCGCGAGATCGCGATCGACGACGGTGGACACTTTAATCTCCGAAGTGGAGACCATCTTGATCGAGATGCCTGCGTCCGCCAGCGTGGCAAACATCTGCGCTGCAACGCCTGGATTGGAGATCATGCCCGCGCCCACGATCGAGACTTTCGCGAGGTTCTGCTCCACGGACAGTTGCACCTCCGGGAACTCCGTCTGCAACGTGGCGACGGTGACTTCGAGGTCATCTCCAGTGATCGTGAAGGAGATGTCCGATTGCTCGTCATGGACGACAGATGTGACGATGATGTCGACATTGACCGCGCGTTCAGCGAGCGATTGGAAGATGCGTTTCAGGTTGCCGGTGCGGCTGCGCACCCCGACCAAGCCGATTTTCACCACGTTCATGTCATGGGCGATGCCCCGTACAATTTTCCCTTGTTCCATTGTTGCGACCTCCTCTACTCGCGTACCTGGATTGTGATTGAAACTCGATCGCACCATCAGCGCGACGTTGTACTGTTTGGCGTACTCGACTGCACGCGGATGCAGGACACCTGCGCCCAAGTTCGCCAGTTCCAGCATCTCGTCGTAGGAGATCGCAGAGATTTTGCTCGCGGCCTTCACCACGCGCGGATCGGTGGTGTACACACCGTCGACGTCGGTGTAGATTTCACAGAGATCTGCCTCAAGCGCCGCAGCGAGCGCGACCGCTGTCGTATCCGACCCCCCGCGTCCCAGCGTGGTGATCGATCCGTCCTCGGACATACCTTGGAAACCTGCGACGATCACGACTTTGCCGTTTTGAATCGCTTCGTGGACATTCGCCGGGTCGATGTTCTGGATGCGAGCGCGACCATGCACCGCCTCGGTGCGAATGCCCGCCAGACCGCCGGTGAAGGAGATGCTATCCTGTCCAAGCGACTGCACCGCCATCGCGAGCAGCGCGATCGAAACTTGTTCACCGGTGGACAGCAACATGTCCATCTCTCGTGCAGACGCGTTGCTCGTCAGCTGACGCGCCAAGTCGATCAGGTGGTCGGTGGTATCGCCCATCGCCGACACGACGACGACGACTCCATGACCTGCTGCGGCCGTTTCCACGACGCGGCGCGCAACGCGTTGAATCCGTTCTGGGTTCGCCACAGAAGAACCGCCAAATTTTTGAACGATCAATGCCATCGTACTCCACTCCTTGTCTCTAGTCCCTGCTGACTGTCACAATCGAGATGAGCGGGTGGGCCACCTATACAAAAACAGCCGTAAGAAAGGACACATCCTTCCTACGGCTGATCACAGACGTACGGCGTCCCTCGTCTCCCCAAGTTGTGAGATAGTCCTCCACGTGACGACGGGTTGAGGTCCGTCACGTGACAGTCCTGCACTTGTTCAATGCAGACCCAGCCTGAGGTAATCCGGTACCACCTCGGCTTCGGCGAATGTCCCTTTCCCTGCGATTCATCGAGATCCCGGTCTCTCCTCGCACGTACTCATGATGTATTCGCGCCTCTACTCACCTCGTTGAGAGATGAGGATCTATGAAACTTCGGCTAGTATATCATGCTTGCGCCAAAAAACTCAAGATCTCACGCGCCAACTTGTCACCGATGCCGGCTTGGCGGTAGTCCTCCACGGAGGCGGCCTTCATCGCCTGCACGGAGCCGAAGTGCTTGAGCAAGGCCTTGCGACGCTTCTCGCCCACGCCCGGAATGTCGTCGAGCACAGAGCGGAACGCGTTTTTCCCCTTGGTTTCGCGGTGGAACGTGATCGCAAAGCGATGCACTTCATCCTGAATCCGCGTCATCAAATAAAAGCCCTGTGAGGTGCGATCGATCGGGATCGGCGTTGGGTCTTCGCCTAAAAATAGCTGCGAGGTGCGGTGTTTGTCGTCCTTCGCCAGCCCGCAGACCGGGATGTCGAGCCCAAGTTCGTTCTCCAACACGTCGAGCGCCGCGTTGATGTGCCCGCGCCCACCGTCGACGAGCACCAGATCCGGCAGGGGCTGCTGCTCTTTTAACAAACGGGTGTAGCGTCGACGGATGACTTCGCGCATCGAGGCGTAGTCGTCCGGTCCGACGACCGTCTTGATCTTGAACTTGCGGTAGTCCTTGCGAAACGGTTGTCCATCGACAAACACCACCATCGCCGCCACAGCATCCGTTCCTTGGATGTTCGAGTTATCGAACGCTTCGATGCGGCGGGGAGCGGGAATCATCATCACTTCGCCAAGTTGTTCAATCGCACGGATCGTGCGGTTTTGGTCGCGCTCTTGCAGCTTGAAGCGTTCATGGAGCGCGATCTTGGCGTTTTCACAAGCCAGTTCGACCAGTTGTTTTTTGTCGCCGCGTTGAGGGGTTTTGACGTGCACGCCTTTTAACCACTCTTCCAGCACTTGTGCTTCCTCGCCTTCATACGGGAGCATGATCTCCTTGGGCAAGTCGGCGTTGTCGACGTAAAATTGCGTGATGTAGGACAGGAAGTCCTCGCGTTCTTCACCGTGGTACGGGAAGATCTGGACATCGCGTTCGATCAATTTGCCTTGGCGCATGTAAAACACTTGCACGCACATATGCTCTTTGTCGGCGTAATAGCCGAAAATGTCACGGTCGACCGTGTCGGCCATCGTGACTTTTTGTTTCTCCATGACGCGCTCGATCGCCTCGATCTGGTCGCGCAATTCCTTCGCTCGTTCGAAGTTGAGGTTTTCTGCTTCCTGCATCATCTGCTCGCGGAGCCCATCCGCAATCTCACGGTGCCCACCGTTGAGGAACCGGGTGATCTCCTTGATCATCCCTTGGTAGGTTTCCGTTTCCACCTTGAACTCACAAGGGGCCACACATTGGTTGATGTGGTAGTAGAGACAGACTTTGTCCTTGAGCGTCTTGCACTTGCGCAACGGGTACAGGCGGTCGAGCAATTTCTTGGTCTCATAGGCGGCCTGAGAGTTCGGATAGGGGCCGAAGTACTTGCCTTTGTCCTTGGCAACGCGTCGGACGATTTCCAACTTCGGATGTTCTTCCCCGGTGATCTTGATATAGGGATAGGTCTTGTCGTCGCGCAACATGATGTTGTAGGGCGGTTTGTATTGCTTGATCATGTTGCATTCTAGCACCAACGCCTCAACGACGGTGTTGGTCACGATGTATTCGAAGTCGACGATGTGCGAGACCAGCAGTTGGGTCTTGCCGTCGTGGCTCCCGGTGAAGTACGAGCGCACGCGGTTTTTCAAGACCTTGGCCTTGCCGACGTAAATGATCTCGCCATCTGCATTTTTCATCTGGTACACGCCTGGTTTGTCAGGCAGTAATTTTAGTTTTTCACGGATTCGCTCACGAAAGTCCATGTGGCGGATCACCCGCTTTCTAGTATCGTATCCCCTATCATAGCAAATACGGGGTGATCAACTCCAGTAGCACTTTCTTGCTCTGCACGCCTACGATGCGCTCTACGACCCGTCCCTCTTGGAACAACAACAGAGTTGGAACGCTCAACAAACCGTACTTGTGCACCAGTTGCCCGCAATGGTCGATGTCCACGCGGATGAGGGTGAGGAAGTCGGCTGTTTCTTGCTCGATCTGTGTGAGCACTTCCAATTGGTTGCTGCACGGGGGGCACCACGAGGCGTGAAAATCGGCGAGCACCACGCCGTGTTCAATCAGCGTTGCAAAGTTTTGTTCGGTCGCTTGCTTCATCCACTCAGTCCTCTCGTTCGGTCTGTGCGCATTTCGTCGACTTCGACTCCTAGTCAAAAAAGTCCTGCCGCATGCGTACGGCAGGGCTTTTTTTCTCAATTGGGGGTGTCGTCACTAGGGTGCAGGATTTTCGGTCGCGAGGCTTTCCAACCAGCAGGCGGGCGCAACAAAACATGAAACAGCGCCGCACGGTTTAACGGAATCAACGGCCAAAAATACGGCGTGTCGAGCGCTTTGGTGCGGACCATCAACACCAACCAGAGCAAGACGCTGGCGAGGAAGCCCCAGATCCCGAACAGTCCGGTGAGGGCGAGCATCCCGATGCGCACTATCTGATTGGCGAGTCCCAACTCGTAGCTAGGGGTAGCAAATGTGCTGATCGCCGCAATCGAGGTGACCAGCACCGCTTCGTTGGTGAAAAAGCCGACGTCGATCGCCACTTGCCCGATCATCAGCGCGGCGACGAGACCCAGGGCGGCCCCCAGCGGATTCGGCGTGTGCACAGCAGCCATGCGCAGGAGCGACAACCCAAATTCGGCGGCGAGCAATTGCCAGAACACTGAGATCGTGAGAACTTTGTCTGGGAGCAAAAAGTGCCACGCACCGGGCACGATGCTCGGGCTTGAAACGAGTCCCAGCCACAATGGGGACAGAAAAATCGACATCAAGATCGCGACAAACCGCAACCAGCGAACAAAAACCCCGATGATCGGTTTCTGACGGAATTCCTCGGCGTGCTGGAGATGGTGAAAAAATGTCGTCGGCGTAATCATGACGCTCGGCGAAGTGTCCACATAGATCAACACATGGCCTTCTAGCAAGTGTACGGCCGCAACATCGGGTCGTTCGGTGTAGCGAACGAGCGGGTACGGATTCCAATTGCGGCCAAACACCAGCTCCTCTACCGTTTTTTCCGCCATTGGGAGGCCGTCGATCTCGATCTCGCTGATTTTGTTTTTGATCAATTCGACGAGGTCAGGGTTGGCAATGTCTTCGATGTAGGAGACGCAGATGTCCGTTTTGGAGCGAGCGCCGGCGCGGACATACTCCATGCGCAGCCCATCATCACGGATGCGGCGGCGGGTGAGCGCGATGTTGAAGCACATCGTCTCCGTGAATCCGTCGCGGGCGCCACGGACGACGCGTTCAAGATCTGGTTCTTCCGGCCCGCGCGCCGGATAGGTGCGGGCGTCGATGAGGATGCCGTTGTCTTGCCCATCGATGAGAAAGACCAGTTGACCGGAGAGGACATTGGTTTTGAGATCTTCGAGGTTGTCGACCGTTTCGACTTCGAGGTAGCCGATTTGGGTTTGGACCAGTTGTTTGATCTGTTGGGTGCTGAGGTCTTGTGGTTGGAGGTTGGCAAGGTGTTCCATGATGCGGTTCATGATGTCATCTTTGGCAAATCCGTCGATGAAATAGAGCGCGAAATCACGTCCAGCGTAGTGGAGTTCGCGGCAGATCATGTCGAAGCTCTTGCCGACGCCAAGTTCGCGGTTGAGGGTGTCCATGTTGTCGCGCAGGGTGGTGGAGATCTTGCGCGGTTGGGTGGCTGGCATGTGATCATCCCTTCTCTGTGCAGGCATTGTTTCTCAGTATGAGTTGAGGGGAGGGGGTTCATACTTCCTTAAGAAGGGGAGGTGGATGGAATGGCAGATACGCCGAAGCGCAAGGAGTTCGTGGATCGAGAGTTGGAGTATGTGCAGTCCATGCAAAACACGCTGGTGCCGGAAGAGTTTCCGGATGGACCATACGGAGCGACTGTATTCTTGGATCAAAAACTCGGGAAGTCCACCCCGTGGCAACCGGGGCAGCAGACCAACCACCGTTTCTTCGATGAGAATCCGGAATTCACCGATTCCCTCGCCCATCCCCCCAGCGCCGAACTGCCCGATCTGTAAAAAAACACCCTGTTGCACGCGAGTCGTGTGCACAGGGTGTTTTTTTGCGCAGATCATGCGGGAACGATGATGAGCACGAGAGCATCGACACTGGTTTCTAAGACATCAAAGCGTTGGCCGATTCTCTGCTCAAAGTCCTCGAAACGCTGGTCGACCCTTTGTTCGAATTCCTCGAAACGTTGGTCGACCCGTTGTTCGAATTCCTCGAAGCGCTGGTCAACCATTTCAAAGCGCTGGTCCATTTTTTGTTCCAAGTCCTCGAATCGTTGGTCGACGCGGTCGAATTGGAGCTGGGTCTGTTGGTGGTTGGCGACGACCGTTTGATGGAGGTTTTGGAGCATGGATTGCAGTTGGAAGAACTGAAATTGGTTCATCGGAGCATCGGGATTGTACGCGTGTTGCATGAGTGGTGGGCACCTGCCTTCGCGATAAAGTGGTGACTCCCAAGAGAAGCCGTGGTGCGCCAATTAAAGGGCTCGCGTGTCGGAGCAAACGTGTTATCTCTACTCTAGCACCCGATTTCGATTGTAAACAATAGCTTTAACAAAATTATCTTCCCGCAAGCAAAAAAGACCCGCCCCTTTACAGGAGCGAGCCTTTTCACCTACATTCGTTGCTGCTTATTTCCCCAATTTCGCTTTCAGCGCTGCGAGTTCATCATCGACGTCAACGGAGTTTTTCTTGAGTTCTTTGAACTCCTCGTCGAGCGAACGGCTGGAGCCGAACAATTGCTTGGACGCCTCTGCTTCCGCCTCTGCTTGCAACACTTTCTCCTCCATGCGGGAGAAGCCTTTGGCTGCGTTGTCGGTACCGAATCCAGACATGACTTCGTTGATTTGCTTTTGTGCCTTCGCCGCTTCGTGGCGAGCTTTGAGCGTGTCTTTTTTGTTTTTCATCTCCATGAACTGGTCCTTCATCTCAGACAGACGGGAACGCAGATCATCCGCAGTTGCTTTGGCGTTGGTGTATTGTTGCTTGTAGTCGGATGCTTTCTCAGCTACCGCCTTTTTGTCCACCAGTGCGCGGCGCGCGAGGTCTTCGTTGCCTTGCTCCAGCGCCATCAGCGCTTGTTGCTCACGCTTCTCGACCAGTTCTTGCGCTTCTTCGTGCTGTTGCTTCAGTTTCATCTCGACCGCGATCTGTTTGGCGACCGCGACTTCTGCGTCTTGGATGTCTTCTTCCATATCGCGCAAGTATTGTTCCAGCATTTTCACCGGATCTTCTGCTTTGTCCAGCAGTGCATTGATGTTCGACATCGTCAGGTCACGCAATCGCTTGAAAAGTGCCATTTTATAAACAACCTCCTAAAGTGTACATGTCATTTGGTTATGCTAGGTAATACGACGGAACCCCCATTAGGTTTCAGGATTCCGAAAAACTTTTTTCTTACCCACCCGCCTCAGAGAAAAAAAGCATCTCTCCGCACGTGCGGAGAGATGCTTTTTCGCGACGATCTAGTCTTCCATCGTCGACAGATCGCCCGTCGGCAGGTTCAGCTCCCAGGCTTTGAGCACGCGGCGCATGATCTTGCCAGAGCGAGTCTTGGGCAGTTTGTCGCGGAACTCGATCTCGCGAGGGGCTGCGTGTGCAGCGAGGCCCGTTTTCACGAACTCGCGAATTTCAGCGATCAGTTCGTCGGATGGCTCGTAGCCTTCGCGCAAGGAGATGAACGCCTTGATCACTTCCCCGCGCAGTGCGTCTGGTTTGCCGATAACACCAGCTTCAGCGACCGCCGGATGCTCGACCAGCTTCGACTCGACTTCGAACGGCCCCACTCGCTCACCCGACGTATTGATCACATCGTCGATGCGACCTTGGAACCAGAAGTAGCCGTCCTCATCCATATACGCCGAGTCACCCGATATGTACCACGGTTTCAAGCCAAAGTACTCCTCGTACTTCGCTGGGTTGTTCCAGATGCGGCGCATCATCGACGGCCACGGTGCGCGGATCGCGAGGTTGCCCATCGTATTCGGCGGCAGTTCGTTGCCTTCGTGGTCGACGATCGCAGCATGGATGCCTGGGAACGGCTTGCCCATCGAACCTGGCTTGATCGGCATCGAAGGATAGTTGGAGATCATCTGCCCACCCGTCTCGGTCATCCACCAGTTGTCATGGATGCGCTTGCCGTACACTTTCATGCCCCAACGCACGACTTCGGCGTTCAGCGGTTCTCCGACGGAGAGGATGTGGCGAACCGAGCTCAGGTCGTACTTGTTCACGAGTTCGTCGCCTGCGCCCATCAACATGCGGAACGCGGTCGGTGCGGAGTACCAGACGGTTACTTTGAAGCGCTCCAGTGTCGCATACCAGTCGTCTGGCGTGAAGCGACCGCCGCGCACGACAGAGGAGACACCCTGCAGCCACGGGCCCCAGATGCCGTATGCGGTGCCCGTCACCCAACCTGGATCTGCTGTGCACCAAAAGACATCATCCGGGCGCAAGTCGAGAATCCACTTGCCGGTTTGGTAATGCTGGATCATCGCATTGTGTACATGCAGCACGCCCTTGGGCTTGCCCGTCGAGCCAGAAGTGTAGTGCAGGACGAGCCCGTCCTCACGGTCGACCCACTCGATGTCAAGATCTGCAGACGCTTCCTGCATCTCCGTCTCATAGGAAATTTCCCTGTCCGCCAGTTCCCCTGTTGCCCCGACGAGGAACACGTGTTGCAACGCCGGAAGTTCAGCGACCGGTACGCGCTCCTTGAGCTTGGGCGTGGTGACGATGGCGATCGCAGCAGCATCCTCGAGGCGGTCGCGCACCGCACCTTCCATAAAGGCTTCGAAAAGCGGTCCGACGATGGCGCCGATCTTGACCGCGCCCAACAGCGCCGCGTACAATTCCGGAGATCTCGGCATGAAGATGAACACGCGGTCCCCTTTTTTCACGCCGTGTTTTTTCAAAACGTTACCGAATTTATTGGACAGAGCTTTGAACTCTGCAAATGTATACTGCTCATCGCGGGTGGCATCGCTGTAGTAGAGCGCCACGTGTTCGCCGCGTCCGTTGTCGACGTGACGGTCAATCGCCTCATAGGCCACGTTGACGTTACCGGTGGTCGCCCACGAAAACTCCTTTTCCACATCGGCCCAGTTGAACGTTTCATAGGCTTGTGCGTAGTCCTTCAGGTTGTGGTCAGCGGTCAATACGTCGACCCGCTCTTTCGACATTTCCGTCATAGACAAGACTTCCCCCTTTTCGACTAACTTGCAGAATATTGTAACATAATGAAAGCGCAAACAACAGGTTTCACTCTTGTTTTCCTGTATAATAAAACCATCGAACGATGGAGGTGACCCCTCAAATGAACCATCCCAAAACCTACGCATCAAAAACCCTCAAGACCCAGGCTGGCGACTTGGTGCTCGAAGGTCCGGTGCCAGCTGAACGACTGGCTGCCCTCTCCTTCCACGAAGGCCTCAAAGCCTTCCGCCCCGCCGGGCGCCAACAAGAAGCGCTGGTCGACATCGCCGCGCTTCCCGAGGGACGAATCGTCCTCGCTCGCTTCGGAGATCAGGTCGTCGGCTATGTGACCTATCTCTACCCCGATCCGATGGAACGCTGGTCAGAAGCTCGACTTGCCAACCTGCTGGAACTCGGCGCGATCGAGGTCGCCGCCCCCTACCGCGCTGGCGGCGTCGCCAAGGGACTGCTCGACGTATCCTTTCAAGACGACAACATGAATGACTACATCGTCATCTCGACCGAATATTACTGGCACTGGGACTTGGACGCCACCGGCATCTCCGTGTGGGACTACAAGGAAGTCATGAAAAAAATCATGGGTTCCGTCGGCATGGAAGCCTTTGCCACCGATGATCCAGAGATCTGCTCACACCCAGCCAACATGCTGATGGCCCGCATCGGCACCCGCGTCGATCAAGCTTCCATCGAACGCTTCCACGAGATTCGCTTCACCGGACGCCATCTGTTCTAACCTGTGAATTGGGAGGACCTGCTCATGTTAGTAGAAACGATCATGACCCGTGACGTGCTGACTGTCGCAACCGGCGCCACTGTGCGAGACGCCTATGAAATCACCAAAAAGCATCGAATTCGCCATCTCCCGGTGGTCACAGCCGGCAAGCTGGTCGGCCTGATCTCGGACCGCGACCTGCGCGACGCTGCCCACTCGCCAGACACGCCTGTCGAACAATGGATGAAGCAGGATGTGATCACCTGCCATCCGCTCGACTTCGTCGAGGACACCGCCTCGACGATTTACAAAAACCGCGTCGGATGCCTGCCCGTCATCTCCAAAGGCCAACTGGTCGGCATCGTCTCTGAACGCGACATCCTGCACAACTTGGTCGAGATGATGGGTGTGCATGCGCCGACATCGCGCGTCGAAGTCGAACTGCCTGACAAGCCCGGCATGCTCGCTGAGATCGCCGACCTGTTGCGCGCTCGCCGCATCAACGCCTCGACCGTCATGGTCTTTCCCAGCACAACCGAGGGCTGCAAGACGATCGTGTTCCGCATCGGCACGATGGACCCGCGTCGCTTCATTCAAGACATCCAGAACGCCGGCTACCGCGTCGTGCAACATCCGTCCGCCCTCGACGAGGGCGAGGTGTAACGGGGATGTCTACTGGAAAAAGCGCCTTTGTCTTCTCCGAAGACTTCACGCGCTACAAATTTACCGAGGAACATCCGTTTAACCCGCAGCGCCTCCTCATGACCGTCGATTTGATCAAGGAGTTAGGACTGCTCGACGCAAGCCACCTCGTGCAGCCTGTCCCCGCGACGGAGGAAGACCTGTTGCGCGTGCATGACGCCCGCTACCTCGAAGCGGTGCGCCGCGCTTCCTTGGAAGGCGCCGATCCTGATCACTTCGCGGCGTGGGGGCTCGGCACGGAGGACACGCCGATTTTCCCTGGCATGCATGACGCGTCTGCGATGATCTGCGGCGGTACGAAGTTGGCGGCAGAGTTGGTGATGTCCGGTCAAGTACAGCACGCGCTGAACTTGGCAGGCGGCCTGCACCACGCCCACCGCTCCAAAGCATCCGGCTTCTGCGTGTACAACGACATCGCCGTGGCGATTGCCCATGTCCGGGAGAAGTACAACGCCCGCGTCGTCTACATCGATACCGATGCCCACCACGGCGATGGTGTACAGTGGTTGTTCTACGAAGATCCAGACGTGTTGACGATCTCGATTCATGAGACGGGCAAGTACCTCTACCCTGGCACCGGCGAACTCACCGAACGCGGCGAAGGGCGCGGATATGGCTACTCGCTAAACGTACCGCTTGAAGCCTTCACCGAGGACGATTCTTGGATGCAGGCGGTGCGAAATGTGCTGGTTCCTGTGCTCACAGCCTTCCAACCGGACCTGATCGTACACCAAAATGGTTGCGATGCGCACCGCTTTGACCCGTTGACCCATCTCGCCGCGACGACGCGCATCTACCGCGACATGCCGAAATTGACACACCAACTGGCGCATGAGCTGTGCGAAGGACGCTGGGTCGGCATCGGCGGCGGCGGATACGACATCTGGCGGGTGGTTCCCCGTGCGTGGACGATGCTCTGGGCGGAGATCGTCGACTCGCCATTGCCTGCTGACGTACCCTCGAACTGGTTGGCACGCTGGCAAGCACAAGCGCCCGTCGACTTGCCGACGACGTTCCTCGATCCGGCTGATCTGTTTACCCCGATCCCGCGCCGCACTGAGATCACAGAGAAAAACGAGATCACCGTCCGCCGCGCATTAAAAGGCACCCCGTTCCTTTTTTGAGCTAGAATGTAGTCAAGTGAAGGAATTATAACAATTCCGGCGAATACTTCCCCTAGACATCTGATTCGGACTCCTTGGGGGGAGGCTCCATGTATTTATCCTTTTTCACATTCGCCATTTTGTCCGTATTTGCTTATCGACAATTTTATGTGATCCCGGTCGGCAAGAGCCGATTCCGCGAGGACGGGCACGCGCTGTTGTTCGTCGCTTCGATGTGGGTCGGGGGTTGGGTGATGCTGGCCTTCACCACCCTGTGCTACATCGCCATCTATTCCTTCATGCGCCTGCGCCAAAAAATGAAGTACCGTCCGTTGAACTTGATCCTGATCGCAGCACAGGCGCTTGCCGTCTATCTCGTGCTCGGTACGTTCGAGCGGTTGATGCCGACACACCAACCGTTGACGCTGTTCCTGACGATGTCGATCACCGTCTTCCTCACACAGTTGACGACCGTGCTCGTCTCCAGCCTCCTGTTCCAGATCTCGCTGCGCGTTGGCAATTGGAAGCGCGTATTGTTGAAGTACGCGCTGATGGATTCGATCTACCTGACGCTTTATGTGATCGCGACCTCCTACACCTCGGTCGTGGAAGTCAGACCGCTCTGGCGCTTCACTGCCGACATCGTCACGATCGCCTCGATCGTCGGTCTCTACTACTGGCGTACAGTCGGGATCAAGCAAGACCGCAAAGTTGAGGTGCAAGTAGAGGAACTGAAGGCATTGAACACACAGATCGCACACGCCAACCAGCAAGTGTTGCTCGCCTTCGCCTCTAGTCTGGAGAAACGCGACCCGTATACCGCTGGGCACAGCGAACGCGTTGCCCAATACGCGGTGTACATCGCTGAGGAACTCGGCATGTCTACAGCGGAGTTGAAAGTGATCCACCTCGGCGGACTGTTGCACGACATCGGCAAAATCGGCATCCCTGACCATGTGCTGAACAAGCCAGATCGATTAACAGTTGACGAGTATGACATCATGAAGCAACATCCGGTGATCGGCGAAGAATTGCTGCGCGGTGTCTACACAGCTTCGCAATTGCTGAACGATTCGGAGCGTGAGCGGATGCTGGAGATCGTCCTGTCCCACCACGAGCGCCCTGATGGTCGGGGCTATCCGTTCGGGCTGATCGAGGAACAGATTCCGCTGTTTGCCAAGATCACAGCCGTCGCCGATGCCTATGACGCGATGACCAGCAACCGCGCCTACCGCAACGCGATGTCGAAGGATCAAGCCGCCCGCATCTTGGATGAGGGCAAAGGCACGCAATTCTGGACACCAGCCGTCGACGCGTTCCTGCGCGTCCTCGAACACCAGCAACTCGAACCCGATGTGGATACATTGCGCGAAGTTTCGGCCTCGCGAGCCAAAAGCACCTGACCGCCTCCTGGCGTGCAGGTGCTTTTTTTGCGTTCACGGGTTTCGTCCGCCTAGCGCTTCATCGATGTTCGACATCAACGCTTCAATCGTGCGCGGTCCGACGATCCCATCGACGACGAGGTCTTTGTCCGCTTGAAACGAGCGCACAGCCGCCGTCGTCACCGTGCCGTAGAGCCCGTCGAGATCGCCTTTGTAGTACCCGAGCGATTGCAGGATGCGCTGTACGTCGATCACGTCGGTTCCATACGTCACACCGAGGCGCAAGATCCTTGCGGTCGTCACTTTGCCCGTGATCTTGACCAGCGTCCCGAGCGGAACCAGATCGTAGAGTTCTTCGACATCCTTGTTCTGCAGGCGGATGCAACCGTGTGAGACCGCTTTGCCAATCGAGTACGGATTGTCCGTGCCGTGGATGCCATAACCGCCGAACGGAATATTCAGCCGCATCCAGCGCGTTCCGAACGGGCCGCCTGGGTGGAGCGCTTTTTGCGTGATCTTCCAATCTCCGAGCGGCGTTGGATTGAGCGCGGTGCCGACGCCAACGCTGAACGTTTTGACGAGGTGTGCAGACTTGTATACATAGAGGACACAGCGCTCGGTGTCCACTTGCAAACGATACTCGCCGTTGGCGGTGATCTGAACGCTCACCGCTTCGGCCGCGCCCAGTGCAGACCACGTTTCCGGGCCGACCACGCCGTCCTGTTGCAGTCCTTGCCTCTCTTGGAAGCGGCGCACCGCTTCCGCCGTCTGCGGGCCGAACACGCCGTCCGGCTGCTCCACGGTCAGTCCGAGTTCCACCAGCCGTTCTTGCAACGACACTACGTCTGGGCCGCGCAGATACGGGCTGACCAACCGCAGAAAACGCGACGCGTAGATCATCTCCGTTTCCTCCTCACGATGCCGATTGTGCACCATCCCTACCACACTATGTCCTGAATACCATCCACATGCGCAGGGAACATATATAAACAGCACCAGTTCTCGGCAGACTTGCAAGTGAAAGGAGATTCCGCCATGTCTCAACGTGCCGTCAAAGGCGTCCCCACCCACATCCCCAAGGGATCAACGACGGTCAAGATTTTTTTCTACTTCTCCATCTTCTACCTACTGGCTTCGATGATTCTCGGGTTGATCGTCTCCTTAAAATCGGTCAATCCGGAGTTTCTGACTGGCAACCGCTTTTTGCAGGAGTACTTCACCTACGGCCGCCTACGTCCCACCCACACCAACACCGCGTTGGTCGGCTGGCTGACCACTGTGAATTTTGGCGTGTTGTTCTACGGGGTGCCCGCTCTGTGCAAAACCGGTCTGTGGAGTGAAAAACTCGGCCTGATCACAGCCATCCTGTGGAACGTGAATTACATCGGTGGAGCGGTCTCCTTGCTCGCCGGGTATCAAACCGGTGTGGAGTATGCGGAATTGCCATTGCTGTTCGACATCGGTGTCGTCATCTGCGTCGTCCTGACATTTTGGAACTTGTTCCAGACGACGCGCTACCGCAAAGAGCGCGTCTTGTACGTGTCGATGTGGTATTGGCTCGGCTCCTTGCTAAACCTCGCGATCGTGTACATCGTCGGGAACATCCCGGTCGAATGGATCGGGTCGGGCTCGACACAGATGGGGTACTACTACTTCTATCTGCACAACATCGTCGGCCTCTGGTTCACCGTCGTCGGCGTCGGCACGATCTACTACCTGTTGCCCAAGATGGTGCAACGTCCGATCTACAGCCACAAACTCTCCTTGATCGGCTTCTGGATGATCATCGCTTTCTACTCATGGAACGGCCCGCATCATCTGGTCAACGGCCCAATCCCGCTCTGGTTGATGAAGGCGGGCATCATCCCGTCGCTGTTGCTGCTGATCCCGGTCTGGTCGGTGCTCGCCAACGTGATCGGGACGATGAAGGGCGTGTGGTTCAAAGTCTCGCAGCAGATCGGACTGAAATTCCTGATCACCGGGGCGTTGTTTTACGGACTGGCCTGCATCCAAGGCCCATTTCAAGCGTTGATGGGCCCGCATGCGATCCTGCACTTCACGTACTGGACGGTCGGACATGCCCATATGCCGCTGTTCGGCGGGTTCTCGATGGTCGCGTTCTCCGCGATCTACTACATCCTGCCGCGCATCACCTATCGCCACATCTATTCGCAGACGCTGATGAACTTGCACTACTGGCTGTCGGTGCTCGGCTTCCTGATTTTCGGCTTCGCAATGTGGACGGCCGGAATCATCCAAGGCTTTGAATGGATGGACGGCAAGCAGCTCGGCTCCGGGTTCCTGCAAGTGATGGAATCCCTGCACATCTTCTTGATCTCGCGTGCGGTCGGAGGTTCGCTGATGTTCCTCGGCCAGATCGCCTTTGCCTGGAACATCTATCGCTCCGCCAAGGCCGGACAAGTCGTCACGGCGGACGATCCGATTCTCGTCTCCCGCTGATCGAACCATTTTTGAACAAAAGAGGTGAAGCCACATGGCGAACGAAGCGGAGAAAAACCCAACCATCCTGCTGATCGGCGCAGGTCTGTTGGTGCTCATGGGAGTCTTGGGCACGGTCATCCTCCCGTACTTTGACGAGTCGGTGGTCACGCCGACCGCCACAGCCAAGTTAAAAAACTACCCGACCGACTCAGCAGAAGCGCGAGGCCGCCACGTCTACATACGCGAAGGCTGCATCTGGTGCCACTCGCAACAAGTGCGTCCCGTGCTCGCCGACTCCAAGCTCGGCCCTGTCTCCGTGGCCGGTGACTACTACTATGACAAACCGATCGTCATGATGACGCAGCGCACCGGTCCCGACCTGACATGGGTCGGTTCACGCTACAGCGCGGACTGGCAACACCAACATCTGTTGAATCCGCAAAAAATTGCCGGTCCGGCGTCGATCATGCCCAAGTACGATTACCTCTCCGAACAAGATCGCAACGACCTCGTCGCCTACCTGCTCTCGCTCAAACCAGCACCGGCGAAAAAATAGGAGGAACCCGCAATGAACGCAGCCGCATGGATGCTCGTCATCGTCTGTCTGTGCATGACCGGCGCAAGCGCACTGGTGATCTGGTGGTCATGGAAGACCGGACAGTTTGATGACACCGAAGGCATCAAGTACCGCATGCTCCAAGACGAATAACGCCACGGCAGAAAGGAGGAGCCGCGCATGGCGGACCCTCGCGATCCGAAAGATCCGAACCACCCCCAGCCGCCAGTAACTCCGGCACCGACCGACCTCTCCCAGCAGTTCATGGTCGAGGAAGAAATCGAGGAGCACCGAGACAAGGGGGTCTACACGGACAGTTCCGATATCCAAGTCGGACATGGCAAAGTCCCGAAATTCCTAAAATTTGTCTACGCCGCGCTGGCGTTCTGGGGCCTGTACTACGCGCTGGCCGCCAGTCCGATCAACGACCGTCACGAAGCCTCGCCCACCGCTGCACCGACCGCCGAGGCGGGAGCGGATGTATTTTCCGCCTCCTGTGCAGGTTGTCACAACGTGACGGCCGAACGCAAGATCGGACCCGGTCTGTTGGGTGTCCACGAGCGTCTTGGCGATCAAGGTCTGGACGATGTCCTGCACAAGGGTCGCCCCGACAAAGGCATGCCCGCTCCACCCAGCCTGAACCTGAACGAAAGCCAGATCCAATCCTTGAAACTCTATCTCACGTCGCTGAAAAAATAGGAGGTGGGCAACATGCCGCTTCAATCCCGGCACGTCTTTGGCTTGTTCGACACGACAGAGGCGGCACGTGCGCTGGTCTCAGCACTCGGCCCCTACGTTCCACAAGACCGCATCTCGTTGGTCACCAAGTCGGATCAACTGCCCGACTACGCCACCCAGCAATACGAGACAGACAACATCGTCGATGGCACGCTGATCGGAGCCGCGATCGGTGGCGTGCTCGGCATCGGTGCGGCGATGGCGTCTGCGCTGTACCCGACCGCTGGCAACCTGCTGATCACTTTAGGCCCGCTGGCAGGGGCTGCCTATGGCTCTTGGAGCGGAGGTGCACTCGGTGCCTTGATCGACCTCGGCATCTCACCGCCGAACGCGAAGAATTTCCATGACGCCATCGAGCAAGGCAAGCTGTTGCTCAGCGCGGAAGTCGAGGAGCAAAACGAACGGGTCGTGATGCAGTTGTTCCATGATTACGGTGCAGACTCCGTGCTCACCCGATAGAACGAGTGTGAAAAAACCCCTGACCTTCGAGGGGTTTTTTTGCGATCAAAAGCAGGGGAATCATAAATTTTGTTGAATACTCTACTCATACATATTAATGTCGACAGGAGGGCACTTAATGAGTTCCGCCAAAATATTCAATATTTGGTGCCTCATGCTCACCCTCGCGATTGCCATGATCGGCCTTTACGAGGTTGTGTATCGGAATTTTCCCTATTTTCTACTCATCGAAGGCGCGTTGTTGATTTCGATGCTGTTGATGCTCTGGTTGCCCAAGCGATATCCTCGCGTGGCCCTGCACGTGATGTTTTGGAACCAATTGCTGCTGAACCTCGGTCTTTACTACGTTGTACACGATTTTCCCCTCTGTGCTGCCGTGCTCTTTTTCCTCCCCATTTACACGCTGTTGTTTCCCAACCGCCGTTACTTTTTCTGGGGTCAGTTGCTCACCTCCATCGGATATTTGGTTTGCTCGTGGGACAAGCCTGTCCAACAGCATGTCGTCTTTTACTGCCTTTTCCTGTCCTACACCGCCCTGCTGAGCTTCGTCTCGCAGTTCATAGTGCGCAATGCGTCCGAAGTCGCGAAGTTTCAAGAGCGAGTCGAAGTGTTTTCCAGAGCGATTGAAGCACGCGATTCCTATACACAAGGCCACTCTCGCCGGGTATCGCGCTATGCCGTCGAGATCGGCAAACACCTGCCTGGCGTCGACCTCGAATTGTTGCGCGTCGCCGGCGACCTTCATGATATCGGGAAAATCTCCACACCTGACGCTGTGCTGCTCAAGCCAGGTCGTTTAACAGACGAAGAGTATACGATCATCAAGCGTCATCCGGTCGACGGTGCGAATCTGTTGCGCCACTTTGGCATCGAAGGTCCGATTCTCGACGGGGTGCTCTACCATCATGAACGCCTGAACGGAACAGGCTACCCAGAAGGCCGTGCTGGGAATGACATCCCCGTCTATGCCCGCATCCTCGCAGTCGCCGACACGTTCGACGCGATGACCACCACCCGCTCGTACCGCCATGCTTTCCCACCGCAAACCGCCTACGACGAGATCCTCTCGCTGACGGGAGACTTCTACGATGCGGTGGTCGTCGACAGTTTCGTGCGTTGCTATGAACGCATCCTCGCCATCTACGAAGAGGAGGAGCGCGAACACCAGCCTCACGCACAAGCTAGCGTGTGACGAGTTCACCCAGTTGAAAAGACGAGCCGCTGTACAGGCTCGTCTTTTTTTGTATACTGGAGAAAAGTTGGGAGGCTGGATCGATGACCTATACACAACTGCGTTGGTTCTCCGTATTGACGCCGGCCTTGTTGGTCGGATACATGGAATATCTTCGCCACCAATACCTGCTCCCGTTCTTGTCGATGGAGCAAGGCAATGTGTTGATCACCTTCCTCGTGTTGGTGCTGTCCTTTTTCTACGCGACATGGGTTTTTCGGACGATCCGGCGCATCAACAACCGACTTGTTGAGGAGCAAGCGCGGCGCGCGGTCTATGAAGAGCGTGAACGGATGGCGCGCGAGTTGCATGATGGGATTGCGCAGACGTTGTTTTTTCTCAATGTGAAACTCAAGCAAGGCAAGGTCGAGGAGGCGCGAAGTGCGGTCGCCGCGATCGACAACCATGTGCGCCAAGCGATCTTCAACCTGCGCGATCTGCCGGAAGAGGGTGACACGCTGACCTGCCGCTTGGAGAAATGGCTTGGACAGTGGAGCGCGTTGACCGGCATCGAAGTCCAGCACGAGTTTCAAAAGCCGCCGGAGCAGCTTTTTGATACGGCACAGGAAGTACAAATTTTCGGGATCGTGCAGGAAGCATTCAATAACATCCGCAAGCATGCGCAGGCAACGACCGCCCAAGTCAGATTCGCATGGCAGGCAGATCGCAGTTGGCAGTTGGTGATCGAGGACAATGGGCGCGGGATTGAGGAAGCGATTCTGCAACGCGCCGATTTGCAAAAATACGGTCTGCGGATGATGGCAGAGCGGGCCGAGAAATTACACGCGGACTTTACAATACGACAGAGCAGTGGCGGCGGCACCGAACTGACGCTGACTGCGCGACCGGGAGGAACCATCCGATGAACACGTATCATGTGCTGATTGCTGACGATCATCCTCTAGCGCGCGAGGCGATTCGCAGCCTCTTGGAAGGTGACGAAGCGTTTCAAATTGTCGCGCAAGCATGCGACGGACGGCAGGCGGTTCAACTATGTGACGAATTGCAACCGGACCTCGTGCTGATGGACATCAATATGCCGCACCTCAACGGGCTGGAAGCCACACGCCAGATCAAGAAAAACCACCCGCATGTCAAGCTGGTGATCCTCAGTGTATCTGACAACGTCGCCGACCTGTTCACCGCGATCCAGTTTGGAGCGCAAGGCTATCTCTTGAAGAACTTAGAGCCGGATGACTGGCTGACCTACTTGCACGCGTTGCTCGATGAGGATGCCGAGATTCCACGCGAGATGGCGGGACGGATGCTCCACCGCTTCCAACGTGGTGTAGATCACCCCGATGAAGTCAGTCCCGACGTGTTGACACCGCGCGAACGAGAGATTCTCGGGCAAGTTGCGGAGGGGGCGACCAACAAACAGATCGCCGAGCGGTTGGTGATCGCCGAGAACACCGTCAAAAACCATATGAAAAACGTCCTCGAAAAACTCCACCTGCAAAACCGCGTCCAACTCGCGGCCTACGCCGTGCGTCACGGACTGAAAGCCGAGTAGAAAAAAACACGTGCAGCCGTCAACGGCGCGCGTGTTTTTTACATCCACATCTGGAAAAGCCCTTCAGTAACGCCCAAATTGTACATATAATACATACCGAACACGGTGCTGACCAGACCTGTGCAGATGCCCAAGCGCTCGGGCAAGCGCGGGACCCGACGGCTCCAGACGAACGGAACGCCGAGTGCAGTCGTGAAGATCAACATCCCCAGCACCGTCCCCGCGCCAAACACGAAAATATACGCCATCGCCCCCCACACGTTGCTCACCGTCGTCATCGTCAGCACCGCCAGCGCCGCCGAACCTGCTAGTCCATGCACGAAGCCAACCAACGTGCTGCGTCGATAGGAGGTGGCCGGATGTATAGCGACTTGACTTCCATCTTCATACTGAGCCTTAGATGCGCGCAACGAATTGGCCCCGAGCACGACCAACATGATCCCGACCAGAAACTCCAGCGACAGCGACCAACGCTCTGGCACGTGTGCTTGGAACACGATCAACACCAATCCGACGACGAATAACGTCGCCGTGTGCCCAATCCCCCAGAACACACCGGCCAGCGAGGATCGCCACAAACTCTTGCTCGCACTCGCAATCGTCGAGACGGCGATCACATGATCTGGTTCGATCGCATGTCGAATCCCCATCAGGAATCCAATCGCCAAAATCGACATCACATCTAGATGCACTCGATGTACACCTCCTTAAAAGATAGCCCCTGTGAGCCATTTTGTACGCCTAGCAGGAAGCGGTATGATGAGGTAGGTTTTGATACATGGGGTTACAAGGAGGGAGACAGACACCCTTGAGAAAAATTTGCATCCACCTGCTGGTCTTTGTCCTGTTCCTCTTCTCGTTTGGCACTTCCTCAGCCTATGCCCACGCCAACTTGACCAAGACCACACCGAGCAATGGCAGCCTGCTGACCACCACACCCGAATCGGTCGCTCTCGAATTCAGCGAACCGTTGGAACCGGACCTGATCGGGCTGAAATTGTACGACTGGACGGGGGCTGAACGAGCGATTGACAACCCCCATCTCGCACCTGGCAAACCCAATGAGATGATCGCCCCGTTGCCACAACTCGACGACGGGACCTATACGGTGGCTTGGAGCGTGATCTCCGAGGATGGGCACCCGGTCAACGGGTCGTACTCGTTTTCCATCGGCACCGCTTCAGAAGGACGCATCGCTCCGGCAACTTCCTCGAAGCTGTTTCAACACAGCACTGAAATTGGCCTGATCGTCCTGCGCTATGTGGTCGAGGGCTTCCTCCTGCTGGGTGCAGGCCTCTACGGTCTGGCGCACGCCGCCCGTCGCTTCCAACTTCCGCGCGTGGAAGTCCTGCTGTCTCGCAAGCACCGCACCCTCATCTGGAGCGTACTGCTCCTGCTCACCGCAGCCCAATGGATGGTCTACTCGGCTGGGTTGCCTGGCGGTGGAATCACATCAGCCCTGCTGAACGGCCACTGGAACGTGCTGCTGGAAAGCTCGTTCGCGACGATGCTGATCGTGCAACTGGGCTTGCTGCTCCTGCTGGCTCTGCGCGGGATGCAAGAGATCTGGTACCCGCTGATCTGGGCGTTGCTCGTCAGCAACCTCGCATTTGGCGGTCATGCGCGCGGTGTCGATCCGGAATGGTTGGCCCTGTCCTTGCGCGTGTTGCACCTGCTCGTCATCGCCCTGTGGCTGGGCGGTCTGAGCTACCTCGCGTTGACGATGCACCATGAACACGTTCACGGCGAGCGGATCGATCGCACCAAGTTCCGCCCGTTCTTCGTCCGATTGATGGTCGCAGCTGTGCTGTTGACGACGATCACGGGGATCGCGATGACCGAAGTGCAGACCGATTGGTTCTCCGTGCTGCTGTTCCGCGGTGGCATGTGGGGCAACTTGCTGTGGCTGAAAATCGCGCTGATGCTGGTGATGATCCTGCTCGCTTTTTACCAGACGATGCGCTGGAAGCAGGACGCAGGCAAGCTGTCCTTCGAACTGTTGCGCGTCGAGTGGCTGGTCGGGATCTTGGTGATACAAGTCGCGATCTTCCTCAGCCAGATGCCGTACCCCGCTCCGATCAAACCCTACAGCCAAACCCTGCAAGCTGAACAACGGCAAGTCGACGTGCGCATCCCACAGCTCGTGCTGGGCAAGCAGACGATGACGATCACCCTGCCAGAAGCACCGCAGGCTGTGAAAGCCGAATTGAAAATGATGGACATGGAGATGGGGTCGCTCGATCTCAAGCCTGTTCAAATCGACGCCACTCACTACAACTTCGACATCCCCTTCACGATGTCAGGCAATTGGAAGTATACGATCACCGCTACGTATCCCACCGACCAACAAGTCGTGTGGACAGACACAATCCGCATCCCACTAGGAGGAATTTCCCGATGAAAAAACTCACGACCGCACTGCTGCTCACCGCTGCCCTGACATGGACGACCACCGCCTCTGCACACGTCACCGTCTGGCCCAAGGAAACCACGACTGGCGCGTATGAAAAATACACCGTCCGCGTCCCGGTTGAGAAGGACGTCAACACCACGAAAGTCCGCGTCGAGTTCCCGGCAGGCGTGAAAGTTTCCACCGTCGAACCGATGACCGGTTGGGACTATGCCTATGAGAAAAACGCCGACGGCACCAACAAAGCGATCACGTGGACGGCGACGGCGGGTGGAATTAAAGCAGGCGAATTCATGGAGTTCAACTTCGTCGGTGCCAACCCCAAGGAAGCGGGCAGCGGCAAACTAGTGTGGAAGGCGTTCCAAACGTATACCGACAACAGCGTTGTGGAATGGACGGGCGAGGAAGGCTCCAAAACGCCGGCTTCCGTGACGACGATCCATGCAGGCACCACCGCAGGGCATGATGACCACAGCGACGACAAAAAAGCAGATGAGCAAAAAGCCGCCGCACCGGCAGCCGACAAAACCACGGAGAACGCCAGCACCACCACGAGCAGCAACACGCTTCCGCTGATCCTCTCCGGTGCCGCGCTCCTGCTCTCGCTCGTCAATTTATTCCGCAAACGCGCCTAACGAAAAAAGCCCTCCTATCTCGCGTCCGAGATAGGAGGGCTTTTTGCTACGCCATCGTGAATTACTTCGCTTTGACGGTGTCCTTCAGGTAGCCGCTCTCCCGCAATTGGTTGAGCAACGTGCTGAATTGATGGAGGTCGAGTTGTTGCTTGGCATCGGACAGAGCCACGGCCGGCTCGTTGTGGGTCTCGATGATCAAACCATCCGCGCCGACAGCCAGCGCTGCCTTCGCGATCGGGAACATGATGTCCTTGCGCCCAGTCGAATGCGAAACGTCGACGACGACCGGCAGATGGGATTCCTGCTTGAGGATCGGCACTGCCGAGATGTCGAGCGTGTTGCGCGTTGCTTTCTCATAGGTGCGGATGCCGCGTTCACAGAGGATGATCTGGTTGTTGCCGCGCGCCGCGATGTACTCTGCCGCGTACAACAACTCCTCGATCGTTGCGGACAGGCCGCGCTTCAAGAGGATCGGTTTCTTCACAGAGCCCGCTTCCTTCAAGAGTTCAAAGTTCTGCATGTTGCGCGCCCCGATCTGAATCACGTCGAGGTACTCACAAGCCATCGCCACGTCGTCGGGACGCACGATCTCCGAGACGCAGGTCATGCCGTGTCGTTTCGCGGTCTCGCTGAGGATCCTCAGACCCTCGACGCCCAGACCTTGGAAGTCATACGGCGAGGTGCGCGGTTTGTAAGCACCGCCGCGCAACAGATGGATACCTTCACCTGACAAGTGCGAGGCGACCGCATTCATCTGGTTGACCGTCTCCACCGAACACGGACCCCCGATCAGCGCCGGCGCGTTGCCGCCACCGATCAGCAGTTTGCCCACTTGCACCACCGTATCGGTCGCTTGGTTCTTGCGGGAGATGAGAAGCGATTTCTTCTCCTCTTCCTGCAGACCCAGCGAGGCTTGGAAGATCTGTTTGAACAAATGTCTAATCGTATCGCTCGGGAACGGCCCTTCGTTCGCATCCACGACGAGATCAAGCATTTCCTTCTCGCGGATCGGATCGAAACGCTCGGTACCTTTTCCGGATTTCATTTGCCCGATCTCTTGCACCAATTCTGCCCGGCGATTCAGTACCTCTAGGATCTCCAGGTTCACCGCATCCAGTTGGCGGCGCAGCTCTTCAAATCTCTCTTTGCTCATGCTCAACTCTCCTCTCCTCAATAAAACAAAAAACGTTATCTCTAGAGTCTACACCTTTTGTCGAAGTTGGGAAACCACCAATTCGAACGATTTCAGAAACTTCTCATTCTCACTTGCTTGCCCGATCGACACGCGCAGATAGCCCGGAATTCCGAGCGCCGTGCCGCTGCGGGTGACGACCCCTAGCTCCAACAAACGTTGGAACACGTCCTTGTCATTCAAGCCCGTGTCGAAAATCAAAAAATTCGCCTGTGTCGGTACCACAGTGTACCCGAGCGCAGCCAGTCCTTTGGACAGTTGCTCGTACCCGGCACGGTTCAGCTCGCGGGAAGTTTGCACATGTTCGTCATCGAACAGTGCAGCCGCAGCAGCCACTTGCGCCAACATGTTCACGTTGAACGGTTCGCGCACGCGGTTGATCTCGTTGAGGATCTCCGGACGGCCGAACGTGTAGCCAACGCGCAACGCTGCCAGCGCGTACATTTTCGAGAATGTACGCATGACAAGCACATTATACCCTTCCTTTAAAAACTCAATGCCTTGTGCATAATCGTCGGCATCCACGTATTCGGCATACGCTTCATCGAGGATGACCAGGACATGCTCCGGCACTTGATCGAGGAATTTACGCAGGTCGTCCTTGCGAATATACGTCCCCGTCGGGTTGTTCGGGGAGCAAAGGTACAACAGCTTGGTCTTGTCAGTGACCGCTGCGAGCATCGCATCAAAGTCCGTTTCGAAGCTTTCGGTCAGTTTGACCTGTACAGGAGTACCTGCCATCAACTGTGTGCCAAACCAATACTGGGAGAACGACGGGCTCGGCACTACCACTTCATCACCCGGATTTAGAAACGTCTCCGAGATCAGCTTGATGCAATCATCTGAGCCGTTGCCGACGAGAATCTGTCCCGCAGGAATGTCATATTTAGAGGAAATCGCCGCTTTCAGATCTACTGCGCCACCGTCCGGATAGCGATGCAGGAGCCCGAGTGCCGCGAGGATTGCCTCCTGCGATTTTTTCGACGGACCGACCGGGTTTTCGTTGGACGCGAGCTTGATCACCTCATCCAATCCGAATTCACGCTGTACATCCGCGATCGGCTTGCCGGGACTATACGGGGTGATCGCCTGTAGGTTCTTGCGCACGTTGTTCAAAATTTCTTGGGACATACGGACAACTCCTCCCGAACACCAAGTAGTCATGGTAGAATACAAATATATGCCTTACACTATCCTACTTTACAGCGATAAAGAAAGGCAACAATTAATTATGATAGTAACATAGTTTAATATGACTGACAACCGTAGTACATGAAAGGGTGTTTGCTTTTTGCTAACCATACAAGATTTCCTCGCCGCCCGACATAATCTCCAACAAGTCATACACTGCACACCGCTGGACTACTCGAAAACGTTCAGCTCGCTTTCTCATAATGAAATCTATCTAAAACTTGAAAACTTGCAAAAAACCGGCTCCTTCAAAATCCGAGGAGCCTTCCACAAGATCGCATCGCTCTCTGATGAGGAGAAAAAGCGCGGGGTGATCGCCGCGTCTGCAGGCAATCACGCCCAAGGCGTGGCCTTCGGGGCTGCACACGCTGGGATTCCCTGCATCATCGTGATGCCAGAGTCCGCACCGCTGACCAAAGTCGAGGCGACCTCCGACTACGGCGCACAAGTCATCCTCTATGGCAAAAACTATGACGAAGCCTACGCCAAAGCACTTGAGATTCAACGCGAGCGCGGCATGACCTTTGTCCACGCCTTCAACGACCGTGCCGTCATGGCGGGGCAAGGCACGATCGCACTGGAGATTCTCGAACAACTGCCAGACTGCGATGTGATCGTCACGCCGATCGGCGGCGGTGGACTGGTCGCCGGTGTGGCGATGGCGGCGAAGTTAATGAAGCCAGACATCATGATCGTCGGCGTAGAAGCGAGCGGTGCTGCCTGCATGAAGGAATCGCTGGACAACAAGCAGATCGTCACCCTCGAACAAGCGGTCACGATCGCCGATGGGATCTGCGTCCGCACACCGGGCGACCTGACGTTCCAAGTGACGCGCGACTTCGTCGACCACATCATCACCGTCGAGGAGGAAGAGATCGCCCGCGCGATGCTGATGGCACTTGAGCGCAACAAGATGGTCGTCGAAGGCGCAGGGGCGACCGGCCTCGCTGCTGTCATCTACGACAAACTGCCTGTGAAGGGCAAAAAAATCTGTGTCCTGCTCTCCGGCGGGAACGTCGATGTCAATTTCCTCTCGCGGATCATCGAGCGCGGCCTGGTCGAGTCGGGTCGCTACTTGCGCATCAACACCACCGTCCCGGACAAACCGGGCGTGTTGCAAGACATCTTGAAAATCTTCGGCGACGAGCGCGCCAACATCATCGGAATCCAACATCATCGCATGGGCTCGCGCGTCATGCTCGGACAAGCGGAGATCGAAGTCGATATTGAGACTCGTGATCACGCACACCAAGAGCGCATCTTGGGTCGCCTGCAGGACGCAGGCTTCTCTGTTGTGACGAGATAGGAGTGAGTCCCTTTGAGTCAACCGCAAGACCTGATTTTCGCCCTCGACATCGGCACGCGCTCCGTCGTCGGCCTCGTGGCAGAGCACCATACAGATGGCAAACTGCAAGTGATCGCAACGGAAGTGCAGGAACACACCACCCGAGCAATGCTCGATGGGCAAATTCATGACGTGGTCGAGGTCGCCCAGATCATCCGCCGCGTCAAGGAACAACTCGAGATCCAAGTCGGTCCGTTGAAAAAAGTCGCGGTGGCCGCCGCCGGTCGCGCCTTGAAGACGGTGCGCACCCGCGTCGACCGCGAGTTGCTCAACAACCAGCGCCTGACCCGCGAGGACGTGATGGCGCTGGAACTGACCGCCGTCCAACAAGCGGAAAAGCAGCTCCAAGAGATCACGCCCGATGCTGCGCGCTACCACTGTGTCGGCTATACCGTCATCCACTACTTGCTCGACGACTCGCAGATGGGCTCGCTGATCGATCAATGGGGCCTGCAAGCATCCGTGGAGATCATCGCGACCTTCCTGCCGCGCGTCGTCATCGACTCACTGCAGATCGCCTTGGAGCGCGCTGGGTTGGAGATGGCGGCGTTGACGCTGGAGCCGATTGCCGCGATCAATGCCCTGATCCCTCCGACGATGCGCAAGCTCAATCTCGCGCTGGTCGATATCGGGGCAGGCACGTCCGACATCGCACTGACCGCCGAGGGTACTGTCACCGCTTACGGCATGGTGCCCGTCGCAGGCGACGAAGTCACCGAAGCGCTCAGTCAGAAGTATCTGCTCGACTTCCCGGTCGCCGAGGAGGTCAAGCGCAAACTGCTCACCGACGAAACCGTTGCGTTCTCCGATGTGCTAGGCATCCCCTACGAACTGCCCGCGCGCGAGATCACGGAATCGTTGTTTGAGGAAGTCAGCAAACTGTCCCAGATGATCGCCCACGAGATCAAGAACTTGAACCAGCGCGGCCCGCAAGCAGTGATGTTGATCGGAGGCGGTTCCCAGACGCCGATGCTCCCAGCCCTGCTCGCCGCTGAACTGGGTCTGCCCAAGGAGCGCGTTGTCATCCGTGGCACCGAAGCGATCCAACAGCTCGCCACCCAGCATTCGACGTTACAAGGTCCACAGGCGGTCACGCCAGTCGGCATCGCCCTGGCGGCGATCCAGACACCGGTCTCCTCCGTCGCTGTGCGCATCAACGGCCAGCAACACCGCCTGTTCGAGTTCCGCCAGATCACCGTCGGCGACTGTTTGCTCGCCGCTGATGTCGACATTCGCAAACTGCATGGTCGACCGGGGCTGGCGCTCACGCTCGAAGTCAACGGACGGATGAAAGTCTTGCGCGGCACGCACGGCACGCCTGCGCAATTGCTCTTGAACGGCCAACCGACCCAACTCGATACCATCGTCCAACATGGCGATGAACTCGAAGTGATCGGCGGCTCGTCCGGTCTGGACGCGTCAGGCACGATCGTCGATGTGATCGACCCGCTCCCGCCGCTGGTGCTCTACTTCGGCGAGCGGCGCTATTCATTGCCTCCGCTGATCACCATGAACGGGCAAGGAGTTGCCCTTGAGACACCCCTGCTCGACCGGGCACAGATCGTCACGACCTTGCCGCAGACTATGCGCGACGTCCTGCCGCTTCTTGGACTGCCTCCGGAAATAGGCGAACAGGTGGCGAAACCACCCGTGTTTACCGTCACCGTCGACGGTCATACCGTGCAGATGCCGTATGAGAAGTACGTGCTGTTCCACAACGGTGAACCCGCGACGCTCGACACTCCGATCGCTGACGGCGACACCGTCGAGTATGACGAACTCCCACCACCGGTCTACCAAGTGCGCTACTTCTACGATGAGTCCTTGCTTCCGGCGCAAGCGATCGGCGTGAGCTGCAACAACCAACCGATCCGGCTCGAAGGCCCGCGCCCGCCAGTCTACCGCAACGGCGAACGCGCCGAACTCGACGACCTCGTCTTGCACGGTGACCACCTGCACTTCACCTCGTCACCAGACCTGCGGCACAAGTCGGAGAACTGGCAACCTGTGCTGAGCGACCTCTTCCGCTACATTGCAATTGAAAAGGAACGCCCTGCACACGCTACGGACCTCGTCCTGACCGTCAACGCCCAACCCGCCACCTTCATGACCCCGCTGCACCACGGCGCGGTGGTCACGATGGAGTGGGTGTAACAAAAAAGACCCGACCGCCACAGCGGTTCGGGTCTTATTTTTGTTGTTCCGTTCGGATGTGCCACTCGTCGACTTTGGAATTGAGGAACACTTCAAACCCCGCTCCGGCCAGACCGACCAGAAACACCGTGAGGATGATCAACTTGTCCCTCGCTCGCATCTTACGCTTGGGCTTCACCAAGAGAACGTCCAGCCTCCTTCACACGCAGGATCAGGTAACTGCTCACCAGTATCAGCGTACCCCCGATCCACGTGGTCAAACCCGGAACTTCCCCCAAAAACAGGAAGGCAAACAAGATCGCACTCAACGGGTCTATGTACCCGAGCACACCGACATGCTGCACTTTCACCTGGCGCAAACCGAGGAAGTACAGCGTCAAGGCCAGCGCCGTATGGATCACCCCGATCGAGCACATCACCGCCAGCGACCCGATGCTGGGCACAGGCAAGCCTTGCCACAGCACATAGGGGGTCAACACCACCACCGCTACGCCAGTCTGCCATTGGGTCAGCGCGGTCGCTTCGACGCCGCTGACCTTTTTGCCGGCGATCGTGACCAGCGCGTAGAACACTGCTGCCGTGATCCCGGCCCCGATCCCGAGCAGGTCATGGCTGGAGACCTCCGAGAGCGGGTTCATCACCACCGTCCCGAGAAATGCGATCCCTACGGCGAACAGCGTCCGTCGCTCCAAGCGTTCCTGCAACAGCAACGGAGCGAGCAACGTCACGATCACCGGCGCCAAGTAGTAGGACAAAACGGCATTGGCGACCGACGTCAGCTGGATTGCGGTGAAAAAGAAAATCCAATTCAAGGCCAGCACCACCCCGCCGATCATCACCCACTTGCGCTGACCCTGCGTCTGCGTCCACGCCTGCCGGATGTTGCCGCGCACGAGTTGGTACAGCGTGAGCACGGCAAACGCCGACAGCACGCGGAAGAACACGATCACCGTCGCGTCCTGATGCGCCCAGCGGCCAAAGATCCCGACGCTGCCCCAGATCAACATCGCCGCAATCACGTACACATATCCCACACGTCCACCCTCCCTGCTCCAGAATCTGCTGCAACTCCTTGAGAAAAAACGCCCGTGTTGCGCACCGGGCGTTTTTACGAAACTTGCGTGCGGCACAGCGAGCACAGGCCGTAGTATTCCAGCCGGAACGACGTGACTTCATAGCCGAGCGCTTCCGTATCGGGTGTGACGATCGGCAGAACCGGCGCAGGGACGTCGACGACTTCGCCACACGACTCGCAGACGAGGTGGGCGTGCTCCGTGTCGTTGCCGTCATAGCGGCTGGACATGTCACCATAGGACAGTTCCTTGATCGCGCCCAGTTCCTTCAAGCGGTGCAACGTATTGTAAACGGTCGCCATGCTCATGCCAGAAAACTCTTGGCAGACCTGTTTGTAGATCTCCTCGGCGGTCGGATGCTCATGCGTTTCTTTGAGAACTTTCAGGATCATCTGCCGCTGTGGGGTTAACCGCACACCGCGCGCTTTCAAGTCCGCAAGGGTTTCTATGAACGAACTTCGTTGCATCAGACTCACCTCCTCCTTCACATTGTACTGATTCTGATTCTTACCTGTCAAACACAACGCGGTCGACAGCAAAAGGCTCTCCGTCAACAGTTGACGGAGAGCCCTGCACGTATAGAGTCTGTTGCTTAGGAAGCGTCCGATTTGGCAACCTGTGCAGATGCGCAGGCTGGGCACGCACCATAGTACTCCAGACGGTACGAGTGAATGGTAAAGCCGTGTTGGGCGATGTCTGGCGTAGCCAGCATCTCCTGCGGCGGGCACGTGATGTCGATGACATGGTTGCAGGATTCGCAGACGAGATGCGCGTGTTCCGTGTCATTGCCATCGTAGCGGCTAGACATGTCCCCGTAGGACATTTCGCGGATGACGCCAAGTTCCTTCAGCATGTTCAACGTGTTGTAGACGGTAGCCAGCGAGATTCCCGGGAATTGCTCCCCGATTTTTTGATAGACTTGCTCGGCCGTCGGATGCTCGTGAGTCTCTTTCAAAAACTGCAGGATGACTTGGCGCTGAGGAGTCAAACGAATCCCCCGAGATTTTAGATCTGCTAACGATTGGCTATACGTTCTTTTCTGCTGCATCATTTTAAGTCCCCTCCCCATTGGAACAAAACAGACTTACAAAATCTTCTGATTCATTTGTCTTAAATTTTACTAACTTGGAGGGTCGTTGTCAATTGATTATTGTAATAATTTGTCGAGTTTATCTGAATTTCTTTTATTTTTATGTCGAAATGAGAGAGAGAACGTTAATAAAGGCAATCCCCATAAAAAAATCGCGTAGGGAAAGTACGTGGTTGTGGCGATGCCGATGGCGGTGGAACAGAGGATGCCATGCAGGTTCCACGGGATCAGTGGCGAGACGACAACACCCGAATCCGCGAGGCTGCGGACGAGTATCTTGGGCGATACGCCGAGCCGGTCATAGGTCGGGCGCAGGGCTCGTCCAGGGACGATGATCGAGAGCGCTTGGTTGCACGCCACTCCTGCCATGATAATTGAAATGAGCAAGGTTGTAAAAATTAAATTTCGCGTGTCATGTATTTTCGTGAGCAATCCATCAAAGATCGCGCTCATCATCCCGCTGGATTCGAGCACGCCAGTCAGTGCGCCGGCCATGAGGATCAACAACACTTGATGAAACATCGGCCAGATCCCGCCGCCATGCAGGACAGACTCCAGATCGTAACCAAACCAGACGGAGCCTAGCACGTCAGGGAGCGTCGCCTGCTGGGTCACCACGGCGAGCACAGCTCCGAACAGGATGCCCAGACTCAAATTGCGCAGGATCGGCATCCGCAACGCCGCCAACACGAGGACGAGCAGCGGCGGAAGCATCACATACCACGGGAGTTGGAAGTGCGTCGTGATCGTGCGCAACATCGGGCTGTTCAGCGCGTCGGTCTCCTGTGGGCTGTTCGCAGACAGACCGTAGCCAAGCCAGCCGAATAGCACGATGCAGAGCAGGAACATCGGCAGTCCCGTCTGCCACATCGGTTTGTAATTGTCCTCGGCGCGCGTGCCGGTCATCGTGGCGACGAGGTGGAAGGAACCCGAGACGGGCGATGTGCGATCGCCGACCATCGCGCCGGAGATCAGCGCACCGCCGATCAACGCCGGGTCGATGCCATACACCACGCCCATGCCTGCGACGGCTGTGCCCATCGTCGACAGCGTGCCGACCGACGTGCCCAAGACCATCGACGTGCCCGCCGCCAGCAGAAATGCTGTCACGACGAGGTAGGTGGGCTGGATGAGCTGCAACCCATAATAGATGAGCGCCGGGACGGTGCCCGACAGAAACCAAGCGGAGATCACACCCGCGATCATCAACAAGATCCCGATCACAAAAAACGTGTTCCGCGCCCCTTGGTAACTTCCGACTGCGACCAGCCGGCCCCCGCGACCATACGCCAAAGCCAGCACGACAGCCACCAGCCACCCGATCAACAACCCTGTATACAACGGCCAATGCAGCCAGAAAATCACACTCAACAGACCTAGAATCGACACCGCAAATGGGATCAGCGCGACGGCGATCGGGATCGTTAGAGCAGACGCTGGCCCCGATTGCGCGTGCGGCGCAGGAGGGGCCTTTTTTTCAGGATCGCGACTCATGCTCCGGAGACACCCCCAGAGAGGATGAATCGCATCGCCTCTTCCGGTGTGATGTCGACGATTTCGATGTGTTCCTTCGGCACGAGGAACGTCACGCCCGCCACTTGGAACGTCTGCGGGACGTATACGGCGATATGCCCGCGCAACGGATCACCAAGCGCCTCCAAATTCTCTGTGGTCACGAATCCCAGCATCTTCATCGGGTTGTTTGGCAACGTGATCAGCGCCACTTGAGAGAACGACTTTCTCTCGCCAAAAATCGACCCGATCGTCTCTTTGATGATCGAGTACAACGACTTGACAAACGGGATCTTCTGTAGCATGCGTTCCATCCACTCGATCAAGCGCACAGAGAACCAATACGTGGTCAACCAGCCGACCAACGTGATCAATACGATCGTCACCAGAATTCCCAAGCCCGGCACATACAGGCCATCGCCTAATTCCTTGCGCAACGTCTTGCCGAGCAAGCTATCCAAAAACTCAAATACCTGCACCACCACATAGATGACCAGCCCAATCGGGACGATCGTCAAGATTCCGTTCACAAAAAACTTCACCAAACTTTTCAACATGTAACGATCTCCTCCTTTTCTCCAGTTTACCGTTCTCCGAAATTCGAGTAAACTAGAGTCGACACTTACGAGAACAAAGAGGTGGATTATGGACGTCAAAATGCTCGCCACGATGATGCGGACACAGATGTACACCAATACGCTGTCCGGATCGTCTGACAACAGCGGCGATGACAGCGACTTTTCGGCGCTCTTGAGTGCCGTCATGGCGCAAACCACGCAGACGGCGACGATCGCACAGCAGAAGCTCTCCGGATCTCCAACCACGGCGAGTGCAACCGCCAACACGCGTCTCGCCAGCCTGCTCGCGCCATCGTCCCGTCAGACTCCATCTATGATGTATAAGCTCGGTGCATCCGGTTATGACGACCTGATCGAGCAAACCGCCGCTCGATATGGCGTTGACCCTTCCTTGATCAAGGCAGTCGTGCACCACGAATCGGGCGGCAACGCCTACGCCACCTCCAAAGTCGGAGCAGGCGGCCTGATGCAATTGATGCCCGCCACGGCGAAGGGCCTCGGCGTCACCAACGTCTACGATGCTGCCCAGAACGTCGACGGTGGCACACGCTACCTCAAGCAATTGCTCGACCGTTACGACGGCAACACCTCGATGGCCTTGGCTGCCTACAACGCAGGCCCTGGCAACGTCGACCGCTACGGCGGCATCCCGCCGTTTGGTGAGACACAGCGCTATGTGAAAAACATCCTCGCTTCCCTCGCGTAATCTGCAAAAGACCCGCATGGCCACGACCAGCGGGTCTTTTTTCAATTGGGCTCAGGATATGGACTCTTGTCCCTTGCCAAATGCCCGCCCGCTGCATGTACTAGGGTGTCAAGTGCAACACACGAAAACACGTCGAGGAGGAATTCGTAATGAACCAACCCGTTGGCGGTTACGGTATGGGTGCTTTTGGTGGGTACACTCGTTGGGCGGTCGTCTTCCTGATCATCTTTGTCCTGTTCTTCCTGCTCGTTCCGGGCTTTGTCGGAGGTCAGCAATCCGGTGGCTGCGGCTGCTAATGCATGAAAAAAAAGCCCGTCTCCTTCGCGGAGGCGGGCTTTTTTGCGCTTACAGGAAGTAGAAGCCGATGCCGATGATCAGATAGGCACCCAGCGCCATCGCCCCTTCCAGCCAATTCGATTCCCCATCTTGGGCGAGGAAGTTGATCAGCAGGACGGAGAGCACCATCGCACCGAGTTCCGGCCAGGAGAACACCAGCGACATCGGGTTGCCAAACGCCAGAGACGCAAACACCAGCAGCGGCGTCACGAACATCGCAATCTGCAACGAAGACCCGACAGCGATCTCCAGTGCGACGTCCATCTTGTTGCGCATCGCCATCAGGATCGCGGAGCTGTGCTCAGCCGCGTTCCCGATGATCGCGACGATGATCACCCCGATGAACACTTCCGACCAACCAAGCTCTTCGGAGACTTTCGAGATCGAGTGTACGAGCAACTCGGACTCATACGCGACCGCACCGGTGGCGAGGGCGAGGATGAGCAGGGCTTTTTTCATGCTCCACTCCGCTTCCTCCTCCTCAAGATCCTCCGTGTAGTTGAACAGGTTGCGGTGCGTGTACAGTGAGAAAAACAGGCCCAACAAGTAGAGCAACAGCACGACGACGGAGACGCCGATCGACATCGAGTTGGAGATCTGCGGGTTGGTCGCCGTGAAGATCGCCGGGATCACCAACGCAATCACGACCCCGAGCAACATCATCGCCGAGTTGGTGCCGGCGATCGTGCGATTAAACTTCTGCTGCGGGAACTTGATCCCGCCGACGAGGAAGCTCAAACCCGCGACGAGCAGCAGGTTCCCGATGATCGAACCGGTCAACGAAGCCTGAACGACGCCGATCAAGCCTTGCTTGAGGGCGAACAGCGCGATGATCAACTCGACCGCGTTGCCAAAGGTTGCGTTCATCAGCCCGCCGATTTTCGGTCCGCTGTGAATGGCAATCGACTCTGTAGCACGGCCCATCACCCCGGCCAGCGGGATGATCGCTGCACAGGCGATGGCGAATTGCGCCACCTCGCTCCAGTGCAGGAGATTGCCCACCACGCTTAACGGAAGCGTAATCAACAACAGGATCATAAGCAAACGTTGCATATGAAAAACTCCTCTCTTTCCATCCACCTTTGAATGTACCAAAATGAGGACACAACATGCAAGTTGAAACAGCTTCCCGATATTCTAAGCATTTATATATAGAAATTTACTTCCCACAGCTTTACGTATATACTGATAGTACCGAAAACAACGGAAGGGGGATCGCAAATGGCCAACCAAGAAACGAGTACCCGCCGCTTGATCATCACGCTGTTACGCACAGAGGGATCGATGAGCGCAGGCGATCTCGCCGAGCGGATTGGAATTACTGAGATGGCAATTCGGCGTCACATCGCCACCTTGGAACGCGACGATCTGATCTACCCGACGACCGTGCGCCAACCGATGGGCCGCCCAGCGAAAGTCTACGGGCTGACCGAGGAAGCGGATGAACTTTTCCCTAAAAACTATCATACCCTGACCCTCGACCTCTTAGAAGACATCGCCAAAGTTGATGGGTCGGAGAAAATTAAGCAACTGTTCGATCAGCGCGAGGAACGACTGGTGCAGAACTACACCGAGATGCTCGCAGGCAAGTCCTTGGAGGAAAAAGTGGCGATCCTCGCCGACATCCAAAACCGCAAGGGCTACCTCTCGAAGTGGGAGCACAAACCAGATGGAAACTATGAGATCGTGGAGTTCAACTGCCCGATCGCCCAAGTCTCTAAGCTCTACCCGCAGACCTGCTCCTGTGAAACCAACGTGTTCCGCCGCGTGCTCGGCACGGATGTCGACCGTTCCGAATGCCTCGCCGAGGGCGGCTCCTGCTGTGTATTCAAGATCTCTGGCAATTTGAATATCGAAGCCTAACCATACACCCCCGCCCAGATGCGCCCTGCTTAGGGGCGCATTCCTCATGTCTGCTCAACATCCGCATGCGGCAACAGGCAGATTGTCGCGATCAAGTCCTCTTTTTGCTGGCGTTTCATCCGCTTGACGGCCAATTCCCTGCGCAGCGCACTCGATCTGTCGAGTTGCAGTTCCACATACCGCAAGATCAGCGGCGACCGTCCCCGCGTGTACTTCGCACCCTTGCCTATGCGGTGCTCGCGCAGACGCTTCTGCAGATCGGTCGTGATTCCCGCGTACAGCGAGCCGTCCTTGCATTCTAGTAGATACACGTAGACCATACACATTACCTCATGTGGTTTGTTTTCGAAATACTTGTGAAATTACGTCATAACGCCATAAAGGATTGATGCACATGAAAAATTTCATCACGCTCAAGGAATTCCTGATCGCTCACAAAAAGGAATACTTGCTCGGGATCTTTTGGGTCTTTTTTGTCGATCTGATCGGCTTGATCACCCCGAAGATCATCGGGTCCTTCACCGACCGCTTGTCAGCTGGAACGCTGGACCATGCGGGCATCTGGAAGTACGCCGGCATCATCCTCGGCGTCGCCGCCCTCACCGGTGTCTCCCGCTACTTCTGGCGGGTTTACATCATGGGCACCGCCCGCACCTCCGAAGTCTACCTGCGCGACAAGCTCTACTCGCACCTGCAGACGCTGTCCCCGAACTTTTTCAACTATAACAAAACAGGCGACCTGATGGCACATGCGACCAATGACCTCAACGCGATCCGCATGGCGCTAGGACCTGGTTTCCTGTCGTTCATCGACCCGATGTTCGTCCTGACGTTCACGTTGTTCATGATGATCTACACCGTCGGCTGGCAACTTACGCTCCTGTCACTGGCTCCGATGCCGCTGCTGATCCTGATCTCACGGATGTTCGGCAAGGTCATCCACAAGCGATTCAGCGAAGTCCAAGAATCGTTCGGCTCGCTCTCCGATCGCGTCAATGAAAGTTTCGCCGGCGCACGCGTTGTGAAAACCTTCGTCCAGGAAGACGCGGAGATCCAGAAATTCACGTCAATCAACCAAGTAAACTTCCAACGCAACCTCAAGTTGGCACGCGTCAACGGGATCTACAACCCGCTGGTCATGCTGGTCTCGACCTTCTCGTTCCTGATTGCACTGTCCTATGGTGGCATCCTCGTCGTGCGCGGCTCGATCACGCTCGGGGAATTCATCTCGTTCAATACCTACTTAGCGCTGATGACGTGGCCGATGATGGCAATTGGTCAAGTCATCAACATTTGGCAACGCGCTTCTGCTTCGATGGAACGGATCAACATCATCATGAACACCAAGCCGGAGATCATCGACGGGCCGCAGGTCCGCGCTGACAAAACCGACCTCGAAGGCTCGATTGAACTGCGCAACCTGACCTTCACCTACCCTGGCACCGACCGTCCTGTGCTCAAGCAACTCAACGTCACGATCCCTGCTGGCAAAAAAGTCGCCATCATCGGACGAACCGGCTCCGGCAAAACCACGCTGCTCAGCCTGTTGCTGCGCATGTACAACGCACCGGAGGGCCAACTCCTGATCGACGGCATCGACATCCACCAGATTCCGCTGGAAACCTTGCGCGAGAACATCGGCTATGTCCCACAAGAGAACTTCCTGTTCTCGAAGTCAATCCGCGACAACATCGGATTCTCCGGGCGCGGCAGCTACAGCCAAGCTCAGATCGAAGCTGCGGCGACGCTCGCCCAAGTGCACGGCAACATCCTAGACTTCACCGATGGCTACGATACCATGCTCGGCGAGCGCGGTGTCACCCTCTCCGGCGGGCAAAAACAGCGCGTCTCCATCGCGCGCGCTGTGATCAAAAACCCGAAAGTCCTCATCCTCGACGACAGCCTCTCTGCCGTTGACACGCATACGGAGGAGGAGATCCTGCGCGGGTTGAAAGAGATCATGCAAGGACGTACCTCGCTGATCATCGCACACCGCATCTCCACGATCAAGGACGCCGACGAAATTCTCATCCTCGACGATGGCGAGATCATCGAGCGCGGCACACATGAAGAATTGCTCACCAACACCGGACTCTACTACGAACTCTACCAGAAGCAACTGCTTGAAGAGCAGATCGCTTCCACGAACGACTGAAAGGGGTGGGAGCATGGCGAACATCCATGAAGAAGAGAAGTTAGAGAAAAGTTACGACAGCACGTTAATGGGCCGCCTCCTCGCCTATGTCAAACCATTTTGGAAATGGGTAGCGCTCTCCATCGTCCTGCTCTTGATCATCACGGTCGCGGACCTTGCACGCCCGTATCTGATCAAGATCGCCATCGATGACCACATGAATGTATTTGACACAAGCTATGTGGCGGTGCAAAGCAACGAATTGCCCGATGCGCAACACTACAGCTACGGAAACCTGACGATGGTGCGCGAGTCTGCTTTTGACGGTGCTGTACCCGCAGGTCGAGAACGCTACCAGATCCAGCGTGAAGGCGATACCTACGCGATGATCACCACCGCCGCTGATGGCAAAGTCTCCACCGCTTCGATGCCGGAGGAAGCGGTCAACCGCTACAAAGACACCGAGACCAACGCCCTGCTCAAGATCGGCGGCATCTACCTCGCGCTGATAGTGACCAGTTTCGTCTTGAACTACACACAGACCCTGATCCTGCAATGGACGGGGCAACGCATCATCTACAACATCCGCCACCAATTGTTCTCGCACTTGCAACGCTTGGCGATCGCCTTCTTCGACAACAACCCGGTCGGTCGCCTCGTCACGCGGGTGATGAACGATACCGAGGCGCTGAACGAGATGTACTCGAACATGATGGTCACGCTGTTCAAGGACGTGTTCATCATCATCGGAATCATCATCATCATGTTCCAAGCGAACACCGAGATGGCCTGGATTTCTCTGATCTGCCTGCCGCTGGTGATCATCGCGACACAAGTCTACCGCGTGTACGCTCGCACCGCTTTCCGCGATACTCGCGTGAAACTAGCGAGCATCAACGCCACGCTCGCGGAAAACATCGCCGGGATGCGCGTGATCCAGATCTTCCGCCGTGAGAAGCAGATGCACGACGAGTTCGAAGCCACCAACCAAGAGTACTTCCGCGCTTCTTGGCGCGAGTTGATGACTTTCGCCCTGTTCCGCCCGACGATGGAGTTCACGTCGTCGATGGCGCTGGCGATCGTCATCTGGTATGGCGGCGGCAAAGTGCTGGATACGACGATTCAGATCGGTGTGCTGTACATGTTCATCTCCTACATCCAACAGTTCTTCCAACCGATCAATGACCTGACCGACAAATACAACATCCTGCAATCGGCGATGGCATCCTCTGAGCGCCTGTTCCAACTGCTCGACACAGAGGATGCGATTCAGAACCCGGTAAACCCACAGCCTTTGAAAAAAGTCACAGGCCGCGTCGAGTTCCGCAACGTCTGGTTCGCCTACAAAGGCGAGGAATGGGTGCTCCGCGATGTTTCCTTCACCATCGAACCCGGCCAGACGGTCGCGTTCGTCGGGGCGACCGGAGCCGGGAAAAGTTCGATCCTGAACCTGATCTCCCGCTTCTACGACATCCAAAAAGGCGAAATCCTCATCGACGGCGTGAACATCAAGGACTGCACCAAGGAAGACCTGCGCCGCGCGATTGGTGTCGTGTTGCAAGATGTGTTCCTGTTCACAGGTACGATCCGCGACAACATCCGGCTGGCGGAGATGTCGATCAGCGATCAGCGCATCGAGGAGTCGATCAAATTCGTCAACGCGGACACCTTCATCAACCGATTGCCCGGGAAATTGGAGGAGCCCGTCGTCGAACGCGGCACTACGCTCTCCGCAGGACAGCGACAGTTGATCGCCTTCGCCCGCGCGCTGGCGTTTGACCCGGCGATCTTGGTCTTGGATGAAGCAACCTCGAACATCGACACAGAGACGGAGAGCCTGATCCAAGATGCGCTGGTGAAACTCACCCGCGACCGCACCACGATCGTGGTTGCGCATCGACTCTCCACGATCCAACACGCCAACAAGATCATCGTCATGCACAAAGGCCGCGTCCGCGAGATGGGCACACACCAAGAGCTCCTCACACAGGGCGGCATGTACTACAACCTCTACCAACTGCAATACAAGGAAGAGTTCCAGCACGAAGCTGCGGCCACCTCGCAAGCGTAGCAAAAAGACCACTCCAAGCAACGCGGAGTGGTCTTTTTTTCATGCAACCGCACGTTCAGGGGAAGCCTCCGTGCTACTTTTGTCTGGAGATCGGGAGTCGCAACATCTGTTTATCCTGCACCTTGCTCCAAACCAGCAGACCAACCGCCGCGCCAAGCAAGGCCAACAGCATGTCCCACTGGGCATCCCAGATATCGCCTTGCAAACCGAGGAAGTCTTGGGTTTCATCGCCTCCCACTTTCACCGAGCCCATCTCCAACAATTCGTAGAACGCCGCCACGGACAGCACGAGGTTCAGCACGAGAAACGCCAACCAGCGCGGATGATCATCCCGGATCGGCGACTTGCGCACCAACACTTCCCGCGCCACCAGCGCTGCGACGATGCCCTTTATGAAATGTCCGAACCGGTCGTAATTGTTGCGCGCCCACCCGTAATGATCCCGCAACCAATTGAACAACGGGTTGTGCTCATACGTGTAGTGCCCGCCCACCGTCACAATCACCGCACCGATCCAGATCCACACATACGTCAGCGTCGTCAACGGAAACCGCTTGTACGTCGCGATCAACACGATCACGATCACAACAATCGGCCCCAACTCCAACGACCACGTCAACAATTCACGCGGACGAATCACCGACCACACGAACACCGCCAGATAGAGCCCCAGCAACACCGCATGCAAAGTCCGAACACGCATCCAGATCCGCTCCCTTCTCACCGAAATAGGATTTCCCAATTCAGGGCAAGCTACCCTGAGAATCTTCGTGAAAGAAGGGAATTCCATGTCCAACCTTACGCAAGTTCTGAACAAGCAACTCGCCAATTTCAGCGTCCTCTACGTCAAGCTGCACAACTACCACTGGAACGTCAATGGCCCACAGTTCTTCACCCTGCACGCCAAGTTCGAAGAGTTCTACAACGAAGCCGCACTCCACGTTGACGAGATTGCCGAGCGCATCCTGACGATCGATGGCCAACCGCTGGCGACGATGAAGGACTACCTCGGAACCTCCTCCATCCAAGAAGCGGCCCCTAACGAGACGGCGGAACAGATGGTGCAGAGCGTCGTCTCTGACTTCCAGACGATCCTCTCCGAACTCAAGTCGGGCATGGAAACGGCTGATCAAGCCAACGACGAAACCTCTGCCGACATGCTGCTCGCCATCTACACCGGGCTCGAAAAGCATGTCTGGATGCTCAGCGCCTTCCTCCGCCACTAAGAAAAAACACCTGTTCCGCAACGGAACAGGTGTTTTTTTATGCTATAATGAAGTTTCCGTAAACAGAAAGGAGGGGTTCACGATGACGATGCGACGTTGGATGTGGCCGCTGTTGATCCTCGCAACTGGCGCCGTGCTGGTGGGGATCACCACCGTACAGAACTGGGGCATCGGGTGTATCCTGTTGATCTTGCTCACGCTGTTTGGCGTCCAGCACGATCAGACGAACATCCCGTGGAAAAAGTACCTGCCCTACGGCTTCCTCGCGCTGTTGTTCCCCTTTGTCATGTATAACTATGCTGGCGGATTCTGGGAGCACGTGGCAAGCTGGCAGACCAAGAGCGTACACCACATCTTTCAATGGAATGACCTGTTCAATTCGATTCCGTTTAACGACGGTTCCTTTATCTGGATCTGGCAGCCAGAGTGGTTGACGAGGTTTATCGGCTGGGTGTATTGGTATGGCTTCACCCTGTCATTCTGGGCCTGCATGATTCGCAGCTTTTTTACCAAAGACGTGAAAAAGATGCTCCACTATTCCTTCGCTGGATTTGTCCTGCAAGTGCCGCTGATCCTGCTTTTTTACAACACGGTCTTTCTCCAAGAAGTCTGGTGGGTGCGCGGACTTCCTGATCTGCTCAACCCGTGGTACCGCGATTACACGCACAACGAATACCTCGTCTGGGTGCAGAACTGCTTCCCGAGCATGCACACCTCGATGGCGTTCGCGATGTTGCTGATGGCGATGCGCGAGAAGTCACGTGCGTTCCGCTGGATCATGGGCACGTACTGCACGCTGATCATCCTGTCCACCCTGTACCTGAGAATCCACTGGGTGCTCGACGTGTTCGCAGGTATGTTGTTTGCCTACCTCGTCGTCAAACTCGCAGATGGGATCATGAAACTCCCGGCACTCTGGCAACGACGCACTCCCAGCGGTCTGGTGCAACCACAAGTCGCCGCCACTGCGGAACACCCACAGGAACAGTAAAAAGGCACTCCGCCGCGAGCGGATAGTGCCTTTTTTTATGCCAGCGCAGCCGCCTAGCCTTGCTGCCGTTCGTTCTCTTCCTTCTCCCGCCGTTGCGCTTCCAATTGCAGGCGAATCGTGCGGCGCAACGGATCCTCTGGGATCGTGACCTCCGCGTCACCAGTTACCTTGCACTGACAGCCGAGTCGGTAGCCGTCCTTGATCATGCGGTCGCTGAGCATGTGCTTTTCCATGCGGCTCAATTCGGAGGGCGGTGTACTGAACTTGATCAGCACCTTGCAGGTCGTACAAGCCCCACGCCCCCCGCACTTGCTGGGCAACAAAACTTTTGCCGCCCGCGCCGCCGCGAGGATCGTCCCCCCGTCGCGCACCTCCACCGTCTTGCCATGCGGTTCAAACGTTACCTTGCTCATGAGAAAACTCCTTCCAACACCTCTGCTTACTCCCCGTCTTCCTCATCCAACGGCACAACCGGTTCCGCGGGCAGTTCCGTGCCATCCTCTAACCACAATTGCAGGGCCTCAACCCCAAGCGCACGCGCTTCCACCGCTTCCATGCCGACCACGTTCGGGATGCAGGCGAGGCTGTCCTCGATATAGTTCAGTACCCGTTGGACGTTCAGCGCCCGAAACTCCGGTTGATACGGGGTCAACAGCTCATGTGCCCGCGTGAACAACGCCCGACATCCAGCGATGTTGCCAGTATTCAGGTGGAACAACGCCACCGCCACCTGAATCAAACCTTTATAAAAATCGATGCGCTCCCCGTGCCAATACCCTTCCAGCACTTCATGCGCCTCAAAATACTGCCGTCTGTTCATATAGAGCAGATAATCCAACACTTCCTCGGGATGCTGTTCCGCCATCCGCGCCAACACCTCTCTTTGCACCTAGTATACACTACATCTTTCATGCAACCGATTGTTCTACAGCGAAATCTAAAAACTTATTGAATATTGTGGTTTGCTTTGTTATATTGTGAGTATCAAGTTGTGCAACCGTTTTCATTACTAAATACAGAGATATGGGAGGAATACCAATGAAACTGAGCAAGGGTTTTAAAAAATCGATCGGCATGTCCTTCGCTGCCATTTTCATGGCGACCGTAGTACCAGCAGGGGCGGCCCACGCGGCAGACAACGGCACGATGATGCAGTACTTCGATTGGTATCTGCCTAACGACGGCACGCTTTGGACCAAGATGGGCAGCGATGCCTCGCACCTGAAAACGATCGGGATCACCGGCGTCTGGTTCCCACCGGCTTACAAAGGCCAATCGCAAGCGGATGTCGGCTATGGCGTGTACGACATGTATGACCTCGGTGAATTTAACCAAAAAGGCACCGTCCGCACCAAGTACGGCACCAAAGCCCAGTTGCAATCGGCGATCTCTTCGCTCCACACCAACGGCATCCAAGCATACGGCGATGTGGTGCTCAACCACCGCTTAGGCGCAGACGGCACCGAATTGGCGAACGCGGCGGAAGTCAATCCCTCCAACCGCAACCAGATCACCTCGGGCACGTACCAGATCTCCGCGTGGACCGACTACAACTTTGCAGGCCGCAACAACGCGTACTCCACGTTCAAGTGGCACTGGTATCACTTCAACGGCGTGGATTATGACCAGTCCCGCGCTCTAAACCGCATCTACCTGTTCCAATCGACGGGCAAGGCTTGGGACTGGGAAGTCGATTCCGAAAATGGCAACTATGATTACCTGATGGGCGCTGACATCGATTACGACCACCCGGACGTGCAAGCGGAAGTCAAGAACTGGGGGAAATGGTACGTCAACACCCTCGCGCTCGATGGCGTGCGTATCGATGCGGTCAAGCACATCAAGTACGACTATATGGCGTCCTGGCTGGCAAACACCCGCTCCGTGACGGGCAAACCGAACCTGTTCGCGGTCGGCGAGTACTGGAAAAACGACCTCGCCGCGCTGGAGAATTACGAGACCAAAACGAACTGGAGCATGTCACTGTTCGACGTGCCGCTCCATTATAACTTGGAAGCGGCAGCCAACAGCGGCGGCAACTATGACATGCGCAACATCTTGAACGGCACGATGATGAAAAATCATCCGGTACAAGCGGTCACCTTCGTCGACAACCATGACACCGAACCGGGTCAATCCCTGCAATCGTGGGTAGCTGACTGGTTCAAACCGCTGGCGTATGCGACGATCCTGACCCGTCAGGAAGGCTACCCGAGCGTGTTCTACGGCGACTACTACGGCATCCCGACCAAGTCGGTCTCCGCCAAGTCTGCGATGCTCGACAAGGAACTGTCGGCGCGCAAGTCCTTTGCATACGGTACCCAGCACGACTACCTCGACCACTGGGATGTGGTCGGTTGGACGCGTGAAGGCGATTCCGCACACCTGAACTCCGGTCTGGCAACAGTCATGTCTGATGGTCCGGGCGGCTCCAAAACCATGTTCGTCGGCACGTCGCACGCGGGCCAGATCTGGAAGGACATCACTGGCAACCGCACCGACACCGTCACGATCAACTCCGCTGGCAACGGGACCTTCCCTTGCAACGGCGGTTCCGTCTCGATCTGGGTCAAGCAATAATTGCAGAAAAAGAGTTTGCTGCGCACGGCAGCAAGCTCTTTTTTTCACGCTTCCAGATCCAGCAATTCACGCTTCATCGGGAGTCCTCCGCGATAGCCGGTGAGGTTCCCAGAACTGCCGATCACACGGTGGCACGGGATGAGGATCGGGATCGGATTCGCCCCATTGGCCGCCCCGACCGCTCGCACGGCACGCGGTCGCCCGATCTGGTTCGCGATCTCCGAATAACTGCGCGTCTCTCCGGCGGGAATCTGCGCGACCGTCCGCCACACCGCCTGCTGAAACTCCGTCCCGCGCATGTCCAACGGCAATGTAAACACCCGCCGCTCCCCTCGGAAGTACTCCTCCAACTGCCGAGTCGCTTCCTCGACCGCCTGCGCATCCTCGACCAACACAGCTCCTGGCACCTGCTTGGCCACCCACGTTTGCAAGGTCTCGAACGACTGATTGGGCAACATGATCGAGCACACACCTTGTTCCGTCATCGCTACATATAATTCCTGAACCTTCGACCACGCGACGATCATCGCTGCTTTCCTCCTCGAAACTGTGTGGGTGTCTGCCCCGTCTGCTCATGAAAAACAGTCGAAAAGTGCGACAAGTTCACATATCCAACCTCCCCGGCGACCTCCGTGACGCTCCAGTCGGTCGTGCGCAACAACTCCTGCGCCACCGCCATCCGTTTGGCGAGCAAAAACTCCGCTGGCGTCTGCCCGGTCTGACGCTTGAACACCCTGTGTACATGATGCGGATTCATCCGCACTTGCTCCGCGAGCAGCTCCAAGCTGAGCGACTCCGCGTACCGCTGTTCGATCACAGCCTGCACCTGCGCGACCACTTCATCCGCAGGTCCTCGCCATGCCATTTCCTCCGGTCGGCAGCGCTTGCAAGCGCGAAACCCTCGCCCGATCGCTTCCTCCGCCGACCCAAACACCTGCACATTCTCCCGCTTCGGCGTTCGCGACTTGCACGACGGCCGGCAATAGATCCCCGTCGTCCGCACCGCGTAAAAAAAAGCCCCGTCCAACGCCGGGTCGCATGTTTCAATCGCTTGCCACTGTTGTTCGTCCATCTCCCGTCCCTCCCTTACCTGCCCCTCTAGTGTAACGCACCTCTGCGCCTGCGAGTAGCCTGTCGCAATGAAGAGTCAAGATCGCCAAACGGTCGATAAAAAAAGCCCCCGCATCAAGCTGCGGAGGCTATCATTGGTATGTCACATTGTATGCGTTTTCACGCAGCGTTGAGGAAGTTCAACGCCACGAACCAGTCGTACTCTTCTTCTAATCCATGCGATTCCAGTTCGCGGTAGTACGAGAGGAACTCGTCGCTGGTCATGCCAAAGCGCTGTTCACACTCCTGGATGTAGGTCTTTAGCTCTGCGTGCTTGCGGTCGATGTAGTCTTGCATAGTCTGCAATCCCCTCTCAGATCAGATTCGCTCTTTCAACTGCCTCAGTATAACATATATGTTTCTCAACGTCGATATATGACATACTACTTACCGAAAAATACTTCTTTGTCACACCCCGTGATATCCGCCCATACACTGCACCAAGACATTTGAGGCGAGGATTGGAGGTCAAGACCATGTTGCATCCTCTCGTGCAGGAGAATTACTACTTACGGCGGCGTGTCGCGGAATTGGAGCGCGAGAACCAGCACATCCGGCTGATGTTGGCGGCCAAGACGTTGATCATCAACAAAGTCGAGTTCAACCTCGATAACATCGACATCGACACACTCTCCGGTTCCCTGCAGATCGGGATCACCCATCAGGCGCAGACGGAAGGTTCGAGAGAGGGCACTGTCTCCCTCCCTCACCTGCCCGAACGGCCGATCATGGAGATCTGACCCCTTATGCCACCATCGACACGCAAAACCCTCGTCGCCCTCGGCGACTCGATCACAGCAGGCGTCGGAGGCACGTGGAATCGCGGCTACCCGACGCACCTCGCCAAGCGCCTCGAAGCACAACATGCTGACCTGAAGCTCGTGAACTGGGGCATCCCCGGCCTGACGATCCCGCGCCTGACCAAAGCCCTGCGCAAAGGGGATCATCTCTACGACACGCTCGCCACCGCCGACTGGATCGTGATGACGATCGGCGGCAACGACGTCATCAACCTGTTCCCGAAACGTTTCGACGAGTCGGAGCCGCTCACCCTGCAAAGCCAAACCATCGCCCGCGAACTCGACTTGTTGATGACCACGCTGATCTCGCTGACCACCTGCCCGATCTACCTCGGCAACCTCTACAACCCGTTCCCGCAATCTGAACTCGCCGCCCACCTGATCGGGGCGCTGAACCGCTTGCACCTCACACCGCTCGCCAAGCGCTACCAGCATGTGCATCTCGTTCCCCTCTCCAACGTGCTGCGCGGTGAGGAACCGCGCGCGATCCAATATTTCAAGACCGGAAGTATTCAGGACATGAAAAAGTACTTCCGCCGCCCGATCCACCCGAACGACCACGGGCACGAGCTGATCGCTGAAGCGTTTTATCGCGCCATCTGCAATGGGCAGCAGCCCTGAGCCCGCCAATCTCCACGTTTGTCCCGTGTGCCAACCTCCCTCCGCTGCATACGATGAGAGCAGAAAGACAAACCAAACATGAGGGAGTGTTGACAAATGTCTCATCATCAACAACAAGCTGTCGGCGGTTACGGTATGTTTGGTGGCTTCACTCGTTGGGCGATCGTATTCCTGATCATCTTCGTACTGTTCATCCTGCTCGTTCCGGAGCACGGCGGCGGATACTAATCCGCACCACGCAGCTCATCCCTGCGGATCTTGACAATAAAGCGGTGGTCTCTGCGGAGACCACCGCTTTTTTCACCTGCCGCGCAGCAAAAAAAGCGGGCATCCTCTGCGCCCGCTCACTTCTGACTGCCCATCATATTCATCATCATCTTGGCGATCCCGTCCATAGAGAACCCGCTGTCCTTGTTCTCCTGCGGCGCGGGCTGTGCAGGTTGCGGTGGGCGCATGCCCGGTGGCATCCCGTACATCCCCGGCCCGTGCCCAATCGGATGCATCCCCTGTGGATGCATCCCTTGCGGATGCCCCATCGGCGGCCCATATCTGCCACCATATGGCATCGCGGGCGTCGCATGTGTTGGCGCCTGTGGTTGGGTGCTGCTCGATCCGTCCTTGTTAAAGTACTTGGTGATCGCGTTCCCGATCATGCCCTTGATCATGTCCATGATCATCGGATTCCCGAGGATCGCCGTCAGAAACCCTCCGTCGAGCAACCCGGCCGGCACTGCTGCTGTGCGAATCGCCTCCGAGAAGTGTACCGCCAACCGCAGATACTCCTCCTCCGACATGTTCAACTTGCGCGCTTCCTGCGCGATCATCCTCCGCAGGTCCCCGTCGATCACGATCGCTCGCTTCGTGTGCTTGGTCGGTCTCTTCCGCTTGCTCCGTACCATGTCTCCCACTCGCTCACCCCCTCTACATCCTACGGCGAGGGTAGACATTTGGTCTGGACGCGTGTCCTGTATCTTGCAAAAAAGAGGCTCCCCGATGATAATAAACCTATTGAGAGGAGGCAGCACCCATGCCGTTTGTACATATCGAATGGATGGAAGGCCGCACACTGGAACAAAAACGCGAGCTGACCACCCGCATCACCGCTGCTGTTGCAGAGATCGCTGGCATCCCCAACGACCGCGTCCACGTCTTCATCCGTGACATGAAAAAGGACGAATACGCCGTTGGTGGCGAACTGCTGATCGACAAAAAGTAGTCAAAAAAGCCTCTGTCTGCACCTTGGTGCGGACAAAGGCTTTTTTGCTCAGATCCATTTGCGCTTGAGGAACGTCTTCATCATCCAATAGGAGATCGCGACAAGTCCAAGGGTGACAGCGCCCGTCGCCCACCACGAAGTCTGGAACGGCAACGGGACGTTCATCCCGAAAAAGCCGGTGATAAACGTCAGCGGGAGCATCAGGGTCGAGATGACGGTCAGGACTCGCATCGTGTCATTGGTGCGCGCAGAGACGAGCGAGTAATACGTCTCCAACGCACCGCTGATCAAGTCGCGCTGGGACTCGACCGTATCGGCGATGCGCTCCAAATGGTCGACCAAGTCGATGTAGTACGGGATGTTGTCCTCGCTGATCTCGAAGGAATAACGCCCGTTGACGTTGGCAAAGATCCGCTTCTGCGGCTGGATCACCCGCCGGACCAACACGATGTTGCGTTTGAGCGAGAGGAACTCCTCGGTGATCTCATGCGCAGGTTCCACATACATCTCATCTTCGAGTTCATCAATCCGTGACGTCAAGCGGTCGACGATCGGGAAGTACTCGTCCGTGATTCCGTCGACCATCGCGTAGAGCAGATAGTCCGGTCCACGGTTCATGAACTGCGAGCTGCGCAGCGAGGCGGCCGCAACTCGCCCGATCGATTGCAGCGGTTTCTTGTGAATCGTTACCAAGTAATTGCGCCCGAGGAACACGTTCAGTTCCTCCGTCGTAATCTCGATCTCGCGCTCCTCATCATAGCGGAGGGCGTGGAAGACGAAGAAATAATAGTCATCGTATTTGTCAACCTTCGAACGCGGTGAGTCGTGCAAACAGTCCTCGATCGCAAGCGGGTGGAATTCAAATGTGTTCCCGATATACTTCAATTCTTCAGCCGTACAGTTGTAGAGATCGATCCACAGCAGATTCTTGGGGTCCTGCAGAAGCTCCTGACGGGTCTGCAGATCGACGTCATGGTACATCTTGTTTTCAATAAAGTTGTAGAAATACGTCTTGATCATGGCGCGGCCCTTCTTTCACTCTCTGTCGAATCGTCTATTCGAATTATAGGTCTAGGAGACAGGAGCGTCAATGCTTCCGTCTTCAAATCTCCTCAGTGAATCATCCCGGTTTGCAAGACGGTCACCTCGACCTTGACCTGAAGCTCGGCCTTGCTGTACAGCTCGGATAAGCGTTTGGGTTCCTCCTCGTCCGTTACAAACCCTTTGGAGCGGTACAACTCCATCAGCCCCAACGGGTCCGATCGATACTCCTGTTGCAACTTGCGGAGGACACCGCTCATCGACCGCTCTAACTTGCTTTTCAGCGCGGTTTCCAACTTGCGCAGGTTGGGCTCCTGTTCGAGATCAGCATCTCCTGAGTATTCGGAGATCGCCCCTTGGATCGCAAATTTCAAGTTGAAAATCGGATGACCTTGTTTTTCGGAGATGTCGACTTTGCGCTTGAAGTCCATGTACATGATCACCGCGTGTACTTGTTCACCGGTCTGGTTTTTTTCCTCCAGCTTGAAATCGACCTCGCCCAAGGCAGCTCCCCCTTGGAGATAGGAGAGCATGCGCGTCTCCTCGGGGTCAAGCCTCCCGACCATCACATCATCGCGGAACACCGCCACGCCGTCGACGATGACGTCCTCCTTGCCCAATCGTAAGTAGGGCAACACAGGGTCGCGGCCATGATCGTACACATCGTGCAGGAAATGGTACAGATTGGTCTTGGGCAACGTGTGTTGCTCCGTCTCCTTGCGCAACATCCGATAGAGATAGATGTCCACGCTCGGTTTGTCCGGGTAGCGCTTGGTGAAAAAGTCCATCGCCCGCCCGTCGGTGACCGCCAAGTCGATCTGGGACCCGATCTCCACGTCGCGAAACAGTGTGTCGCTATAAGGCATGATCCCGCTCTTCGCCAACTTTTCCCCGTAGAGCACGACGCGGATCTGCCCGGAGACAAGCTTGCGTTCACTCATTCGCGAGAGATTGAAGCGCAATTCCTTGGAGGTGGCCCCTCTGCCGGTCAGCACGTCGATTTTCTCTTGGCCCGTCTCGGTGAAGTTCGGGATGACGACACTGCCGAGGATGTTTTCCTGATCGCCCTTGTCATAGCTGATCGCTGAGATGACGCCCAATTGTTCCAATTGCCGCTGTTGGCGTTTCCCGCACCCAACGCCCGTGCAGGCGACGGCAAGCGCGAGCGTCAACGCCATCGCGCTTTTTTTCATGACGGCTCCACCCCTTTCTTGCGCAGGACGAGGCTCAAGAGCCAGAGCAGCAGCGGATAGCCGATCATCAGGCCCAGCCCGAGTTTGGAGAGGAAGTTCAGTTGGGTATTGATCTCCGCTCGCGTGTGTAAAGCATTGGAGAAGACGAGGGCGAGGATGAGGATCAGGCCATAGAGCACCCATTTTTTGACGGGAATCGTTTTCAACATCCCGTCCACACCAGCCCAGAGATAGGTGCCGGCGGTGTTGACGACCTTGAGAATCCAGACGGCGATGACGATCGTCTCAAATCGTTCAATAAACGGAACCTGAACATGCTTGAACATCGTCAACATCGGCCAGATCGTCTTGGAAAGTTGCGGCAGGCTGAAGAACATGATCGAAACGACCGCATTGATCAAGTAGACGAGCGTCACGGACCAGCTCGCGATCGTGGCCGCTGGCAAGACGTCTTTTTTATACGACACGAAGGGATAGTAGACCATCAGCAGCTCGAACCCGAGCACGGAGAGTGCCGACAACAAACTGCCTTGGAAGATTCTCGAGATTCCGTTCGACCCGAACGGCAACAAGTAGCTGCTCGAGCCCTCCATGATCGGGAAGTAGATCAGCACCAAGATCCACGAGGTCAGGAAAAACGTCATGATCGCATAGCGTCCTAACAATTGAATGCCCGCATAACTCGCATAGATCATCGGTACGAGAAAGATCAAGGACAACACCCACGGGGACATCATCGGGTACAACCACGTGTTGACCAACTCTGTAAACGTGCGCAAGGTCATAAAAAACGCATACAGACAGTAGCTGGCGAAGGCGAGATTGAAGATCTTGCCGACCCACCGTCCGAACAATTGCTGGTGGATCTCATAGATGCCCATCGTGCGAAAGCGTTTCAAGAGCAACCACATGAACAGGACGCCCACCTGGGGATACAGACCGGAGATCAGCACCGCCAGCGGCGCATCATGACCTGCTTTGTCCGCGATAAAGCGCACCATCCCAAGGACTCCGACCCCGATTGGCACCGTATGGAGGAGAAACATCAACTCAATCCCGTTGATGCGGTTGCGAGGGTGCTGTGGATGCTCAGGTGCATAGGGAGCTGGAGTCTCGCTGTGTCTCACGGCTGCTTCCCTCATTTCCGTTTCAAGGATGGCGAATTGTTTTTGCGGTTGCGTTTGCTTCGTGTGAGCATCGGGCGAAACGAGAGCAGTTGCGTCGGCAGGCGCAGGAACGTGTCTTTGAGATCCGCGAGGCGCAACGGAGCAAACGGGCTCATATAAGGCGCGTGCAACGACGAGAGATTCAAGAGATGGATGAGGATCATCAACACACCAGACGTCAAGCCTAGAAAACCCCACATGCCAGCGAGCACGATGACCGGGAAGCGCACCACGCGCACAGCGTTGCCCATCACATAACTCGGTGTGACAAATGACGCGAGGGCAGACAGCGAAACGACGATGATCATCACGTTGGACGTGAAGCCCGCCGACACCGCCGCTTGCCCGATGACGATACCGCCGACGATGCCCATCGTCTGACCGACTTTCGCCGGCAACCGTGCCCCCGCTTCCCGCAGCACCTCCAGCGTTAATTCGAGGAACAGCGCTTCGTAGAGCGGAGGGAACGGGACTTTGGCACGCGAGAGGGCGATCGTCTTCAACATGTTGGCGGGGATGATCTCATAGTGGTACTGCAAAGTCGCGACATAGATGCCCGAAAACGTGATCGAGCCGATCACGCCCATCAAGCGCAACATCCGCACGAGGCTGGAAGCGGCCCACCGGTTGTAATAATCCTCTGGCGAATGAAAGAACTCGATAAAGGAACTTGGCCCGGTGAAGGCATAGGGGGAGCCCGCGACGATCACGGCCACTTTGCCTTCGATCAGCCCGGCAACCACCGAGTCTGGACGCTCACTTAGGTTGTATTGTGGGAACGGTGAGAGCGGTTGGTCGTCCAGCAGTTGTACAAGTTCCCCGGAGCCGATCAATCCGTCGGTTTCGATGTTGCGGATGCGCTTGATCATCAGTTTCATATACTCGTCATTGACGATGCCCTTGATGCCGAGCACGATGACTTTGGTCTGTGTGAGGTCACCAACCACCAGCGAAATGATCTCCAGATCGGGCGTCTTGAGCCGCTTGCGAATCAGCGAGATGTTGATCTCCAGCGATTCGCTAAACGCTTCCTGCGGTCCCATGACGATCGATTGATTTTCGGCTTTGGACACAGGGCGACTCTGCTCCTTGTCCGTCTTGAAACACTGGAAACGGCTCTGCCCTGGCAGCGCGACCAACGTCCACCCATCCATCAGCAGCAGAATCGCTTCTGTCAGTTCCTCCACCACTCGCCGTTGCCCGATCGTCACGTACTCGTGGATCAGATTCCACGACTTGCCTTGCAGATGCAGGCTTTTCAGTGGACGGATGATGTCGCGCTGCATAACGCTCGTATCGATCATCGACTTGAGATACAGGACTTGTGGGGCGTGTCGTTCCGTCGTCAGCGATTCGCTGACGACATCAATCGAGTGATTCACAGCGTCCAGCACGCGCTGGGCGTTTTCGCGCGGGTCTTCCGTCAACGGCAGTTCGGGAATTTCACGTGAGGCTCCGCGACGGTCATTGAGCCCTTGCCTTTGACTGAGCGTCTTGATCAACCCATTCAACCATTTTGTTGTCATCTCTCCCACCCATTCATTTCGTGCTCTGCCAATTTTCTCATAGTGTTTCCAGCGATACGAAAAAAACCCGCCACCCCCAGTTGGGGACAGCGGGTTTTTCCAATTACGCGAGACGTTGGGCTTCTTCGGCATCGACCGACTTGAGGCGCTTGACCGTCAAGCGGGTGACGCGCAGAGAGTCCATCTCGGAGATGATGAACTGCAAGTTGTCGACGTTGACTTTCGCGCCGACGTGCGGGGTATTGAATTGCGCATAGACCCAGCCGCCAATCGTGTCGACGTCCTCAGACTCGATGCGCAACGAGAAGTATTCGTTGACCTCGTCGATCAGCATCCGCGCATCGATGGAGAGATCCTCTCCGTACATCTCGATGAACGGGCGCTCCTCGTCAAACTCGTCCTGAATCTCCCCGACGAGCTCCTCCAGAATGTCCTCCGTCGTGACGATCCCAGCGGTGCCGCCGTACTCATCGATGACGATCGCGAGTTCGGAGCGGCTTTTTTGCAGGATGCGCAGGACGTCCTTGATCGGCATCGACTCGGGGACGGTGACCGGCTTGCGAGCAATCGTCTCCAGCGACAGGTTCTTGCTGCCGTTCAAGGCGACGGCGTAGAGATCCTTGATGTGGACGATGCCGACGATGTTGTCCTTGTCTTCCTTGGCGAGCGGGAAGCGCGTGTGCTTCTCGGTCTCGGCCTTGCGCATGTTGTCGTCAAACGGACGGTCAACATACAGACAGAGCATGTCGGTGCGTGGAACCATGATCTCGCGGGCGACGCGGTTCGAAAAGTCAAAGATGTTGTCGAACAGGATGCGTTCCGTCTCATCCAACATGCCGCTTTCGTGCGACTGTGTGACGATCATCCGGATCTCCTCTTCGTTATGCGCCATCTCAGCTTCTGTTGCCGGACGAATCCCCAACATCCGCACGAATCCATTCGCGGTGCCGTTGAGCGTCCAGATGAACGGATACATGACCTTGTAGAAAACGATCAGCGGTCCTGCCGTCCAGAGGACAGTGCCCTCGGATCGGTGAATCGCCAAAGACTTCGGTGCCAACTCCCCGAGCACGATGTGCAGGAAGGTGATGACGAGGAACGAGATGATCACAGCGATCGTATGGACAGTCGCTGCCGTGACAGCCAAGTTCAAGTCGTGGAACCAATTGGTGATCAAGGTAGCGATCGTGCTCTCCCCAACCCAACCAAGGCCCAGTGAAGCCAGCGTAATACCTAGTTGTGTCGCCGAGAGATAGGCGTCCATTTTGTCGGTGACACCTTGGGCAAATTTCGCCCGTTTGTTCCCTTCTAAAACCAGCTGTTCAATCCGAGTGGAACGCACCTTGACCATCGCAAACTCGGCTGCGACGAAAAAGCCATTGAGTAACACCAGGAATAAAATCAGGGCAATATCAAAAAAGGAAACGGTAGTTCCGAGCGGGTCCTCCAAGTTCAGGCTCCTGACAAGAAAACGCGAGGGTACGCGTCCTTCCAGCAGGAATCCACCTCCCAAGAATAGTGTAGTTAAGGATTAGTATAACACACGTTCGTATACCCTTCCACATCGCGTATTCCCACATTATGCTCCATATGGGGCGAAAAATGACCGACAGTTGAGAACAGTGCTTCGTCACGTTGTCATCGTCTGCCTTCCTTGCTATAATTAAAATTGGTTTTTATAGAATTGATTGGAGGCTGACTTCTACTATGGCAGATTTGATCGTAGACGTGCTGGTCGAGATCCCGACCGGTTCCCAAAACAAGTATGAATTCGACAAGGAGAAAGGCCGCTACATTCTCGACCGCGTCCTGTTCTCCCCGATGCACTACCCGACCGAATACGGTTACTTGGAAAACACCCTCGCAGAAGACGGCGACCCGGTTGACGTCCTCGTGCTGGCTTCCTTCCCGACATTCCCGGGCTGCATGATCGAGTCCCGCGTCATCGGCGTGCTGATGATGACTGACGACAAGGGCAAGGACGAGAAACTGCTTGCAGTTCCGACCCAAGACCCGCGCTTCAAGGAAGTACATACCCTTGATGACGTTGCTCCGCACACGCTCAAGGAAATCCAGCACTTCTTCCAAGTCTACAAAGACCTGGAGAACAAAAAAGTGCAAATCGACGGTTGGGAAGGCGTAGAAACTGCCGCTCGCCTGATCGAAGAAGCAAAAGCACGCGTCAGCAAATAAAAAAAATCCTGAGTCGAAAGACTCAGGATTTTTTCTAACCAAACATCTTGAATCCGCGGCGTTGCAACGTGCGGATCGTCATCGTCGCGATGATGCCACCGGCGATAACCGGAAGCGACAGGATCAACTTGGTCGTGTACGTTTCAAATGCAATCAGGAAATAACCGCCGATCACGATGGCAACCACGCTCGACGTCCACGGGAATTTTCTCGTCAACATATTGAGAATGAAACCAAAACCGAACGAAGCGATCAGCAACAACAGAAAGACAACCACGAACATAGCAATGTACAATGCAGGTCACCTCATTTTTCAATAGATCGAACATATTGTACCACTCTGCACGACACGGGGCAACTTGCCCGCTCAAGAGGAGGAATCCATCGATGGAACAACGCATCGTCTCGATTTGCCCGAGCAACACGGAGTTGTTGGAGTTGCTAGGTTTGATGGATCGCGTGGTCGGTGTGGACGATTATTCGGACTGGCCAGTTGAAAAGGTCCGCGACCTGCCGAAGCTCGGCCCGGACTTGAACATCGACATGGACAAACTGGTGGCGCTCCAACCAGACCTCGTCATCGCGTCACTCTCGGTGCCCGGCATGGAGAAAAACATCGACCGCCTGCAAGCGCTCGGACTGAACTATCTCGTGCTCAACCCGAAAACCTTCGAGGAGATCTACCTCGACATCGCAACCCTTGGCCAAGCCTGCGGGGTAGAAGACCGCGCACAGGAAGTCATCGCGAGTTTGCGCGGGCGTGTGACGCGCATCACGGAAGCTTTGCAGATTCGAACGCGACAACCAGACGATCAGAATCCAGAATCTCACGTTGAGGACCCCTCCAATCTGGCATCTCAAGCGTCTTCAGCAAGCATTGCAGCGGCAAGCACCTCTGTTCCAAAGTTGTATTGGGAATGGTGGCCGCGTCCGTTGATCTCGCCTGGCTCTGTGAACTGGCTGACGGAGTTGTCGCGGTTGGCAGGGGCAGAGAATCTTTTTGCAGACAAGCCGGGCGATTCGTACACCGCAGAGCATTCGGAAGTCATCGAGCGCGCGCCTGATTATGTATTTGCCGTCTGGTGTGGCGTACACGCTGACAAAGTCAAACCCTCGATGATCACCGACCGTCCTGGTTGGGACGTCGTACCCGCCGTTCAGCAGGGCCGAGTGCTCGTGCTGGAGGAAGGCCTGTACTGTCGGCCTTCCCAACGTTTGTTCGACGGGCTGGAGGAACTGGCCCGCATCATCCACCCAGACTTGAACTTGTAAGGAGGAACACCAACATGGCAACAGAACGTGGCGATATCTGGCTGGCTGTCGCTGGCCTCGTGATCAAGGACGACAAAGTCCTCGCCGTCAAAAAATCGTACAGTGCCACCAAGGGACTGTGGACCCTGCCCGGCGGCTTCGTCAACGCCGATGAGACGGTCGACCAAGCGGCAGCCCGCGAAGTGGTAGAAGAGACTGGGGTGGAAGCTGTTGCGGAAGCGATTGTTGCGGTGCGCTCGGGCGTGCTGCGTCGCGGCAAGTCTGACACGCTGCTCGTCTTCCGCCTGCGCCCGACTGGTGGCACCGAACTGCGCTGTGAGCGTGAACTGGAAGCGATGGAATGGAAGACCCCGCAGGAGCTGATCGAAGACCCGACCACCACCGAATTCCTCGCCGCCCTGATGAAGGAAGCCGTCCAGAATCCCGGCTTGCTAACACGCGAGTTCAGCTTCACCCGCGATTACGGGTACGAGTCGTTCCACGTGTTCATCTAATTTCATAGGAACACATGCCTGCGCAAAAAACGCCCCACACGTGTGACGGCGTTTTTTTGCTCGACCGCAACGTGCTGACACGAAAAAAAGCCCCCACTCGCGGTGGAGGCTTTTTTCGCGCTACTGTTGAACGGTTTTGGTTGTTTCAAGGTTTTTCAGTTCACGGCGCAAGATCTTGCCGGTGGTGTTTTTCGGGAGTTCGTCGAGGATGACGACTTCCTCCGGCACTTTGTAACTCGCCAGCTGTTCCTTGCAGTAGGCTTTCAGATCGTCTGTGCTCGAGGCGTCTGCTTGCTTGAGCGCAACATAGGCGCGGACTTTCTCGCCGTACTCCGCATCAGGCAAACCGACGACTGCAGCTTCTGCGACGTTCGGGTGCTTGAACAGCACTTCCTCCACCTCACGCGGGTAGACATTGAAGCCGCCGACGATGATCATGTCCTTTTTGCGATCGACGATGGTGTAGTACCCATCCTCATCCACCGTCGCAAGGTCTCCCGTATAGAGCCAACCGTCACGAAGCGTCACCGCTGTCTCCTCAGGACGGTTCAAGTAACCGCGCATCACGTTCGGACCCCGACAGATCAGTTCCCCGATCTCGCCAACACCGCGCTCCTGCCCGTCTTCTCCCATCAGACGAACTTCCACATCGATGATCGCCAGGCCGATTGTCCCTGGCTTGCGAACCGCATCGATCGGGTTGAAACAGACGACCGGGGAAGCTTCCGACAGACCATAGCCTTCGTTGACCTGCACCCCGTACTTCTGTTCGAACGCTTGCATCACCGCGACTGGCATCGCCGAGCCACCAGAGATCGCGATGCGCAACGACTGCAGGTCTTCCCGCTTGCACTCAGGGTGCTGCACGAGGAAGTTGAACATCGTCGGAACGCCGGCAAAAATCGTCGCCTGCGCCTCACGCGCAACGTTCGCCGTCTCGGTTGGCGAGAATTTCGGGAACACGATCAACGTCGCGCCACGCGAGATCGGTGCGTTCAAGCACACCGTCATGCAGAACACGTGGAACATCGGCAACACCGTGATCACGCGGTCTGTCTGCTCGATGCCGAGGAACGTCCCGGCCTGGTAGGCATTGCTGACGAGGTTGCGGTGCGACAACATCGCACCTTTGGGCTTGCCGGTCGTACCCGAAGTGTACAGCACGACCGCCAAGTCATTCTCGTCGATCGTGACCGCCGGGAGCTCAGCCGGATTCCCCGCCACTTGCGAGAATTCCAACGCGCCTTCTCCCGCACCCCCAACCAAGATCACCTGTTGCAAGTCCGGCAGCGTCGGGCGCATCATCTGGAACATCGGCGCCATCGGAGCGACCGCGACGACCGCTTCTACACCCGCATCCTGGAGGATGAACTGCAATTCACCAGGCGTGTACAGCGGATTGATCGGCACCGAAACTGCCCCGATCCGGGCGATCGCATAGTACGCGATCACGAATTGCGGACAGTTGCCGAGCAGGATCGCGACTTTGGAACCTTGGCGCAAACCGAGCTGGGTCAGACCGGCTGCAAACGCATCGACCGCTCCCTCCAATTGTGCGTAGGAGATGTCAGTGCCTTGAAAGTGAATCGCCGTCACGGTCGGAAATGCTTCGGCCGAGTGGCGCAGAGTCAAACTGAGATTCACGAGAATCCCCCCTTGAGTATGGTCTTCAACCGAACAGTCGGTTGAATCGTGCATAGAGAAACACCGGTCGTTCACCGGTGTTTAAACTTGGGTTCACGCTTTTCAAAAAACGCATTGCAACCTTCGTGGATGTCCTCCGTCTGGAACACTTCGTCGAGCAGCTCCACCTCGTAGAGCACCCCGTTGGTCAAGTCCATCTCCAAGCCTTTGTCGACCGCTTTTTTGATGCGAGAAAGCGCTGTCAACGTTCGCGATGCCAGTTGCTTCGCCATCGATCGTGCGGCCTCAAGCACTTCCCCGTCCGGCACGACTTTGTTGACCAACCCGATGCGCCAAGCTTCCTGGGCATCGATCGGGTCGCCGAGATACATCAATTCCTTCGCCCGACCTTCTCCGACCAGACGCGGCAAACGCTGTGTGCCGCCGGCCCCTGGGAACAGTCCGAGCTTGATCTCCGGCAGTCCGAGCTTCACACTCTCGCCTGCGATGCGGATGTCGCAGGCCATCGCGAGTTCCAAGCCCCCACCCAACGTGATGCCATTGAGGGCAGCAATCGTCGGCTTGGGCAGGAAGTCGAGCTTGTTATAGGTATGGAAGTGCTCCAGCGCCATTTTTTTCGCTTCGCCGCGCGCCATCTTGGACGGAAACTCCTTGATGTCAGCGCCTGCCATAAACGCACGTCCGGCTCCAGTCACGATCAGGACGACAACATCCTCATCCAATTCCACCTCGTGTACACATTCGCGAATCTCTAACCCAACCGCTTCGCTCAGGACGTTGACTGGCGGGTTGTCGATCGTGAGGATCGCGATTCCGTCTTCCTTCGTCCAATTCACATAGTTGCGAGTGCTCATGCTTGTTGCGCCTCCTTGACAATATTTCGACAAAAGGCGGCCAGTTCCTGCCGCCTTTTGTACTGACTGGTCATTTTTTCACGGCTTTGCTTTTGACCGTGCGCGACAGATAGATGATCCCCGTCGCGATGGCGGCGAGACCGGTCACGGCCACAGCCGTTTTGGTTCCCAATCCAAACCCGTAATGCTTCCAGAGATAATACGATACTTCCCCGAGCCCAACAACGACTGCAACCAGCAACCAAGTAGGAAGATTTTTCTCGTCCATGTTACCCCTCATACCCCGTATAATTTTGTATGGTCGTCGTCACTATTTTCGGTCATGCGCGATAGGTTTGACAAGTAGAAAAACGTATTTACTTCGTTTGCCAAAAGACATATAATCCTTATATACTTACTGGGATTTTAGTCCGACAAAGGGGATGAGCAAACTTGGCATTGAACAAAGAAGAACAACTAAAGATCGACAAGGACGGACTCGACGTGCTTGCCGATATACATCGTTACGCCAAAGAAGGGTTCGACGCAATCGACCCGGGTGACTTCATCCGCTTCAAATGGTACGGTATCTACCAACAAAAACCCAAGACCGACCCCTACTTCATGATGCGCGTGAAGATTCCGGGCGGGATGTTGAACTATGAGCAAACGGTCGTCGTCGCCGAACTCGCCAACAAATTCGGTCGTGGCCTCGCCGACGTCACCACTCGTCAAGCGATTCAATACCATTGGTTGCAAATCGAGCATATGCCGGAGATCTTCGATCGTCTGGCCGCTGTTGGTATGTCGCCGATCCAAGCATGCGGCGACGTTGTCCGCAACGTCATCTCCTCCCCGGTCGCCGGTCTGGACGCGAAGGAACTGTTCGACGTGCGCGACCTCGTCTGGGATGTGGAGAAACTGTTCCTGAGCAACAAGGACTTCTCCAACCTGCCGCGCAAATTCAAGATCTCGATCTCCGCAGACCCGCGTGACCTCGGTCACCCGGACATCAATGACCTCGCCTTGGTCCCGGCGCGTCACGGCGATGAAGTCGGCTACCACTTCCTCGTCGGCGGCGGCCTCTCCGCCAAGCCGCACATGGCGCAAAACCTCGGCATCTTTGTCCGCCAAGAGGAAGCGTTGGAAGTCATCCAAGCGGTCGTCGCGGTCTACCGTGACAACGGCTACCGTGAGAAGCGCAACCATGCCCGCGTGAAATTCCTCGTCGCCGATTGGGGCGCAGCGAAATTCTTGGAGCATGTCGAAGCTGTCACCGGCAAGACCTACACCCGTGGCGGTGAGCGCCAGATCGAGTCTTGGAACGGCGCGTACTTGTACGGCGTACACCCGCAGAAACAAGTGGGCCTGAACTTCGTCGGACTCTCGCTTCCGGTTGGCCGGATCTCCGGCGACATCCTGCTCGAATTCGCTCGCCTCGCCAAAACCTACGGCAACGGCGACCTGCGCACCACCAACACGCAGAACATCATCATCCCGAACGTGGCGGATGAGCACGTCGAAGCGCTGCTCGCAGAGCCGCTGTTGCAGCAATTCCCGGCAACGCCTGAGAAGTTCATCGGACACGCGGTCTCTTGCACCGGCAGCGAGTTCTGCAACTTGGCGCTCGTCGAGACCAAGGAGCGCATGAAGTCGATCGCGTACTACCTCGACGAGGCATTCCCGAGCTTCGACACCCCGATCCGCCTGCACGTCAACGGCTGCCCGAACTCCTGCGGCCAGCAACAGATCGCCGACATCGGGCTCGCCGGTGCGCTGGTCCGCATCGACGGCAAGATGCAAGACGCGTATGACATCTCGATTGGCGGCGGCCTCGGCCACGACGCGAAATTCAACCGCAAAGTGATCGCCAAGATCCCCGCGGATGAAGTAAAATACAGCATCCAAGCGATCGTCGACCACTACGTCGCCACCCGCGAACCGGGCGAATCGTTCCGCGACTACGCCAACCGCGTGGCGGACGAAGACGTCAAGGCTGCGGTGGAAGCATTCGCTCAAGCGCGCGCCTAGTCCGTTCTGGCAAAAAACCCGTTCCCCGCATTGCGGTGGGCGGGTTTTTTTTCTAAAATGGACAGATACGCAATCCGGGAAAAGGTGAACTGCATGATCCGAACCTACGCGATAACCCAAGATCGAAAGGCAGTACACGACCGCCCGATCGAGCAACTGCTTCAGGCGCCGGACATCCTGTGGTTTTGGGTGGACTTTGAGAACCCGACCTTCGAGGAAGGCAAAGCCCTGCAGGATCAGTTCCAGTTCCATCCGTTGGCGATTGAGGACTGCTGGCACCACATGCAGCGTCCGAAGGTTGACCATTACGACGACTACTACTTTTTCGTGCTCCACCAGTTGAACCAATTGACGTTGAAGCCCAACGAAGTCGATCTGTTCGTCGGCAAAAACTTCATCGTCTCGTTCCACCTGCAAGTCTGTCTCGAAATCGAGAACGTCTGGAAAAAAGCCCCGAGCGATCACAAGGCGCTCGAACGTGGACCGTACTATGTGGCGTATCAGATCATGGACCAGTTGGTCGACCACTACTTTCCGGCGTTGTACCAGATCGAGGAGCACTTGGACAACATCGAGGACAACACGCGCAATCAGAAAATCCGCCAATTGATGAACCAAGTGTTCGACATCCGTGCTGACTTGTTGCAACTCAGGCGCACCGTGGTCCCGATGCGCGACCTGCTCTACCGGATCTTGCATTCCGATCCGATCGAAGAGTTGCGCAAGCAGCGGGCGTACTTTACAGACGTGTACGACCATCTGTTAAAGCTCGCGGAGATGATCGACTCCAACCGCGAGATGACGGCCGACCTGCGCGACTCCTACATCTCGTTCACGAACAGCCGTCAGAACTCGGTGATGGTCGTGATGACCGTTGTGACCACGATCTTCATGCCGCTGACCTTGATCGCCGGCATCTACGGCATGAATTTCGACAACATGCCAGAGTTGCATACCAAGTACGGTTACTTCACGGTACTGGGCGTGATGGCGGGGATCGGCGTGTTGATGACCTCATGGTTCAAGCGCAAGGGTTGGTTCGACTGAGACGAAGCAGGCAAAAAAAAAACCTCTGGCATCCCAGAGGGCTTTTTGCTCATTCAAAATAGAGATGGTGATGCAACAGACAGCCTGGGTTGAACGCGGCTTGACAGGATGGGCACTTCGACTCGCAACTCTTGTACGCCTGCACCGTCAATTCGTGACCACAGGCGCCACAGAGCACAGCCGGCTCGTCAAACCGCGCTCGCGGCCAAGGCTTCGGGGGATGATCTGCCGCTTCCAGATGGCACTCGTAGCAAGGATAATAGCGCTCGCAGCACCCGAACTTCAACGCGATGATGTCGATCTCCGAGTAATAGTGCTTGCAACGCGTCTGCTCATCGACTTGCACGCCGTACACCTTGGGTCGCACCATCGGCAATTCCTCGCCTGCGACCACGCGCTGGATGCCCTCCTGACAGACTCCATACGAGAGCCACGGACAGGTCGAGCAGATCTGGAAGAGATCGTCCGGTTGCAACGACTGTGCCACGCGGGAGAGGATCTCCGCCCACGAGACGACCTGTCCGGCCTGTAGACCCAAGCGCTGCACGATCAGCGCATCACGCTCTGCCACATTCCGATCCTCACAATGATACTCGCCATCTGCCGGGAAACACTGACAGAGTTGATCAGGGCCGCTCACGATCTCGCACTCCGTCGTCGGATCGGCGAGCAACGTCCGATACACCCCGGTCATATTGTCCACATACGTATCTGAATACCCCATCCCTCGATAGCCGAGCAGACAGAGCAGATGGTGCCCACGCAACGCAATCGGCACGGGAACCCCTCCTTCGAGATCAACTTCTATTAAGCGGAGAGCGATGGATTGGGTGGGGAAGCTCGGTGTTCCAATCGCTCCCCCATGCCGTAACAGACGGTGCTGCCGAGGAAGATCATCCCGATGATGACAAACAACGGCACCATCCCGATCTGGGCGAGGAGGAACAGCCCACAAGTCGGGCCGAGGAAGCGCCCGATGTCGCGAAACGACTGCGCCCCGTAGTACGTTCCCCGCAACCCGTCTGGTGCGATGCGGTCGATCAGGATGCTATTGGCAGGGAAACACATCACTTCCCCGATCGTAAACACCACCATCGCCAGCGTCATCGTCCCCCAGCCCGTGGCAAACGCAAAACCTAAGCCCCCGAGTGCGTACATGAAGTTGCCAATCTTGACCAACGCAAGCGGTGAACGTTTCTCCCCCCATTTGGAGATGAAAAATTGAAAGACGACACAGACGATCGCATTCGTCGTCATCAGCCACGCATACAGCTTCACACCGTCAGAAAAATGGTCGGTGGTGTATTCAGAGAGCGTGGTCATCTGCGAGTAGCCAAACTGCATGAACACGCCCCCGATCAGATACCAGAGCAACACGCGGTCATGTGTGATCACGCGAAGGGCGGACGAGATCGTCACGCGTTCAACCGATTGCGTATGTTCAACCTCCAGCTCGTCGATGCCAAACCGATTGACCAAGAGGTGCAGCACGACAGCATAGAGGAGGTAGAACACGCCCGTCACCAAGAACGGCCCCGAACCGGCCACCAACCCCAGCACCGCACCGATCATCGGCCCGACCGCAAAGCCGAAATTGGCGAAAATATAGCGAATGGAAAACACCCGATACCGCATCTCTTGCGGGGTCAGATCCCCCATCAACGCTTGGGAAACCGGTTCAAAAAACGCACGACTTGCGCCATTCAGAAAACTCAACAGCATAAACAACCAGGTGCTGGTCGTCAGCGTAAAGCCCACGGAGACGACAGCTGCGATGTAGAGCGCGCCAAGCATCACGTACTTGCGTCCCAATCGATCGGACAGGGCCCCGCCGACAAAGCCTGCGACTGTGCTGGAGAGTGCGCTGATCCCGATCGTGAACCCGATTGTGGCGGGCGCCATATCGGTGCGCATCGACAAGTAGATCGCCAGAAACGGAATGCTCATCGATGTCGCCATCCGGCTCATCAAGACCCCGACAAACAGCGTGTTCACAATCGGATGAAACGTAGAAAAGATCCGCAACCCCTATCCCTCATTTCCTCGGAACTGAAAAAAAGCCCAGTTTGGTACAGCAAACTGGGCTTTTTTGCTTACAGCATGCGCTTTTGTTTAAACATGAAGTCGGTCAGCGTGTCCTTGAGCTGTGCGAGCTTCTCGTTTTCTTTTTTCAGTGCTTTGTACAAGTGTCGGTTCTTGCCGACGCCGAGTTTCTCGAGATCGGTGCCGGTTTCCGACCAGCGCTGCGCTTGTTTCTTGAGTTTGGACATCTCGCGCTGGTTCTCGATCACCGAGTGCTGGAGCGCCGTGTGGATCTGCTGAATCTGATCGGTCGAGAGCTTCAGTGTCCACGTGTCGTCTTCCTCGCTGACCCGCGTGATCTGCAGATCGACAACGTACTCGCGCTTGCCGTCTGGAAGCAGAGGGTTTACCCAAACTTCCTCGTCTTTTTTGTTCTCATCTGACATCTGCTGTGTCACCCCTTGTAAAAAAACTCCCCCCAGAGTCTGGAGGGAGTTTTTGCGGTCTCTTACTCTGCGTCCCAGTCTTCGAAGTCGTCGTCGTTCAGGCCGAGGTTTTTGCCGGATTTCTTTTGGTAGTCCAGCAGAGCGGCTTTGAGAGCTTCCTCTGCCAGTACGGAACAGTGCATTTTGACCGGCGGGAGGCCGTCGAGTGCGTCTGCAATCGCTTTGTTGGTCAGGGAGAGCGCTTCATCGATCGACTTGCCCTTGATCATTTCGGTGGACATCGAGGACGTTGCAATCGCTGCGCCGCAACCGAAGGTTTTGAAGGTTACGTCTTCGATGACGTTGGACTCATCGTTGATTTTCAGGTACATTTTCATGATGTCGCCGCACTTCATGTTACCTACTTCGCCGACGCCGGACGCGTCTTCGATTTCACCAACATTACGCGGGTTGGTGAAGTGATCCAATACTTTATCAGTGTACATAAAGAGAATCCTCCTTTGAAGGTCTGTGATTTGTAAAATATGGTGTCTCTACGCGATCGGGAGACCTTTTTGGAAATTCTCCCAGACAGGGGACATCGCGCGAAGTCTATCAGCGATCGGTTTCAGTTCACGAATGATGTAGTCGATATCGTCTTCGGTGGTCGAATGACCGAGCGACAGACGCAGCGAGCCGTGTGCGATGGTGTGGCTCAGGCCCATGGCCATCAGCACGTGCGACGGATCAAGCGAGCCGGAGGTGCAAGCGGAGCCCGAGGAGCAAGACATGCCCTTCATGTCGCAAGTCAGCAACAGTGCTTCGCCTTCGACGTACACGATCGAGATGTTTGCATTGTGCGGCAGGCGACCTTCACGCGGTCCGTTCAGACGGGTTTCCGGGATCGTGCTCAGGACGCCGTCGATCAGTTTGTCGCGCAGTTTTGCCAGACGCGGAGACTCCGTTTCCATTTCGGCTACTGCCAGTTCAATCGCAACGCCGAGCCCGACAATGTTCGGAACGTTTTCGGTACCCGGACGAAGTTTGCGCTCTTGACCGCCGCCATGATACAACGGCTGGGTGCGAACGCCACGGCGCATGTACAGCACGCCGATCCCCTTCGGGCCGTAGATTTTGTGACCGGACAGGGCTAGGAAGTCGCAGTTGATTTGGGTGACATCAACCGGGATCTTGCCGACCGCTTGCACAGCGTCTACATGGAAGAGAATTTTCTTTTCACGGCAGATCGCGCCGATTTCTTCGACCGGCATGATCGTGCCGACTTCATTGTTGGCGTGCATGACCGACACGAGGATCGTGTTGTCACGCAGTGCGTTTTTGAAATCTGCTACCGAGATGCGACCTTCGCCATCCACCGGGAGATAGGTGACTTCAAAGCCTTCTTTTTCGAGGGCTTTGAACGCATCGAGAACAGCGTGGTGCTCGACGGAGGTTGTGATCAAGTGGTTGCCTTTTTTCTTGTTCGCACGAGCACTGCCGAGGATGGCGAGGTTGTCAGCTTCGGTGCCGGAACCTACAAAGATGATCTCGCGTGGGTCGGCATTGATCGCCTTCGCGACTTTCTCGCGGGCTTCCTCGATCAATTTACGGCTCGGACGGCCGAATTGGTGAATCGAGGACGGGTTCCCGTAGTTTTCGCGAAGAACTTTCACCATCGCTTCAATAACTTCCTCACGAACCGGGGTAGTAGCTGCGTGGTCAAGATAGATGCTGCGCACTTCTGGTCATCTCCTTCTGGACAGGGGGTACATGTCTGTGTAGTTTATCGGCTCTCCGTATATAACTTTGAGCTCTTGTGGACGATATCGTGCAAAGTGATATCGTCGAGATAATCAACGATCGTATCGCGCAGTTTCACCCAGACAATCTTGGTTGCGCAATGCTCGGTCTTGGAGCAGCAGAGCGAGGGATTATCCTCATCCGCATGCAGACACTCCACCGGAGCGATCTCACCTTCGAGGACTTTGACAACCTCTCCGACTTGGATCTGTTCCGGCGGACGGCTGAGTTTGTAGCCGCCGCGCGCGCCGCGTACACTGGTCACCAATCCCGCACGACGCAACTCAACGAAGATCTGCTCCAAGTATTGCTCCGGAATTTCCTCCGCCGCCGCGATCACTTTGATCGGAATCGGACCGTCACCCACCTTCTGCGCGAGGTAGGTCAGAGCCATCATCCCGTAATGTCCGCGCGAGGATAATTTCATGTGTACGCACCTCCTTCTGGGACACAAGCACATCTCCGAATCGCTTCCGAGTTAATCTTGACTGAATGAGTCAGGATTATGTGCAAAAGAGAATCAGGAATCACAAAGTGGAATCCTGATCATTTAGGTCACCTTTATTATAGCCATGAGAAAGTTCCCATGTCAAGCGGTTCCAACACCCGATTCAAGGGCTTGTCAAGAGCTGACGATGCCCATTTTCAGATACTTTTCACTCTTGTGGCGGTTCGACCGCTGCTTGGCGCGGGCGGTTGTCGATGATCACCGGAGCCCCGACGGTGGTCGGGGAATCCGCACGGTTTTCGTAGGTTCTGAGTTTCTCTACCGCCGGTTGGGCGAGCAGCTCCACCTCATGCTGCACGATGCGCGCGAGGTCGAAGCGGCCTTGGGATTCGCAGAACTTGCCGACTTCCCAGAGGTTGTTGTAGCGATCCATCTCCTCGCGGCTGAACAGGCCTCGCACTTGCACAGAGATCGGTCTCATCTGAAGGCAATCCTCCTTTTATAAAAAAGCTCCGATGGGTCGCTTGGCAACGGCCTACTCCAGCGGTTGCTCCCACTCCTCCATCCGATTGAATGCGATGCACCTAAAAACTCACCTTCCGCCTTCATCGTGCCGATGTACAGCAGCCTTGTCAAGCCCTATCCAGCTTGCTGGTCGTCATGCCCTTCCTCGGTGCCATCGTCTTTGATGCCTTTGAGCCCTTGGGCGGCGCGAGCTTCGCGGAGCAAGCCCCACTGGTCGCGGGCGAGTTTGATGTATTTTTGGGCGGATTCGCGGTCTTGGATCACTTGGTTGAAGTACAGCACCGCCTGCTTATCATCCCCGACTCGGCGCGACAATTCCCCGATCAGATACGGCATCTTGCCGTTGTCCTCCAAGCGCGAGTCATGCTCAAACGCATCGATATAAAATTCCAAGGCATCGCGCAGGAAGCGCTGCTCCTCCTCCACGTCGCCCAGTTCACGATACAGCCACGCCAGATGCAAGCACAGCCCGCCGATCGTGCGCGAAGGTTCGCTGACAAACTGTGCACAGAAGATCGCGAGCTTGAACGACACGACCGCCTGTTTGATCGTGCGCTCGCTACAATAATCGCGCACCACCCACTTGCTTGCGACCTCCGACACGTACTGCTGCCGGCGCAATGAAGTCACCCGCGGTTGGGTTTTTTCTAAAAAAGAAAATCCGCACGTCGTGCATACATTGATTAGATAATGTATAGGATTAGGTCCTCCGTACCTTGCGTAAAAATCCCCTTCTGTTTGTAGGACTTTTACCGCTCGAGTCAGGACTTTTTTGGTATTATAGGTCTCCTCACACAATGGACACCGTACTTTACGATCATAAAGCCCATCTGTCGTCGTCATTTTGCCCTACCCCATTTCCAAATATCTAGGTCTATATCCTTATAGTCGCATGATATGCAAGAAACGACAATATACTGTTTTCGTTGACAACGTTTGAACGAGAAAATGGTGTTGATTCGCAGGCGGATTTGGGGTATCATAAGAACAAACGTTCGCACGAAATTACTTAAGGGAGCGATTGTATGAATCGTGGAAACAAACTCTGGGAAAGCCATCGCATGATCCTACCTGAACACCGCGCTCGCATGTTGGAATCCGAGATCACACCTTATGTCGTGCCGATGTTGCACGAGGACGTCCAAGAGATGATCGAGTACCGGGTCCAGGAAGCGATGGTTCGCCGCCAGCCGCTCAAACTGGTCGTCGGCGAATCGGACGGCGAACACACCGTCGAGGGCCGTGTCGTCTCCTATCGCACCGAAACCCGCAGCCTGCAAATTCACAACGAGTGGGGCCGCTTCCAGATTCCCATCCAGAACATCGTCCGCGTCCTCTAACTACATCTGCCTGCACAGGCACACACATAGCACGTAAAGCGCCACCAGAGCCCTAGCCTCTGGTGGCGCTTTTTTGCTTACACTGGAAGTTTCGCTCCAAACGCGTAGTACAAGTCCCCGCCCGGCGCCTGTTCCAGCCCGATGAGCGACCCTTGATTGGGGAGTTCTACTGTCGACCACGGTTCGTCTGGATTGAGACTTCGCGCATACAGCTTGTCCTCTGACAACAGATACAACCGATCCCCGAGCAGGATCAGCCGTTCTGCAGACCGTTTCGCGGTCGGGTACTCGTAGGTGACCGTATGATCGTTCACCCACATGTACACCCCTTGAGGGTCGAACGTAATCACATGTCCACCCGTCTTGGTGAAAAACGACCCGTTCACGCGATTCCACTTGCCTGCGTGGAGATCATAGACTTTGTTCATCACTTGTGCGTAGATCGTGCCATCTGCGTCAAATGCCGCCCGTGACGTCTCCTTGGGCGCTTCGAGCTTCGTGAAGTGCTGGCCTTCGTCAGCCGACACCTGCAAAACGCCATCTGTCACCACCGCGATCTTGCGCCCTTGGACATCGAGGCTCGTCGTCTTGCGCCCGCCCTTCCAGACCGACTTCCACTGACTCCCTTGGTCGCGCGACAGCCACAGGCCGCTTTCCCCCCACGCATAGAGCCGGTCGCCTTCCCGCCAGAATCGAAAGTATCCTTTGCCTTTGGCACTGCCGGGCATCGCCACGTCCTGCCAGTTCGCCCCAGCATCCGTGGAACGCTTCACGAATTGTTGTTCCTTGGTCAGCGGATCAGCATACCCCCACGTCAGCAACGACCCGTCTGTCAGCTTGAGAATCCCGCTGACATCCCACGCCTCCTTGCCCACGCCCAGCAACGGCTTGTCCCCCACATAGAGCCCGCCGCCCACAGGCGTCGGCGCTTTTGCCCCAGATGCTGACGTACTTCCAAGCGCAAGACCTAGCGCGAGCACGCACACACTGACCCCGACCCACAAGCCTCGTTTCCATCTGTTCAACAATCTCTCAACTCCTTTGCTTGATTCCCGGTTGCCTCTCCGCGCGCGCATGTACTACAATGATTTTGATTGAAAGGAGTCTATCCGCCTATGAAACCCAGTACAATCAGAGCCATCTCGCTGGTGCTTGCCATCGTCATGGTTGCGTCTTTGTTGTATACGCTTGCTTACTCGCTATCGTAATCACGAAGTGAACGTTCTGAGGCTAGTATGACCAAAAAAGGACCTCTCCGCATCCAGCGAAGAGGTCCTTTTTTCATGACTCTTGTGATTTTTTCTGCTCGTGCAAGCGAATGCGGCGGGCGACACGCTCGTAGTACTCGTCGGTGTTCTTGGTGCCTTGGTGCCATTCTGGGTCGTCTCTGTAGCGTTGCTCCAGCCACGGGTCGGCGTACAGATGATACCCGCGCTCCTCCCAGAATCCCGGCTTGTCCTCCGCGACAAATTCGATGCCGCGCACCCACTTCGCTGATTTCCAAAAGTAGAGATGCGGTACGACGAGGCGCAGCGGCCAGCCATGATTGGGCGTGAGTGCTTCCCCGTCATGCGTGTGGGCAAAAAGTACGTCCTCCATTAAGAGATCGGTCAGCGGCAAGTTGGTCGACCAGCCTTCCTCGGCGTGGATCACGACGAACTTCGCCTCCGGTTTGACGTTCACTTGTGCCATCACATCGCGAAAGGACACGCCATCCCAAGTGTTGTCGAGGCGCGACCACGTGGTGACACAGTGGATGTCCGAGGTGGAGCGATACGCTGGCAGCGCCAGAAACTGCTCCCAATTCAGCTCTTTTTCCTCCTCGACCAAGCCGAAGATCCGGAACTTCCAGGTCTCCAAGTTGATGCGCGGCACCGTGCCTGCATGCAGAACCGGCCATTTGTCGGTCAGATACTGACCGGGCGGGACGCGGTCTTTTCCATCGTCGCTCATCGTCGTTCTCCTCCTCATGCGCAAAAGTCGTTGGGTATAGTCTAGCCAAGACCGCAACACGTCAGCCGCGCGTGCTTTGGAACAACTCGATCCATTCCCCATCCGGCCCGTGGAAGAAGAAATAGCGCGACCCATTGGGCAGCGTGGTGATCTCCGTGTCGATCGTCTGCACGCCCAGCGACTTCAAGCGCTCCACTTCCGGCTCCAGCGCATCGACGGTGAAGGCGATGTGGTGAACCTTGCCTTCGGTCGGGAGGTAGTCGTTGTAACCGAAGATCAGCTCCAATTCGGTCTCATCTGCGCCTTTGAAGCCGAGAAATGCCAGTTTGATCACGCCGTTGGTGTGGTCGAGCGTGCCTTTCAACTCCATCCCGATCACGTCGCGGTAAAACGCGATCGAAGCTTCGATGTCGCGGGTCTGAATGCCTACATGTTCGATCTTTTTGATTGCCATGCTGTGCGTCCTCCAATCAGGTCTTAACATACTATGTATCTGTATATAGTACCATAATCAGGGGCGCAACAAAGGGATCTTACGGTATAATGGCAGTACTCAACACGGGAAACCAGAGGTGTAACGAATGAAGAAAAAAATCGTCCTGACAGGCGGCGGCTCTGCGGGCCACGTCACCGGGAATCTCGCGCTCCTGCCGAAGTTGCAGGCAGCAGGCTGGGACATCGAGTACATCGGATCGTTCGACGGCATCGAACGGGAGATGATCGAGCGGGTTCAGCTACCCTACCACCCGATCGCAGTCGGCAAACTGCGCCGCTACTTCGATCTGAAAAACCTCAAAGACCCGTTCAAAGTCATCCAAGGCGTCTTTCAAGCGTACAGCGTGCTCCGACGTGTGAAGCCGAGCCTCGTGTTTTCCAAAGGCGGTTTCGTGGCGGTGCCAGTCGTGATGGGCGCGTGGCTGAACCGCATCCCGGTCGTGATCCACGAATCGGACCTCACCCCCGGCCTCGCCAACAAACTCTGCGCGCCATGCGCTGAAAAAGTCTGCGTAACCTTCGCCGAGACGCTCAAGCACATCGAGGGCAACAAAGCCGTACACACCGGCGCTCCGATTCGCGAAGATGTGTTGCAAGGGGATGCCCAGCGCGGATTTGCCTTCACCCGCCTGACCCCCAAGGACCCGGTCTTGCTGATCATCGGCGGATCGCTCGGTTCGGAAAAAATCAACCAAGCGATCCGCGCCAACCTCGACGTCCTGCTGGAGAAGTACCAGATCGTACACATCTGCGGCAAAGGTCACGTCGACCCGGCGCTGGAAGGTCGCCCGCGCTATCGCCAGTATGAATTTGTCTCACAGGAACTTCCCGACCTGTTCGCGATGACCGACCTGTTCGTCTCGCGGGCTGGTTCCAATGCGATCTTTGAATTCCTCGCCTTGAAAAAACCGCACGTGCTGATCCCGCTGAGCCGTGCCGCTTCACGAGGTGACCAGATCCTCAACGCCAAGTCATTTGAAAAAGCAGGCTACAGCCGCGTGCTGTTCGAGGAAGACCTGACCACCGAAACCCTGCTCACCGCGATCCAAGAGACCCATGCGAACCGCGCCGAGTACATCGCTGCGATGCAGACCTCCACCGTCAGCGACGCCGTCGGCACGATCATGGGCCTGATCGAGAAACATGCACAGAAGCAACGCAAGTAGCAAAAAAGGCAGGCTTCCCTCTGGAAGCCTGCCTTTTTCCGTCCTGTGCAAGGATCGGCACAGCCTGTTCACTTCAGGACGCTTCCCCTTCGAACTGTTGGCGGTACAAGCTCGCATACAGCCCGTCCTGCTCCAGCAACTGTTCATGCGTCCCATGCTCGACCAGCCTGCCCTCCTCAATCACGAGGATCTGGTCGGCATGCAGGATCGTCGAGAGGCGATGGGCGATGACCACAGAGGTTCTCGTCTTCATCAAGTTTTCCAACGCCTGCTGGATATACGCCTCAGAGTGCGAATCCAACGCGGATGTCGCTTCGTCGAGGATCAAAATCGTCGGGTCCTTCAAGATCACCCGTGCGATCGCCATCCGTTGCTTCTCACCGCCCGACAGCTTGTGCCCGCGCTCACCGACCACCGTGTCGTACCCATCTGGCAGACCCGCGATCAGATCGTGGATGTATGCCGCCTGTGCCGCTTGCACGATCTCCTCGTCGGTCGCATCCGGTCGCCCATAGCGCAAGTTCTCGCGGATCGTCGTGTGGAACAGGTACGTCTCCTGTGTAACCATCCCGATCTCATCCATGACCGACTTTAATTGCACATCGCGCAAGTCATGCCCGTCGATGAGCACCGCGCCCTTCGAGGGATCATACAGCCGGGGGATCAAGTTGGAGATCGTCGTTTTGCCCGATCCACTAGGGCCCACCAGCGCCACCAACTGCCCAGGTTCGATCGCGAACGTCAGGTTCTGCAACACCGGACGTTCCTTTTGATACCAAAACGACACATCGGCAAACTCGATGCGCCCCGATACCGTCTGCAACGCCGGTGCCGTTGGCTTGTCTTGAATCTCCACCGGCATGTCCAGATACTCAAACAACCGATCGAACAGCGCCACCGACCCGAGCACGTTGACCTGAATGTTCGCAAGCGATGCCACCGGCCCGTACAAGCGGTTCAAAAACGCCGTGAACGCAATCACTGTACCCAGCGTGATCGACTGGTCGATGACCAACTTCCCGCCGTACCAATAGATGATGGCCGGTCCTGCCGTCGAGATCACCGTGATGAACATGAAGAACCAGCGCCCGATCAAACTCTGGCGAATCTGGAGCCGCATCAACTCCCGCGTCTTGCTCTCGAAGCGGACGCGCTCATCCGCCTCGCGCCCGAACGACTTGACCAGCAAGGCTCCGCTGACCGAAAGCGTCTCCTGCATCAACGCGGACATCTCGCCCATTTTCACCTGTGTGTCCTTGCGCACTTGGTAGTTGAGCTTGCCCACCTTGCGCGTCGGCAGGATGAACAGCGGCAACAACACCAGAGACAACAGCGCCAGCCGCCAGTCCATCACGAACATCGTGACCAACGTCGTCGAGGCCATCAGGAAGTTGTTGATCGATTGGGAGATCGTATCGGTGACGACATTTTGCAACCCGTTGACGTCATTGTTCACCCGCGACATGATATCGCCCGTCTTGGTACTGGTGTAAAAGCGCAGCGACATCCGGTGCAAGTGCGTATACATCTGATTACGGATGTCATTCATCACACCTTGCCCGATGATCGAGTTCAGGTAGGTGTTCCCCACGCTGACCACCCCTTGCAGGATCGCCGCCACGATCATCGCGATCACCAGCAGATGCAGCAAACTCATGCGCGCTTCTGGAATCGCCGTATCGACCACCCATTTGATCAAAAGCGGCTGCAACAGCCCAAACCCTGACATCAGCAGGATGCAGAGGATCACACCGATGCCTTGCTTCCAATAAGGGAGGAAGTAGCGATAGATGCGCAGCAGCGAATCTTTTTTCAACTCCGGCTTGTCTTTGCCGTCTCGTCCCCAGTCATTGTACCCGTGCATGCCTCTCACTCCCGTTCCTCCTCTCGCCCGCGCACCAACCCGTAGCGATGCGCTTTGTTAATAATCGTCGTATGCGAGGTGCCCAACTGCTTCGCAACCGTGCGCAGGCTGTCGTAACGGTCGAGGAAGTCCGCGAGCACTTGCCGCTCAAACTCCTCCACCCGCTCCTTCAGCGAACCTGTGCCTAACCCGCGTTGCGCGCTGGGGCGTTCCTCTGGGAACATCATGTGGTAAGGCTCAATACACTCGCCATCGACGAGATGCACCGAGCGCTCCACCATGTTCTCCAACTCCCGCACATTGCCTGGGAAATCGTACTGCGACATCCGCTCTTGGCAAGCGGCTGACAACACCAGTCCCATTTTGCCTGTTTTTTGCCGCCAGTTTTGCAGAAAGTGCTCGGCCAGCAGCACCACATCCTCAGGTCGCGACCGCAACGGCGGGATCTGCACCGGGATCACATGCAAGCGATAATACAAGTCCTCGCGAAACTGCCCCTTGCGCACCATCTGTTGCAAGTCGCGATTGGTGGCGGCGATGACGCGGACGTTCACTTGTTGCTCCCGTGTGCCCCCAACGCGGCGGAATGTCCCGGCCTGAATCGTGCGCAGGAGCTTCGCCTGTAGCGGAAGTGGCAGTTCTGCAATCTCATCGAGGAACAGCGTTCCTTTGTCGGCGGCCTCGTAGAGACCGGGCTTGCCGCCTTTTTTCGTGCCGGTAAAAGCGCCCTCTTCGTACCCGAACAGTTCGCTCTCCAACAGATGCTCGGGCAACGCCGCACAGTTGATCGCGACAAATGTATACTGCATCCGCGAGCTGGCGTTGTGGATGGCGCGGGCAAAAAGTTCCTTGCCCGTGCCGCTCTCGCCTAGCAACAGCACGGTCGAGTCTGTTTTGGCGACCATCCGTGCCGTCTGAATGCAGCGCCGCATCAAGTCGCTCTCATGCACGATGTCGTCAAATGTGATCTCATCCGCCCGGCTCTTGAACGATTCACGCACCCATTGTGACTCGCGCTCCTCGGCGGGCAGTTTCTGCACCTTGGTCACCGCCTGCACCCCGTCGATGTGGAGCAGGTCGCGTTGCACGCGCTCGACCTCGTTTTGCGGATGCTCGAAGCGGACGTAGACAAAGTGACGCATGACCTCCATCGCCTCGATGTTACAGGCATGGTCGGTCAGCACGCGCACCACATCGAGCGTCATCCCGATGCGGTCGGTTGTTTCCACCATCCAGCGGATCATGGACATGTTGCTTTCCACCTGCCGTTTCCTTTTGGAAAGAATTAGTTCCATTATAACAAAAAACGAGGTGGTCAGCGTGCGCTGACACCTCGTTTTTTCTACAGATACTTGGGAGTTGGTTGCACGCGGGCTTCCCATTCCTCGCGCAACAGGCCCATCATCACATGGTCGCGGAGCCCGTTGAGCGTGTACATCGCTTGGCGCAGCACCCCTTCGACCACAAAGCCGGCCTTCTCATAGCTTCTGATCGCCCGCTTGTTGTCAGAATGCGTGCCCAGTCCGACGCGACGCAGATTGAAGCGGCGGAACAGCAAGTCGAGGAACTGTTGCATCGCTTCGGTGCCATATCCGTGGCCCCAGTAGTCACGATGGCCGATCAGCATGCCGAGTTCGGCGTTGCCCACGAGCAAGTCGAGGTTGCGGTAGGAGATCGTGCCGATCGACTGCCACTCGCCCGTCTCCTCCTCCACCTCGATCATATAGTTGCGGTGGTTCGCCGTGCTCTTGTTTTGGCGCAACTCTTCCGCCAACTCCTCGCGACTGCGAAACGCATCTCCTCGCGCTCCGGCCGACCAATACATCACTTCTTCGTCCAACCGGTATTCATAGATCTCATCGAGATCATCCAACTCCGCTGGGCGCAAACGTAGCTTTTTCCGCATCTTGAATTCCCCCTCGTATAGTAGTTTGGCACACAACCAGCAATTTCCTTCGGGTTTTTTCATTAAAATTTGTTACTCTATCACTAGAGCGGAAATTTTGTACAAGAAAGGAACGATGTGTATGCAAGACAAGCGGCCTTGGGGCGCTTGGGTGGTAGCGTTCGGACTCCTCACCGCACTGGCGCAACCTGCGACCGCAGCGGCTGGATTTCAAGATCTCAACGACTCCTACGCGAGGGATGAAATTCTCGCCTTGGCGCAACAGGGCATCCTCAACGGCAAGTCCCCTCGTGCGTTTGCCCCGGTCGATGCAACAACGCGGGAGGAATTTGCGGTGATCATGTCGCGCTCGATGCATCTCGACATCGATACGGATGCACACTCTACCTTTTCAGACGTCTCCCCGTGGGCACAACCTTATGTCGCGGCGATGGTCAAGGTCGGGATCATGCATGGCACGGACGGGATCAATTTCGAGGGAAGTCGTCCGATCAGCCGCGAGGAATTGGCGATCACCTGCTTGAACGCTCTGGCGTTAGGCCCACAAGCCTATCTGTACGGAGAGCAGCCGACGTTCTCGGACGCAAGCCAAGTATCCGGCTGGGCACGACCTTACGTCGGGTTCGCGCAAAAAATCGGCCTGTTCGTCGGCGCACCTACAGGTACAGGCCAGTTCGTTTTTGAACCACAAGCAAATGCTGATCGCCAAGCGGTCGCCCTGCTCGCCTACAAGTTCAACAAGGAGATGGACGTCTACAAGTTGACGGGACACACGCTGATCTCAGCAGAACTGCGCGTACATACGAGCGATCCGATCAACGCCCTCTACGAAACGCAATATCGCATCGACGGAACGGGCGGCGGCGGGACGGTTCATGTCTCACTGAGCGACGGTGTCCATACGGTGACGGGTTCAGCAGCTTTTGAACGTGATGACACATTCAAATTGACGGTCGACACCACGCCCTTGCAGGAAGGCCCGGTGACGATCACCGCCACGCAAATCGATGTTGCAGGAGCGACGAGGACCGCAACCTTGCAGACTTACAAGGACATCGCCTCTCGCAACTTCGCGATCACCAACACCCAGATGATCGACGACACGAACCTGTCGAACTACCCGATCATCGGCACGGCGGAACCGGGAGCACAAGTCACCGTCTATGCGGCGGACACCGAGGGGCACGATGTATACGGGACGGGACATGCGGATGAGAGCGGGCATTTCGCCATCGCGGTCGATGCCACGAAACTCGTTGATGGCCCGATCGCGCTGTACGGCTCTGCGCTCGATCTCGCGTGGAACCTCGTGAACACCGAACCTGATCACAATGTCCAAGTCATCAAAACGTCCAGCCCCACGCTCCCATGAGTCCCTTCACACAAAAGGTCATCCACATCATCAAAAGCATCCCCAGCGGCTCCGTCATGACCTACGGACAGATTGCCAGACTAGCCGGAAGTCCACGAGCAGCCCGACAGGTGGTGCGCATCCTGCACTCGATGAGTGGCAAGCACGATCTCCCTTGGCATCGCGTGATCAATGCCAAAGGCCAGATCGGATTGTCAGATGATGAGTCGTTCAACACCCAAAGACTTGCGCTTGAGCTGGAAGGCGTTGAATTTACAAAGGAAAACCTGATCAGTCTGGAGCACTATCAATTTCACCCAGATGTAACCGAAATGTCAGATGAATCAGACATCCCCGAATGGTAACCGAAAAAAGGCCCTACGACCAAGTCGTGGAGCCTTTTTTTCTACACACGCGGTAACCATACATGCACCCGCACCTTCTCCGCTTCACTCTCCGCCCAGATCTTGCCTTCGTGCAAGGCGACGATGTGGCGAGCGATGGCGAGGCCGAGGCCGGAGCCACCGCTTTTCGCAGAACGAGACTTCTCCATGCGGTAGAAGCGGTCAAACATGCGCTCCAAGTCCTCCGGGTCGATCTGCTCCCCGGAGTTCTCCACGGTGATCTGGGCACCATCCCCCGTGTCTTGTAACGTCACTGCCACTTCACCAGGCTTCGTGCTGTATTTGATCGCATTGCTGAACAAGTTCTCCAACAACCGCACCAACTTCTCCGCATCCACGCCTAGAAACAGTCTCGCCTCTGGAATCGCTCGACGAACTGCCAACACTTCCTCGTCAAAAAGCGGTATCCATTCCTCCACCAACTGCTCCAGCAATTCATTCAGGCAGACACTGAGATGCGCCACCTGAACGCCCGGCCCAGACAGCTTGGTGTATTCAAATAGATCCTCCACCAACCCTTGCAATTGCTCCGACTTGGCATAGGCGACCCGCACGTACTCCTCTAACTGCTCGGGCGATTCATATCGGTGCTCATACAGGAGACGCAGATACCCCATCACCGAGGTCAGCGGGGTGCGAAGGTCATGCGAGACGTTGGTGATCAGTTCGTTTTTGACCTTCTCCGCGTTGCGTTCTGCTTCGATCTTGGTCTGCAATTCCTGTGCCATGTGATTGATGCTGTGCGCCAGCGACCCCAACTCATCCTGACTGTGCTCCGCCACTCGGTGTTGCAACTGCCCTTCCGAGATCAGGTGTACACCGTCCGCCAACTGCCCGATGTAGCGCAATTTGCGCTTGGTCAACCAATAGAACACGACGAAAAACACCACGAATAACACCACACCGGAACTGGATTGCCCGATGGATAATACGAGATCGAAGGCTTCGGTTCGCCACGCACGATGACGAACCCATGCTGGCCTTCAATCTCGGTTGGATATGCGTAGATCGCTTCTCCCGCCTCTTGATACGAATCCCCCTCACGATGATCTAACGCTTCCCACAGCACATCGTGCAGGTTGATCGCACTCTCCTTGACCTTGCTCGACTTGTACAGAACCTTGCCGGTGCTGTCCACGACCATGATCCTCAGGTCTCCGATCTGTGCAGTTTGGCGGTTTCGCTCGGTCACTTCGTCGATTTCCTTTTGCACATCCAGCACGCCGCCCTCAGTCGTGAAAGCAAAGCTCTGCGTCAGGTTGCGAGCTACGTCCTCGATGTTGTTCCGCCCGGAGGAATAGTCGACCGCAGCCTGTCGGAACAGCGCTTCTGTCAAGGAGTTGGCGAGGATCGCTGCGATGTTGCTGAGCAACAGACATACCACGAAGGTCAGAATGAGTTGCGTCCGGAGACTGCGCTTCGACCGCAGCACGAGCTGGTGGTACATCGACATCAGCCAGCTTTTAGGTTTCAATTTTGTATCCTACTCCCCAGACGGTCTTGATAAAGCGTGGCTTGCGCGTGTTCTCCTCGATTTTTTCCCGAATCTTGCGCACGTGCACCATCACCGTGTTGTCCGATTGATAAAACGGCTCGTTCCACACGCGCTCGTAGATTTTCTCCGCGCTGAAAACGATCCCCCGGTTGCGAGCCAACAGTTCCAAAATCGAGAATTCAATCGGCGTCATCTTGACCTCACGCCCGTTGACCCGCACTTCATGTGTCGACGTGTTGATCACGAGGTCCCCCACCTCAATTTCGTCTGCCTCAGGGAGATAGGCTTGGTTCAACAACAGAAAGCGCCGCAGCTGCGACTTCACGCGCGCCACCAGCTCCAGCGGGTTGAACGGCTTCGTCATGTAGTCATCCGCACCTGTACTGAGACCGTGGATCTTGTCCAGATCCTGCGACTTGGCGGAGAGCATGAGGATGGGCATGTGCTTGTCTTCACGGATCTTCAAGCAAGTCACAATGCCATCCATACGCGGCATCATCACATCGAGGATGATCAGATGTACCTCATGTGTATCCAAAAGCTCAAGCGCCTCCACACCGTCTTGGGCGTGGAGGATGCGAAATCCTTCGTTTTTCAAATAGATCTCGATCAGATCGCGTATTTCCTTTTCATCATCGATGACCAAGATCGTAGCCTGGCGTACCAAAATAGCCTCACCTCACTTCGTAGTATACTTCCGACCCCCAAATCGAACCAGTCCAACTACCAGCGCGCCGACGCCGACGATCCCCAACGCGTACAGTCCATAGGTGTGTACGGTCGCTGCGATCTGGTCAACCTGATCGCCAAACCAGTACCCGATCAGGAAAAAAACAGACGTCCACACCAACCCGGTCCCGTAGGAGTACAGCGCATAGCGGCGAAACGGCATCCTAGCCACACCGACGAGATAGGGCACCAGATGGCGCACCACCGGGAGAAAGTAAGAGAGGCAGAGCGACCATTCGCCCCATGAGTTCAACAAGTCTTGAGCGCGCACGAAGTAGCGGCCGATTTTTTTCTTACGCGCCAATTTCTCCAGCACAGGGGCGCCGACCCGACGTCCGACGACAAATCCGATCGAGAGTCCGGAAACCACGCCGAGATAAGTCATCACGAACGCAGACACCGTGTGCAACAACCCGGTCGAAGCCACCAGACCGCCCCCCATCACGATCAGTTCATCCGGAATCGGCATGCCGACAATCCCCAGCCACAGGGCAAAAAACAACGCCGCAGAGCCATACTGATGGATCAGATTCAACAGCCATTGCAGATCCATCACGTTCACACCTCTCGCATCCGGCAGATGTAGACAAATGCCGGCGGGAAGTTCAACGGAACCCACGCCGTCTCCACGCTGTCAAACTTTTCGCGCAGTTGGCTACGCATCTGTAGCGAGTATTGGAAGGTCACGAATACCCCACCCGGTTTCAACGCTTGCACGACCGCATCGAGAATCTGGTCGCGCAAACCCTGTTCAAAATTGGCAAACGGCAACCCGGACACCACCGCATCCAACGACCCGAGCCCGAGCGCCGCTACGTCCTTCATCAACTCGCAGGCATCACGTCGACACAGCATGTTGGGAAACTCGACAGCCAAGCGACGACGCATCTCTGGGTCTTGTTCAAACAGCACGGCTTGGCAATCATAGCGCATCATCCGCTCGATCCCGCGTGTGAAAACGCCCGTGCCCGAACCCAGTTCAGCCACGGCACGCGCCTTCGTCCAGTCGATCGGTTGTAGCATTTTATCAGTTAGAAAACGTGAGCTCGGCGTTACACTGCCCACACTCTTCGGAGATTCCAAAAACTTCGCCAGAAACATCCACTTTTCGGTCAATTGTTGCGTTTGCATGTCTCCACACCCTCTCGGTTGTCACTCCTAGTATCATCCTACCGAGAAAACCTTAGAAACAAAGTCGGGAAAACCTGAAGAACTTCTGAAGATCCAGTACAAAAAAAAGAACCTCTCCTGTGAAACCGGACGAGGTTCTTTTTCGATCTGCACGCTGTTGGTGGTTCGCGGTTGCCGTCTCGCTTACGCCGCGCTGTTCGGCCCATCCTCATGAACAGTTTCAAGAGCCTCCGACGCAACTGGAATTTTCGCCAACGCTTGCTCCAGATCCGCGATGATGTCGCTCGGGTGTTCCAATCCAACAGACAGTCGCACGAGACCATCGGCGATGCCCATCTCGTCACGGCGCACGTCAGCCGGCACGACGGCGTGTGTCATCGAGGCCGGGTGTTGGATCAGCGTCGTCGCTTCGCCCAGTGAGACTGCCAACTGAGCGAGTCGGACGCTGTTCATCAACGTGCGCCCGCCGTCCAGCGTCTCGACTTCGAACGCGATCATCCCGCCCGATCCGCGCATCTGGCGTGCGACCACTTCCGCTTGCGGATGATCCGCGAAACCGGGGAAGTAGACCTGCTTCACCTTGGGGTGAGCCGCCAAAAACGCCGCGACCTTCTGTGCGTTTTCACAATGGCGCTCCATGCGCAGCGGGAGCGTTTTTAACCCGCGCAGGATCAGCCACGCCTCCATCGGGGCCATCACCGAACCGATGTCCTTTAAGGTGGAGAATCGCACCTCATCGAGGAACGCCTTGCGCCCGACCGCGACACCTGCGATCAGATCGCCATGTCCGCCGAGATACTTCGTCGCACTGTGTACCACGATATCTGCCCCGAACTGCAACGGCTGTTGCAGGAATGGAGTCATGAACGTGTTGTCCACCACCACCTGCGCCCCACCTGCATGTGCGATCTCCGACAGCGCTTCCAGATCCACAACCTTCAACGTGGGGTTGATCGGCGTCTCCACATAGACGACCTTGGTCTCCGGGCGCATCGCGGCACGAACTCGTTCCATATCGGCCATGTCGACGAGATCAAACTGCACGTTGAATTTCTCCTTCAACATCGTGAGCAGCCCATAGGTGCAGCCATAGAGCCCATCCGAGCACAGGATGTGATCGCCCGATTTGACTAGCGCGATCAACACAGCCGAGATCGCGCCCATCCCGGAACCAAAAGCCAAGCCAGCTTCAGCGCCTTCCAACTCCGCCATCGCCTTCTCCAGCACGTCGGTGGTCGGATTGGCGATCCGCGAATAGATCATGCCCTCCGCTTCGCCGGCAAATCGTGCGCCGCCCACTTCTGCACTCGGAAATACATACGTCGATGTCATATAAAGCGGCACGGTCAACGAACCAAACGCCTCCGTCCGCGGGTCTGCTGTGTGAATACTCTTGGTCTCAAAGTTTGCAAATTTCCGTTCCATGTTTTTGTCCCCCTCATTAGGTTCCTTCTACATGTAAGCGGTTGCAAGAATGGTGCCAAGGGTTTTCTAGCGGAGGGATCGGGCTTTCCTGTGCATTTCCGGAACAATTTCGTTCCGCTGGAAATTATTCGTTCCACAAATTCAACAAAAAAAAAGACCCGCCCAACTGGGCAAGGTCTTACTTCCGCTCCAACAACCGCTTCAACTTCCACAAACTGCGCCGGGTAATCCAGTACATCACCGGGGTCATCAACCACGGATCAAACAGCCAGCTCCACGGCTTTTTCAGCTCGAAGCGAAACGTCGACCGCACCACGGTCCGGTTGGCTCCATCGCGCAGATACGTCCACGACCCGGCACCCGACTCAATCGGCAGACCGTGCGCTTGCACGAGGCGCACCACCGTCTGGCGATGGGGTTGCACCGTCAAGTACTCCATGTCAAACCAGTACGGCCACAGCATCCGACCACCAGTTGTAAACGTCGCGCCCTTCGTCGGTGAGCCGTCGCGAGTGAAACGCCCGCCCGTCACGCGAAAGTCCCACTCCCCGCGTCGGGTCGGGTCTTGCATGACCTGCCACACCGTCTCCACAGGTGCGTTGATCTCGATCTCACAGGACACGCGAGCCATCAACCACGCGCCTCTAGGCGTTTTTGCATCTCCTGATTCAGCGCTGTGATGTCCTCATCCGCGAGGCCCTTCCACGGGAGAAAGTGCGGTTTGTCCTGCCCCTTGCGCTCCAACAACCAACCGCCTTGGCCCCGACGTTCCTTCTCCCGTTGCTCCACTTGCAGCTCGCCCCACGCGTACACGAGATTCGGGATGCCCGCTCGCTGGACCGTCAGTCCACGCTCATCCGTGACGATCGCCACGTTCACATACTGGAAATGCAACATCGTCGCCGCCAGCAGATACGCCGCTGCGAACAGGATGTTGTCCAGTTGCAACCCTTCCGTAAACACGCGGACGACCCGCATCACGAATATCACAGTCACCGCCGCCAGCAACAAGTAGCCAGGCTTGCGGTTGTATCGAATCTTCATCGTTCACACACTCCTCTAGACAGGAAAAAACCGCACCCTCACAGGCGCGGTCGTTCTCCTCGATTAACGAGCCGGGTGGTCAACTTCCAGATCGCCGTTGCATTCAACCTGGCAAGCCAGACGGTGACCATCGTCGATGCGGAACAGCAGGTAGTCGATCTCATCAACAGACGGATCGTTCAGATGTTCCTCGCCTTGGAGGACCTTGATCGAACATTGGCCGCACTCCGCGCTTGCACAGCCCCACTCCATTTCAATATGGCGCTTCTTGCATTCTTCGAGCAAGTTGCTACCTTTCGCAACTTCAATAGTTACGGTTTCATCCGTTTCTTCCAAATGAATGGTGACTTTTACGGTATCGGACATGCCATTCGACCTCACATTCGTCTTATGTAGCGATTCTCATGCTAGATCAGTGTACCACTTTTTGGACGGGAATACACGAGAGATGGCTTACAGAATCCATTTGGAGCAGGATTTTCCCCGCTCCTACCCGAATCAATTAACAAACTCTTTGGAAAATAAGGTGAACTTATATGGAAACAACACCCGTCTTTTTACGCCCACGAGTTCGTCGACGTCGCCTCAGACCCCTGCGCGTGCTCGCAGCGCTCCTCGTCGTGCTCCTGCTCGCCGTCACCGGGATCAGCGGCTATGTCGGCTACGACCTGACACATCCTCAGAAAAAAGCCGTCGAGAGCAGCCCACAGTCCCTCGACATGGAGTTCAAAGACATCGAGTTCCCATCTGTAGACGGTCTAACCCTACGCGGTTGGTTCATTCCGGCCGTGAGCGGCTCCACCGACAAACTGGTGATCATGTCACACGGCTACACAGGCAATCGTGCGGGTGACAAACCGGCACTCCCCACCGCCAAGGCGCTGCGGGACAATGGCATCTCCGTGCTGATGTTCGACTTCCGCAACTCCGGGGCCTCTGATGGAGAGATGACCACCGTCGGGGTGATGGAGAAAACCGACCTGCTCCAAGCGTTGAAGTTCGCCCAAGGGCAAGGCTACGGCAAGCAAGGCATCGGCTTCCTCGGCTTCTCGATGGGCGCGTCCACAACGCTTGCGGCGGGGGCCGATGCTCCCGAAGTGAAGGCATTGGTGGTGGACAGCCCGTTTGCTGACTTGACCGACTACCTGCACGAGAACATGCCGTACTGGACACACCTGCCCGACATCCCGTTCACGCAGACGATCCTCTGGGAACTGCCCTGGATCACCGGGCACAAAACGAGTGAGATGAGTCCGATTGGATCGGTGGAAAAACTACGCAACCGTCCGATCCTGTTCATCCACGGCGGGAGTGATCAGGCGATTAACAAAAGCAACAGTGAAAAGATGCTACAAGCGCTGAACAACCCGCAGGATGAGCTCTGGACAGTGGCAGGCGCGAGGCATGTCGGGACGTATGAGTTGGAACCGGATGCTTATCGGGAGAAAGTGGTGGAGTTCTTTCTGAGTCATTTGTAGGTGGGTAGGGGAAAAGGCACTCCGTCGCGAAGGGCGAAGGAGTGCCTTTTTTTCATGCGTGGTGTGGTTAGTCGATCACGAAAATGTCAACATCCTGCCGCCCAAACTGAATCGCGGCGTTGTAGCTGTTTTTGAAAAGGTCAACGCGAGCCGCCTTGATATCGCCGCCCGTGTCTCCAGCGATGCCGTAGCCATAACCCGGAATGTACAGATGCGAGCCCAGCGGGATCTGCGCCGGATCGACAGCGACGAGACCCTCACGGACTTGCAGCCCGATTGCGGACAAAGCACCACTATGTGTGTAAGCAGTCGCTTCTGCCCCCTGCTTATTGAAGAACGGCAAATTGCCTCGGCTAACAGGTATGAGATTGTTGCCCTTCGGATGCGGAACCAACGAACGAGATAGGAACGCCACGACCTCCTCGCGAGTCGCGAGGTCTTGCGGCTTGATCTCGTTGGCGGTGCGTCCTGACAACATGCCCTCCTGTATCGCGTAGGCCAGCGGTTTGACGGCCCATGAGCTGATCGTGCCCCGGTCAGCGTATTTGTTGATGGCGGTGCTATACGCGCCATAGCTCATCTTGCGCGCAGACTCGGACTCGCGACCGAGTGCGTTGACGGTCATCTTGACCATTTCTTCACGCGTGAGGTTATCGGAAGGTTGGAACAATCCAGGTGCCTTCCCACTCGTGACGCCCAGCCGATAGGATGCTTCTGCGAAAGGTGCAAACCATTCTCCCCGCGGGACGTCGCGAAACGTGCCTTGATAGCTCTCCGCCGCTGGTGCAGGGATCGCTTTGGACTTTAACAGCATCGTCGCAAACTCAGCGCGGGTGATCGGTGCGGTCGGTCGGAAATACCCATTTCCATCCCCGCCTACGATACCGCGTTTGTTGAGATCGACGATTTGTGACTTAGCAAACGAATTTTGGATGTCGCGAAATGGTAAGGCACTTGCAATTGCCTCGGTTGCGTACCCTGTCAGCATCGTCGCCATGATGACGATCGCCGTACAGAGTTGAACGAACTTCTGCATACTTGTACTTGCCTCCTACTCATCTCCCCATTGCATGGTTATAAGATTCGGAACGTTGTCCTAGTTTACGAGGGCACACAAAAACCCACTTCTTAGAATTTCTCTACGGTCATCGTGATGTCCTGTCGAGAAAACTTGTGTATAATGGGTAAGGAACCTACATAATGAAAGGCAGGGAATACATATGAAAAAAGCAATTATCGAGCTGGAAAAAGGCGGCGTCATGGAGTTTGAGATGTTCAACGAGCACGCTCCGGGCACTGTAGAAAACTTCGAGAAGCTGGCAAACGACGGCTTCTACAACGGTCTATCCTTCCACCGAGTCATCCCAGGCTTCGTCGCACAAGGCGGTTGCCCGCAAGGCACCGGCACTGGCGGCCCAGGCTACACCATCAAGTGCGAAGTGAAAAACAACCCGCACCAACATCAAAAAGGCGCTCTGTCGATGGCTCACGCGGGCCGCGATACCGGCGGTTCGCAGTTCTTCATCGTGCATGATCGCGCTGCGACTGCTCATCTGGATGGCAACCACACCGTATTCGGTCAAGTTCTGTCGGGTATCGAGCTGATCGACGGGATTAAGCAAGGCGATAAGATGAAGAGCGTGAAGGTTGTAGACGAGGCGTAAAAAAAAAACCGATTCCTTTGGAATCGGCTTTTTTATACCCTAACATTATAACCTGCTGAATTGAGTTCTTTTATTATGTCGGTCTCCCAACCACGGTCGCTCAAGGATATATATATAATACCATCAATGTCAGACGGTTTTTCTACTTCCCCTGATAATAATACAGCAACGTTCTCACGTCCGAGTTTTGCAATGAAGTAGCCTAACTCAAGAATTACATTTTGTCTCGCACGTGGCTTAAGGCTAGTGACTCCAATCGTTTTAAATTCCTCTTGTAATGTTCCTACATCATCAGGTGTGATTAGGATTATTGCAAATCCAACTTCTGAATGCTCTTCTATTTTTTCAATAACAGTTCTTCCTCTTCCTGGTAACTCGTGGAGAATTAATGGTTCAAGACTCCTTTTGCTTAGAAAATCAGATACTTTATATTTTGCTAGTTCGTCGCGTCCGTGTACGATGAAAACCTTTTTATTGTTGCTCACTTCATGTCCACCTCCTGTTTTAGGCTCTAGTTGCTCATCATAGAATTCCAACTGAGATATAACAGATCGTAAGAATTTCATCTCATTTCTGATTCTTTCGATTACCCGATTCCTTCTCTTTTCAAATTCATTTACCCCTCTGATGCTGACCACTTCTATTGAAGAAAAACTATATTCATCAGAAATTGTTCTGTCAGTAAAAATTTTTTTACCTAAAAGGCTCTTATTATAATTTGACCAAATATAGTAGGCTTCTTCATGTTTTTCAAATTGCGACTCCGCAAGCATTAATTTTAATTTAATCTCTATCTCTCCCCCAATTCTTAACCGTTCTTTGAGTTCAACACGAGCACTTTCCAATGGGACCCTCAGGAATGTTTCACTTTTCAAGTGCATCATTTTGCCCCCTATCTATATATGGCCAAAGGAATGAGCAACAAAGCAGGTCCTTTAACTACCTCCATAATCTCATTTGGTACATTATTTTTGGGCTTTTGCCTTCTTTGTTGCCGATTACCAATTTCTAATAGTTCCTTAATCTCAGAGGCCAAAAAATTGACCTCGTGCGTTTTGCCTTTAGGCAAAATCGATTGGACTTTCCCTAATATTGTACATTCCCCTTGCAAATCTCTTAGCTCTTGAAGCAAATTTGACCTTTTTAGATTTGTAATGAGCTTTCTATTCTTCTCTAAAACAGATTTCATAATAACACTAAAATCATTGTTCTTATTTATTTCACCAAGCCCAACTATTTTCCCAAACAATTCCTTATCTTTATCTGTTTGAATAGGGCTCTCATCTCCTAACAAATCAAAATACGGAGTCATATTTCCTAACCCTTCAATAACCTTAATTATATCCGGTAAATTTATCGATACTTGAGCTTCTATTATACTTCCCCTTTTAATACCGATATAATCATCATTATTCATATCATCCAACTGATGAATAAGGCTTTTTTGTTCCATAAGTGTATATAATCGTTGAAACTTACTTGCTAAAGGTACAACTAATTTTTGCCTTGTCTCTCTGCTTGAATCGTTAGTGACATTGTCGTTTTGGAAATACTTGTCACTTATCGATCTTTCAATTTCATTTTGCTCGATCTCATCTCCAACTATGTATCCATCTAAACTTGCAAGGTAATCATCTAGGGTCACTTTGTCCAAATATATAAAACTTCTCAACAATTGTCTCACTCCATCCATATATTATTTATTGAATTATATCCAAATACATGGATTCTATCAACACATTTGTGATCATAATATAAAAAGCAGAATTTAATAGTATTATTGATATCCCTTTATTCCCATGTTCGAAATTTGAATTGATACACTATCTTAAAGAGGTATGTAACTATACAACGTAGAAAGATTGTTTAGTCAACACTGCTAATACTTTTGAGGTGAACTTGATAAAATGGACGAACGAAGCGGACTCTTTGAAGAATTGATGTACAAAAATAAATCCTATCCAAGCAACTCTCGCGCCTACCCTCTCCAGCCACAGACCTACGCTGATGCAATCATTCAACAAATCTCCAGAGAGATCGGAGATCGCCTTCAAGTTTTAGCCGGCCAGGGTGATTATCAAGGGATGTTTGAGTTAGCAAACGAGTTGCGTAGAAAAATTGATAGCCCTCAGATTGAGGAATTACAAATGCCGCTCCAAGCTATTCATTACAGCTTCGACGACCGTCTGATCCCCGTTTTCCCTGAAATGTTTTTGACCTCCCCTTTATTGATTACGAACTATGGTCTGGGAGATCAGAATCTTTTCAAGATGCTGAAGTTTGAACTTATCACCGCCGACAGCGCGGACTTCATGGTAAGTTTCATTCGTTGGTCCGGGCTACAGTTGTTGTTACGGGCATTTGATGAAATGCAGCAAGAAAACAAAAAAGTTCGGATTCTGACTTCTACGTATCTGAAATACACAGAGCCTAAAGCCCTTCGTAGACTTCATGAACTTGATAACGTTGAACTACGTGTCTTTAACTCAGGCCAACGTTCCTTCCATACGAAGGCGTATCTCTTTACCCGTGAATCTGGAATGGATACGACCATCATTGGTTCCTCAAACCTCTCCAAAGCAGCCTTGCAGGATGGTTTTGAGTGGAACGTCAAGTTGCCTACCTCCTCGCACATTCCTGTTGCAAAACGGGCTCACCAGATCTTCGAAGAAATGTGGAGCGATCCTCGATCAATCCCTGTAACGGATGAGTTTTTGGAGAGATACGAATTCGATTATCAACAAAAACCGCAAATGAAATTTTACTCCATCGCAAAAGGTCAAGACGTGCTTGCTAAAAAAGAAATAATAAAAAAGACCCCCACTCCAAACCCCATGCAAGTGGAAGCCTTGCAAGCCCTTCGAGAGACGCGCCAGAACGGGTACAAAAGAGGCGTTATCATCGCCGCAACTGGAACAGGAAAAACCTACTTGTCTGCTTTTGACGTTCATCAATTTGAAGCAAGCACTCTATTGTTCTTGGCTCACCGTGACGAATTACTAGAGGGTGCTAAAACCACGTTTGCCCATGTATTTAATGATCCAGAAATGTGTGGAAAACTTTCGGGAACACAGAAGGACTGGGATCGTCCATATCTCTTCAGCACGGTTCAGACAATGTATCGAGAAGATGTTTTAGCTCGTTACCAACCAGATCATTTTGAATACATTATCGTTGACGAGTTCCACCATGCGCAGGCCGATACGTACCAAAAAATTCTCGACTACTTCAAACCAAAGTTTTTATTAGGTCTCACAGCAACACCGGAACGAATGGATGGCCGTGATGTGTTGGCATTATGCGATCACAACGTTGTCTACGAAACACGACTCCGTGATGCACTCAAACGTGGGATGCTAGTTCCGTTCCACTACTTCGGATTGAGCGACCCACATGTAGACTACGAAGAAATTCCTATGCAAAACGGTACATTCAACGAAGCGGCGCTAGTTCATGCTCTTAACTCTCATGAGCGGGTCGGCTATGTGATCGACATGATTCAGAAGTTTGGTCATGATGGAGACCTTTTGAAGGCCCTCGGCTTTTGTGCCTCTATTGAACACGCACAATACATGTCTAATGAATTTAACTCTCGGGGCTACCATACCGCCTGTCTGACAGGAAATGATCACCCAGTATTGCGTCAGGAAATGATCTCACGCTTGATCAATGACAAAGACCCTCTACATGTCATTTTTACTGTAAACATCTTCAACGAGGGTGTTGATATCCCAACGGTCAACATGTTGCTGTTCTTGCGTCCCACAGACTCTGCGACGATTTTTATTCAACAACTTGGACGTGGACTTAGAAAAGCTAAAGGTAAGGAATATGTAACTGTGCTAGACTTTATCGGGAACTATCAGAAGTCGTTCATCGTCCCGCTTGCCCTCTCCGGCCAAGTCAATCACAAAGCGTTTGACCGTGATGCACTTCGAGTGACTTTGGAAACCGAGTTCTCGAATCTTCCAGAAGGTTGTTATGTCGATCTCGAAGAGATTTCTAGACAACAAATTCTAAATACCCTCGATAACGTAAGAATGGACAGCAGACAGATGCTTACCGATTTGTACAACCAGTTCCGCCGTGACCTTGGGTATTCGCCTGAACTTCCAGATTTTTTGTATTCCGAACAGGCACCAAGCCTATTCTACTTCATAAAAAAGTTTGGTTCTTGGGTCCAAACAAAGAAAGCTATGAAGGACCTGAACGAATTCGATATTAATTTGCTCGCTTCTGAGTTTCATTTCAGTCTCGTACAGCGCTTAGAACAAATGCTTCCTTTGCGTTGGCCCTATGAGTTTGTAGTGCTTGACCTTGCAACCAAGTTGAAAACCGTCACTGTAAGCCAAGTCATTTCGGAGTTGCAAAAGCGATTCAGCACCACTCTAATCAACGAGCAAGTCCACGGCTCATTTGTTCTGCAAGCTATGAGACGTTTGTCAAAAATACCTTCAAAGCAGCAATGGGCATTCGGTGAGTTCTCTGACGAGCAATTCATTATATCTGAGAAAGTATTCGACGCATGGCATGTGCACGAAATGGCTGGATATCTACAACAGAGATTGATTTATGGTCTAATCGAGTTCCACCGTACCTCAAAGCCCGATATCTTCTTCGGTTCCCAAAATGGTTTAATTGAATATCAGAACTACACCCGCAATGAATTGATGTTTCTTTTCCAATCGCCAGCTCAGGAAGGTTCTTGGCGTGAAGGTGTGAGTAAAGTAGATAACCACTACCTTATTTTCATCAACTTGAACAAAGACGAAGGTATAGCAGATCATCTTGATTACAAGGACTATTTTGTCGACAATCAACATTTCCACTGGCAGAGTCCAAATCAAGACTCCCATCAAGCATCCCGTGGTCAATTGTACGTCGAGCACAAAAATAGGGACGTACATTTCCACCTCTTTGTCCGTAAGTTCAAAGAGATGCATGGTACGACCCTTCCGTTTACGTATGTTGGAGAAATGGACTACATGAGAAGTTCAGGGGACAGGCCCATGAATATCACATGGAAACTCCACCGTTCGATTCCAGATGACCTGTTTAACGACCTGATTCGATAAGACCTTTAGGATTCAACTTAAATACGTGTTAGGACAATAATTTGTCCAACGTAGGCAAATCGGCAGGAGCCCAATTCAAGGAGCACAGTTGCTCGCTTGGGAGCCATACGAGTTTTTCATGCTCGCTCGCTTTCGGCTCCCCACCTACGACCGTGGCAAAGTAGGTAATCAAATGAACGATGACTTTCTCGTACTCATGAGTTGCATCTGCAACCAATTCACCTACTTCGATCTCACAATCCAATTCTTCAATGATCTCACGTTTCAAAGATTCTTGCGGTGTTTCACCGGGTTCAATCTTGCCTCCTGGAAACTCCCAGAGCCCTGGCAAAGACATATTTTGTGAGCGAAGTGCGCAGAGCACTTCGTTTTTTTCATTTCGGATGACAGCTCCTACTACATCTACAGTTTTCTTCATCTTGTTTTTTGACTCCCTTCGAAGCAGTTCTTCTAAGATTGTCCATTAAAACCAAGATGGAATCAAGTCTCTAACTAAAATGCTGAAACTCGCTGTGCCAGTAAACCTTCAATCGCCTCCTGCGGCGACTTCGCCTCAAACACAACGTCCTTCCACTTCCACAGGGACTTATCCGCATTACTTCTATATAAATACCCGCGCCGCTCCCCAGAGGGGATCTGACCACGCCCATACAGGCTCCATTCAGTATCCTTCACTGTCTTCCCCTCCTCCACCATCCTCACAGCACAATCCCTCTCTGCTCCAGCGTCATCCGGTTAAACGCCAGCATCTCCCTAGCGATCTTCAACGCCATCTCACAGTTATTCTGCTCCGAATAAAAAACGGACAGTTCCTGCATCGTCTCCTCGTACTCCACAGTTGCGTCAAGTAGTTTGAAGCACTCCGCAGCCTGTTTCAGAAACCGTACCGATCCTTCTGTCTGAGACCGGCCTTTCGCAATCATGGCCTGTACTCGTAGCACCCACCCTTGATGAAGGTGTATCGAAGGCAGGAGGCCACGCGCCATTTGGCAGGACTCCTCGGCCTGATCCAACTTTCCGCACTTGAACTGGATTTTCGCCAACTCCGCATAGGCAATGCCGGCTTCTTCGCTTTTTCTCATCCCTCGTAACTCCTCACTGATCGAGGTCAGTTGCTGGATCGCTTCCTCGGCGTGCCCCTGTTCCGCTCGGAGTGCAGCATACCGTACCTGTGTCGAGAGCTTATGGGTCATGCTGTTCATCGTTTCAAAAAAGAAGATCGCCCGTTGCGAGCATTCCACGGACTGCTCAAGATCGTCAGCTACAGTATATGATTCTGCCAACTTCATATAGAGAGTTCCAAGACCTTCAAAATCTTCGCGAGCCTGGAACAAGGGGAGGAGTTGTTTGTAGGTCAGCGTGACTTCACGGACACGCCCTGTTCGTGTTCTGACCTCTGCTAAAGCAGTCAAGATGGAGGTGAGCAAGTACTCATCACGAACGCCGCGTTGTTGCTCAAAACACTCACTTGCTTCCATCAAATGATGCTCGGCAATCTGATATCGCTTCCGTTTCAATTCCAGTTGGCCAAACAAGTAGCTGACACGTGAGAGTATGGATTGGTCGCCTAGTGCGGTGGCGTATTCTTTGAGTTTTTTGAATGTGAGTTCCGCTTCCTTGGTTTGATTGGTGTGTAGGTAGCACGTTCCGATCTCCAATAGGACTTCTGCGGGGATCAGTTTGCCGTTGTTCCGTTCTTGTACATTCAACAGCAGAGGGAGCGCGTTCTTGTACTCACCGATCGCCATCATCGAGCGGGCAATTTTGTACTCGCTCAGCACGATGAGATTCATTTCCACGTTGCTCATCAAGTCCTCGACAGGTACTTGGAGTTTTTCAGCGATTCTCGCCAGAACGCCATAGGACGGTTTGGCCTTATCTGATTCAATCTGCGAGATCATTGATCCAGTGCAGATGCTTTTAGCGAGTTCTGCTTGTGTGATGCCTTTCTTCAAGCGGAGACTTCTAATGCGTTGTCCAAGTGTTTCCATTTTATAAACCACCACCCGAATTGGTTATGTCTAATAAATAGAATAAACCAACGCGGTTGATTTGCGTTGGTTTTACAGGAGGTGGTATGTCTTATTTTCAATGGCATATGTCATTGGGCATCGTGACATGACTAGGCCCCTCGTTTTAACCGAGGGGCTTTGATCACTACAGAAGGGTTATTTTTACTGAAAGTGGTCCAATTGGTACTCCCTCGGCGCTTTTATTTAAAGAATGAATCTGGGCAACTGGTAGTGCTACAGCAAGCAGAATAAAAATGGCAAGACCTATTGCAATCCTTTTCCTCATTTAAAGTTCATCCTCCTCAAGATAATCATAATTAGGAGCAGAGAGTAATTCTGCCTCTTCATAGTAACGTAACAGAGTACATGCGTCACGTTGCTCCTTGTAATGATTCATCAAATACTTATACGCGAGAAGACGAACTTTCAATGCAAATTGTGCATCTTTAGTGACACCTTCTGCATACGAAATGTCGTTTGTTGCAATCGAATACAAGATCAATAACTTCCCTCTGTAATCTGGATAATCTACAGCACGTGGCAGATACGTTTCGATGATCTGAAGTGCTTCAGTACATCTCCCAAGTTTGAGCAGAGTTTTTGCTAGATCTTTTCCAGCGACGATTTGAAAATGCGGCACATCTTCAAGTCTCACACAAGCTGCTTTTAGAAGTTCAACAGACGTCTCAAAATCACCGAGCCTATAATCACAGTCAGCAGCATTGATCAACGCCAGCCCAATCTGATAGTCATCTTTGGTCAGCTTAAATTGTTCCAAACAAAGGTACGAGTACTTTCTAGCTTCCGTATGGTTTCCCGTATGTTGCATAATACGCATCCGTGTATAGTACACAGACCCGATCTTTTCAGGTGCATCCAAAAACACAGATTCTACGGTCTTCAGCATGACTTCCACATTCGAATACTCTTTTCGAACGGTGTATGAAAGCATCAAGTTGGCAGTTACCAAATGGTATAAGTTGTTCTCTCCACTTTTCTGTTGAATCTTTTCCGCAAATGGCAATGCATCCAACCAGATTTGATGCGCCTCATCATACTGTTGCGAGAGATAATGCACTTTGCCCAGACTATACAGACTGATGCATTTCTCACTCGCACCTCTAGCAACAAGAACAAGCTGATTTGCCAGATCAAGAGCACGTTTCAAGTCTTGTTTGGAATTCATGAGAGCCTTAAGCTCCTGCTCCATGTGCATGGTATCCAATTGCTTGAGCCGCTCAAGGCTGATTCCCAGCCCCTCCGCAATCCGCTCCAACTCCGACGGCAGGATCGTGCGTTCTCCTGCGATGATCACGCGCAGGATCTCTCGATTCATCCCGATCCGCGTGGAGAAGGCCCGGATGGAAAACGCGTCGCCCTTCTCCTCCATGATCTCTCCGATGCGTCGGCCCAACGGTATCTTGTCAACCACAGCAGTCGCAGTGGCGTCGAGTGTAGACATCCGAAGTTACCTCCCGTGTACAAACTCTATATTATAAAAATAGTAGCAATTATCTATTAGAATCAGATACTAATTATAACCAATCACTACATTTCTGTACATACAAAAAGAACCCGGATTCAAGTACAGCGGGTTCTCTTTTTTGATTTGGTGTATTCGTACACGAAGACATTGATACAAATTCAACAAAGACTGGTTCCAAAGCCGCTCAACTCATGAATCCTCATTTTGATATGTACCCCCATAAATACCGACAGCCTTCGATAGTATATAATAGCCCCCCACGATCTTCCACAGCAACCCTTCGACAATCCGTGTCACATCAGGCGGAGAGATGTAGTTTCCTGTAGATTTTCCCCTCCTGTAATAATGTTTAAATCTTTCTGAAAGCAAACACTTTACACGAGTACTTTCCCAATATTATACTATTTCTTGCAAACATCTGTGATATTATGGAGATTGAGGTGATCCGTCGTGTTTTTCTGCATCAAGTGCAATTCCAACCATGAACGAGGGCCTGTCGACGTTGTGTTCAAGACAGGATTCAGGCAAATCACGACCCAAATCAAGTATCCACTCGGAGTCTGCAGTTCCCACTCACCTTGCAACGGGAAAAATCGATCAGCCTAGTCAACTCATGTGACACAGGACATGTGCGTGCACATACGTATGCCTACAAAAAAGACTCTGGCTGAGGCCAGAGTCTTTACTATTTGACCATCCTGCACGTGCCAATCCAATTATTTCTGTATCATCAATTACCCTCTTTGACTGCCTTTTTGAACGAAGTAACGTCTGCAGGCTTATAAAGAGCCTCTAGGTCTTTTTCTGTGGTCTTCAACACGGCCATGTTGTTCTCAATGACGAAGAAAAAGGGGACACCTGCACTGTAGTAACGACCGGTGGAAGTCGATTTTTTGACGAAAAAGATATAAGTCTGCCCTGTATTCAAGCCGATGTAATCCTCATCCAGAACCATTGGCTGATCTTTGCTTAATCGCATTTGCTTTTGCTCGGTGACAAGTACATCGGCCTCAGCCTTACCTTTTAGAGACTCAACAACTTTAACCTTGTAGTCAACACCTTCGATATAAAGATTCGGATCTTCCTGTAGCGGGTTCTGTGGGTCACGTGCCAAATTGCGAGTGCCATCAATGCCTTGAACCGTCCCCATAAAGATTAGGTCCGATGCCTGACGTAGATCATTGATGTTGCTATATTGCGGACGATCAGCATGGATCGTGGAATGAGTTTCAGTTGCAACTTGCGGTGATGCTGCGATCGGAACGGTCGATTTTATGTCTTTCATCGAGTAAGCTACTCCTCCAGCAAGCAACGAGCCTGCGACTACGACCGATAATGCAATGCGCTTCTTGTCCATATTTAATTGCCTCCGGTAAGTTATTGATGTGGTTACATTCCAATCGGACAGTCGTAGTGAGAACTCCAAAAGCTACCGCGGAAGCAATCAAATTTTATAACTTCATCAAAATGACTTCACATATTATTTTTTACTCATATCAAAATATACGCTCAGCGTTCATGCGATGTCAAATTTCGCATGTTTTGCAACGAGCGACACACTGACTCTTTCTTTGATCTCATTTCAAAACTAAGAGACCCAGCATACCATAACAGCATACTAGGTCTCTTCTCAAGCCAGTTATCAACACCCACAAAACCTCTACTTCACAACCTTCCCCAAAAACCACGTATAATGAAACACCTTATAAGACGACTTCGGCGCGGCCACGAAGTACTTCAAATACAACTTCCGCTCGTTGTACACCCCGACCTCCACCGGCTTTTTGCTGCCCGTCCCCAAGCGGCTGTTGAAGTTGACAAAAATCAACCGACTCTCCTCGCCTTCGTTCTCGCACTCCCCCTCCAGCACCTCGCCTTGCGCGACATCATCCCGCTCCTCGAACACACACTGGACCTTCAACTCTCCATCCCCGTCGTCCAGCACAAACTCCAGCGGTTCATTTTCATACACCAACACCGACCCACTGTTGAGCACATGAAACTCTCCAACCTTCAATTCTATCATTCTGCGCTGCCCCCTATCACTTTTCCTTGTGAATTGGTAGAGTATATGCAAGACAACGCACAGATAGTACTGGTGGAGAACTCATTCAGGAGTGATACATATGAAAACAGCATTGGTCATCGGAGCCACTGGTTTAGTCGGTGGCGAACTGGTTAAGGAATTACTCCAAGCCCCCAACTACGAGAAAATCATCGTTTTTGTCCGCCGTCCACTCCCGATCCACAACCGCAAGCTCGAACAGGTCACCGTCGACTTCGATCACCTCGACTCCTACGCCAGCCACCTCGCGGGCGTACATGACGTGTTCTGCTGCCTCGGCACCACGATTAAAAAGGCCGGCTCACAGGAAGCCTTCCGCCGCGTCGATTACACCTACCCGCTGGAACTTGCAAAATTGGCTCAGCAAGCCCAAGTCAAAAAGTTTCTGCTCATCACGGCACTCGGCTCCAACGCCCACTCCAAAGTCTTCTACAACCGCGTCAAAGGCGAGGTCGAACAAGCCATCACCGCCCTCGGGCTCCCCACTGTGCACATCATCCGGCCCTCACTCCTGCTCGGTGATCGCCCAGAGTTCCGCCTCGGGGAGCGGATCGGCACGGTGTTCGCGAAGGCCTTCACCTTCGCCACACCGAAAAACTACCGCGCCATCCACGCCCGCACCGTCGCTCGCGCCATGTCCCGCCTCGCCCAACAACCCGACACCGGCGTACACATCCACGAATCAGGCAAACTCCAAGTCCTCGGCGCCTAGCTCGCTGTGCAAAAAAACCTCCTCGCCCGCAGGCATAGGAGGTTTTTTTCTCACTCTTAAAAGGAAACTTTCGGCTTTTTCTGACGCTTGCCTGTCGTCCCGACGACGAGAGCCCCGAGGAACGGGATCTTGCTGATCACCATCGTCGACACCAGCGACAGCGTCACGCACAGCACCACCGCCACCAGCGCCTTCACCGTGTTGTTGTACGATGGCATGTAATCGACAACCACGTGGTACACCTCATCCAGCCATAGCGCGTGGATCAGGAACGTCCCATAGGAGTACTTGCCGATCAGAATCGACAGCTTCGTCAGCAAATTGTCCCGCTCGCTCCACTTCATCGCCCACTGGTAGAGCAGGACGAACGAGGACAGCGTGAACAGGATCATCGACAGCTTGAACGAGTTCGAGACCCCGAGGTAGATCGGAAATTGGCTCGGAAGCTTGGCGTTGAGATTGATCCCCTTCGCCAACTCGTAGGTCACCCAGCCTAGTCCAATGGCAAACGCCACGTAGTTCCAACCCTGTACCTTCGCCACCCAGAGCCGCCACTTGCCGATCGCCAGCGCCGCAACGCCACCGAGCACGAAGTACAAGTACCAGACTGGGAACGTGCGGTCGAAGTTATTCAAGAACCCACGCAACCCGAATACGTTGGAATGCCACTGACTGCTGTGGTTGATGAGGTAAACCGTGCTCCAGATAAAAAACGCCGTCAACACCACCAGAAACGGAACCAACACCCGCTCCCGGCTCAGGTACGGCTGCAACGCCTTGAACAGCAGGCGGAACAGCGGGTACAGCAAGTAAAACTGGAAGATCATCGCGACAAACCACAGATGATAATACCCCGACCCGGTCAACAACACGCTGGGGAGGTCATGCCACGCATGGTCTGCGCGATCCCACGCCCAGTAGAAGTAATAAAATACTGCCCAGATCACATACGGGATGATGATCTCCCGCACCCGCTTGACCAGATACGACCCCACACGAATCTCTGCATAATAGTTATAAAAAATAACCAGTCCTGTGATAAACACAAACATCGGCACCGCAAACTTCATCAGATTGAACAACACCGACAGCACCACGAGGTCCGACAGGTTGATCCCGTTCGTGCGGGTAAACATCCCGATCGCATGCTGCGCGACCACCGCGATGAACGCCACCGAGCGCAGATGCGGGATTTCGTTGAGTCTGACTTTCACGATCTTCTCCATAAGTTCCCCCTGCGATTGCGAGTACAACATCTCGTCCTCTATCCTAAACGTTTTCCGATCGAGCATCAACTACTAGTGTCGTCAAAACACGAGCGTCCGCAAAAAAAGCCGAACCTTCATAGGTTCGGCTTTTCCCCCTCGTCAACCAGTTTGCGCAGGTCCTCCCACCGCTCCTCCTGCACCAACTGCAACAGGATCTTGATGTGCTCCCTCATGCTGGTGTTCAGCCTCTCGATGTCCTGCTCCGTCAACTGTCCGTTCGCTTGTAGCGCTTGCGCACGTCCTTCGTTGAAGACGCGCTGGGTAATCGATTGGGCGATGTGATGAATATCGTTGAGCATCTGTGTACCACTCCTTTCTCCTATTGTACCATTCTGGATAATTTTCGGGATGCATGCTACTCTAGAACTACATACTTTTGTATAAAACGGAGGATTCACACCATGAGTCAACAACTACGTCTCGCCCTGTTGCAGATGGACATCGCGTTCGGGGAACCGGACGTCAACCGCGCCCGCGCAGCCGACCTGATCGCAGAAGCAGCCGCCAATGGCGCCGATCTGGTCGTGCTACCCGAGATGTGGAACACCGGGTACTCGCTGGATAACATTCAGGAGATCGCCGACCACGACGGTCAGGAGACGATCGCGCTGATGAGCGAACTCGCCCAGGCGTACAACCTGAACATCCACGCCGGTTCGGTCGCAAGCCTCGTCGATGGCAAAGTTTATAACTCCACCTATGTCTTCAACCGAGCGGGTGAGATCGTCGGCCGCTACTCCAAGATCCACTTGTTCCGTCTGATGGACGAGGAAAAGTACTTGGAGGCTGGCAATGAGATCGGGCTGTTCGAGTTGGAAGGTGTGCAAGTCGGAACGATGATCTGCTACGACCTGCGCTTCCCGGAATTGACCCGCACGATGTCACTGAACGGAGCTCAGATCGTGTTCCTGCCTGCGGAGTGGCCACACCCGCGCTTGAACCATTGGCGTCACCTGCAACTTGCACGCGCGATTGAGAACCAGATGTTCGTGGTCTCGACCAACCGTGTCGGCACAGCGGGGGAGACCGCGTTTTTCGGTCACTCGATGGTCGTCGATCCGTGGGGTGAGGTGCTCGTCGAAGGCGAGGAAACCGAGCAAATTCTCTACGCGACCGTCGATCTGAGCGTCGTGCCGGAGATTCGCAGCCGGATTCCGATCTTTGAAGACCGCCGCCCCGATCTGTATACCAAGCGCTAACACAAAAAAGCCTTCCGTCTCCAGCGGAAGGCTTTTTTTGTGCAACAAGCTTGTTGGGTTCTGGTTTTTCTCTCTACAGCAGGTTGTGCCATTCCTTGTTCGTTGACAGGACGTTATAGCACTCCGGGCAGAGTTGACCTGCCGTCTCAATGAAGTTCTTGCGTTCGTAAGACGGAGTTCCTTCTGTTTCCTCAGTTTCCGCTTGACACAGCGCGCAACATTCAGTTTTGGTAGCCAAGGGTTCTCACCTCTCCTATTTATCTGTTTGTTCTGATTATACGCCTCGACTTTTGTGATTACAAGCGAAGTTTTCTAAACATTTTGTGAATATCTACATAGCACGTCCCCTTTCTTTTAGTATGTACAAAAAAAGGGCCGCGTCTCCATCAGGAGCGCGGCAATCGTTCTTTAACGAAAAAGGGGGGTTAGGTGGAGCGTTTCAAGAATGGCAACCTTGCTGAATGTGTACGCCGGTACAGGGGTTTCGGCGTTGTACACATGTTGTTTCCTGGTTCTAGAATACTCGACGTTTGTGGCACAATTGTGGAAAACCGGCAGGAGGATCATGAAAAAAAAGATCTGACACAAAGTTGTGTCAGATCTTGTTCACCAGTTGTTCGGCGGTCTTCAAGCCTTGGTCGATGCAGTCCGGGATGCCGAGTCCATAGAAACCCGATCCTGCGAAATACACGCCGGGCAATTCCTTGCGCGATTCTTCCACAAATTCCTGCACGCGGTCGAGGTGTCCAACCGTGTACTGCGGCATCGCTCGGTACCAACGGGTGATGCGGTGGAACAACGGCTCCGTCTCGATGCCCATCGTCTCGTAGAGATCCTTGCGCACTTTGGAGATGATCTCTGCGTCCGACTTGTCGACGATCTCCTCTTGCCCGGAACGCCCCACGTAGAAGCGCATCAGGGTCTTGCCCTTCTCTGCCGAATGCAACCACTTGGAGGACGTCCATGTCGCGGCGGTGATCGTGCGTCCTTCGTTGCGCGGGACGACGAATCCACTGCCATCCAGCGGGCGGTCGATGGCGTTTTTGCCAAAGGCCAGCACGACGTTCGCCACGGAAACATACGGAAGTTTCAAGAGGTAGGCCTTCTGCGAGAATTGTTCGGGCAGAACTTTCGCCGCATCGTAGGTTGGCGTGGTCATCACGACCGCGTCTGCGAGCAGGGTCTCGCCGTTGTCAAGTTGCAGGCTGTAGCGATCGTCCGCCGTCTTGTCGAGTTGCTTGACTTTGGTTTCGAGGCGGATCTGGACGCCGCTTTTTTCTAACACGTATTCCAGCCGTTCAATCAGGCGGTACAGTCCGGTGCGGAAGGTCAGGAACACGCTGTTGGGCACTGTGCGCGCCCCGAGCTCCGGCTTCGGTGGCGTTTTTTGTGCCGACTTGACCTGTTGGGCTTGGGCGAGCATGCCCTTGATCAGCGAGCCATACTTCAACTCCAACTGTTCGAGGTGTGGGAAGGTCGCACGCAAGCTCAAGTTGCGCAGGTCGCCTGCGTAGATTCCAGCGAGCAGCGGTTCCGCGAGGTAGTCGACGACTTGCTTGCCCATGCGTCGCTCTAGGAACAGGCCGAGCGATTGATCGCCCGTCTCCTCTGCCTTGGGCAGGAAAAAGTCAAAGCCAGCACGGACTTTACCAGCGAGCGATAGCAAGCCGGTGGTCGCAAATGGCACGAATTGTGTCGGCACGCCGACGTTCATGCCTTGTGGGATGCGATGGAGCTTTTTGCGGTGCAGGATGTAGGTCTTTTTCGCCTCCGGGTTAGTGCCGACGAGTTCGTCGTCGATGCCCAGTTCCCGGATGAGGTTGAGTGCAGCCGGTTTGCGGGCGAGGAAGGAATCCGGGCCTTTTTCGATCGTGAATCCGTCGATGCGCTCCGTTTGCACTTTGCCGCCTAGCTTGTCATCCGATTCGAGGACGATGACTTGGACAGACTTGCCTGCTGCGCGGGCTTTTTGCTCGACGTAGTAAGCGGCGCTGAGACCCGTGATCCCAGCTCCGATGATGAGGACAGTTTTCCGCTCCATGCTGTATCAGTCCTTCTCAACTTGTTCGAGGACGGCGGTCGCGACGGCACGCAGGAACGCGGCCTCGTCGTTCGGTGAGGCTGCACGGACGAGTTGGATGCCGAGTTCTTCTGCTAGTTGCTTGGCTTCGATGTCCACGTCATAGAGTACTTCGAGATGATCGGAGACGAAGCCGAACGGACAGATGACGAGCGACTTCACGCCTCGCTCCGCTTGTTCCTTGATCACGTCGAGGATGTCCGGCCCCAACCAAGGTTCCGGTGTACGACCTGCCGACTGCCAGCCGGTAAACCAGTTGCCATGACCGATTGCCTCCGCAACGGCGCGGCCAGACTCTTCGATCTGCTGCGGGTACGGGTCGCCGCTCTGGGTGATGCGAGCTGGGAGACTGTGGGCGGTGAAAACCACCGGGGTCTGTTCGCGCAACTCTGCCGGAATCTGCTCCAACGCCGCTTGGACACGACGAGCGGTCGACTCGATGAACAGCGGTTGCAAGTGCCAGTCCTGCACGAACTTGAAGTTCGCAGGACCGCCCCACTTTTCAACCGCTTCCTGTGCGTACTTGATGTAGGTTCCCACGCTCATCGAGGAGTAGTGCGGAGCCCAGACCACGCCGATTGCATCGGTGATGCCATCTGCGTGCATCTGCTTCACCGTCTCTTCGATATACGGATGCCAGTGCTTCATGCCGATGTACACGCGGTATTCGTTGTCCGGATCAAGCGATGCGAGTTGCATGGCGAGGCCGACCACTTGGCGACCGGTGATCTCGTTGAGCGGAGACAGTCCGCCGATCGCTTCGTAGCGCGCGATCAGGTCGTTGAGTTGTTGTTCCTCTGGCGGACGACCACGACGGATATGGGTGTAGTAGGGCAGGATCTCCTCGACGGCGGTCGGTGTTCCGTAGGCCATCGAGAGGATGCCGATGACTTTTTTGCTCATCGTTCGCTCAGCCTCCGCTTGCTGTAGTCATGGATGAATTGCGTCAGGTGTGTGACCACGTCCTCCGGTGCGGTCGGGAACAGACCGTGACCGAGGTTGAAGACAAAGCCTGGCTGTTCAAGACCTTGGTCGATGATCTTCGCCGCTTCCGCTTCCAGCACAGCCTTGGGCGCAAGCAAGTAAACGGGGTCTAGATTGCCTTGGACAGCAAACTTGCTGCCGACGATGGAACGGGCTTGGTTGAGACCGATGCGCCAGTCGACGCCGACAACTTCGATGTTCAGTTCCTTCCATTGATCGAGCAAGTGGCCAGTGTTCGCGCCAAAGTAGATCTTCGGCACGCCGAGATCAGCCAACCCTTCGAAGATGCGCTTCATGGTCGGGTACACATAGCGGCGGTAGTCATCCTGCGACAGAGCCCCGATCCAAGAGTCGAAGATTTGGATCGCTGCACAGCCGTTCGCCACTTGTGACTTCATATACGTGATGATCATGTCACCGAGCTTGTCCATCAGCGCTTGCCAGACATCCGGCGCGGTGTACATCATCGCTTTGGTTTTGTGGTATTCACGGGACGGGCCGCCCTCGATCATGTAGGACGCGAGCGTGAACGGGGCACCTGCAAAGCCGATCAACGGCACGTGCAGTTCTTGTTTCAAGATGCGGATCGTCTCCAGCGTGGCCTTGAGGTCGTTGTCCGGCTCCAGCGGGCGCATCGCTTGTACATCTGCGAGCGTGCGGATCGGGTTGGCGATCACCGGGCCGATGCCAGCCACAATGTCCACATCAATGCCTAGCGGTTTCACCGGGATCATGATGTCGGAGTAGAGGATCGCAGCGTCGACATTGTGTTGGCGAACGGGCGCGATTGTGACTTCTGCACAGAGTTCGGGAATTTCACAGATTTCCATCAGCGAGTGCTTTTCCTTGATCTTGCGGTAGCTCGCTTGAGAGCGGCCCGCTTGACGCATGTACCAAACCGGAACATGGTCGATCGGTTCCTTGCGAATCGAGCGTAAGAAGGTATCGTTAAAGGTCATGGAGGTCACCATTTTCCGTTATGTATTTGTTTCCATGCACATTCTACCTTAATGAGCAGGGTAATTCAAATGAAGGAATTGTGTCACAGCTGAGAAAAAAAGACCCCACCCGCAAGCGGGTAGGGTCCTTTTTGAGGTGAACTAGAAGCGTTCGACGACACACTTCGCCTGCGTGAATTGCAACAGGTAGTCGTAGCCGCCCGCTTTGGAGTCGGTGCCGGACATGTTGAAACCGCCGAACGGTTGGACGCCGACGAGCGCGCCGGTGATCTTGCGGTTGAAATAGAGGTTGCCGACATGGAAGTTGTCGCGCGCTTTCTTCAAATGGAAGCGATTGTTGGAGTAGACGCCGCCCGTCAGACCGAATTCGGTGCTGTTGGCGATCTCCAGCGCATCGTCAAAGTCGTTCGCTTTGATGATCGCAAGCACCGGGCCAAAAATTTCTTCCTGAGCGATGCGTGCGTTGCGGTCCACATCTGCGATGACGGTCGGCTGGATGAAGAAGCCGTTGCCTTCTGCTTTGCCGCCACCGACGAGGACGCGGCCTTCGCCTTTGCCGATTTCGATGTAGTTGAGGATGTTTTTGTACGCCGCTTCGTCTACAACGGGGCCGAGGTTGACGCCTTCCTCATGCGACGGGCCAACGGTCAGCGGTTTCGCGAGTTCCACGACATGTGCAACCACTTCGTCGTAGATGTCTTGGTGAATGATCGCGCGCGAGCAAGCGGAGCATTTTTGACCCGAGAAGCCAAAAGCCGAGGTGACGATCGCTTGTGCCGCTTCGCGTGCATCCACACCTTGGTCCACCACGAGTGCATCCTTGCCGCCCATCTCTGCGATGACGCGCTTCAGCCAGATCTGGCCTTTTTGGACTTTGGCTGCCCGCTCGTAGATGCGCACCCCCACTTCCTTGGAACCTGTGAAGGAGATGAAGCGAGTTTTCGGGTGGTCGACGAGGTAATCGCCGATCACCGAGCCTGCACCGTTGCAGAAGTTCACGACACCGCCTGGAAGGCCCGCTTCTTCGAGCAGTTCCACGAATTTCGCTGCGATGACCGGAGTCGGGGTTGCCGGTTTCAGCACGACCGTGTTCCCGGTTACAATCGCTGCCGAAGTCATGCCGGCCATGATCGCCAGCGGGAAGTTCCACGGCGGGATGACGATACCTACGCCCAGCGGCAGGTAGGTCAGTTCGTTGTCTTCACCGTCGACGCGGGTGAGGTTCTGCTCTTCGGAGAGGCGCACCGCCTCCCGCGCGTAGAATTCGAGGAAGTCGATCGCTTCTGCGGTGTCCGCATCTGCTTCGCCCCAGTTTTTGCCGGATTCGTATACAAGCCATGCGGAGAATTCGTACTTGCGGCGGCGCATGATCGCAGCTGCACGCAGGAGGACGCGAGCGCGTTCCTTGGGTGCGACTTCCTTCCACATGTCGTAGGTTTTCAGTGCCGATTGCATCGCTTGTTCCGCGAGTGCTTGGTCTGCTTTGGAGACGACGCCGATGACTTGGTCCTTGTTGGACGGGTTGATCGAGGTTGATCTGTCAGCGGTGGTGATCTTCTCGCCGCCGATGACGAGCGGGTAATCACGACCGAGCTCTGCCTCTACTTTTTTCAGTGCGGTCAACATCTGTTCACGAATTTCTGGATGACTGAAATCCATAAACGGCTCAGGATTGTAGGTTTTCACAGCCACTAGGAGTACCCCCAATGTTCATATGTAGTCATGATGCATGCCAAGGCTAATTGTAGCGAAGTTCAAAAGTCGAAGCAAGGTAGACGGGCATCTCAGGATGCCCGTCGATTAGTATGCCCGATTCGGTTACCAGAAAAACGGCGGGATCAGCGGCGGCAGGAACGGGACGGGCGGCAAGGGGCGGATGATCGGCACAGGGCCAAACACAGGACCTGGGTAGAACGGGCCTGGTCCGGGGAAGAAGCGCAGTTGATATTCGACCTCGTCGCCGGACTGTGTGACGGTGCGGAAGGTGCGCGGGTACGGGAAGTTTTGCGGCATCGGGACTTCGTAGTAGTTCGGGTATTGTTGGGTTTCCAGCGGGAATTGCCACGTTTGCGGGACGGGCGGTTGCGTCTGTTCAGAGATGAGGGTTGTTTCAACGGCTTCTCCCTCGTTGCGGAAGTCATAGGGATTCCAAACGTTCTGCGACATGGTTGAGCTCCTCTCGGGTTGGAAAGTCACCATACTCTATGTGACAGGAGCCCGGCCTGCGCAATTCGGGGTTGAAAATGGGCGGGATGTCGAGACTTGTCCATTTTTATTGGGATTGTGCTATACTAGTTGTGGATTTGTCTGTTCTGTGTCTATTACATTCCATTTCATAGAGTGAGTGAGGTTGATTGACGTGTCTTTCACGAGGAAAATGGTCTTGTCCGTTGCTGGTAACAAAGTAGTAAGCGGTTTCATTAAGAAGTATGGGATGCGACTCGGTGCGGCCCGTTTCGTTGCAGGTGAGACGCTCAAGGAAGCGATTGAACAAGTCAAATTGCTGAACCGTGACGGTCTGGTTGTGACGCTCGACCATCTGGGCGAGTTTGTGTTCGATGAGCACGAAGCGATGGCTTCTACGCAGGCTTGTCTGGACGTGCTGGACGCGGTCAAGGCATCGGGCGTGAACTCGAACATGTCGCTGAAAATGACGTCGCTCGGTCTCGACCTGAGCAAGGAATTGTGCCTGAAGCACATGCGCCTGATCCTCGACAAAGCGCGTGAGCACAACAATTTCGTGCGAATTGACATGGAGGACTATGCGCACATCGCGATCACGATGGAGATTTTCGACGAATTGAAGCGCGAGTATGGCAAACATGTCGGTCTGGTTATCCAAGCCTACCTGTTCCGCACCGTCGATGACATGAAGCACTTGGAGGAGACCTACGAGAACTGCAACCTGCGACTGGTCAAAGGCGCGTACTTGGAATCCCCGACAGTCGCGTTCCCGAACAAGGTCGATGTGGACCAGAACTACCTCAAAATTATCGAGATGCACCTGCTGTCCGGTCACTTCTCCGCGGTGGCCACCCATGATGACATGGTGATCAACCACGTGAAGGCGTTCGTGAAGAAGCACAACATCCCGAACGACCGCTTCGAGTTCCAGATGCTCTACGGTGTGCGTCCTGAGACGCAGCGCCAGTTGGTGAAGGAAGGCTATGCGATGCGCGTGTATGTTCCCTATGGCAACGACTGGTACGGCTACTTCACCCGCCGGATTGCCGAGCGTCCGGCGAATGCGTTCTTTATCATCAAGAACATGTTCCGCAAATAGGTTCGGTCGAAAAAAGGCACAGCCCTGTGAGGGGCTGTGCCTTTTTGGTATCACGCAGGCTTGCTACGTTCTCGCTTGTAAAATGAAGGCCACAGCATCCACGAGCGTTTTCGCAGAAAAAGTGGCTCGCGGGTCGCTCTCCCCTTTGGCCCCGATGAAGATCGTCTGGGTTCCCGCTTTTTGCCCGGATTCGATGTCTGTCTCTCGGTCGCCCACCATGTAGCTTTTCGAGAGGTCGATGTCGTACTTGGCGGCGAGGTCGAGGATCATCTTGGGCTCTGGCTTGCGGCAGGCGCAGCGGGCATGGGGCTTGTGTGGGCAATAGGCGATCTCGTCGAGGGTGGCGCCGTCACGCTCCAGTTCGCGCTCCATCTGCTCATGGATCAGGTGCAACGACTCTTCCTTCATATGACCGAGGCCGATACCGCCTTGGTTGGTGACGACGAAGACTCGATAGCCTGCCTCGCGCAAGGAGCGAATGGCAGGGCCGACACCTGGGAACAGGATCAGGTCTTCGGGCGTGTTCACGTAGCGAACGTGGTCGTTGATCACGCCATCACGGTCGAGAAACACGGCAGGTTGACTCATCTGGCATACCTCCTTTTGTCCGCATTAGCATGTGCTGATTCGGGGTTGGGTACGCTACTCTCTGACAGGCATTCCAAAAAGGAGGGAGTTTGACAATGAAAGCAAAACGTTGGCTGTCCTCATTCCTTGCGCTGGCGGTGCTTCTCTCGCCCCTGACGGTACACGCCGAACCGAGCGACCAGTTGTCTCCAAGCGAGCATCGTGAGCTGAAGGAGATGACCGAACGCTCTGGCGGTACGATCCAAGTCAAGTGGGACGACAAACTCGGCACGCCGCGCTTCATCTCCGGCAAGCTCTCCAAGCCGCTCAAGGGCGAGCCGCTCGACATGGCCCTGCACTTCCTCGATTCGATCAAGGACCTGTATCATGTAGACAAGGCCAAAAAATCATTTGCCCTCAAGCGCATCGACCAAGACGAGCTCGGCATGCACCACGTCCGCCTCGCGCACGTCGTCAACGGTATCCCGGTCTGGGGGGACGAGGTGATCGTACATATCGACAAGTCCCGCGTGGTGCGCTCCATCAACGGGCAATTCACCCCGAACGTAGAACGGAACAGCGAGCGTTTAAAATCCCCGACCTTCACAGGTGAACAAGCGATCAAAGCGGCGCTCGAACACGTCAAAGTCACACAGCCCTCCGCTCCTCCGAAAGCGATGCTCCATTACTTCGCCTACCCGGAACCGGAGCAGATCAACTTGGTCTACATCGTCAACGTATACGACCAAACGGCCCCCGCCGATTGGAAGGTCTTCGTGGATGCGATGACGGGGGATATCCTCTACAAGTACAACGACTTGAAGACGAAAAAAGGCAACGCCCCGGTGAAAAAACCAGCCGTTGCGCACGAAGGAAACGAAACCGACTAGCACCAGTCCGCACACTCTCGAAATCAACGCCTAGATTCGGGAGATCTGCTCTCGCCAAAAACACCCTGTGCCGATGGCATCAGGGTGTTTTTTCGCGGGACGTTAGACGCGCTCGACCAGCAACGCGATGCCGAGGCCGCCACCGATGCAGAGCGAAGCGATGCCGTACTTCTGCTCACGGTGGTGCAGTTCATGCACCAGCGTCGCCGTGATGCGGGAGCCGGTGCTGCCGACCGGATGTCCGAGGGCGATGCCCGAGCCGTTGACGTTGACTTTGGTGCGATCCAGTTCCAGCAGACGCTCCACGGCAAGGTATTGGGCGGCGAATGCTTCGTTGATCTCCCAGACGTCGATGTCGTTCGCGGTCAGGCCAGTTTTCGCCAGCAACTTCTGGATCGCCGGCACCGGGCCGTAGCCCATCAGTTCTGGCTCCACGCCTACCACCGCACCCGCTACGATCTTGGCCAGCGGGGTCAGGCCGAGTTCCTGAACTTTCTCCCCCGACATCAGGACGACTGCTGAAGCCCCGTCGTTGATGCCTGATGCGTTGCCTGCCGTGACCGAGCCGTTCTCCGACTTGAACGTCGCTTTCAACTTGGCGAGGCCTTCCATTGAGATGTCCGCACGCGGATGTTCATCGCGGGTGACTTCGACCGTTTTGCGGCCGGACTTGGCCGTGACCGGGACGATCTCGCGCTCGAAGCGACCCGATTCGATCGCGGCGAGCGCTTTTTGATGCGATTCCAACGCAGCTTGGTCCTGCTCCTCGCGAGTGATGCCATACTTTTCCGCGAGGTTTTCTGCCGTCACGCCCATCATGTCGCCAGAGATCGGGTCGGTCAGGCACTCCCACAGCGCATCATAGACGGTGCTGTGTTGCATGCGCTGTCCCCAGCGGTTCTGCTTGAGAATGTACGGCACGTTCGACATGACTTCTACGCCGCCTGCGACGACGATGTCTGCAAATCCAGTCTGGATCTGCATCATCCCATCGAGAATGGCTTGCATGCCAGAGCCGCATTGACGCTGGATCGTGTAGCCGGTCGTGGTGTGCGGGAATCCCGCTTTGAGCAGGGCGGTGCGCGCCGTGTTCGGCTCGTCGGTGCGTTGGATGCAGTGGCCGAGGATGACTTCCTCGACTTGGCCTTTTTCGATCCCGGCTTTTTCCACAGCGGCGGTGAGCAATTGAGCTGCCAGTTCGCTAGGCATCGTGTCCTTGAGCGGACCGCCGAACGCGGTGATTGCGGAGCGAACGGCCGATACGAGATATACGTCCTTCATTGGTGGTTTCCCCTCCCCAGAGGTGTAGAGTGCTTACTTCGCCAGTTCGCGTTCGACAGCTGCGATCAGGTCCGCATCCTCCGGCGTCACTTTCGGGCTGAAACGAGCGGCGATCTGGCCATCGCGCGCGATCAGGAATTTTTCGAAGTTCCATTGCACGTCGCCCGTCGGTTCGGCATGCGTGGTTAGGTAGGTGTAGAGCGGGTGCTTGTCATCGCCGAGGATTTTGACTTTCTCCAGAAGTTCGAAGTCTGCGCCGAACTTCATTTTGCAGAATTCTTGAATCTGTTCCATCGAACCAGGCTCTTGGCCGCCGAAGTCGTTGCACGGGAAGCCCAGCACGCGCAGTCCTTGCTCGCGGTACTTGCGGTTGAGTGCTTCGAGACCTTCGTATTGCGGGGTCAGGCCGCATGCGGACGCGACGTTGACGAGGAGCAGGACGTCACCTTGGTAGGTTTCCAGTTGCTTCGGGGTGCCGTCTGCTGCGTTCACTGTGATGTGGTAGAAGTTGTTGTTCATTATGTATCCCTCCTAAAATGATGTTGCTACCTGTAGTATTCAACAAAAAAGGCCCCGACCCCTTTGTCGAGACCCTACCCCTGATTAAATTGCCCGCAGGTGACGATCTGCTTCCGCCACTTTCACAGTCTCCCTTGGCGTAGCACGTTCGAGCGCCTCACGGTAAATCTCCACATTTTCAAAATACCCCAGATGCGCAAATCCAAAGGCGCGGTTGTTGTCGACTTTGACGTTTTTCACCCCAAGATATTCGTTGAGCGGCCCACCGATCGGGTCGAGCACATCCCAGTAATTCGTCCAACGCAGATGGGCTAGACAGTCGGTGACATAGCTTGTCAGCACCGTTCCCTGCGGTGCAGACACTTCCGGCCAGCGGCGTCGGAATCCATTGACGTGATCCACAATCAAGCGTTTCACGTATTCGTGCTCCCCGATGTGTTCCGCGAGGTAGAGCGCGGTCATGTCCAGCGGTGAGCCGAGCGTGATCAACTCAAACAATTTGTGTCGTTTGGCCGCCAACACAGCATCGTCGTTCATGTTCAAGTTCAAACGATTCAACGCATCGTAGAGCACCACACTGCCTAGCGAGTGTCCAACGAGGATGATGCGGTCGTAATCTTCATTGATCAACATGAGCAGTTTCTCCAGCGCCCCGCTCAGTACGTCTTCACGCACCTCATGCCACTTGGAGCGCAGATCCCCCGAGGTGTAGACCGCAACATCGCCAAGGTAGTCAACCAGCATTTGCGCGGTCATGCCCATCAGCGATCGATACAGCGGGTCGAGCCACTTGGGCATCAACTTCTCCCCCAGCGCTCCGAGCTGACTCATCCCGCGCAACACCGGCCCTACACCGTGGATGCCAGCACCGTCTGACGCTTTGCCCATCCAACCGAGCGTCTCCTTCAGCGTGATCTGACGTTCGACGCGAGAGGCCCAGTAGTATTCGTGAACATCCACTTCCCAGTTGGATCGTTTGTTGTCGGTCAGTTGCACATAATCCTGACCGCCATTGGCGCCTTGCAAGCGGCGGTGGGTCAGCTTCAAGTCTCTACCGCGGGCGACTTGCAGAGACTGGACCAGGTTGCGGGCACATACATCCAGTGTGTCGAGTTCTCCTTGGTCCCCTGCTCCGTGTGTGATCAAGATCGCGATCTTTGTCTTCTCCATCGTTTGTCACCACTCCCTTCAGGGTGTCCGTCTCCACTATCATACAAATGTCCCGGAGCTTGTCCTTTTACAACCTTCGGGGATAAGAAAAAGGTCCCGACTTGTTGGAATCGGGACCTTGCGTGCATTCTGGATGAGTGTTCATGCTAGGCCGTCTCTCCCACTTGGATGTCGTTGCGCGCTTGGGCTTCAGCCGCTTGGACGCGTTCGATGACTCGTGAATAGATGCTCGGATTCTGCCAGTAGCCCACGTGTGCAAAGCCCCATTCGAGACCGTTGTCGACTTGCTGGTTCTGCACGCCTTCGTAGAAATCGAGGTGCCCACCGATCGGGTCCTTGAGATCGTAGTAGTTGGTCCAGTGCAGATGCTGCAAGTGGTTTTGCAACGTGCTCGACAGTTCCGGTCCAGAATCCGAATCCAGATCGCGAGCGTCGCGGCGGCGGAAACCGTTCAGTGAATTCAAGATCAGCCGTTTGACGTATTCGCCGGACGGCACATACTCGCGGAGGAAGAACTTGACTTTGTCGAGCGGCGACCCGATCGTGATCAGTTCAAACAGTTTGCGACCATCGGACGCCAGTTGCTCGTCGTGGTTCATCTGCAAGTTGAGCTGGTTTAGCGCATCATAGGCGATGACGCTGCCGAGCGCGTGGCCGACGATCAGAATTTTGTCATAGTCTTGGTGCAGCAGGGCGGAGAGTTTTTCCACAGCGCCTTCGAGAACTTTGGCGCGGGTCTCGTAGAATTTCGACTTGCGGTCGTTGGAGGTGTAGACGGCGACGTCGCCCAGGTAATCGACGATCATCTGCTCCGGTTTGCCCATCAGCACGCGGAACAGCGGTTCCACAGCCTTCGGAAGCAGGGTGCCACAGAGACGGGAGAGTCCGTAAAAGAGCCGAACTGCCTTGCCGATGTGTTTGAGGTACCAGCGGCGTTTGAATTTGCCGTTTTGGTAGGCGTTGGCGAATGCATCGTCATGTTCATAGCGGCGGGCAAGTTCTTCGTTCTCTTCATAGAATTTCTCAGCCCCGTCAGAAGCGCGGATCAGCCACTGCACAATTTCTTGGAACGAGATGACGCGCTGCATGGTGTGCGCCCAGTAGTATTCGTGGATGTCGACCTCCGTCGAGGATTCATCGAGCCGGGAGAGTTTGATGTAATCATGCATGTCATCACGGAGCCGCATGCGGTGGTGTTTTAACTGGATGCCAGTCTGCCTGGAGGCGTGGAGCGACTCAACGAGGTTACGCGTGAAGGTGTCCAACGTCTCGTAAACGCCCTGCTCCCCCATCCCGTGGATGATCAGGATGCAGATCTTTTTCTTGTCCATCGTAAAACCTCCCTCCCAAATTTTAAGTCGTCACTTTTGTTTTGCGGTATGTTATTTGTATCTTGTACTATAGAAGGGGGTTTCTGGGTGAGATTTACAACCTGTAGGATGAAAAAAAAGAATCCCTCTAGAGTGAGGGATTCTTTTCAATGATTGATTACTCGCTTGGGTACTCAACAATCAGTTCCGTATCATTTATTCGAATCCGGTTGGCTTCGATGAATAAAACAGAGTCAGTCATTTCGACAAGAAAATTAACATTCGAGCCGTAGTATCGTACCCATCTCTTGGCCCATTCGTCTGTAATGTCTACAAAACCAATAGATCCAATTCCATTTTCGTAAAAATAGATTGATGACATTTCTCTAATATCATCAATGTCAGGAGGGTATAAGTCTCTACGAGCATTATCCTTTCCTGCTGAGAAAAAGTAGGAGGCTACCCCACCAAAGACAATTGTATTCTCTACGTAATCTACTTCACTATGATACGTATGCACAGTAAACATAACGCAATTATTTAACAAATCTACAGAAAAACTTGTGATAATGGAGGCTCTTACTGATGCCAACATAATTTCCAACTCTTTTTTACTCATTCATTCTTACCTCCTGCTAAAATATCCTCTTAATGTCACGGATATTTGTTCGAATGGATTTTCATTTAGATCAATATGAGTATCTTTCTGGTTATTTGTCCATTTACCTAGGTAGTCGGTCCCTGGTTTCCCATTCTTTACAACACGGTAATATGGAACTAGGTTATTTTGATTCGCAGCCATTATCCTCACTTGTAGTGCTTGTTTCCCATCAGGAATCCTTACTTCCCATCCATCTTTGTTAGTTCGTTTAACTTCCCCACCAAATGCCTTTTGGATAGCGTCAGCAATTTTTTTGAGCCAAGCGAGTCCCGATTCCATTTCTTCTTCATAGATGGGCGTATTTTGGGCGATAGGCTCCTCCCTAACCGTCATGTGACCACTAGGATCTATATTGCGTTGCGGATTTTGGCTAGCGTACGCATACAAATTCAAAGTTAGCAATTGCTCTAGATTGCCTTCGAAAGAGTCTTCTGTTATAAATCTACCTTGACTTGGGTCATACCACCTTGCACGGAGGTAGATCAAACCACTCGTTGAATCCGAAAACTCTCCAGTGTAACGGAACGGGTTGTTCAACTGTCCGGTAGCCGTCAGTTGGTTCCCCCAGATGTCGTAAGAGTAGGTATTGAGTTGGGCACCGTTGGCATCTACAAGTCCGACGACATCTCCGTGTCCGTTGTGTTGGTAGTAGGACTTACTCCCCGTTGCATCCTCCCGCAGGACCAGTTGACCATTCACACCACGAATGAAGCGATCCAGCAGAACAGGCGAACCGTTGACTACTTTCGCTTCTGCGATGACCTGTTGTTGGTCGTTGTAATAATAACGGGTTGTGGAACCGTTCTCAGTTCGCTCGTAGAGCAGACCGTCGCCGTCGTACTTATAGGTGACAACTTTGTTATCCGCAGTTGTTACTTTGGTGAGTCGATTCCAGAGGTCGTACTCGTAGGTGTTGGTCGGGATCACCAACGGTTTGTCCGTTTGCAAGCCGGTACGGTTGCTGCGGAAATCGTATTGATAAGCTTCGTTGAATTGAGTCGAGGTCGCTACACGGTTCACCTTGTCGTATGTGAGTTGTGTGGCTGAATTATTTTCTGTGATGCTGTTCTGGTTACCATTGCTATCATAGCCGTACTGGAATAGATTGAGTTGCGAACCGTCTGGCTTTTTCTGTTGCAACGAGGTGAGTTGATTTTTCAAATCGTACTCGTAGGAGGAAACCAAGCCATTACCCTGTGTTGCTTTTTGCACTCGATTCGATTTGGTGTACGCATACGCTACTTCAGTGGGGTTCGTAGCGTTGTCAAACGAAAGTGATTGCAGTCGGTTGCGGGTATCACTGGTGAAGGCAATTTTGCGACCAAATGGATCTACCATCGTCGTGCGGTTGCCTGCCACATCATACGTATACGAGACCGTCTTGCCATCCGGTAGCTGTTCAACCGCGAGCTTATTGTCAGCGGTGTACGCGTACTGCGTAGTACCCGTTTGGTCCTCCATCTTCGAGCGCAGACCTTGGGTGTTGTAGTCGTACTTAACGATGTCAGTACCCGCTACTTTTTTGGTCAGTCGGTTCCTTGTGTCGTACTCAAAGTTGAGGGTTTTGTCGTCTTTGTCGATCTGTTTGATCAAATTGTCATTTCCGTCGTAGAAATACTTGACGGTCTGATTCTGTTCGTCGACCTTTTTGATCAGGCGGTTCAGTTGGTCATACGACTTAGAAATCGTACTTTTGTTCGGGTCGTTGTAGGTGACTTTGGTCAGGTTCCCACGCATGTCGTACTCGTAGGCCGTCTGACTGCCATCTGGGGCTTTAACACCCAAGAGCTTAGACAGCGCGTTGTATTGATACTCGGTTGGGTTGCTCAGACCATCTGTTATTTTTACAATATTGCCTACATTATCGTATGCCACGCTAGAAATAACAAGAGGTCCCGCCGGCTGCACTGATTCCGTTTTGACGACATACCCATCGAAATCGTACGTTTCACGTGTTACATGCCCGTCCTCATCCGTGGTGGTTTTGGTGTTATTCATATCGTCATACTCATATTTGATTTGCGAACTATCGGCATGTGTGACCGTCAAGAGTCGATCGTACAGATCAAACGTCATCGTGTCGGCTTGGTCTTTGGCGTCACGGACCCATCGATTACGACCATAGGCATCGTACTCGAATTGAATATCTCGTTGGTACGTGCTGCCTTCGTAATGGCCGCTTTCCGACTTCCAGCCCAATGGGTTCCACTTGGTGACGTCTCGTTTCACTGTAGCTCCAACGGCATCAAGGATGTCCATTTCTGTGGTGTTCTTCAGATCGTCGTAGAGGACCTTGGTTCCAGTTTTGTCCGGATTGCTGACTTTTGAGATGCGGTTGAGCAGATCATATTCATAGGTGCTTATGTTGCCACGAGCGTCTGTGTACTGTTTTAACTGACCAGTTGGTACATCGTAGACGTAGGCTTCAGAGACCGTCGAAGTTGCTCCATTGACATCCGTTACGTCCGTGCTTTTTTGTGAAAGGAAGCCGCTCTTGTACGTGTAATTCGTTGTGTAGACTTGGGTACCATCAGTAACGTTTTTCTTGATAACATTGCCAGCGGTATCATATTGAAAGTCTTCTTGTTGCAAGAGAGTGCCGCTTTTGTCTTTGACAACTTGTTTTGTCACTGCACTTGTTGCTTGGTCAAGCGTATAGTCCGTCTGTTTGTAAGTTGCAGGTACGTTTGTGTTAGTCGGACTGCCTGTCAGATATTCTGTTTTGGAAACCATCGCGTGATAGATAGGGTTCATATTAAATCCAGCAAAAGCGATGTACTTGTACTCATTATACGTACCATTTGGTAACGTCTCACTGGTAACATAACCATATTCATCATAAGATCGAGTTGTTGTCTTCGGTTTACTTGATACAGATGGGTTCGATTTACTTGTATTGACCTCTTGAATCTGAGTCGGGTCAGGATACTTTTTCGTATCATCGTACACATATGTCGTTGTTTTCACAGAGTCGCCGCGCTCTTCACGTTGCGTAATTTTCTTGAAAAACGGTGTCGCTGGCAGCGAATCCTTTTTGTAGGTGTACGTAGTACTTCGCCCTAAATCATCCTTGACCACCGTGCGGAACGTGCGATCTGTGTACTGTCGGGTGATGTCTCCAAAGTAGGAGAAACTCATATGATTGTAGATTGTCTTGTTGTCGCCATCGCTGACTACGTCCGAGACATCCTTGATGCGATACAAGTCATTGGACGATACGCCGCTCAGCAAGGTTGCCATTTCTGTGTATTGGTATTGCGACACATCCCCTGTAGGGTGTTCAACCGTTGTAATCAAGGCATAAGGACTTAAGATATTGTAACTGGCCCCAAAATAGGACATGTACGTTTGTCTCCATGCGTCCTTCACAGCATACTGGTAACGGGTTTTGACTGTTGGCAGTACTTCCGTTTCTGTCAGCAAGGGGACGGTCTGTGCAGATGTAGGCGATAATTCAACAGCAGTCGGAGTGAAGCGGTAGTACAACGTTCGTGCACCACTTTTCACAACTACTTTTTGAGCGCCATCTGCGTCAGTTCCAGCCGGGATGTAATCGAACGTGATGGAGTTTCCGATATTGTTTTGAATTTTACGAATCGGAGTTCCCCTATTACCTGCTCCAGCAGCAATCGGTGCGAAAGTAAAGCAGTCTAGACCTGTCGTATCATACGTGAAGGTGATGACATTATTAAACGTATCTTTGATTCGGATCAACTGTCCTTCGTTATTGAAAAAGTAAAAGCGTCCTTCCTTCAACATCGTGAGCTTCCGAGTGGTATCGAGATACGAGTTGTCTGTTTCAAACGTTACATCTTTGTATGCACCGCCACTTGAGTAGGTCTCCCCGCTTGGTAAGTGGACATCGTAACCATCTACATACGGCAATTCCCATCTCCAACCGGGACCGAGGAACGAAGTCCGCAGTTGGGATTTGGGCTTGGCAACAAAAGTCCCTCCTTCTTCCACTCCGTCAAATAACTGGGCAGAGTAACTGTCATAGTCTCTTTTCAATTTCAGGTCAAACCCGTTTGCGCCTGGCAACACCAAGTCGTCCTTGGAGATGTACACACTGCCTGTAAGCGTCGAAACATAATCCTTCGAGGCTGGGATGACATACGGTGCTTGCTTGAAGACGTTATTCAGGTTAATTGGAGTTTTGTCAGAGGCTGAGGTCGACGTCAGAGTCGTCGAACCATTGGTATTGGCGGCCATTGCAGTGGGTACCGAGGTCACGGCCAAAACGGTCGCTAACGAGAACGCCAGTATATTTTTTAGTTTCATTGGGCGATCTTCTCCTTGTTCACTTTCAGCAGATTGCCGTACTTATCCCAGATAAACGAGTATTTGAGCGTGTACAGAGCCCGATCTTGTGTGGCTGTGGAGATACGGTTCCGTGAATCATAGGCGTAAGTGACTGGACTACTCGCGATGAGTTTAACTTGATAAGGCGACGAACTAGAATCGGAAAGCTCGCTCCACACTTGCAAATAATACACATTGCCTGCTGTAACTTTGAATGACAACTCCTCCATGATATTGGCGGGCTGGTCGCTCATCGCGATCAAATTCAAGTCTTTGTCATAGACGATCACATCATAATTTTTATTGGTTGCACCTGACATGGCCAAAAAATTCATACCCGTGGTTGTCGGAACGAACTTGTAATAATCGACGTCAGATCCAGACGAGAGATAGGAGGTTACTTTTTGCCCATAGGAAATCGGGTAGGCGGTAGAGCTTGAATCATTTGGCTCATAGGTATCCGGGTATGTCGTGACTGGTGGAACAATGATGTTCTGATTACCTCCTCCACCAATTGCATACGCATAGTTCGGTGTACTACTAAACAACAGAGCAAACAAACTTCCCAACACAAACTTTCTCATCTTTGAATCACCCTTCCTTAGTGAGTGTAAAAAATTCAAAAACTTACACATTGTTAGATTACACTGATTATTCTAGCATAAAACAAATAATTACAACAGTATTTATTTTCAATTTACTGACAAAAAAGAATCCTCCCAAGGGAAGGATTCTTGTACTGAAATATGGAGTTCATAACCTAGCACTTTACTTCAACCCGCTCATCCGCTCCAAGTGAGCCAGCACCGCCATGATATCCTGATCGCCCAACCCGTTCGCTTTGGCCGCCACATAGGTCTGGTGCGCCGCCGATGTCGCTGGGAGCGCGGCTTCCACTTTTTTCGCTTCGTCAAGCGCCAGTCCGAAGTCCTTCTCCATGTGCTTCAGCGAAAACGCCGCCGGGTACTCTCCTGCGAGGATACTCGGGGTCTTGCCGAGCACGATCGGTGCTGCACAGGCGGTCACGCCGATCGCTCTCAGCAGGGTCTCGCGGTCCAGCCCGGCCTTGCTGCCGAGCACCAAGGCTTCCGAGAGTCCCTGTAGCACCACGCCGAGCAGCAGATTGATCGCCAGCTTCGCTTGCGCCCCTTGCCCGCTCTCCCCGAAGTGGAACGACGCTTTGCCGAGCACGTCGAACACCGGCTTGTGCTGCTCATACGCTTGCTCCTCCCCACCGACGAGGATGACCAGCGTGCCCTCCTTCGCCGGGCCAACTGAACCAGACACCGGGGCTTCGAGGAACTTCACCCCGCGCTGCAAAAAGGCCTCCGCCGCAAAACGCACCGGCTCCGGCCCCACGGTGCTCATGTCGATCACCGTCTGCCCAGCACGCACGCCGTGGATCACGCCGCTCTCGCCGTACAGGACCTCCTCCAGCGTCGCACCGTCCGCCACCATCGTGATCACCGTGTCCACCTGTTCCGCCAGTTCTTGCGGGCTGTTGGCGACCTTAGCGCCCTGTTCGACGAACGCCTCCGCCTTGGCACGGGTGCGGTTGTAGACCGTCACGTCAAATCCAGCCTGCAACAGTCTCGTCACCATCGGCTGCCCCATGTTCCCCAATCCGATCCAACCCAATTTCAATGTCATCTATGCTGCCTCCCTCGTGCATTCCGTGAAGTATGTAGGTCTCCATTGTATCACGAATCCCATTGCCGAGAAAAAAAGCCACCTCTCTGGAGAGAGGTGGCTTTGCTTATTTCATCGCGATGCTGACCAGATGCGTGCGTTGGACCTCGATGTCCATTTCCTTCTCGTCCTTCAAGGACATCAGGATCGAAGAGCTCTGGCTCAGCTTCATGTACAATTTGTCGCTGTCACCGATGACTTTGATCGTGAACGGCGACTGAATCCGGCGCTCGCTTACCTCGGTCAAAGAACCTCGCGTGACGATCTCGGTGTATGGTTTGACGAGGATGCCGTTGATCGCGACCACTTGGCCGCCGCTGGTGTAGATCTCTTGGACGAGGCGCAGCAAGTCGTAGTTCGATTCGATCTCGCTCTGCGACGCCCCCTTGCGAATCAGCAGCGATTGCTTGTCGTTGAGCACGATCTCCACACCTTCACCGACAAACTGGCCGTTCGTGTGCGGAATCGTCTGACGCATCAAGCGATCCTCGTTGTCGCCCTTCTTCATCGCAATCTCTTGGGCGATCTGCTGATTGGCGTTGATGCCGCTGATGCTACCCTCGGATGTGGAAGCACTCTGCGGCGTGTCTGGCAACAACAGGAAGGCAAATGCGATCGACAGAGCAGCCCCCGCCAGCGTGGCGGTCAATCGAAGTTTGGGAAACGTGAATCGGAGTTGGCGTTTCCGAACAACCGTCGCTTCCTGACGACGAGCTTCGGCTAACACCCTCGTGAGTAGTTCCTGCTTCAACCCTGCGCGCGGTTGCTTCTGCGGCAAGTTGGCCAACGCATCTTCGAGTGACTGAAGGTCAGCTCTAGACTTCGGCTGTCTCTCTGGGTGACGGAAGTTCATGTACCCACCTCCTTTGACGGTAGTGGGTGGAGAGTTATGGGAAAGGTCGGGTCCGCGGCGAGCAGCGTGCGCAACTTCCGCAAGGCGCGGAAGTGTGTGACTTTGACGCTGGTCTCACTGCACCCCATGATATCGGCGGTTTCCTTGACGGAAAATCCGTGGAGTCCTCGCAACACGATCACCGTGCGGTAGGAATCCTTGATCTGGTCCAGGGCCTGCTGCAGCTTCTGCATCGCTTCCTTCTCTTCCAAGGCGTCCTCCGGCGTACTGCCGGACTCTGGCAATTGCCAGAGCAGTTCGTCCTCGGTGCTGGGCAGCGGCTTTTTGCGCACGATCCAATTGCGGATCGTATTGCGTGCAATCGCGAAAAGCCAGGTGCGCAGCTCCGAATCCCCACGAAAGTTCGCCAAACCGCGATAGGCTTTGACAAAGACTTCCTGTGTGAGGTCCTCTGCGTCCTGCGAACGTGAGATCGAGTAAGCGACGAAGTTGTACACGTCTTGGAAATAGCGGTCGTATAGATCGTGAAACGAATCCTCTAGCGCTCTGGAGCGATCCTCCGGTTCAAGCATCAGCACTCACTCCCCCAGAAGCCAGTTCCCCATCTCCACACCGTTATCGTCAAAATAGACACCGAGGTGGTTTAACGGTTACACCTGACGTTCAAAAAATGTATATCAGAAATATTCGCGGAATTGTTCGTATGAAAAAACCGCCGGAGCCCGGCGGTTTCGGTGTAAGATGAAGTTTGTAAGATTAGTCTTCCCAACGAACGGATTCAGTCGGGCAACCGTCTTTTGCATCTTGTGCATCGGACAGGAACTCTTCCGGAACTTCAACGAAGCCTTCGAGGCCGCCTTCGAGCTTGACGAACGCGTAACCATCGTCGTCAGATTCGTACACATCCGGGCAGGTGCTGTAGCAAGCGCCACATGCGATACAGGTATCTTTGTCAACCCAAGTCTTTGCCATTTTAAATACCACTCCTTCAATGTCTTCTGAGAGAGATTATAAAACATCTCCCTAGATTCTGCAAGGAATCCACGCAGAAAATCTCCTGACCTCGTAGATCGAAAAAGGTCAGGAGTCAAACATATGAAGGTATTGGGAAAGCATACTAGTATTTTCGCGATTTTCGACCGTTACTATACATTTGCCTTTAGTTTATCACAAGTTCGCGCAAATGAGAATCGGTCTCACTACTTTTTTAGAGATTTTCTGCTTTCCACGCGTTCAATCGGTAGCTGCCGTCCTTGAGCACTTCCACTTCATACGTCGCGACATTCGGCCCGTTCAGCACGTCGTCCGGGTGCTTCTGCGTAATCGTCCACGCGAATTTGTTTTTGCGGGCGAACACCGCCTCCAGCCGCGGATCATAGGCACCTGGGTAGCCATCTGTCGCAAGGATCGTGACATACGCGCTGCCCGATGTGGCGTGCTCTTGGTAAAACTGCTGGGTGAGCACACGGGCGAGGTCGATGGAGTAGCCTTTTTTGCGAAGTTGCTCGCTGACTTGCGCGAGGGTGGAGACGCCTGTGACATGTTGTTCGGCATCGGTCGGCAACACGTAGCCCTGCGGGTGGGTCATGCGGTTGAGTTTTTCCTTGATCTCCGCTTGGATCTCGTCGTCCGACTTGGGAGTCGGGGTCGGGTTCTCGATCGGCTTGTCAGACTCTGTGGGGAGCTTGGTGGCGTTTGAAGGTGTCTGTGGGGTGGATTTGTTCGGTACAGGTTTCGCGGTCTGCTCAGAACAGCCAACGAGCGCTAGACTGAGGCTGGCGAGCAGGGCCAGAGTCAGCCAGAGCGGTTTGATCGTGCGCATGTGTAGTTCCCCCTCTCCCTGCTATCCATATGCAGGACGAGCGGGTTTTAGGAGACGAGCAAAAAAGAGACCTCGGCCAAGTGCGCGGTCTCTTTTTTCGAGTCAACTTAGTTGTGAATCTGCAGGCGTTTGATCGTCTGCCACTGGTCGAAGTTGTGCTTGCCGCCAACTCCCCCAGCGTTCTTGCCCGGCTCACCTTGACCGTCAGCAGCAAGTACCGGAGCGGTGAGCAGGGACAGTGTGAGGAGCGTGGCGAGCAACAGGCGTGTTTTTTTCATGGTGCATTCCTCCGTGTCGATAATGATTGTAGTATGCGACAGGTATGGGGAATTCATCCATGCAAAAAAGGAGCCACACGCGTGGGCTCCTTTTAATGGCGGACGATCGGCTTGCCGTCGAGCGACCAGCTAAAGTCCTGATTGAGTTTCAAACGGAACGTGTAGGCGAAATAGGCTTGGCGCGGACCCGCCTCGGTGTTGAGGATCAAGTCTGCTCCGACGACCGTGCGGTTCATCAACAAGTTCTCCTCGACATGCAGCGATACGATCGTGAATTGCCGCTCCTGTGTCATCTGGTTGAAGTACTCGATGATCGGCTTGTCGGTCGGCTCAAGGCTTTGCAACGACAATTCACGGGAGATCTGTACCGGTTGCCAGATGCCGTTGGCACCCGCCTCGAACGGTTGCATCAGACGAACGCGGTACGTCTGCCCGCCTTGGACGACATCGACACGGTCTGGATGTGTCGTCTCGTGTACGCTCGAGATCGCAGCGAACCCGATCTCGGTGAGCACATGTTGAACGACCTGCGTCGGGATCGTGCCCCAACGCGCAGACGGATTGCCGAGCCGCACTTGGTCTTGCAGGTGTTCATCCAACTCAGACGGAACATGATCGATCGTCCCGACGATCATCGGCAACGGCGGTTGCTCCGCAGCCAGCGCTCCAGCGGTTTGCCCATAGAAGCGATCGCGGTCCTTGAGCGCCGGCACGATGCCCTGTCCTCCATGTTCCTGCGACGGGCCGACGGCGACGATCGTGCCTGTGCCTCCGTGCGGTGACCCCGATGAAGCGGGCGTCTCGGTTTCCGGCTTGCTGGTCGTCGGCTTGCTGTTTGAAGCAGTGCCCGTCGTCGTGGTGGTGTCAGCGCTGATGGGAGGTTTCGAATTGACCGTGGCGGGGTTCGAACTGCCCGTGGTCGGTTGTGTGCTGCTTCCGGCAAGCGAGCTTGCGACCTTCGTGCCAGCTGGCTGCTTGGGCTCCGTCGAGGGGGTCTTTTGGTTCTCGACGTTCGCGGTCGGCGCGTCAGCAGGTTTTGTCGAAGAATCTGGCGTGGTCGGCGGGCGGTGCTCGTCGCCTAATGCGACGACAGGCGCAGGCGTGTCGGTCGTGGTGTCGGGCTGAGCCGTATGTGTCGCCGTTCCACTGGGGAGGAAGTTATAGGTAAAGCCGATGGCGAGGACGACGGCGGCGGCAACGGACAGGCCTTGCCACCATCCCGAAGGGATGCGTCGGCGGCCTTTTTTCTGCAACGGGGTCGGTGGCGACTGCGGACGCAAAAGTTCGTCAAAGTCGAACTCCATCTGCGACACGAAGCTGCGGTCCGGCAGCACCGCTTTCATGCTCATCAAGCCTTCGCTCAACTGATGGTACTCTTGCCGCTCGGTGCGGCAGGCCGCACAGCTGGCGATATGTTGATCCAGCCACGCCGTCTCTTCAGCAGACAGGTCACCGTCCAGTTCGCGCTGGATGAATTCACGGTAGCTGTCATGGGTCACACTTCCTCACCTCCGGTGAACAAAGTTCGCAATTTTTCCCGACCGCGGAACAGTCGGGTCTTCACTTGGGCCTCTGTGAGTTGCAACGTATCGGCAATCTCTTGGTAGGACAAGTCATGTATGTGGCGCAACACCAGCACTTCGCGGTAATTTTCAGGCAGGGCCGCGATCGCTTGGTGCAGGTTTTCCTCGGTCATCTTGGTCTCCACTTGCTTCTCTACCGACATGCCATCTGCCGGCAACGTCTCGTTCAATTCGACGAACTGCGCCTTTTTTTTGCGCGCTTGCTCGCGAACGGTGTTGACGACGACACGGTGAACCCAGCCACGCAACGAACCTTGCCCTTGGTACTGGCTCAGGGAACGGCAGACTTTCCACAAACAATCCTGTGTCACGTCTTCGGCATCCATTTTCTTGCCTGTCATATAATAGGCCGTCTGGTAGATGAACGGTTCGATCGTGCGCAAAAAATTCGAGAGTTTTTCCTTGCTCTCCAAAGCCTCTGCTACGATCTCTAAGTCCTGCTGCATCCCCGTTCTTCCCTCCCTTACTAAACGATGCCAACAGGCACTAAAAAGTTGCACCTGTCGCGCAAAAAAATCTGTTCTTCCCATCATACCAGAACCGAATCTCTTGTGACCGTTCCGTGAAAAAAAACCCCGGCCTATGGAGCGCCGGGGTTTTGTTCGTCGTTGAGGTGTTCGCGCAGGATGTTGTCGATCATCCGGTCTTCCTCCTGAACGGGGTCATAGGCGGCGGGAATGATCACTTCCCACCGCGGGGTCAAGGCGCGACGAACTTTTTGGCCAGGGGTCAGGTTGGTGTCGATCGGCTGCATGTGGAACAGTTCATCGAGCGCCTGCTGGTCCAGTCCTTGTGATGACGGAAGCGGTCGACGCTCGGTCATTCCTGCGGCCACGTGACGAGATCTGCCTCATGCTCGTCTCGCCCGCCCACGCCCTCCATCGTGCCGCTGCGCTCGTACCCGCCGACTTCCATCAGGCGGACCAGCGCATCCGCCATGTCGTGCGTCGCGGAGTTCGGGTTGTCGTACGGATGTTCCAGCGGTGCGGTGATCATGCCTTTTATCACGTAGGTTTCCTGTCCAACTTCGCCCACGGGCGTGAGCAACATCACCGTTCGCGCGCCACCGCCGACCGATTTTACATTCTCGGTGATTTCTTCGTCCGTGCGCTTGTTGATGTTCGGGATATGGATCATGTAGCCGATTTGAAGCTGGCCGTCGACTTGATCGACCACCAGATCACACCACGGGCTGTCGTCGTCGGTCAGATCGAGCCGGCTGTGGATCAACGTCGACAGATCCCCAGATACGGAGCCAACCGGCTGTTCAAAGCGTGTGCGAACGACGGTCACAGGCGCAACCTCGTCCATGATATCAATCAGGTGTTTGACCCAAGTTTCGTACATAAGTCAAATCCCCCTCCCTTTTCACGCAAGATATACTCCTACAAGAGAGTATCCGTCGCGCAATGCTCCGCTATACAGGGGAACGGGGAGGGGGATTATGGTTTGGTTTATTGCTGGTTGTTGATGACAAGTTTGAGGTGCTCCTTGCGCAGACGCTTCTCGGTGTCTCGCGGGCGGCTTAACAGGCTTTCCGCTCGTCCGAGCAACAGCTCGCGAGCGGCATCTAAGTGTTCGACCGCTTGGGTTAAATCGATAAAGGAACGAACAAATTCACTTGTTTGAAGCTTCAGAATTTCGTTTGGATGTTCAGATACTTGCTTTGCCAATTCGTAGATCTTGGCAATCAGTTGATCGACGGGTTCTTTTTGCTCTGCTGTTTTTTTCATATCCCCATGACCCTCTCCCACTGATGTATATCACCTAGCGTACAGTGGAGGGCGGGCGCGAAGCAACGCACATTTTCTACCATCATAATGAAACGAGGACAGCGCGGGAGGCGCTGTCCTCGTTTTTGTACCGTGAAAACGTCAGTGCAGTTGCTGTTGTTGCTGCCCCCCATTTGGATACGCTTGCAGGCCGCCGATCTGATCGAGGTACGCCTGTGCCGCGATCACGGAGTCCTGCGCGGCTTGGATCTCGTTGGGCTGAGCACCTGGTTGCGCCTCCACGGCCTGCAAAACTTGCGGGCTTTGCATCATCGCGCTCTCTGCAAACTCGATCATTTTCCGCACCATCACGCCGCCGACATAGCCGTTCATTCGGGATGGCAACATCCCTTTGTCCACTTGGTCGTAGTTCGGAATCCCCAGTTCGGCAGCGACTTCTGTCTTCAGCTGATCCAACGCATTGCGAGCACCGGGCACTTCGGCGCGGTTGCGGCGGTTGTTCGGCATCCGTCATCTCCTCCTGTCGAGTTGGAGTTCCTGCACACCTAACCTCATGGCAGGGTGGTACAACCACTAGTATCCCCGTTCCAACCAGGAGTAGATGTCCAGATATTGCCCGTCCGTGGTGCAGACGATCGCGCCTTGGGCATCGGTGCGCCAGAGTGTGGCGTGTGCTTGGCCCAAGCGTTGGAGTGTGGCGGGGGCCGGATGTCCGTAGTGGTTGTGCGCACCGGCGGAGACGACCGCATGCGTGGGGGTGGTCTGGCGCAGGAACGGAAGCGTCGTGGAGTAGGCGCTACCGTGGTGCGCGACTTTCAGGACGTCGATGTGGCGGGAAGCAGGTTTCGAGGCAGGGGTGTCCCTCCTGTCGTCGATCAAATGTAGGGGAAGGCTGGGTTCCTCGTCCCCTTCAAAGTCTCCCGTAAAAAGGAAGCTCTTCGTCAAGTACGTCAGGGTGAAAACGATGCAGTTGGCATTTGTATCAGAGCGGGTGTTGTGAAAGGGGTTGACCGGTGGGTTGAGGATCGTGACTTGTAGATCGGTCTCAGGTGTCCATGACTGTCCGGCGTGGACTTGAGTGATCGGGATCTGCTTTTGTCGAGCGGTGCTGAGCAGGTCTTGGTAGAAGGGCTTTTCGGTGGTGAGATCGGAGACGAGGATGTGGTGGACGCGGACGTTTTGCAGGACGGCGGCGAGACCTCGGATGTGGTCTTCGTCGGCGTGGGTCATCACGAGAGTATCGATCTCGTCGATCCCCCTCGCCGCCAGCGCCGGGAGGACGATGCGCTCCCCAATGTCATACTCGCTGTGTTGAAATTGCGGGATGCCGCCCCCATCGACGAGCCAGACGTGGTGATGTGGCATCTCGATCAGGATCGAGTCGCCCTGCCCGACATCGAGAAATGTGACGCGCAAGTCCTGCGGGGCGAAAAAGCGCCAGAGGGCGCCGATCGAGAGCGCGCAGGCGATGGCGAGCAGCGCAACTTGTCGAGTACGGTGAGCGAGAACGTACCACCCGGTGCCGACTCGACGCAGTGCGACTAGCAGCCATCCCCCGTAGTACAGCCACAGCCACGCTATTGCTGGAGCCTGATAGTGGCGCACCAACCAGCCGGCGTTCCCGACAGCGGTCAACGGCTGGACGAGCAAGTCGAGTGCCCACGACACGATCTGCGCAGGCAAGGTTGCCAAAGCGGGGTGGAGCAAACCGAGCAAGATGCTGAGCACGGCGGCAGGTGTGAGAAAGGCGATCAACGGGAGGATGTAGAGGTTGGCAAGCAAGGAGAGCGGTGTGAACACAGGGGAGATCGTCAGTACAAGCGGGGTGGAGATCAGTTCGGAGAGGAAGGTCAGGAGCAGAGCTTTCAGGAGTGTGTTGCGCGCTTCGAGGTACGGGGCGGCGATGAGCAAGGCCAGCGTGAGCAGGAAAGTCAGTTGGAAGCCGATGTTGGTCAGCAGAAACGGATCGAGTGTGAGCAGGATTCCAGCAGCCAGCGCCCAAGCGGTGAGCGGGTCGGGATCGCGTGCGAGGATGCGGCTGAGACACCAGAGCAGGCTCATGGTACAAGCGCGCGTCACGGAGGCACCACCGCCTGCGAGACCGCCGTAGAGCAAGATGACGACGATGGCGAGGCTGTAGCGTTTCGGGGTCGTGAGCCCGAATTTTTTCAACAGGGCGAGCAAGGGCAGGATCAGCAACGAGACGTTAGCACCGGAGACAGCGAGGATGTGGATGATGCCGAGTTCGCGAAATGTTGCCTTCACTTCAGGATCAAGCCCCTCCTCCACACCGAGCACGATTCCCGAGATGAGAGCGACTTGGTCAGGTCTGTAGGCGTTGCGGACGACCGCCAACAGCCGATGGCGCAACGGGTAGAGCAAGCGAGCTTGTATCCCACGGTCGTCGTGCCCGATCACGTGGAGGCTATCTGGGGCGATGGAATAGTTCACGCCTTGGCGTGTGTAGTACGTCCATGCATCGAAGCCACCGGGATTTCGGGCGTGTGCCGGTCTTTCCAGTCGAGCTTGGAGTTCCAGCAGGTCTCCGTGATGTAGCGTGGTGGGCGTCTTCAGACGAACCACCGCTTTTTCCCCGACGGGGTGGCCTTGGAGTGCGGTCAATTGGATCGTGAACCGCGTGGGGGTTGGGTCGTCGAGTACCTGACCACGGAGTGTAACAGACTGCCCTACATAGGCTTCAAGCGTTGGCTGGTTGTACCACTGATGCACGTCTACGGTGAAGACGCCCACGAAACAGGCGGTGAGCAGCAACCCGACTCTCGGAAGTTGCCTGTAGACGAGGAGCGTCAGGACGACAGGTAGTAGCAACCACGCCGGATGCCAAGCGGCAGGCACCCAATGGCCTGCATAGATGCCCGTGACAAAAAAAACCACAGCGAACAGGATCAGACGGGGGGTCATGAGAGAAAGCCTCACTTTCAGGAAGGGGGTGTACAGCGGGGAACTTGCTAGGTAGAGATGTGTCGAGTGCGGCGAAAACTTGCTGGAAACAGAGCGGGCTTCTAACAGGATGCGAACTTCTACTTTGCGTGAGTAACACTTGCAGGGCGTTTCGTTGAGAGACTTCTACCTACTCCACCGTCACTTTGTCGCGGATCTGGTCGATGAGTTTGACGCCGAAGCCGGGGACTTTTTTGAGGTCGTCGATGGAGAGGAATCGACCCTCGTTGTCACGGTACTGGACGATCGCTTGGGCGCGCGTCGAGCCGATGCCAGGCAGTTTGTCGAGTTCTTCGGCCGTCGCTTGGTTGAGGTTGAGCTTGCCTGTGCTGGACTTCGGCGCGGACGCCACCGGCTCTGCTCCGCTTTTCGGGACTACGACTTCCCCGCCGTCCTTCAACACCGCAGCCATGTTCAGCTTGTCAGTGTCTGCGTCAGACTTGGCTCCACCCGCCGCTTGCACCGCGTCGATCACGCGACTGTCGGCAGGAAGTTGATACACGCCCGGCGTGTTCACTTCCCCTTTTACATGCACCCGAACAGCTTGTCCGGGCTCTGGTTTCGCAGCGGCATCTGCAACCGTGGTGGCTGTTGGAGGTGCTTGCTCCACTTGCGGCTTGCCTCCATACAGATACACGCTGCCCGCCATCAACACCCCAGCGAGCACGGCGAGCAGCAAGAAGCGTTCCTTTTTCATAATCATCCCTCCTTGCTACTGACTTCAACAGGTGTCAGTTGTTTCCTCCTTTTCCCCTGTATCCCGCCCTGTGCAACCGCGAACGCTACTCCTACCAGCATTCTTAGGACCAAGGGGGAATTGGCGCATGTTGCTTCAACGCTTCATACCCAGCCTGCATCTGCACACGATCTTCGACATCGACTTTCAAAAACTCCGTGCGCGCGGTGTGCGCGGCATCATCACCAACCTTGACAACACACTGATCGAACAGGACAGCCTGCACGCCACCGAACGCCTGATGAAATGGATTCAAACCCTGCGCCAAGCAGGTCTGAAAGTTGTGATCGTCTCCAATAACAGAAAAGTTCGCGTCTCCGAGTTCGCCCGCCCGCTCGGCATCCCGTTCGTCTACGAAGCGCGCAAACCGTGGGGTCACCCCTTTGAACGGGCCCTGCGCCTGCTCCACACTTCGTCACAGGAAACGGTGGTGATCGGTGACCAATTGCTTACCGACATCTACGGAGGCAACAAGTTCGGTTTTTTCACCGTCTGGGTCGACCCGCTGCACGGCAAGGAAGGTTGGCCGACGAGGATCAACCGCTTTTTTGAACGCATCCTCTACCGCTACCTCAAGAACAAAGGCTATATGCCGTGGGACGAACACCTCTAAAAACCATGCGTCTCCCCTCGACCAACTCACCAATCTAGGCACCCGCACATAGAGTAAGACGACCGCGGAGCACAATCGGTACGTCGAGAATTGGGGCAGGCATCTTTGTGGTGATTGTACCTCCTGAACCTGTTATTGCTGGATCAGACGTTTGGCGGCCAATTCTCTTGGTAATCGTTGGCTTTGTGCAATTTGCACGATGCAAGCAATTCGGGTAAAATGTTACGGACGAATCTAGTCATGGATACTTCCGAGGAGAGAGAGGATTTGGTATGCTCACATCCAGCATGGAGGACTATTTGGAGAAGATTTACGAATTGATGAAGGAAAAAGGGTACGCCCGAGTATCCGACATCGCCTCCTCGCTTTCGGTGCAACCGTCCTCTGTGACCAAGATGATCCAGAAGCTTGATGAGAAGCAACTGGTCACCTACGAAAAGTACCGCGGAATCGTCTTGACACCGAAGGGCGAGCAACTCGGCAAATCGATGAAGCAACGCCACAAGCGGTTGGAAGAATTTCTGCGGATGCTCGGCGTCAGTGAGGAAACGATCCAGAGGGACGTCGAAGGCATCGAACACCACGTCTCGCCTTCCACGATGAAAGCGCTCAACAATCTCGTCCTGTTTTTTGACCAGAACTCCCATTGTTTGGAGGAGTTTAACGACTTCTGCCAAGAGTTGGAGATGTTGAAGGAGACGGAAGAAGAACGAAAGTGATGTGCTCCGGCGACGGAGCTTTTTTTCAGCCAAGAGAGGAGTGAGCGGATGACTCAGAAAATCAGAGTTGGCGTCGTCTTTGGCGGCAAGTCCGGCGAACACGAAGTCTCCATCAAATCCGCCCAGTCGGTCATCGAGAATTTGAATTGTGATCTATATGAAATCCTCCCGATCGGAATTGACAAGTCCGGCACGTGGCATGTCGGCATCGGTGCCTACAAGGCCCTCGGCGCACCCGTCCCGACGAAATTGTTGGGTGCTGCCGGGCAAGCGTCCGATGTGGAAAACCTGCTGCCGATCGCACAAGGAGCGGTCCTGCCGTCACAAGCCGCAGCGCAGATCGACGTCATCCTGCCGATCCTGCACGGGCCCTACGGTGAGGATGGCACGGTGCAAGGTTTGTTTGAATTGATGAACATCCCGTATGTAGGCGCGGGCGTGCTCGCGTCGGCTGTCGGTATGGATAAAGCGATGATGAAAACTGTATTTGCCCAAGCTGGCCTCGCACAATGTCGTTACGAAGTGGTGTTGCGCTCACGCTTTGAGCGCGAACCGGAAGTGGTTGCAGACGCTTTGGCTGCTCAACTCGGCTTTCCCTGCTTCGTCAAACCGGCGAACCTCGGCTCGAGCGTCGGCATCTCCAAAGCGAAGGATCGCGACAGCTTGATCGCCGCGTTGCAGATCGCCGCCAAGTATGACCGCAAGATCATCGTCGAAGAAGCGGTCGATGGCCGGGAGATCGAAGTCGCGGTGCTCGGCAACGAGGACCCGCAAGCCTCGATGCCCGGCGAGATCATCTCCTCGAACGAAGAGTTCTACGACTACGACGCCAAGTACCTGAGCGGCGAGTCCGCGATGGTGATCCCGGCCGAATTGACGGCGGAACAAATCGAGGAAGTCCGCGCACTGGCAGTTCGATCGTTCCAAGCGATTGACGGATCGGGCCTCTCGCGTGCCGACTTCTTCCTCTGCCGCAAGACCGGCAAGTTTTTGATCAACGAAATCAACACCTTCCCCGGCTTCACCCAGTACAGCATGTACCCGAAGATGTGGGAAGCCAGCGGCTTGCCGTATGACCAATTGATCGAGTCGCTGATCCATTTGGCGATTGAGCGTCACGAAGACAAGAACTCCACCCGTTAAAAAAAGCTGCATTCCTCCGCGGAGGAATGCAGCTTTTTTTACTTCGCGGCGCTGGCTGTACGCACCATGTGACGATAGGTGAGCTGCGCGATTCGCAATGTCGTCAACAGGAACGGGTAGGAGATCGCCGACTTCAAAAGGCTCCAGCCCTTGTACCGCATCAGATCCAACTTCAGCCAGAGCAGTTCGAAGCACAACAACAGCGCCACGACGAGCATGAGGTACCCGATGACGCGCCACCAACCCTTGCGTTCTGGCCAGTAGTTGAGCAACAGGATGCCGATGGCGGGATTGACAATCGAGATCTGGGCGAGGTCTAAAACTTCCACCCTGTGAGTCCCGTAGTCATACAGATCGAGGATGTTCCCGACCACCAAATCGAACATAAAGGCGAAGGAGGAGGTGAACGATAAAATAAAGAAATTCTCATGTCCGGGTACGCGTTTGGGAGCAAACACGATCACCAAAATCGAGATGGCCACCGCAACCCAACTCACCCAACGATAGTCCAATTTCTCCACCGCCCCCTCTCTTCTGTTCAAATCTTGTGTTTACAAGTATGCCCGTATCGTGAATGTCGTAATCTGTCGAAAACGCAAAAACACCCTGTACAAAAGTACAGGATGTTGATGAGTACACGAAAATAGTCCAAACGACGTATGCTTATAGACCCAAGAAATGTTGCACGCGCTTGCCGTCCACGGTGTAAAGCGTCCCGTTGAGTCCGAGAACGTGGTGGCCGAGGGTGCCCTGTAATTCAATCGCTAAGTACGGATGTGGCAGGTTGGTGGTGCCGCGGTAGAACGCTTTTGCCAAGGTCGGGGTCTGTACGGAATCGTACTTGCCCTCGCGCAGGAGACGCTCGACGAGGCCGATGAGGTTGGCATAGCTAGAGGTTGCTGCCGCCTCCGTTGCCTCGACACTTGCGGTGCTGTCTGTGCTGATGGTATTGGTTATGTTCTCCTGGAGCGTGGTCAGGTCGGTCTCTGCGAGCAGAGCGGCCGGGTAGTAGCTGAGCTTGCCGTCCTCGATGACGAGGCGCAGGTGCGGCTCAGATGCCAGCTTGTCCTTCGCTGCAAGCAATGCGTCTGCGAGTGATCCGCTTGCCTTGGGTGCAGGTGAAGCCGGAGGGGTAGCCTCTACTTGCGGAGCGGCTTTGGGTTTCGGAGCCACTTCTACCTTCGGAGCTACAGCTTCTGCGGTTGCTGCGACAGCTGCCACGGTGTTCCGTGCGTGGAGGAGTTCGACGAGTTGGCCGTAGTGGTCTGCGCTGATTTCAAAAAGTCCACCCTTGGCTTGCGGAGTGAATTTCTGACCCGTCAGCTCTTGCAGTTCCTCACGGGTGATCCCGTTCTTTTTGTCTTCCAAAATCAAGTCATATGCAAACGGTACATGGTACAGAAATTCACCGTTCGGATATTCAATCGCCTTCTCGACGACCGACGCGTTCGTGACGCGGCCAATCGCGAAGACAGTACCGCTACCGCCGTTCGATTTGGTTTCCAAGACAAGAACAGGACGAGTCGTCTGGCTCAGGTCGTTCGCTTTGTTCGCTTCCTTGAACGGGATGTGATCAAAGAGAACGTCCCCTTTTTGCCGCCAGACTTGTTTAATGTAATGCGTTGTGTTCGATTCACTCATCTCTGTGTGTTCCTCCTACTTTGAAATCCCGTACCTTTACGTTTTCGACATGCGACGAAAAAATCCTGCAGAGATGATCTCTCTGCAGGATTTTCCAATTTATCCAACCACGAGGTTGACGAGCTTGCCCGGCACGACGATCACTTTCTTGATCGACTTGCCTTCCAGCAACGCTTGGACCTTGTCAGAAGCGACGGCTTGCGTTTCGATCTCTTCCTTGGTTGCATCCTTCGGGAAGACCAGACGCTCGCGCACTTTGCCGTTGATCTGGACGACGTACTCGATCTCGTCGAGCACCAGTGCCGACTCGTCGTAGGACGGCCATTCCAGCGCATAGAGCTTCGAGGTTTCGCCCATCATCTCCCACAGTTCAGAGGTGACATGCGGTGCAGCCGGGTGCAGCAGGATCACTGCGGTGCGAATCGCTTCGGCCTTCGTCCCAGCGTCTGCTGCATCCGGGTACGTGTAGATCGCGTTGACCAATTCCATGATCGCGGAGATCGCCGTGTTGAAATTGTAACGGGTGCCGATGTCTTCGGTGACTTTTTTGATCGTCGCATGTGTCGCCATCCGCAGTTTCTTCGCGGCTTCACCCGATGCGTCGGCAGTCAGGTTCTTTTTGCGCAGGATCGGGATGTGGTTGTCGACCATGCGCCAGACGCGATTCAGGAAGCGGTTTGCGCCTTCGACGCCTTGGTCGCTCCACTCGAGGTCGCGGTCCGGCGGTGCAGCGAACAGGATGAACACGCGGGCGGTGTCAGCGCCGTACTTGGAGACGATGTCTTCTGGCGAGACGACATTGCCTTTGGACTTCGACATTTTCGCCCCGTTCAGGACGACCATGCCTTGGGTCAGCAGGCTCTCGAACGGTTCCACGAAGTTGACCAGCCCAGCGTCATGCAGAACTTTGGTGAAGAAGCGGCTGTAGAGCAAGTGCAGGATGGCGTGCTCGATCCCGCCGACGTATTTATCGACTGGCATCCAGTTGTTCGCCGCCTCGGTGTCGAACGGCAGCGTGCCATCGCCCTCGCCCGTGTAGCGCAGGTAGTACCACGAGGAATCGATGAACGTGTCCATCGTGTCGGTCTCACGGCGTGCCGCACCCCCACAGGACGGGCAGGTGGTCTGTACGAACTCGTCGTTGGTTTCCAGCGGCGACTTGCCTTTGACGCCAAAGTCGACGTGCTCGGGCAGCAGGACCGGCAGTTGTTCCTTCGGAACGGGCACGGTGCCGCAGGACGGGCAGTTGATCATCGGGATCGGAGCGCCCCAGTAGCGTTGGCGGGAGATCAGCCAGTCGCGCAGGCGGAACGAGGTAGTGGTTTTGCCGATGCCTTTTTGCTCCAGCGCTTCGACGATTTGAGTCAGTGCTTCGGCGTTGGAGAGACCGTTGAACTCCGCAGAGTTGATCAGTTTGCCCTCGCCGGTGACAGCAGAGGTCTGATTGGATTCCAGGCCCTCCTCCGGCTCGATGACCGGGATGATCGGCAGTTCGTACTTAGTCGCAAACTCGAAGTCGCGCTGGTCGTGCGCCGGGACGCCCATCACACAGCCGGTGCCATAGTCGGGCAGCACGTAGTTGGCGATCCAGATCGGCAGTTTTTCGCCCGTCAGCGGGTGTACCGCGTAGGCGCCGGTGAAGATCCCGACCTTCTCCGCATCGGTCGAGGTGCGCTCGATCTCGGAGGCTTTGCGGACTTTATCGATGAAGGCTTGTACGTCTGCTTGGTGTTCGTAGCCGGCGATCAGTTGTTGAACCAGCGCGTTCTCCGGTGCCAGCACGATGTAGGAAACGCCGTACACGGTGTCCGGGCGCGTGGTGAACACGGTCAACTGCTCGGCTTGGCCCGCGATGGAGAAGGTGATCTCCGCCCCTGTGCTCTTGCCAATCCAGTTGCGCTGCATGGTGATGACGTTCTCTGGCCAGCCGCCTTGCAGTTGGTCGAGGTCGGTCAGCAGGCGGTCTGCGTACTCGGTGATTTTGAAGAACCATTGTTCGAGATCCTTTTTGACCACTTCGCTGTCACAGCGCCAGCAAGCACCGTCGATGACTTGCTCGTTGGCAAGCACGGTTGAGCACTCTGGGCACCAGTTGACCGCCGCTTTTTTCTTGTACGCCAGTCCGCGCTCATAGAACAGTTGGAAGATCCACTGGGTCCACTTGTAGTAATCGGGCGAGCAGGTCGCGAGTTCGCGAGACCAGTCGTAGGAGAGTCCCAATTGCTTCTGTTGGTTGCGCATGAAGGCGATGTTGTCGAACGTGGAGACGTTCGGGTGTACACCGTGTTGGATCGCAAAATTCTCCGCTGGCATCCCGAAAGCATCCCAGCCCATCAGATGCAGGACGTTGTAGCCGCTCATCTTCTTGAAGCGAGCGACGACATCACCGATCGAGTAGACGCGGACATGGCCCATGTGCAGACGACCCGACGGGTACGGGAATTGCTCCATGCAATAGTAGTAGGGCTTCGAAGAATCGGTGGTCGTGTCGTGTGCGTTCGACGCTTCCCAGTTCTGCTGCCACTTGGTTTCGACTTCAGACGGTACATAACGACGTTCAGTCATGAGAGATTCCTCCTCGGTGTAAGGTAGTCGCTGAGAGGGACATACGTAAAAAACCCCCCACCCCCAGCGTCGATTGCGCTAGGGACGAGAGGTTAGGTAATCTTCCCGTGGTACCACCCTAATTCGGTCACGAATAGTTGTGACCCTCATTGACGCCTGATAACGTAGGCGATTCCGGTAGCAAGTAGTCGCGGTAGGCGCTTCCCAGCTACAGCTCTGAGGTGAGTTCGTTCGCATCCTCCTATCGGCTCGCACCTATGCACCGACTCTCTGAAAGGGCTCTGCAAACTACTGGTCCTCGTCATGGCTTTTTTCGACAGTTCTTGTCGATTCGTTTGATAGTAGTATACGCAAAAAAATTTTGTTTTGTCAACGCGGACGAACTATTTTCGTTGTGTTTTTTCAGAGGACAGAAGTGCGCATAGATCGTGCATCCTGCTTAGAGCACCTCAAATGTATCGCGCAGCAACTCCCAATACACAGATGACGTCAAGCCCTGCACTTGTGCGGACACACCAGCCAATCCAAGTTCCTGTACGAGCTGGAGTTTGGCGGCGATGCTGCGGGCATCCTCGTACCAGACTTGGCGCAGATGCCCGCCCTCGGCGCGGTAGGTGTACATCGGGGTGACGGCGAGGTCGTCCCAGTGGATCTGTTTCGGGACTTCGGTCACGCTGTCAGGATCGAGCTCCGGGCCGAACAGCACGAGTGACGCGACCTTGTCGCTTTTGTAAGGCATCGGCCAGTCGAAACCGTAGAAAGGAACCCCCAGCAACAACTTGTGACGGGGGATCGTCTGGAGCGCAAACTCCAGCGAACGGCGGACGATGTGCAACGGTGCCAGCGCCATCGGCGGGCCGTCGATGCGACCCCCCGATTCCTCCGCATTCCAGATGATGCGATCGGCAGAGGCTTCCATCAGACCGAGGTCATATGCGCCAGAGCGAGGATGTTGGGGGTCGTCCGTGTTGTGCGGGGGCACGGAGAGATAGAGCTTGCCCCGTTTCTGGTGAACGCGCATCGCCAACTCACGCACGAAGCGGGAGAAGGCAAGCCGGGCAGACGGTGGCAGGTGCGTAAATTCCAAGTGAATGCCCGCAAACTCATCCTGTGCAATCCACGGGCGCAACTGTTGAAAAAACTCCTGCCGGCTGGGGCCGTAGGAGATGACACGCAGTGCTGCCTCCTCATCCTCCGGGGCGATTAAAAGCAAAAGGCGAACTCTGCGCTCACATGACCCTGTTGACCCCGACGCTCCCGGCAGATTTGACACACCCGAACTTGTAGATGCACCTAGCTCACCCGACTGTCGGTCTGCTTCCTCTGCTCGGGCTTCCCTGTCGTAGCGTTCCGCTTGGCGGAGGTGGTCCCTCCTATTTTCAAACAGCGGTGGCATGTGCAGCGTTCCGTCTGCTGAGACAATCGCAGCCGCCAAGCTCATGCTCGACAGGCTGCTGCTGGCATCGTCGATCGTCGCCAGTTCATCGTACTCGCCTTGCACTTCCAGCCGCATATTGATCTCGATGCCACGCTTGTGCATCACGGGCACCGGGACGGTCAGCACGCGACCTTTTGGCAGCGCTTCCTTGTTCAGCGGCAGGTTGGCGGCGAGGAGAATTTTTTCTGGTATATGAAAATGGTTGGCGATCTTGCGGAGCGTGTCCGCCTCCTTGACGGTGTACGCCGCCAAGATCGTCGGCACTTGTGTCGGAACGAGCAACGATGTGCCCGGCACCAGTTCCTCCGATTCTAGCCCGTTGACCTCGACGATGCGTCCGGCCTCGACCCCGACGGCGCGGGCGATGGCTTGGAGGTTCTCGCCTCTTTTGACGACGTGTACATACATGTGCGACCTTCCACCCTCCTGCGGTTGGAGTACCCACAGGATATGTGAGATCTGCCTATCTCGCTACAAAAAACAGCCGTTCCGAGCTTTCGGTCGGCACGTCCCAAGCAAAGTCTGCATATACTTCTACCGTTGTGAATCCACTGTCCAGCAACATCCCGCGCAGAACTTCCACCGGATACGCCCGCTGTACGTGGCACTCCTGAAACCGGCGGTACAACTCGTCCTCTTCATCCTCCACCGCAAAAAACGTGATGTCATACTCCACCTGTGACTTTTCGGCATCAAACCGACTCTGCCACAAGTAGGTCACATCATCCCCAACTTCATAAAATACGTTGTTGCCGAGCTTCTCGCGCAACTTGTATTCGCTATGTACGTCAAACAAAAAACACCCGTTCGGCTTCAAATTCTGCCGCACGCGTGCAAATGTCGCTCGCAACCCGTCTTCCTCTAAAAGGTAACTCAACGAATCGCAAAAGGAAATCGCGAGGTCGCACGGTTCCGGCAACACCAGCTCGCGCAAGTCTTGGCAGAGGAAGCGCATCTTCGGCGATGGGCGCTCCAATTTGCTCTGCGCGATCATCAGCATGTCCTCCGATAGATCGACGCCGGTCACAGTGTAGCCTTGTTGGAACAACTGGACAGAGAGCTTGCCTGTGCCACAGCCCAAATCGGCAATATGGCGCGGTCTCAACTCATACCGCGCCATCGCCTGTTCCAAAAAGGTCATCCACCGTTCATAAGGAGCATCCTGCATGAGCAGATCGTAATACTCGGCGAACTCTCCATAAGCACTCACAGTGTAAGACCTCTCTCTATTCAATTATGAACTGCTAAATTTGCCAAAAACTCGTCACACCACGCTCAATTGCGGCGCGTCGCCCCAGACGCGCTCCAGGTTATAGAATTCACGCTCTTCCGCACGGAAGACATGAATCACGACGTCACCAAAATCCACCAGAACCCAGCGGGCTTCGTCGTACCCCTCCATCGACTTTTTGTAGACGCCGCGTTTTTCCATCTTCTCCACGACGCCATTCGCGATGGCTTGAACCTGAGTGTTGGAATTCCCGCTGCAGATGATGAAATAATCGGCGAGCGCGGACAGGTTCGCTATGTCCAAAAGCACCACATCGTTCGCCTTCTTATCTGCGGCAGCGTCAGCCGCAAATCGCGCCAATTCCAAGACTCGTTCTCTCATTGACATGCCTCCTAGATACGGGGTGGGGTGTACCTGCTACCATCGTATTCGACAATGGGTATTAAAGTTTCCGCTTGTCCTTGATTTTTTGCCACAAATCATTGCGCGCCATCAAGGTCAAGGGAAAAACGGGCTTGTGTTTATCGAGCAACAACCGGATCGTCCCGTCAAATGCCGTGGCGAGCGCCACGTCGAGATCCTCCTCAGCGAGTTTGCGCAACTCATCGACCGTCGGGAACGTGCGACCTGCTTCGATGTAGTCTGCCAAGCAGACCACTTTGTCCAACAAGGTCATCCCTACGCGCCCGGTGGTGTGGTAGCGCACCGCATCGGCAATCTCTGCGTCGTCGATGCCAAACTCCTCCGGCAGCAACGTGGCGACGATCGGGCCGTGCAACGCCTCCGCCACTTCGAGAAACGACGGATCGACGCCGCGCGCACGGGCGACTTCGTACCACTTGTCAACCGGCCATTCACGGGCATAGTCATGCGTCCATGCAGCGAGTCGTGCCTTCAACGGGTCAGCGCCATACCGTTTCGCCAGTTGGTCGGCCGCTTCCACAACGCCTGAAACGTGGCGGAAACGCGGCTTGCTCAAAACGGAGCGCACCATTTCTTTAACAGTCGTTTCATTGATCATCGCGTCGTTCATATAACTTGTTCTCCTCACTATACCGTATGACCTCGGCGGGTAGGAGATGCTTGACAGACAAATTCTTAACCAATCTGTCGCGCAACCACGTCGAGGAGATGTCAAGTCCAGGCATGTCCACGATGCGGATCTGCTCGTTGATGTGCGGGTAGAGCGCAAGCATCATCTGGCAGCTCGATTTGAGGTCTTCGCCCGGTCGGTTCAAGGCCAAGATCGTGACTTGTTCTAGGATGTTCTCGACCGATTTCCACTTTGGCAACAGCCGCAAATTGTCCGCACCGATGATCAAAAACAGCTCGGCATCAGGGTATTGCTCGCGGACGTGCAGCACCGTTTCCACCGTGAAGGACGGGCCCGGCCGGTCGAGTTCCCAGGACGTGACGGTGAACTGTGGACAGTCCTGCAACGCCCGTTGCACCATCGCGAGCCGATGCGACCCGTCGGTGATGCTCCGTCCGACCTTGAGCGGGTTGACCCCGGCGGGGACGAACAGCACGCGGTCGAGACTCGCCTCTTCCAAGGCGACTTGCGCCACCACGAGGTGTCCGATATGGATCGGGTCGAACGTCCCGCCGAAAATTCCTAGCCGCATAAGGGCTACCTCCTACACAGAGGGTTAGTTCGGCAGCTTGATTTGCTTGTTCTCTGCCGATTCCTTGTAGAGCACGACCTGCTTGCCGATCAGTTGCACCAATTCGGCACCGGTGCCTTCTGCGAGTTGCACAGCGACATCCTTTTTGTGTACTTCACAATTTTGCAGGATCGAGACTTTGATCAGTTCGTGCGATTCGAGGGCGAGGTTGAGTTGGTCGATCATGTTGTCCGAAACTCCACCCTTGCCTACTTGGGTTACCGGGGTGCAATGATGCGCTTGGGAGCGCAGATAACGTTTTTGTTTGCCAGTCAGCATATGCGATGAACTCCTTTTGTCTGTGAGCTTGTCCAAATTGAAAGTATACCACTGTCACAGATAGGATTCCACCGTTTTTCGCATCACATCCGTGGGAGCGGGATGTCCTGTCCACAATCGGAAGGCTTCCGCGCCTTGGTGGATGAACATGCCAAGCCCGCCGCTGACCAGACAACCACGTGCTGCAGCTTCCTGCAAAAAGCGCGTCTGGCGCGGGTTGTAGATCAGATCGCTGACCCACTGCCCGGCCCGCAACAAGTTCGGATCAATCGGCAACTCGTCAACCTGTGGGTGCATGCCGATCGGTGTGGTGTTCACGACGAGGTCGTACTCGGCGGGGACAACACCACTCAGTGACACCGCATCGGCGGCTGTTAAACTCTCCAGCGGTGCGAGAAGCTCCGCTGCCTTTGCCACAGCGCGTGCGGCGATGGTGATCTGTGCGGCACCATCGAGCGCGAGTTGGGTGGCGACTGCACGGGCGGCACCACCTGCGCCGAGCAACAGCACTGATTGGCCCGCTGGCGTGAAACCGGTCTCCTCCCGCAACGCTGCGAGATAGCCGATGCCGTCCGTGTTGTGCCCGATCAAGCGGCCTTGCTCATGGACGATCGTGTTGACCGCCCCGATCCGGCGCGCCGCATCGCTGAGCTCGTCAAGAAACGGAAGCACCGCGACTTTGTGCGGGATCGTGACGTTGACCCCGCGCAGATTCAAGGCTCGAATCGACTGCACGCCTTGCTCGATGGCCTCGGGCGGGATGTCAAACGCGAGGTATACATAGTCAAGCCCGAGATGGGCGAAGGCTGCATTGTGCATCTGAGGCGACTTGGAGTGCGCAACCGGATGTCCAAACAAACCGGTCAAGCGCGTAGAGCTGGAAACCATGTCCAATCCCTCCTTACCCACAGTCTAGCACGAATCCAAGACCCTGCCTATTCTCTTCGAAAAAACGACAAGTTCCCTCAAACGATCAGATACCCGCTGTCCAACCTGCTTTTGGTTCATCCTGCTTATTCTTCCATCGAAGCGAGAATTGATGTGCCGAAAAAGCCCGCTTTCGCAGGTTGCGAAAGCGGGCTCTTTTACTTGCGAAATTCCAGTTGCAGCCGCATCCCTTGTTCTTCGAAGGAAAACTGCAAGTCATACAAAAGGTAGTCGGTCAGCTCCGGCTGTGACTAGATCAGCGCGCGGCGGATATGGACATCGACGCCCTTGGGCGCATGGACTTTGACGGTGGTGAAGTGTTGACCGCGCAACGTGATCCAGCCGATGCCGGAGATCACGATATCCTGCGGGTGACCCGACTTGATCGTGAACGAATGCGCGTAGAGCTTGTGCAACAGCGGGTTCTCCTCCCCTTCATACGGGGGAGTCAACAGCGTGCCGAGATGCTTGTCGTAGAGCTCGTCCGCGTTCTCCAACTTCGTCCGGTGGACATTGAGTTGGTTCGCACAGTAGACGGTGAAACCTTGCTTGGGGCCTTCCACGTAGTCGACACGCGCGAGACCGCCCAGGAACAGCGATTGCTTATCGTTCAACTGGTAAGTCTTCGGGTTGATGTACTCCTCTGGGGTGATGTCGCGCACGCCTTTTGGCGACACGAGGTCGGTCAGGCGATGTCTGGTCATGATCCCCGGCGTGTCGATGATCGAACCCTCGTGGTTCGGCAGGTCGATCCGGATCGTGGACAGCGTGGTGCCCGGATAGCGCGAGGTGGTCAGCTCTGCGCCGTCCTCTTCCCCGAACAACTGCAACAGCCCGTTGATCAACGTGGACTTGCCAACATTGGCAGTTCCGACGACATAGACGTCACGCGTGCCGACTTTGGCTTCGATCGCCGCTTTGACATGCTCGATCTCGACGCGCTTTTTCGCAGAGACGAGAAAGACTTGTTCGACTTCGACACCTTGCTTCTTCACTTCATATGACAGCCAGTTCTCGACGCGCTCCCAGTTCGTGCTGCGCGGCAACAGATCGGCCTTGTTCGCGACGAGCAGGATCGGGTTCTGTCCGACGTATTTCTTGATGTCCTTCACCCAAGAACCCGCAAAGTCGAACAGGTCGACAACCTTGACGACCAAGGCGTTGCGCTTGCCGATATCGGAGAGAATCTTTTGAAAACCTTCGTTGTTCAGGGCGACAGGAGCTACTTCATTGTAGTGTTTGATCCGGTAGCAACGTTGGCAGACCGGGTATTCACGTTCGACGACAGAGTTCAGCGGAGCATAGCCCGCCGCAGTCTTGTCCTCCGTCTGGATGCCAATGCCACATCCGCTGCAGATCAATTCAAGTTCAGACATGATGGTTATCTCACTCCCAAGGTAGCATTCCGCGCTTGCGCAAGATCGAGAACGCCACGCGTTCCATCGCACGCAAGACTTTTGTGCCGATAAATTCCTTCTCGCCAACAGGTGCGACGAGAATCGTATACAACCCCATTCTGTTCCCGCCTAGCACGTCGGTAAACAGTTGGTCGCCGATCACGACCGTTTCCTCGGGCTTGGTGCCAAGTGTCTGCAAGCCACGGCGGAACGGTGAGTTGCTCGGTTTTTTCGCCGAGGCGACCCACGGGATGTTCAAGGGTCTCGCGAAGCGCTCCACCCGTGCATGATTGTTGTTGGAGACGATGCAGACTTTGATGCCGTATGTATCGCGCACATGGTCGAGCCATTGCAAGATCTTGGGCGTCACATCAGGTTCGTCCCATCTGACTAACGTGTTGTCGAGATCGGTGAGTATGCCGCGCACGCCTCGTGCCTTCAGTTGTTCAAGATCAATCTCGTACACTGATTCCACGAACAGGCTCGGTACCAAACGACGCATAGGTTTCACCTCTGTATAGGTATGTGAAAAAATCCCCATTTCATCCGTCACCTGTTGAGGATATCACAGAAGGACAAAATAAAAAAGGAAAAAACCTCTGTGCCCGGCTCGAGCGTAGGACAGAGGTTTTTTCCCGACATGCACTGTTGTATTACTGGTATTAGACAAAAGTGTCGAAAAATCCTTTTTGATGTCGCATGGTAATTTATTGCCCGCCTACAGCGCCTTGCCAAACGCTGGATGCCGATCCTCCGCCATTTCCACGCGTTGGATGTCGATAAAAAGCTGTGCAAACTGCGGGTCCCATTGCGTGCCCTTGCCATCTGCGAGGATGGCGAGGGCTTTTTCGATCGCCATCCCTTGGCGGTAGGGACGGTCTGAGGTCATCGCGTCGAACGCATCGGCGACCGCCATGATCCGTCCGAACAGCGGGATGTTCTCCCCAACCAACCCATCTGGATAACCTCGTCCATCGTAACGCTCATGGTGCGAGCGCACGCCTGGCAGGAGCGGTGCCATCGCTTCGGCAGGCTGGATCTGCAACAGGATCGCCTCGCCCAGCACCGGATGCAGTTTGATCTGGGCGAACTCCTCATCCGTCAGCTTGCCTTCCTTGAGCAGGACGTTGTCGCGGATGCCAATTTTGCCGATGTCGTGCAGGAGCGCCGATTTGTTCAACAGGTCGAGTTGCTCAGGCGGCAGGCCATACGTGCGCCCGATCTGCACCGAATACTTGGCGACGCGCGTCGAGTGACCCGCCGTGTACGGGTCACGAGCATCGAGTGTGGCGGCCAGCGTGGAGAAGTACGATTCCAACAGTTGCGTGTTCATCTCATCGCGCACGCGCAGATCCTGCACCATCAAATTGAAGCCGGAGATCAACCGCGAGAACTCGTCGGAGTAGAGGTCGGACGCCTGCACCGTGAAGCGTCCACGCTGGACGTGGCGCATCATCTCCTGCAACTCCTCGATCGGCTGTTGGACGGAACGCGACATCAGCATCGCGCTCGCCGCTGAGAACCCGACCCCGAGCAAGAGGATGATCAACGCCCACTGCCAGTAGCTCTCAAAAGAGCTGTCTGTCTCCGCGAGCCGCACGTTGGTCGCGAGGCCGAACAGCATCGTGGGAATCGTCCCGATCAACAACGCCGAGAGCGTGTACTTGCGGCGGGTGGAGACCAGCACTTCGCCGTGCAACGACAAGTCGAGCGAGTAGTCCTGTAACGACCATCCGCGCAGATGGGACAGCACCGGGCGAATTGCCTCGGTCGTCAAGTAAAACTCGATCATCGCGTGCATCAGCGAGACCAGCAGACACCCCACCAGTGCTAACCACACGAAACGGTTCGGCAGGTGTAGCCAGCCGTTGGAGATCGCAAGCAAGGCCATCGACATCCCAGGTACAGAGAAGCCGATCAGATGCGGCCCGAGCGTTCGCTTGACCGTCAACAGCGGCAAGCGGTGCACGACCAGATAGGCACGCTCAATATCCTGCGCCGTTCGAGCTTGACGGAGGAAGACTTGCCGGATCGGATCGAAGTAACGCTTGAACATGATCGCTTCGGCTGTGAACATCGTGGTGACGGCGATCAGGAGGATCACGACCATCGCCAACATATCCTCCCGTTGCAAGTGCAGGGTGGAAAACATATAGAGGCCCCCGATCCCGAACACAGCGACCGTCGACCCGATAATATAATTGCGAATTAATATGCGCAGGAAACGTTGATAGACAGCCATTCCAATGACCTACCTTCGTAAAAACTCACCTTAGTTGATGTCCTTACAATTCGGTGAGTTGAGCGGAAATTCCTTCTGTTGGTAAAAAAGACTGCGCCCGCCGCAGCGGACACAGTCTTTTTTCTAACAACAGCGCGTCGCCTCTCCCGACTCGTAGCGCTCCTTCAAACGTTGCATGTAGAAGTCGCGCTCCGAGAGCGGTTCTTGGTCGGGATGGGTGGCGTTGTGGTGTTCGATGTACTTCTCATAATCAGGCATGCCGAACATCGTCTTCACATTGGAGCGCGCCTTGCTCATCCAGACGAGGGCGTTTTTCATAGGTTGAGGTTCGAGTTCTTGGTTTGGATGAACGGCGTCTCAGACAGCGGCTTGGTGTGGCGACCACCGAGGATCTTGATCCACACGCGCGCCGCATCGAGCACGATCAGCACGACGATCGCCATGAAGAATCCGCAGACCACAGCGTCGAGACGGTCGTTAAAAATGATCTGGTCCATCTGCGCCGTCGTCTTCGCCGGTGCCAGCAGTTTGCCAGCATCGAGCGAGGCTTGGTACTTGTCCGCATGGGAGAGGAATCCGATCTTCACATCGGTGGAGAAGATCTTCATCCAACCCGCCGTCAGCGTGGTGAGCAACAGGAACGCCAGCGGCACGACGGTGACCCAGATGTGCTTGGCCTTGCCCATTTTCAGCAGGTAGGTCGTCGCCACGGTCAGCGCGATCCCGGCCAGCATCTGGTTCGAGATCCCGAACATCGCCCACAGCGAGTTGATCCCGCCCAGCGGGTCGACGACGCCTGCGTAGAGGAAGTACCCCCAGCCGGCGGTGATCAAGCCGGATGCCAAGATGTTGGCAAAAAAGTTATCGGTGCGACCCAGCGCCGGAACGATGTTGCCAAACAAATCTTGGAACATGAAGCGGCCGATCCGCGTGCCTGCGTCGATGGTGGTCAAGATGAACACCGCTTCGAACAGGATTGCGAAGTGATACCAGAACGCGGTCATCGCAGAACCGCCGAGGAACTTGGCGAAGATCGCCGCCATGCCGACCGCCAGCGCTGGTGCGCCACCGGTGCGGGCGAGGATCGAGTTTTCCCCGACATCCTTCGCCCATTGCGTAAGCGTTGCGGCGTCGACGGTGAAGCCGAGTTTTTGGATCGCCAATACCGCAGTGTTCACATCGGCACCGAGCACAGCTGCCGGGGAGTTGATCGCGAAGTAGACGCCCGGTGTGAGCGCACAGGCTGCGATCAACGCCATGATCGCGACACCGGATTCCATCAACATGCCGCCGTAGCCGATCATCCGCGCATGCGATTCACGTTGGAGCATTTTCGGCGTGGTGCCAGACGATACCAGCGAGTGGAACCCGGAGATCGCCCCACAGGCGATCGTGATGAACAAGAACGGGAACAGCGGGCCTGCAAAGACCGGGCCAGAACCGTCGAGGAAGTTTGTGAACTTCGGCATGTGGATCTCCGGTCGGACGACGAGGATGCCGATAGCGAGCAGCAGGATCGTACCGACTTTTAAGAACGAGGACAGGTAGTCACGCGGTGCGAGCATCATCCAGACAGGCAGGACAGATGCGACGAAGCCGTAGCCCATCATCAACCACGCCAACGTGGTTTTTTCATAATCGAAGTAGTGTGCGAAGGACGAATCGGCCACTTGTTGACCGAAGATAAGGGCGAGTATCAAGAGTACGAAACCGATCAATGAGCCTTCCAAGACACGACCGGGGCGTATGTAGCGCATGTAAACACCCATAAACAGCGCAATCGGAAGCGTCGCAACGATCGTGAAGGTCGCCCACGGAGAATGGAACAGGGCGTTGACGACAACCATGCCAAGCACGGCGATCAGGATGATCATGATCGCGAGCACGCCGACCAAGGCCAGCACGCCGCCAAACGGACCGATCTCTTCCTTCGCCATCTGACCGAGCGATTTCCCGTTGCGGCGCATCGAGCCGAACAGGATGACAAAGTCTTGGACTGCACCGCCGAGCACGACGCCGACGAGAATCCAGATCATGCCCGGCAGATAGCCCATCTGTGCCGCAAGTATCGGGCCGACCAGCGGGCCAGCACCCGCGATGGCCGCGAAGTGGTGACCGAACAACACCCACTTATTCGTAGGTACGAAGTCCTTGCCATCATTGTTGATCTCAGCAGGCGTCGCGCGTTTGTCGTCGAGCCCAAAGATCTTGTTTGCCATGAATTTCGAGTAGAAGCGATACCCGATCGCATACGTACAGAGTGCCGCGATGACGATCCAGGATGCGCTGATCGTCTCACCTGTGTTGATGGCGAGCAGTGCGAAAGCAACGCCGCCCAGTACGGAAACTGCCGTCCAGATCAGGATCGAGAGCAAGTTCTTGTTCACGTGTAGAAGCTCCCCCTTTGGTTGTAAGATGAATGGACTATGAAATCGCTTACTATTCGAATTATACGACAAGTTTGTGAATTTTTCCTTCTCTGACAACTGGAAAATGCCAGAAAAAAACCGACTTGCACATTGCCAAGTCGGTTCTGTTTGCTTATAGGTAGCTGCGTGCTCCAAGGTAACGCGGACCCCAGTAGCCATCGTGCAGGCTGTCGATCTTCACCCCATGCGATGAGGTTGCCGAGATGAACTGGTCGTTGCCGACATAGATGCCGACATGTGTCGCGCCTTCGCCATAGGTTGTGAAGAACACGAGGTCGCCCGCTTTCAATCCGTCAACACTGCCGCCACTTGCAAACATGTCGGCTGCGGTGCGCGGTACATCGATTTCGTATTGCGACATCACGAACCCGACGAAGCCAGAGCAATCGAAGCCAGCCGCGCTACGGCCGCCCCATGCATACGGGGTACCGATATACGTTTCGGCGGTGTCGACGATCTTGCCACCTGCGGTCGAGCCTTTGGCTGCACGGACTTTCGCAGCCTCCGCTTGGATCGCCGGGCCCGTTTGCACGCCAACCTTGCCATTGATTTCAATGTCGTGGTCATGCTGGAATGCTTTGACGGCATCTGCGGTAATTTCACCGTAGTAGCCGGTATTTTGCGAGTATGTAAAATAACCGAGCAGGCGAAGATCAGCCTGCAGTTGTTGCACGTCTGAGCCACTCGAACCGATGGTGAGGACATTCGTTTGCCCGTACGAAACAGCCGCATGAGCGTGCGAGATGGACAACGACGGCGCGACAAATACAGTTGCAGCAATCAAAAAGGCTTGTACAATACGTTTCAAATTCAGTCTTCCTCCCTACGCGGCCTCCGAGGTTAGTTGACGGGTTCGGGTTGAGAGTAACCCTACCGCTAGGATCAGCGGATTCACCCCAAGGGAAAATAGTCCCCCGTACTGGTTTTTGAACCAGATTCGGCCAATTTCGACATGTTGAAAGTCTAGCATACAAATTGTCAGAAAGCAACGAAATGAGAGATTTCGTATAAAAAGAAGTACGCCTTGGCATGGTAAAAACGGGGTGATTCATGTGAGTCTACTAGAGGCTATTGCGACCATGATAAAAAATGCTGCCAGCGATGATGATCCAAAAGCGCCCTTGCACGTCGGTGAGGTGATGGCACTCTGGACGTATCTTGCATTTAATCAAGAATCTAAAATGTACATTCAAGTTGCCTTGAACACCACGACAGATGAGGAATTGCGCCACGCCCTGCACGATTGCTTGAAAATCAACAACAAGCATGGGCAAAGGGTTCGCGAACTTTTACTGAGCGCGGGGGTCCCGTTGCCGCCCCCATCTGAGGAAAAGCCGCACTCGGACAGCACCGCGATCCCGCATGGTGTCAAACTCACCGACTACGAGATCGCCAATGGGCTTGCCGTGAAAGCGACCACTGCGGTCGTCATGCTGGCCTCCAGTGCGGCGGAGACCGTTCGCAATGACATCGGGATGATGTTTGTGGAAATGCAGTCGGAATCTTTTATCTCTGCGTTCCTCCTCAAAAACCTGCTGCGCAAACACGGCTGGTTGAAAGTGCCCCCCTACTATGTCGCGCCGGGCCAGCCGTAACGCAAAAATCTCTCATCCTCGCAGGAGGAATGAGAGATTTTTTATGCCTCGGCCAGCAATCGGCGTTCATAGAGCTTGAAGAACGGGTAGTAGATCAAACTGGCGATCACGAGGTCGATTCCTTGCAAGAGCATTCCACGCCACGATCCATCGGCCAAAAAGCCGCCGAGCAAGACAGGCATCGTCAATGGCGGTTGTACCGTCGCTACCGGGACGAGCCCAGTGTGCATCGCGAGGTAGTTCAGTGTGACGATCACCGTCGGCGCGAGCAAAAAGGGAATCGCCATCAGCGGGTTCAACGCAATCGGTACGCCAAACACAATCGGCTCGTTGATGTTGAACAGCCCCGGAACCAGAGCGACCCGCCCCACCTGCTTGAGTTGCAGGGCTTTGGAGCGCAACAGCATGAAGACCAGCGGCAACGTCGCCCCCGAGCCGCCTAAGTGCGCATACATATGAAAAAACGGCTCGCTCACGATGTGCGTCGCCGGCTCTCCTACCCCTAGCGCAGCGATGTTCGCCCCAAGGTTGTTCTGCCAGAGCGGGTAGGCGACAGACGACACGACGTTCATGCCGTGGATGCCGACTACCCAAAGCAACATCATCAGCAGAATTTGCAAGATTGCTGAGGGCAAGGTGTCGGACGCTTGTACGAGAAAACTCAATTTCGCCATCACGATCTGCGGCATCGTCAACGCCGTGTTCGGGTCGAGCGGCTGTGGTGAAAAGGTAGTCGTCGCCCACCATTCGAGCAAAAACGCCCCCCCGACAGCGAGAAAGGCGGGGATCATCATCTCAAACGAGCGTGCCACATTCGGTGGAACGGCCGGCGGCATCTTGATCACGAAGCCACGCCGCAGCAGAAAGGCGTTCAGCTCCGCCACCCCGATGCCCGTCAAGATCGCAACGAAGAGCCCGATGGCCCCGAGATTGTCCAGAAAGCGGTCGAGCGTCAGCGCTTGCAAGCCGACGAGATGCCCGTTCTCCCGCACGCCGACTGGCAAGCAGAACACCAACAGCGTCGCCATCGCCATCAGCCCGATACGCCCGCCGTCGATCTTGTAGTGCTTGGCGAGGCTCTCCGCAACTCCGTAACATACCCAGAGCGCGATCAGTCCGAACGTGAACTGAAAGGGGATCATCAGCATCGGGCGCGCCTCGATCAGCCATTCGTTGACAGACCCCAACACGCCTGCGTGCAGATCAGCAGGCAACGGAGGAATCGCCAATATCAAGAAAATCGAGCCGACGATGATCATCGGCAACGCGCTGCCAATAAATGCGTTGCGAATCGCCTGCATGTAGCGATTCTCCACCACCCGCATCGTGACGGGTAACAGGGTTCGTTCCATATAGAGCAAGAGTTTTTCCATGCCGTTTTACGCTCCTTGCTCGAGGAGGGCCAGCGCTTGTCGCAAGGCTGCTGCTCCATCAGCGAGCGCATAGGTTCGGCCCTCGATCACACCAGCCGGTCGCCCGTGCGAATGGATGGTCGGCAATAGGTAGCGCACTTGCGGGGCCACGAGGAATACGTCTGTTTCTTCTGCGATGTCGGGTACTTCGCTGCTGCCTACGGCGCGCACTTGCACCGGCGCGCCGATCTCCTTCGCCGCGCTCTCCATCGAATGGACGAGCAACGATGTGGAAAGTCCGTAGGAGCAGACCAGCACGATCTTGTTCATCCTCGCACCTCCTCTCCTTGCGCCAACAATCTCCACAGATGCCCCAACTCACAGGCGGGCACTTCGATGTCGAGCGCTTCGCTCACCTCACGAAGCGCTTCGAGGATCTGCTCTCCACCGGCCAGCGGCGGCGGCAATTCGCCGCGTGCTTCCGTCGGCCACATCCCGCGCCACAAGCGATGTTCGATCGCCATGACGAGATGCATCGTGATCCCAATCTGCAAATCGATATCCAATTCACGTTCCCAGGTCTCGCTGAGTTTTTCCAACGCCTTGACGATCTCCGGTACGAGGAAGTACGGATTGACCCGACGCACCGTGCGGCGCAACGTCTCGATCAACGCTTCCCAGACCGGTGTCTGGGGAGTATCCCCTGCTCGCCATTGCATCGTCGCCCCGATCAGATGCGAGAGGCGGCGCAATCCAACACCTGTCAGAATCTCCTGTGCGGAGACGAACGGCACGCCCTCCAAGTTCGGATTGAGCGTTCCGACAACCGCCAACAGCGGCCCGTCGCCCACCAACTTGCGCATCCGCTCTGGCGTCTCCTCCAAGGAGGCGATCGACACCGGCACGATCTGCAATTCAAAGTCTTCCGGCAAGACCATGCGTTCCTCCAAGATCGCTTTCAATTGCATCGCTGACCCTTGACCGGTCACACAGACCACCGGCAACACACCTCGACGGCGACCGCCTGCATCTGTGTAGGTTGCGACGTCACCCAAACTGCGTTGCATCAGTGAGTTGTGCAACGACTCCAAGGTCGTCCCGGGGGCAAAAGCGGCCCGCCGCACCGCGTCCACCACCATGCGAGTCGTCAAGTTCGGCATCGTGCGCACGGGAATCGTCGTATGAGCTTGCACCCACTCACCCGCGCCGAGCAGATCGCCCATGTCCACGAGCAAGAGCACGCCCTTGCCCTCGTCCGCGGCTTCTGTCAGTTGCGCCAAGCGCTCTCTCGCATCGGTTGGTTGCATCGAGAGCGGCACGTTGAAGGCCACCCCATGTGCAGTTCCGAGCAACTGCTGGGCTGTCTCCAACATCGACGTGGCGGTTGATGCCCCGTGTGCAGCGACGACCACCCCGACACGAGCAAACTGCGGCGTCTCCTCTGCGGAAGCCAGCATCGTCGCCAGAAACCCAACTTCGTTCTCCGGCAACTGAATGCTTGTTCGATTGGCAAAAAAGTTCACCATCTCTCCCGCCGTCCGGTACTCCTCTGGCGATTCGAGATAGAGATTGGCGAGCCCTGGACTTTGCAGGGTCGATCCCGATCCGTAGCGATCGACGGCGGCGCGCATGTGCAAGGCCGCACCGAACACCGTCTGCGAGGAAAACACGCGCTCCAACAGGCGCGAGGCGAGGTCGAACATCTCCTCCACCACTTGCAGGAACTCCTCGCCAACCATTCGCGCCAACTCGTGACGACGGGATTCGAACTGTCGAGACACGCGTTGCAGGAAGCGACGGAAGTACACATCGATCTCCCCGGACAAGACCCGGTTGATTTCCTCCTCGTTCAACCCGCGTCGCCGCAGTTCCACCGCTTGTTGCTCCAGCATTTCATAGACGCTGTCATCGTGCTCAGGCGGCTGCCCTCGCCCTTCCTGACCGTGCAGCAAAAGCCCCTTCGGTGCATTTTGCAACAGTCGATCCAGTTCCGGCTTGCGGTCGGGAATTTTCAACAGCCCCCGATAGACATGGTCGGAGGCGTTTTCCAGCGCGACTTTGAGCAGGTTGGCGTTCTCCTCCTGCATCTGCGAAAGGAACGCGCGCGCACAGAGCAGTTGGATCTCGCTCTTGAGCTGCCCGACATTCGCAGGGCAGTCAAACAGCAGCAACGCCTTGAGCACATCGGGCGCAATGTAGAACGGACGTTGTACCCGGGTGCTCTCCTGCATGAACAGGAAGTGGATCAGTCCGAAGCGTTCCTCCAAGGTACGCTCCTCCAGCGATGGGATGCCGATCCACATCGGGATACGGCGCACGAAGGTCAGCAACAGACTGGACTGCACATTCTCCGTGGTCGCTGCGATCAAGCGAATTTTGGCCTGTCGTACCGTGTCCGACTCCCCCAGCCGCCGGAAGACCCCGCGATCGAGCAAGGTGAACAGCATCTCCTGTCCTTCTGGCGGCAGACGATGGACCTCGTCGAGGAACAGCACGCCCCCGTCCGCTTTTTCCACCAACCCGGCGCGGTCGCGATCGGCTCCCGTATACGCGCCTTTTTCCACCCCGAACAGTTGTGCGAGCAACAAGTGCGGGTTGTGTGCATAATCGGCGCAGTTGAAGGCGACAAAGGGAGCGCCCTCCGGCAGGCGCTCCGTCTCGACGGCGAAGCGATACATGCAATCAGCGAACAGTGTTTTCCCTACACCGGTCGGTCCGGTCAACAGGGTGTGCAAACCGTCTGGCGGGTAGAGGATCGCCGCTTTGGCGAGTTCGATCGGTTTTTGTAACGTGCCGTCCTGACCTTGGAGCGCATCAAACGCCGAGCGGCGCGTCAGCAGCGTCTGACCTGCACGCTTGGAGACGGTTTTGCACAGCCGCGAGACGATGTCAGCAAAACTGGCCCACGAGCCGTATTCATGAGCAATCTGCCCGCGCGCCCCTTCCCCCAAGCGTTCAAGCAGGCCTGCATAGGAAAAAAACAAGACCGGCTTGCCACCGATCTTGATCGCTTTCTTCTCTGCAACCAGTCCGTTTAAATCCCGGCTCGCGTTGCTGCGGTCGATACCCAAGCGTTCTCCTATTGCTTCGGCGGTCAAACCTTGCGTGAGCTTCGGGCTGATTGCCTCGAGGTCGAAGTGTTGAGTTGTCCAATCGTAGAGCTGAACGTTCACGCGTTGCTGACGCTTCATGGGGTTCTCCTCGGTCTGTTTTCTATCGTTCCATGATACCACGGACAGCTTATTTTTGTTGCTTGTTTTTCATGTCGAGCAGTACGGCTGCGATGATGATCAACCCTTTGAAAATGAACTGGAAGTACGGGTTGACATTGGCGAGAATCAGGATGTTGTTCAAGATTCCGATGATGAACGCCCCGATCATCGCGCCCCCGATCGTCCCAAATCCACCTGCCAGCGAGGTGCCGCCGATAACCGCTGCTGCCACCGCATCGAGTTCGAACATGTTCCCGCCGTTCGGGTCGGCCGAACCGACGCGAGTGGTCATGATGATCCCGGCGATCGCCGCGAGCACAGAGGAGGTCACATAGACTTTGACGAGGTTTTTCTTGACGTTGACCCCGGAGAGGTAGGCCGCTTTGGCGTTGCCACCGATCGCGTAGAGGTAACGGCCGAACGTAGTCTGAGTCAACACCCAGATGCCCCAGAGCACGATCACCGCGAACACCAACACGAGGTACGGCACGCCTTGGTAGCTCAGGTACGCCCACGAGAACAGACCGATGCCTGCCAACGAGAGGACAAACGAGATCACCGACTCCAGATTGAAACTCTTTTGCCGCATCGCCTTGAAGCCGACAAACGCGACGAACAGCGCAATCAGACCGAGCAGCACGGCGGAGAGATTGACGGAGAGAAACCCGGTGCCGAGCTGTTCATAGAACTTGTTTTCATTCAGCGAAACCGCCGCACCATTGGAGAGATACAGCGCGAAGCCGCGGGCGATCGTCATCATCCCGAGCGTCACGATGAACGGTGGGATGTTGAATCTGGAGATAAAAAGTGCGTTCCAAAGACCGATGATGATCCCGGTTGCAAGCGTTGCCAAGATCGCCGGCACCACCCCATAGCCTTGGGTCATGCCGAGGACGACCCCGGTGAGGCCGACAACAGATCCGACGCCGAGATCGATCCCGCCGGTCAGGATGACCATCGTCATGCCGACCGCGAGGATGCCGTTGACCGCGATCTGCAAGGTAATGTTGGTTAAGTTCTGCGGTTGTACGAAGTATTCGGAGACGAAATTTGCGATGATGAACAGCACAGCCAGCGCGATCAGTGTGCTGTAGCGGTTGATCAGTTGACGCACATTCAGGCCGCTGCTGACCGTTTCCTGCTGCAGCGGAGTTGCGGTTTTCATAGTTTATGCCCCCTTTGTCGCCAGTTTCATAATGCTCTCCTGCGTAGCTTGCGCGCGAGGCAACTCCCCCGCGATACGGCCTTCTGCCATCACCAAGATGCGATCGCTCATGCCGAGCACTTCCGGCAATTCGGACGAGATCATGATCACAGCACAACCCGCAGCGGTCAGTTGGTTGATCAATTGGTAGATTTCAACTTTGGCCCCCACGTCGATGCCCCGCGTCGGTTCGTCGAGGATCAGCACTTTCGGGTTGTTCGCCAGCCATTTGGCGAGCACGACTTTTTGTTGATTCCCGCCGGACAGGTTGTTGACGTTCGCTTCAGCAGACGGTGTCTTGGTCCGCAGTTCGTTGATGTACCGCTGGGCCAGCGCTTGTTCGCGCTTGTGATCCAGCTTGCCAAGACGCGAGGACAGCGACTGCAACGAGACCAATGATGTGTTTTCTCGCACGTTCATCGAGAGCACCAAGCCGGACTCCTTGCGATCTTCAGTCACCAGTGCGAGACCTTCGCGGATCGCGTCACTCGGCGCTTGGATGTGTACGGTGCGCCCAGATACTTGCACGCTGCCTTCACTTTTCAACCCGAGTGCGCCAAAAAGCGACATGACCAACTCCGTGCGTCCAGCGCCCATCAACCCAGCCAACCCGACGACTTCGCCTGCGCGCACTTGTAAGTTGATATCTTGTAGAAGGTATCCGTTGCCTTGGCTTTTTTTGACCGAATAGTTCTGGAGCGAGAGCAGCACAGCTCCTGGTTCCTGTTCAACTTTTGGGAACATCTGCGAGATGTCGCGACCGACCATCATCGTGATCAGTTCGTTGCGGGTGACGTCGCCGATCAGCGCCGACCCAACCGAACTGCCATCGCGCAGGACGGTGATGCGGTCACAGATCGCTTCGATCTCGTCCATTTTGTGTGAAATGTAGATCATCGTGACATTCTGAGCTTTCAGTTCACGGATGATGGCAAACAGCTTCTCCACTTCCGACTCGGTCAACGCGGAGGTCGGTTCGTCGAGGACGAGGATCTCTGCTTTGATCGAGATCGCTTTGGCAATTTCAATCATCTGCTGTTGGCCGACGGAGAGCGCTGAGACGAGATCGGTCGGGCGAAATGGCAGATGCAGACGCACGAGCAACTCCTGCGTCTCACGGTGTACGCGCTTCCAATCGATCGTGCCAAACTTGGTCTTGGGCTCACGACCGAGAAACACGTTCTCCGCAATCGAGAGGCCGGGGATCAAGTTCAACTCTTGGTGAATGATCGCGATGCCGGCGTGTTCCGCCTCGCGGGTGTTCGCAAACTTGCAGACTTGTCCGTCGACGAGGATCTCGCCCTCGTAGGTGCCATGCGCATAGACGCCCGACAGGATTTTCATCAGCGTGGACTTCCCCGCTCCGTTTTCCCCCAGCAGTGCCAACACTTCACCGCGCTCTGCGGTAAATGTGACATTGTTCAAGGCGCGAACACCGGGAAATTCCTTGAGGATACCTTTCATTTCCAGCTTGATCATCGACTTGCTTCACCTCCAAGAAAAACGCAAGCGGCCACGTCGGCCGCTCGCGAGGGATGTGGGCGACTACTCGAGTTTGCCCCAACGTTGTTCCATGTCCTTGACATTGTCTTTGGTGATCAGTTTGATCGGGGTGAGCAGCACATCAACTTTGCCAGCTTCCCCATTGTCGGTGGTGGATGCGGTGCCGAGGCCGGTCACCGTATCTTGCCACTTCTCGCCCTTCGCCGTTGCGACAGCGATTTTGTAAGCGCCAAGGCCGAGGTCATACGGTTTTTTGTCGATGTCAGCGCGCAGTTCGTTGTGCATGATCGAGGTGGACGCGTCTTTGTCTGCGTCAGAACCGATGACAGAAACTTTGTCGATCAAACCTTTTGCTTTGAGCGCTTGTACAGCCCCCATCGCCATGCCGGAGTTGTTCGCGAGGACAGCGTCGATTTTTTCGCCTTTGGCGATCAAGTTCTCGATCGTCGCCAGCGCTTTGTCACGCGCCCAGCCTTGGTGCGGTTGGTCGGCGATGATCTTCACGTCCGGTTGTTTGGAGAGCATGTCTTTGTTGCCATCGGTGATCTGCTTGGCGACCGAGTTGCCCGCTTCGCCTTCGAGGATGACGACGTTGCCTTTGTTGTTGAGTTGTTTGAGGATGAACTCCGCTTGGGTTTGACCGACTTTGAACGAGTCAGCGGTGACGTAAGCGGTTACTTTCGAATTATCAGGCAGACGGTCCATCGCGACGACCGGGATTTTTGCAGCATCAGCTTTTTTGACGATGTTTTTCGCGGTGCCGGTGTTGACCGCGTGCAGGATGATCACGTCTACTTTTTTCGCGATCAGGTTTTCCACGTCGCCCATTTGCTTGTTGGCATCGTTGTTCGCGGAAACCCATTCCAGTTCGACACCGTCTTTGTCGATGTTGTCGCGCATCGCTTGTTCCATGAACTTGTAGACCGCTTCTTGGGAAGTCGCGACGGAAACGCCGATTTTGATTTTTTTCTTGCCCGTGTCTGTAGATGCCGTGCCGCTCGTGTCCTTGCTGCCGCAACCGGTCAGGACCAGTGCGAAGACCAGCAGAAGCGACAACATGAGCGTTGATAATTTTTTCATGCTTGTAATTCCTCCTCAGGATCGGAAAATGAAAGCCTTTTCATTTCCTCAATCGTTGCAAGCATCGTGCCAAGTTTTGTGTGTTGTGAAGAAAGCCCTTTCAGAACTCGATAAAAAACACAAAACAACACACATCCGACGGTACGTCGCAGATGTGTGTTGCCATTTGGTTATTATATTACACAGACATTATCTTTGTAACGCATTGTACAAGTGGAGCCCGATCTCGCCCATCACACGCTTGGTGGCCGGCTTGTCGGTGACATCCTTGGTGAAGATCGAGATCGCGAAGGTGTGTCCTGGGAAGTAGAGCAAACCGCAGTCGTTTTCCACCGTGCGCACCCAGCCGGTTTTGTGTGCCATCTCAAAGGTTGGGAACTCCCCCACTTGTTCATCACGGGTCGGCAGGAGGCTCGGGATGCCGTCGTTGAACTTTTGTTGCTTGAGGATGTCGACCATCTCCCGGCAGGCTTTCCAAGACACGATCTTGCTCTCTGCGAGTTTGATCATGAAGTCGGTCATCTCGCGCGGGGAGATCGTATTGACGTGCTGGAGGTTGGCGGGGATCACGGCGAGTTTGTTGTAGATGCGGGTCTGCTCCATCCCCCACTCCTGCATACACGCTTGCACCGTTTCCATGCCGATGCGGTCGATCAACATATTGGTGGCGGTGTTGTCCGACTCGATGATCATCAGCACGACCAAGTCCCAGATCGAGATCTCCAGACCGGTGCTGAGATTGGAGAGGATGCCAGAACCAGGCGCTTTGTCCTCGGTGCGCAGGGTCATGGTCTCCGCCATCGTGAGCACGCCTTTGGATGCTTGGTCAAAAACGGCCGCCATCACCGGAACTTTGATGATCGATGCGGCAAAAAACACCTCGTCGGCGTTGTAGTGGAAGGTTTCCTGCGATTGGAAATGGTGAATCGCGACACCAAACGTGCCTTGGGCAGCTTGGAGGCACTTCGTGAGTTGTTCAGACAATGCGGCCAGCATGTGATTTCCTCCTCTTGTTGCGCGGGTTGATTCGTTCTACTCGCTTCATTACGACATGACAGGTGGAAGTCCCTTCCTTTATAATGAGAAGTGGAGGTGTATATAAAAATGAACGTTGGAAGTGTCGGACAAGCTGTCGATCTCTGGGCTTTGAAACAAGTTCTCGCCGCTGGGCAGAGCCAAGCGATGCAAAGTGTGTCGCTGCAAATTGTCAACAACCTCAACGCCTCACTGGACCCGAATCTGGGACAGAGTCTGGACATCTCCGTTTGATGGGATACATGCGAAAAAAGCCTGTGGTTCTCGCCTCGAGAACCACAGGCTTTTTTTGACTACTCCTTGTGTGCGGGGCAGTATTTTTTCATCAACTCGATCGTTTCCGCGTCGAGGTTTTGGTTGCGATCTTGGAGGTTGTGGATCAGTTTCTCGCGGCGCGGTTCTGTGAGGTTCTGCCCGAACTTGAATTTGGCGGAGAGGTCCTCGACATCGAGGCGGATCAGCGCGACGCCGAGCAAGTTTTTGCGGTACTCGTCATCCGCCGGGTCGATCTCGTCGTAACCCCCTTCTGGCTGTAGTTTCGACATGAACGCGCTGAATGCGCGGGCTTTTTCGTGCAGGTCTTCTACCAGAATTGCCCGTCCACGCGCCAGCACGGACTTGAAAAACGCTGTCGCCGGGCACGCCAGTTTCGGGTCGGAAAAGTAGGACGGGATGATCGCGTATTCCTTCGCGACAGAGAACGTCACACGCGGGTCGCTGCCGAGCAGTCGCATCTTCTCCCCGATCTTGCTCCCATGAACATAAAAGTGGCCCTCTACATAGACGAAGTTAAGCGCCACGATGTGTGGCCAGCCGTCCTCGCCGATCATGCCGAGGTGTCCGTAGCTCACCTCGTGCAGAAATTGTTCGATCTCTTGTTGTTCGCCAATGGTAAATTCCTTGCGCCGCATCGGTTGTGTCATCTGATGTTCCCCTCTCCACTGCTACTCTCTGTGCTTCTAGCGTAACGGAGAGGTTGACTAGAAAAAAGAACCACTTTAGAGTGTTTTTTATAGACCAATTTGCAGAGAGGGCGTGTCTGATGCAGTTTCAAGTGGCGTGGCATGTGTATCTGGAAAAGTATTGAGGATGTATAAGCGGTAAGAAGGCCGCCCTGCGATCAACAGAGGGCGACCTTCTTATATAGGTACAATTTACTCTAATTGTGCGTATGTGGCAAAACATCACCGAAGCGATATGGTCCCGGAGGCATATCCTGCTCTTTGGCAGGCGGCGCTACCTCTCCCCTAATTAATGGACCGGGTGGGATTTGCACAGGCACCGACGAAGCTGCCTCCACGTAAAGGTCTGGACCGACCTCAACTTTGTCGCTGGAGTGCAGCGAATGTGGCCCCGGGCCAATCTCTCGCAAACCACCAGGCGGCCAAGGTTCGGGGTCATACTCCACAACTGCTGCGTTATGCGGATCTGTTCTCTCCCAACCACCCAGTGGTCCTGGCCCAACCTCCGTCAGAGAGTACGGACCAATCGGTACATCGTTGCAATGCGGATCTGGTCCTTCATAACGGAATGGATCGGGCGGCATTTGATCAAACTTGTAGCCCGGTGTCGGTGGCAAGAATTCTTCTCGTTGAATCATTAGAACACCTCACTTAAAATGATTATGACTTTCAGTAAAAAGTATAACATTGATAGAGGTGTGTTTAAAGTGTGGGAAACAAGAAATAAGGTATGGCGCGTTGCTCAGGTAACGGGTCAGCTCGCCGGGATTCTCGTCTGCACCACCGTCTCACGATCGTACAGTTTCGCTGTTGACGACGACGGCGAAGTCGAGATCCGCAACAGCCGCGATCAGAGGGCGACCGACCAGATACCAGGCTACGTTTTGGCAAGGATCAGCGCAACCGCGCACGGAGGTTTGAAGCCGCTGCATAAAAAAATGGCCGCCAATGATCCCAGCTAAGGGGTAGGCGGTCATACCAATATTACAGGCTGAAACATTGCTATTGCGCCTCAATGTTTTATATGGTAATATTACATAACGAAACATTGAAAGGGGCCAACGAGTTTGGAAGAGTACACCGTAGAGCAGGCGTTTGAAATCTTGAAGAAACATGGAATCACAGAGTCGATCCAAACGGTGCGCCGCTGGTTACGCGAAGGAACGTTGATCGGACAGTCTCCGGGTGACCACCGACAAATTGGTTGGAAGGTCAATCACGATGACCTCATGGCGTTCATCGCTACCCGTCAGCCCGTCTCTGCATTCGCTGACATAGTTGAGGGGATCACCGCTGAACTCGGTGCCCTACGCAATGAAAACAACGCCCTACGGACGAAGTACGGGCAGTTGTTCGTAGCAAATCAGAAGTTGGTCGAAGAGATCGCCGTGCTGAAGTCAGAGAAAGAACGTTTGCGTGTAAAAACCCAAGCATGCGATCTCCAAGAAACCAACTCGCACCTGAAAGGGGCGGGGCCATGTTCAGAGTAGAATTCCACATCCTGATTAGCCTTGAAGTGGAAAATGTATCAAAAATGATACCACTCACCAAGGTACTAGAACTCCCTTTTGTTCCGAATAAAGAAATTACATATTACGCAGATGACTGGGAATGCTCCACCGTTACCGAAGTATCTTGGATTCACGAATACCAAATGTTTGTCTGCGACGTAGCAACAGAAACCATATCGAGCAAAGAAGAACTCGCGACATGGTTGTCATCAGGCTGGACTTACGAAGAAATCCCAAGCGCTTGAGAATATAAAAAAAGCCCCCGGCCATTAGGTCGGGGGCTTTTGTTTGTTCCGGGGTGAATCCATTCGCGATCACCTTCAACGCCTTGAGTCCGTCGTGCTCGAGGATCGGCTCGCACGCGGTTGAGCTCTGTGACGGTGACCTCGTGGTCGGTGGTGCTGGTCAGAAACTGCGCCAGGTACTCGCGGTGCCACGGCTTCAAGTCGTCGATCTCTAAGGTATGCACGGCGGCCTCGCGGATGTGAACGCTCTGCCGGCGTGATGTCCGGCGCAGAGAGGTGGCAGCCACCTCTCTGCGAGCGCGGCGACGATCAGCAGCGGCCAAGGTAGGCGGTGGTCGGGGCGTTCAGAGGGTCGATCGTCTCAATTGCTACTGTTCGCCATTTGTTCGCACTTGTTAATTTCAACCAGTTTATAAGAAACAAATAATTACTACATATGTTTATCCACATTCAAGTTTATGTTATATAAACACTAAAATATAACGATTACTCATAACACGTATGAATGAAGTATCATAAATTCATTCTTCGTGTGCGAAATTATCATACTATTATTCACAAAAGTAGCTATTTGGTAACAAACTATTACACCTGATAGACTTCAATGATATCAATGCCTCGAATGACCGTTTGACAAAACGGCAAGTATATGCAATGCATTATTCCTTCGGGTTAACTAATGCTGTAATTAACTTCATATTGATATAAAACACATATCATTCACTAAACATGCACGTAGATAATCTAGTGTCTTATTGTTGATTAGATAACAATCAACCTGAATATATACAAATGTGTGATAATCAACATATCGAATAAGGTCACTTGTGGATTGTTTCATGCATTTAGGAATCTGAAAATATTCCACCCTCACCCCCTCCGATCAGCGCCGGGCGCTCCTTGCGATTCACACCACGCGACCCATCCGTGTGCCCGCTGCAACGCAAAAAGCCCCTCGACCACGCGGGCCGAGGGGCGATTTATCAGCAAGTCTGCAGTTGTGCCTTGGCGACAGCGTAGATATCCGGCGACAGCTCGCACCCCACGAACCGCCTGCCGGTGTTCCGGGCCGCAATTGCCGTGCTCCCCGATCCAAGGAACGGGTCGATCACCATGTCACCGTCAGAGCTGGACTTGCGTATCAGGAACTCCAATAGTGCGGTTGGCTTCTGATGTGAGTGAAGCAGGTTGTTCGATGCAATCTTGGTGAAGCGCACCACATCAGAATGCCGCTTTTTCCCTTCCACTTCATTCAGCGGTCGCCGGCCTTTGTGCAAAAACAGGATGATCTCATAGTCCGGTGCATACGCGCCGGTGAGGTCACCCATACCGCCGCCGCCCTTGACCCAAATCATGGCGTTTTTAGGGCTGAAACCGCACCGCCTGAGCATCGGCAGGTGCTCCTCTACCTTGTCCCACCGCGTGAACCAGTATAGGTGGGTGTTCGGTTTCAGCACCCGGTACAACTCCGCTGCCACTTCTTCGAGGAACGGGAGGTTTCCCTTACCATCGTTCAAAATCCCCTTCGTCGTAGCGAGGTCAGATTTACGCCTTGCGTTTGAGTAGAAGTCGATCCCATACGGCGGATCGGTGAGCGCCAGATCGACTGACTCCGATTCGATGCGTCGAAACATATCCCTACAATCTTCGTTGGCTATCGTGATGTCGTTCATGGTGTCATCCCCTTTTTCTTGATCCAACCAAGGGGGCCTCCTCTGTCGCAGTAGCAACTGCTTATCCTAAAATCATCGAATCTGTCAACTATACATCAGGCTCTACACGCACGGAGTGAATCCGCCGCGATGTGGTGGCACTCCTGCGCCTCCGGGGATGCGGTCCACCACACGGCCTGCGCTATCGCCTCCATGCGCCCCGCCGCCTCTGCGCTAGGCTTACCAAGGTCGGTCGTGATCGGGATGCCAGCGGCGCGCCGGACGGCGTTGGCGGCGAAGTTGGCCGCGACCACCATAGCAGGCGTTGCACGCTTCGCGAGCTGGCTGTAGAGTGCGATCACATCCTCCGCTACTTGCTTGTCGCAGGTCGGCGCTCCACTGGACGGTGGCACGTATGCGGCCCCAAGGATACCGCACAGCGCCGCAGCCGCCCCCTCAGCTTGCTGGAGCAGGAATGCACCATCCGCCATGCGCCCCTCCTCTTCCCGGCAGGAAATGAAACCACCTTCGATCAGCACGGCATCCATCGCGGTATCGCGCAGGACTTGGAAGTCCCCGAAGTTCACGCCGCGATCCTTCTGGCTGGCGGCTGTAGCGATGCTGGCAGAGATCGCTTTGGCCCACTGCTCAGTGCGCTTGCCCTTCTGCGACGGGTGGACCCACACCGATACACCATCCGTGGATGGGTTGTCCGATGAGTCGTAGTGCCAGGAGACGTACAGGTCAGCGCCCGCATTGTTTGCGATGCGGGCGCGGTACGCGAGATCCTCGCCAACAGTGCCGGACTTGAGCGGCAACACGTCAGTCTCTCTCGTCATCAGCACGCGCACCCCGGAACGATCGAGAGCGTCACGCAGGAGTAGGGATACACGCAGGTTGACGTCCGACTCGCGCAGGTGAGCGCCTACAGCGCCCGGATCACGACCGCCGTGACCCGGATCAAGAACCAAAAGTTTTGTCATAAAATTTTCCTCCTCTGTTTTCGGGTGTAGAAAGGGCCCCGCGTGCCTCGCGGAGCCCTACTTTTCGCTGTTTTTTTGTTTTAGTACCTGAACAGCTCGCACCAATACATCTGGCACGGGTGCGCCCAGCCGCCCGGCGTTCTCTATGATGGACAGCAGTTCGTTTGCAATGTAGAAGTACGCCGCTGCGTCACGCATAGAATTGCCGGTGCCGAGTACGCCGTCGATCAAGTGCGCTACTGCAACGAGCAGTAGCATCGTAATTTTCTTCGGGATGCCACGCGTTCCGACCTTGCTGTTCAGATTCCCCTCTTTACCCGCTGCAAGCATGCCAGTGGCGTAGTCAATCACCACCAACGCAAGAAGCGCGCTCAGGAGAAAATACCACCCGCCAAACAGATAGCCTACCACTCCGCCGCCCGCTGCCGAACCTAGTTTTAAAGGCGTTTCCCAGTTCACCCTAATACCTCCTCTAAAGCACATTTTGATTTTCCCAAGCGCTTGTGATTTTCGAGATCACCCCCGGTCGTGCGCCACGGCGTGTTGGACAACTTGTACGCCGCCGCGACCAACTCGAAACAGAACCAGCGTCGCGGATCATCTTTCGATCCCGAAAACGGTACGCCGAAAAGCCGTTCGAGTCCGATGGACAGAACAGCGCCGTAATCGTATTTTCGAAGCCGTTGCGTCGTACAAAAATAGACTGCCAGTTGACGCTCCGTAACTGTGGCTCCCGCCACCCGGAAAACGTCGAAGCAGTCCAACTCGTCAATGTTGCGTACCGCCACGCATCGGCCAACGTCCACGTCGATGATGAGACCGTGACCGATGTACAGTGCCGCATGCGTATACTCGCTGCCGGTCAGCCCGGAGATCGCAGCGGACAGGAGCCAACGAAAACGCTCGCGTCGCTTGCGGTGCAAATCCTTGCCACGCACGAGCAGGATGTCGCCTGCCACCAGCTCGTCTAACATTGGATCGCCTGTAGATCTTCATTCGATGTCGCCGCCATAGCCCGTTCACGAAGTGTGCGGAATTTTTCCAACGCCGGGCCCGCCGCGTCAACGCCGTCGGCGAATACCTGTTCCAGTTGATCGAGATTATGCGGAAGCGGTCCTGCATCGATTGTCAGGTACGGGAAGGTCGGACGGTTCTCTGGCTTACTCAAGTCGATGCCGGCGGTGAGCGCCTGCTTCTCCCCGATCTCCAGCCGCTTGATGACGAGTTGGAGATTTTCACGAGCTTCCGCATCAGAAGGATACATGTGCTCCATTCCAAGAGCGGCCGACTGAAACCCTGCTTCGACATCTCGTTTGTAGCACCAGTTCAGTTGTTCGATCTTCGTGGTGCGGTTTTGTTCGAGATCGCCCGCCACTGGAAGGCTCCACTCGATGTTTTTGGTTTCTGGATTGACCCTCGATGGCATGTATCCTCGCGCCAGTTGTTCGCGGATCTCGCCGAGTTCCAGCTGTAGGTAGTCCACTGCGTCTGGCGAGAGTTGTCGGAGAGGTTCGTAAATCGTAAAATCCTCCTCAACGGATGTGTCCCGTGCAACTCCATCGCGCTCCTCCCGGATCAGCACGACATTGCCGACGGTTTTCAGATAGTAGAGCCTATGTCCGATTTGCAAGTGAATCCCTCCCTTAGCCAATTGCGATGTAGGTGCACGCGATGCTGTTCGCCCCAAGTTTGAGTTTGAAACCCGTACCGTTGACGTAGCTGTTCGTACCATCGAGGTTTGACCCGATAACACTCCCGCCGTTGCCCGTGTAGTAAACGTAGTCATAATCTGTTCTGACACCGGAGAAAGGAAACGTCTGGTATTTGTCGGTCGACATGTACACGATCGTCGCAGAGTATCCGCCATTGGCCTGTGTAAGCTGACTCAAGACCATGATGTAGAGCGGCGTAAAACCAAGACCCGATACCGTGACATTCCCGCTGGCGTCGCTCGTGACAGTACCCTTTACGAAACGATTTGCCGTCCCAGCAACCCCGAAAATGGATTTTCCTGCGATGATGTTCGCCGCGAGCAGTTTGGCATCTCCGGCGATCGTGCCGCCCGACGTGTAGCCGAGCGGGATCGTCAAGGCGGCAACTCCTGGTGTGTAGTTGAGTGAGCCATTGTTCGGCATTGTACCGGCGGCGTTGTAGTTCGTACCTGCGCTAAACGTGGTGCCGGTGAGCACCTGTGACGGGAGGGCGGTACCTGCTACATATAGTTGAGACATGAAAACTACACCCCCTGAACGTTCGTCGTGACATTTACTTGATTCGCAATGCTCGCCGTCGCTACAACACTGATGGTCGTTGCGGTTGTGGCGTTGATGACTGCGACAGGGAGGCTCCATTCTCCGACCGGCATCGGTTGATTGATGATGGTCATTGTTTGGGCGCCACCTCCGCTTGTGTAGCTGATTTCAAGTTTTACGTTTGTTTGCGAAGTTTTGACCCGTATCGATGCCATCACTTGGAAGGTTGCCTTGTACCCCGGCGTATACGTCGCGAGAGCCTTCGCGGTCGTCACGTCGATCAGAACGTCGTTCACATCGATTACACGGATCGCGGCGTATGGATTGCCCGAGGTCGGAACTTGTGTTACACGTACACCACCTAATGCCGATACAGTCGCGGCTACGAGCGTGTATGGAGCAGGAGGGGCAGGAGCGTTCAGGGAACCATCCGCGCTGACCGTCATGTTTGCACCCGGCTTCACCACGCCCAACGCCGCTGACGTGGCGATCGGTAATTGGGCTGTGGTGACATGACCGTCTGACCCCAGAGTGGCAACACCACCCGGTGCGCCTGCGCTGGAAGTCAGGATGTAGTTGAGCGCTGGAAGTTGGCCTGACAGCACCTTACCGTTTGAATCAAGTGAAGCTGCGCCTCCTGGTTTACCAAGTGCGGAAGTAGGTAAGGCTCCAATCTGAGCGGCGGTGACATCGTGGGGGTTGTTCTTGTCGTTAACGTGACTTTGAAAATCTCCTTGAGTTGCGAACAAGAGAGAGGTATTCATCACTGCGCTGACGTTGGTTGCGTTTCCGACGACCACGACGATGTCGATGGCCTTCTCTATGACCTCCGGCCCTCCTACTGCCGGGATGTACTCCACGTTGGTCCCAGCGTTTCCGTAGCAGTACAAGATTTCACCTACGTCTGGATCGAGAGCGAAAACTCCGATCTCTCGAAAGTAGAAGCCCGCAACAACCGCCTGATTAGACAACACAGCGCCAACGACCGCCGTTCCATCCGGGCGAACTTTCAACTTCGAGATAGCGAGCGACTTCCGTTCGCTCACCAATGCGTTGAGATCGAGGATCGATCTGCCGTTCAGTTCGCCGTCACCGACTGCAAACCGAGTGTACTTGATCTCAACACCCGTCTGCGCTTTCAGTTGGAGGGTGCGCCCCCGAGCTGTGAAAACTACACCACCGAATGAGCTCATAATTTTTACACCTGCCTTATCGTTAGGTTGTCACCGATGTGAATAGCTCCGCCGTAATAAAGTGGAAAATTCTCGCTATCCCCGACAACCACTTTTTCTAGAATCGATCTCGCGTTTTTCACGGAGTTTACCGCTCGCGTGAACTCTAATGCACGTTCTTGCGTGACAGATTTGTTGTTCGTGTGGACACGGAACGAAAAGGGAGCGCCGCCATAATCGAACCATTCTTCTACATGGCCCTCTCCGAACAGCGTCGTAATCAGTTCCTCGACCGCAGCAGGCGTGCCTTTTCTCCGGTGCCAAGCAAGTGACTTCTTCACCAATTCCCTACGCTGCTCAATTGGGAGAGTTGGATCGTAAAAGTCGACGTGAAACTGCCAAGCTAGTTCATCCACCATCTCAGCTGAAAGAGAGTCGAGCGATTGGAGGATGGCCACTGTTGGGATAGCCTGTGTGATCGCAAGCAATTGTTGGTTAATCGCTTCAGCGAGAGCTTCAACGTCACTGTCCCTTCGTAAATTCGGAGGAACCAATTCAAGTAGATGGATGTCGAGTAAGCTACGCATCCTCAAGACCTCCGTAGACTATGCTCACTCCGTCGTCGGAAGCTACCTGTGTAGGTTCTAGTTGGTAGTAAATAGGTAACCGAACCTCCGCGCGGCTCGCACCAGCGTTCAGAATCCGTCGGGTTAATTCAGACCCGTTGATGTCACGTCCCAATTTCGACTTCTGCCACACAACGTAATCGTCGACGGCAAATTGTACAGCGGATTGAATACCCGCAACGTCCGTCATGCGATCGCTACTGATCCAGTAGGTGAAATCGACTTCAAACGCTACTTGGTCCGGAGCCAAAACTGTGACATGGTCTGTCAATGGTCGCACTCGTTTGTCACTACATGCCGCGAGCACTGCGTTAATGACGTTGGACGTTGGCATCTCCCCTTGCTCCATCAGAGGTCTAATCTCCACGACCCCCGGAGACGGGGAGGTCACAACCACATCGATAATTCCTGAGTCAACAGACTTGGCGATCGCGCGATAGGCTCCGTCCGGACCGGCTACCGAAAACTTCTCAGGAGCACTTCTAATTCGTTCACGAAATGGTTCGTCATCTTCGCGATCTGATCCACCTGCACTGATCGTAATATTCTCGACACGAGCGAGCCAAGGTTGTGGATCGACGATGCTGTTGATTTGTCCGATAACGAATCCGTTCCCGAGTGTTCCGGCCTGCAAGCACTCGCACCAAATGTCCGCGTGCATCGCGCCTGGCTGAAGTTCTGTCCCTGCGATTGTCGCAAAGTAGATGCCAGCACCGGGAGTTACCCGCCGACCAGAAGGAATGTAGATGATGCTTGTCTGAGGTGCGGAAAGTGAGAAGCGTACAAGTACCTTCGCGGCAGTGGCTTCGAGGCGCGTCGTCTCGACGAACTCTCCAAGTCCGTCTAAGAAATCCCCGCTTGCATACCTGAGTCGATTTTGCTTCCCTGTTAGATTCAGTAACGTTCGTTGCTGCACGATGATGGTCGCGATCGACAGCACAAAAAGACGTACCGGATCTGCCGGAAACAATTTTTTGTTTGTGATCGATTCGTAAGCCGCTATCAACTCAGTTGTAGTTTTTTCGATATCTGAATCGACGAATTGAAGGTCGCTCACAACACAACTCCTTCCCTTAGTCTGACATTGACCGTAGGCACAAGAACACCTGCGAAGCCGTCCTCCGCGAACGTCACGGACGAGACAACGACGCGGGGCTCATACTTCTGGACCACATCTATCACTTGCGTGGTGAGGCGGGCGCGCGCGAGTGGCAAGGGGTCGTCCAGTGACGGGTCGAGTCCGAATCCGCGATCAAGCGGAACGGAACCGCGCATCGTCGTGATTGACGTGTAAACGTTTTGAAGGATCTCTTCGATCCCCGTAGCGCCAAAATTCACCTTAACCGCTTGATTCCCAGATACTTCGTACAACCCCGCCACCCCCTACGCATATTCAGTGAGCGTTATAGACGCTTTCGCAACCAACAGACGGCCCTCGTTATCGATCGATGTCCAGTCCTGTTCCAACGAAGTCACACACCATTTGTTGACTCCTAGTGCTTTTCCACCGATTACGAGCGGTACGACTGCGCCGGACCGCTGCATTTCTAACAATCGATTCAATTCCTCGCGCGGGTTCATTCCATACAAAACGTCGAATCGGACGCTGAATGAAACCGTGTCGAGATTCGGGCCAACGTACTCAGATACTGGTTTTTTTCCGAGAACTTCGTGCGTTGCCCACCGACCAGATGACGATCGTTTAAAGTCCTCAATCGTCCGGATCGTGTCCGCCGAGGCGACGAAAACGACGTCACCCAATGCCCCGATCATTCGTAACCATCCCCGTAGATTTGCCCTGTGACTCTGAGGTCTCCTTCGATCACTACTGCCCCGCCTTCCGGATGCAGGACAATGTCACCTTTGTTGAGCACGGTCATTTTTCCGGTCGCAGTGTCTCGCATGCAAAAGCTACCGTCGTCAAACCATACACCCTGACAATTTGTCGTTTCAGCGGGGGGTGTGTCAACGGACGTGTAAAACGCACCGAGGCAGAACCCCGTTTCGATGCCGTTTCCGAGGAACCCGCAAAGCACGCTCTCGTTGACGTCCGGCAACCTGAAATACTTCGTTTGCAGCGTCTTCGGGACCAGCACCGGCAATTCGCGGGAGACAAGATTATCCTTGTCGCTGAATGCCACCACCACCGCGCAACGCTCCGGGATGACGGCCGACACGATACCAGCGCGCAACAGATTTGTAACTACCATGTATACAACACCTTCCTTACTGACAAATCCACCGTGTAGCCGCCGCTTCCGATTTTGTGCGTGGCGCTGTCTATGATGTACCTGCCGTCAAAGTCCCCCCACCCTACCACGTCAACAGTGAAGCTCTGCATCAGATTGATGTCCCCCACGAGCGAAAACTTACCCTGAGTTCCGGATTTGTTTTTTTCACGCAAGGCCGTTTTCGAGAGGCGTTGGGCTTCCTCATTTGATCCGACACGAGCGTTGATTTTAAGCACTGGTCCGTTTTCCGGTGCCCAAGAAGGTTTGAAATACCCCCGATACGTTTCTTTTTTCTGAGGATCGAAGTACGTGACTTCACATGCGCTGTATCCGCAATCCACCGTTGAGCTGTCAAACGAGTAGGAAAGGACGTTGCTTTTCCCTTTTTCAATCGTCTCTATCGGATACTCCATTTCGTACCTTTCCTCGTCTATCAAACAGAGCTGGGTCATTGTCACGACAGTCGTGACACCTTCTTTTGTTGCGAGCGATTGCAGGAAAGCGAGGTCAGATTGTTCCGCCTGATCTTGACGGTCATACAGAGGGTCGTCAACGATGTCCAACCAAAGGCTTAGTCCTGCGCGGTCAGCGATGTCTTTGGCGATGGCAGACAACCGAATGTTTTCCCAACCCTGTGAACGTGCTTCCCAACGGGCTCCTCCGATGGGGATAGACGCCGCCTTGAGCTGCACAACGTCAGGCGGACCTCCGAAAGTTACTGTATCCACTTCGAACGTGCCGCACGGCAGTGTTTCGGCGGATTCGTCAGATCCCCAATTCAAAACCTTGATCGCCACCTCGATCTTGTCACCTTTACGCGGCAACCAGCCCCCATGCCACACTCCGGAAGCGTCTTGTAAACTGATTTGCAAGTCGTCGGCTTTGTCGGCGTTGTCTTGGTACGAAAAATCGAGGAGATAGCCTGCAAGTTCCCGCGAGATATTGACACCCTCGTAGGTCAAATCGAGTTCGACGCGCCGCGCTTCCATCGCGTCACCTCCTCCACGGCGGCAGGTTGGTTGTCGTCTGCGTGCCCACTTCGGGGACGATGAGCACAACGCCCGCGCCAAAAATGACGGTGCTCATGATCGAGGAGTTCGCCTCCATGAGCACCGTCATGTGTTTTTCGGTCCCGTACAGTTTGTATGAGATCGAGTCCCATGTATCACCAAGTGTGCTGGTGTAGATCTTAGCCATAGCTCAATCTCGCCTCCTGCTGTCGGATTTGTTTCAACTTCGAGATCAAATCGTCGTTGTTATTTTTCAAGCCACGCTCCACTTGCCCTTGCACATCCGGCCCGCCGCCCTGCACCACGATTGTCGGATTGTTGTGAACGGTAATACTTCCCCCTCCACCTTGTCCACCACCCATGTCGACACCAAGCATGCTTCCGGCTGTTTGCCACAAGGATTGTGACCTTTTGGAATTGTTGATCGGCACAATAACCTCTGTGTCGCCACCTTCACCAACCCATGCCACTTCAGGACTACTGACAATACCACCATCGGCGTATCCGCCGATTTTTGGGATTTGTGGGATGTTAACACCGAAACTTTCACCACCGATCCCCGGAACCCAATCTGGGACATTTATTTTGACACTATTAAGACCGCCTATAGCGAGATTGAGCATGTCGATAGCGAAGTTGATCGGAGCGGCTAGAATCGAACCTAGCGCGCTGAAAATACCTGTGAAAATATCGCTCACACCTCCCCACGCTTTCCCCCAATCACCCGAGAAAACTCCCACTACGAAATCTATCACACCTCCGAAAGTGGTCAATAGACCACCTATCACTCCGCCGATCGCATCGACCACATTTGTAACAATCGAAGCGATGGCCGGAAATACGAAGTTGAATACACCAAATACACCTTCGAGGATCGGTTGAAATTTCGAAAAAACTCCCGTCAACAAGGGCGCTATTTTTTCAAACGCTCCTGTGATGTGCGGCACTACATCGTTAATAATGAATCCGGCTATTCTGCCAAATGTAGGAATTACTGTAGACATGATGAAACTCACATTCTTTTCGATGACCGGTTTGAATTTCTCGAAGCCCGCGACAACTGACGAGACCACGCTCTTTCCAGTTTCACCGAAGGTCAAAAAACTTTCTTTGAAGGTGTTCAGGAAAGACGCAGATGAATCATTCGCAAACATCCCCGTGATCCAGCCGCCAATGTCTTTGAGAACACCGCCAACCGGCGCAAGGAAACTCAAAAAACTTCCACCGAACTTTTGGATTCCTGGCATAGCTGATTCGATCTTGGTAGCTAACCAATCGAATGCAGGTAGAGTTTTTTGTACTAGCGGAATGACCAGTCCCGTCTCTAGTTGTCTGCCGATGCCTTTGAACGCCTCGCCAACAGTATTGAACCTAACTTCACGAATTTTTTCCATCGTTCCTTGAGTCATGTCGAATTGTGAACGCGCTGTGCCCATTGCGGCAATTACACCAGCCTCAAGGTCCTCAAATTGCGTACCGAACAACTGTACTCCAATCTGATTTTTTTTGACCGGATCTTCGATAGCTGAGATCGCTTGTACGACTTGATCGAATGATGCTTTTGCATCCGGGCCACTTTTAGCGAATGTTTGAGCCATCTTGTCGGCGTCCATTCCGAGTGCTTGAAAGGCTTCCGCGCTCCCTGCAGATCCATCCTTGGCACGGATATTGAATTCCTTAACGGCATCGCCAACTTTGTCAAGATTAAAAGCGCCCGATTCCATTCCTGCCGAGAATGTGTCAAACATCTCGTTAGCACTGAATCCGAGCGCTTTAAAGTGTGGGCTGTATTCATTTGCGGAGTCTAGAAGTTCGCCTGACTTGTCCAACCCCTGTTGTGCTCCCTGCGCAACGAGACCGAACGCGTTATCGCTGGTGATCCCGAAGTTCTTCATCATTGTGTCGGCCGTTTTTACCGACTCACCGACATCGAACTCAAAGGTATCTTTCAGCGCGAGAGCATTGTTGGTGGCATTCTCAAGTTCGGAACCAGTCAGTTTTGTAACGTTTTTCGTGGTGATGAGTGCCTTCGAGACACTTTCCCAGTCGTCATTCAGATTTTTGTTATAGAGATTTTTAGAAAGCTCCTGCATATCACGCATCTCATCACTCGACGCTCCAGTTGCAGCCGCCACGTGGTTCATCGCCTTCTGAAAATCATTCGCCGAGCTGAATGCTTCGTTAATTGCGAAACCCGCGCCCGCAGCTGCGGCCAGCCCCTTGAACATCGATCCGAGTTTCACGACATTATCTCCGAGTTGACCGGTTATTTTGGTCGCATCAGAGAAGGAGCGGGTGAATTGCGATGTCAGATGAGAACCGATCTTGAACAGAATCTCAAACTCTCTCGACACAGCCTCATCCCCTTTTCATTTTTCCTATGTCTTGAAACCAAGAACGGAGCTCCGGCAATGTAAGTCCGAGCCAGTATGGGACAGGAGTGTACGTTCGGACAGATAAAGAGACAGCCACTTGTCGAAGTAGCTGTCCCGGATTCCGTCCAAGTTCTATTGCAGCAAAAAACCTTGTGTTCGCACCGTGATTTTCGAAAAATCTTTAGCTGGAAGTGCGTTGAAAAGTTCAACAGGCACACCGGCCGCTCGCGCAGCGACAATTACTAAGTACGTTTTGGACATCTCGCGTGGTGCGTGTGAAGCGCCTCCTGTTGCGAGATATTGAGATTCAGCTTTGAGGATATCGTCGCCCGTCAGTTTGTCAAAGTCCAAAACGATTTCAGAGTAATCAACCCCTTCGAACTTGATGCTCTTGGAGAATTGATAGGTTTTTTCCGTGTTTTTTTCAGACATTTTGCATGTCCCCTTTCGTTTTTACATTCCGAGTTGTTCACGAACATCTTTCAGGACATCCACTCCATCGATCACGCAGATGAAGTTGAATTTGTCGAGCTCCAGCACGATCTTGTTGTCGATCAAAACTTTGATGTACGTGACTTCGAGTTCATTGGACGTATCCATCGTTCCGCCAACTTCCAGCTTACCGAGGGAAGTCTTCTTCGGAGTACCACGGACGCTCACCTTAACGCCGACAGGCTTGTATTCGCCTGCGCCAGTGTCGTAGGTTTGAATGGAACCACGGAAATCCAACGCATGCGATTTTTGTTGCGCGAGCCGGAAGTTCGGTGCATCCAAAGTGCGCCAGTTGAGTGAGACGGTCATCGAACCGAAATGACCAAGGGTCGGGCTCTCAACCTCACCTGCAATCCCCGCCCCTTTCACGGTTTCTGAAAGGGATTCGAGATCCGGCAGCGTGACATCGGACGTACCGAGGAATTCGGTGCCGTTTCGGTACACCGAATAGTTGATCAGTTTTTCAGAGATTTGTTTCACGCTGTCGCACCTCCGGTGATGGCACCCAAGTATTGAGCGTCGTATTCGATCACAAATTCAATTTGCTCTGCCGGGGAGGGCGGGGTCGCGTAAATATGGAACTTTAGCTTGCCGTCAAGAATGTCTGCAGACGGATTTTCAGAGGCATTGAACTCCACGCGACCACCGGTCAAAACCCCAACTGCCGTCAGTCCGTTCAGCCACAAATTCACTTCGTCAGTGATCGCTTCGACGAGCCGTTTTGTGATTGGCCCGTCAAGACGCTCCCAATACTTGAGCGTAATCGTGTTGTTCAACCAGTCGAACATACGGCGAACTGGAATGAATGCATCCTTCGGCTCGATGGCGGAATCCGGATATGCAGCCGTTCTGTTGCCCCACAACTTCCATCCGCCGATGAAATTCAACGCCGTTACAACGCCTCCGCTGTTCAGCGTTGCCGCTTGGTCCGGGCCGAGGAACACCTTCGTCACGCCGTCCGCGAGAATCGCGCCATCAACTTGTAACGTCTTGTTAGATGGAGAAACGAACGGAACAGCTTGGTTGTCTGCATCGGTTTCAGCAATCAAGCTGGCGGCATGTGTGGAGAAGTGGTACACCCTCCCGGCGCGCGTCACAAGCGGCCAGCAGACCATTTGTCGATTCGACGATTGGAAGTTTGCGTCTTTCCACGCTTTTACCCCAGACCACACCATCACAGTCTCCGTCGGAACGTCCGTGATGGTCAGGCACCGAAAATGACCATTGATATTCGTCGACTTTTCGACCATTTTAATCCCGACTTCCTTAATGTGAGACCAACCAGGAGCGATTACGATGCCAGGCAACATCCTGAAGCGAGGGTACACCTCATCAACGAGATCCAAACCAGCGATCACATTCGTTGATACCACCTTTGTCGGATCAATCCGATCATATGTGATGAAAAATTCTGTTTCAGTGAGATCAGCCGTGATTTGGATGATGAGTTTTCCAACCTCATCAAAGGACAGGGTGTACTCATTGGCAGCTAGGGTGTGATCGGCGCTGTCGATGGCTACAGATTGTGGGAGAATTCCGGTGTCCTCTAACTTGACCTTTTTAGAAACCACCGAGATCAGTTCGTTGGCTGTATGCAATTTATGCTCTGACGGGTTAAGGACGTTGACTAGCACAACTGATCCGCCTGCGTAGAGTTTGAAGTGCGAATAGATGAACTCGCACAATGTAAATTCCTCCCAATTATCACTGTAACCAAACGCCTCGACAGCTTCATCAAAACTACTGCAAAGCACCGGAACGTTGAAGGGCAAAGTAGTTCGTTTGGACAAGTTGATCGGTGCCGTCCCGAAAACTACAGGGACCCCAGATGCAGCAATAGCAGCTGGGATAGTGCTGGTAGACACTTCTGTTCCGTATACACCGTGTTTAATCATTCCATTGCACCTCCTCTGTCACTTGTGGAACGCTCCAAATAGAAACAGCCTCTCCAAGCCACTCTGGAGCAGGCTGTTCTTCGGGAACTTTCCACTTGAATGGATTCTCGATACGGTACCTTTTTTCGAGAATCCCCTTTTTAAACAAGGCTTGCTCGACGCGTTCCATGAGGTTCATCAAATCGATGATACCGTCAAAGTCTTCGGAGTACGTGCCGAATATTAGTTTCACTTGTGCCTTCGATCCGGAATCATTGCTCTCGCCTTCAAGCAATCGCACAATGATGAAAGGGAAGTCAGGGGTATCCTTTTCGCCTTTTGGTGGCAAGCCGTGGAGCACCACCGCTGGTGCTTTTTCCGTCTGCTCGTTGGTTTCGAACGAAAACTCCCGCACATTCTCTTGCAAAAAGGATTGAATTGCTTTCATCAACCCCACTTTTGTCACTCTTGCCCACCTCCTAAAGCGCGCTTCAATTCGTGATCGAAACGCTCCAGCAACCTACGCTCCGCTTCTTTCTCGATGTGTTCCTTGACTCCGATCTCGCCAAGCATTTGCGGTACGGCAGGGCCGTACAACTCCTTGATCGGAAGTCGCTTTCGTCCGATCCGCGTCAAGACGCCGACATGACCGCCGATTCGGGTTACAAAGGCACCTCGAATCGGTTTCACACCTCCACCTTTTTTAACGGAAGCCTTGAGTACGCGTGGCTGCTTTTTAGGTGGGTTCTTCGGCTTGACATTGAAGCGAATGAGCGGAATGTTGCCACCTTTAGAACTCAATTCCAAACTCGTATCCTTGGCACTAGCTCTTGTGAAACGGATGGTTTGCCGCACGTCGGCAGCGCGGATTTCGTAGGTGCTCCGCGCTGCTTTGACGGCCTCTGTTCTAACCCCCGCCGCAGTTCGGTTTAGAGCTGCAGAAAAAGCGCGTCTCACCTTCTGAGGCGCGCTTTCGAGATACTTCATGCTTTGTTGGATGTTATCGGAGATCTCCACATCGATCATGATTCGTTTGCCTCCAGCCCGATATCTAAAAGCCCAGAAGTTTCGGAGACGGAGATCACAGTATAATGCTTGTCTCCGATACGGAGTCGGCCATCGACGATCGGCTTTTTATCGAGCTTTGAAGGCTCTACGTAAAGCGTCAAACGCTTCACGTAGGTTCCTTCAAAATCTGTACCGGATGCGGAAAAATCTATGATGCAGGGTGTTTCCTTGCCGTTGATGAGATGAATTTCCGCGAACTCGTCCGGGTTGAGGAATACGGCGCGGATGTCGGCATTCAGTGAGTCCTTGAAGCTCATTACTGGACCTTGGCAACAAGCCAGCTCTCTACGTTTTGCGGGACTGGCAGCGGGCGGCTGTTCATTTGCAGCCAACGTTGCGCTGGGTTTTTTTCTACCCAACTGTCCGGGATGCGTTCACCCTCGTAGGTGCTGAATTGCTCGGACTTGGTATCCATCAGGGTTACAGCTCCGTAATGGATGGATGCCTGGACACGAGTGGATGCCATGCAAACCGTACCAGCAGGTACCATCGGAACTTCAACCGGGTTCGCTGGGTCTGTTTCGTCATCCAAGTACCACTCGTTGTAGCTGTAGATGTCGAGACCCAAACTGGTAATCGAGCCGATGTACGTTACGCCATTCGGAAGTTGACGCGGTTCGATTTGACCCAGTTTGATACGGAGGTTGTCCATTACCTCTTTTACTTTGGGGTGCTTGACGAACGTGCGTACAACGTCCGTGGACATGACCACCGTATCGGGCGTGATACCAGATTTTTGGATGATATCCAAGCGCCAGTCTTCGAGGTCCTCGATCGGGTCACTTTCCGAACTGTCCCACTTTTCGGCTCCTAAAAGTGTGACTTTGTTCGTGAATCCGTAGTCCAACATTTGGTCAACGCCTTCACCAATCATGTGGACCTTGCCATGAAACATGACTTGCGAACACATCCACTCCTCCCGGCGGGTAATCGAATCGTCCAAGTAGATCATATCCTCCGCCAGAAGTTCCAAAGCTCGTTCGTCAGGTGATTTCGTCGCGTACAAATTTTCACCAGCGCCGCGCTGTTTCAAATCTTCAGACGTGATCGGGCGTAGCGGTTTGATCAGCGGCGGTTTGTAGGTCTGGGTTTGGAAGCCGTCACGTTCCATGACCTTGCCCGCGAGACGCGGGGAAACGAACGGAGCCATCTTGCGGCGACCCTTGTAGTAATCGATGTCGATCACTTCCGTAACGAACGTCTTGGCGACACCACCGAAGAAAGTGGTCTTCAAGAACGTGTTGACTGGCATCATTTGTCGAACCGCGCCCATCATAGTACGTGGAGTGTAGATGTTGATAGCCATTGTGCAACCCCCTTATGCTTTCACGTTTGATTTGAGGAAAATGCCGATATCGCGAAGCGTTTGTTTGTGGTCATCAGCAGTGTCGGTTCCGCCAAAGGTCAAAGCCGCTTCGTTGAACTCACCGGTTAGATAAACCGTGGTGATTACGTCAGCCATGGTGGCATCAACATCATCGGTCAGGATGCCATTCGGCCGTTCGGAGCCATCAGTTTTGGTCGAGTCCGCAGCTACAGCCTTGTCCTCTGCAGTGATAAGCCCAACAACGGTCCCACGCGTATACGCAAGTCCAGCCTTCAAAGTTACAACACCGGTTACTGCACGTTGCACACCACCAGCAAACAGGTTATCAGCACTGCAACTGGTAGAAGATATCAGTTGTTCAGACATTCCTACTTACCTCCCCGGATTTTGTTCATGTGTTTGGCCATCGCGTCGACGGCCGCGAATTCCTCTTCGGCTACGCTCGGTTTGGTAGTCGGAGTAGCGGGCGCTACCTCTTCGAGACCAGAATCAGCGACGTCGTTGCGCAAGTCAGTGAGGTGTTTGGCTCGTGTTCTCTTATCCGTAGCCAGAATTTCCAAAGCCGTTTCAGCTGCCGATGCACCCGTTTCGTAGCGGGCCTTGTTGATAATCACCTCCGCACCCGGACGTACAAGTCCGTCAAGTGCCTGCATGCGGCTGCGTTCCTGGCCCACCCCATCGGCAACGGCTGTTGCGTACAGTTCCGGATGCTGATTCTTCAGTTCTTCCAGCGTCATAGGTTTCTTCGCTCCTTCGTTTTTAGGTGCTGCCGGAACTTCCGGAGACGAAGGCTTCTCAGGCAAGACCGGCGCGTTTCGGTAAGGTGACATGTCGAAGCTAATGCCATTAAAAAATGCCATCCTGCTCGCCGCATTCGCGACCACTGGAATGGCACCCTCAACTTCGTCTGCAAACCCTTTTGATACTGCTTCATCAGCCGACAACCAAGTCTCAGAATCCATCAGCGACTTGATTTCCTCAACATCGAGACCTGACTTGGCATGATAAACGTCTACGAGTGAATCGCGGATCTTATCAAGCAGATCTGCCGTCTCCCTGAATGTCGCGGCATCGCCACCCCATACTGAGCTCCATGGGTTGTGGATCATCATCATCGTTCCCTTGGGCATGATGACCTTGTCGCCGCTCATGGCGATTATGGAAGCGATGGAGGCGGCCAACCCATCCACCATGACAGTTACGGTCGCGCTGTGACGGCGAAGCATGGAATGGATCGCCATTCCAGCGAAGACGTCACCACCATTGCTGTTGATTCGAACTTGGATCTCAGAGACGTCGCCAAGAGCGGTGAGATCTTCGGAGAATTGCTTGGGCGTGATCTCATCGCCCCACCAACTCATATCGGAAATGTCACCGTAAATGATGATCTCTCCGCTATTCGTCGACTGGTTGCGTGTCATCGACCAGAATTTTTTGAGTGCCTTGCTCACTTGATACCAAACCCCCATCCTTACGGAGTTTTTCTTCATGAATTCGCTGGCGAATGTTCAATTCGTAGTCACCGCCGGTCAACTCTGCCGTCTCGCGTTCTCGGGTAGAGAAACCTTCTTCAACCCGGACTTTCGCGGCATTTGCTTCCTTCAGCGGGTCAAGCTGTCCCGGAGATGGCCCGTGCCATTCCGCTTTGCGGTATGCCTTGCGGATGACCGGGTCGTCAAAGTAGCCAGGTGCATTGATGCGCCCCTTTGCTACAGCCTCGTCAAACCACTCCTCGTAAATAGGCTGGCAAAAATCCGCCGCAAACCAACTACGCCGCATGCGGAACATCTTCCATGCCTCCAAGAGTGCGGCGCGACTGGCTGAATACGAGGACGTGAAGTTTTTAACCATCAACTCATACGGAACCTCAAGAGCAGACCCGATCTGTCGGAGGATCGAGGTGACGAACCCGTCGAAGGCAGTATTCGGGCGTCCGGGGTTTGCTGTCTCAATGGACTCACCCGGATTCAGCCCTACGATCGCGCCATTGCCCATCTCGTATGACGCATCGTCAGCATCATCAACCCGGTCGTCTACGTCAAACGCTTGACCAAGTGGTGGCCCATCACCGGACTCCTCTGATTTTACGAATACCGTAAACATCCCGGAGATTACAGCAGCCATCAGCTCGGCCTCAGTATACCGCCCAAGTTGCTTAAACGCTTCGATGACCGGAGCTAAGATCGGAATACCCCGACGTTGCTCCGGTCGTTCGGCTTCCATGAGATGAAGCACGTTTCTCCGGTCTGTATCCTTGCCGCGCACATCGACTCGGTTCCATTCTGTTTTCCCGGAGGCTGTACCCAAGGGGTGTTTGTTCACAAACCAATAGGCGATGACTTCGCCGTCAGAGTCTACCTCGACGCCACCCTTGATATCCTTGCCCGATGGTATTTTGTCCGGGTTGGAGCAGCGATCCGCCTCAAACAGTCGGATTCTCAGATCGTATACGTTGTTCGGTCGTGGTTTCAGGGGCAACAACGCAAAAGCATCCCCAGACATTAACATGGATAGGAACGACAACTGTTGCAACTGGTTGAAATTGTTCATCCGCATCGCATCGCAGTCGGTAGAGTCAGCCCACAATTCGAACTCTCGTTCAATACTCCGCTTCAGATCTCGGGCTTCCTGTTCACCCAGACCAAGAAAATCGGCATCGAAAGCGGGTTTCAACCGCAATCCCGTTCCGATCACGTTTGTACGTATGGTTTTCAGAGCACCGGTTGCGAGGGGAGCTGCACCCATATGGAGATCACGTGAGCGCTGGCGTAGCACGTCGAGGTTGTCGGTGATGTCTTCCTCAGGGCTACCACCTGCATAATTCCACCCGATCAACGATTTTTTAGATCGGCTTGCACCATGGTTCCCGTAACCGGAGTTCATGATGCTCAACTGCTTACGCGCAATCTCACGCTTCATCGCCCATTTCGGAGAGATCGCTGCAATCATGCGGTCAACCCGCCCTGGATTTCCCATCAGTCGCGCGGAACAACGCGCATGACACGCGCGCCACGGCGTCCGTTGGACAATTTTTTCACTTCATTCTGCCAAAACTTGATGCGCTCGCTAATTTCGCTAAGATTCGCTCTCGTGAGAGATCGTGATCCGATTGTATAGCTTTGACCCGATGAAACTTGCAACTCTGCGGTTAACCACGCATTCAAATGCGACTTTGCTGTTGTCAAATCCCATGCCATTTGTTCCTTTCACCTCCCTTCAAGTTTCAATATCCTTTGCTGATCATCCGACCCCGTCGTTTTTTGACGGCTTGCTTCGGTGGAATCGAAGCATTATAATCGCCGATCAGCCTCGCAGGAGCCTCCAAGTTCGGGTTGAGAATTTCTAAAGCTGCCGTCGCGTAGTTCCGTAAGTCAAGCGGCTCGTTTCGAACGCTGGATTTCTTCACCCACTCGACGCGCTTGACACCTCTATGTCGCCTGATCACTTTCTTCTCAGATAGCAACCCTTTGAAATACATAATGTCATACCCTGAGTCTGGATTTACAGGGAAGTGACAGTAGCCCGGCCCTGTCGCCTGATGTTTAAGGCGAGTCATCAACTTGCTCTTGAGGTCGTCTACGCCAATGATGAAAAGGTGAGCTTTTTCACGGGGCGTCTCAGAGACTCGACCGATGACAGGAACCCCGATCCCGCCTTTGCCCTTGATTGCCCAAACGTTACGGTACTCTCGCGCGACGCAATACTTGTACACTTCGGAAGTGTGATGCCCGCCGGAGTCAACCGTAGTGCAGGCAACCCGCAAACCCATTCCGTCTGACCTGCGCCAGATCCGGTCAAGGTAATCGTCAAGTTTTCCCCAAACCTCAGGTTTCGCAGGATCTCCAACGATTTGCCGGTATTCGATGCCCCATGACTCTTTACCCCGGCCCCATCCGACGACCTCGACTTCCAAGCGGTTTCCTTGAACGTCGACACTGGCCGTTAGTACTTTCACTTCGTCGGGCACCATCGCGCCATATTCCTCGCGTCTGGACATGAGGGTTTCCTCGTCTAGTTCAATCCGATCATCGTCATCCTCCTGCTGCTCCATCTCATCCCACGGTAACCCCAAGGCGGTGTTCCACCACGTTTTGAGCTTTTCGTCGTCTGATTTTGCATCGTGATACTCTTCAATGATTTCGGACCAACGCTTCCATGGACTAGCGAGCTCGTTCAGGTGAAACCCGCGCTTTTTTGCGGGTTGTTGCGCAACCCATTTTCCAGCCGCGATTCCGCTTTTCCATTCGATTTCTGTATGGTGGTGCCCGCAGCAGTCACACAACATCGTAGCATCATCTAATCGAACACGTTCCCACTCAAGGGGCTGATGCTCGCCGCAGGAAGGGCAGGGTAGACACCACTGCTCCATTGTGCTGGTTAAGTATTCATCCTCGATCCGCGACGCGCCCTTGACCGTCGGCGTGGAAACCATGATCCGCTTCCGGTTCCAGAAAGTCGTGGTTCGTTTTGTGACGAGGGAAACAGGGTCGCCTTCCGTTCCAGCCGAAGCTGGGTAACGGTCAACTTCATCAAGCAGAACAACTCGGATCGGTCGGCTCGCAAGCGAAGCCGGTGAGTTCGCCCCTGCCATCGTAATCTGGCCGCCGACGAACGTTTTGTGAAGCAAGGTATTTCCGCTGTCCTTGCTCTTAACGTCTTTCACCTTATCGCGAAGTGTCGGGCTGTCGCGGAGCATCGGCGCGAGTCGGTCTTTTGAAAAGGCTTGGGCCATTTCTAAGGTCGGTTGGATCAGCATAATTGGTGAAGGATCGTAATCGACGTAGTAACCGATCGAGTTAAGAATCAACTCTGTCTTCCCAACCTGCGCCGAACTCATTACGACGACAGTTTCACACTCCGGATCATTGACGGCATCCATGATACCGCGCTGATACGGAGCCCGATCTGTCCTCCAACGACCTGGCTCTGCCGAAGATTCCGACGATAAGCGCCTGTACTCGTCCGCCCATTGGGAAACAGTAAGGACGGGTGGAGGAGCGACGGTTTTGGCGATCGCGGCGAAGAGTTTGAGAGTCTTAGCCGCTATCTTCATCGTCATCGACCTCCACGTAGTCCTCGCTGGCAGCGAGGAACGTCCTTGGGTCGTAATCGGATAACTCAGAGAGCGAATCGTGAACCTCTTGGGTTAAAATCGCCAAAATGACCGGAGTTTCCGTCTTCCCAACGAGTTGCGGGGCAACCTTCGATGGCAAACCTAGCATTTTCGCCCGGAAGCCGCCGACCATATCGTTCATAACGGCTGCGATATCCTCGCCTCGGTGCATCTGACCACGCATTGCGGCCAGTTCAATCTCCGCTTTTTCGCGTTTCGCGCGCTCATGAGCCGCTTTTTCGAATGCATAATCGATTCCGCCCACTTCCTCATACTGCTTTTTGAGGTGTTCAACGTAACGCTGAACGCTTTCTGCGAGCGGATATTTACCGCGACCAGTCTGGACCAGCACACCTTCTCGGGTCAATTCGTTGATCCAACGTGCAGTTTTCCCTAGAATTTTGGCCAATTCACTCGTTGAAACTTCCGATTCGCCGCTGTTTGCCATCAAATCACCTCCTTTCCCGTTCGGAAGTAAAAAAGGGCACCCACTTCCGCTTTTGACTTTCTAAGCGTCCCTCAGAGCCCATGCCGCACAAGACTCCTCACCAAAATCACAAGTTCGCGACTCGGAAGCGGAAGTAAGTTTTTCTCACTGAATCTAGCTGGATTTTGGGGTCGCACGCACCCGCATGTGTTCAACCTCGCCGGAAGTACCTACTGCCTTCCACCCATCCTGCTTAACACACGGAAACGGGCAATAAGGCCGCCCTCCGTTGTCGGAGTACCAAACGCACCCCTTGCAGTTGACTACGCACACAGCAGGCGCCTGCGGGCGCTCGCGTCGGTATCCATACTTACTCATCGGGCTACCTCCCGCTCCATACGTTCCTCTCGCCATGCACACCAGCCGGCAACTACAAATGCCGCCAGTGCGAGCGTAGCGATCGCTGTCATTACTCCTGTCATCAGATACCCTCCTCTTGTTTGGTCAACGGATCAGCAACGCCCACCACCGACTCTGATTTTCCCAAGCGATTGGGATTTTAGGGGCGGTGGTGGGCGTAGTCATCGGTCGACGTTAGGCGGTGTGCTCTACCGGGATATCGGTGCGCTCGGTCGCTTTGTCAACGCACTTGAAGTAGTTGC
>NZ_QGGL01000003.1 GCF_003148565.1 Tumebacillus permanentifrigoris
CAACTTAAACTAAACAAGCTGACGCCTGTCGAATACAGGCGCCAGCTTGCGGCTTAGGGTCTTTTTTCACTGTCTACAAAATGGGGTCTTGACCATGCTGTGGTTGGGTGTTTTTTTATACGAATTCTGAAAAAAGAGTAAAAATCTTCGAAAAAATCTTTACATATCATTTGTTTTATCATATATTTATAACAATCAGATTGAGCAACTAAAACGATAGCTAAAATCAAAGGGAGGTTCATTCATGAACACAAAACGTTGGACAGCGCTGGCCGTTGTCTCGGCACTGGTATTTGCAGTGGCGACGACCGGTTCCTCCGCAACCGCAGCTGGGCTTGGCAAAGACAAAGCAATCGACAAGAAACTGAAACAAGGTACCGTGGTAGCGAAGATCTCTGCCGACTCCAAAGGCAAGGAAAGCATCTCTTGGAACAACGAAAAAGGCGTTCCGAGCTTTGTAACGGGTAAAGTATCCGCGAAAAAACTCAACAATGCCAGCGATGCTACTGCGATTCTTGAGGAAAACAAAGACCTGTTCGATATGCAGTCTGTCGTGGATGAACTGAAACTGGACGTTCAATCCACCGACACCTTGAACACCAAGATGTTCAAGTTCCAACAAGTCTACAAAGGCGTCCCGGTCTTTGGCAACGAGCTGATCCTGCACGCTGACAAAAACGGCGATGCTTCCTCGATCAACGGTTACTACGACCCGGAAGTCAAAATCAAGGGTCTGAATACGAAGGCGAAACTCTCCAGCACCGATGCGCTGAACAAAGCGAAGGCTGACACCGGCCTGACGGATGTGAAAAACTTCGACCTCTCGTCGTCGGATCTCTACATCTACCAAGCGCCTGACAAAGCCCACCACCTCGCGTACCTCGTCACGCTCTCCACGCTGGAGAACAACTCCCCGGCGTACTGGCAAGTGTTCGTCGACGCGCATGATGGTTCGATCCTGAACAAAATCGACAAAGTCGAATTCGCAGCAGCTGTCGGTTCCGGCACGGGTGTACTCAACGACACCAAGTCGCTGAACACCGATTCCTATGCGAGCGGCTACTACCTGCGCGACCTGACCAAGCCGATGTTCGCGACCGGTGGCAAGATCGAAACCTACACCGCAGCGAACGGCACCACGTTGCCGGGCACACTGATGACCGACACCGACAACGTCTGGACGGACAAAGCGGCTGTTGACGCGCATTACTACGCAGGTGTGACCTATGATTACTACTACAACAAACTGGGCCGCAACTCGTTTGACAACGCGGGTGCCACGATGAAACAAACCGTTCACTACAGCTCCAGCTACAACAACGCGTTCTGGAATGGTACGCAGATGGTGTATGGGGATGGCGACGGCTCGACGTTCATCGCGTTCTCTGGCTCTGCTGACGTTGTCGGCCACGAAATTACGCACGCTGTCACCGAACGCAGTGCAAACCTGGTCTACTCCTACCAATCCGGCGCGCTCAATGAGTCCTGGTCGGACGCGATGGGCAACCTGATCGAAAACAAAGCGGACAACAACTGGCTGGTCGGTGAAGATATCTACACACCGGGTACGGCAGGGGATGCGTTGCGTTCGATGTCCAACCCGGGCGCTTATGGCGATCCGGCGAACATGTCCCAATACGTGAACACCTCGTCTGACAACGGCGGCGTGCACACCAACTCCGGGATTCCGAACAAAGCGTTCTACAACTTCGTAACCTCCGCAGGCGTCACTCGTGACAACGCGGGCAAAGTCTGGTACCGCGCTCTGACGCAGTACATGACCTCTTCCTCGCAGTTCACGGATGCACGCAGCGCGACCATCCAAGCAGCAACCGATCTGTTCGGCGCAGGTTCCACAGAAGTGACCGCAGTTACTGCTGCTTGGGACAACGTCGGCGTCGGCGCTTCGATTCCGAACACCGGTGACGCGTATGAGCCGAACGATTCGCAAGCGACCGCTTACGGCCCGATCACCTCTGGCACCGCGTATGCAGGCAAGATCAGCACCACCAGCGATAACGACTGGTTCAAATTCACCACGGCAGACGTAGGCACGATCTCGCTGTCGCTGTCCGGACTCCCGTTGGACTACGACCTCTACCTGTACAATTCTGCTGGTACCCAAGTCGGTAGCTCCACCAACGGCAGCACCACGGCTGAAGCGATCTCCTACTCTTCGACTGCTGCGGGCACGTACTACGCAAAAGTCATCGGTTACAACGGCGCGAACAGCAACACCGCCTACTCGCTGACCGCTACGTACCCGAACTCCGCTCCGACTGGCTCCTGGAAATACGAGACGCTGGCGTTCAACACCCCGCATCCGTACACCAATAGCTACACCGGCGCAACCCACACCTACACCAAACCGGGCGCAACCAAAGTCGGTCTGCACTTCTCCCGCTTTGAAACCGAGTCTGGTTACGACTTCGTGTACATCAAGGACAAAGCAGGCGTCACCAAGTACACCTACAGCGGTACCAAAGCGGCATTCTGGATCTACGTTGATGGGGACACGATCTCTGCGAACCTGAAAACCGATGGCAGCGTCACCGCTTGGGGCTACTCGATCGACCAAGTTGAGTACTACAACTAATACGTTTTGACCAAAAAGCCGCCTCATGCTTCCAATTTGGAAGCAGAGGCGGCTTTTTTCTATATAAATCACCACGGTGCGGGACATAGTAAATCTAACAGCACTAGTAAGGGGGAGGCGACGCGGAAATACTGGGTACAGGTTCTCTTGTAACGAAAGATGGGTTCATGTATAATATTTACCAAGTGACTGGTACGGGTTTCTGGTGACACGAACTAGGACAAGTGGTAGAAATACGGTTTTTTTCATAACGGAGGTGTAGATTTGAGCAAGACGAACAACAAATTGTCGATTATTCCGTTGGGCGGCGTAGGGGAAATCGGCAAGAACATGACAGCCTACGTATTCGGTAATGACATCATCGTAGTAGACACGGGGCTCAAGTTCCCAGAGGAAGAAATGCTCGGGATCGACATCGTCATCCCGGACATCACGTATTTGATCGAGAACAAAAACAAAATCCGCGGGGTCTTCCTGACCCACGGCCATGAGGACCACATCGGCGGTCTTCCGTACTTCCTGAAGCACATCAACGTTCCGGTGTACGCAACTCGACTGACGCTCGGTCTGGTAGAGGGCAAGCTGCGGGAACACAATCTCTTGGATGTCACCAAGCTCATCACCATCACCCCACGCGTGGGGATCAAGGCGGGGGTCTTTACCGTCACTCCGTTCCTGAACAATCACTCCATCCCGGACACGGTCGGTTTCGCAATCGACACGCCGGAGGGGATTATCGTACACACCGGGGACTTCAAGTTCGACTTCACTCCGGTTGACGGCCAACATGCGGATATGTACATGCTGGCTGCACTGGGGGAGAAGGGCGTCCTCGCGATGCTCTCCGATTCCACCAACGCAGAACGCCCGGGCTTCACCATGTCCGAGCGTGTCGTTGGGCAAACGATCGATGACGCGTTCCGCCAAGCAGAACGCCGCATCATCCTCGCGACCTTCGCATCCAACCTGCACCGGATTCAACAAGTGTTCGAATCCGCTGAGAAGTTCGGCCGCAAAGTCGCCGTGGTCGGTCGTTCGATGGTCAACAACATCAACGTCGCGATGGAGCTCGGCTACTTGCATGTAGTCAAGGGCACGCTGATCGACGCGGATGACATCAACAAACTCCCGGCAGATAAAGTCGTGATCCTCTCGACCGGTTCCCAAGGTGAGGCGATGTCCGCACTGACCCGTATGGCGCGCGCGACCCACCGCAAAGTGGAGATCATGCCGGGCGACACGGTCATCATCGCGTCCTCTCCGATCCCAGGCAACGAAAAATACGTATCGCGCACGATCGACCAACTGTTCAAGATCGGTGCGAAAGTCATCTACCAATCCGTTTCCGGCGTCCACGTCTCCGGTCACGCCAGCCAAGAAGAGCTGAAACTGATGCTCTCGCTGGTTCGTCCGAAGTACTTCGTCCCGGTACACGGTGAATACCGGATGCTCAAAAAGCATATCGAGCTGGCGGTTGGCACGGGTGTTGATCCGGACAATTGCTTCATCGTCGAAATTGGCGATCAGATCGAACTGCAAAATGGCAAGGCGCGCATCGGCTCGAAAGTTCCGTCTGGCACCGTCCTCATCGACGGTCTCGGGGTCGGCGACGTCGGCAACATCGTCCTGCGTGACCGCAAACTGCTGTCCCAAGACGGGATTCTCGTCGTGGTTGTCACGCTGTCCAAGCAGGACGGCACGATCCTCTCCGGTCCGGACATCATCTCGCGTGGTTTCGTCTACGTTCGCGAATCTGAGCAACTGCTCGAAGAAGCGAACAAGATCGTCACCGGCACCTTGCAACGGATGGTCTCGGAGAACGTCAGCGAATGGTCTTCGCTCAAAACAGGCGTGCGCGAAGCGCTCAGCCGTTTCCTCTATGAGCAAACTCGCCGTCGTCCGATGATCCTGCCGATCATCATGGAAGTCTAATTCAATCGTGTAATTCAATCCGGCTCCTCTCTGTGAGGAGCCGGATTTTTTTGCATGAACAGGGGCGAGGTGGTCATACTACTCACGAGAACGATGAGGAGAGTGGTCACATGCAAGAATGGTTGAATGGGAAGATGGATATGCCCCCCGGCATCATCCCGCCGGCTGGACCGCAGACACCGCCCCCAGGCATGCCTCCTATGGACATGCCGATCGTGAAAGGGCCGGTAGACAACATCGAAGCGCTCGGCACCCCGACCGTCCCAGATACGGGGGCTTCGAATATTTACTGCATCTCGGTGATCGGGCAGGTCGAAGGGCATGTCGTCCTCCCGCCGCAAAACAAAACCACCAAGTACGAACACGTCATCCCGCAACTGGTTGGTGCGGAACAAGATAAAAAGATCGAAGGCGTACTGATCATCCTGAACACCGTCGGCGGCGATGTCGAGGCCGGTCTGGCGCTGGCAGAAATGATCGCCTCGCTGAGCAAGCCGACCGTCACACTGGTGCTCGGTGGCGGTCACTCCATCGGTGTGCCGATCGCGACGGCATCCGACTATTCGTTTATCGCGGAGACGGCGACGATGACGATTCACCCGATCCGCCTGACCGGTCTGGTCATTGGTGTGCCGCAGTCGTTTGAGTACTTAGAACGCATGCAGGAGCGCGTCGTGCGCTTTGTCACCACCCATTCGGGGATCACCGAACATCGATTCCGCGAACTGATGCTGCGAACAGGTGAACTGGCACGCGACATCGGCACGACCGTCGTAGGACGAGACGCCGTGGAGTATGGGCTGATCAACGAGATCGGCGGGATCGGACCGGCGTTGCGCAAACTCAACGGATTGATCGGCCAAGCGCGTGAAGGTTCGTACAACAAAGGGGTGATCCAGTGATGTTGATCTGGTCTGCGATGCCGGAGGAAGTCATTTTTGAAGGTATGGACACCGTGCAATACAACTGGATCGAAACGGAAGTACAGGGAGTCAAAATGGTCGTCGAGCCGCTCCCAGAGCTCCCCGGCAACGGTCGAATCGTGCGATTGCTCTGCCCGAAACCTGCATCGTACCTAAACCCGGCGTTTCAACCAGGGCAGACGATCAACCTCTTTTAACTAAACGCAACAGGAGGTAGCTACCATGTCAACAGAATCCAAACTTCGCGAAGTGACCGACAGCGGCCAGACCGTGAACATCACGCTCTCGAACAACAAGCCGCATCTCTCCGACGGAGAGGGTGTACAAGTGGTAACCGGTCGAATCGTATCGACGAACTCCCCGGATGTGGTACAAGTACAGCAGACTGACGGGGCTCCGGTGCCCGTTCCGGTTTCTCGTATCTTGATCATCGAGTAAGTGCGTGTAAAAAAGTCGTCTGCCACCTTGCAGACGGCTTTTTATTTCGCGCGTGTTTGGAGGAAAATGGGGGTAGGCGGGAGAAATGGTAAGAGTGATTCTGAAAGTGGAACGAGGCGAGTTCATGGCAAGAGCGAAAGTCAAAACCAAACCGAAAAATCAAGGCGGGAGCAAGATCGACCAGGCCAAGAACTTTCTCAAATACGAAATCATCGGTCTCGCGCTGATCGCGATGGCGATATTGGGATTGGCCGCCTCCGGGTCGGTTGGACGCATTATCGATTATGTGTTCATCCTGCTAGGGGGCAACTGGGATTGGTTGCTCGAATGGTACTTGATCTATTGTGCGCTCTACATCATGGTCAAGCGTGAACGGATCAAGTTGACAGCCCGGCAGTGGGGCGTCGCGCTGTTCATGGTGGTGATCTTGACGTGGTCGCATCTCAATTTGTATGACACGTTGAACAAAGGGCACTTCAAGGAACCACCGAACATGTGGAGTGCCACGATCGACCGGATCTCCGCACAAGCGAATTACAACACAGAGGTGCCCGTCAATAAAGTCGGCGTCGCCCAACCGAAGCCGTCTGCGGGCGGTGGGCTGACAGGCTATGTCGTGTTCCAGTCGACACACTACCTCTTTGACACGGCGGGCACGCTCTTCGTACTGGTGATTGGCGGTCTGATCTCGATCCTGCTCGTCACCAAGCGATCGCTGGTGCAAATGCTTGGGAGCGGCAAGAACCGTGCAGCCAAGCGCATGTCTGGCTATTGGGAAGCGGTGCGGGATTGGCCGAGCCTGTTGCGCGAACGCCAAGAAGCGCGCCGTGAGGAAAAAGCGGAGCGTGACGCAGAGCGTGCGGAGCCGAGCTCAGAAGTCGACGACAAGCCCCAAAAGCCCAAGAAAAAAGACAATGTCATCTCGATTCGACAAGACACGCCGCCTTGGGATGTTGGCGAGGACGAGCATGCGGTCGTCGCAGAGGTTGACGTGCAAGAGATCGCGTCCTCCCCGAAGCTTTCGGAGGCAGCCGATGCAGAACTCGGCTTCACCGTGCGCAGTTTTGCCGACCAACTGATCCGCGAGCAGCAGTGGGAGACCGATGCGACTCCTGATGAGTCCTCGTCGATCGAACTGCCGCGCTTCATCCAAGCGACAGACTCACCGCAGATCAAGGTGCAATTCCCGACGGAGCCGTTCGCGAAACCGACACCGGACGCACCGAAACTACCGACCGTCCCGACGATGCCTGTCAAGGGCGTGCCAGGTGAAGTGGAGTCGGACGCTGCTGTCAAACTCGATTTCACCCCGGCAGTCGAGGACCCTTACGAGGTCCCGCCGATGTCACTGCTCGATCTGCCAAAAAACGGCCCCGCCCGCGTAGGGGTCAACGCCGTCAAGTCGAACGCGCGCAAGCTGGAGCAGACCTTTGAGAGTTTCGGCGTGCAAGTCAAAGTGATCAACGCCCAGATCGGCCCGACTGTCACCCAGTACGAAGTGCAGCCGGCTGTCGGGGTCAAGGTCTCGAAGATCGTCAACCTCTCCGACGACATCGCGCTGGCGCTGGCGGCGAAGGACATTCGGATCGAGGCCCCGATCCCTGGCAAGTCTGCCGTCGGGATCGAAGTGCCCAACTCCGAAGTCGCGATCGTCACGTTGCGCGAAGTCTTGGAGACGCCGGAATTCCTGCAGAGCGACAACAAACTGAGCGTCGTGCTCGGTCGCGACATCTCTGGACAGCCGATCGTCGGCAACCTCGCGAAGATGCCACACGTTCTCGTCGCCGGAGCAACAGGGTCTGGCAAGTCGGTCTGTGTCAACGGGATCATCACCTCGATTCTCTACAAGGCCAAACCGTCCGAAGTCAAGTTCATCATGGTCGACCCGAAAATGGTCGAGCTGAACGTCTACAACGGCATCCCGCACCTGATGGCACCGGTCGTCACCGACCCGCGCCGTGCGGCGTATGCACTGAAAAAAGTCGTAGCGGAAATGGAGCATCGCTACGAGCTGTTCTCGAAAACCGGCATGCGCAACATGGATGGCTACAACGCGATGATGGTAGAAAAAGGCGCGCAACCGCTGCCGTACATCGTCGTGATCGTCGACGAGTTGGCCGATTTGATGATGGTCGCACCAGGGGATGTCGAGGATGCGATCTGTCGTCTGGCGCAGATGGCGCGGGCGGCGGGCATCCACATGATCATCGCCACCCAGCGTCCGTCGGTCGATGTCATCACGGGCGTGATCAAGGCGAACATTCCGTCCCGCATCGCCTTCGCCGTCTCGTCGCAAGTGGACTCGCGCACGATCCTCGACGGATCGGGTGCTGAGAAACTGCTGGGGCGCGGGGACATGCTCTATCTGCCGGTCGGTGCGTCCAAGCCGGTGCGGGTGCAGGGCGCATTTCTCTCCGACTCCGAAGTTGAGCGCGTCGTCTCCTACGCCAAAGCACAGGGCGAGGCGAACTACACGGTCGATTTGAGCGGCCCGACTGCGGAGGAGGACAAAGCGCAAAGCGATGCCGATCTCGACGATCTGTTCTACGACGCGGTCACGCTGATCACCGACACACAACAGGCGTCCGTCTCGCTGTTGCAACGCAAACTCAAAGTCGGCTATGCCCGCGCAGCGCGGCTGGTCGACCAGATGGAAGACCGTGGATTTGTCGGCCCGTTTGAAGGCAGCAAGCCACGCGAAGTGCGCGTCACCCGCGATCAATGGGCGATGATGCAGCAAGGAGGAGCGACTTCCGAATGAATCGGAAGTCGCTTTTTTTGCGAGAATATGTATGGGAAGGTAAAGATTAGTATTTAGAATTTTTCTTTTTTGTAAAGATGCTAAAAATATCTGGCGTACTAAGGTCGAAACTTGTAGAATAGGTATGGTGTCAGACATCTGACCGGAGGGGTTACTGTGAATCATATACGTCCGGACACACGTCCACTGTACATGCTGGTCATCGATCGCATCAAGGAACTTTCAAGTAGTGGGGAATGGTCACCAGGAACCCGCTTGCCCTCTGAGTTTGAACTTGCCAAGCAGTTTGGCGTCTCGCGTGCTACGTTGCGCGAAGCGTTGCGGGTGTTGGAGGAGGAAGGTCTGGTAGTGCGACGTCACGGGGTCGGCACGTTCCTCGCGGAACGTTCGGTCGTGCGGGCGGGGATTGAGCAACTGTTCAGTGTCACGGAGTGGATCGAACGAGCCAACCGTGTGCCGGGTACTGTCGAGAAGCAGGTCGGGGAGATGTTGCCCACCGAGCAAGATCGCGACCGACTCGGACTCAGTGAGCGGGAATCGATCCTGTGTATGACGCGCATCCGCACCGCTGACGGCGATCCTGTCGTCTACTGTGAAGACCGCATCCCGACCCGGGTGCTCCGCCACGGTTGGAGAGGGTTTGACGGTTCACTGTTTGAGTTGTTGGAAGCGGCCGGTCGTCCGATTGCATACGCGCAGACGGAGATCAAGCCGGTAGCGTACCACGACACCGTGTTTCCGGCCTTGGATGTTCCTGCAGGCGAGGCGTTGCTGTTGCTTGAGCAATTGCACTTCGATGCGAACGACCAACCGGTGCTGTTGTCCTCGAATTACTTCCGAACCGACACGTTCCATTTCCATGTTCTACGCCGCCGTCCTTGACGGGTAGAGAGAGAGAATGCAAGATTAAGGCAAGACATGGGAACCCTACTTTCAAGTACATACGCGAGAGATGATCTGAACCAAGCAAGCCACTATACCACGTAAAAGTGAGGGACAAAACAGGATGAAAGCGAAAAAAGTACTAGGCCTTGCAGTGACAAGCGTTTTGGCGGCGTCTCTGGTAGCCGGTTGTGGCACTTCCGACAAGAGCACAGACAATGCTACGGGTACTGGCACGACCGGAGCAGGCGACAAAAAAATGACCGTTGCAATGGTAACCGACGTGGGCGGCATCCACGATAACTCCTTCAACCAATCGGCCAACGAAGGTCTCGTCAAAGCGGAGAAGGAACTCGGAATTACGAAAAAAGTCGCTGAATCCCATCGCGCCGAAGACTACACACCGAACTTGACATCTTATGTAAAAGGCAACGCGGACCTCACCTGGGGCATCGGCTTCCTGATGGCAGATGACATCAAAAAAGTCGCACAGGCAAACCCGAATTCCAAACTCGGCATCATCGACTCCGACCTCGGCGGCGAGATCCCGAAAAACGTAGCAGCGATCACCTTTAAGGAAGAAGAAGGTTCCTTCCTGATGGGCGTCCTCGCAGCCAAGATGTCCAAATCCCACAAAGTAGGCTTTGTCGGCGGCGTGAAGTTCGCGCTGATCGAGAAGTTCGAATATGGTTTCAAAGCGGGTGTCAAAGCGGTTGACCCGACGGCCGAAGTTACCGCCGTTTACGCAGACGCATTCGACAAGCAAGACAAAGGGAAACTGTTGGCTTCCCAACTCTACCAACAAGGCGATGACATCATCTTCCACGCAGCGGGCGCGACCGGCGACGGCGTATTCTCCGAAGCGAAGGAACGCGGCAAAGGTTTCTGGGTCATCGGGGTTGACCGTGACCAATACGAACTGGCGCCGGCGAACACGCTGTCCTCGATGGTCAAGCGCGTAGACAACGCAGTCTTCGCCGTCACCAAAGACTTGGGCGCCAACAAGTTCGAAGGCGGCAAAGTGACCGTTCTCGGCTTGAAGGAAGGCGGCGTCGATTACGCTGCGACCACCGAGAAAAACACGCCGAAGGACGTCATCACCTTGATGGATTCCTACAAAACCAAAATCATCAACGGCGAAATCAAAGTTCCGGCGACCGCTGATGAGTTCAAAAACTTCAAGTAAGCTGTGACTCCAAGACAAGGCTGGTGGGCAAACACTGGCCTTGTTTTTGGATCATGCCCCGTAAAGCAGGGAGGGAATGCTATGCCGGCTGTCGTCGAAATGCTGGGGATCACCAAGCGATTCAATGGTTTTACAGCAAATGACAACATCAACTTAGTCGTAGAAAAAGGTGAGATTCACGCCCTGCTCGGAGAGAATGGAGCGGGCAAATCCACCCTCATGAATACCTTGTTCGGGCTGTACCAGCCAGAGGAGGGCGAGATCCGCATTCGTGGTGAGCGGGTCAAGATCACCGACCCGAACATGGCGAACCGCCTCGGGATCGGCATGGTCCACCAACATTTCATGCTGGTGGAGCCGTTTACCGTCACCGAGAACATCATCCTCGGCATGGAACCGAGAAAAGGCGCCAAGATCGACATCGAAAAAGCAGAGCGCCATGTGCAAGAACTCTCCGACCGCTACGGTCTGCGCGTCGATCCGCGAGCGAAGATCGAGGATATCTCGGTCGGGATGCAACAGCGCGTGGAGATTTTGAAAACGCTTTACCGAGGCGCTGAGATCTTGATTTTTGACGAGCCGACAGCGGTATTGACCCCGCAGGAGATCGGTGAATTGATGGAGATCATGAAAAACCTCGTCTCCGAGGGCAAGACGATCATCTTCATCACGCACAAGTTGAAGGAGATCATGGCGGTCTGTGACCGTTGTACGATCATCCGCAAAGGCAAGTACATCGATGCGGTTTCGATTTCGAAGACCAATGTCGATGAACTCGCGTCCAAGATGGTCGGCCGTCACGTCACCTTTGAGGTAGACAAGACCCCGGCGCATCCGAAGGAGCCGGTTTTGCAGATCAAGGACCTCGTGGTCGAAGGCAACCGTGGGGCTTCTGCTCTGCGCGGGCTGAATCTCGAAGTCAAGGCCGGCGAGATTCTCGGCATCGCTGGAATCGAAGGCAATGGGCAGACGGAGTTGATCGAAGCGATCACGGGTCTGCGCAAAGTCAAGTCCGGTTCGGTGCTGCTCAACGGCAAGCCGTTGGAGAACCGCAAGCCGCGCGAGATCGTCGAGTCGGGCGTCGGGCACATCCCGGAGGACCGCCACAAGCATGGGCTCGTCCTCGATTACTCGATCGGCGAGAACATGGTTTTGCAAACGTATTACAAGTCTCCGTTCGCCAAGCGCGGTGTCCTGCGGTACAACGCGATCTATGAATATGCCCGCAAGCTGATCCAGCAGTTCGACGTGCGCACACCAAGCGAATTCACGCCGGCGCGCGCTTTGTCTGGCGGGAACCAGCAAAAGGGGATCATCGCTCGCGAAGTCGACCGCAACCCGGATCTGCTGATCGCGGCACAACCGACGCGCGGTTTGGACGTTGGGGCCATTGAATTCATTCACAAAAAGCTGATCGAGCAGCGCGATGCAGGCAAGGCCGTGTTGTTGCTTTCGTTGGAACTTGACGAAGTTCTCAACGTCAGCGACCGCATCGCGGTCATCTATGAAGGCGAGATCGTCGGCATCGTGGACCCGGCAGAGACCGACCACGACCAACTCGGCTTGATGATGGCCGGCGGCGGCAAAGGAGGGAAATAACCATGATCAGCTCGATGCAAACCTCGCGCTGGAACGCGATTCTCGTTCCCGTGCTGGCCGTCATCCTCGGCCTTCTCGTGGGCGCGGTGCTGATGCTGCTCATGGGCTATGACCCGATTGCTGGCTACAGTTCCGTTTTCCAAGGCATTTTTGGTAACTCGTATTTTATTGGTGAAACACTGCGCGCGGTGACGCCGCTGATTTTTGCAGGTCTGGCGGTCGCGTTTGCGTTCCGCACTGGACTGTTCAACATCGGCGTTGAAGGTCAGTTTATCGTCGGGCAACTCGCGGCTGCGTGGGTGGGGGCGTCGTGGGACTTGCCACCAGGGCTCCATGCAGCAGTCGCGGTGCTGGTGGCGATGGTCGCAGCCGGTGTGTACGCAGGGATCGCCGGTTGGCTCAAAGCCCGCCTCGGCGTGCATGAAGTGATCACGACGATCATGCTCAACTATGTGGCGCTGTTCGGTTCCAACTACGTGATTCGCACGATGCTCAAGGGCGCAACAGAACGTTCCAAGGACATCCTGCCTTCTGCATCGTTGCAATCGGAATGGCTGACCAATCTGTTTGAAGGGGCGCGGATCAACTGGGGTCTGTTGCTCGCTCTGATCTTCGTGTTGATCTCCTACTGGTTGCTCATGAAGACCACGACTGGCTATGAATTGCGCGCCGTGGGCTTCAACCCGCACGCGTCCGAATATGCAGGGATGAACGTGCCCAAAAACATTTTCCTCGCGATGCTCGTCTCCGGGATGTTTGCCGGAATTGGCGGGGCGACCGACGTGCTCGGGGTCAATGGGAACATGGCGATCTCCGCCGGCTTTACCGGCATCGGGTTTGACGGGATCGCAGTCGCATTGATTGGCAACAACAACCCGTTTGGGGTGATCTTTGGCGCGTTGTTGTTCGGGGGCCTGTCGTTTGGCGCAGACAACATGCAACGGGTCGAGGGCATTCCGACGGAATCGATCCAGATCGTCATCTCGATGGTTATCTACTTCGTCGCAGCATCTTCGCTGATCAAGTGGTTGCTCGGCAAGTTCCGTCGTCGTCAGGGGGTATAGAGAAATGAACTTTACCGATATGTTGACTATCATCATCAACGGAACGATCATTTTCTCCACGCCGTTGATCCTGGCGGCGCTCGGAGGGGTTGTCAATGAACGTGCGGGTATCGTAAACATCGGTCTTGAAGGTCTCATGATCATCGGTGCATTTGCAGCGGCTGTCGTGGCGATCTGGACGGGTGAGACGTTAGGCATGCCGGGCTGGTTGGCTCCGTGGTTGGGCATTCTTGCTGCGATGCTCGCGGGTATGCTGTTCTCACTGCCGCATGCGGTCGCCTCGATCGACCTCAAGGCCGACCAAGTCGTCTCCGGTGTGGCGTTGAATATCTTTGCAGGTGGGGTTGCGCTATTTGTCGTCAAGAAACTGTTTGAAGGAGCGGGGCAGACGACGACTGTGCAGAACGTTTTCCACAAAGTCAACATCCCGTTCCTCAACGACATTCCGATCATCGGGCCTGGTTTTTTGCAGATCTACCCGACTTCGTACCTGGCCTTCCTCCTCGTCGGCATCGCCTACTGGGTGATGTACAAGACTCCGTTCGGTTTGCGCCTGCGCGCTGTTGGGGAACATCCGCGCGCGGCTGATACCGTCGGGGTCAACGTGCGCAAGATGCGTTACATGGCGGTGATCATCTCGGGGGGCCTTGCTGGACTTGGCGGCGGTACGCTGTCGATCGCGATGTCGCAGAGCTTCCAGCACTCGACGGTCTCCGGTCACGGTTTCATGGCGCTGGCGGCGATGATTTTTGGTAAATGGCACCCGGTCGGTGCGATGGGCGCAGCGCTGTTCTTTGGCCTCGCCACCGCGTTGGCCGCTTCCGGTCAGGTGCTCGGATTGACCCAATATGTGCCGAGTGAGTTCTTGAACGCACTTCCGTACCTGTTGACGATCCTCGCGCTGGCGGGCGTTGTCGGCCGCGCACAAGCACCTGCTGCATCTGGCAAACCATACGAAAAGGGCAGCCGATAAAAAAAGGGGTACGCGATAACGCGTACTCCTTTTTCTATTAACGGTGGTTAATTTCTGTCTATACACAATTTAGCGGCAATGGTATAATTCTTCTGGATAGCTTGTCATACGGTGTCGGGAGGGGTAGCGCATGATCGTTCAGGAGCGCAAGGTATACGTCACCCGTTTACAGCCCGGTGCAGTTCTGTCACGGGATGTCTACAACGAGCGGGGGCAACTGATATTGCCGCAAGGAACTGAGATGACCACCTCATTGATTGTGCGGCTCAAGCAGATGGCCACGATTGAAGTCTGGGTGGCGGAGCATATGGTGGGCCCCTCAGCGCCGTTGCCGACAGAGAGTCCGGTGCCTACGATCATCACCACGCAGCCGAAGCCTTCCTTGATGGATTGCTACAGCAATTTGATCGGGTCGGTGGAGAATTTATTTCTAGAGGCGCGGGCCGAACGGCGCATCAATTTCGAACCAACCAGACGGTTGCTCAGGGAATTGGCGGAGATCTCCTCCAAGGAATCCAATTTCCTACATCTCATCATCAATTTGCGCACGATAGACGAGTATACGTTTCAACACTCGATTGGGGTGGGGTTGCTCAGCATGCAGATTGGCGAGTGGATGGGGTTGGGCCCTTTAGAGCGTCAGGAACTGTTGATCGGCGGAACGCTGCACGATATCGGCAAGTGTCAGATTGACGCTGCGATTTTGCAGAAGCCTTCGCGCTTGACGATGGAGGAGTACGAGATCGTCAAGCACCATGCGCGGTACGGCTATGAGATCCTGCGCAATTCCGGGGTGGACGAGCGGGTTGCGGTGGCGGCCTATGAACACCATGAGCGCAATGATGGCAGTGGGTATCCGCGTGGCTTGCAACACGACCAGATCTCGCGGATCGGCCGGATCGTCGCCGTGGCCGACGTGTTCAACGCCATGACATCGCGTCGGGTTTACAAGGACGCGCTGAGTTATTATCGTGTGTTGGACGAAGTGCAAAATAACGCATTTGGAGCGCTCGACCCAGCTGTCGTCGCCCTGTTCGTGCGCAAGATGACCTCGTTTTTCGTGGGCAATCAAGTGGTGCTCAACGATGGGACAGACGGCATCGTCGTGCTGGTGCCCAACGACCGTCCGACACGACCCTTGGTGCGAACAGCGACCGGATTCGTAGATTTGCTGCAACGATCGGACTTATACATCCAAGAAGTGAGGGCGATCTAGGTCGCTCTCTTTTTTGTGGTATAATGTGGGGAACTTGTGTACTTAGGAGGAACACCATCCCCATGACCTCGCCAAACGCGTTGGATCAACTGATGAAGGAGCAACGGCTGACTTTGCAAAAAGTCTCCGAATTGACCGGCGTCTCGCCGCTCGCTCTCGAATACATGATCGAGCAAAATTCTCAGCCCAAAGCCCATGTCGCGCAGAAAGTAGCGAAGGTGCTGAACGTGCCTGTCGAACAGATCTGGCCGAAACTGGGCAAGTGACGTACATAAAAAAAGCCCCTGAGACGCTCAGGGGCTTTTTTCGCGGTCGGGGCACCAGCATGCGTAAAATAGCAGGCGCTCGCTCATGCTATCTAGAAAGCGAACGCGAGGAGGGAGGTGCTACAGGTGCGGTCGGACAGTCAAAAGATGATCAACCTGTACGAAATTCCCGTCTCCGAAGTCAAACACTTGATCGATGTGTTGAGCAACGACTTGAAGGAATACGAACAGCTCGACCACGACTTCGGTCCGGGCACAGAACGAACCTTGAAACGGCTCGTCGAGGAATTAAGCAAACACTTGGAAGCGTAGAAAGGGGGGACCGTCGTGCCGCCGTCTTTGTGGTTTTTCGCCAATTGGATCTGGGTGGCGACGATCATTGCCACCGTGGGACTGGTCGTCTATCTGATGATGTACCGCCGCCAAAAACAAAAGTAACGCAAGAAAAGCCACCGAGGATTCCTCGGTGGTCTTCTCATTGGTTCCGTTTGTTGATCCGGCCGATCATCGCTTGGTAGTACCCGATGCCGTACTCGCGCGTCTCACGGAGCAACGCGCGCACGACCGGCTCGTGCCCGCCGCGCATCAAGGTCTCAATGATGGTCTGGGTCGTAAACGGCTCGCTCATACCTTCGAGGACACCTGGATCTTGTTCCAGATCGTCCAGCCAATCGTCACTGTAGTGGGGGCCGAGTCGCTCGTGATAGGCTTTGCGATACAGGTCTTTGACCGTGAAGGGGACTTCCAAAGTTTTGAGGTAGAAGTCCAGCTGATACAGGGCTTGATCCGGCGTGTACTCGTAACGTTTTCGATGATTTTGAGCCATTCGACTACACTCCCTTCATGGCCAAGAGTTACTGATATACATATTCAGCAAAGGTGGCACACTTGCGTCTAATTCCTTGTTCGCCTCACTTGTAAAAAACTCCTGCAGAACACGATGGAATCGTAAGGTTTCCGTTTTATCGTGCGAAACGACATCGAGGATGGGCGGAGATGGGTATGAAAAAGAACCGGGTTTGAGCCCGGTTCTTTTTTGCGTATCCGCGATTACTTCTCTTCGATGATAATCGAGTCGATCGTGACGACTTCAATCGGGGAAGACTTTTCGTCGCCCCACTGCTTTTCCTGTACAGGAGTGGCTGCGATCGCCTTCACAACGTCCATGCCTGCGCTCACTTCACCGAACACGGTGTAGAACGGGGCTTTGTTCAGATATTGAACATCATCTCCGGTGCCGATGAAAAACTGACTTCCGTTGGTGTTCGGACCCGCGTTCGCCATCGCCACGATGCCCGGCGTGTAGGGTTTTTTCGGGGGCAATTCGTCTTGGAACGAATACCCTGGACCTCCAGCACCGCTACCTGTCGGATCGCCCGTCTGGATCATGAAGCGCTCGATGATCCGGTGGAATTTGACATGGTCATAATAGTGGTCGCGCGCGAGGAAGACAAAGTTGTTGACGGTGATCGGCGAGTCGTTATCAAACAGATGAATTTTAAACGTGCCTTTGTTGGTGTTCACGACAGCGGTGTAGTCCTTTGCCGTGTCGATCAACATCGCAGGTGCTTTTGGAAATTGCTTGCCGATGTAATTCGCGGTGCGAATGTCAACCGACTGGGTGTCCTCGTTCCAATACACATCTGCACCGAGCGCTTCGGCAACGAAACGCACTGGAACCATCGTGCGGTCATGCACCACCTGTGGAGCGACCGAGAGGGTGAGGTTTTGACCGTTTTTGGTGGCTGCAGAAGACCCAATCTGCAGTTTGATCGTGTCCGACCCCTTGACGGCGGTGACCGACTGCGTCATTTCCTCCCAGGTGATGGTGGCACCGAGCGTTTCAAAGATCCCGCGCAACGGCACCAGGCAGCGATCTTGGACCAGCACTGGAGATTGATCATATTGCTGAACTTTTCCGTCAATCAGGACTGCGATATCGGTTGCAGCTGTAGCTGTAGCGGACGGAGCAACGGCGAGGAGCATGCCAGTTAGGAACAAAGTGGTGGTTTTACGAAACATTGGAGTTCCTCCCTTCTTCTACTCCTATTAAAAGGGGGAACTCGTATTTTCGCAAGAAGGAAAGGAATGATACAATAGAGCAGTACGACGAACACGAGGAGGAATTACAAAGTGGGAATGGATTTTTTCATGGCGGTTATGTTTGTGTTGGTGATGGTCATCGCCTTCACGCTGGCCGTTGTGTTTGCGAAACGCAAGACCAAACGCGATAAGAACCAAAAGTAGGAACTTCGATCATATCGAAGTTCCTTTTTACAGTTTGGGTTTCAGGAACGTTTCTTGGTATTCGTTGGAAGATCGTCGGAAGTAGATCATGCCCAGCAAGGGAGAGAACCCGACGATCAAGAAGGCAATGCGATTGGAGAGCGCATCGGGCAACCAGAATTCGCAGGCGATCAGCGCTCCTAGTGACAGACAGCGTCCAGCGTTGATCGCCGCCTCGCGAACGACGAGGTACTCGACTTTGCGGTGTTCCGCCTCTGGTAAGCGACCCATGATGTCGTAGGACAGGCACGAGTAGGGAATCATCAGCAACGGGCTGAACAAGCTGTTCAGCAACCCAAACGTGAACAGGGACAACGTGTTGACACGGTAGAGCAACAACACCACCGATCCCGCCAACATCAGGGCGGAGAGCGTTACGAAGAACAGCCGGCGTTCGAAGGTCAGGAATTTTTTCATGACATAGTAGGCAATCAGCGAAGCCACCGAGGTCATCAGCAGGTAGCGGCTTGCTGTCAACTCATTGCGCGTGACCAAAAACACCAGCAGGAACGGCAGGAAGACCAACACGCCCTCACGAAAGCCGAGGAAAAACGAGACCAGCAGCTTGCGTCGCCAGAGCGGGCCATAGGATTCTGGGTTGAAGCCTAGCCGCAGGTCGTAACAGGGAGGGCACTTGCGCTTTTTCAACCGCCATGTGCAGAGCACCGCCGCGAGAAAGAGCGCCAACGAAATCAAAAATAGGAAGTGGTAGCCACGTTCCGGCAGGGTGGTGAGCACCTTGCCTGCGAGCAAGGGGGCAATACCGCTCGCCACAGCGAACAGGAAGCCGTTGGCACCGTTGAAGGAGTCCCGTGTTTCCGGTTCCGTCACTTCGAAGACGAGCACTGACATCGAGAGCCAATAGAACCCCGCTCCGGTCCCGTGCAGACAGCCAAGCCATGCATAGGTTTGTCCGACTCGCGGACCCAAGATGAGGATCAACACGTAGAAGACCGCCAAAAACAGAACGCCCAGCCGTAACGTATAGAGACGGTCTGTCCGTTTCGCCAGCCAACCGGCGGCTAGGTACCCGAGTGCGGTGAACAGAAAGATCAGCAAGTTGTACAGCGCGATCTGTTCCAATCCCCGCACCAATTTCCACAGGTAGATGTTCAGGAATGTGCTGGATAGGGCGCTCGCACCTGCAAAAAGGGCGTTGACCGCGAGCAGCCACCGCCCGCTAGGTGGCAGCTTGTCATGCGGGACTCTTGCGTTGCGATTCATGGATTCCTCCTCGTTAAGGGATAGACGAATCGTATCGTTCCCTATTTTGAAGGAAGCTACGACTGGAAAAAATCGCATCCGCGAGGAATCTGTCGAATCAGTGCGCGAAAGCTGTGTGGCGTATGCTATACTACTGATAAGTATTTTGGAAATTTAGTTATTTTACAGGCAGGAGTGTAAGACATTTCCTATGAAGTTTCCACGACGTTTTGCGGCCTTGGCCGCCGCAATCGCTGCATTTGTAGTGTTGACGACCGGCTGTCACCAGCCGACATTTGATCAATTACAACCGGCCAAGCTCAAGTGGTCTGTTTCTGTGATCGCTGTCGCCGAGAGCGACGAGCAGAAAAATTCAATCCAAGAGCTGGTTGGCAAACTCGCAGGCGAGCACGCGATGGCGACGAACGTCACATGGCTGGACAAGCCTGCCGATGCCGCCGCCACGCTTGAGCAGGTCGCCAGTACGCCAGGTGTGGATCTCGTTTTGCTGGGTGCAGACGCGGACAACCTGCAAACGGTGGCCCAAAAGCACCCGAATGTGCGCTTTGGCGTGCTAGGGGAGGGCAGCGCCGCCGGGTTGGCGAACGTGCGGGCGCTGACGACCGATCACAAACGCAAGTTGTTCCTGGCCGGTTTCTTGGGAGCTGAAGCAAACAAGGAATCAAGTGCGCCGTTCAGCGTATATGTAGACAAGACCCGCAGTGCCTCCGATGACGACTGGCAATGGGTGCTCGCTGGCGTGCGTTTCGCCGGACGCAAGGACACGCCTGTACAGGTGACCACGAGTGGGTTGTTGCCGACCACAGGCAGCACGACGACCGAACGAGCGACACTGTCGGGGCGTGCGCTGGTGTTGCTCGACGAGATGCCTGACGAAGTGTGGGCAAAAATTCGCGATCGAGGTATGAAATTGATACGTACAGATCAAAGTACGAAGGGACTGGCAGTTCAATCCAATCATGTAGCGCAACCATCGAACCTGTTGGTGGAAGCGTTTGACGAGGAGAGCCGCTTGCTACATGACGGCAAGTGGACAGCAGGGCAGCAGGTGGAATTGGCGGCGAAGCACATCTACCGTCTAACACAGCCAGGCCTGTTCCTCGACAAATCGCTGGCAACACGCTTGGAGTTGATCGAAGACCAGCTCACCACCGGTGCGCTGAAGCCGGAGACCTACCTAGCGGGCCAAGTGAACGCGAGGTAACTTTGATCCTACCCATGAGAGAATAGGGGTTGTGAACGTTGGAAGATTGGTATCTGGAATATCACATTCACAAGGATCGCCCAGGTCTGCTCGGCGACATCGCGTCGTTGCTTGGGATGCTCTCGATCAACATCTTGACCGTGAGCGGCGTAGAGGAGAAGAAGCGTGGCTTTTTGTTGCGAACCAGCGATCGGCAGAAGATTTCTGCGCTGCGTTCGATGTTGCGCAAAGTCGAGAACATCACCGTGACGGCGTTGCGTCAACCGACCTTGCTCGACCGTTTGGCCTTGCGTCATGGTGTGTTTATCCAACGGGAATCTTCGGAGAACACCAAGACGTATAAATTTACGAGGGATCAACTTGGGATTCTCGTCGATTTTTTGGGGGAATTACTAAAAAAAGAAGGAAATCAGGTCATCGGAATTCGAGGGATGCCACGCGTCGGGAAAACGGAATCGATCGTCGCCGCGTCTGTCTATGCGAATAAGCGGTGGTCGTTCGTGTCCTCGACCCTGTTGCGCCAGACGGTTCGGACGCGCCTGGATGAGGACGAGATGTTTGCGGACAACATGGTCTTCCTGTTGGATGGTATCGTATCCACGCACCGCGCCAACGACCAACACCGCTCCCTCGTCCGCGAGATCATGCGCCTCAACGCGCCCAAAGTGATCGAACACCCGGATATCTTCGTTCGTGAGACGGAATACGGCTGGGAGCACTTCGATCGCATCATCGAACTGCGCAACAATCCCGATGAGGAGATCTCCTACCAGATGATTCAAACCGGATTCTCATCCTTCGATATCAGTTAGAACTGACAGCAGAGACTTTCGAAGGAGGTAGTGCACGTGCAGGAACTCGGAACAGAACTCAAACAGGCGCGCGAACAGCAAGAATTAACGCTGGAACAGGTACAGCAGGATACCAAGATTCGCTCCCGTTATCTCGAAGCGATCGAGCAGGGTGATCTGTCTGTGCTGCCAGGTCTTGTGTATGCGCGTGGATTTATCAGGAGCTATGCGGAGTATCTCGGACTGAACGGACATGAGTTGTTGGAGCGTCACGGACTGCTGGCGGCGACTGAGACGGTGCAGGGGGACGCGATGCGTCGAGCGGGCAAGAAACCGGCCTCTGTCGATGTCACGAAACCTACGCTCGGCAACTCGCGCTTGTTGCCGCAACTCGTCGCGGGTATCGGGGTGTTGGCGATCTTGATCGCGGCGTACGTGTTGCTGGTGCGCAAAGTAGATCCTGCACCGACACAGGACCAGGCGCAGACGCAAGCGACAGCCAATGCGCAGAACCTGACCCCGACGGCACAAGTGACTCCCGTTCCGGCACCTGTGCCGCAACCTGAACCGCCGAAGCCGCAGGTTACGGTCACACAGTCGGCCAAGGAAGCCAACCGCACGCTGTACGCTGTACAGGGTGCAGAGAACCTTTCGCTCGTACTCACCGCACAGGACAACTGCTGGGTACAAGTGACAGCGGATGGCAAGGTTGTTGAGAGCGGCATCATCAAGGTTGGCGAATCTCGAACCTGGTCTGCAACCAAGGACATCGCGGTGCTGACCGGCAAGTCGAAGTTCATCACCTTGAAGCTCAACGAGCAAGCGGTTACGTTCGAGCCGCAGCTGCGCGGCTACACGTATGAATTTCAAAAGTCGTAAAGGGTCACGCCCCGGCTTGTCCGGGGAGGGGCCTTTTTTATGCCTCCGGATCTTCGTCGCGGCGGCGTAGGAAAAAGTTGCTGTAGAAGCCAGGCTCGGGCACGCCCCATTTGATGCCATGATGTGCAGTTTCCTCATGGATGACTTCGAGGAGCAGGGCGAGCCCGGAAGTGTCCATCGTCTCGAAAATCGTTTTGAGCGTATAAAACTCATCTCGTCCAGCTAGGACATACTCGTCCGAAGCCAGATGGTCGAGCCACAGCGCGCCGGGCATCTCCTCCCACAGTTCGCCATATGCGATGCGGTAGAGGTCGCCAAGCGTGAAGGGCAGATGGAGCGATTCCAGGTAAATCGTCAGTTGATACAGGGCTCGGGCGAGCCGCAGTTCGCGTTTGCCGTTCATGTTGTTCCTCCTTCGAGCAGGGTTTTAAAGAGAACCTGTGCTTCTGCTTGCAGGGTGGCAAGCAAGAAACAGTGCTGGACCCGATAGCCGCGTTCCATGTAGGCGATCTGGAAGTCTAGGCTGTTTTTTTGCTGTTCGACGATGCGCACACCGTAGCGGCGCAACAGCCGCTTGTGATCGGCCACGCGGTTCAAGAGCAGGCCGTGGATGCCTTGCAACCGCTCGACAAGACATTGCGACAGAAGCAGGGGAGCGGACGCCAACAGGTTCAGATCTGCTTCGACCTGTTGGCGTAGCAGGTGCATGATCAGAACGGCCTTCACTGCGCTGAGCGATTGGAACGAGTCTGTCATCCGCGATCCCTCCGTTTCTCATTTGCGAACAATTGTTCCCCAGTACGTTTGTTCGTATTCTAAACCCGAACATATATTCGTGTAAAGTGCTTTTTGCAGGAAACTGTTGGCATGGTATAATAGGGGTCGAACCTGAGGAGCAGATAGGAGGCGATTCTCTATGGCGAAGGATGCGTCGTTTGACATCGTCAGTGAGATTGACATGCAGGAGATGGACAATGCGGTGAACCAAGCGGTCAAGGAGATGGTCGGCCGCTTTGACTTTAAGAACAGCAAGAGTTCGATTGATCTCGGGGAGAAGGATTTGACGATCGCCAGCGATGACGAGTTTAAACTCAAGTCGGTGATTGATATCCTGGAGACGAAAATGATCAAGCGCGGTATCTCGTTGAAGTCACTCGACTTCGGAAAAGTGGAGCCAGCGTCTGGCGGCAGTGTGCGTCAGGTGGCGAAACTCAAGCAAGGACTCGATCAAGACAACGCCAAAAAAATCGTCAAGATCATCAAGGACGCCAAACTCAAAGTCCAAGTGACGATCCAAGGCGATCAAGTGCGCGTCACGGGCAAGAGCCGTGACGATCTTCAAGCTGTGATTCAACTGCTGCGACACTCCGATCTGGCGGTCGATCTGCAATTTACGAACTACCGCTAGTGGAGAATGCAAAACAGGGCCCCTCAACGAGTGAGGGGTCCCTGTTGTTTTTTTGACACCTAATCTCGCATGGTTTATACTGTGGACAGCATGTCTATATAGGTCAGCGCCTGTAGGCGATAGATGGAGGATACAGCACTGTGACGCAAAAAACTGCACAAAAGATCCATTTCGTTACGCTTGGTTGTGAAAAAAATCTCGTAGATTCAGAAGTTATGATGGGGATCGTCCAAGGCAAGGAATACACGATTGTTGACAACGCAGAGGATGCGGATGTCGTCGTCGTAAACACCTGCGGCTTTATCGATGAAGCGAAGGCGGAATCGGTTGAGACGATCTTGCAAATGGCTCAACTCAAGGAATCTGCACATGTCAAGTCCGTGCTCGTCGCGGGTTGCATGGCGCAGCGCTACAAGGACGAACTGATGACTGAAATTCCGGAGATCGACGGGATCGTCGGCACCCAGGATTTCATTCAGATCACCGACCTCATCGAGGAATCGTTGACCGGTTCCCGTCCGCAGTACTTCTCGGCGGGCAACCCGATCTATCTCTACGATGAGAACACCCCGCGCGTACACACGTCGGGCAACATCTCCGCGTATCTTAAAATTGCAGAAGGCTGCAACCACGCGTGCACGTTCTGCATCATCCCGACGATGCGCGGCAAACTGCGCAGCCGGACGATTGAATCGATCGTGACCGAAGCAGAACAACTGGTCGCCCAAGGCGTGAAGGAAATCATCCTGATCGCACAAGACACCACCGATTACGGGGTCGATGTCTACAAAAAGCGCCGCCTCGCAGATCTGCTCGAAGCGCTGAACAACGTCGAAGGTCTGCATTGGATTCGCCTGCATTACGCCTACCCAGGCTTTTTCACCGACGAAGTGATCGACGCGATCGCTCGTCTGGATCGAGTAGCGAAGTACATCGACATGCCGCTGCAGCATTCCGAAGACCACATCCTCAAAGCGATGCAGCGTCCAGGTCACCAAGCGGGCGTTCGCAAGCTCGTGCAAAAAATCCGCGATCGCGTGCCGAACGTCGCTCTGCGCACGTCGATCATCGTCGGTTTCCCTGGCGAGACGGATGAAGACTTTGAGAACCTTTGCGGGTTTGTGCGCGACTTGCAGTTCGACCACGTCGGCGTTTTCACGTATTCGCCGGAGGAAGGGACGCCGTCCGCACAATTCGAAGCGCAAGTCCCGGTCGAAACCAAGGAGCGCCGCTCGAACATTTTGATGGAGGTCGCACGCGAAGTTGCGTCCCAGCGTCAAGCACGTCATGTCGGGGAAGTGCTCGATGTGTTGATTGAGAAGTTTGACGAGGAGGACCCGTCCATCCGCGTCGGTCGGACCCAATTCGACGCTCGCGACATCGACGGTCTCGTCTTTGTGGCAAACTCCGACGCAGCAATCGGGGATATGATCAAAGTTCGCGTCACGCACGCGTTCGACTTCGACCTCTCGGGGGAGGCTGTCTAAGGTGAAGTTCAATCTGGCTAACCGTATTACTTTAGCCAGGATTTCCTTGGTACCTATCGTGATGTTTTTCTTGTTGGTGCGCTTGGACCTTGGGAAGTTTACCTTCTTTGGGCACCACACGTCCGTCTCAGACCTGATCGCTGCGTTGATTTTCATCATCGCAGCGGTCACCGACGGTCTGGATGGCTACATAGCGCGCAGTCGCAAAATGGTAACCAATTTCGGGAAGTTCCTGGACCCATTGGCAGATAAATTGTTGATCTCCGCCATTTTGATCTCGCTCGTTGAGATGGGGCGACTGGATGCTTGGGTGGCGATCGTCATCATTTCCCGCGAGTTTGCGGTGACGGGTTTGCGTCTCGTCGCGGCGGCCAACGGCACGATCATCGCCGCTTCCAACCTCGCCAAATGGAAGACCACGTTCCAAATTATCGCGGTGGTCTTGCTGATCCTCGACAATTTCCCGTTCTATGTGTTTGATTTCCGCTTTGATTTGCTGATGGTGTATGCGATGGTGTTCATCACAGTCTGGTCAGGCGTCGACTATTTCGTCAAGAACAAACAAGCGATACAAGAAGCCTAGAGACACAAGTAGTAGCCGGTGGAGCCTATCCTCTGGCTACTCTTTTTCTAAGGAGGAGAGATTGATGATGAACGCGGAACTGGTCGCGGTTGGCACCGAGCTGTTGATGGGGCAGATCGCCAATACCAACGCACAATACCTCTCGCAACGCATGGCAGAGATTGGCATCGCTGTATATCACCATGCCGTCGTGGGCGACAATTTGGAGAGAGCCCAGAACGTCCTGCACCAAGCCAAGCACAGAGGGGCAAATGTCGTCATCCTCTGTGGTGGACTTGGTCCGACAGAAGACGACTTAACTCGCCAAGTGGTCGCTTCCACACTCGGAAAACCCCTGATTTTGTCAGACGAAATTGTTGAACATATTCGGAGCCTTTATACATATCGTGGCAGAGAGATGCCTGAGAACAACAAGCAGCAAGCACTGGTGATCGAAGGGGCCACTGTGCTCGACAATCCGCGCGGCACCGCACCGGGCCAATACATCGAAGCGGACGGCGTCCACTACTTCCTGTTGCCAGGGCCACCGGCGGAATTGAAAGGCATGTACCAGGAAAAGGTCTTGCCGATTCTGCAGCGCGTGCAAGGAGAGGTCAAGCAAGTCTTCGCATCGCGCTACCTGCATACGTTTAACATCGGCGAGTCGGCCTTGGAGCTGAAGATCCTCGACATCATCCAAGCGCAATCCAATCCGACTGTCGCGCCCTATGCTTCGGAGGGCGGTTGCACGATCCGTCTGACGGCAAGTGCCGCGACTGAACCGGAAGCGCTGGCGTTGATCGCGCCTGTAGAAGCGGCGATTCGCGAGCGCATCGGTCACTACATCTACGGTGTGGACGATGAAACCTTGCAGGTTAAACCGGGCAAACTGCTCCGGGAAAAGGGCCAGCGCATGGTGACAGCTGAAAGTTGCACCGGTGGCCTGATCGGGCAGATGGTGACCGACTTGCCAGGCAGCTCTGAGTATTTCTATGGTAGCGTGGTTGCCTACGACAACACGATCAAGGAGCGCGTCCTCGGCGTAGACCCGGCAGTGCTCCGCGAGCATGGCGCTGTCTCTGAGCAGACCGCGCAGCAGATGGCAGAAGGCGCGCGTAAACTGATGGGTGTGGACTGGGCGGTCTCGGTCACCGGCATCGCAGGACCGGGTGGCGGCACAGCCGAAAAGCCGGTCGGACTGGTTTACATCGGCATCGCTGGACCGGACGGCACGACAGTTGGCGAGCACCGCTTGTTTGGCGATCGCACCCAAGTTCGCCTGCGCGCCGCACGTACCGCGCTGCACAGCTTGATCCAACGCATTCAAAACGAAAGGTGATTCCTCCTATATGACGACTTTTTCCGATCTGAATCTGAACAAGAAAGTGCACCAAGCGATCAGTGACATGGGGTATGAGGAACCATCCCCGATTCAGGTACAATGCATCCCGAAAGTGCTCGAAGGTATCGATTTAATCGGTCAAGCACAGACCGGTACCGGCAAGACAGCCGCCTTTGGCATCCCGATTATCGAGTTGGTCACCACCACCAAACCGGTGCAAGCGCTGATTTTGACGCCGACCCGCGAGTTGGCGATCCAAGTCGCAGGTGAGATGCGCAAGATTGCCAAGTACAAACGCGTGAAAACCCTTCCGATCTACGGCGGCCAATCGATTGGCTCGCAGATTCGCGCCCTGCAACAGGGCGTGCAGGTTGTGATCGGAACCCCTGGCCGCGTGCTTGACCACCTGCGCCGTGGCACGCTCAAACTCGACAAAGTCCGCACCGTCGTGCTCGACGAAGCGGACGAAATGCTCGACATGGGGTTCATCGAGGATATCGAATCCATTCTGCGTGAGACGCCATCCGATCGTCAGACGCTGCTGTTCTCCGCCACGATGCCGCCCGAAGTCAAGCGCTTGTCCGCTCGATACATGAGGGACCCTGAAAGCGTGTCGATCAACCGCGGTGAAGTGTCCGTCCCGCTGATCGAGCAAGTTTTCTACAAAGTGTTGGAGCGCACCAAGCTGGAGAGTTTGTGCCGCATCGTCGACAGTGAAGAAGTCGAGCTCGGCATCATCTTTTGCCGCACCAAGCGCGGTGTTGACGAGTTGTCAGACGCCCTGATGGCGCGCGGTTACCTCGCAGATGGACTGCACGGCGACCTCTCGCAGGCACAGCGCGACCGCGTCATGCGCAAGTTCCGCACCAACGATATCCAACTGTTGATCGCAACCGACGTGGCAGCGCGTGGGATCGACGTCGAAAACGTCACCCATGTCATCAATTACGACGTCCCGCAAGATCCAGAGTCCTATGTACACCGCATCGGACGAACGGGCCGTGCCGGCAAAAAGGGCCTCGCGCTCACGCTCGTCACACCCCCGGAGTTCAAAATGCTCAAGTTGATCGAAAAAGAAACGAAGTCCAAAGTGACCGCACGTGATGTTCCATCGTTGGCTGACGTTGCGGAGCGCCAAGCGGAAGTCTGGCGTGACCGTCTCGTGCGCACGGTGCAAGAAGGCAAACTGGCGACCTACCGTGCCATCCTCGCCAACCTGATGGACGAATTCGATCCGATCGATCTCGCATCGGCAGCATTGAAGATCGCCAGTGGCGAAGACTTCGAGCAACCGGAGAAGGATTACAACTTCGGTGAGACCGGCGGAGCGCCGGGGATGGTGCGTTTCTTTGTCAACATCGGCCGTTCGGCGAAGGTTGGACCTTCCGAACTCGTGCGCTTTATTTCGGAGGAGTGCGGGATTCCGGGCAATGCGGTCGGCAAGATCGATATCTTCGAAAAGTTCACCTTCGTGGAAGTGCAGGAGGAATCCGCACCGTTCGTCTACGAAGCGTTGCGCAAATCCCGCCTGAACGGGGCGCGTGTCAATCTCGAACCGGCACGCCCGCGTGAACGTTCTTCTCGCAAATAAATGATTACGACCTGACAAGTGGAGGGCTGTTGACATATTCTATACGTCAACAGCCTTTTTGTTGAACTGAATTTGTTGAATTTTGTAAGGAGTTGTAGCCATGATAACCAATACAAATACCTATAAAGTGATCAGCGATATCCACGGTTGTGACGCAGAATTTGCTGACTTGCTGCGCGTGGCCCACTACAACCCTGACAACGAGCAGTTGATTTTGTTGGGCGACTATGTGGACCGAGGCCCGAACGCACGCGGTGTCGTGGAGCGTGTGATGGGGTTGGTGCGCGACTACGGAGCGGTGGCGTTGGGTGGCAACCACGAGGACTTGTTTTTGGACTGGCTCGATGAGGTGGAGGGGTCGGAGCGATTTTTGTGGGAGGTCGTCGGCGGACGCGAGACGATCCGCAGTTTCAGCGGGATCGAGGACTTGGACACCGCACGGAGCTTGATTTTGGAAACTCGATCTGAGCAGATCGAGTTTTTGCGGGCATTGCCCGACACCCATGAGATCGACGGTTATCTCTTCGTCCATGCGGGCATCGACCCGATGGTCGCCGACTGGCGCGCGACGACCCGGCACTTGTTCCGTTGGATTCGCAGCGAGTTTCATCTCACGCCGCACCAAGCAGACGCGGTTGTGGTGTTCGGACATACGCCGACGACGCGCTTGCACGCGGATGAAACCTGCGCGGACATCTGGTACGGCGAAAAAATCATCGGCATCGATGGCGGTTGTGTGTTTGGGAACCAACTGAATTGCTTGGAGATCGGCCCCGACGGTCACAAGACCTACGCCGTGGCCCGCAAAGGTATGTAATTCCTGCCGTTGAGTTACCTTACAGGAAAACACTCACCTAAGGAGACACGACGATGTGGAAACGTTCTGGGCTTCGAGTTGCAGGAGTTTTGCTTGTGGCGCTCCTGTGCAGCGGCTTCGGAAAAGCGGAGCCGACGTTATTGATCGCCTTCACCGATGAACGTGAGGCTGTGCACCACTTACAGTTCCAGCCGCCGGCGGCCGAGGCATCGCTGCTCGACCTCGCCGATCAGGGCGGGGGGCAGACCGCGGTGTTGGCAGCAGATGGCAAGCGGCTATATGAAGCAGGTCGCGATGCCGAACAGCACTTGCAGCTGTACGAAGTGGACCTCCGCACCCAGTCGCGCCGTCAACTGACCACGCAGTTCGTCCGCATCGACAACCTGCGCTTGGACAAAAAGCACCGCCGTCTCTACTTGCGCGTGCTGCAAAAAGGCCACCAGAACGCGCAGGTCGCCGCGTATGACCTCGAAAAAGGGACCGTACAGGTCTGGAGCCCGGAGGAGTTCGACACCAGCGTGCAGAGTTTTGACGTCAATCCAAAGTCGGGTGATCTGTTGGCGTGGGTGTATTCGCTCCGGGAGGAGCAGGAGCACGTCGAGGAGGGTCACCAGATGGAAGCCCCGATGGAGCCACCGCACTACAAACTCCAGTTGCACAAGGACGGGGGAGCGGCTGCAGGGCAGCAAGTGGGTGAGTCGGAGAAGCAGCCGCTCGATGTCTCGCTGTCTGAGGACGGTCAGCATGCGCTGTTCGCTGCGGTGCAGTGGCCGCATGAAGAACGGATGCGCTATTCGATCGTACACGCCGATCTGAGGACTGGTAATTCGCACACCGTGTTGGTCGAACAAGGACGAGTTGCCGAGTTGAAACAGCCGCAGTACGCTCCGGATGGGCGAGGGTTCTACTTCACCGCCGCTGCCGCCGACCAGCCGATGCAGACGGACAAGCAAGGTGACCAGAGCCGTCCGCGCGCTTTGTACCGCTATGATTTCAAATCAAAAGCGGCCGTCGAGGTCTGGAAACGAGCAGGCGGCAAGCTCAACCAATACTTGCTACAACGGTAAAAAAGCCCCGGTGAAAATCCGGGGCTTTTTTTGCGAACAAACGTTTGCTTTTTATTTTGAATCATTATATAATAAAAGGGCAGGGATTGGAGAAACCATCACGAAACTAGTAGCTTGGGAATGGCTAGTACTTTCGTGAGTGTAGATAAAGGGGAGTGTAACCATTGGCAAACGATCGCAAAGCGGCGTTGGATATGGCATTGCGCCAGATCGAAAAGCAATTTGGGAAAGGTTCCGTCATGAAGCTCGGAGAAGCAGCGTCTTCGATGAATATCGAAGTGGTATCATCCGGCTCGTTGGCGTTGGATATTGCGCTCGGAGTCGGCGGTTACCCGCGCGGGCGAATCATCGAAGTTTACGGTCCGGAATCCTCCGGTAAAACCACCGTCACGCTCCACGCGATTGCTTCTGTGCAACGCAATGGCGGCATGGCGGCGTTCATCGACGCGGAGCACGCGCTCGACCCGACCTATGCGGCTAAGCTCGGCGTCAACATCGACGAACTGCTGATCTCGCAACCGGACACCGGAGAGCAAGCGTTGGAAATCGCAGAAGCGCTCGTGCGCTCGGGTGCGGTCGACATGGTCGTCGTTGACTCCGTTGCCGCACTGGTTCCAAAAGCTGAGATCGAGGGCGATATGGGCGATTCGCACGTCGGTCTGCAAGCTCGTCTCATGTCGCAAGCGCTGCGCAAGCTCGCGGGTGCGATCAACAAGTCGAAAACCATCGCGATCTTCATCAACCAGATTCGTGAAAAAGTCGGCGTCATGTTCGGGAACCCGGAAACCACGACCGGTGGTCGTGCGCTGAAGTTCTACTCCACCGTGCGCATCGACGTGCGTCGTGCCGAAGCGATCAAGCAAGGGAACGACACCGTCGGGAACCGTACCCGTATCAAGGTCGTCAAAAACAAAGTTGCGCCGCCGTTCCGTCAGGCGGATGTCGACATCGTGTTTGGCGAAGGCATCTCCCGTGAAGGCACGATCATCGACTTGGGTGCTGAGCACGATATCGTCGCCAAATCCGGTGCGTGGTACTCCTTCGAAGACGAACGCCTCGGCCAAGGCCGCGAGAACGCCAAGCAGTTCCTCAAAGACCACCCGGCGGTCGCGCACAAGATCGAGTCCAAAATCCGCGACTACTACAACCTCGGCAAAGTAGACGCGGCAACCTTCACAGCATCGGATGAAGAGCTCGCTGACCAAGAAGCGGACGGGGAACTGCTGGAGTTTTAAGCCAGCACCCTACCCATGATGAACGGATATAAGAAACGCGGCGGCAACCGCAATCAGAAGGGCTCCTGGGTTCGTTCCAGGGGCTCTGACGATTTATCAGGACAGGACGAATCATCAGACAGCCGAGAGTCTGCTACATCTCGTGAACCCGCGAACGCACTCGACGAGCGACAGGAGCGTCAACCCCCCGATTTCAAAGCAGGTAAACTCACCTCGCTCACCGTGCAAAAGGGCAACCCTGACCGCCTGAGCATGTTTGTGGACGATGTATTCCTGATGGGGGTTCGACGTGAAGTCGCCTACAAGTATGGATTTAAAAAAGACCTCGAAGTCACCGTCGACTTCCTGCAGGAAGTTTGGCGGGACGAGGAGGGCTTTCGAGCGCGCGATCTGGCGGCGAAATACCTCGGCACCAAGTCGCGCACAACAAAGCAGATCCGCGACTATCTGCTCGGCAAATTCTTTGACGAGGAAGTCGTCGAGCGAACGATCGACTGGTTGAACGGGTTAGGCTACCTCGATGACGGTCAGTTTGCCCGCCAGTGGGTAGAAAACCGGACGCGTTTTCGCCCGCGTGGCAAGTCGATGCTGCGCTGGGAACTGCAACAAAAGGGAATTGCCCGCGCCGACATCGAAGAGGCGCTCACCACGGAGCTGGAGGGCGATGCGGAGATTCAAGCGGCGGTGCAACTTCTGCAAAAGAAAGTCGGTCATAAATCAATCGATTTTACCTCTGCAGAACGCAAAAAGTTGTCAAATCACTTGGCGCGACGTGGGTTTTCCGGGTCTGTGATCAGTGAGGCGATGCGCCGTTTCCGCGAACTCGCCAATCTTGACAATGATTGACACAACGGATACAATTATAATTGCGTATAAACAGCTTGATTCAATCTCACCCTACTGTAACTTTCGCATACCGAGACCGCTCGTCACCTCGCTCAGATCATAATAGACTGGCAAGGAGGCGTCACCTCGATGGATTATTTGGTTATGATCCTATTGTCTCTTATTTTCTTGTTTGTAGGTGGTTTTATCGGCTATCTGGTGCGCCGCAACATTGCGGAAGGCAAGATCGCCACAGCGGAAGCGCAGGCGGTGCAAATCGTCGACAATGCCGCGAAGGAAGCCGAAGCCAAGAAAAAAGAAGCAGTGTTGGAAGCGAAAGAAGAAGTTCACCGTTTACGTTCCGAAGCTGAAAAAGACATCCGCGAACGTCGTAACGAGGTGCAGCGCCTCGAGCGTCGGATCCTCCAAAAGGAGGAGACGCTTGACCGCAAAACCGAGCAGATCGAGAAACGCGGAGAAGTCTTATCGAATAAAGAACGTAGTATCGAAGAAATGAAGGATAGTGCTGAGTCACACCTTCGTGAACAAGTGGCTGAACTTGAACGGATCTCCGGCCTCAGTCGTGACGATGCACGTCAGTTAATCCTGACCAACGTCGAGAATGAGTGCCGTCATGAAGCAGCGATCATGATGAAGGAGATCGAGAATCAAGCGAAAGACGAAGCTGAGAAGAAGGCGAAGGAAATCATCGCCACGGCCATTCAGCGTTGCGCAGCCGACCATGTCGCAGAGACCACCGTCTCCGTCGTGGCACTGCCGAACGACGAGATGAAGGGCCGCATCATCGGTCGCGAAGGCCGCAACATTCGTGCTTTGGAAACCTTGACCGGTATCGACCTCATCATCGACGACACGCCGGAAGCGGTCATCCTCTCCGGGTTTGACCCGGTACGCCGCGAGATCGCACGTGTGGCACTGGAAAAATTGGTCGCCGACGGTCGGATTCACCCTGCTCGTATCGAGGAGATGGTGGAAAAGGCTCGTCGCGAGATCGACGATCGCATCCGCGAGGAAGGCGAACAGGCCACCTTCGAGACGGGTGTACATGGGATTCACCCCGACTTGATCAAAGTTCTGGGCCGACTCAAGTACCGCACTTCCTACGGTCAGAACGTTCTCAAACATTCGATCGAAGTCTCACACCTCGCCGGCCTCATGGCAGCCGAGTTGGGACTGGATGTTCAACTTGCCAAGCGTGCAGGTCTGCTGCATGACATCGGCAAGGCGATCACTCATGAAGTCGAAGGTTCGCATGTGGAGATCGGGGTTGACCTGGCCAAGAAGTACAAGGAGCACCCGATTGTCATAAACGCGATTGGTGCGCATCATGGTGACATTGAATTTACGTCACCGATCTCGATGTTGGTCGCAGCTGCAGACGCATTGTCCGCTGCTCGCCCAGGTGCGCGCCGTGAAACGCTTGACATCTACATCAAGCGTCTGGAGAAATTGGAAGAAATTGCCGAATCGTTTGACGGCGTGGACAAGTCCTACGCAATTCAGGCTGGACGTGAAGTACGTATCATCGTGAAGCCTGAGCAGATTGATGACGCAGAATCGGTACGCGTGGCACGTGAAATTTCCAAGAAAATCGAGAGTGAACTCGATTACCCTGGACAAATCAAAGTTACGGTCATCCGGGAGACCCGAGCCGTCGAATACGCAAAATAAAGTAGCCTTTTGGCTGCTTTATTTTTTTGTTGCTAGAGCCCCTACTATTTACCTGCAGGAATTCCTCTAAACAGAGGCGAATAGGTCACAAGACTCATTATGTGTGAAAAAGGTGTTGATCTCGTGGCGAAACCTCGCTTGAAGGAATCTCCGGGCACGAATCTGTTGATTTCGTTCTTGATTCGCTATCCGGAACTGTCATCTCTACGGTATAACCAAGCTACGAAGACGTTGTCGTTCACCGTCTTGCTCAAGGGCGAGATTGCAACCGAACGGCAAACGGAGTTTGTCGAGTTTCTCGACAGCTACCACGAAGCTTGCCAAATGGTCGACCCCAAGTTCCCGACACGGGGACGCGTTGAGCATACGGTGCTCGACGGTGTGACGGTGTTGGTGTATGAGCAACGCGTCGAAGCGTTGAACATCGTGGAAGTCCGGCTGCTTATGCAATTGTTCGTGGAGTTCTACGGCAGCATGATCGGAGCGGAAGCGCTCCCGTTGCAAGAAGAGGAGTTGTACGCCCAGGAGGAGATCATCGAATCGATCCTCGGCGCGAAGGAAACGTGGCGTGAGGAAAAGTCGATCGTCGCGTACCGCGATGGTGGCCGCGTTTTTGTTTACAATAAATAGTTCGGAGGAACATACAGCGTGCGAATATTGTTTCTAGGAGATATCGTCGGACATCCAGGCAAGCAGATGGTGGAGACATGGATGCCGAAATTGTTTGATCACTACCAGCCAGACCTCGTCATCGCCAATGCGGAAAACATCGCACCCAACGGTCGCGGGATTACACCACGACTGGCGGAGGCGCTTTTTGACGCGCAAGTTGACATCCTCACGATGGGCAACCACGTCTGGGATCAGAAGGAATCGCTTTCCTTCATCGACATCGACCGCCGCGTCGTGCGCCCGGCTAATTTCCCAGAGGGCACGCCAGGTCATGGCTACACGCTGTGCAAGGTCGGTTCCGTGCAAGTAGCGATCGTCAACGTCCTCGGCCGCGCCCTCATGGGTAGCGACTACGATGATCCGTTCCGCGCGATGGATCGGATTCTCGAGGAGATTGGGACCAAGGCGAAGCACATTTTTGTCGATGTGCACGCCGAGACCACTTCGGAGAAGTACGCAATGGGCAACTACCTCGCCGGTCGCGTCTCCGCTGTTGTTGGCACGCATACTCATGTGCAAACTGCCGATGATCGAATCCTTCCAGGTGGTACCGCCTACCTGACTGATGCCGGCATGTGTGGTCCATATGATTCGATCATCGGGTTCTCCAAAGACCTCGTGCTCCAGAGGTTCCTCACCCAGATGCCGACCCGCTTTGAAGTGGCACAAGGGGCGGGACAACTGCACGGGGCGGTGATTGACCTGAACGAACAAGGTCGTGCTCAGAAGATCGAACGCATCTCGATTACGCCCGATCGTCCTTTTATCATGTAAATCATTTGTTTGTCTCCTTTGGGTCTTTCTGGTCGAATTTTGAGAAAATTGGATCGTTTAGAGAAGGAATAATTTTGCATAGGGCGAATATAGATAAAGTGTCCTAGCGATCCAACCCTTAAGGAGGTACGAACAAATGGATATATTAAAAGTTTCAGCAAAATCCAATCCTAATTCTGTAGCCGGCGCACTTGCGGGAGTCCTTCGGGAACGAGGGCGTGCTGAGATCCAGGCGATCGGGGCGGGCGCATTGAACCAAGCAGTAAAGGCAGTTGCAATTGCTCGAGGATTTGTGGCACCCAGTGGTGTGGATCTGATTTGCGTTCCAGCATTTACCGATATCATGATCGACGGGGAAGAACGTACTGCGATTAAATTGATCGTAGAACCTCGTTAAGCGATACGGCACTCATACCTCATTTTCAGTGCGCACAGGCCTGTTTATCACGTGATAAGCAGGTTTTTTTATTCTGTAAAGCGAAGTTTCCTAGAGAAAAGGAGGAGATCCACTCATGGAAAAAACCTTATTGATCGACGGTCACGCCGACATCCTCTGGCGGATGGAGAAGGAAGGTCATGACTTCCACGACCCGAACTCCGCCTTGCATCTTAGCTATGATCGGATCGCCAAGGCGGGGATCGACCTGCAGTTTTTTGTGCTGTTCTCGGGACCTCCATACACGCCTGAGGAACAGTTGACGATGATCCTTGGCATGATCGACACCTTTTATGAACGCGTGTGCAACCAAGGCATCCGCCCTGTGTTGTCCCGCGTCGACCTTTCCAAAAACCTCGACCGCGGCGTTCGTTCCGGCCTGCTCTCCATCGAGGGTGGCGACTGCCTACAGGGTGACATCCGCATCCTGCGCATGATGTACAAACTCGGCGTTCGTGCGATGGGGCTGACTTGGAACCACGGCAACTGCATTGCAGACGGTGTTGGCGAGCCGGAAGATCGCGGCTTGACGGCATTTGGCCGCCAAGTGGTGCAGGAGATGAACTCGCTTGGCATGGTCGTCGATGTTGCGCACCTCGCCCCGCGCGGTTTCTGGGATGTGATGGAATTGGTGCAAGCGCCAGTGATCGCTTCGCATGCCAACGCACGGGCGATCCATGATCATCGCCGCAACCTCGATGATGACCAGCTTCGAGCTCTGTTCAAAACGAACGGTCTGGTCGGCATGACGTTCGTGCCGATGTTCATCTGCAACGGGGAAGCGTCGATTGCACATCTGATGCGTCACGTCGATCATATCCTCACGCTCGGCGGGGAGAATCACCTCGGCTTTGGTTCCGACTTTGACGGCATCGAGACCACGATGATCGACATGGAGCATGGCGAGCATTACTACCGCCTGATCAACGCCTTGACCAAGGCATACGGGGATGACGTTACGCGCAAGATATGTGGTGGAAACTTCAAGCGCGTGTTGGAAAGTATCCTGAAGGACTAGGAGTAGGTGTACATGGCAATCGCAGATCTGCATGCCCATACGACCGCCAGCGACGGTACGTTTGCACCGCGCGAATTGGTGGAGTTGGCGAAAAAAAACGGCCTCGCCGCCGTTGCGATCACCGATCACGACACGACGGACGGTCTTGCAGAAGCAGAGGCCACCGGGCGTGAACTCGGCGTGGAAGTCGTGCCTGGGATTGAACTCAGCACGGTGTTTGAAGGCAAGGAAGTCCATGTGCTCGGCTATTTCTATGACCCAGAGCACCCGGAGTTGTTGCGTCTGACCCGCATGATGCGTGACGACCGCATCAACCGGATGGACAAAATGATCGCCCGCCTGCAAGAAGCCGGGCTCGACATCACCCGCGAAGAGGTACAAGCAGAGGCACAGGGCGCGATCGGGCGTCCACACTTCGCGCGCGTGTTGATGAAAAAAGGCTATGTCTCGACGATGCCTGAGGCGTTCGACAAATACTTAACGTATGGCAAGCCGGGCTATGTGGCACGGATCAAAGTCGCCCCGGAGGAAGCGGTGCGTGTGATTCTCGCGGCGGGTGGCGTCCCGGTCGTCGCACATCCAGGTCTGCTGGACAAAGACTACCTGTTCGACAGCTTGGTGCCCGCAGGTCTGATCGGGTTGGAGGCGTTCCACCCGGATCACAGTGAGGAAAAGCGCCGGCATTACCAAGCGCTCGCCGCCCAGCATGGCTTGCTGGCGACGGGCGGTTCGGACTTCCACGGCGCTGGAGCGGAACATCGCGGGGAATTGGGTTCTGTGAACGTGCCGCTCGACATCGTGCGCCAGTTGCAAGCGAAAAGCGCCTACCTGCAAAACCAGCACTAGTTGTTTAGATGCTTGACAAAATGTGTGTCGACCACCTGTTTCTAACAGGTGGTCTTTTCTGTTTTTGAGGAAAACTACTGAAAGGTATTTCCGACTTCGCTATAATGAGGAGGAGAACTGGATGCAAATTCCGGTCGGTGTTTCGGCGAGACATATCCATTTGAGTCAAGAGCACCTCACCGTGTTGTTCGGTGCAGGTGCCCAATTGCACCCGAAAAAAGACCTGTCGCAGCCGGGCCAGTTCGCTGCACAAGAGACGGTGGATGTCCAAGGCCCGCGTGGCAAGATCGAGCGGGTTCGCGTACTCGGGCCAGTGCGCCCGGAGACGCAGTTGGAAATTTCCCAAACCGATGCGCTGAAACTCGGCATGCAAGCCCCGGTGCGCGAGTCGGGGCACATCGAGGGGACACCGGGTTTGACGGTGATCGGGCCACAGGGACAACTCGACTTGCAAATGGGCGTGATCGTGGCGAAGCGACACGTTCACTTTTCGCTGGACGAGGCCCGGAAGTATGGTGTTCGAGACGGGCAAGAGTTGGCGTTGCGGACCAAGGGCGAGCGCGGGTTGATTTTTGAACATGTCACGGCGCGGGTGAGCCCCACGTATAAACTAGATTTCCATCTCGACACCGACGAGGCCAATGCGGCCGGCCTGCACACCGGTGACGAGGTGGAAGTGATCGAGTTGGAACATGAACATGGACAGGAGCATTTCCACGGAAATGAGATCATTCGCGTGGATTCGAGCCCTGATGTCGGAAAAACACCTGAATCTGTCAGGTAATGGAGATGGAACATGGGATTTCAAGAGATTGAAGCCAAAGAACTATATGACGTACAAAGTCGGATCTTGGTCGACGTTCGTTCACCTGGTGAATTTGCAGAAGGCTCGATCCCTGGCAGCGTGAACGTCCCGCTTTTTACCAATGAAGAGCGTGCCTACATCGGGACGGTGTACAAGCAAGAGAGCCCGGCAGCTGCCAGACGTTTGGCGATGTTGACGGTCTCCCCGAAGATCCCGCAGATTGTCGAGCAGATGGAAGCACTGATGAAGCAGGGCGAGATCGTGGTGTTCTGCTGGCGGGGTGGCATGCGCAGTTATGCGGCGTGTACGTTTATGCAGTTGTTGAAGTACCCGGTCAAGCGTCTGCGCGGCGGGTACCGAGCGTATCGCCAGTTGGTGTTGGAACAACTTGATCTCTACAAGGGGCTACCAAGCCCGCCGATCGTCCTGCATGGGATGACAGGCGTGGGCAAGACGCGGTTGTTGCTGATGTTGAAGGAACGCGGGCACCAAGTGCTCGACTTGGAACAGATGGCGAATCATCGCGGGTCGGTATTTGGCTGGATTGGGTTGGGGAAACCGAACAACCAGAAAATGTTCGATTCCTTCCTCTGGGAGTCGGTGCGGGAGTTTGACCCATCGCGCCCGATCTTCATGGAAGCGGAGAGTCGGCGCATCGGGCATTCGGTGATGCCACAATGGTTGGAGCAGGACAAGATCCACGGTGTACACGTGCTGGTCGAAGCCGGACTTGAACACCGGGTCGAGCGTCTGATGGACGATTACCTCGCCCAGCACGACCCCGCGCTTTTGAAAAAGGAGCTCGGCGATGCGTTGCAATCGATTCAAAAGCGCATCCCGCGCGTGCAGCTGCTCGAACTGCAAGCGCTGTTGGAAAGCCATGCCTATGCGCAGTTCTGCGGGCAGTTGCTGGAACTGTATTACGATCCGAAATACCTGCACAAATTGACCAGCTACAAGTCAGAAATGCTCAACATCGACGCTGATGACCTCGACCGGGCGGTCTTGCGCTTGGAAGTGTTGGCGGATCAGGTGATGAGAGAGCGAGAAAAGGGAGAGATCATGTCATGACGATGAAATTGCGTATTTTGGGCGAGACCGGCCCGTACCCAGCTCCAGGGGGAGCGACCACGGGTTACCTGCTGTCGACGGAGGAAGGCAATGTCCTGATCGACTGTGGCAGTGGCGTCGTATCCGAACTGCTGAAGCATGTGGAGGTGAAGGACATCGACGCGGTGATCGTCACCCACCATCATGCCGACCATACGGTTGACATCCCGGTGCTGCGCTATGCGGTGATGATCCATCGCTTGCACAAGCGCCGTGAGGAACCCTTGACGATCTATGCCAACAAGGAACCGGCAAAAGACTTTGCGGAGCTTCCGTTGGATGGGCATGTGACCGCAGAGCCGCTCGATGCGCAAACGGAAGTCACGCTGTGCGGCATGAAGTTCACCTTCGCCAACACCGTCCACGCGATTCCGTGCTTGGCGGTATCGGCTGAGTACCAAGGCAAGCGCTTTGTGTTTTCCGGCGACTCCGGGATGTCGGAGGAGTTGGAGCAGTTTGCAGAGGGCGCCGACTTTTTCCTCTGTGAAGCGTCTTGGTTGCATGCGGACAAAGGCCCGGACTTCATCGGCCATCTGACGTCCAAGGAAGTGGGCGAGATCGGCAAGCGCCGCCACGTGAAGACCCTGTGCTTGACGCACATCTACCCGGACTACGACCGCTCGTTGCTCAAAGCCGAGGCGGAGGAAGCGTTCGGGCGCGAAGTCTTAGTCGCGTACCAAGGTGATGTACACGAGATTTAAACGAGATCCAAGTCCAAACGAGATCCAAACGGGATACAAAAAACCCCGCGTCTCCGTGGGAGACGCGGGGTTACCCGTTGTGGGGCCTTGTTACAGGCCGATCTTGTCGTGGAAATTGCGTTTCCGTGACTTGTGGGTCAGACTGTACTTCGGCTGTTGACCGGCCTGCGACTTGTATTCACGCGGGCGCGGTCTCCCAGCGGGCTTGTACAGTTCGGTGGCGAACTCTTCGTGACCGAAGTCGATCTTGTTGCGGAAGATGTCCTTGTGGTTCGGCATGTGCATTCCCCACCTTTCACCGGATTGGTCTGTACTCGTTTCGTAGAATGCCCGCAAACTGCACAGGACATGCAGGCAAAAATGTGCTACCGTAGGAGCACAAGCAAAACCCGTTGTTTGGAGGAAGTACCGCATGATTCGACAGTACCGAGCCAGCGACCACGACGCGGTCGTGCAACTCGTTCGAAGCAATGATCCGCACATGCACCCACAGGAGATTCAGCAGTTGCTCGCCCAAGGCGAACGCTATGTCTGTTCGGAAAAAGGCGAGATCAAGGGCTGTGCCCTCGTCATCGCCCACCGGAGCCCACTGGTGGGCAAAACGTGCGAACTGTTCCTCCTGACCGCCTTGGAACAACGCAAGCGCGGCATCGGGCGTGCCTTGTGGGCCAAGGCGTGGCCGGCTGTGCTCGCCACCGATTCGGATGTCGTCACCGCCCAGTACCGACTGGATGCGGGCGACACGCGCGCTTTTTTTGCGAAGCGGGGGTTTGAACGGTGGTTGAGCATGCACCAGATGCAGTACAGCGGCCCCCCGTTTCCGGAGCCAGATGTGACGGCACGCCACTATGAGGATCGGGACTTTGCGCAATACATCGAACTTCTAAGCGCTGCGTATTACGATCTGCGTCGGAAAAACGACTGCCAGCCCTATGCGCTGACCGAGTCGGTCACACCACAATCGCGCCGTCTCGTGGAGCAACATGCGGAGTTCATCTATGTGTTCACAGCCGGGGAGGAACTGATCGGCTCGTTTGCGATCAAAGGCCCGGCGGAGATCGATGACCTGTTCGTGGCCCCGTCCCACCAAGGGCGCGGTATGGGCCGCCGCATCACACAGTTTGCCGTCAACCGGCTGCTCGAACGCGGAGCCGACCCGGTCACGCTCACCGTTGTCACGACCAACAAGCGAGCGTATGAGCTGTATCTGGACGTAGGCTTTCAGCTTGTTCAAACCTCGGAGATCAGCCGGATGGCGTTTACATCCTCTTGAAAAGAGCCCTTGACGTGGAGGGCTCTTTTTATTTTCAGGGCGTAGAATACGGGGAAGGCTTGACGTTGAACTCCTTTCAATTGAGAATTGTGATAAGACCCCAAGATGAGGTGAACTCATGATCGAAGAACAACAGATCTTGTCCTACATACGCACAGCGCGTCCTGAGTTGGTGGAAGGGTTCCAACGGATGATTCCCGCCGGGCGGCGTGGCATCCTGCATCGCTTGTTGCAAGCCATCGTGCGGGAGAACATCGCCGGGCTGGGCATCCGCAGCCGTTGGACAGAGGCAGGGAACGTCCTCTGCCTCGCCCTGAGCGCGGGAAAAACGCTCCGCATCCCCGTGGCGCGTCGGCACTCGATGGGCCGTTTTGATCTCGGGGCCGGGCCGGTTTGGTTGCTGTCTAGCACAGGGCAGCCTGTGGAGATCGAGCACCCGGCACAACTGGTCGACTTGCTGGGAGACGAAGGTGTGGCGCAGGACACAGCCGGTCGTGAACGCCTCGCCCGGTTCCGTCATGAGATGGAGAACTCCGCCGCCAACCTCGCGCTGGCACTGGCGGGGGCACAGGTGAGCGGAGCAAAACTTGCAGGTCAAGCAGCGGCCCTCGGCGTTTCGAACTCGCTTGCGTTCGCGGCGTGTCAGAAAGCGGTGGACGCGACGTTCAGCCCGCTGGCGTTTTTTGAACAGGCGGTGGTCGAAGGCCATCCGTTGCATCCAGGGGCCAAAATCAAGATGGGGCTCGAGGTAGCTGACGTGCTCCGCTACTCGCCGGAGTGGGGGGCGACACCCGCTGTGGTGCTGGTCGCCGTGCGCAAGGACGTCTGTCGCTACACATCCTGTGCCGACAAGACCCCGTCCGGTCTCCTCTACGCGGAACACCCCGATCTGCAAGAGCGGGTGGAGGAGCTTTTGCTGAAAAAGGGTCTGCGTGCCGCCGAGTACGAGCTGATCCCCGTACACCCGTGGCAACATGATCATACCTTGCCTGCGCTGTACGGTGCGGCGCTGGCCAGGCAGGAGATCGTGCCGTTGCCAGAGGTGCGGATTCCGACACAAGCCTTGATGTCGTTTCGCTCGTTGGCTCCCGTTCAGAGCCAGGGGGAGTGGAGACATCACATCAAGACGGCGGTCAACATCCAGACCACCGGGGCGGTGCGCACCGTCTCCCCGAACTCGGCACAGAATGGCCCGTTGCTCTCACGGATGTTGCAGACGATCCAAGACCGTGAGCAAGGGTTTGCTCGGCGCTTCCGAATCCTGCGTGAGGAGGTCGGCGTCTACTACCGTCCGTCTGGTGGCGACGATCCAGTCCTCGGGAAAAATCTCGCCGCGATCCTCCGTGAGAACCCGGAACGGCATCTCTTGGCAGGCGAGCTGGCGATGCCAGGGTCGGCGATGCTTGCGGTGTCACCTGTCAGCGGCAAGTTGATCGTGGCGGAGTTGATCGAAGCGTTTGCGGTGACGCGTGGGCTGACCGACCTCCACGCGGCGGGCGTTGGGTTTCTCAGCGAGTATGCGGAGGTGGCAGTGCCCGGCTTCCTGACGCTGATGAGCCGCTATGGGATCGCGCTGGAAGGGCATCTGCAGAACAGCATCGCGGTATTTTCCGAAGGGGTGCCGTCGCAAATGATCGTGCGCGACTTTGGCGGGGTGCGCATCCTGCGGGAGCGGATCGCACGCGTTGGGTTGCAGGCCGAATTCTACCCCGGTTCAGCGACGATCATCGACGATGTACACGATATGCGCAACAAAATTTACTACCCGGTGTTCCAAAACCACTTCGGTGAGTTGATCCTGAGCATCGTTCGCGCCCTTGGTGTGGAGGAAAAAGAGCTCTGGCAACCTGTCGCCGACGTGTGCAGACGCGTGTGGGCGGAATTAAAACAGGACGCGGAGATCGGACAGCAGGCGGCAGAGGATGAGGCGGCGCTGTTCGCCTCGACGCTCGACTTGAAAGCGATGGCGACGATGCGCATCCTCGGCGACGTGACTTCCTATACTTTTGCACAGGTGCCGAACCCGTTGGCAGATGTGCAGTCTGTAGAGAGGGCGCCAGTATGACGATCGCTCTCTATGCGGAGGAATTGTACGAAGCGTCACAGCGCCTGAGCCGCGGGGAGTTGGATGCGGACGAGGTGCGGGTGTTGGAGTTTCTGCAAGCAGAGCATCCGGCACGGGTGGCGGAATTTCACGCTCAACTTCCAGCGGCGCGGGCCTCGATCCTGCGGCGGTTGGTGGAGTCGCTCCTGCGCGAGGATGTGTTGGGGTTGCTCTCGCGGGCGCGTGTCGTTCGGGAGGATGAAAAAACGTCGCTGCACATCTTGCTTGACAGCCTCCCCAACGAGGAGTTGGTGATCCCGGTGGGAGGGACGTTTGCGTTTCGTCGCTTCGAGGTCAGCGGTGAACTCGTACATCGCCAAGGAGCAAAGGTCAGACCTTTGACACATGCCGTCGAACTGTTGCAGCTCTTGCACCGCTTGGAACTTGCCGAGGTGGGCGACGTGCGGCACGACTGGGGGCGATTGGCGCGGGAGTTGCAAAATGGGACAGCGAACCTCGCGCTCGCGCTGGTCTATGCAGCAGACGATGCCAAGCGTTTGCAGTCGATGGCTGCCCAGCTCGGTGTGCGAACGTCCTTAGAACTGGTGGAGCATGTCCAGCGGGAGCAGGCGGACTTCGATGCGGCGCTGTTTTTTGAACAACTGTGTGTGGAGGGACACAACCTGCACCCCGGTGCCAAAACCAAAATGGGCATGTCGGCACGCGATGTGCTCGCCTACGCGCCCGAGTTTGGCGGACGACCACACATTCGCTGGGTGGCCGTGCATCGCGAGCGGGCCGGTTGGTCGTATCTCGACGACGGGGAAGCGGAGCTGAACGCGGCGCTTTTTGCCGAATTGCCCAGGGTGGCGGAGTCTGTCAGACGGGAGATGAAGCGGCTCGGGCTGGTGGAGCAGGAGTTTCTCGCGATCCCGGTCCACCCGTGGCAGTACGAACAGGTGCTACCCGATCTCTACAGACAGGAGCTGGCGGCAGGGGTCGTAGTACCGCTTCCCTATGTGGAGACGGTGACTGCGGCGACCTCATCGTTTCGCACCGTCGTGACCGAGCAATTGCCTCGCTTGGCGATCAAAGTCGCGGTGAACAGCCAGATGACGTCCACCGTGCGATCGATCTCGCGCCACACAGCGTATAACGGTCCGCGATTCACCCGTTTGATTCGTGAGGTGATGAGTCGGGAGCCACAGGTGGCGCAGACGTTCGTCCCGCTCTGCGAGGTGGCGGGCTTGTACTTTGAACCAGATGCCGCGGAGCCGGACGCGGAGTTGCGCACGTTGAAAAGCCGCAACCTCACCGCCGTCTGGCGCGAGGATGTCGGTCGCCATGTGCGCGTCGGGGAGTTGGCGATCGTGGGAACCGCCTATTACGCGCAATCGCCGGTCAGCTGGCGCACCGTATTGGAAGAACTGGTGGAAGCGTATGCCGAGTCTTTGGGAGAGACGAACATGCAGCAACAGGACCTTGAGCCGGGTTCGGCCCCCCGCTTGCAAGCCGCCGCACGACGATTCTTGATCGAATACGCCGAGATCGCGCTGCCGGGCTTTTTGACGCTGATGGTCAAGTACGGGATCGGGTTAGAAGGCCACTTGCAGAACAGCGTCGGTGTGTTTCGCGCTGGACGCCCTGTGCGGCTGTTGTTCCGCGATTGGGGCGGGGTGCGGATCTGTCAAGAGCGCTTGGCGCAACAAGGGCTGGCGGTGGACTTTGCACCCGGGTCGGTCGTGCTGAACGACGATGTGCGCGAGATGCAGAACAAGTTGTTCTACACCGTGTACCAAAACCATCTCGCGGAGATGATCCTGCTCTTGTGTAAACGCTACGAATTGCGGGAAGCGGAGTTGTGGCGCGAGATTCGGCAGATCAGCGAGGCGGTGTTCAGCGACTTGCTGGCCTGTCCTGAGACGCAGGCCAACGCGGTGCTGGATCGGGCCGCGCTGTTCCAGCCACAGGTTGAACACAAGGCGTTGACCTCGATGCGCCTCGCGACGGAGGAGCGTGGCTACTGTTATGCGGAAGTGGCGAACCCTTTGCATGTGGAGTGTAGGGGCTGAGCAGGCTGGTGGCGTTGTTGGAGCTGAAAAAAAGCAGTGTCAGGGGCGGGACCTGACACTGCTTTTTTTGACGGAATGTGGTAGAATGACAGAAATTTGCAAACTCAGGAGTGTAGCCGAGATGGAACCGAAATGGCTGGCGTGGGCGCAACAGTTGCAGGCGATTGCCCAGACGGGCCTCACCTACGTGAAGGATGTGTATGACCGTGAACGTTACGAAGAGATCTCCCGCTTGAGCTGTGAGATCCTCGAATCCTATACGAGCGAGCCGATGGAGCGCATCGAGCAGTTGTTCACGCTTGACAGCGGGTACGCGACACCCAAAGTCGATGTGCGAGCCGCTGTATTTCGCGAAGGCAAGATCTTGATGGCGCGGGAAAAAGCGGACGGTCTGTGGACCGTGCCGGGCGGCTGGGCGGATGTCGGCGTCTCGCCGAGCGAGTCGGTCGTGCTGGAAGTGTTGCAGGAGACGGGGTATGAAGTGAAACCGGTGCGGGTGATCTGCGTATTAGATAACAAGAAACAAAAACAACCCCCGCACCCCAACCACATCTACCGCTTGTTCTTTCTGTGCGAGCTCGTCGGAGGCGAGGGGTTGCAGGAGACGCTGGAAACGGCTGGTGTGGGCTGGTTCAACGTGGACGAGCTGCCGGAGCTGTCGACCGATCGGATTCTGGAGTCACAAGTGCGGTTGATGTTTGCTCACCACGAAGATCCCTCGCGAGCGGTTGATTTCGACTAAGTGTCGAGCCGCGTGCGTTTAGCTGTTCCTTTAATGATTCTAAAAGTAAATTCTAACTAACGCATCCTTGAATCGCGTTACGGCGGGTAGTATAATCAAATTGATTAAATTTGATGGTGTCATATCGAAAGGGGCTTTTCTCATGTCTTTGCTAGGTCGCGCACTTGCTAGTTTTGGTGTCGGTTCCGCGAAAGTAAACACCCACCTCGAATACAGCCAATACCGCGTCGGTGACGAAGTCCGTGGTGTTGTACACATCCAAGGCGGCAACCTCGAACAGGAAGTCGACGAAATCTACCTCTATCTGCTGACCACCCATACCGGTCACCAAGATGGCGAAGAAAAAGAAATCACCCGCATCCGTCTCACCGAATCGTTCACCGTCGCTCCGAACGAGACGAAGGAGATCGGCTTCGCATTCCTGCTCCCGGAAAACACCCCGGTCACCGGCGACGGTCGCATCGTTTGGGTACATACCGGTCTGGACATCGACAACGCGCTCGACCCGAGCGATGATGATCGGATTACGATTCTGCCGGCAGTCTAATACTCATGATCCAGAAAAAGCCTTGGTTCGCATCTGCGACCAAGGCTTTTTTTGTTTACTCCTCGCAGGCGGTAAGCTGTTGCACCAACTGCTCCTCATCCAAATTCTCACCGATCACCACCGCAAATGCCTTCACACCCTCGACTTCCGGCCATTCCGTGACCAGCGGGGTCGGGGGAGCGTACTGAAATTCGTGGAGCTGGCCGTTCTCCGCATCGAGGTAGAAGCCTTTGGCGCGCAGCACGCCCTCGGGGAGCGAGTACAAGAACTGGTACATCCGTTCTGCAACCACCGGGCGGGTGAATTCATAGTGGATCGTTTGCAGACTTCCGAAACTCGTCTTGGTGCGCGTGGTCGGCACCACTTTTGCCACCTGCTCCACGGGTTCGCCTGCAGTGCGTTCGGCGACACGGCGCATGAGGCCCTTGGGCCGAGGGGGCGTTTTTTCCGCAACGTCCGTAGTGTCGGCAACGTCCGAGAGACTGCGCGGCAGATACTGGGTTCGCACGTCCAACAACTGCTGAACATCCACCGCACCGTGGGTCACCGTCAGGAGCTGCGCCTTGGCGTTCAACTCCCGCACGACACTCTCGACGGCGAACTTGCGCCCGAAATCGGCAACGTCTGTTTTCGAGAGCAAGATAACATCTGCATACCGCACTTGATCGAACATCGTGCGCTGCATCTGCGTCTGTGTGAACTCTGGCGGTACGGCCAGCGGGAATCTCGTCGCTCCGACCAGCGTGAAGACACCGCCAAGTTCCACCACACCTTGCAAGTCTGGCTCTAGCAAGGCATCCACGATGTCAACTGGATTCGCAACACCTGTCGCTTCGAGGAAGATCACATCCGGTCGAGCCAATTCGATCAACTGCAACATCGTCGTCGCCAAACTGCCGCGCACGGTGCAGCAGACACAGCCTTCGACCATGTCTACGATCGGGACTTGTGCGCCTTGCAGAGCGAGCGAATCCACGCTCTCCATGCCAAATTCATTCATCAAAACGGCCGGACGTCGCCCGTCCTGTTTCACGTAGGTCAACAAGTTCTTCAATAATGTCGTCTTGCCCGCTCCGAGGAAGCCGGTCAATATATAGACGGGGATCATGCCACCCACTCCTTTCCGAAAAACACATCCTTCACATGATACCATACCGATCATCACCAGTACTTTCAAACCCTTCCACACCATACATATAATACTGCCTGCACGCAGGCCCTCGACCAAAATGGGCGGGCGAACATCCAGAGTGGGCGTCACGATACGAGGGCAGGCGCATAGGATATAGGGACAGATGACCCCATAACCTTTTTACAAACAGACAGGGTCGTGCAGACGTCGGAGCCTACAAGATCATATTCGCACACAAGGCGAATGTCCCGCATAGTTATGGTACTACTTGCGGCATCGGCCCACTTTTCACGACGTCGCAACGTGACAGAATCACCCGATAGGCCTGCACGTTCTGTTAACCTAAGAGGAGGTAGCGAGATGAGCACAGAGAAAGACTATCGCGCCCGGGAGATTATCACCAACGCGGTCTGTGGCAAAGGCAGCAAGTACTCCCAGACCACGTTCACGATCTTTCCGGCCAACCGTCCTACCACCATCGGTGGCTGCTGGGTGATGAACCATTCCTATGAGGCTCAGTTGGTGGGAGACGCGGTCGAAGTATCTGGTAACTTTGACATCAACGTTTGGTATTCTTACGATGGCAACAGCGAGACGGCAATCGCCAAAGACACCGTTTCCTACAGCGAGAGCATCCCGCTGCGCGACCTCGACCCGCATTGCACCCGCGACGGGCTGCGCGTGACCGTGAAAGCGGTCCAGCAACCGAACTGCCTCGATGCGAACGTCGTCGACAACGGCAGTGAAATCTTGGTCCGCGTAGAGAAAGAACTGACCGTTGAAATCATCGGCCAAACCAAAGTTTGGGTGCTGACCGTCGAAGCCCCGAATTTCAAAGATGTAGAAGATGACGGCGAAGACGACGTCTACGAAGACGACGAGTTCGAAGACTAATCAGGCGACGCCTCGTGCGTCGTCTTATTTTTTTTGCCCGAACGTGGGACAGCCCGGTCACATACAGTAAAAGGGGAAAGGAGGTGCTCACCCCATGGCCGACATTGCGCTCGGCACCACCCGCATCGCGTCGTGGCCGGGTACTCACGAACACATTCTCAGCCTCCCAGGGAATTGGCATGAACATCTCACCCTGCACGCACGCGACCAGATCACCGTTCGAGTTGGCAACCGACAGACGAAGGCACAGGCGGTTTTTACAGACGAGGGGGAGGTGCAGGCGACAGATCGTCTTCGCTTGGCGTTGCATCTGCCACTCGGTGCGATCTCGGTCAAGGTCGTGGACGGTGTCCTGAACTTCGGCCCGTTTGTCGGCCTCTATTGTGCGCCAACGCAAACGCCCGGCAAACCGTATGGCGGTCTGACTTCGCTGGTTCGCGATATGTTGCTGCTCGCCCAACAGGAGGGCGTGGCGCTGTACGTGTTTACCCCCGGTGATGCGCGATGGAAGGAAGGCTGGGTCAACGCCTCGATCTACAACCCGACCACCCAGACGTGGCAAAAAGCCAAGCGCCCGCTGCCCGACCTCGTCATCCCCAAAATCCTCGGCACCCCCGCCATCTGGCGCGAGGAAGTCCGCCACGACCAGTCGCAATTTCGCCGCTTGGTGCCCTTTGGAACCTTCAACAACGCCACCGGCAACAAGTGGACGGTGCATCAACAATTGTACGCGGAGGCCGCGCTCCGGCGCTGGCTCCCGGAAACCCAACTGATCTCCCGCCCGCAGGACGTCGACGGGCTGCTCGAACGCCACAACTCCGTCTACATCAAGCCAGCCCTCGGCACCCAAGGGATGTCAATCTACAAACTCGACCTCGAAAAAAAACGCGAGCCCGCGCCCGCGAAGTCCGCTCCGAAAACGTCAGCGCCACACCTGCTCGTCCAACATCGTTCCGCCTCCCAATCCCTCCACCGCCGCTTCCGGCTCGGCAGCCCAACGTTTCACAGCTTTGTTCAAAAAAAATTCCTCGCCCGCCGCAAGTTTCTCGTCCAACAGACGCTGCAGCTGCTCACGTTGCGCGGGGGTCGTCCCGTCGATTTCCGCTGGTTGGTGCAAAAGGACGGCTCCAACAGCTGGTGCATCACCGCCCGCATCGCCCGCGTCGGGGCCGCGAACGGGCTGACCACCAACCTGCACACCGGCGGGGAGGCGGTGCTGGCCGAGACGCTTTTGCAAAAAAACGGCTGGCGCGATCCAGCATCGCGCCGCCGTCTGCTCACAGAGATCGACGATGCTGCCCTCGCGATCTGTCGCACGCTGGAAGAAAACGCCGGACGGATCGGCGAACTCGGGCTCGATTTTGGCATCACCCAACAGGGGGCGGTCTATCTGATCGAAGTCAATCCGCGCCCTGGGCGGCAGATGCTCCTCGACACGTCACCGGAAGCCCGTCGATTGTCACTTCTGCGCAACCTTGAATATGCTAGGAGCACAACAGGGTATCAACCCTGAAAGTGACAAGCACAGGAGGAGGCACGGGAGATGGCGAACCCCGCCCGCATTCGCATCGATACCGTTACCTCGCTGCCCGATGGGTTGATGTTCTTGCCGCGCAGTCTGATGAAGAGTCTACAACTCAGCATGGGGTCGTACCGGGTCGCGTATGGCGGGAGGGAGACGCAGGTGCACGTGCGCGAACTGACGGGGAAAGTAGACCACGGTTATGCGCAGATCGCGGAAAGCGTGCGCCGTGAGCTGCTTTTGCCCGAAGGGGTCCGCGTCGAACTGCTGTCCAAAGGTACCCTCCTGCGCCTCGGCTACGTATTGGGCGTGCTCGCCAACGTGAAGGCAGAGGGCGAGACCGTGCTCGGACAGCAAGCGCTGGTGTTTAAACATCTCTTGACAGCAGCAGAGGAACAAGGAATGACCGGCTATGTATTTTCCCCGCTCGATATCGACTGGAAGGAACGCTTCGTCACCGGCTACAGCTATGACACCCGCAAACGCGTGTGGCGTCGGCGCCGCATGCCGCTGCCCGATGCGATCTATGACCAGGTCATCTCCCGAACGTACCACAACCGCGCCGACGTCGCCGAACAGCGTGAACGGCTGTTTGCCCACGTGCGTCCCCGCGCGTTCAACCCGGACTACTTTGACAAATCCCTCGTACACAATTGGCTGGCGGGCAGTCCCCGCACGAAAAGCCTCGTGCCTGATGCGATCACGTTCAAATCGATCACGCAGGCCAGCCAATTTCTCTATCGCTACCCAGATGTGTACATGAAACCGATTCACGGCAGCCTCGGCATCGGCATCATGCGCTTGCGACGCAAGCCAGACGGCCAAGTTTACTACCAGATGAAGAAAGCAACAGGTAGCTTGACCCAAGGCACCGCAGGCTCGATCTCGGAGTTTTTGAAAAAATTCGCCAAACGCCTGCGAACGGGACCGTACCTGATCCAAGAGACACTCCACCTGAAGACGTGGCAAGGTCGACCGTTCGACATCCGCTTGCTCTTGCAAAAAGGCAGTACGGGCAAGTGGAACCGCACCAAGACATTTTGTCGCATCGCGCAGGATGGCGATATCACCAGCAACCTCTCCACAGGCGGAGATGCGATCGCAGTCAGGGCCTTGCTCAAAGAGATCTTGCCCAGCGTGAAAGCGGTCAATCGCGTGATGCGCGACCTGATCCAGATCGCCGAGGACGTTCCCGCCGTGCTTGAAGCCACGGTGGAAGGCTCGATCGGGGAGCTGGGGCTTGATCTAGGGCTGGACGAAAACGGCAAGATCTGGGTCATCGAAATCAACGCCAAGCCGTGGAAGAAACCAAACATCGAAGAGGGCGAATGGCGCGAGTTGTCGTTGCTCGCGTTTCAACGCCCTGTGCAATACGCAAAATTTTTGTGCCAAACGACCCGCGATCACTAATCGCAGAAAGGAGACATGGCTATGGGGTACCTGCTGTTGCATTCGGGTCAACCGTCCGCCAAGCGTTTGCTGAGACGCGTGGTAGAGTGCACCGGCGTGGAAGGCCTGGACCCGGTGGCCAGTCAAGATGTTGTCATTCGCTTTGGGAACACCAACGGGGACGATAGCCGGGCTGCCTGGACATTGAATCCCCGCCAAGCGATTCTAAATACAACGCAGCGCAAAAACATGCTGCGGATCTTGAAGCAAAACGGTGTCTACACCCCCTCCATCACCGTGGAGAGCGGGGCCGAATTTCCAAGCGAAGTCGTCTTGGACAATGGCAACCGCGTCAAAGTGATCCGGCACTACCGGGTGCCGATTTTTGATCTGCAGCCCTTGGCCGTTTTTCGCGCCGATAGCAAGGACGTCTGGTTGCAAGCTAGAGTGAACCGGAACCAAACCGATCGCTTCCGTGAAGTGGCGTTCGATGAGGATGTTTATGCAACCCGCGCTGTTCGATTGGCGATGCGGTCATTGCACGCGCTGGGCCTCGACTTCGGCGTTGTCACGCTTGGCATCACCGCCCGCGACCGCACGATCTGCTTGAACGTCAACCCGGCCCCGATCTTGCACGGACGGATGGTGGAACTGTTCGAGGAAGCCGTAAACGCGTTCATCACACGCGATCGCGCAGAAACGAGCTCGTGGGAACGCAACGAGCGTTATGACGGAGAGTTCAAGATGGGCACCGACCTCGAATTCATGTTGCGCTCTGCGCAAGGGCGGATGGTGTTGGCCTCGAAGTACTTGCCCCGCGCAGGGCGCGTCGGCTGTGACGACCGCAGTCTGGAACTGGACGGTGAGCGCTTCCCCTTGGCGGAAGTGCGGCCCGACCCGGCCACCACGCCGGAGGAACTGGTCGCAAACATCCGTGAAACGCTGACTGAAGCACAAGGGTTGATTCGATCGCGCAACGTCCAGTGGCTGGCCGGAAGCATGCCGTTCAAAAACTTCCCGCTCGGCGGGCATATCCACTTTTCCGACCTGACGTACTCGTCGCGGTTGGTCAAAGTGTTCGACACCTACTTGGGGCTGCCGATCATGATGCTGGAAGCGAACACCACAGCCACGAAACGGCGCCCCAAGTACGGGTTCCTCGGCGATGTGCGGTTCAAATCCCACGGGGGGTTCGAATACCGCACGCCAGGCTCTTGGTTGGTGTCGCCGGAGATCGCGCTGGCGGTCAGCGCACTGGCTTATGTGGTCGCTGTCCATCATCGCGACCTCACCGAGAGTTTGTTCATCTCGCCCGCCAAGCAGCGCCAGTTCTACCTCGCTGACAAGCACGAGTTGAATGCAGACTTCCAACGCATCTGGTCGCAGATCGAGGCGACGACGACGTACCGACGCTACCAAGGGGCGTTGCGCATCTTCCCAGAGATGGTCGCCCAAGGGATCTCGTGGGACGAGGCGGTGGACATCCGTCGCTCCTGGGGACTGCCGATCGAAAAGGCAGCGGCGTCGCGTCCGAACATCTCCACGTCGAAACGGAAAAAACGCACCTAAACTTATCTTACGAAAAGGGGGCGGGTCCCATGAACCAACCCAGTACATCCCTCGTTCTGTCCGTCCCCCGCAGACGGTTAGAGGATTGGGGCGTGCAGAGCGGTCAAGTGGTCGACCTGCACGTCGGCGCTCTGCGTGGTCAGGCGGTCATCAGAACGCTGGCTCAGAGCGGGGACGGAGAGCGGGCGAAACTGCGCTATGCAGGTGGACTGCTCGACTGGGGAAGTCAGAGCCTGTCTGGGAACCTGATGTACGCGGCCGATGCAGGCGTGCGGATCGGTCCCATGCTGGGGATCATGACCCTCGGGGTCAAGGACGATGCCCAACGGCCGATTGGCGGCCGCACCAAATTGCTCGGCGACTTCGTGCGAGCGGCCCGTGAACAGAACGTGCTCTGCTACCTCTTTAACGCATCTGATGTCGATTGGGGTCGAGGTCTTGTCAAAGGCGTGACCTTGGTCCAGGCCGGCAAAGGCACGACGATCTGGAAGATGCAGACGTTCCCGCTGCCAGATGTCGTCTACAACCGCATCCCGCACCGCAACGGCGAAGTTACCGACAACGTCGTTCGCGCCAAAAAAGAATTCCGCACGCGCGGCATCCCGCTGTTCAACGAGCGGTTTGTCAACAAGCGCGAGATGTATAGCTACATGCTCAAGCAAGACAGCACCAAAGCGTTGATCCCGCAGACGGATCGCATGCGCTCCGTGGACAGCTTGGAGCGCTTTTGCCGCACCCATCCTTACGTCTACTTGAAGCCGATCGGTGGGAGCCTCGGCATGGGCATCCTCTCTGTCAAACGCAGCGCCGATCAATTTGTGACGCGTTATCGCAAGCAAGGCCGGCACCAGACCGCGAAATTCCGCGAGGCGCGGTCGCTCTATTCGTTCGTCAGGCGCTACAACCCCAACCGCGTCTACATGATGCAAGCGGGCATCCAACTCAAGCAACATCATGGCAGCCCGACCGACTTCCGCGTACACATGCACAAAAACGGTGCCGGCCAGTGGCAAGTCGCCGGCATCGGGGCCAAAATCGCGGGCAAAGGTGCCGTGACCACGCATGTCCACAACGGTGGACATGTGCTCTCTGGGGAACAGGTGTTGCGCGATTGGTATGGGGAACAAGCCGATTCGGTGCGCGAACAGATCCACGAAGCGTCGATCCGCGTGGCGGAGACGATGGAGGGCATGCTCCAAGGCCCGGTCGGAGAGTGGGGGCTTGATGTCGGCCTTGACGACAGCCGCCGAATCTGGGTGTTCGAAGCGAACGCCAAGCCGGGTCGGGCGATTTTTGACCATCCAGATCTGCAGGCGGCGGGACGGCGCTCGGCGCGGTATGTGGTGGAGTATGCCTCCTACCTCGCGAACTTCCCGCTGACCCAAGGAGGGAAGGAGGGATGATCCGGCGACGGAACCTCATCTACCTCGGTGTGCGCGAGTCTGGGAACTGGTATCTCTCGATCTCCGACGAGGCACGAAGACAGGTGCAACTGCCGAGCCATCGACATCTGCGCGTGCGCACGCACCCGCATGCCGATCCGATCATCCTGCCTGTCGTGTCGAACCCGCGCCATGCAACCACAGAGCGCGACGTGCTGATCCCGGTCGGCGTGCAGAAAAACAAACAAGGCATCCTGCTCGGGCCGATCATCGGCATCCTCACCGTCCGTCGTATAGGTACGAACACCTTTCGCGGCAATCGTGACAATTTCCGCGACATCTGCGAGATGGGCCGGCGGCTCGGGTTGACGGTGGTCGTGTTCACACCGGAGGGCGTGAACGGGAGCCACCGCATCGTCGGCTATCTCGATAAAAAATACAGCAGCGGCAAGCGCGTCTGGAAACGAGTGACCCTCCCGTTCCCATCGGTCGTCTACAACCGCATCCCGGATCGGGAAGCAGAAGCCAAGCCTGCGATTGAATCTCTGAAAAAGCAGTTCGCAGAGCTCGGCATCCCGATGTTCAACCACAATTTTTTTAACAAACTTCAGCTCCATGAGTGGATGCAGAAATCGCCCAGCACGAAGGGCTATCTGCCAAAGACAGAGCCGCTCACCGACACCCGGCAGATTCTGCGCTGGATGGAGCAGCACGATCTCCTCTATGTGAAGCCGGTTGATGGCAAAGCGGGCGACGGCATCCTACAGGTGCGGCGGGAGGGCAAAGGCTGGCTGCTCGTCGCGCAACAGTATGGCAATCGCACGCGAATGCGCTTTGCGACCCGCGGGGAAACGGCACAAGCGGTTTGGAAGCGTGTGAAGGGCAGGCCGTATCTGCTCCAGCAAGGCATCGAGTTGGCCTCGTTCAACGGACGATTGTTCGACCTGCGGATGCTCGTGCAGAAAAACCGCTACGGTCGCTGGAAGGTGACCGGCATTGGGGCGCGGGTTGCGGATGTGGATGGCATCACCACGCACGTGCCCAACGGCGGTGAGATCGCCAGCGCCAGCCCGGCGTTGCGCGGGGCGTTTGGCACCACTCGCGGCGCTTCGATCTTGAAACGGGCGCAGGAGGCGGCGCTGTTGCTCGCACAGACGCTGGAGCGCAGTGTGCGCAGCGAGGGCGGATTGCTTGGCGAACTGTCGCTGGATGTGGGCGTGGATCGCGAGGGGAACCTGTGGTTTTTCGAAGCCAACGCCAAACCGATGAAGTTCGACGAGCCGCGCATCCGGGCGAGGTCGCTGATGCGGTTGCTGCAGTACTGTGAGTATCTGGCGAGCACGCAATAAAAAAAGCCCTTGGGCGTCCTGTGTGACGGCCAAGGGCTTTTCTATGCAAGCGGGTTGCGAGTCGTCCGTTCGCGAATGCGGCGGATGATCTGGAAGCGATTCAGCATGTTGATGAGGCGTTGCTGATCGTTGTGTTCGGTGAACAAGAATTGTACGCCATAGTAATAGGTGTCGCCGTTGGCGGTGCGCTTCCATACGATGCGCCCCAGCAGGTTCAACACTTCGGTATCGAATTCGATCATAAATTGCCAAGCCAACATCTCGCTGTCTGGCAGGTCGCGTCTTGAAATGAAACTCAAGCCGCCTCCTGAGAGGTTCTCGATGAAGCCATCCAGCAGTTCTCCGGTCCGAAACGTTTTGTTCCCGAGCGTGCGCAACCGGAATCGACAGGGTGTTCGAACGTCGACTCGGTGGTATTGCCGCCCGTTAAACTGTTCGTTGTTCTGTGGTAGCATGTCTGTTCAAGTGCCCCTCTTTCGTCGATTCACTACAGGTATCATACTGTAAGAGCTAAGCTCCCGTCTATTCTATGCGGGCAAGAAGGGAAGTTTTCCTTAGACGCAGAACTAAAGTACATACAGGATTGCGCAGGGAAGAGAGGATGAGCTCGATGAGAGAGGTTCGAATCTACCAGATGGACGCGTTTACCCACATCCCGTTCGGAGGCAATCCGGCGGGCGTAGTTCCGGAGGCTGACGGGCTGACGGCAGAGGAGATGCAAAAAATCGCACGCGAGATGAACTGCTCGGAGACGGCGTTTGTGATGAAGTCTGACAAGCCTGGCGCGGACTTGCGCGTGCGCTTTTTCACCCCGACAGAGGAGATCGACCTCTGTGGGCATGCGACGATCTCCACGTTCGTGGTGCTGGGGATGGAGGAGCGGTTTGGCAGCAAACTGCCGCAGACGGTGGTGCAGGAAACCAATGTCGGGCTGCTTCCGGTGACGATCTCTCGCGATGGGGAAGGTCGCATCCAAGCGTTCATGACGCAGGCCTCCCCCGCGTTTAAACCTTGTGAGGTCAGCCGGGCAGACGCGGCGAACTTGCTGGGCTTGCAGGAGCAAGACATCGACCCGAACCTGCCGATCGGGCTCGCCTATACAGGGCTGTGGGATCTGTTCGTGCCGATCAATGGGCTGGAGCCGTTTGCGCGCATGCAGCCAGATCTCGCCGGCATCAGTGCTTTGAACAAGACGATGGGCGTCGCGAGCACGCACTGCTACTCGCTCTCGACGGCGACACCGCAAGCACATCTGCACACCCGCGACTTCTCGCCAGCTGTCGGCATCCCGGAAGACCCGGCAACCGGTACGGCGAACGGGGCGTTAGGCGCGTTTTTGCTCCATCACGGGGTGTTTGTGCCCGAGCGGGAGAACGTGCGTCTGCTCGTGGAGCAAGGCTTTGAAATCGACCGTCCGAGCTATCTCCACGTCGTGGTCGACGGCGAGCCGCGCAGCCCGCGCACAGTGCGTGTCGGCGGGACGGCGGTGGCGGTTTTGCAAGGGGTTATGCGATTTTAACGATCTTGTGATACTCTAGTACATGAGAATCTTTTTTCAACACGCGGAGGAGTCCATGAACGATCGTTTACAACTGTTTCTGATGAATATGATTCCCAAGAACTCGATCTCCCGGCTGGTCGGCACGTTTGCGAGCAGCGGGTTGAGTCGCTCGTTCATCCCGATGTACATTCGCAAGTTCAACATCAACGTCGACGAGGCGGAACATCCGGTCGAGGCGTATCCGAGTTTGGTGGAGTTTTTCGTCCGTCGCTTGAAGCCGCACTTGCGTCCTGTCGCGACCGGCCCACATGTCGTGGTCTCGCCGGTCGATGGCAAGGTTTCGCAGTATGGTCGGATCGATGGCGGTCGCGTGGTACAAGCCAAGGGCGTGACCTATACTGTCGAGGAGTTGCTCGGCGGTGACAAGGAACGGGCCCAGCGCTATGATGGCGGCACGTTCCTGACCGTCTACCTCAGTCCGACCGACTACCACCGCATCCACACGCCGTTGGAAGGCCAAGTGACCGGCTACACCTATGTGCCGGGCACGCTGTTCCCGGTCAACCCGTTTGGCGTGCGCGCGGTTGCGGGCCTGTTTGCCAAAAACGAACGCCTGATCACCTACTTTGCCACGACGGCGGGCGAAGTCGCGCTGGTCAAAGTCGGGGCGACGATCGTCGGCTCCGTCAAAGTGCTGTACGACGTAAAAGCGGGCACGAACATCCGCGGTGGTCGACTGGAGAAAAAGGACGTCACGAACGGCCCGCGCTATGCCAAGTGCGAGGAAGTCGGGCGTTTTGAGTTCGGCTCTACGATCATCCTGCTGTTCGAACCGGGTGCTGTCGAGCTGATCGACGACCTGTACCCCGAACGCGTCGTCCGCTTGGGCGAAGCGATCGGCACCGTGCGAGTGTGAGAACAAGACCAGACCCTGCGGGGGCTGGTCTTTTTTTCTAGGCAAGATGTCGCGCTGTTTCAACTCTCAATCCCTAGTATCGCGTACCGAGAGGCTTGACTGCTGTGATATACTAACGTAAACCTGCGTAACCATTACAAACGCGTCCCGTACAGAGAGGAGATGACGAGATGAACCAATTTATCAATGTCAAAGCACTATCCGGTGAACTAAAACGCACAGAGATTCGCCGGGGCATGGGCTATCGCTTGACCAACAAAGAGGTGATCCTGCTCCGAGAAGACATTTCATACCACATCCTGTTGGAGGACATCCTCGGTCTGATCTCTCGCGATGAGGAAGAAGCGAATGTTCTTGAACAGTTGCTGGGGGATACCCGGGTATCTTCACAGCTCAACGGGGTGATGACGTTCAAGATTGTGGTCCACAAGATGCGGGTCTACAACCGCAGCGGTGTGCATGAGCGTGGAGCTTCGACGGTGTACGCGAACCTGTCCAACGGGTTTAGCACACAGTTGGTGGAACTGCTGCAGGCGATCTAACATACGATATCCCAGACCTATAGATGTCTGGGGGAATTGACCAATGGCAGCAGCAGCACCGAAGAAACCGGGAACCAAAAACAACAAGAAAAAAGTATTCGCCGAGAAAGCCCGTCAACTGCAGATGCAGATCGTGACGGTGGAAGTCTGTCATAAGTGCCCGAACGTCTGCACACGCGGTGAGCAGTATATGGAAAAAATGAAGTCGCCGGGCGCAGTCGGCTACGGCGTGCCCTGTCACTTGCGCAGAAAGTAAGGGGCCGGGGGCAGCGCGGGCGGGCGGAGAGGGGAAGTACCTTATGCCAATTATTGAAGAAATTCGCGACCTCGTAGCGGACGTCCGCATCCGATCCGTGAACCCGCGTGACCCGGTACATGTCAAAAGCCAACCGGAGAGTTGGCGGTGCATCGGCGTCGGCAACTCAGCGGCGGTGTTCCAGCCCAAGAGCTACCCCAACGTAGCGGTGAAGATCTACGCCCCCGAGTTCGAGAGCATCTGTGCAAAGGAAGCGGACATCTACGAGCAGTTGGGGGAGAACGAGTATTTCCCACGCTATTACGGGCGAGGGGAGCGATTCCTCGCGATTGAATACAAACCGGGGAAAAACCTCTACGATTGCCTGTTGCAAGGCGTGGAGATTCCGGAGCAAGTGATTTTCGATGTCGACCAAGCGATTGCCTACGCGCAGGAGCGCGGGTTAAACCCGTCTGACATCCATGTGAAAAACGTCCTCGTCCACAACGGGCGCGGCTATCTCGTCGACGTCTCCGATTACCGGAAGCAAGGCGACTGTACCCGCTGGCCGGATTTGAAGCGCGCCTACTACGACTACTACCAAGACCTCTACCGCCCTGGACTCAGCATCCCTTCTTGGGTGCTGGAGACGATTCGCAAATGGTATAAGTCGCCCGAGGGCGGCTCCTCCAACATCGGAGCCTTTGCGGAACGGGTGATCAAGATGTTTTTCTAATAAACAAGCGATACAGAAAAACTCCGCGATCTAGGCGGGGTTTTTTGCATGAATTCAAAATCGTATATCGGCTACCGTACTCGCTAGATGTATAGGCTCAAGTACGTGAATAAATTTCCTGAAGTTTTTCACAATCAATCGTGATATACTTCAAATGCACGTAACACTTTAATTGAACGATCTGGTTGAGACTCCGCCTGAGGACTAGGCGGAGCTTTTTTTGTGTCGTGAGGAGGAAGTGCCATAGAATACTTCTCATACGATCCTTCCATACCCGCTATGATAACTTCTTATTGAGTAGAAAGAACCGCTTGAATTCACTATAATATAGAAAAAACTTGGATGGTGAACGAATTGAAATTTGTAATGGGATGCTTTTCACTCTTGACTTCATGGGTGTTTTTTTACGTTACGCTAACATGGGGAGTTGAATGGACACAAGGCATGAAGTTCACGGATGTCACTTTTATCTGGGTGCTCTTTATCGGCCCCTTGGTTTCCTTTTTGCTCTCCGCGCTCGTCAATTACAACCTCCCGAGAATCCAATCTCGTAAACTCCTCACAGGGATCGTCCTCGCACAGTGGATCGTTAGCCTCCTCATCGTTTTGAACACCCTGTTCTAACACAGGGTATACCACCCCCACTCCTCCACCAATACTAGGAAAAAAGCGGAAGAGGGATGTCCATGACGATTCCCAAGCCTCTGATCGTGCAGTCGGACGGAACCTTGCTCGTCGAAACCGCCCATCCAGTCTATCCTGAACTGCGCGATCAACTGGTGCGGTTTGCTGAACTGCTCAAAAGCCCAGACCATTTCCATACCTATCGACTCAGCCGCATCTCGCTCTGGAATGCCGCCGCCAATGGGTGTACGCCTGAACTGGTTCTGACGCTCCTGCACGCGCACAGCCGCTACGCGCTCCCGTTGCACCTCCAACAGTTGGTGCTCGCGGAGATGAACAAGTACGGCTCGCTACAACTCGTCTCCGGCACCGATTGCCATGTCCTCCAAGGCGACCGTGCCCTCCTCGAAGCGATTCGTCAGCTACCCGGCGTCAAGGAACACCTCCAAGGCCGCAAGCGCACCCTCCTCGAAGTCAAGGAGCGCTCGCGAGGCCCGCTCAAACGCCTGCTCGCCCAACACGGCTACCCTGTCCAAGATCTCGTCGGCTACCTCGAAGGCGAGCCGCTCTCCCTCGAATTGCGCACCAAGACGCGCGCGGGCCACGCGCTGCTTTTGCGCCCGTACCAACGAGAAGCCGTCCGCGCCTTCCACGCCGAGGGCAGCGGAGTCGTCGTGCTCCCCTGTGGAGCTGGCAAGACCGTGGTTGGCATCGCCGCGATGGCACAGGCCAAAACGCACACGTTGGTGCTCACGCCCAACATCGTCGCCGCTCGGCAATGGCGGCGTGAACTGCTGGACAAAACCGACCTCGACGAATCCCTCGTCGGCGAATACACCGCCGAACAAAAAGAAATTAAGCCGGTCACCATCACCACCTATCAGATGTTGACATACGCCAGCGGAGGCAGCAAATCCAAAACCAACAAAACCTACCCGCACTTCGAGCGTCTGAACAGGGAGCGGTGGGGGCTGATCGTCTATGACGAAGTACATCTGCTCCCGGCCCCGATTTTTCGCTTGACCGCCGATGTCCAGAGCACCCGCCGCCTCGGGCTGACCGCAACGCTGGTGCGAGAGGACGGAGCGGAAAGCGACGTTTTTTCCCTGATCGGTCCGAAAAAGTTCGACGTGCCATGGAAGGAGATGGAGCAGGGCGGCTACATCGCGCCGACCACCTGCTATGAAGTCACGGTGTCGATGGCGCACGACTGGCGCGTGAAGTACATAGAAGCTACCCAACGCCAAAAATACCGCATCGCCAGCGAGAACCCGCGCAAGCTCGATGCGCTCCAAGCGCTCCTGCGCCGCCATGAACACGACCGCGTGTTGATCATCGGCCAATACCTTGAACAACTCCAAACCGTCGGAGAACTCCTCAGAGCGCCCGTCCTGACGGGGAAAACGCCGACGCCCGAACGCGAACGGCTTTTCGAGCTGTTCCGCCATGGCGAGCTGCGCGTATTGGTCGTCTCCAAAGTCGCCAATATCGCGATCGACTTGCCGGATGCCAATGTCGCGATCCAGCTCTCCGGCGCATTCGGTTCACGACAGGAGGAGGCCCAGCGCATCGGTCGCCTGTTGCGACCGAAACGCGATGGCGGGGAGTCGCATTTCTACACCGTCGTCACGCGCGACACCATCGACCGTGAGATGGGGAACCGCCGACAACTGTTTTTGACGGAACAAGGGTATGCGTACCGCGTGCTCGACGCCGAAGACTTGGACAAGCCCCCGGAGGTGCATCCTGTATGAGACTTAGCGAATGCTTAAATTCGTCCGACATCACCACCCTGCGAAACATCGCCAACGCCTACGCATTTGACTGTTCGAAAAGCTCCAAGAACGCGCTGATGCAAGCGATCATCACCCATTTTCAGAACCGCACGTTTATCGCGGGGACGCTCGATGGGTTGAAGGAGAAGGAGCAGACCTACCGTGAGACCATCTCCCAATTGATGCTCGACTCCCGCCGCGAGTTCTCCCGCGAGGAAGTGCTGGCGATGGTGCGTCGGACCATCCAGCCCAAAAAGGAAGGCCATGACCAGAAGTGGATGAATCGCCTGCTCTCTGACGGCTGGCTCTACCGTCTGAACTCCAAAGGTGGGCGCCAGTTCTACTTCATCCCGGAGGACCTGCGCCGCACGATCCGCGAGTGCCTCGGCCAGTCGCTCAAACAACAGGTACAAGTCGCCGCTCAGACCCCGATCGTCTACCGGGACGAGAACTTGGCGCTCGTGCGCGACACGGGCGTTTTTCTCCACTACATAGGCCGTCACGATACACGGATCACCAAGGACGGCACGCTGATGAAACGACAGCAACAGGAGGTTTTCTCACTCCTTGAGATCAAGGAGGAGCCGCTCGGCAAAGTCTCGTGGCGCTTCGGCTATGGACGGCGGTTCCACGAGTACCCGGATCGGTTCGCGCTGATCTACGACTATTGCTACGCCCGCGAACTGATCCAAGAGACGGTGGAGGGGCAATTGATCCTCGGCCCGCAAGCTGTATCGTGGCAGGAGACAGGGGAGAAGGAGCGAGCGGCCGATCTCTTCCGCTACTGGCGGTTGCTCTACCGGCGGCCGATCCCGCAATTGCGCCTCTGCGTCAACCTGCTCGCCAATGCCGCAAAGGACGACTGGGTGTATGCGGCCTCCGTCAACGCCTTGCTCGCACCGTATGTGAAGGACTACTATTATGACAAAGCCCCGCTCGTGATGGAGTTGCGCATCTACAACATGCTTGTGCATCAAGGACTCCTCGCACACGGACAACTCGCAGACGGCAGCGCGGTGCTCAAAGTCACACCGCTAGGCCGGGAATTGCTCCTGCAGGAGGAAGTCATCGCAGAGGAGGTCGAGAGCCCCGTAGAGGAGGCTCTACGCGTTCCGTTGATCCTCCAGCCGAACTTTGACCTGCTCGTGCCGATCGAGGGCGCAGAGCGCCTCGCATGGGAGCTTGAGGAAGTGACCGACCTGATCCGCGTGGACACGATGCGCGTACATCGGATTACGAAAAGTTCGATCGCTCGCTGCTTGGACAGCGGCTGGACCGCGGAGACGGTGCTTGATTTCCTGCGCGAAGAAACGGGCGACATGGTGCCTGGCAACGTCGAGCGGATGATCCAGCAGTGGGAGTCTGAATTCAAGCGCGTGCAACTGCAGCGCGCGCTCATCGTCAATTGCCAAGACGCTTCGATCGCCACCGATCTCAAAGTCATGCCGGAGATCGCGCCCTACTACCGCGCCGACCTGAGCGAAACGCAGTTCGTGATCGCCGAGCGAGGGGCCCGCCCGCTCCAAGACATCCTGCGCCGCATGGGCTACCAAGCAGATCTGCATTGAAAAAAGGACGAGCCGACCAAACGGCTCGTCTTTTTCATTCCCTGCATTTCCCCCTTCACAGACAAACATCAAGGTGTATATTATAGAACTACATCCCATCAGATTCTGACCCGGCAGCTAGGCATCCACACAATTTCCGAAAAATTATTGAAATAGAGGAAAAATGAACTAGGGTGCAGAATAGGATGTAGTAAGTCAGGAATATTCGAAACATTCGTATAACTGATTCCGATTGAGAAGTGAAGGAGGGAACGCAGATGGGAGAAGTAATCACGATTGCTGAGAAAAAGACGTTTATCAAGTGGTTCCTCGAAAAATACGACCTGCAAAACCGTGAGGCAGAATGGCTCCTCCAATATATTGCTTCCTCAGATCAACTGCTCGAGCGCGTCCACTTCATCGACAACTTCCGCAACCTGCCCAAGACGATCTTGGTTTCGACCAAATGCGTGCAGATGACGCCGTTCAAGTTCTACAAGAACAAGCGCGTGACTTCCGACGTTGAAAAAGCCTTCCTCGACATCCACAACAATCCGAACGAAGACATATATATCGGTCTCTTCTTTAAAGAACGCACATCCTCCCCAGAGTACGCGGCCGTCCTTGAACGCAATCCGATGGATGACACCAAGGAAACGATCGACGCGCTGGTCTCGCTCCAAGCCGAACTGATCCTCGATCATGCCTTCAAGCAATTCCGACTCAACAGCCTCTACGAGCGCATCGACCAAGCGCTGGCTGTCGGCGACCAAGCGTCATTTCAGCAATTGACCTCTGAACTGAAAACTGTACTGGAACCGGGTGCCTGAGGCATCCGGTTTCTTTTTTGGCGAACGTTCGAAAAATTGCCGTTTTCTGATGCTGTCCGACACTGGAAGCGGAACTTGGAAAGGCGTAGAATCAGTTTTGCATAGTGCCTCATACTAGGTAGACACAATAAGCATACTGGAAAGGAGGGGAAAAACATGCGTCTCACTCACGTACATATGAAAAAGTTCGAGGAGTACTCGCCCTACATTGATACTGTGATCCTGCCGATCGGCACGATTGAAGCTCATGGGCTACACGCGCCACTAGGCACCGACGTTCTGATTCCGCAACGGTTGGCCGACCACCTCGAACGTCAACTGAGCGGGCGAGTCTGGACACTGCCAGCCGTTCCATTCGGCAACACGTGGCACCTGCAGGACTTTCCAGGTTCGATCGATGTGCCGTCGCGGATCTTTGCCGACTACGTGCACGCCGTCGTCTCGTCATTTGCACGCTGGGGGGTGAAAAACGTCGTGCTCCTCAACGGACACGGCGGCAACAACACCGCATTGAATGAAGTGGCGACCCGTCTGGTCGATGAGGGTCTGCGCGTGCTGGTCAGCAACTACTGGGTTGACTACCGCGAGGAGATCGCCCAGATCACGCCAGGTGTCGGTCATGCAGGCGAAGATGAGACGTCGCTGGCGATGGCTGTGGATGCTTCAACCGTTGAACTCGAACTGGCTGGGGAAGTCGTCAACTTGGAAGCTACCCGCGTTCGGTTCCCGAACATGGGGCGCGAGATGTATCCGAATGCCTACTCTGGAGACCCAAAGGCGGCGTCTGCAGAGAAGGGGGAGCGGTTGTTTGAACTGATCAGCACCCGCCTCGTGCAAGAGATCACAGCGCTGTGGAGTCACAACTCGTAACTTTTTGTGACATTTGTCGATATGAGAAAAATAGCACATGCGCTTGCTTGACACTATAATAGGCAGACTGTAAGATTGAATCGAGATGCACGGGTTACGTTTTACATACCATTCTATTTGTCGAATTCGCAGGAAATGACGCGAATATTTTTTGACTTCGGGTATGTCGAAATTTGACCGGTACGATTTTTTCAATGGTAGGGAGGTTAGATGGACAATGAGTGACAAGAATGGCAAACAGGGGCTCTCCCGCCGTCAGTTCCTTACCTACGCACTCGGTGGTACTGGCGCGTTCATGGCAGCGACCATTGCAGCTCCACTGGTTCCGTTTGCTGTTGACCCGCTTCGACGCACTTCCGGCGGCGGCTTTGCAGACACTGGTCTGAAGGAAGCCGATATCAAGGAAGACTTCCCGGTTGCTGTCGATTTCAAAGTCCACCGCAAGGACGGGTGGATCGAAGAAAACGTCAAGATGCGCGCATGGCTGATCAAGGACAAGGCAGGCAAGATTCTGGCTATGTCTCCGATCTGTACCCACCTCGGGTGCCAAGTCGCGGGCAACGTCGACGACAGCGGCAAAGCAAAACCGTCTGATGACGGTGAGTGGTGGTTCCACTGCCCATGCCACGGGGGTCGTTACACTATCTATGGCATCAATGACAAAACCAAGCCGCCGCAACGCCCGCTCGACACGTATGAAGTAAAAGTCGAAGGCGGCAAAGTCCTGCTCGGCGCAATTTCGCAACGCAAAGCGTAATAGGAAGTAGGTGAGACTAACCAATGTTCAAGAAAACGTATGACTGGATCGACGAACGGCTCGGCGTTACACCGATCTGGCGTGACATCGCGGACCACGACGTTCCGCCACACGTCAACCCTGCGAACAAGATGTCCGCGTTCGTCTACTGCTTCGGCGGATTGACCTTCCTGATCATCGTCACGCAGATCCTCTCGGGGATGTTCTTGGCGATGTATTATGTACCGGATATCGTAAACGCGTATCGTTCTGTGCAGTACATCACCGATGAAGTTCTCCTCGGCCAAATCGTCCGCGGTATGCACTTCTGGGGCGCCAGTTTGGTCATTATCATGATGTTCCTCCATATGCTTCGGGTCTTCTTCACAGGTTCCTACAAGGCACCGCGCGAGTTGAACTGGGTTGTCGGCGTTTTGATCTTCTTCGTCGTCATGGGCTTCGGCTTTACCGGTTACCTGCTTCCGTGGGACCAAAAAGCATACTGGGCAACCGCAGTCGGTGCGCAAATCGCCGAATCGGTACCTTTCGTTGGGAAATACATCAAGACCCTGCTCATCGGCGGCGACGTGCTGGGCGCATTGACCCTGACTCGCTTCTTCGCGATTCACGTGTTCTTCCTCCCGGCTGGACTTCTCGGCCTGTTGGGCTTGCACTTCATCATGATCCGGAAACAAGGGATCGCTGGTCCGCTGTAAGATCGATGATGGCAGGTATTGCTCAACTTAGCTAGAGAAGGAGGTTGCCAAGAGAATGGGACATGATCATTTTCGCGAACGTATTCCGGGAACCCCGCGGTTCAAGGAAAAAGATAAAAACAAGCCGGTCGGAACTGAACCGTTCTTCCCGAACTTCCTGCTGAAGGAATGGATTGTAGGTTCCCTGTTCCTGGTCGCATTCATGCTGTGGATCGTCTTCAATCCGGTTGAACTCAGCGATGTAGCGAACCCGTCTGACGCGAGCTACACCCCGATGCCAGACTGGTACTTCTACTTCCTCTATCAACTTCTGAAGTACTTCCCAGGGAATGTTGTCTGGCTCGGCTCCGTTGTCTTGCCGGGGATCGCAGCAACGCTGCTGATCATCGCTCCGTGGCTCGACAACTCCAAAGTACGTCATCCGTTCAAACGCCCGGTCGCGACCACCGCTATGATGGTCTCGCTGTTGCTGATGATCTGGATGACCTACGAAGCACACGTACAGCACTCCGAACATCTGGCTTCGCAGCCGCAACATAAATCCACTGCGGATATGCCGGCTGACACCACGCTCGTTGATTCGACTGACCCAGGCGCGAAGATCTTCGCAACGTCTTGCGCAGGTTGCCACGGTCAAGACCTCAAAGGCAGCGTCGGTCCGTTCCTGATCGGTGTGGGTAACAAGTACGACGAAGCGAAACTCGTCGATACGATCACCAAAGGCTTCCCGCCGAACATGCCTCCGAAGGGCGGCCTGTCGTCGGACGACGATGTCAAAGCTGTTGCAGCTTGGCTCTCGAAGCAAAAGCAGAAATAAGCTAGAACCAAAACCGGCCTCTCTCTTGAGGTCGGTTTTTATACATATCGCTGTGGAGGTTTCCGCTTTTGGTAAACTGGTCGATGCTGAAACTACTTTTGATGAACCGGCCCTTTCTCTGGCTGCTGTTCCTCTTCAACCTGCTAGGCTCCATCTACGGCTTCTATTGGTACGGGAACCAGATGGCGGATACGCCGTGGTACTGGAACTTTTTCGTCCCAGACAGCCCGACGTCAAGTTCGTTTTTCACGCTGGTCGTGCTGCTCTGGTTGTTGCGCCGCACGTCGCCGGTGCTGGAGATGCTCTCGATGGTCACCAACATCAAGTACGGGATCTGGGCTTGTGGGGTGATCATCACCTACTGGTCGGCAAACGGCACGGTCGATGCGATCGACTTGATGTTGATGCTTTCCCACGGGGCGATGGCGGTCGAAGTGGTGCTGTACAACTTCAACTACAAGTTTGACCGCAGCGTGCTCTGGATCGGGGCTTGCTGGCTGCTGTTCAACGATTTCGTGGACTATGTCTACGGCATCCATCCGTGGTTGCAAGATGAACGCTTCACCGCAGATATCCAGTTCTGGACGCCGATGTTAAGCTTGGCTGTGCTGGTGTTCGTCGCCCTGTTGCGCCGAGGCACGGCTCGTTCGAAATAGCATGTCTAAATGATCGCCTCCACCCATAGTTTGATGGTGGAGGCGATTTTTTTATGATGCGAAAACTCATGTGGGCTTGGCTCTTGTTTCTGCTGGTCGTAAGCCTTGCGGTGCCATCTGCTGGAGCTCTCACGGCCTTGGTGAATCCGATCACGCTCTACCAAGAGGCCGTCAAGGTGGAAAACCAGATCAAGAGTGCGGAGAACCCGGCAGCGGTGCTCCCCGCGCTCGACACGTTGTCCGACATGTACACCCGCCTCGACCCCAGCAAAATTTCGCAGAAGGTCGAGGGCATCCAGGCGGTGACCAACGAACTGATCGCGCTCAAGCAGTTGTATGCGGCAGTCAAAGGCCCTGAGCAAGCGGTGGCGGAATTCCGCATCCACCGCATCGTGGTGGCATTTGATTCGCTGGCGTACCCGAACTCACCGGCGTGGTTGCCCGTGGCGCGCTCGATGGAGAACAACCTCGACAAACTGATCGAAGCGGTGGCCAAAGGGGATCAAAAACTCGCCAAGACGGTGTTCCAAAAATTCCGCAACGAGCGCGACCAAATCTGGTTGGCGTTGACGCTGCACGGCAACCCGTCCGACTTGCAAGTGCAAGCGTCCGCATTTCGCTTCGTGGAGGGGCAGTTGGCTGGCGAGCAAGTCACCGACAAACAAGGAACGCTCGACGCACTGGGGCACTACAAGGGAGCGCTTGGCAAGCTGACCTCCGAGATCAGAGTCGCAGGAGATCCGCCGCTGTTGCCCGTCTTCTACGTGGAGCTAGGTCCGGCGACGTATGGCACCGCATGCGGCGGATTGCTCTGCTGGGCCGGATGGCGCGCGTGGCGGAAAAAGAAAAACTAGGACACCCGTCGGGCTCCTAGTTTTTCGTTTTTCCGTATGGGCGATCACTTGGCTTTCAACGGGTTGAACCCTTCCCCGAGCACATCGTGGACTTCGTTGACAACGAGGAAGGCATCCGGGTCGATGTCGCGGCAGATCTCCTGCACGCGGGAGATCTCCTCCCGGGAGACGACGACGTAGAGCACTTCCTTGTCCCGACCCGTGTAACCGCCTGTGCCTTTGAGCAGCGTGGTTCCGCGTTCGAGTTCGTCTTGGATCTTCGTGGCGATCGCTTGTGTCGCGTCTGAGATGATGAACATGGCGCGAGAACTGGAGACACCTTCGATGACGACGTCGATCACGCGGGAGGCCACGAACAGGGCGACCAGCGAGTACATCGCGGCGTCCTTGCCGACGATGAAAGCGGTCGCGGTGATCACGATCACGTCGAGCGTGAACATCGTGCGGCCCATGCTCCACCCGAAGCTGTGGTTGACGAGCCGAGCGATGATGTCTGCGCCACCAGTCGTGCCGCCAAAGCGGAAGATGATCCCGAGCCCGAGGCCGGAGAACACACCACCGTAGAGGGCGGCGAGCAGCTTGTCCTGCACGCCCATGTGGAACAGGTCGATGGTGAACTCCGAGAACACGGAGACGCTGACGACGCCGACGATCGTCTTGATGATGAAGATTCGACCGAAGCGCTTCCAGCCGATGAACAGCAGCGGGATGTTCAACACGATGAATGAGATCGAGAGCGGGATGTTGTAGAGGTAGATCCCGAGCAAGGAGATGCCGACAAACCCGCCTTCCGCGAGCCGGTTGGCGATGATGAAATTGTTCAACCCGAACGTGAACAGGAAACTCCCTGCGAGGATGCCGATGATCGAGAGGATGGCGCGTTGGATGCGGTTGTTGCGTTGTAGCATGGGTTACTTCCTTTCTAGCTTGAGTCGTCCTGAGATGTCATTGCCCTAAGTGTACACAGCGGAGAAAGCGGGTACAAGATGTAAAAAAGAGCCGTAATTTTTCGACAATGAGAGCCAAGAAAGAGGGGGATGCCATGAACCGAGGAAGAGTCTGGGCGCGTCGGGTGCAAGTGACGGGAGCGGTGTTGTTGTGCGGGGGGTATTTGCAGGATGTGCTGTTGACCTTGCAATCGCTGACGTTGCGCCGCGACACGCACGGTACGTGGCAAGTGTTGTCCGATCCGACCAGCATCTCGCGCAACTGGACGCTGGCGGCGTTTTTTATGATCATCGTGGGTCTCGTGGCGTTTGCAACCGGGTATTTGTTGCGTCGCAGGGGGGCTGAACCCGCCTCGATCAACCGCCTGACGTGGCGGCATCTGTGTCTGGCGCTCGGCTGGGTGGGCCTGTTGTTTTTTGGCGGGATGTACGCGTTTTATTTTGGCCTGGGCGCGCTCGTTCCGTCCGCGCTGCGGCAGAGCGCGGGTCTCGCAGCGCTCGGTAGCGTCTCCATGCAGATCGCGGCGATCATCGCCATCCCCTTGTACTACCGCCGAGCCACGCATGAGATCGGGCTGAACCGTCCGGTGCTGACATGGCGAATCGTCGGGTATGTGCTGATGTTTTTCATCGCGATCTTCGCGGTTTCCCTGCTGACCCACTCGCTGGGCAACTGGTTTGGCATCAACACCAACTCATACCGGGAGCAGAACATCTCCAGCGAGCTACACACCGCGTGGTGGCAAGGCAATCTGTTCCTCAAACTTCTGCCGATACTCGCGTCCTCGCTGATCGCTCCGATCGGGGAGGAACTGATGTTCCGCGGAGCCGTGCAGTCGACGGTCACCACCAAGTGGGGGCCGCTCGCCGGTCTCTTGCTCTCCTCGCTGTTGTTCGCCCTCGTGCATGCGGACGTCGTGTTGTTCCTCCCGATCTTCGTCATGGGCTTGCTGTTCGGCATCCTGCGCTGGGTGACCGGGTCGCTCTGGGCACCGATCTGGCTGCACGCGCTGAACAACTTCTATGCGAGCTTTTTGGACCTGCTTTGAGTCGCAAAAAGACCTTCGCCGCGAGCGACGAAGGTCTTTTTTTGTGGACTACACCTTGCGCTTGCGCCAGTAGTAGAGGCCCAATGCGAGGCCAACAACGACGAGCAACAAGACAAACCACAGCACGAAGCGGTGGGTGATCTCCGATACTTGGGCCCAGTGTACACCGAGCGACTTGCCGAGCGTGATAAACGTGAACGTCCAGATGAGACCCCCGAGATAGGCGAACAGGGCAAAGGGCGGATACTTCATGCGGCTCATCCCAGCGGCAAACGCCGTGACGTGGCGAATGCCGGGGATGAAATAGCCGATCATCAGGACGATCTTGCCGAACCGCGCATACCAACCATTGACTTTCGCCAGCCGTGCCTCTGTGACCCCGAGACGACGGCCAAACTTTTCCACTACGGGCAGGCCGAGGCGACGGCCGAGCCAGTAGGAGATCGTGATGCCGGTCATGCTGCCCAACAGCGCCGTCAACAGGGTGAACCAATAGTTCAACACCGACTGGGAAACGAGGTAGCCGCAGTAGGTCATCAGGATCTCGTCAGGGATCGGCAAGCCTACGATGCCGAGCACCAACGAGAGGAAGAGTCCATAGTATCCGTAGTTCGTAACAAAATCCAAGACTGTGTCCTTGACCACCATGAAGTCCTCCTAAGTCCCTAAACCTTCCAGAAAAATACGCACGTTTAGGATATCACATCCTGCCTGACAGGGCTAGTTTTTCAACTTGACACGCGGCCAGAGCAGCACGAGCAACAGCAGGAAGCTCAAGTTGCCAAAAATGGGGTAGAGGTACTGAACGATGTTGGAGAAGCCCACCTGCGCGACGAAAAAGGCTGCGGTCAGGATCAGCACGGTGACCAGATAGCCTTGCACCGGACGGCGCGGGGAGGCCAGTTGTGATCCGAGGCCATAGACGTTGGCGATCAGCGTGGAATAGATCTCACCGAACAGCGCGACGGTGAACAGGCCTTGCATCAGCGGGTTGAACGTCGAGGACAGGAAGCCCATCGGCACCTCATATTCGAGGATTCCCGGCATCCGCGTCGACATGGCATATTGGGCGCCGAGCAGCATCACGCCGAGGCCGAGCGCCCCGATCAGGCCGCCGAGTTTGAGGGCGCGGGTGCTTTTGATCTCGCCGCCCAGCGGCACCAGCACCGATACGGCGAGGCCGAGATTGAGCGCCGCGTAGGAGATGCCCGACGTGATCCACTTCCAAGGTTGGACATCATGCAACGGGGTCAAATTCGGCAGATGGTCGGTCTGGAGGAAGCTCTTGGTGAAGATCGTGAGCACGACGACGAGCATGATCGGCACGATGATCGAGTTGGCGACCATGATGCCCTTCATCCCGCGCAGGATCGTCAGGAACGTCAACACCATCGTCAGGATCACGCCGATCTGGAAGGACAACTGTAACTGTTCTTCGAAAAGTGCGCCCACGCCAGCGAGCATCGCCACCGTGACGAAAAACAGCATGACCATCATAAACGTGTCGATCGCACCGGCGATTTTGTGTCCGAATAGATAGGCGGTCAGATCGCGGTAGGATTGTGCTTCGAGCTTGCGACCCAGCAGGAGAATCTTGATCCCCACCCACGCGAACATGAACGTGGCGAGGAGGATGCCTGGATAGGCATAAGGCCCCAGCATCGTGAAAAATTGCAAAATCTCTTGCCCGGAGGCAAACCCAGCGCCGACCACCGTCCCGATATACGTGAAGGCGATCTGCAGCGCAAGGCGCAATTCGGTTCGTGTCATCGCATTTCCCTCCCTACTATGAACCTTATTACAGAGACAGGTAAAACATGTCCCGCGTCTGGCCAGACCTGATTTCCAATGAGCGTGTACTACTCATGAGGTCAAGCTTATATAGTAGGTAGTGGTCGCTACCTTAGCAGGTGCAAGAGAGAAGGAGGGATTGGGTTGTCAGTTTTGGAGGCGATCTTTCTCGGGATCGTGCAAGGTCTGACGGAGTTTCTGCCGATTTCGAGTTCCGGTCATCTGGTGCTGTTTCAGCGCTTGTTCGGGCTGGAGGAGGGGGCGCTGACGTTCGACGTGCTGTTGCACTTCGGCACCCTCGTGGCGGTGTTCGCTGTGTTCTGGCGGGACATCGTGGCGATTTTGAAAAACCCGTTTGGCAAATTCGGTCGGTTGATCCTCATAGGCTCGATTCCGACCGCGTTGATCGGGCTGGTGTTCCAAGACTTTTTTGATGAAGTCTTCGCGTCTGGGGCGACACTTGGTGTGGAATTCATCATCACCGGGGTCGTGATCTGGTGGGCGGATCATGCGCGCCGGGGCACGAAGCAACTGCGGGAGATGAGCTATGGCGACGCGATCCTGATCGGCACTCTGCAAGGGGCGGCGATCCTCCCGGCGATCTCCCGTTCCGGACTTACGATCATGGGCGCGCTGTTCCGTGGACTCGATCGGGAGTTTGCCGCGAAATTCTCGTTCCTGATGTCGATCCCGGTCATCCTCGGGGCGAACCTGTTGGAGATCAAGCACTTGGTGGACGGCGAAGCGACCCAAGCAGGAGCGATCGGGATGAACGAAATCCTCGGAACCCTGTTCGCCGCCGTGGCCGGGTACTTCGCGATCAAGTACATGATCCGGTTGATCGTCAACAAAGGGATGCGGATGTTTGCTTGGTACGTATGGGTGCTGGGCGGGCTGATCCTCTTTGACCAGCTCGTGACAAAGGTCTACTTCCACTTCTAAAAAAACCTTGGTTCCCGTGGGAGCCAAGGTTTTTTTCTGTCTAGCGGGAGTTGGATTTCGCATTCCAAGCCACGAAGCGTGCCGAGCGGAAAAAGTGAATTACCAGCGAGAGCGCGACCACGCCGCCGAAGACGAGGAACCAATTTTTCACCAACAGCAGCGACAGACCCCAGTGCGGGCCAGAATCGTTGACCGTGGACAGCACCGGCAAGAAGTTCGCCATCACCGAGACCGCTTGGTGACCCCAACCCATCTTCCAAAAAACGAGGGTCAGCACACCCGCGAGCAGTGCGTGCAGGAGGCGTGCAATCATGTACGGCTTCATGCGCACATCGGTGCCGATCAGCACCGCTGCGGTCTGCGCGTGGACGGAGAGCCCGGCCCAGCCGACGAGGAAGGAGACGACGATCAAGGACTGAATCAGCGGCACCTGCGGGAGTGCGGAGATCGCGATGCCGAGGTCGACTTCGAACAGGCCCGCGAGCAAAGCGGGCACGAGACCAACATCGAGACCCAAGAGCTGGAACAGCCCTTCCAGCGGAGCGGCGAGCAGTCCGAGGAAGCCGACGTTGGTCAGGATCTTGAACAGGACAGCGAAAAACATGATGAACCCGAGGATCATCAGCGAGGTCTTGATCGAATCGTTCACCGCGTCGCCGAGCAATTTGCCAAGTGGGCGACCGTCTGCTTGGCGAGCGCGACCCAGTTCTGCGAAGGCACGGCGGAGGATGTTGCCCTTGGGCTTGGCCGGGATCGGAGTCTGGTCAGTTCCGTAAAAGCGGAAGGCAATCCCGACGAGCAAGGCGGCCAGATAGTGAGCGATCGCCAGCAAGAGGCCGAGTTGTGGAGAGTGGAACAGCCCGATGGCGATCGCTCCGCACAGGAACAGCGGGTCGGCGGCCGTGGAGCAGGCGAGCAGACGCTCTGCTTCGACACGGGTGACCAGTTTGTTTTTGCGAAACTTGCTGGTGACGACCGCATTGACAGGGTATCCCGCTGCGACGCCCATCGAGACCGCAAACGCTCCCACGCCGGGCACGCGGAACAGCAGGCGCATCAACGGTTCGAGCAGCACGCCTGCCGCATGGACCACGCCGACGCCGAGCAGGAGTTCAGCGAGGATGAGGAAGGGCAGCAGCGAGGGGAACACAGACTGCCAAAACAACTTCATGCCGGCGAGCCCTGCCTTGTACCCATCCTCTGGGTAGAACACCAAAGCCATCGTCAAACAAACAACCGCAGTTGCCAACAACATCGTGGAAAACCGCTTGGGCAACCGCGCAGGCGATGTGGACACAGGTACCTCATCTCCTTTTGGGATTTTGACAGGGACGACCCTATGGTGATGGATATGCAGGCTTGTATTGAAAAAGAAGAATAGGCGAACGCCGTGTCCAATTCCCCCCACCTGCCATAGGATGTGGATAAGAAACGGACAGGGGGTGAGATCATGTACGGTGTATTCGGTGGTTACACGCAATGGGCAGTCGTGTTTCTGATCATCTTCGTGCTGTTCTTCTTGCTCGTCCCCGGCCTCGGCGGCTACTAAGCGATCTTGAATCGGGAGCAAAAAGCCCCCTGACCACAGTGAAGTGGTCAGGGGGTTTTTTTCAGTCTAATTTGCAGGTCACATGATCCCCAGACCCGATCGGCACGGTGACAGACGAAGCATCATCGAGCAGATCGACGGTGAATTTATACGCTTCGATGCCGATCACGCCCTTGTGTGAGATCATGTTGTCGGCGACCACCAACCCACCCGGACGCACTTTCGACCAGAGCGAGGCGAGGTAAAAGGCGTACTCGTCCTTCATCCCATCGAGGAACACGAAGTCCCACGGACCTTCCAAGTCCTCGATTTTTTCCAGCGCGTTGCCTTCGATCAGCTCGATGCTGTCGGAGAGCCCCGCTTTGTCAAACATCTCGCGCGCCAGCTTGATCTTGAACGGGCTCATCTCACAGGTGTAGACTTTGCCGCCATTGGCACGTGCCGCCTCGGCGAGAAACAGCGTCGAGTAGCCGCTGGAGGTACCGACTTCCAAGATGCGTTTCGCTCCGCTGTGCCGGAGAATCAAGTTGAACAGCATCCCCGTGTCAAAGGAGATGCGCCACAGATCTTCCTCCAAATCAGGCTGGGTTTCCAGTTCTTCCAGTTCTTTGAGCGTTTGCAAGATGCGTTCGTCTCTCATTTACTCTGCCTCCTGGGACTCCGATTGGAGCGCTTTTTTCAACATCAGCCGGTAGCGCACTTGCTGGGCATCGGAGCGCACGTGAACTTCGGCACGCGGGTGGAGCGGGAGGTGCTTGGGCCGCAAGCCTTCGACCACCGGACGGTCTTCGTCCAACACGGTGATGTTGTGTTCATAGTGCACATCGTCCAACAACTCGATGTCCTGCAGGAAATTGCGCAGCGCGAGGCCGTAGATGATCGTCTCGTCCTCGCCGTTTTCATCCACGGTCGGGGTGAGCGCGAGGTAGGTCGCCATCTGATTTTCCTCCAGCATGTTCGTGCGCAGGGTCAGTTGGTTCGGGAAGGTCAGGGTGATCGTGGATTCGCCCTTGTAGTCGGCTTCATGGATCGGCGTGCGCAACAGCGGGTGAAAGGGCTTGGCGTAGACGCAAATTTCATCATCGGTTGCGGTAAAAGCGGGTCCATCGACCATCGGGTCGACCTCCCCTGTCGTGGTCGGATGCACAAAGGGCAGGTGTGACACGTCGAGTACGCTCTCGGCCACCCGTGTGAAGTGTGCGCTCCACGTCGCTCTGAACGGCACGGCTCGCCAGTCTGGGTCGGTCAGCTCCGGTGGCAGTTGGAGTTCCGTCATCCACTCGATGTCGCCGAGGTAGACCCAGACAAATCCGGCCACCTCGCGCAGGGGATAGGAGCGGACATGGGCCGCGAGCGGGATCGGAGCAGCACGTCCGTTGGACGGAATGTAGGTGCAGCGGCCCGAGCCGTCATACTCCCAGCCATGAAACGGGCAGGCCACACAATCGCCAGCGTGCCGTCCGTCAGACAGACGGGCGCCACGGTGTGCACATTGATCCGCCAACGCGTGTGCCACGCCGGAAGCATCGCGATAGAGGACCAGCTCTTGATCGAGAATCGTGCGCGCGAGCAGTTCGTCTGTCAATTCGGAGCTGAGAACTGCGATGTACCAGGCATTTTTCATGAAATCACCTCGAATCTTTCGTGACATTGGCAGAGTATGCGTCCATTTTCCGTTGTGTGTTGTATAATACTTCCTATCTACAGGAGGTGTTTTCCAGACATGGCAGAGATGAAGTACCGCAACTTGGGTCGTTCTGGCTTAAAAGTCAGTGAGATCGCGCTGGGCTCTTGGTTGACCTACGGGGGGAGCGTGGAGGATCAGACCGCCATTTCGTGCGTTGACCGTGCCTATGAACTCGGCATCAACTTTTTTGACACCGCCAATGTGTACCGTCGTGGGGAAGCTGAGAAAGTCGTCGGCCAAGCGTTGGCGAAATACCCGCGCGAGTCGTTCGTTCTCGCGACCAAAGGCTTTGGGCAGATGGGCGAAGGTCCCAATGACCGCGGACTTTCCCGCAAGCACATTTTTGAGCAAGTCCACGCTTCGTTGAAGCGCATGAACGTCGACTACATAGACCTCTGGCAGTGCCACCGCTATGACCCGGAAACTCCGCTCGATGAAACGCTCCGGGCGATTGATGATCTCGTTTCGCAAGGCAAGATCCTGTACGCAGGCGTCTCCGAATGGACGGCGTTGCAGATGCAGGAAGCGTTGCACCTCGCGGACAAGTACCTGCTGGACCGCATCGTCTCCAACCAGCCGGTTTACAACATGCTCAACCGCTACATCGAGCAGGACGTCATCCCGCTGGGCCTGCGCGAAGGCATCGGCCAAGTGGTGTTCTCGCCGCTGGCTCAAGGCGTGCTGACCGGCAAATACAAGCCGGGCCAAGCACTCCCGGAAGGCTCGCGTGCAACCGATCCGTCGACCGCGCAGATGGTCGAACGCTTCCTGACCGAGTCCAATCTGCGCAAAGTCGAGCGGTTGGGTGCAGTCGCAGAACGCCACGAAGCGTCCGTCGCGCAACTGGCGCTGGCGTGGATTCTGCGCCAACCGAACGTCTCCTCCGCGATCATCGGTGCTTCACGACCGCAACAGATCGACGAGAACGTCGGAGCGCTGCGCATCACGCTCAGCGAATCTGACATCGCGGAGATCGAAGCCATTCTGTCCGCAGAGTAGAACGGCATGAACGTCACAAAAAACCCCCGTTTCGGTGTACACCGACGGGGGTTTTGCTTTTTGGCAGAGGCAGGTGAAGGTCTGGTCGGCACCTACGGCGATCCGAATGCGGGCATTCGAGCATACGGTAAGAACAGCGACAAGACGGGCGGCGAAGTTGCGCGCCGGGATCGCCGCTAGAAGCGCCTTGAACGCCTGCAAAAGCGCCTTGCAGAGTTCGACCGCGCGTGCGACTCCATCACCGATGACCAAGAGGCCGTGCTGTTTGACTGCCTGCTCGACGGAATGTACGTGAACCACGCGGCGGCAGAATTGGGGTTCTCCCGCCAGTACGCACACCGTATCAAGTCGTCGCTGATTCGCAAGCTGGCATGGTCGCTGATTGATCAAACGCAACCGCCGGCGACGCCCGCTGCAGGAGAGGCGGCCAGACCTGTTGAGAGACAACCGAAGACATAGAAAACGAAGACGCCACGTTGAGGAGATCAGGTGGCGTCTTCGTTTATTTTCTTTTGTTCAGCAATGAGCCTTTCGACAATCAGCATTCGTAGCTAAGAGAATTTTACGCACTGAAAATCGCCACAATCAAACACAACACAAAAGCCAACCCTGTCAACGGAGCCATAACGACCTTCTCGGTTCGACTCTTCGACGCTAGATTGCCCAGAGTGTTCAAACCCATAAAACCCGTAATCGCCCAGACTGCAACTAATGCAACCGTATGATTGAAACTCCACGAGACAACGCCTACTCGTACCAACAATACAAACCCCATTAAAACCAATATCAACGCAGCCGCCAAACTCGCGATCCGCAATCGCCTCGGCAGTACCCCTGTGTACTTCCCGCCCCAGCTCAACTTCGCGAACGGCAAACCTATCACGAGCAACAACTGAAATACCGCGCCAACTCCAAAAAAGAACCGCGCTGATGATAGCAAACAATTGCGTGTTCATCCCTACAGGCCCCCTTCTCCCATTACGTTTCATTATACATAATATCGGTTTACACTGTGGACACTTCTGACACATCAGACAGTTTTTGCGAGTCGCAGTGTCCGCGTGATACACTGGACTCAGGACAAATGTAGCGGAACCAACCGCCGACAAACAGAAAGGCCACCTGCAGATGAACGGGAGATATGCCCGATGTCGAGGTGGTCTTTTGCGTTGTCCCATACATTCACAGGCCTATAGCTCAGAAGGTAGAGCGACCGACTCATAACCGGTTGGTCGCAGGTTCGAGTCCTGCTGGGCCCACAACAAAGAAAGAGCACCTAATCCTCGAATACGTATTAGGGTACTTCCCAAGGTCTCTTTTTGTCTGTGACATGTACAGGTCCGACTTCGGTGTAATATTGAAAATTTATGTTGAAAAATAAAAAACATTAGTATAGTATGAAACTGTACTAGTTGTTATTAATTCCGAAACCCAAACAAGAGGAGTTGAGATTGTGAAGAAGATGATTTTTGCCGCTTTGCTCGCCTCCATGATGTTGATCCCGACGATGGCAAGTGCTGCACCGCAAGATGTTGTGAACAAATCCCAGCAATCTGTGGTAAGCCCGAACGCAGAATCGTATTATGTCACTGTACAACAATATTATTTTGATCCAACTTATGCCCCGTTTGTGATCTACTACACGGATCCTTTTACCGGAGCTTCAGGCTTTTTAAATAAACTCTACGGCTTTGGGAATTGGGTAACTTATGGTGGCTATGTGACTAAGAATTAGGTAAAGCGTATAGGACTAAGAGATAAGTCACTTCATGTCGAAGTGGCTTTTTTCTTAGCCGAAGCCGACAACGACGGAAGACCGTACTGTCCGGTGTTGTGCGTCCGCGAGGCTGGCTGGAAGGTGAAGTACATAATCACTCTAGGCTATTACAGCTTCACAAACAACGGTTTTACCCGTCCAGCGCTTACTGCTTCACGAAACTCCTTAGGTGACAGATCGTACAGGCTGCCGTGGATTTCTATGCGCGCAGACAACGCACCGCCGACTTGGATTTTATGAGTCAGAACGAGGCGGGGAGTATTTCGATCGGCTTGAGAATTTTATGTGGTCGTCGTCTTTGACTTGGTCACACACCACGTCCTATGCTATGATCGTTTGGAATATGCAACGCCCCACTGATTTGGATTCCTAACAATGTACACGTACTCATGAGCATTTTCAAAGTACTACACAATCCAAAATTGCGTCTTATACTACCAAAAAGCATAAGAACGCACTAGGCGGAACAAATCATTGTATTGTTCCATAGCAATCCCAACCACAGGAGGCTGTTCATGGAAAACCTAACGCTCAAAGGCATGCAAAAGGACGTAGACGACTACATCTCGCAGTTCAAGGAAGGCTACTTCCAGCCGCTGACGCTCATCGCGCGGCTGACGGAGGAACTCGGCGAACTGTCGCGTGAAGTCAACCATACATATGGAGAAAAGCCCAAGAAAAAAGACGAGGCCGAAGGGTCGATCGCACTCGAACTCGGGGACCTGATGTTCGTGATCACCTGCATGGCAAATTCGCTGGGCATCGATTTGGAAGAAGCGCACAAGGCGGTCATGCACAAATTCAACACCCGTGACGCCAACCGTTGGACGCGAATTGAGGAGGAGTAAACATCATGACTGCAAACAAAATCCGCGTCGTCGTCGTCGGTGCCAAGGGGCGCATGGGACGCGAGACCGTCAAGGCTGTATTGAACGACCCCGAATTGGAACTGGTCGGTTGCATCGACCGCACGTTGCAGGATGTAGCCGTCTCCGCCTTGCTTGGGCATGAGGCCAATGGTGTAAAGTTCAGCACCGACTTGTCCAAGACCCTGCTCGAAACCAACGCGGACGTCATGGTTGATTTCACCACACCAGCTACGATGAAAGGCAATATCGACAAAGCGATTGAACTCGGCGTCCGCCCGGTCGTCGGGACCACCGGGATGACCCCGGAGGAGATCGCGAATTGGAACCAACTCTGCAAGGATCGCGGCATCGGGGGCTTGATCGCGCCGAACTTTGCGATCGGTGCGATCCTGATGATGCGCTTCGCCCAACAGGCGGCGCGCTACCTGCCGCACGTGGAGATCATCGAGATGCACCACGACCAAAAGTTGGACGCTCCGTCCGGCACGGCGATCAAAACGCTGGAGTTGATTGCACTGGAGCGTGAAGCGATGCAGCAAGGCCACCCGGACGAGCAGGAGACGATTGCTGGTTCACGCGGCGGCGACTATGAAGGCATGCGTGTGCATTCGGTGCGCTTGCCAGGGTATGTCGCACACCAGCAGGTGATCTTTGGCGGGCTGGGACAGACGTTGACGATCCGTCACGACTCGATCAACCGCGAGTCGTTCATGCCCGGTGTCGTGATGGGTTGCAAGCAAGTGATGAAGTACGAAGGTCTGGTCTACGGGTTGGAAAACCTGCTGGACTAATTTCGAGCATCGGGGGAGTGGGAGCATGAACATTGCGTTGATCGCACATGACCGCAAAAAAGACACGCTCGTCAATTTTGCGGTGGCCTACCAACATATTTTTGCGCAAGCCACGCTGTATGCGACGGGGACGACTGGTCTGCGGATTCAGGAAGCGACAGGGCTGAACATCAACCGGTTTCTGTCCGGCCCGCTAGGTGGCGACCAGCAGATCGGGGCGATGATCGCGGAGAATCGCATGGACTTGGTGATTTTTTTCCGCGATCCGCTGACCGCACAGCCGCATGAGCCGGATATTCTCGCGCTTCTGCGCCTGTGCGATGTGCACAACATCCCGGTCGCCACCAACATGGCGACTGCTGAAGTGCTCGTCCGCGCCCTCGAAGCGGGCGGCATGCAGTGGCGTGTGACGTTACAGCAAGACTAACTGCATAGGGGGGAACGGCGTGGAAATTCAGACGTTAGAACAGGAAGCGTGGCAAGTGGTCGACAAGTTAGAAGCGGCGGGGTATGAAGCGTACTTGGTCGGCGGGTGTGTGCGGGATCAGCAGTTGCAGCGCCCGATCTATGACTACGACATCACCACCTCTGCGCTTCCTGACGAAGTCATCGCGCTGTTTCCCCACACCGTTCCGACCGGCATCAAGCATGGCACGGTCAAGGTGATCATGGAGCAAGGCGAGTACGAAGTCACGACGTTTCGCATCGACGGCGAATACATCGACGGTCGCCGCCCCGCAAGTGTCCACTTCGTCCGGTCGCTAGTAGAAGACCTCGCTCGTCGCGACTTTACGATCAATGCGATGGCGATGAGTCGACATGGCCGTCTGCACGATCCGTTCGACGGGTTGCGCGATCTGGAGCAGCGCATCATCTGCGCCGTCGGCGACCCGGTGAAGCGCTTTGAGGAGGACGCCTTGCGCATCTTGCGCGGCATCCGTTTTGCCGCCCAGTTGGGCTTCACCCTGGAGGAGCGCACGCACGCCGCCATCGTCTACGAAGCCCAAGAACTTGGCAAAATCGCCCGCGAGCGCGTCCGCGAAGAGTGGCACAAAATGTTGCTCACAGCCCCAGACGTCGCCCTCGATCTCCTGCGCCAGACCGAGACCCTGCGCTATGTGATCACGCGCCCGCCGACGTTCGATCTCGCGGTGTACGACCCGTGGGGGTACGGCATCGATCCGTGGCAATTGGCCGGAACGTGGGCGGCCCGTGCGCCTGTCGACTTGGCGTTGCGTTACGCCATCGTGTTGAGAGCCATCCAACTGGAGGAGGCGCGCATCGACAAAGTGATGAGCGATCTCAAACTCTCCGGCGCGTTGAAGTCGGAGATCCGCCGCACGTTGCGCGTCGTCCAACTCGGCCCGCCCACCGAGTGGCGCGACCGCTCATGGCGACAGTATTTTTACCAACACGGACGCGACGCGGTGCGCCGTGCCTGCTTGCTCTACGCCATCCTGCACGACGAGGGTCGGCTCGAAGCGTGGGAGGCGGAAGTCGAGCAGCGTGCCGCCGCTCAACCGCTGTGGTCGCTCCAAGATCTTGTTGTGACGGGCAGCGACCTGATCGAGGCAGGACTTCCTGAAGGTCCCGAGATCGGTCGTGCCAACCAATGGCTCGCCCAGTGGGTGCTGGACCACCCGGAGTGCAACACGCGGGAGGCCTTGCTGCAGAAGCTTTCCGAACGGATTGAATGAGAAAAAGACGATCCTCCGCACGCGGGGATCGTCTTTTTTAGATCACATCAAGTCTGACCGGCAATCGCTTTTGCGACCGCACCAACTCAGCAAATTGCTCCGCTGGCACAGGGCGGGAGAACAGGTAGCCTTGGATGGCATCGCAGTTTTCCGACCGCAGGAAGTCGAGTTGTACCTCGGTCTCCACCCCTTCGGCGATCACGCGCAAGCCCAAACTGTGGGCGAGCAGGATGACGGCGCGGGCGATGGCCGCTTCGTCCGCTTCTGGCGAGTCGATGTCTTTGACGAACGAACGGTCGATTTTCAACGTGTCGATCGGCAAGCGCTGGAGGTAGCGCAGCGAGGAGTAGCCCGTGCCGAAGTCATCGATGGAGATCTCGATTCCGAACTCTTTTAACTCCAACAGCATGTCGATAACTTTCTCGGTATCTTGGATGATGATGCTCTCCGTGACTTCGAGCTCCAACCAGCGACCATCCAACTGCGTATCCAGGAGCACTTGCCGCACCGTCTCCACCAAGTTCGTGTATTGGAACTGCCCGACGGAGAGGTTGACCGCACAGCGCAGGGGAGGGAGACCCTGTTCCTGCCACCTGCGGTTCTGCTCACAGGCCGTGTGCAACACCCATTCGCCAAGTTTGCCGATCATGCCGATCTCCTCGGCGAGCGGGATGAAGACATCGGGTGGCACGAAACCAAGCGTCGGATGGAACCAGCGCAAGAGCGCCTCCATGCCGTAAATCTCGCCGGTGTGGATGTCGACCTTGGGCTGGTAGTGCAGGGTCAACTCGTCGCGTTCCAACACCCGGCGCAGCGCGGTCTCTACCTCCAGCATGTTGTGCAAACTCATCTCATCGCTGTAGATGCAGTAGCTGTCACGGCCTGTTTCCTTGGCGTAGTACATCGCCGTATCTGCAAACCGCAACAGCGACTCCGCATCGGGCCCATTCTCTGGATAGAGCGAGATCCCAATGCTCGTCGAGATGAACAATTCGTAGCCTTCAACCGTGAAGGGTTCGTTGATGCCCTCGGCGATTTTCGTCGCGATCTCCTCGACTTCTGCCAGCCCTGCGACGTTCGGCATGATCACGGTGAATCCATCCCCTGTGATCCGCGAGACGAGGTCTTGTGAACGGGCGCATTCGCGGATGCGCATCGCCACCAGACGCAACAGTTGGTCGCCCAGAGAGTGTCCGAGCGTGTCGTTGATCGTCTTAAAGCGGTCAAGGTCGAGGAACATCAACGCCAACTGTTGATCCTGTTGCTTGGCATGCAACAGTTCTTCGGTCAGCGACTCGCGAAACCGCACGCGGTTCGGCAGTTCGGTCAAGGGATCGAAGTGGGCGAGGTAGTGCAACTTCGCTTCAGAGAGCTTGCGTTCCGTAACGTCCTCCTGCACCGAAATGAAGTGAGTGATCTCGCCATCTTCGTTTTGAACCGGGGTGATCTTGGTTTCCAAGTGGTAGAGGCTGCCGTCCTTGCGTCGGGACGGTGCTTCGCCTTCCCAATACTGATGGGTGAGCAACAGGTCATGCTGCTCCATAATCGCAGAGATCTTTTGGTTCGTCGCTTCTCCCAATGTGTAGCCAGTCATGCGCGTAAACGCCGGGTTCACCCATTGGACCTGCCCCTGACGGTCGGTGATGGCCACGGCGTTTGCAGTCGATTCGAGCGCAGCGCTTTTCAGTTGGAGATTGGCGGTCATTTTTTGCAGCTCAAAAGCGTGTCCGAGGAACTTCGCCAAGTACGACATCGACTCGATCTCGCGTTCGGAGAATTTGTACGGCTCTGGATCGAGCGCGCACAACGTACCAAACATCGATCCATCCTCCAGCAGGATCGGAACGCCCAAGTACGAGCCGATCTGTCCCGTCTGTGTGATGTCGAGGTCGCGCGTGAGGGGGTGGTTGGTCGCGTCTTCAATGAGCAGCGGCTCACGGCCGCCGTGAAAGAGGTGCCCTCAGTACGAATGTTCAATTGGCAGAGTTGATCCTTCATGCAACAGACATCCGTCATGTTTATTGATCAACTTCAAAATTGTAAACACATCATGGTCGGTATAGCCAATGAAATAGGTACGCGTGTTCACCATCATTTCAACCATTGATAACACATTGGTCGCGACTTCATGAAAATTGAAGTAATGGCGCAAAATATGTTTTGGCATGCCGTTCACCCCCTTTATTTGGCGAAGTAAATGTTATTAATGTAAATCTACCACTTTTGTATCGAAACTTCAACTTTGGTATCGCTATTTTTCGACAAAATGCAAGATTTCGAAAGTAACCTCATATATAGTACGAATTTGAACTTTGTTGTACAATTCGAGAGTACAGATAGATACTCAAGTAGGAAGTGGGGAGTCGGATGCCAGAACCGCAAGCAAAAAGAAAATTCGGCCTCGCGATTCAAATTGCGATCGGGCTGATTTTGGGGATCGCCGTAGGGGCGATTTTTTACGGGAACGCAGGAGTAGCGAAAGTCCTCCAACCCGTGGGGGATATCTTCATGCACCTGATCAAGATGATCGTCGCGCCGATCGTCATCTCGACGCTGATCGTCGGCGTGGCCGGTGTCGGCGACGTGAAAAAGCTCGGCAAACTCGGCGGCAAGACGATTCTCTACTTTGAAATCGTTACCACGATTGCCATTCTCATCGGCTTGTTGACCGCCAACCTCCTGCAACCGGGAGCAGGCGTCGACATGAACAGCCTGACGCACACGGACATCAGCAAGTACGTGGCGACCAACGATACGATGAAGTCGCACAGCTTTTTGGACACCTTGGTTGCGATCGTGCCGACCAACATATTTGACTCGATCGTGAAGGGTGACATGCTGGCGATCATTTTCTTCTCGGTGTTCTTTGGCCTTGGGGTGGCGGCGCTCGGCGAACGTGGCAAACCGCTGCTGAATTTCTTCCAAGCGACCGCCGATACGATGTTCTGGGTGACCAACCAAGTGATGAAGTTCGCTCCGTTTGGCGTGTTCGCGCTGATCGGCGTCACCGTCTCCAAGTTCGGCGTGCAGTCGCTGTTGCCGCTTGGCAAGCTGGTGCTCTCCGTCTATGGGGCGATGTTCTTTTTTGTCATCATCGTGCTCGGTGGCATCGCGTGGATGGTGAAAGTCAACATCTTCTCGTTGCTCAAAGTGCTCAAGGATGAACTGATCCTCGCCTTCTCCACCGCGTCGTCGGAGGCTGTACTCCCGCGCATCATGGAAAAAATGGAGCAGTTCGGATGCCCGAAGTACATCACATCGTTCGTCATCCCGACCGGGTACTCGTTTAACCTCGATGGTTCGACGCTGTATCAAGCGTTGGCCGCGATTTTCATCGCGCAGATGTACGGCATCGACATGCCGATCTCGGCGCAAATTTCGCTGATGCTGGTGCTGATGGTCACATCCAAAGGGATCGCAGGAGTGCCAGGGGTATCTTTTGTCGTGCTGTTGGCAACTCTCGGCACGGTCGGCATCCCGCTGGAAGGTCTCGCGTTCATCGCCGGGATCGACCGCCTGCTCGACATGATGCGCACCGTGGTCAACGTGGTGGGCAACTCGCTGGCTGCCGTTGTGATGTCGAAGTGGGAAGGCCAGTTTGAGCCGGAAAAAGCTAAGCAATACCTCAACTCGATCAAGAACGACAAAGGCATTTCCGCCTAGTGAATCGCAAGTGAATATGCTATGCTAAACGTAATCTCCTGTCGACGACGGGAGGTTACTTTTTTGCTTACTCTGGAGGTTTTCACGATGAATGAGACCATTTTACATATGTTGCGCGATGCGCCGGGCGGGTTCGTGTCAGGGGAAGCGATGTGCCAAGCTTGCGGGGTGTCGCGCACCTCGATCTGGAAGCACATCAAGGACATGCAGGACGCCGGCTACAACATCGAAGCGGTGCGCAACAAAGGCTATCGGTTGGTCGACGCCCCGGACCTAGTGACGGCGGCGGAGATTCGCGAAGGGCTGAGCACGACGTTGCTCGGGCAGAGCATCGTCTACCGGGAAACGATCGACTCCACCAATTCCCTGGCGCAACAGTTGGCGCTGGGCGGCGCGCCAGAGGGGACGCTGGTGATCGCCGACGAGCAGACCAGCGGGCGCGGCAGACGCGGCCGGCAATGGTTCTCCCCTCCGCACTCTGGCATCTGGATGTCGCTGATCCTGCGCCCGGAGTTGCCGCTGGCGCATGCGGCGCAGATCACGCTGGTCGCAGCTGTGGCGCTGAACCAAGCGTTGAGCCGCGCGACCGGGGTGCAAGCCGGGATCAAGTGGCCCAACGACATCCTGTTCAACGGGAAAAAGTGCTGTGGCATCCTCACTGAGATGCACGCAGAATTTGACCAGATCCACCATCTGGTCGTTGGAATCGGGATCAATGTCAACGTGGCGCAGGACGAGTTCCCCGCGGAGTTGGAAGGGATTGCGACCTCGCTACAGGCGATCCGTGGTGAGCGAATCCCGCGTGCGCAAGTGGTGCGGACGGTGTTGGAGGAGTTCGAGCCGCTGTACCGCCAGTACGTGCTCAACGGCGGGTTTGGCACGCTGCGTGACGCTTGGAAAGCCAACAACATCACCCTCGGTCGCCACATCGTAGCCCACACCGCGCGCGGTGACATCGAGGGCCTGGCGTTGGACATCGACGAATTCGGCGTGTTGTTGCTGGAAAAAGCGGACGGCGAGCGGGAGAAAATCTATTCGGCGGATATCACGGTGATCAACCAGACCATATCCTAGAGGAAAAGAGGATGTGGGGGGCATTGGCTACCCAGATTGACCGTCGTCTCCGCGAACTCGAGGACCAAGTCCGCGCCCAGATCGGCCGCTTTACGCGCCGAGCCTCGTTGGAGCAGGATGAGAAGGAGCGCATCATCAAGTTCCTCGAAACGTTTCTCGCCGCAGACAGTGGGAGCGTTCGAGACCAAGCGATTCGCCAGTATGTGCTGTACCGGCTGGGTTTCACCTACAGCTACCAGTGATGGGCGCACAAAAAAACACCTCTTCCGGTGGGAAGAGGTGTTTTTTTACGACTTACAGTTGGTCTTTCAGCGCGTAGTACGCTTCCTTCAAATGAAGGGCGTCCGCGTACTGTTTTTCCACGTCGGTGAGAACGTTTTGAGAAGCGCCGACAGCGCGCAGATTTTCAAGCACTACGCGGTTTTCTTCGATGCGCTGATCCAACAGTTGCTCGGTACGATCACCGTGAACAGTCACTATTCTTTGAAGGATTTCTTTTTTGCGGTCCATGTTAATCCCCCTGACTACGTCGTATTCTTAGGGTGGTTCGAAACTAGGAGTTTCATACCTTACCATCACAAGCCCTCATTATATACCATAGAAACCAATTTTGGTATCAAAAATTACCGCAATTTCTACAGAACGGATGAAAGAAAAGGATCGAACACACTATACAGATGCCCATTTCCAATGTATACTAAGCTCGTTGGAGACGGTATCAAACTGAACTGTACTCCAGTTGTGAATGGGTTTTACACGATTTTTCTGATGCTTCGCTAACTTTATCACATCTGCTCTGAGCCGATTCGGACCGAGACAGGGAACTGAGACTCTTAAGCTGACTCTTCGTGCCCACTATAGGCTCGTAGGGTCTTTTTTGTCTACAACCACTACATCATCGGCTCCCGGCAGATCCACCCCCCCAAGGAGGAGTCCTACATGAGTACGAGCAAAGCTACCACGGTTAGCTTGCAAGAGATGAAGCGCAATCGCCACAAGATCGTCATGCTGACCGCCTACGATTACCCGACCGCCAAAGTGGCGGAGGCGGGCGGTACGGACGTGATCCTCGTCGGGGATTCGCTCGGCATGGTCGTTCTCGGCTATGACTCCACGCTTCCCGTCACGGTTGACGATATGGTCCACCACACGAAAGCGGTTACACGTGGGGCCAAACAGACGTTGATCGTGACCGATCTGCCGTTCCTGTCCTATCACATCTCCACACCGGAAGCGGTGCGCAACGCTGGACGCTTGATCCAAGAGGGCGGCGCGGACGCTGTGAAGTTGGAAGGCGGGCGCGAAGTGATCGAACAGGTACAAGCGATTGTCCGTGCCGGCATCCCGGTATGCGGGCACATCGGCTTGCAGCCGCAGATGGTCAACCAACTGGGCGGCTACAAAGTGCAGGGCAAGGACTACGAAGGGGCCAAGCGCATCCTCGAAGACGCGTTGCTGCTCCAAGCTGCAGGTTGCTTTGCGATCGTGCTGGAGTGTGTTCCGACCCTTCTGGCGCAACTGATCAGCGAACGCCTGTCGATCCCGACGATCGGCATCGGCGCGGGGGACGGTTGTGACGGACAAGTGTTGGTCATCCACGACATGCTCGGCATCACCGAGAAGTACCTGCCGAAGTTCGCCAAAAAGTACGCGGAACTTGCTGGCGACATGACAGCCGCCATCGCGACCTACTCGCAAGAAGTGCGGGACGGTCAATTCCCAGAAGCTCACCACGGGTTCAAGATGTCCGACGAGGTTTTGGAGAGACTAGTAGAGGAGACTGGACGTTCATGATCATCTTGCACACCATCGCCGAAGTCCGCCAATACGTACACACCCATCGGATGCAAGGCAAGACGATCGGCCTCGTCCCGACGATGGGGTATCTCCACGAAGGTCATCTGTCCCTCGTGCGCCAAGCCAAGGAACAGACGGACATCGCGATCATGAGCATCTTTGTCAACCCGCTGCAGTTCGGTCCCAACGAGGACTTCGATTCCTATCCTCGCGACCTGGAACGCGATTCGCAGCTGGCAGCATCGGCTGGCATCGATGCGATTTTTGCCCCGAGCGTCGATACGATGTACCCCGCTGGCAACGGCAAGTCGCTTACCCATGTGGATGTGGAGGTCGTCACCGATACGCTCTGCGGGGCTGCCCGACCCGGCCACTTCCGCGGCGTGTCGACCGTCGTCAGCAAACTGTTCAACATCGTGTTGCCTGACAAGGCGTTTTTTGGTCTCAAGGATGCCCAGCAAGTCGTCGTGATCCAACAGATGGTGCGCGACTTGGACATTCCGGTCGAGATCGTGCCATGTGCAATCGTCCGCGAGCCTGATGGACTCGCGATGAGTTCGCGCAACGTCTTCCTCAACGACGACCAGCGTTCGCAAGCCTTGGTCCTGTCCCGCTCGTTGCAGATGGCAGCGGAGCGCGTGCAACAGGGCGAACGCGATGCCGTAGCTCTCGCCGCGGCCGTGCGCGCTACGATTGAGGAGCAACCGCTCGCCGACATCGATTATGTACAGATCGTCTCCATGCGCGACCTGTCACCGCTGCACACGCTCGACCAACCGGCGTTGCTTGCCCTCGCTGTGCGATTTGGCAAGACCCGACTCATCGACAACATCGTACTTCACGTACACCGATAAATACGTCACCAAACCCAGAGAAAAAGGGGATTCCAACCATGTTCCGAACGATGATGAAATCGAAAATCCACCGCGCGACCGTCACGGAAGCGAATCTGAACTACGTCGGCTCGATCACGATCGACCAAGACATCCTCGATGCAACGGACATCTGGCCGGACGAGAAAGTCCAGATCGTCAACAACAACAACGGGGCTCGCTTGGAAACGTATGTCATCTCCGGGAAGCGCGGTTCCGGCGTGATCTGCCTGAACGGTGCAGCAGCTCGTCTGGTGCAACCGGGTGATACCGTCATCATCATCTCCTATGCGATGATGGAAAACGCAGAAGCCCGTCAACACAAGCCGATCGTGGCCTTGATGGATCGCGACAACAAAATCGTCGACCTGATCACCGAGAAGGAAGCGACCGTCGTCTAAGCCTTTCTGGATAAAAAAGCCTCCCTTGTCCCAAACTACTTCGTAATCAGTAGATGAGGACGGGGGGGGCTTTTTTGATGTTCGAAAAACCGTTTGCACTCTTGAACCGCGCCGTCGACCGCATCGAGACCCAACTGGAGTCGGCGGACAGTGAACAAAAGCGCATCCTCGGCGAAGAGTTGGTCGCCCTGCGCAATGCCTGCGACAAATTTGTCGAGCAGTGGTTGTCATTTGAGGAGCGCGTCTCCGAGCTGTCGGAGGAATACAACCTCGAACTCGACGGCACACTGCCAAGCCCGGAACTGCAGGAAATCCAAGACAAATTGGCAGCTCTGCAGAGCGGCGATTCACCGTTTGCGATGATGGACCCTGACATGGATGACCCCCAACCCTCCGACGAACAGGTGGAACAACCGACCGGGGAAAAAAGCGACGCGGACGCCGTCGCGCCCCACCCAAAAGCGGCTGGCAAAAAGCCAGGCACGACTTTGGTCTACCAGATCGGCGATGGACAGTCGATGCGCCCGCGCGACGAGCAGATGGTGCGCTCGTTCCGACTCGGCATCGGCTATTTCGATCTCCTGATGTTCCCAGAGGCGATGGAGCAGTTCCAACGCGTCTTGGAGCTCGACGGCGACTTTCTCGTCGCTCGGTTGTATCTGGCGTTCGGATGCCTCTCCCAAGGTGAGTACGAGCAGGCGAGTCACCACCTGAACTTGATCACCGTTCGTGAGGAGGATGATTTCCTGCAAGCGACGATCCACAGCACCTATGGGCATATCTTTGTCGCGCAGGAGGAGTATGAATCCGCGCTGGTCGAATTCGAGATGGCGGCCAAACTCGTGTCCGACTTCCGCGACATCGAGTTCAACATCGCCTGCTGCCACTACAACAAGGGTCGCCTGCGTGAAGCCTTGACCCATTTCCAGCGCAACCTGATCACCCAGCCAGAGGATTGGGAATCACACCGCCTGTGCGGGCTGATCTGGGAGCAACTCGGTCATCGAGACCGCGCCTACCGCCATCTGGCGCGGTCTTATGATCTCAACGGTGCGCACGAGCAAGTGATCCTCGATTTTGCGCAACTCTCCGAACAGCAAGGCAAGCCCGACCAAGCCCGCGCCCTGTATAAAAAAGCGCTCCGCTATCACCCGACGTCTGCGGGCGCACTGGGGGGGCTCGGCTGGATCAAGATGCGCGAAGGGGATGTGCCAACAGCCGTTTCGCTTTTTAAAAAGCAACTGTCCTGCAGCCCGAACGACCGCCAAGGCTTGTTCAACCTCGGCTGGGCGTCCTACCAGACGAAGGATTATGGCCGAGCGGAACGCTGCTTCTCGATGCTGCTGCGCAAGAACTCGCGGGACTCCTACGCGCTGGCCGGGCTTGCTCGCACATGGAGCATGCTGGAGAAGCGCGGGGAGGCGAAGGACCAATTGCTCCAACTGGTCGCCATGGAAGGGTCGGCGGAGAAAAAGCTCGGTCTCTACCACTTAGGTCGCCTCGCGATCGAGGAGGAGTCGTACACGCAAGCGCTCCGCTACTTTAACGCAGCGCTCGTGTATGACCGCGACTGTGTGGAATCGCTGTTCTACAAAGGGGTCGCGCACTATGCGCTCGGGGAGTTAGAGCGGGCGCAGCAATGCTTTGAGAAATGTAAATAAGTTGTAGTAAGAGGCAAGCAAGACGAAAAAGATCAGCCCTGACCATCAAGGGGCTGATCTTTTTTTCTGGAAGTGAAACCATTTTTAGGGAACGATCGTCTTATGGGATAGAACGTGGAGCCAAGGGAGGAACAGAACATGAACAACAACTTCAAGAAAACCACAGCGCTGGTCACAGCGGGACTGATGTTGGTGGGGTTGCCGTTGACGACGCTTGCTGTGTCGCCGCGTACAGCTTACGCAGGCAACCCGGTGTACTCCGATCTGCAAGGCCATTACTCGGAAGTGGCGGTGAAACGCCTCGTGGAGTTGGGCGTCATCGATGCAACCTCCGCCCGGTACTTCAACCCAGACCAACCGATGGAGCGCACCGAATTTAACAAGTGGCAGCGAAGCATCATCGGGTCCGATCCCACTCCCCAAACGAACGGCAATCTGATTCCGCGCTGGGAAGCGGCCTTGCTCGTCGACAATGCTCGCTCCGGGGCCTTAGGTGGCAATGAAGGCGCCAACGCCAACATGTTCGTCGACCACGAACAGATTCCGCAACAGGCGCGGGTCGCTGTGGGGCGGCTCTTCAATCGCGGAGTGATTGTGGGCGAAGGCTACGGATACTTCCGTCCAGAATGGAAATTGACGCGCGGCGAGGCGGCGGTCATGCTCAACGCCTTGCTCAACTTGAAAATTGGCAAGGACGGAAGTATTGTCCTACGCAAAGACAACGTGGACTTGAACCACGATGGCCAAGCGGCGGAAACGGTGGCGATCATCGGCACGCACAAGGTCTCGACTGGCGACACGACGGTGTATGACAAAGGCTACCTCGGCATTTTTGATCAAAAAGGCACTCTCCAGAGCCGGGTTGAGCTGGGAGCGGGCGACATCAACTCCCCGCTGCAGATCCTCGTCGCTGATGTGAGTGGCGATGGCAAAAATGACATCGTCACCGAATCTGATCTGCACGGCAACGGGGGAGCGGGCGCGCACAGCGTGCGTGCCTTCGTCCAGCAAGACAAGGGGGCATTCGTCGAAGCCCCCTTGCAGACGCTGGATTGGAGCACGAAATTCAGCTCCGTCAGCTTTGACAAGGTTGCCAACGCTTGGACGGTAAAAGCGACCGACGGTCGCACGTGGACGGTTGGTCTGAGCGGCCCGCAGTGGAAGGATTTTGATCCGTCCATATACCCGCAACCGCATCAGGTCCAAGTAGACCCACCGTTCGCAGTCGCTGTAGACAACGGCAAGCTGAGCACCCGTCACTACTCATGGACGGGATCGAGCCCGGCCGTGCTCTTCTACCTCGTGCCGACTTATAAGTATGTGAACGGACAGTTCGTGATCGACAGCTATCGGGCGGAGCAAGCACCGGGCACGCTCTTGCAAGGAAAATAAATAATTGGGGAACGATGAAACTTTTTCCTCATAGTCTGCGTCATTAGGTATAGAGTGAAAATTCATTAACGGTATAAGAGACAGGGAGGTTTTACGAGTATGAAAAAGACAATCACCGCACTGATGGCAGCCGCTTTGACGCTCACTTCTGCTTCGGCAGTTTTCGCTGTAGACAGCGAAGGGAAATTTATCGCACCGCACCGCAATGCGGAAGCGACGAAGTTGAAGCACGCCGCACCGGTTCAGTATCAAGACCTGGGCAACCACTTCGCGATGAGCTCGGTGGAGCGTTTGACCAACTACGACATGATCGGCCGTGGCACAGTCGGCGGTCAGCAGTCGACGTTTGAACCGAACAGCCAGTCCGACCGCACCGAGTTGAAAACATGGTTCAAAAACGCATTGGGCAAGGAAGTCAAAGACAGCTCGACGTCCTCCAATGTCTCGCGTCTGGAAGTTGCGACTTGGCTCGCTTCCTCGCTGCCGGCACTGAACACGGGCATTAATGGTGCCAATTTGACTGCACCGTACACCGATACGGCGAACGTGACGGTGGCTGAGCGTGACTCGCTGAACCAGCTCTACAAACTCGGCATCATGGTTGGCGATGGCCAAGGTCACTTCAACCCGAAAGGCCTGCTCACCCGTGGCGAAGCAGCTGTATTGCTCGACGGCGCACTGGCACGCACGCTGACGGCAGCTAGCAAATCGGAGTTTGAGCAAGTATCGGGCGCGCTTCCGGAGACCGTACAGACCGTTGCCAATGAAAACCGCACCGAACCGGGCGTATATAGCGTCGTCGACAACGGCGTTCGCTATCTGGTCATCTCCGGTGGGGAAGCGCCGACTGGCGGTTACTCCGTCAACGTAGATGGCGTGCAAGAAACGGCTGCAGGGTACTTTGTCTCCGCTTCGTTGCAACACCCGGACCCGACGATGATGGTACCGCAGATGATCACCTATCCGCAAGCGGTTCTGAAAGTAAAAGACGCGGAAAAAAGCGCGTACCTCGCTCAATAAAAGGAAGTAAATCCCATTTTTTTAGCAAAAAAGATGCATCCACTTCGGGTGCATCTTTTTTATGTGTGTTGAAACGACACAATGAAAATAAATAGAATCGATGCTATTTACAGTTAGAAGTTAACGTGATACAGTGTATTTGTAACAAAGAATTCTATCAATTTCGAAAAGTTAGTGAATATAAAAATGAACGTAGAAAAAGAGGAGGCAATTCAAATGAAAAAACAAATGTTGGCAGTATTCGCATCTGCACTGGTCATGTCCGTTTCCGCATCGGTTGCAGGCGCAGCAGGTCTGCATCCGCTGGGTGCGAGCTTCACTCCGCTGGGTACTATGGTTCCGCATGAGGCGCAATCCTTGACTGGCGGTGGTACCACCTACGGTGTGGCACCGGCTTCCTACGACCTGTCCTCCAACCTTCCGCCGGTTGGCGACCAAGGCCAACAAGGCTCTTGTGTTGCTTGGTCGACTGCTTACTACTCCAAATCTTTCGGTCATGGCTTCTCCAACCCGTACTCCTCTTCGAACGAGTACTCCCCGGCATTCGTCTACAACCAACTGAACGGTGGCGTAGACGGCGGTCTGTACCCGTCCGATGCATACAACTTGCTGGTCAGCAAAGGCGACACCTCGCTGGCGAAAATGCCTTACAACCAATTCAACTACACCACCCAACCGAACTCCACGCAGCTGGCTGACGCAGCTCTGCACAAAAACATCTCGTCCACGAACATCTTCATGGGCGCTGGCAATGGCACCGCTACCGCTCGTACTTCGGTTAAAAACGCTCTCTTCGGCACATCGACCGACCACAAGCTGGTTGGCATCGCGATCCCGGTTTACCCGGAGTTTGACAACGCGACGGCAACTGATTCCTACGTCATCACCGCGCACAAAGCGGGCGAGAAATCCCGTGGGGGCCACATGATCACCATCGTTGGCTACGATGACAACAAAGCATACACCGGCGGCGTTGGCGCGTTCAAGATCGTCAACCAATGGGGCACTGGCTGGGGTAACAAAGGCTTCTCCTGGATCTCCTACGACATGTTCGCTAAGGAAGTTCAAGAAGCTTGGTACATGAACACCGGCAACTAATAGTTAATGAAAAAAGAGTGCGGACCCGATAGGGCCGCACTCTTTTTTTGCGGTGCTCTCCACGAAATGTTTTACAGTTGTCACCTCTGTACGAGTGTGAGAGAATGGGGGTTGCATGAATACCAACAACAGTTCACGAATAAAGTCCCAACAAACCGAGGTATAACCCATGAGCGAAACCTATGTCATCATCGACTTCGAAACCACTGGCCTCCACGCCTACAAGGACCGCATCATCGAGATCGGCGCGGTCAAGATCCAGGACGGTCGGGTGGTGGAGACGTTTCACCGGCGGGTGAACCCCGGCATCAAAATCCCGCCCTATATATCGGAACTCACCGGACTGACCGACGAACTGCTGGAGGACGAACCGTCTCTGGAGGAAGTTCTGCCGGAGTTTTTGCCGTTCTACAGCGATGCAATTCTCGTCGCGCACAATGCCGATTTCGACATGCGGTTTCTCAACGCCGCCCTCGATGAATCCGGCTACCTCGAATACGCCGGGGAAGTCGTCGACACCTTGCAACTTGCACAGATCCTCTGGCCGCGCGAGAATAGTTACGCACTGGAAGCCTTGGCAACCAGCCATGATCTCACGCACGACCAGCCCCACCAAGCGCTCTCTGACGCTCAAGTCACAGCTGAGATGTTCCTCCTGTTGCTCCACCGCGCCCAGACCATGCCCTTCCTCCTCCTTCAACAGATCACCGGCCTGACCGAATACACCGACTGGCCGCTGCGCCACTTTTTCCGTCGTCTGGCGGAGGGGAGCACCTCCATTCTGCAACTGGACGAGCCCGAAGGTTGTATGACGATCGACCAACTTATGCACCGGCCGGTGCAAATCGAGGTCGTAGATGGCCCCACTGGGGGAGCGCTCTCGGAGTTTGACGTTGCCGATGTCGTACATGTGTTGGAAAAAGACGGCCCGATGTCCGACCTGATGCCCGGCTACGAAGAACGCCCGCAACAGATTGACATGATGCGCCAAGTTGCCGAGGCCTTCCAAGACCAAAAGCACTTGATCGTCGAGGCCGGCACGGGCACTGGGAAGTCGCTCGCCTATCTAATCCCGTCTGTCTATTACGCGATCGCCAAAGGGGAGCGCGTCGTCGTCGCGACCCACACGATCAACTTGCAAGAACAATTGAAGGAACGCGACATCCCGCTTCTCAAACAGGTGATCCCGTTTGACTTCTCCATCGAGGTCTTCAAGGGCCGCGCCAATTACGTTTGCATGCGCAAAGTCGCGATGAACGTCAACAACCCAGGCCTGCAGCTTGACCATGCGGAGACGACGTTTTTTGTTCGAATAATCACGTGGTTGATCGAGACGGGTGGTGGTGACCGCGAAGAGTTGAGCCTGAATGGAGAACAGTCCGACCACTGGAGCAAGGTCGCATCAGGCGCAGATTCCTGCATCATGAAAGCCTGCCCGTGGTTCCGCAACTGTTATTACCACAAAGCCCGCGCTCGCGCTCAACATGCCGATGTTTTGATCACCAATCATTCACTGGTGCTAACAGACGTCAAGACCGAACACAATGTTCTGCCCGGCTATCAGTACCTCGTGCTCGACGAGGCGCACCACATGGAGGACGAAGCGACCAAACACCTCGGCACGGAAGTCTCGTACTTCCAGATGTACGGGGCGCTAAACCGCCTCCTGCGCGACAAAAACCGTGGGCTCTTGTTCCAACTCCTGCAAAAAATCGACGTGTTGCAAAGCGGCGACTCGTCCACGCACACAGACCTGCGCGCAACGGTGGAGAAGACGCTAGAGCAGATCGGGGATCTCCGCGAAGCTACGGAGGATGTGTTCCGTCAACTGCACAATTTCATCCTGAAAAACGCCAACGGCTCCGACGCCGGGCGTCAAACCCTGCGTCTGAAGCCGGATACCTTCCAAGATGAAACGATGAAAACGGCGTGGGACGGTATCGCATCCGCCAGCGAGAACCTGCAAACCGAAGTTCGCTCGATGCGCAAGTTAGTCGGGCGTCTAGAGGAACTCGGCGAATCACTGATGAAGGACGAGATGTTTGCCGGTCTCTTGACAGACGTCAACGGACAGGTTAAGGAACTCGACCAAGGCTGGCAAGACCTCGCGTACTTCCTGCGCTCTGTCGGCAGTGAATCATCCGTACTATGGATGGAAGCGGACGACAAATCGATGCGTCCTGTCGTATTCCTGTACTCGGCACCGATCGATGTGGGGCCGCTTTTAAATACGCACCTCTTTTCCAAAAAGGAAAGCGTCGTGCTCGCCTCCGCAACGCTTACGATCAACAACGAATTCAAATACGCCATCCACCAGCTCGGACTGTACGAGTCACAGCAACAGGATCGGCTAAAAACCCTGCTGGTCGATTCTCCGTTCCACTATAAAAAACAAGCCTTGCTCTGCGTCCCCAACGATTGCTTGCCAGTCAAGGGGGTGCAGGAGGATGTGTTCACGACCTCATTTGCCGAATCGCTGACCAACCTCGCCCGCGTCTCGCAAGGTCGCGCGCTGGTGCTGTTTACCTCGCACCGGATGTTGCGCGAAACATACCACAAAGTCAAGCCGATGCTTGCTGAGCACGGCATCACCGTCCTCGCGCACGGGGTCGATTCCTCCTCGCGCCACCGCTTGGTGCAGGAGTTCCAACGCCATCCGAAGGCCGTGTTGTTCGGAGCCAATTCGTTCTGGGAGGGCGTGGACATCCCCGGTGAGGATTTGTCGTTGCTGGTGATCGCCCGGCTCCCGTTCTGGCCACCAAACCAGCCGGTCGTCGAAGCCCGCACGGAGAAGATGGAGCGCGAGGGTCGCAACTCGTTTATGGAATACAGCGTTCCGCAAGCGATCATCCGCTTCAAACAAGGCTTCGGTCGCTTGATCCGCACCCGCCGTGACCGGGGGGCGATCGTCGTGTACGACCGCCGGATCACAGAGTCGCGCTACGGGCGTCATTTCATCCGTTCGCTGCCAGGTCCGTGGTTCTATCAAGGAACGGAGCGGGAAGTTTTAAAGACCGTCTATAATTGGTTAAAGACGCCATTGGCTGATGAATCTTAATTTTTTTAGAAGGAGAGGGGGACAACCCCCTTTTTTCCTCCTTCTTCACCTGTAGTTCGACAAATACCGACATTATTTTCGGAATTTTCTTCGAATGTTTCGCAATGTCGAATGCGATGTATCGAGGGGTAGAAAAAGGAGCTAATTTCGTCAAATTGGCGAATTTGGGCGTTTGACGGGAATTAAGTGAAAACGGTAGGATAGGTGCATAGGATTTAGTATAGCTTGTGTCCGAGGTGATCGCAGTGTTAACGGCAATCGAGAATGATAAAAAGGTGTTGTCCGTACCCCAAGCAGCCGAAGAGGATACGGTAGAAGGTACCGTACTGCGAGCCCAGACCGGCGACTCGGACGCAGTAGAGGAGATCCTGCAAAAGTTCTACCCGATGGTCCGGCTGAAAGCGCGTTCGTATTTTATGGCGGGCGCTGACAATGAAGATTTGATCCAAGAGGGCATGATCGGCTTGTACAAAGCGATCCGCGACTTCCAGTTGGAACGGCAAATTCCGTTCCGCGCGTTTGCGGAGATCTGCATCACCCGTCAACTGATCACCGCGATCAAGACGGCGATGCGCCTCAAGCACCAGCCCTTGAACTACTATCTCTCGCTCAACCGTCCGATGTATGAGGAAGACGCTGACCGCACGCTGATGGACACCTTGCCGGGTCCGATGGCAAGCGATCCGGAGTATGTGTTCATCGTGCGCGAACAGGTGAAAGAGTTGCGCAAGGAACTGTCTGACTCGCTGTCGGAGTTTGAGTTCCAAGTGCTCACACTCTATGTCAACCAGAACACCTACAAAGAGATCGCCGATGAGATGGGCACGACCACCAAGGCGGTCGATAACGCGCTGTGCCGCGTCAAGCGCAAACTGATGGCGTTTTACTCGACCAAAAACCTGAACAAGCTCTCGTCTTAACCGAATCATGTTCAGTACATTGGGAGGAAATCACCGTTGAAAACGCCGAAAATCTCCGAAGCGGTCGTACGCCGCCTGCCGGTGTATCTCCGGTATTTGCAGGAATTGCACGAGCTGAACATACGCACGGTCTCGTCTTACGAACTCGGCCAGAAGCTCGACATGAATCCGGCACAGATTCGTAAGGATCTCGCGTACTTCGGCGAGTTTGGCCGCAAAGGAATTGGATACGAAGTCATCTATCTCGTGGAGAAAATCAAGCAGATTCTCAAGATCGACCGTCACCTCAACTGTGCGTTGATCGGGGCGGGGCACTTGGGGATCGCGCTGTCGAACTACAACCGTTTTACGCAGGAGAAACTCTCAATCGCTGCGATTTTTGACAACAGCCCTGACAAGATCGGCACCCCGGTCGGCACGCTGACGATCCAACCGCTCGATGAATTGGAGCAGATGGTCCGTGAGCGCGACATCTTGATCGGAATCATCACCGTGCCGGCTGTCGAGGCGCAGAAAGTCGCGGATCGTTTGGTGGAAGCAGGAATCAAGGGCATCCTGAATTTTGCCCCGACCTCGCTTCGCGTCCCTGCACACGTTTCGGTTCGCAACGCCGATCTGACCACGGAATTGCAGACGTTGGCTTATTATATCGACTAGGAAAAACTCCTCATGGTGGAATCATGAGGGGTTTTTGCTTTTTTTCCACATACTACGTGCAAATCGCAACGGCAAAAAAGGAGTGACGACATGCACACGATGTGGAAAGGGTCGATCAGCTTCGGACTGGTCAACATCCCCGTGAAGATGTTTGCAGCGACGGAGGACAAGGACATCAAGTTTCGCATGCTGCATGAAAAGTGTGGAACCCCGGTCAAGCAGGTTCGGACCTGCCCGCACTGTGAGGAGGAAGTCGAGTGGAAGGCGGTCGTCAAAGGATTCGAGTACCAGTCGGGCCAGTTTGTGATCATGAGCGAGGAAGACATGGAAAAAATCTCGCCGCAGCGCACCAAGACGATCGACATCCTGAATTTCGTCTCGCTGGAGGAGATCGACCCGATCTACTTCAACAAAAGCTACTTCCTCGCACCGGAGGAGTCAGGTGGCAAAGCGTATTCGCTGTTGCGCCAAGCGATGAAAGACTCCGGGCGCATCGCGCTGGTCAAAGTGATCATCCGCTCGGCGCAGATGCTGGCGGTGTTGCGCGTCTATGACAACGTGTTGGTGATGGAGTCGATCTACTACCCAGAGGAAGTTCGCTCGGTCACGCAATTGCCATCCGTTCCGGCGGAGGGAGCGGTGGATGAAAATGAGATGCGCGTGGCCCAGCAGTTGATCGACAGCCTTGCGACCACATTTGACCCGGAACAGTATCGCGATGAGTACCGTGCGGCTTTGCTGGCAGCCATCGACCAGAAAGTTGAAGGTCAGGAGATCACCACCGTCCAAGAACCGCGTCGTGACCAGATCCAGGATCTCATGGCGGCCTTGCAAGCGAGTCTGAATGTCGAACGTCCTACAACCTCGGCACAGGAGGCGGAGCGCATGGTGGTCGGCGGCAATGACACTGGACCTGTGGATGCGGTCGCCAAGCCGAAGGAAGCGGAGGGTGGTGGGTCTGTACTGAAGGCTGTGATGGGTTCGACCTCAGGGGAGGGCACGGCTGAGAAACCGAAGCGTCGCCGCCGGAAAGCGACGACGGAGGAATGATCGAGCCGGTCGTCCCGATGCAACCGGTGCAGGTGGACGAGCCGTTTGATGACTCGAAGTGGCTCTACCAGATCAAGTGGGACGGGGTGCGGATGCTCTCGTACTTCGACGCGGACGGTGTGCGGCTAGTCAATCGGAAGTTGCGCGACCACACGTTTAAGTACCCGGATCTGACCACTGCCTTGGCGGAACAAGTGCGTGCGAAGTCGGTGATTCTCGATGGGGAGATCGTGGGTTTCGGCGAAGACGGCAAACCCACTTTTTCCGCCTCGCTCAAGCGTGATCTGGTCAAAAGTGCGGACAAAGCGCAAGTGCTCGCCCGCACGCGACCCGCTTATTACATGGTCTGGGACATCCTCTACGCAGATGGGCGTTGGTTGCTTGAGGAGCCACTTTCACGTCGTCAACAGAGGTTGGCAGACGTGTTGGAACCGGGGCCGAGTATCAAGTTGGTGGACAGCCATGATGCGGGCACGGCGCTTTTTCGCGTCATGCAGGAGCAGGAGATGGAGGGCATCGTCGCCAAGGAGCGCGAGGGAATCTACCGCCTCGGTGAGTACAACCCGACGTGGAAAAAGATCAAACACTACCGCTTCGTACACGCGGTAGTTGGCGGAGCGATTGTGAAAAGCGGCCTCGTCAACTCCTTGTTGATCGGCCTGTATCAGGAGGATCAGTTGATCTACATCGGCCGCGCCGCCACGGGGTTGGATAACGCGATGATCCAAGCTCTCACGCAATTCGTCAACCACCTGCCCTCGCAACCGCCACCTTTTCAAAACCCGCCGCGCCACACGGGAAACGCCTACGAAAAAGTGGTTTGGTTCCCGCCACAGTTGGTGGTGGAAGTGCGGTTTATGGAATGGACGTCCGATTTGACATTGCGGGCGCCGGTGGTGCTGGGGTTCAGGGAGACGGAAGTGAGAGCTTGTGTGTTTTGACGAGGAGGACTCGGCGGAATCTTGCTGGGTCTTTTTTCTTACGAGCAGCTAGTTAGAAATGCTATAATAAGAAAAAATGGAAAACGTATGTAGGACATAGAGGGGGACTCCAAGTGAAGATTACTCGCGTGGTTGTGAAGGGGTTATTCGGAATCTTTGACCATGATATACCGATCAACACTCAAGACAACATCACCATCATCCACGGGCCAAATGGTTTCGGGAAGACGGCGTTGTTGAAGCTGGTGAATTCTATCTTTCGGCGTGACTTTGCAGAATTGTGGAAGATCCCCTATCACGAGATCGAGGTATTTCTAACGGATGATGTGAAATTGATGTTTCGAAAGCAAATGCAAGTGTTAAACGGAATACCACCCCTCCAGGCTTTTATTTATCGGGCTGATGAAACGGTGGCTTCTTTTTTCCCGGAGAACAACGGAACATTAAATTCAATAAAATACAAGTTGCAGGAAATATTGACAGGTAACATCACTATTTATGGAGGAAATAATTCAAAGGAAGTAAAAACGGATAGTTCCCCATATGAATATAAACAGTTTACTGATCAAATTGCTGTCCATTTTATCGAAACTCAGCGATTACTCAATGTCTCGCAAATAATCAATGGATCGTCAACTACCATCGATCCAGTAGTCGAGTTGTATTCGAAGGAAATCGTAAAAGTGATTGAATCCAAGTTAGCAGATTCGACCGCCTTGGTACAATCTCTAGATCGATCGCTTCCCGTAAGGCTCGTCGAACAAAGCCAATCGGGCCATTCTCTTACAGCTCAAGACTTGCAAAACAAAATAACTTCTCTCGAAGACAAACGCACAAGACTTATCAACGCTGGTTTGTTGGATCAGGATAACAATGACATCAACTTCGACGTTTTTAATAAATTCGACCTTAGCGAATCCACAAAAAATATTCTCACAATCCTTCTCGATGATATGGAGAAAAAACTAGGCTTCTTCGACGAAACGCTTGAAAAAATCGAGCTGCTAAAAAAGATCGTGAACAAGCGTTTCTTGTACAAAAAAATCTCGATCTCCAAAGATCGAGGATTCCTGTTCACAACATGGGACGATCAAGCGCTGTCACCTACCGATCTATCATCCGGAGAACAACATGAACTCGTCCTACTCTACGACCTATTGTTCAACATGGAGCGAGGGGCCCTCATCCTCCTCGATGAGCCGGAACTGTCTCTTCATGTGGCGTGGCAAATGGAATTCCTTCGTGACCTTCAAGAAATCATCGCCCTGACAGATGCAAGCTTTGTAATTGCCACTCACTCTCCGCAGATCATCAATGATCGATGGGATCTCACTGTGGAATTGAAAGGACCCAAACAATGAAGGAATTCATCACACCTGCGACCTTGGCAAGTCAAGTTCGTATGTTGCGAACGCAGTTCTCTGGGGCCTGCATGTTCGTGGAAGGGGATACGGATGCGCGGCTTTTTGGAAATTTCATGAATCGTGAGAGTTGTAAAATCATAGATTCACGGGGTCGAGAAAAAGCCATCGGAGCCTTGCAGATCCTCGAGCAAGAAGGAACCCCTGGAGTGCTATCCATTGTGGATGCAGACTTTACTAGAATCACTGGGAGCGCGACAGAGTCACCAAATCTCTTACTAACAGACGGTCATGATCTTGAAATCATGATGTGGATGTCGCCTGCTTTAGAAAAAATTCTTGCAGAGTTTGGGTCGGAAGCAAAGATGAGTAGTCACCAAGAACGACATGGCATGACCATTCGGGATTTCATCTTGCAGCATGTGTACCAGCTCGGGCTGCTTCGATTATATTCCCTTGAGCAAGGTGTACATTTAACCTTCGAAGGGTTGTCATATGAGGATTTCCTTGACAACAAACAACTGACTTGTGATACGAAAAAAATGATCACGGCTGTGAAAAACAAGTCTCAAAACAAATCTGTAAATGATCAAGACGTTTTGCAAATCCTCCATGAGCATTCCGAGAAAGGACACGAGGCTCATCAAGTTTGTTGCGGTCACGACGTGATCGGGGCCTTGTCTGTCGGATTGCGAAGAGTACTAGGTACGTATAACGCAAACGAGGTCAGAGCAGACGTATTAGAACGCAGCCTCCGCCTCGCATACGACCAAGCCTTTTTTCACCAAACAGCCTTGTACAACGAACTCCTTACTTGGCAACAACGCAACGCCCCCTATCAAGTCACAGCCTAAAACCAAGCAGGTCATTCCAATCATGGAATGACCTTTTTGTATCTGCAGATACTACCAATATGCAAAACGAGGAGGGCCGCGCCATGTCCGACACGCTACTGGCCGAATACCCGGTCAAAGTCACCAACCTCGACAAAGTGCTGTGGCCGGAAGCGGGAGTGACCAAGGCGGAGTACATCCAGTATATGATCCAGATGAGCAGCACGATGCTCCCGCATTATGCGGAGCGCCTGCTGACCGTCATCCGCTTCCCAAATGGCATCCATGACAAGTCGTTTTACCAAAAAAACATCCCCGATGGCGCACCAGAGTGGCTGAAGACACACCGAGTCTATTCCGAAGACTCCCAGCGCGACATCGATTACCTCCTCACCAACAACACCGCGACGCTGCTCTGGCTCGCCAACCAAGCGGCGATGGAACTTCACCCGTCCTACGCCAAGGTCACGAACCTCAACGAACCGACCAACATCGCCTTCGATCTCGACCCGACCGTCAAGGGCGTTGAAATCGCCGGGTTCAAAAAAGCCTGCCAAGTCGCCCTGCACCTCAAAGTCGCTCTCGACGACCTCGGCTTGCCGTCCTATCCGAAAACGTCGGGTGCAACTGGCTTGCAGATCTTCATCCCGATCGCACCGGGCTATTCCTTTGAAGACACCCGTCTGCTCACGACCTTCCTCGCACACTACATCGTGAAAAAAGCGCCCGACATCTGCACGATCGAGCGCTTGAAAAAAGACCGTGGTGACAAGGTCTATTTCGACTACCTCCAACACTGGAAAAACAAAACGCTCTCCGGCCCCTACACGCCGCGAGCCGTCGCTTCCGCCGCTGTCTCGGCACCACTTTCCTGGGATGAACTTCGCGAAGGGGTCACCCCCGATCTGTTTACGATCCGCACGATGCCACGACGCATCGAAGCGATCGGTGATCTGTTTGCACCGATGAGCCAGCGCGGAGTGGAGATTCGCGACATCCTGCATTTTATCAAGCACCACCCGACGGGAGAACTTTAGTATCCACTGAAGTGGAGCCTAATTTGGATTCTCTCCTTGACGATAGGGGATGGCTCTGTTTAAATGGAGATGTTGTTTTGATTTTTCCTATTGTTGCTTAAGGAGGCATCTAGAATCATGCAGGCAGAGTACGCCATCATCGGCGGCACAGGCGTGTACGATCCAGCCTTGCTGGAGAACGCAGAACGCCATGAGATAGAAACCCCGTATGGCACGGCCCAACTGACGATCGGCACCTATGCAGGTCGTCGAGTCGCTTTCATGCCACGCCACGGCTACACGCATAGCGTAGCCCCGCACAAAATCAATTACCGCGCCAACATCAAGGCTCTCCAACAAATCGGTGTCCACACCGTGCTCGCGACGGCAGCCGTTGGCTCGCTGAAGGAAGACCACAAACCCGGGGACCTGCTCCTCGTCGACGATTTCCTCGACATGACCAAGTCCCGCCCCACCACGTTTTATGAAGGCGCACCTGAGGGTGTCGTCCATATCGACCTCTCGGATGCGTACTGCGGTCGCACCCGCTCGCATCTGCTAGAAACGGCACAGTCCCAAGGCATCGCGATCAACAACGGCGGCGTCTACGTCTGCACAGAAGGCCCGCGCTTTGAAACGCCAGCGGAGATTCGTCTCTACTCCGCGTGGGGTGGGGCCGTCGTCGGCATGACCTCCGTCCCGGAAGTTGTGCTCGCCAAGGAAGCGGAGATGTGCTACGCGACGGTCGCGATGATCACCAACTACTGCACCGGCATCTCGCCACATCCGTTGACACATGCAGAAGTCATCGAGACGATGCGCGACAATGTTCAAAAAATCCGTGAGCTGTTCTTCCACGCCATCGAGCGTGGGTTTGGGGAGCGCACCTGCGCATGCCCGCACGCAGTGGCTGAACTAGGTTCGCTGTAAAAAGAGACAGGGAAGAGGAGATACCTACATGCAACCGTTGCAATGGAATGGCAAGTCGCTGCTGGTCTTGGACCAGACGCTGCTGCCGGAGCAGGAAGTTTGGGATGACTGCGATACATATGAACTCGTCGCTGAAGCGATTGAAAAAATGAAAGTTCGCGGTGCGCCGGCCATCGGGGCCACCGCCGCGTATGGCATCGCCATCGGGGCGAACGCACCGGATGCGCTCGCGCTGGACAAAGGCCCGTACCTCGCCTACCTCGAAGCGGTCAACGAGCGCCTCGCGAAAACCCGCCCGACGGCGGTCAATCTGTTCTGGGCGATCAAGCGCATGCGCGGCCTGATCGCGGCCAACACCGATCTCTCCGTCGCAGAACTGGGTGAGTTGATCACCCGCGAAGCCAACCTGATCGCGGAAGAGGATGTGCGGCTGAACAAACGCATCGGGCAAAACGGCTTGCAGTTTATCCCGGAGAACGCACGCATCCTCACGCACTGCAACACAGGATCGCTTGCCACATTTGACTACGGCACCGCGCTGGGTGTCATCCGCGCCGCTCACGAACAAGGTCGTGTCCAGCATGTCTATGCTGACGAGACCCGTCCGTACTTGCAAGGTGCGCGCCTGACCGCATTTGAATTGCACCGCGACAACATCCCGGTCACCGTCGTCACCGACAGCATGGCCGGGTACCTGATGCAGCAGAAAATGGTCGATCTCGTCATCGTGGGCGCAGATCGCATCGCGGCCAATGGCGACGCTGCGAACAAGATCGGCACGTATTCGCTGGCGGTGCTCGCCAAGCACCACGGCATCCCGTTCTACGTCGCCGCCCCCATGTCCACGCTTGATTATGAGATGGAGACGGGGGACGAGATTGAAATTGAGCAACGTTCCGCAGATGAAGTGATTTTCATCGGTGGCAAGCGCATGGTGCCAGAGGGCGTACCGGCGCTGCACCCGGCGTTTGACGTCACCCCGCATGAACTGATCACGGCGATCATCACAGACCAGGGCAATGCTTGGCAACCGAACACCGAAGCGATGCTGAAGCTCAAGTAAGGAGGCCCTTTCGATGAACAACATACGCGTTGAACAGACCAAGTCGGAGGTTTTGCACGCCGCCAAGCAGATGATCCGCACGGGCCTGGTGGCAGCGGTCTGGGGCAACGTCTCCGCGCGCACACCCTGTACCGATGTGGTTGTGATCACCCCGTCTGGCGTGGAATACGAGACGTTGACCAAGGAGATGCTCTGCATCATCGATCTCAACACCGGAGAGATGATCGATGGCACGTACAAACCTTCCTCGGAGACTCCCTTGCACCTCGCTGTCTATCGGGCGCGGGATGATGTGTTCGGCGTGATGCATACCCACAGTACCTATGCGAGCGCGTTTTCTTGCGCACGGCAGGAGATTCCTCCGTTGATCGAGGACTTGGCGCAAGTGTGTGGCGGCCCAGTCGCTGTAGCGGACTATGCACTACCTGGCACGGATGAAGTCGGGCATAACGTGGTCGAGGCTTTGGGAACCAAGGGCGCAGTTCTGATGGCGAACCACGGGGTTGTCGGCGTCGGCAAAACGGTGTCGGAAGCGTTGCGCGTCTGTCAGATCGTTGAAAAAGGCGCGCAGATCTGCGCCATTTCGAAGTCGATTGGCGAGCCTGTGCTACTCAGTGACGCGGATGTAACGTGGTTGCGCGAAAAGTACACCACCGTCTACGGGCAGCAAAAAACCAAATAAAACGGAACGTTTGAAAGGGAGACGGAGAAATGGGACGCACTCTGATTCATGGCGCGGTTGTCGTGCCGGTGCTGGACGATTCGTACCACAAGGAAGGTTACCTCATCATCGAAGGCACCCGCATCGCAGAAGTTGGCGCAGGTACATATGCGGGTTCGACTGACGGTTTTGACACCGTGATCGATGCCAAAGGCAAACTGGCGATGCCAGGTCTGATCAATACGCACGGTCATGCTTCGATGACCTTGCTGCGCGGCTATGCGGACGACCTCCCGCTGCAACAATGGCTGGAGGAGCGCTGCTGGCCGATCGAAGCCAAGATGACCGATGAAGACATCTACTGGGGCGCTCAACTGGCGATCCTTGAGATGTTGAAGGGCGGCACGACGACGTTCACCGACATGTTCTACTTCATGGATCGCGTGGCCCAAGCGGTTGAGGAGTCGGGCATCCGTGCGGTTCTGTCGCGCGGCATGGTCGGTTTTGATCCGGAGAACGGGCAGAAGTTAAAGGAACAAGCGGTGCAGTTCGTGCAGGACTGGCACGGCAAAGCGGACGGTCGCGTGAACGTGATGTTCGGCCCGCATGCAGAGTACACCTGCCCGAAGCACTATCTCGTCCAAGCGGCGCAAGTGGCAACCGAATACAAGCGCCCGATCCAGATCCACCTCTCGGAAACGGTCAAGGAAGTACAAGATTGCATCGAGCGGTACGGCAAGACTCCGGTCGCGCTGTTTGAGGAAGTCGGTCTCTTCAACAACCCGACGATCGTGGCGCATGCGGTTCATGTTACTGATGAAGACATCGCGATCTTGAAAAAGTACGATGTTCGCATCGCACACAACCCAGATTCCAACTTGAAACTGGGCTCCGGCGTAGCGCCAGCGTTGAAGTTCCTCGAAGCCGGCCTCACCGTCGGTCTGGGCACGGACGGCGCTGCATCGAACAACAACCTCGACATGTTCGAAGAACTGCGCATGGCGGCGATGTTGCACAAGGGCGTGAACATCGACCCGGTTGCCATCAATGCGTTCACAGCTGTGCAGATGGCGACAAACAACGGGGCGAAAGCGTTGTTCCTCGAGGACACCCTCGGCACATTGCAAGCGGGTGCGTTGGCTGACATCATCCTGCTCGACATCGAGCAGCCGCACTTCTATCCGAAGCGTCACAACATGATCGCGCACCTCGCCTACTCGTCTAACTCCCATGACGTCACGGATGTATTCGTCAACGGGAAGCAACTCGTGAAGGATCGTCAGGTGTTGACGATGGACGAGAAACGCGTGTACGCGGAAATTGAGAGCATCTGCGAACGCCTGTACGCAGAGTAGATCGAGATTACGAGTTAACGAGATTGAAAAAAGACATGTTCCTCTCTCTGTCGTACAAAACGTGGTCACGAACACCCTCCAAAAGAGGGTGTTTTTCTTCGTCTAAAAAATAATTTTAATCGCGGAAAGGATTATTAACTTTCACGTCCAATATACTACTACAAGCAAACATGAAAACGTTTGCACAGAGAACAAAGGGAGGCAATACAGATGAAAAACAAGCGAATAGCAAAAGTGTTTGCCGTGTTGGCACCGGCTGTTCTGATCTCTTCGATGTTGGCGCAACCGGCGTCTGCTGGCGTCTTGATGCAAGGCTTTTACTGGGATGCAACCGCATCGGGCACCTCGTGGTGGAACAACCTTGGCGGCAAAGCGAACGAGTTGAAAAAAGCCGGCTTCACCGCCGTCTGGATTCCGCCCGTGATCAAAGGGGCCTCTGGTGGTTATTCCAATGGCTACGATCCGTTCGATGATTACGACCTCGGCAGCAAGGATCAGATGGGCAGTATTCCAACTCATTGGGGTACGCGTGAAGAGTTGCAAAAATCGGTTGCGATGATGCGCTCCAACGGTCTCGATGTCTACGTGGACATCGTGAACAATCACCGCAACGGGGACTCCGGCAACTGGGTGTACTCGTACAAGGACGCATACGGCAACGCCGGTGGCGGTCGTTTTGGCAAAGGGCAATTTGATTTCCACCCAGGGTGGAGTGCGCAGGATGCCAACGTTCCGAATGACGACTCCTCGTTCGGCCGCGATCTGGCGCATGATAGCGCTTACGTTTCCAGCAACCTCAAACAAGCGGGCGATTGGATGACCAAGGCGCTCGATATTCAAGGGTACCGCCTCGACTATGTCAAGGGCTACTCGTATACCTTTATCAAAGACTACCTGAACTACGGCGCGATGGCAGGCAAGTTTGCGGTCGGGGAGTATTATGATTCCAACCGCGATACGTTGAACTGGTGGAGCGGGACGGCGACAGCGGGCCGTGCGTCGGCGTTTGACTTCTCGCTGCGTGAGGAACTCAAGAGCATGAGCAATGGCGGCGGATTCTATGACATGTCGCGCCTCGACCATGCGGGTCTGGTTGGCATCAATCCGGGAGCGGCGGTCACGTGGGTTGAGAACCACGACACGGATCGGGACAGCGCGATCACCAAAAACAAGCATCTCTCGTATGCATATATCCTCACCTCGGAAGGCTACCCGTCCGTGTTCTACAAGGACTATTACAACTACGGCATGAAGACCACGATCGACAACCTGATCTGGATTCATGAAAAAATCGCGTCGGGTGGGACGACGCAACGTTGGAAGGACACCGATGTGTTTGCGTTTGAGCGCACGGGAGGCAGCCATCTGCTGTCCGCGTTGAACGACAATGGGACGAGCAGCCGCACGATTACGGTGGATACCGGATTCGGCGCGAATGTGCAACTGCACGATTACACCGGGCATAGTGCGGATGTATGGACCGACGGCGCGGGCAAGGCGACGTTCACGATCCCGGCGAACAATTACGTTGCCTACTCGCGCACGGGGATCACGGGTACGTTTGCGCCAACGCAATACGCGGTTACGCAGGAGTTTGCAGGCGCGCAAGACCTCGATATCAAACCGGCGGATAATACGCAGCTCGTTCAGGTAGGGCGTGTGTATGCGCTGGCAGGCAAGCCGATCTCGGCGGCCTTGCACTTCGATAATGCTTCGTGGACGACGTCGACGAACATCTATCTGGAGATCGACAACACCTCGGGAGCGGTAGCGGCGTCGAAAACGTATCTGAGCACCACGGCGCAAGGAACGGCGCTGGCGTACACGCCGACGGTAACCGGCTGGTACACGCTCAAGATCCGCAGCAACAGCACCCCGGCTGCAAATGCGAAACCGAAGTACTGGCTGAAGACGACGTATACGGCGCCGCAGCAGTAGTTCGGAGCGGAACGTAAGAGTACCCTTGTGAAACGAATGTGACGAGTCGTATCGTTTCAGATCACTGAAAAGGCAGTCTACGAGAAAAAACCTTCAAGCGCCACAGGCGACTTGAAGGTTTTTTACATCTGTTATACAAGGAGTATTCGGAGTAGTTGAGAGACCGCAGCAGTTGGAACGAGACCGAATGAAGGATCGGATTTTGGATACGTATGGGCTTCCATTACTACGGCTTCCTACAACGGGCAGTGGGGAGGGAGCGAGAATTAGGATGAGGCTGAATGAAATTCTAAACTTGTAGAAAAAAGGCTGAACCCTATGGGCTCAGCCTGATTTATGTATTAGATGTACGATTACTTCAATTTCGTTTTCATTCTCTCTTGAATCTTCGTTTCCGCATCTGCGGTCTTGCTTTGAAGGCTCTTGAACGCGGACTCTTGATTTTTGGGGACGTCACGTGAAAAGGTATCGTTTTTGAGTTTAAACTTCCCTTGATGCACACCAGTGATCGAATAGTAGGGTTCATTGTTCGGGCATGTCACCATCTTGGTGGCCGAAGCGAACAGCAAAACTTCGTCGTTGGGTGCCATGACCGGAAGACCGTCGAAAAGCACTTGCACTTTTTCATTCAACTGATCTGGTGGCAGGTCGAATTTTTGGTCAAACCCAAGCGCCTTTTTTGTGGTGATACCGCCCATCTCGACGACGGTGATGACATCGCCCTTTTTCACAAGATCGTTGAATGATTTTTTCACTTGAACTTTGACTTTGGTCATGGCAACAGTACGGGTAGGGCTGTCGGACGGATGGAAGTCGTAAGGCTCGGTTTCCAATGCTTTTCCTTCAACTGCGATCTCGGACGTGTCTACCAACTCTTCGAAACTGTTGTAGTACTTAATAAAGTCAGCTTCTTGTACTACGGTTGTGATATCAGGCGTTGGTGTTGTAGCGGTGGGCTGTTGCGGAGTTGCGTCAGGTGTCTTCTCAAGTGCTGGGGATTCAGTAGCAGTTAGATCCTGTTTGGGTGCAGCCTCAGGCTGGTGGGTATACAGCGTGTACCCGGCACCGCTCAACGCGACAAGCAAGCAGGCAAGAATGAGTTTTTTCAAGGTGTAACCTCCTAGCCCGTCGCATCAATTCGGGTTTTGTCTGAAAAACTTGCGAGGCAAGAAGAAGCTGCATTGTTGTTGGGTTATGCAGAGATGACGTAGCCCGCATTTATCTCCAAAAATGAAGCGAGAAAACGCGTTGATTTGCAACCAAAGAAAAAAGCACCACATGGGTGCTAGACATCGATCTTTGCAAGTGAAGACGGGGGCAAGCCACCATCGTATGCAACACTTGTTGAAGTCGGAGTTGAGATCGTAACTCCAACCAGCAATGCGGCTGCAAGTACTAGAAACGCGAACCTTTTTTTCATTCGACTATCTCCCTTCATGGTTTTGAAGAAGGATTTGATTGCATTGTTTCAGAATTTCGTTTGCTTTACGGGTTTCTCCAAGTTGATCGTATGCGTCTGCGGCAATTTGTAGAGCTTCAACTTGATCTCTCAACAATTTCATTCTATCAAAAATATCCGAAGATTTTAATGCGTAGTGGATCGAATTCTGATATTGCTCAAGTTCATAGAAATACTTCGCATAGACCTTATAGCATTCGCCAGACTCGGGCAATGCCTGGTACTCGTGAGTTGCGATCAGTTCTATAGCATGGAGCAAATTTCCATTGGCTTCCGAAAACTTTTTCATGCCTAGTTGGATTTTCGCCATTTTCGCGTAGTTCAAGATGAGCCGATCGTACATGGAGTATTGGTTGAGAATTCCTATGCAATCATGAAGCTGTTGAATGGCGGTGATGGGTTCATGACGGGCGGTGATTTCCATTGCATAGGAGTCTTGAACAATGACGTACAAAGACTGCAAATTCAACGCTTCGAAGATAGTTTTGGATTGTTCAAAACTGGCAGCAGCCTTTTCAAACTCATGTCGCTTGCTGTAAAGCATCCCTTGTTCATAGAAGGTCTTCGCCATCTGTTTCAAATCATTCATAGCTTGGCAATTTTGGTGTGATTGTTCAAGGAAATAGTCTGCTTCGTGATACCGTCCAAGAATCCGGAGTGTGTAGGCGACATTGAACGTAATGCGGCCAATAAGCGGGTCGATCTCGTCGTAGCGCAATGTGTACTCATAGGCCTTGTTGTAGTTGTAGAAAGCTTTGGTGAAGTCGCGTTTCAGGAAATAGTTGTTACCGACCTTGTTTCGAATGTTGGATAAGAGGTGGGCATCGTGATAATTTGCCATTTCCAAAGAGTCGATGAGCGGAAGCAGAATCTCCAAGGATTCATTGTAATGTCCCTGTAGATACCGGCACTCAGCGAAAAGAACTTTGAGGGTTAACTCGTCTTTTTTCGAGAGTTCAGGATGAGTCTCCAGTTCATGAATATATTCTTCCGCTTCCTCCAGCTGATTCGTTTCTAACAGTACCGAAATCAGCTTGATCCTACTAATCAATTCCATCCGTTGATCTTCTTCTTGCAGGAGTTCATGTACAGGTATCTTGAAGGATGATGCGAGTTTGGTAATCAGTTCAGGGGAAGGCGAGTACTTGTCCTTCTCAAGTTTACTGATCCAACCGTTGGTGACTCCACAAAATTCAGCTAGTTTTTCTTGAGACATTTCTCGCTCAGTACGATATCGCTTGACTCTTTCTCCGAGAGTCTCTTTTTCTATATGTAAGGGAATTTTCATCTGAACACCTCATTTCAAAAAACATCCTGAAATATTATAACATATGAACGTTAAGTAAACCAACGCTATTGTTAACTTGACCCTCTTGCCTGTAACTAGAACTTGTAGCAAGAATTGCTCTAGCTGATAAGTGAAATATAGACTCATCTCATAAATCCGTGTGAGGTGAGTCTGTTGAATGTAAACATTTTAGGCCAACGCATCAAAGAACTTCGCATGAAAAAAGGAATGAAGCAGCAGGAACTTTCCGAAGGCATTTGCACACCTAGTATGATCAGTCAGGTGGAGAGTGGACGAGCACGACCGTCCCATGACGTTTTGGTCGGGATCGCGGATCGGCTTGACGTCTCGTTGGAGTTTTTGATGGCAGATGCCAATCTCAACATGAAAGTCTCCAGCAAGTACAAAATGGCAAGAGGGTTTATCGCCAGCCGACTTTACCGCACCGCTGCGGAACTTCTTGAAGGAATCTTGGTGGAGCCGGATACGAGGACTCCTACAGCGGAAGTCAAAATCGACTTGGCTGAATGTTACATCCATGAGCAGGCATACGACCAAGCCTATACTCTTCTACACGAAGTATTGGAGGATGCGGCACTGACGAAGGACAAGTATCAACTGGCGGGTGCTCTCAAACTTCTTGGAGAGATCGAATTTGATCTGCAACGCTACGCATTTGCCCTACGTCATTGGAAACGGGCTGTTGATCTGGTTGAGAAATCGACTGTGCGGAATCGGTTGTTGCTGGTTCCACTCTTGGTGAAGCTTGGGATTTGCTATCAAGCCTTGAACCAAGTTGAGGAGGCCATTGCCTGCTTCCAACGTGCAGCAAGGCTCAACGACAAATCCACAGACCTGAACTCAATCGCGGATCAGTACATGCATATGAGCGCGGCCTATCAGAGTACGGGCGATCATTGGAAGGCGAGTAGTTATGCGGAACGTGCTACCGGCATTCGTGAAGGTTTGGTTGTGCTGGCTCTCGGGGAGCATGTCCGCTCAGAGTACGCCTCATTTCTAACGGAGGAGAATGAAACTGAAAAGGAAATCGAAGCGGTTTGGAGTTCCATACCGGGCATGCAGGAGGAGAGTCCGTCTGAGGTCGGGTTTGCCTGTTTGAGACTGGCGCAACTGTACGAGCAACTGGACCAACATGAATCGGCCTTACCAGTCTGTGAACAAGCGAATCAGTTGTTGCCTACCCCGCATCCAGACCGAACGGAATTGTTCCGTATCTGGGCATGGGCTGCCTTCCAAAATGGCGATTGGGAACGTGCTAGGGAATTGGAAGCGTCTAGAAAGGAGGGGGAGTCGAATGGGATCAAGCATGGTGAAGCCGATACAAGTTGTGACGGTAAGATGGGGCAATGAAGACGAAGAGAAGGTATTCAAAATAAAAGGCATACTCGTATCGGAGAAAGTAGTCTTGGCGATCTTCGACGGTGATGTGGAGATTCATTTCGTGGCACCCACGGACGATCTTACAGAGTTTGAATTGATTCAGTGCTTCGGTCCTATTTTCAGAGTAGGAGATAACAAGTGCGAGCTTCCGGCGGTCTTCGAGGACTTACATAAACTCTCCGTGGTGGACTTTGCAAGGAAGTATCCTCATTCGGAGATGTTGGACTATTTGAATGAGAACAATCTCCGTATTCCCGGTTTGAATGTGAAACGCAATTGTAGACCACACGAGATCTTGAACTCGTGCTAACCACACAAAAAGATCACCCTTCCAACCCAGGGTGATCTTTTTCGTTTATACTTTGTTTACAAAGACAATTCAGGTAGAGGGCAAAACAAGTAGGAGTGATATCTCATGAACAAGAAAAACAACACAAAAATCCCAGGGTTCGCAAGGCTCATCCTCGACACGAATCCCCCAAAAGCGGTACTAACTATCGCGGTCGTCCTCAGCATGCTCAACACTTTAGTCGGCTTAACGATCCCACTTTTCACAAAAGGTCTCGTCAATGGCTTTTCATTCGGCTCCCTAAGCACCACGCAGATCACAGGCATGGCGGTCGCGCTCTTGGTTCAACTGCTATCCGGTGGGGTGTCCGTGTACCTCCTGCACTATGGCGGCAACAAAATCGTCTCTGCGATCCGTGAACGGTTGTGGAGAAAACTGCTCCGATTGCCCGTCCCTTACTACGACAGCAAGGAAACCGGTGACACAATCAGCCGCTTAACCAACGACACCGCGATCATCAAGGGTTTGGTTACAGACCATGTAACCGGATTCTTTACGGGCATCCTCTCGATCATCGGAGCGCTCGCCTTCATGTTCTCGATGAACTGGAAGATGACCCTCGTCATCCTCGCCATGTTCCCCCTGACATTCCTCGTCATGGTCCCTGTCAGTCGGAAAATGTATCAGATCTCAAAATCCACACAAGCGGAGAACGCGAAGTTCACCTCCGTCATCTCCCGGGTTGTCTCTGAAATCCGTCTCGTAAAATCATCCGGTTCCGAGCCGATTGAATATGAAAAGGGCCGCATCGGAATCAGCAACCTGTTCCAGTTCGGGATCAAGGAAGCCCGGATGCAAGCGATCGTTTCTCCCATCGTCTCCTTTCTGATCCTCGTGATCCTCGTCACGCTGATCGGGTTCGGAGGCGTGCAGGTTTCCTCAGGCGCGATGACTGCGGGGGAGTTGGTCGCGTTCATCATGTACCTGTTCCAAATCATGCTCCCCATTACACAGATCGCGCAGTTTTTCTCCCAGTTCCAAAAAGCCAAGGGCGCAACAGAAAGCATCATCGGAATCTTGGAATCGGAGGAAGAGGATCAAGAGAGTGGGAAATCTGTAGAAAATCTACACCAGCCGATTGTCATCGCAGGCGTCTCCTTTGCCTACAAATCTGAGGAGCCGATCCTCCGCGATGTGAGCCTGACGGTGGGAGCGGGCAAAGTGACCGCCATCGTCGGTCCAAGCGGAGGCGGCAAGACGACGCTTTTCTCCCTGCTGGAACGGTTTTATCTGCCGAGCGCAGGCGCCATTCGACTCGGAGACACCGACATCCGCGAATTCTCGATCCGCTCTTGGCGGCAGCACATCGGGTATGTGTCGCAGGAGAGCCCGATCTTGGTCGGCACGATCAAGGACAATCTCTGCTATGGACTCGACCGGGACATCTCGCGCGAGGAGATGGAGCAGGCGGCGCGCATGGCGTATGCGGACGGATTCATCCAAGACTTGCCACTTAGTTACGAGACAGAAGTCGGGGAACGTGGCATCAAACTGTCTGGCGGCCAACGGCAGCGGATTGCCATTGCGCGTGCACTGCTACGCGATCCGCAGATTCTGATGTTGGATGAAGCGACATCGAATTTGGACAGCAAGTCGGAGGAAGTTGTCCAGCAGGCACTGAAGAACTTAATGAAGGGACGCACAACGGTCGTGATCGCGCATCGGTTGTCGACAGTCGTGGACGCGGACTCCATCGTCTTTGTGGAAAAGGGACAGGTCACCGGTGTCGGCACGCATGAGCACTTGTACAGCACACATGCGTTGTATCGAGAGTTCGCCGATGGACAGCTGCGCATGAACCGCGTCGAGCAACTGTAGCGAGTCAGATCAGGACGTTGTGTCCTTTGTTAGTAATGCTATCATTATTTATTGCTGATAAAATAAAAATATCTCCATTTTAACACGGAATACAAGTTGCATCATGATAGAATAAGGAGGTATGTGAAACTCATTCTGTTCAACCCCTATCATTGATGGGTTCGAAAGTAGAAGTGCTTTTCGCCTGAGTAAAAGGGGTGTATAATACTTCAAGTTGAACAGATTAATTAATGGAAATTTGTGTGATGGTATATCGGCAGTTTCCGAATCGAGGAGTACATCGATGAATGAAGTAGCGCGAGAGAAAATAACGACTGGTTTTTCTATACATAAATCTCTTTTCGAGTACAATCCCGATGCGATTTTCGCAACGCAGGTGGATGGGACAGCGACGCAGGTGAACGAGTCTGCTTTGCGGATGACTGGGTATTCGATGGCTGAACTCGACCGACTGACCTTCCACGAGCTCGTGGCCCCAGAGGACCAAGTTCGTGCATCCGAGGCGTTTGAAAAAGCGTTGCGAGGTGAATCTCATCAAGTTGAGATTGCGATGGTGCTGCGCAACGGCGTGCAGCAGGACGTACACGTGACGTCGATTCCGAACATCGAGGGTGGCGAGGTGGTCGGTGTCCTCTATGTTGTGCGGGCGATCATGGCGAGAAAGCAACAAGAGGAACAGCTTCGGCGCAACGAAGCACTCTACCAACTCATCAACGACCATGCCCAAGATGTCATTTCGTACAGCACTCCAGACGGGATGCTCCGCTGGATCTCGCCAGCTATCCATACCTTGCTTGGCTGGGAGGTTGAGGAGATGGTAGGCAAGTATTCGAGCGCAATCTACCATCCTGAGGACTGGGCGGCGTTTTTGGATCATCCGCCAGCGGGCGATGTCGGGATCTTTGACTGTCGCGTCCAGCACAAGGAAGGGCACTACCTGTGGTTTGAGACGACGGTGAAGCTGATCCGAAACGATGCGGGCGAGATCGAGAAGGTGCTCGGGATTGGACGCAATATCACGCTGCGCAAACAGGCGGAGGACAACCTGCGTGCGACTCGAGACCGGCTGGAATCGTTTATTGAAAATCATGTGGACTCGATCATCATCCTCGACCCCGAATGTCGGATCTTGCGCGTGAACGCTGCCTTTGAAAAGATGTTCGGCTGGTCGCAGGCGGAAGTGGCGAAGGTACTGCTTTTTGACCTACCGTTAGTGCCCCCAGAGCATGAAGCTGAGTTGGAAACGATCAAGGATCTCATGCTGGCCGGGGAGCCGGTGATCGGAACGGAGGCGGTGCGCATGCATCGTGACGGCACTCCGTTGGATGTGTTGCTTTCCATCTCACCACATCGCGATGAGGCAGGCCACATTGCCGGCTACTCTTTTACGATACGTGACATCACCGACCGCAAGCGCACGGAAGAACTGTTGTTGCAATCGGAGAAGCTGAACATCGCAGGTCAGCTCGCCGCCGGGGTCGCGCACGAGATCCGCAACCCGTTGACAGCGCTCGTGGGGTTTGTCCAACTCATGCAGCAAGGCATGAGCAACCCCAAATACCTCGAAATCATGTCTGCGGAGCTGAAGCGCATCGAGACGATCGTCAGCGAACTGCTCGTGCTCTCGAAGCCGCAAGCGATGACGTATAAACCAAAAAAACTCGCAGACATCTTGCAACACGTGGTCACCTTGATCGAGACGCAGGCGATCATTCACAACGTGCAAGTGTTGCCATCGTTCGATCCGGACGAATTGCCAGCACTGGAATGTGACGAGAATCAGTTGAAGCAGGTGTTCATCAACTTCCTGCAGAATGCGATCGATGCGATGCCGCACGGTGGTGACATCCACATTGAGGTCGAGCGGACCGCCCTGCACGAAGTGCTCATCCACATCCGTGACCAAGGCATCGGCATACCGCCCGAACGCATCGAGAAACTAGGCGAACCCTTTTACACGACCAAGGAAAAAGGTACGGGCCTCGGCTTGATGATTTCCAAACGTATCATCGACCACCATAATGGAAGCATGCAGATTGACAGTGAAGTGGATGTGGGCACGACCATCTCTGTGCGGTTGCCTTGCTTTCTTCAAGGGGGCATCGTGTGATGATCTATCATAGCACCCTCTATAAAAAAGGGTACAGCATGCCGTCCGGCATTCTGTACCCTTTTGCCCGTCTTCATAATACGAACTCAAGGGAGCAACTCGAATGAAGCGATGGCAAAAATGGTTCAGCAGCACGCTACTTCTGACGACCTTGCTTACTCCACTGTTGCTCCTAACTCCCAAGGCACAAGCGTGCGAGTGTGTAAACACATACCATGATGACGACGATGTGGCAGGCTACGCACAGTATGCGGTCATCGCGGCGAAGTACCAGTACGGCTTTATGGACGGTGATGAGAACGGATATTTCCATCCGACAGCGCACATCACACGCGAGGAGTTGGCGGTGGTGCTCGCTAAAGCGCTGAACTTGGAGCTGCCCGCAACGCGTGGGGAGACTTCGCAGTTCACGGACGTTCAACCTGGGAGCTGGAGCTCTGCGTATCTAGAAGCCGTCGCCCAAGCTGGCCTCATGTCTGGGGAAGAGAATGGCCAGTTCCACCCCCACAACCCCATCACGCGTGAACAACTGGCGGCAACGCTCGTGCGGGCGCTGCATGTCGACGTCACGGGGCAGGGGAAAAACTTGGTCGTCGCTGACCGCGACCAAGTCTCGCCGTGGGCCAGAGATGCGGTGCAGGTTGCGAGGGCAGTCGGGCTCATGCATGGCGACACACTGGAGACGTTCAATCCGCAGGCACCAGCGGAGCGACAGCAGGTGGCTGTCGTCATGGTCAACTACCTGATCCGGCAGAGCGTACAAGCGCAGATCGACCAGAAGCTACAAGCAATTCAGGAAAAAAACGTCACGAAGTTCCTCGCGACGATTGATCCGGAGAAGGCCGCCTACAAGCGGGAGCAACAGCATTGGTTTGAAGATGTGGTTGCGAGTCCCGTCACCGACTACAAGCTGGAAATCCGCGATCTCGTCGTCACACCTCCGATGGCGGTGGCTGTCTCGCTCGTTCAGACGTACACACTCCACGGGGAGCGGTATGAGCTGCCTTTTCAGGAGCGCTATACGATGACGGAGCAGGGCTGGCTCGACAGCGACCTGCTTTTTGAGAAACTGATCGCACAGCACTTCCTCATCTATTACCGAGATGGGGATCAAGCGACGGCGGAGAAGGTTCAGGCTGATGCGGAAGCCGCCTATACGGAACTCCAGAAACGGTACCCGCATGAGAAACCTGCGGGCCAGTTGTTGGAGATCAAGCTGTACAACGACCCGGAGCTGTTGCGGCAGTCTGTGAAGTTATCATTTGCCTGGCAGTTTGCGGGGTGGTATGAGTATGGAGAGGCGATCAAACTGAGCGCGAAGCCAGGGGCGCAAGGGTTCTACCAAGCGAAGATTCAGCATGAGATGGTGCATGAACTGACCATCGCGCAGTCCAACAACAACCTGCCGTACTGGTTGGCGGAAGGGCTTGCGGTGTACTATTCTGCCGATGAGCAGTTTGGGGTGCCCGTTTTGCCGGACACGTATACATCGATTGCCGATCTGGAAACCCTCAACCTCGAAGCGTTGACCGACAGCCAAGAGATTTCGCAGTATTACAACCAAGCGGGCAACATCATCACCTTCCTCGCTGACACCTACGGGGAGGGAGTCGTCCGCAAACTGGTGCAAGAGTTGGGAACCTACCCGTACCAAGACGGGACGACGAGCCATCACGATGACCTCAACCGCCAACACCTTCGAGCGATCATCCCGAACGTCTTGAACGGCAAGACCCTCGATCAACTTGATACCGAATGGCAAAATTGGATCAAGGAAAAGACCCTCTCGTAAAGAGGGTCTTTTCGCGCCCAGCACTCACTGGGCATGTATAGTCACTTTTCCGAGCGGGTAAGGTACAGATGATGTCATGACAATGAATTTCCTTTTTTACCTGATGTTGTCGACAAGCGAAGTTGGTTGTGGCGGCATTGGATGGAGTGATCCGGCAAGGGCCGGCTCCTCATGCCCGGATTCGCCCAGCGTTCAGCGGTCAGTAGGTCCGTGATTCCCAACTCTTCCGCCATCAGCTCAGCAAACCGTTTGATGCCCTCGGCGGAGACCGTACACGCAGTGGAAGTTGTCATCCGGTTCACCCCCTTGGTGTGGTGCTGTTAGTATGACCGCACCCTTGGTTGCTATGTTGAGTGCTTTTTACCATCCGAGGTGGCAGACGATTCCTCCGCGTTCATGGTACAATGGTCGAGGAAGGAAAGGAGCGACTCCACGTATGCGAATTTTGATCAGCAACGACGACGGCCTCCGCGCAGATGGCATCCGCGAACTTGCGCAGGTGTTGGTCGAACTTGGGGAAGTCATCGTAGTCGCGCCCGACCGCCAGCGTAGCGCAGCGGGTCACGGCATCACCTTACATAAGCCCCTCTTTGTCGAGGAGCACGATTTCGGCTCAGGCATCCGCGCGTTTGGTTTGAGCGGAACCCCTGCTGATTGCGTGAAATTCGGCATCAGCGAAATTTTGCGAGACAACAAGCCTGACATTGTGGTATCAGGAATCAATGCGGGGAGCAACCTAGGGAATGACGTGCTGTACTCTGGCACTGTTTCTGCTGCGATCGAAGGTTCGATCCAAGGCTTGCCGGCGATCGCCGTTTCGCAGTGCGGCACCGAGCCGTTCGATTTCGTGGATGCAGCCGCTTTTACGAAGAAATTGATCGCTCAAGTTCTGCAACGCGGTCTCGATTCGGACACGATCTTGAACGTGAACTACCCTCAGCTCGCCCCAACTGATGTCAAAGGTGTGCGCATCACCACGGTTGGCAAGCGACGTTACAACAACCACTACGACAAGCGCAGCAACCCGCGTGGCGTCGAGTACTACTGGCTGGCCGGCCCGTTACAAGACTTGCCGCCAGAACCGGACTCCGACATCCACGCGATCCGCGAGGGCTATGTCTCGGTCTCGCCTGTGCATTTTGATTTCACGTACCGGCAGATGCTCGACACCCTCAAGACTTGGTCGCTCGACTAACGGACACCACAGAGGAGGAGCGCTCGATGGATACCACCGAACATGTGACAATTGCCAACGTTGACCTGCCCAATCCCACCGAATTGTATCTGGTGGTCGATTTTTTGAATCACACGTTGAAGGATTGGAATCTCGTCTTTGGTCTGAGCAAGGCCGAGGAGCAGGGTGACTTGCAATTGATCGTGTATGAGGAACGGAAACAGTAGAGCGTTTGAGGACGTAGATGAAAAAAACTTTCTGGATCAGTGTATTTGTCTTGACGGTTCTGATCGCGGGAGCCGTCTTTGCCGTGCGCGAGGTCACCTACTCTCAGTTTGAAGGTGCGGAGGACGACGCGCAGGCGGCGTTGGACAACACCGTGTTGAACCAAGTGCAAGAAGCAGCCCCGTTTACGGCGGGGATGGAAGGGTTCTATTTTGCCGGACCTGACAAGCAAGGCCACCGCGTGTACGTCTGGACGGCGGATAACAAAGTCGTCGCCACCGTATATGCCGACCAAGGTCTGTCCAAGGACCAAGCGGTCGAGGCGGCCAAGAAACCGGTCTGGGGCAAGCAACTCGTGCGCGAGGACCTCAAGAACCAACCGCTACAAGCCCTAGCCGAAGTCTATCACGCCACACCAGGTCCCGTGCTGCCCACGCAAGTCTCGGAGTTCAGCACCGCGCCTAGCAAGTACGTGTGGGAACTCTACGGCAAGATGGCGAACGGTGAGGTCGGGTACACGTATCTCGATTTCAAAAGCGGGGATGTGCTGTGGCAGTGCTTGCTCACAGAACCCCAGAAGTAATTCCAAAAGCACCCTCGCGCCACGCGGCGCTGGGGTGCTTTTTTCCTCTAGTCTCCTAACCCTGCCGAGCGGAAGGCATGCTATAATGATGACATTATGTTAACTATCGAGGAGGGATGACACGATGTCGCGAATTCGCATCGTACCCGTAGTAGTGTCTCTGTTGATTGCTTTTTCGTTGTTGTTCGGAGGTTGGGAGATGTACGCGAAGTTCGGCTTGGTGCGCCCCCTCGAAGAACAACTGAAAGCAGACCCGTCCGTGACCCAAGTAGAATCTGTAGTCGATGGCACCACCCGTTCGCTAAAAGTCACCATCAAGCCGGTGGATGACCTGCAAGCGACGTATGAAAACTTGGAGACGATCGCCTTGAACGCGCTCGGCAGCCAAGTGAAGTTGCAACTGGTCGACACGCGCGGGGAGGATCTCAAAAAGGAATACCGCGCGATCCAACCGATCCTCTATGCTGGCATCGCCAAAGGCGATTTCCCGCAGATGATCCAAGATGCGCAGAAAACCGTCGCCAAGGACGGGACGCAAGCGCAGGTGTCGATGAACGACAAGTATGTATTTGTCTCGCTACAACGCGACGGCCGCTTCCTGTACGAAGTGTTGCCGTATGTCAATAGCACCGCGTATGGTCAACTGAAGGAGGTGCAGTCGCTGTGAAGAAATACTTCAAGGAACTGATCCTCGGCGTGGGCCTCGCAGTGACGGCCTTTGTCGGGATCAACTTTCAATTTAATGTATTGCCGGTGCTGATGTTGGTGGCGATTCTGTTCACCCTCGCAGTCCTGCTGGATAAAAACAAATCGACGGCAGCGGGTGCCTCGCACGAAGTGGCGAAGTCGCACCGCGTGGAGTTTGAACACATCGGCGGTCAAGACATGCCGAAGCGCGAGATCATGGAGGCGCTCGATTTCATGCGCCACCGTGAAAAGATCAACGAACTGGGCATTCGTCCGCTCAAAGGGATCATCCTGACCGGGCCTCCGGGCACCGGCAAGACTCTTTTGGCAAAAGCGGCCGCGTCTTACACCGATTCGGCCTTCGTCGCGGCCTCCGGTTCGGAGTTCGTGGAGATGTACGTCGGTGTCGGGGCGTCCCGAGTGCGCGATCTGTTCAAAAAAGCGCGCATGCTCGCGAAAAAGGAAGGCAAGGACTCGGCGATCGTCTTCATCGACGAAATCGACGTGATCGGTGGCAAGCGCGGCGGCAACTCGTCGCACCAAGAGTATGACCAGACCTTGAACCAACTGCTGACCGAGATGGACGGCATGGGGACGACTTCGTCTCCGTTTGTCCTCGTCGTGGCGGCGACCAACCGTCTGGACATCCTCGACCCGGCGCTGATCCGTCCGGGCCGTTTCGACCGTCAGATCCGCGTCGATCTGCCAGACAAAGTCGGTCGTCTGGCGATCCTTGAGATCCAGACGCGCAACAAGCCGCTGGCTGAAGGCGTGTCGCTGGAGATGGTTGCGCGTGAAACCTACGGGTTCTCCGGGGCGCAACTCGAAGCGCTGTGCAACGAGGCGGCGATTCTGGCGCTGCGTGAGGACAAGTCGCAAGTCGAGCAACTGCACTTCCGCGATTCTGTTGACAAAGTCCTGCTCGGTGAGCGCACCGGCAAGCGTCCGCGTCAGGACGAACTGGAGCGCGTCTCGGTACACGAACTGGGTCACGCGATCACGGCGGAACTAGTCCGCACCAACTCCGTCTCGCACATCACGATCGCACCGCGTGGCAACGCGCTGGGCTTCGTGCGTCAAGTGCCGGAGTCGGATGGGTACTTGTACACCAAGGACCAACTGATCAACCAGATCATCGTAGCACTGGGCGGCACGGTCTCAGAAGAGTTGATCTACGGCAACCGTTCGACCGGTGCTCAAGGCGACATCCAACAAGCGACCAACATGGCGCGCACGATCGTGGCGTGCGGTCTGTCGAGCCTCGGCATCGTCGACATCGACAACCTGCAGAAAAACATCCTCGACGAGGAGATTCGTCGCATCTTCACCGACGTGGAGAACATGACCCGTGAGATGCTCGCTCCGTACAAGGAAGGCATCCGCACGCTCTCGGTTGATCTCGTTCGTGAGGAGAACATGACGGGTGATGATTTCCGCACCTGGCTGACTGTGAACAAGAAGGAAGTAGAAGCTCTAGCAGGATAATCACCTGCTGGGGCTTTTTTTTGCCGATTTTTGGTTAGGCTAGGAAGAAACAGTCCCTGAACGCAACTTAGGAGGCAACTATGAACATACAGAAGATCGGTATCGTCGGGGCGGGGACGATGGGACAGAGCATGGCGGAAACGATTGCGGGCAAGGGGTTCGAGGTCGTCCTGCTCGACAAGTCGGAGCAGGAATTGGAAGCGGCCAAGCTCGGGCTGGAGATGTCGCTCGACCGCCGTTTGACCAAGTGGGGGATTACCGATGCGGAAAAAAAGTCGATCCTCTCGCGGATCGTCCTCGGCACCAACTTGCAGCTACTTCACGATTGTGAAGTGGTGATCGAGTCGGTTTGGGAGAGTCTTGATGATAAAATTGATGTGCTGATCGCCATTGAAAAAGAGGTCGGCCCGGAGGCATTGATCGCGTCCAACACCGCAACGCTTTCCATCACAGAGATCGCCGCTAAAACGGAGCACCCGGAGCGGATCATCGGGCTGCATTTTCACTTCCCGGTCGAACGTCGGGAGTTGGTGGAGGTCGTGCGCGGGTTGAAGACGTCAGAACGTACGGTCGAGTCGGCCTTTCACTTCATTGAAATGCTGGGTAAGCAAGCGGTGCAGGTGTTTGAATCGCCCGGATTTATCACGACGCGTTTGATGTTGCCGCTGATCAACGAGGCGGTGCTGATCTTCGCGGAGGGTGTCGCGAGCGCTTATGACATCGACAAAGCGATGAAGTCTGGCTATGGCTTCCACATCGGACCTCTGGAGATGGCCGACCGCTTTGGCCTCGACACGGTGGTGGATATGCTGGAGGCGCTGTTCCATGAGACCACCGACCCGCGCTACCGTCCGGCCGCGTACCTGCGCAAACTCGTGCGTGGAGGGCGGTTGGGCACCAAGGTGCGGGAGGGCTTTTTCACGTATGATGAATGGGGGGAGCGGGCATGAACATCCTCGTGCTCAACTGTGGAAGTTCCTCGCTGAAGTACCAACTGTTCCGCATGCCGGAGGAGCAGGTGTTAATCCGTGGTGGGATTGAGAAAATTGGTAGCGAGGATGCGCTGCACACCTACAAAACGGATGGCCAAGACGGGCAGGACCAGACCACCTCGCAGATCCTCGACCACCGGGAAGCGTTGCAACAAGTGATCGAGGTAGTCACGCACAGGTCAGGTGTCCTGCAAAGCGTGGAGGAGATTGCAGCGGTCGGGCACCGAGTCGTCCACGGTGGCGAACAATTCGCGCTCTCGTCACTGCTCACAGACGAGGTGAAGCGGGCGATTCAGGACAATGTCGAGTTGGCACCGTTGCACAACCCGGCGAACTTGCAAGGGATCGAAGCGATGGAAGCGGTGTTGCCCGGCGTGCCGCAGGCGGCCGTTTTTGACACGGCTTTTCACCAGTCGATGCCGCCGGAGCACTACCTGTACCCGATCCCCTACGTGCTCTACAAGCGGCACAAAGTTCGCCGGTACGGTTTTCACGGCACTTCGCACCGCTATGTCTCCTCACGGGTTCCCTACCTCGTACATCGCGACTTGATGAACCTGAAGGTGATCTCTTGCCACATCGGCAACGGCGCAAGTGTGGCAGCGATTCAAAACGGGCGCTCGACCGACACCTCGATGGGGATGACTCCCTTGGAGGGTGTGATGATGGGCACTCGCAGTGGCGACATCGACCCCAGTCTGCAGGAGTACATCTCGCGCAAGGAAGGGCTTGCCGCTGCGGAATTCAGTTCGATGCTGAACAAGCACAGCGGGCTGTATGGCATCTCCGGTCTGTCCGGCGACATGCGCAAGATTACGGAGGCGCGTGCAAAAGGCAGTGCGCGATCGGCATTGGCATTTGATATGTACGAGTACCGCATTCGCAAGTACATCGGCGCGTATGTGGCGGCGATGAACGGGGTGGATGTGTTGTTGTTTACGGCCGGGGTGGGAGAGAACAGCCCGCTGTTGCGCCGCAAAATCTGCGACAACTTGACGTACCTAGGGCTGGAGCTCGACCCGCAGGCCAATGACCAAGGCAAGGGAGAGCGGATCATCTCGTTGCCGACCTCCCGTGTAACCGTTTGCGTGATTCCGACCAATGAGGAATTGATGATTGCGCGCGACACGCAGGTGCTGGTCTCCGGTCTGGAATCTTGGGAGAAATAGTGCTATCATTAAAAACGGTATTACATAGAAATGAACGAAGGGGATAATGAACGTGACGACGAAAGCCACCATTGCAACGATCGGCCAGTACGTTGATCAGGAAGTTCTGATCGAAGGCTGGCTTTGGAATAAGCGCTTCAGCGGCAAGATTGGCTTCCTGAATCTGCGTGACGGCACTGGTTTTATCCAAGGCGTCATCGCCAAGCAAGATGTGCCGGAGGAACTGTTCGCCACCGCGAAGGGTCTCACTCAGGAAACCTCGATTCGCGTCACGGGTACTGTCCGTGCCGAGGAGCGTGCAGCGAGCGGATATGAGTTGAACGTCACCGGCGTGGAAGTGGTTGCCGTGACCCTCGACTACCCGATTACACCGAAGGAGCATGGCGTAGATTTCCTGATGGACAACCGCCACCTGTGGATTCGTTCCCCGCGCCAACGTGCGATCTTGAAGATTCGCGCTGAGATCATCCGCGGGATGCGCGACTACCTCGACAACAGCGGCTTTACGCAAATCGACCCGCCGATCCTGACCCCGTCCTCGGCAGAAGGCACGACCAACCTGTTCGAGATCGAGTACGTGAACGGCGAACCGGCCTACCTGTCGCAATCGGGTCAGCTCTATATGGAAGCGGCTGCACTGGCACTGGGCAAAGTCTACAGCTTCGGCCCGACCTTCCGTGCCGAGAAGTCCAAAACCCGCAAGCACATGATCGAGTTCTGGATGATCGAGCCGGAGATGGCGTATGTCACGCATGCGGAGAACATGCAGATTCAGGAAGCGTTCGTCAAGCACATCATCCGTTGGGTGCTGGAACACTGCCCGCAGGAACTCAAGACCTTGGAGCGCGACACCGAGCAACTGTGGAAAGTGGTCAACGAGAAGTTCCCGGTCATCACCTACAAGGAAGCGGTTCAGATCCTGCAGGACAAAGGCCACGACTTCCCGTATGGCGAAGACTTCGGTGCGCCGCATGAGACGGAATTGACCAACCACTTTGATCTCCCGGTCTTCGTTGAGAAGTGGCCGGCAGATATCAAGGCGTTCTACATGCAACCGGACCCGGATGATCCGACTGTGGTATTGGGTGCTGACCTGCTGGCACCGGAAGGCTATGGGGAGATCATCGGCGGCTCGCAGCGTATCCATGACTACGATCTGTTGAAGTCCCGCTATGAGGAGCACGAGTTGGGCGAGTCTTACAACTGGTACCTCGACCTCCGCCAGTACGGCACTGTGCCGCACTCCGGCTTCGGGATCGGCCTCGAGCGTACGATCGCGTGGATCTGTGGCATCGACCACGTTCGCGAGACGATCATGATGCCGCGTTTGCTGTACAGACTCTACCCGTAATGGAGAAAAAGCACGGACGCGCTTGACGCGATCCGTGCTTTTTTTACAAGTTTCGCGCATTCAAATAACAAAAAATGACGAAAAGGTGTAATCCCTGTCACATTTTGACTGATTGTTGTCTGTTAGAATGATTCTACAAAGAGAAAAACCTCACCCTGAACCCGCCACTCTCCCCAGTGGCGGGTTCGTTCTGTTTGCAAGCGCCTGAAGAAAGGCAACTGTATAGCCTTACTTCTGTTCACCTCAAAAATCGCAGCTTATCGACGCGGAGGTCCTAGTGCGGCGATCTCTTGAGTCCAACGTTTTAAATACTTTTGGTAATAGTTTGGATCTTCGAGGTAGGTAAGCTCATCACCCTCCCACATCGCGATCAGGATGTACCGTCGATACTTGAAAATCGAGGTGTATGTCGATGACGAGAGTGCAGTCCACAAAAAATGTGAAGGAATACGACACGAAGCCGTACGGGTTACTCGACACGAAATGTACACATGAATTGGTAGATTCCATGGTAAATTGAACGGCCGGCTCATAACCGGTTGGTCGCAGGTTTCAGTCCTGTTGGGTCAAGGCGGAGGAGAGCAGGGGCTAGGTTTGGGAATCTGCAAGTTTCAGAGGAGTAAATTTGGTAACTTGAAAAAGAACGCCACGATCCAGATAGTATTTGGACCGTGGCTTACTTTTTTGATTGGATGGGCTGCCACCAAGCCTTAACAAATCCCCACAATATCCCCCAACTCCACTGCCCGCAGCGCACCGTCGACGCCATACCCCTTCAATAGATCCACGTGCAACCACTTCGGCACCATCGTGATCTCGTTGACCCGCGTATCCTGGTACACCTGCAAGGTCAGCATCGATCCCCGCGACATCGCCTCCTGTACCGTGCGCTGCATCTCCTCCAACGCGTCCTCGTCCAGCACCGGCCTCTCCACGGACCGCGCTTGGTGCGCCTCCTGATCCAGCATGCGCGCCCGATGTTCCGGTATGATCATCCGATGGCCTTCCCACAACTTTTTTACTCTGTTCATCCCGATCAACTCCTATGAGAATGTTTGTTCTCATATTGTATGCGGAACGCGTGTTCTTATCAACTGGAAATGAAAAGTCGCCCTTTTCAGGGCGACCATCAATTCTATTGGAATTTCCACACGATCTCGTTCGTCAATCCATCAGTGACTTTCGAGTTAGCCCACTGTTTCGCGTAGCTGATCGCGTCATCTTTCTTATGGAACCAATCGAGGTAGTTCTTCTTGATACACATGACACGGATTAAGCCACCCGTCGCCGGATGGTCTCGATGTGCGAAAAACCAAGGGTATCCAACGTAGTTTTGACTCTGCATCATCCCCTCAAATCTGCGCTACGATACGTGTAGAGAATCTACTAGCACCCAAGGTACTTGATAGGGTATACTAAGTCAGTTATCAAGTTACAAAGGGGGCTACACGGATGATTCAGAGACAAGACGATGTGTTGACGGTTCTCCTGACATCCGGTTTTTTAACCGTGCCAAGCCTGTTGTTGCAGTCGTACAAGCAACTGGGGTTGTCGGACGAAGAGATGATGCTCGTGATGCACTTGTTCCAGTTCCGCCAAGAAGGCGTTGAGTTTCCGACGCCAGCGCAGATCGGGCAACGGATGTCGGTGCATGAGGACATGCTGATGTCGGTGCTTGGGACTTTGCAGCGCATGGGATTCTTGGAGATCGGCGAAGACCAGATCGACTTGCACCCACTGTACCGCAAGCTGATCGAATTCCACGAACCCAAGCAGAAAAAACCACTCGCCAGCCTCGACCTGCTGGAGAAAAAGGAACAAAATCCCTTCACCGTGTTCGAGCAAGAATTCGGACGCCCGCTGTCTCCGCTCGAATGTGAGATGATCATCAAGTGGATGGATGAGGACCGATACCGCGAGGAACTGATTCGCGAAGCCTTGCGCGAGGCTGTCCTGTCCGGGAAGTTCAACTTCAAATATATCGACCGTATTCTGTTCGAATGGCAGAAGGTCAACATCCGCACGCTCCAAGAGCTGAACGTACACCGCGAACAATACCGCAACCGGATGCCTGGCAGTCGCCAGCGTCAAGGTCAACAGCAATCGCGCCAACCATCATCCGCACAACAACAATCGCAACAACGCCCTGGCTCCGCTCCTGCACAGGAGCAAGACGGGCAAGAGAACAAATACGACGCCTTCTACCGCATGTACGGACGCGAGTAGATCAGCAAAAGACCCGGGACCGCCAACGCGCGGCTCCGGGTCTTTTTTACACCTTCATGGCTTCTTGCACCACCTCTGGGGGTTGGTGATGCTGCTCTTGCTCTTGCTTGAACACCGGACGCGTGCCGACGAACACCCAGACGGTCTTGGCGATGAGGAAGCGAGAACTGCGGTACGTGAAGCGAGCGATCTTCAACACTGGGCGGAAGATCCGAATCGAGGCGATGACCGTGGTGCGTCGTGTCGACGTGCGTTTCAGGTCTTCCATTAAAACAAGGGACATGATGAGTGCACCTCCTGAAGCTTGTGGATGATCTACATTACGCGGGTCTACGCTTGCCCTAGACCGTTTTTCGACAATGTCATCTCGCACCGTCGAAAAACTAAAGCTGAATCATGCGAAACAATATACGCGCATCCTGCTGGCACTGGGCAACGAAATCGAGGGACCAGAGGAAGTGCGCGAGGGCTGGATCGTGCGTTGGCGGCCACGTAAAAAGCGGGTGTAATCTGGACACATAGCTTTTTCTCCTACGAAAATACTAGCGGTACGGTCGAAAAAGGGAAATTTTTGCCGAATAGTATGTTATATTCGAACTACATATCAAAACGGAGAGGAGCTGGAGAGATGAAAAGGTTGGCTCTATCCTTGGTGCTTACGGGCGCGTTCTGTTGGTTCGCGCCTGTAGAACCAGCCCATGCCGAGTTGCCGCTGCAGGTTGTCTTGAACGGACAGCGGGTGCAATTCGATGCACAACCGGAGATCGTCAATGACCGCACGATGGTGCCGATCCGTGCCATTGCCGAATCGATGGGCGCCCAAGTGGCGCTCTCCGGCACCAACTTTTTTACCATTCAAAAAGGGGACAAGCACATCCGCATCGTCTGGAACTCGCGGACGGCGTATGTCAATGACAAGCCGTTTCAGTTGCCAGTTCCCGCGTATGTCAAAAACGATCGCACCTACGTGCCGGTGCGATTCGTCGGAGAATCCTTGCAAGCGTCCGTCGGGTTCGTGCCGCCCACGAACACGGTGGAAATCCGCACGGCGGCCGATGACCGCACACTGCGGTTCCCTGTGTTGAGCGATGTGCATGTACAAGCCTCCGATAAGCGCTCGCAGGACAAACTCCGTGCGACCCTGAAGGACTTGTACGAGGTCGACCCGGCGGCTGATGCGCTGGTGATGAACGGAGACCTCGGCAACGGCAAGCAGAGTGATTACGATACGTTACGGGCGTTGGTCGATGCCAATCCCCACCCGGCGACGATGCTGTACAACATCGGGAATCACGAATTCTACAATGCGTGGTTTGATAAAAACGGCCGCTACAGTCCGAATACGTTCCCCAATGGCGAGACAGAGCAGGCGGCGATCCAGCGCTTTTTGAAACTGTCTGGGGAGCAAAAGGTCTACTACGATCGGTGGATCAAGGGCTACCACTTCCTGTTCCTCGGATCGGAGAAGTCACGGCAGTCCGATCTGAGCATCGGGGATGACGCGTGGCTGTCAACGCAACAGTTGACATGGTTGAAGCAGAAGCTGGCGGAGCAGGCGAAGTCCGGGCAGCCGATTTTCGTGTTCCTGCACCAGCCGTTGCCCAACACGGTGTCGGGATCGTGGGTGGAGGGCGCGAACCGTGCGGTCGTGCAGCATGAGCAGCTCAAATCAATCCTCGCCGCCTATCCGCAAGTGTTCCTGTTCAGCGGGCATACGCACTGGCAGTTGAACCTGCCGCGCACGATGGTGCGCGATGGATTTACGATGGTCAACTCATCCGGGGAGATTGAGGTGGATTCGGGCGGCGGCATGGCTGTGACGCCTGAGAGCAGTGAGGGGTTGTATGTGGAGGTCCATCCAGATCGCGTGCTCGTCCGGGGGCGTGATTTTAATAGGAAGCGTTGGGTGCCGGAAGCACAGTTTACGGTGCCTTTGAAGTAGCCCCGCTGTGTCGAACAGGGATTTGAACGCGGGGAGGGTACTCGTTAGGCGCTAGGCGGAGGGTTTCACTTTTAACCTATCCATTTTTGCATAAATCTCTCTCATTAAAGGGAGATTTTTTTTTGATTACAAGGGAGGATTTTGTCAAATAGGGCCGAACTATGTAGATTGTGCTCATGTGGGAGAATGAACTGTAGGCGGAGGCGACAGCATTGAAAAAATTCGCAACTAGTATATTCGCACTTTTCGCTCTTTTTGGAGTGAGCGCCGATGCACTTGCAGCGGGTCCGATCGCTGTAGTGATTGACGGCAAGATCCAGAATTACGGAGTAGCCCCCGTGATGTACAAAAGCCGCACGCTCGTTCCGATGCGCGGCATCTTCGAGTCGCTCGGGGCCAAGGTCTCATGGGACGGAGCCACAGACACGGTCACTGCAACGCGGGGCTCCTCGACTGTCAAACTGACCCTCAATTCGCCGATTGCCTACCGCGATGGACGAGCGGTCACACTGGACAGCGAACCGCTGTTGATCGAGGATCGCACGATGGTGCCGATCCGCTTTATCGGGGAATCGCTCGGTGTGACGGTTGGGTGGGATGAGGCCCTCCAACGTGTCTTGATCACTACGAAGACCAACCCGAGCCCGAATCCAGCGACGCCAGGCACTCCGCAACCGACTCAACCTGATCCGCAATACCAATACATCGCGTTCCCGCACCCGATCAACACGTCCTTGATCACCAAAAAAGAAAACCGCTCCTATGCCAAGCGCTTGGAGACGGGTTACTTTGTCGTACACGAGACTGTCTCCAAGAGCACGGCACGCGGGCAGTTGAACTATTTTAACACGCAGGATGCCGATGCCAATGCGCATGTCTTCATCGACTGGACGGAGGTTTTGCTGACGCTGCCGACCGACGAAATTTCCTGGACGGTGGGCAAGCCGGCGAACAACTTCACATTCAACATGGAACTCTGCCACGTCAAGACAGCAGCCGACTTTGCCAAGGAGTGGGAGATTGCCACCACGTACACCGCGAAGTGGTGCCTCGATCTCGGGCGTGATCCGCTGCAGGTGATCCGATCGCACCATGAGATCGCCACGACGTTTGGCGGGACGGACCACACCGACCCGGACGATTACTTCAAGGAATTTGGCAAGACGATGGACAACTTCCGCCAAGACGTTGCCAAAAAAGTCGAAACCATGAAGGCACAGGGCAAGCGCTGGTCATAAAAAAACCTCCGTCAAATGACGGAGGTTTTTTGCTTGCATTGCTTATTTGTTGCTCTTGCCTTCGATGTACACGCCTTTGAGGTCGTAGTCCGGTGCGGACATGCTGGTCTGCCAGCCTTTGACGTAAGGGCGGGAAACGCCGGAGGAAGCGCGGAAGAAGATCGGGCCAACCGGCATGTCTTCCATCAGGAGCTTCTCTGCATCATACAGGTATTGCATGCGCTTCTTGGAATCCGCTTCTTTTTGAGCGGAGGAGATCAGCTCATCGTACTTGGAGTTGGAGTAGCCGTTTTCGTTGAAGTCGCCATCGGTGATCCACATGTCGAGGAAGGTCATCGGATCGTTGTAGTCAGCGCCCCACAGGGAGACAACCATATCGTAGTCGCGAGCGGTGGTGCGTTGCAGGCGGAGTTTGAACGGTACGTTTTCGACTTCGATATCGACGCCGAGGTTTTGGCGCCATTGTTCCTTGAGGAACTCGGACGCTTTTTTGGAAACGTCGCCATCGTCAGACAGCAACTTGATTTTCGGCAGTTCGGTCAGGCCGACTTCTTTCAGACCTTCTGCGAGCAGATCTTTAGCTTTTGCAGTGTTTTCTTTGCGCTTCAGCAGATCGCCATTGTCTTTGCGGAAGTCGCCGCCGTTGCCGTTGGAGGTGCCGGTCGGAACGAAGCCAGTCGCACCAGCAGTCCCGTTGTGGTAGACGATGTCTGCATATTGATCACCATCGATCGCGTAGGTCAGCGCTTTGCGGACCTTCGGGGAGGTGAGAGCTTTCACTTTTTCGTTGTACTGGATGTAGCCGTTGGTGAGTTCCGGGATGACCACATATTCCGGGGTGCCTTTGTAACGGTCTACTTGGTCACGAACGAGGCCGATTCGGTCGAGCTGGCCTGCTTGGTACAGGTTTTCGAGCGCGCCGGAGTCTTTTACGACTTGGTAGTTGACCTTCTCCAGCTTGACGTTCGCTTTGTCCCAGTAGTTGTCGTTTTTCACGAGGGTTGCGGATTGCTCATGCACCCACTCGGTCATTTTGAACGGGCCGTTGGACAGAACTTTGTCTGCATCTGCGCCGTACTTGGTGCCTTGTGCTTCTACATATTCCTTCTTCTGCGGGAAGAAGAGCGGGAAGGACATCTGTTCTGCGAAGAACGGAACCGGTTTGTCCAAGGTTACTTCAAGGGTTTTGTCATCCTTGGCTTTTACGCCGACTTCATCGACGGAGCCTTTGCCGGAGTTGAATGCGTTGCCGCCTTTGACCCAACCAACCATGAAGGCGTACTGGGACGCGGTTTTCGGATCGAGGGTGCGCTTCCAAGAGTATTCGAAGTCTTTGGCGGTGACGGCAGAACCGTCAGACCATTTGGCATCGTCGCGCAGGTTGAAGGTGTAGGTCAGGCCGTCTGCCGAGACTTTCCAGTCCTTCGCTACGCCCGGTGCTGCTTTGCCGTCTTTGTCGAGGCGGGTCAGGCCTTCGTTGACTTGGCCGAGCATACGGAAGGCGAGGTTATCGGTCGCTTTCGAAACATCAAGAGTTGGAACTTCATCAGAGAGAGCCAGGTTGATTACCTGCTCGTCGTTGCCTTTGCTATCACCAGACGCGGAGTCTGTGGAGTTGCCGCAACCTGCGAGTGCCACGCTGGAGAGCATGGTGACTGCGAGGCCGATACCAAGCCATTTTTTCGTTTTCATGTGCGTAAATCCCCCTAATCATACAGTGCTATATATTTCTGTGCCCAATGAGTCGTAGCATAACATAAGACACTCAAAATTGAGAAGCGTTACACTTGGGTGATTTTTTTTTCTTGCGTGAGTAATCTCTCTTTTTCAAACGAAATCTCATGGATGCTCATGAATGAAGAGGGGGAGGGATGGAAAGGTAGCGCATGGGGGAAACTTAGTAGACTCTCGAATTTCAGGACAGAACAGGAGAAAAACCATGTTACGCGACCTTTTTGTCAACTCATGCATACTGGTCACGTTTATTTTTACAGGCAGTTTGGTGTTGCAAAAGCGCGTTATCGAACAGCATCGTTGGCGCAATCAGGTGTTGTTTGGACTGGTTGCTGGCGGGATGGGCATCGTGCTGATGCAATTTTCGGTGCGGGTGACGGCGACGACGATTTTGGATATGCGTCATCTGGCGGTCGTGTTGGCGGCGATTTTCGCAGGTCCAGGGGCGGCGATGACCACGGCAGTCGTACTGGCAATCGCGCGAATCTTGCTGTTCGGCGGGCTCTCCCCTTCGTCCGAATTGGCGGCGTCGACGATGTTGCTGATCGGGCTCGGGTGTGTCTGGTTGACACAGCGTTCGTGGAGCAGTTGGCGGAAATTCACGATCATGAACGTGTACGGCTTGAGTGTGGTCTCTGTGACCTTGTATTTGCTGGTTCGCGATTGGGCAATTTTGCGCAGGTTGTATGTCTTTTATTGGATATTTGGTTTGTTGATGGGAGCGCTCACCACGTACTTGACGCTCTATGTCTTACGCGTTAGGGCGTTGTATTTCCAGTTGGAGGAGTATTCGACGAAGGACTTTCTCACCGGCTTGAACAACGTTCGCAAGTTTGACGAAGTATTTAATGAGATGATGAACCAGGCACAGGTGCGTGAGGAGCAATTGTCCTTGCTGTTGCTCGATATCGACCACTTCAAACAAATCAACGATACCTACGGACATCCTGGAGGAGATCAGGTGCTGCGGGACTTGGGCCATGTGCTGGCCCGTGCTTGTCGGTCGTTTGATGTGGTGTCGCGCAATGGGGGCGAGGAATTTACGATGTTGTTGCCGGACTGTTCGCATGAACAAGCCTGCGAGGTGGCGGAACGCGTGCGCCGGATGGTGGAGAAGCATCTGTTCCGGTTGCCTGCGGGCGGCACGATCCGCATCTCGGTCTCGATCGGCGTTGCCACCTATTCAGAGACAGCTCAGACGCAATACGAAGTGTACCAACAGGCGGACGATGCGCTGTACTCGGCAAAACGTCTCGGGCGCAACCGCGTCATCTCGGCGCAAGTCAGGTCCCGAAGTTGAAAAAAACCGATGCTCCCGGCATCGGTTTTTTCATGTTAGTGGTGGGACGTTAGTTTAATGAGGGAAACATATTTTGCCCCTAAACAGGATGTGCCTTGGGAGATGTCGAATTCACGTCGAGGCTTGTTGTGGAAAGGGGTAGTAACGTTGTCCATCAAACGCAAATTGGCCATCATCTTCTCCATCATCGTCTCTTCCGTTTTGATCGCAAACAATGCGCTGTATTACTACACGACGCGCGAACTGCTGATCAATGACCAGCAACAACAGATGGAGGCGATTGCTCGCGAGATCGGAGTGGCGATCGAGCATTCCGAACAGGGGTCGGCGTATGTAGAAGAAATGATCGGTGAAAAGTTGCGCTTGGCGTCGATCGCGGCGCAGGCGGTGCTCGATCCGGATATCGATAAAGTGACAAATGAACAGTTGGTGGAAGTGAGCCGCACGCTCGGCATCTCGCACATCACGCTTTTTAAACAAGTGGGTGAGGAGATCATCGGGTGGAAGTCATCCGATCCGAAGGAGATCAATCTGACCACCAAGGACTGGGGCCTCTATCTCGACGCGATGAAGCAACTCTTCGCTCGGCAGCCTGTCACGGTTCAGGAGGGGCAGACCCTGCCCAACTATTGGACGGGACCGATTGATGTCGCGTCCTCCGACCCGACGCATGTCGACAAATGGGGCTATTATTATGATGGCACGACCAATTACATCATCGACCCCTACGTCCGGGATTCCTACATTTACAAGTATGAAGACTTGACCGGTGCCCAGTCGATCGTGGATCGCACCTTAAAAGACAATGACGTCCTGTTGGAAATCACCGGTTTTAACCCGAATGCGTTTGGCAAGGACCCGATGATCACCAAAATCAACGGCGCCGAGTATGTGCAGCGCCAGAACCGCCCGGTCTTTTTCGGCGCTTACACCTACGAAGATGCACAAGACGTGACCAACGTTCACGAGGCGCATGCCAAAAATGACATCGTGTCCTACCAGACCGATGTACACGGCAAGCGCGTGATCAAAACGTACATCAGCATCCCGAACGCCAAGTACCCCTATGTGATCGGTCTCGTCACCGACTATGCAGCGATTCAAAAGGTATTAATCCAGCAGCTGTACCGCAACGCACTGATCTCGCTGATCTCGTTGGCGCTCGTGTTCGTGCTCAGCTATGTCGTTGCCGGATACATGGTGCGACCGGTGCAGAAAATCCTGCACAAAGTCAACGAGATGGCGCGTGGCAATTTTGATGGCCGCATCGATTTGCGTACCGACGACGAGCTCGGACAGTTGGCGAAACGTGTAAATTCGATGTCCAAGGACATGCAGGTCTACATGGAAGAACTCCGCTCGCTGTACGAACACAACCCATCGGCGCTGTTCTCGATCAACTTGGCCGGTGATTTTCTCTCGATCAACCCAGCGGCGGAGCAGGTGTTAGGCTACAAGACCGGCGAGGTACAAGGCCGCCCCCTCGTCGATCTCGTGGTAAAAAGCGACCGCCCGAAAGCGCTTCGCCACTTCAAGCAAGCGGTGGACGGGCACTACCAGAGCTACGAGATGCACATCCAGCGCAAGGACGGAGAGGTGTTCGAACTCGGGGTGCGCCACTTCCCGATCATGGTCGGAGGGGAGACGGTCGGGATCTACTCGACCGGCAAGGATATCACCGAGAGCCGCCGAACGGAGGAGCTGTTGCGCAAGTCGGACAAGCTCTCCGTCGTCGGGCAACTCGCCGCCGGGGTGGCGCATGAGATTCGCAACCCGCTCACGTCGATCAAGGGCTTTGTGCAGTTGATCCGTGACACGCAAGGGGCCAAGCCGGAGTACTTCACGATCATGCTGTCCGAACTCGACCGCATCGAGTCGATCATCAACGAATTCCTCGTGCTCGCCAAGCCGCAAGCGGTGAATTTTCAGGAGAAAAGCATCGTCACACTCCTGCAGAACATCACGGCTTTGGTCGAGACGCAGGCGATCTTGAACAATATCCAGATCGTCTTGCTCGCTTCTCCGGACATCCCCTTGATCGAGTGTGAGGAGAACCAACTGAAGCAGGTTTTCATTAACATTTTAAAAAACTCGATCGAAGCGATGCCGGAGGGTGGGATCATCCATCTCTACGTGGAGCACATCGCCCTACAGGACGAGGTGCGCGTGCGTGTCGTCGACGAAGGGTTGGGCATTCCAGCAGAACGCATCCCGAAACTTGGCGAGCCGTTCTATACGACCAAGGAAAAAGGGACTGGGCTCGGGTTGATGATCTCCTACAAGATCATCAACGAGCACCGGGGCAAGATGATCGTGCAGAGTCAGTTGAACGTCGGGACGACCGTCGATGTCTACCTGCCGACCCAGAAGTAGCAAAAAGGACCGGATACGCGCGGGCGTATCCGGTCTTTTTATGCGAGTACACACATGAAACCGCCTCCCCATAGGAGGGAGGCGGGAGGATTCGCGCAGGTGTTAGTTGCTAACAACGAGTACCAGCGTATAGGCAATCATAAACCAAATCACAGCAGCGGGGATGAACCCGTACATGACGCCGCGGAAAAAGCTCATATCCATAATGGGTCTCCTTTCGGTAACCTGGCAACCATCGCATAAGGAATCTACGCTTTAGGCCCACGGCTTTGCGTCCCTGACTTTCGTACAGGTTTGCCATTATCGAGGATGGGAAATACTTCTTGATAACATCATAACACATATGGGGGCGGTTTGTTAAGGGTATTATTAATTTTTTCTTCTGTGTTTTCTATTTGTATTTAAGTAAGGAACTTTGTCTCTGTTTTTTATTAAACTCTTTGAATATTCAATTAATAGGAAAGGGGGAGTTGGCTTCATCAGGTATTTTTTGTCTTTTCGTCCTGCGAAGTGTTACACTGGGGACGGACAACAAGGCGCCCAGAGTCATTGGATGCTGGAACTTTCAGAAGGAGTGATTGGGAATGGCAGTAAAATCTAAGTTTTACCTCGAAATCTACAATGAGAAAAACGCTGTGATCGGAGTCGTACCGCTCGATACCTATCCGAATGAAGAAACCATCGATAAAGTGATTCGGGAGACTTGTCAAAAAGTCGACGGACACGAGAACAACCTGAGCGGCAAGACCGCCAAAGTTGACAAGCGGTTTTCGGTCATCGAATAATCGAAGTTGCCCAACACCCACCAGTCCGAAATGCTGGTGGGTGTTGCTGTATTTTTGTAGCCCACTCCCTTTGAAGTAGCGGATTGGCAAGCGCAACATACCATAAGCGAGCGGACTACGCCCCGTCCGACATCGAACTATATAAAAAGCCGCCCAGAAGTGGGCGGCTTACCTACCAACGTGGCTGAGTTGAGGGCGTGATGGCGGCTCCTGTGACCCTGCTTTCCGTTTTACACGGTTCGCAAAAACTCCCGAACAACGCGAACGTACTCGTCGGTTTCCTCGAGATACGCCTTGTGTGCGCTATGTTCAAATACGTGTAGTTTCGATCCAGGGACAAGACTTTGGTAATAGGCGAGCGTTTCCGGCTTGGTTTCATCATAGCGGCCGCACAGGAACAGCGTCGGAATCTCAATCTCGTGCAGCGTTGAAGTCACATCATACGATTTCAAATTGCCAGTTGCGCAAAACTCGGACGGACCCCACATGGTGTTGTACACGACAGAATTCGTCTGTCGATCCTCAGGTCTTGGCGGCGAGTCGATTCGGCAGAGGTGACGCTTGTAGTACTGGATGATGGCCGCTTGGTACTCCTCGGAATCGGTCGTTCCTTCCGCCTCACAGCGTGCAACCGTCTCTTGCATTTCTTGTGGGAATTCTCGCAAATGTTCGGCTTGATCCTTTGCCCACAGCAAAGCACTCAGGCAGGGACTTGAGAAAATCACGCTTCGCACGCCCTGCGGGCGAGTCTGAAGATAGGAAGCGGCGAGCATCGTACCCCAGGAATGTCCCAAGAGGTGGAATTCCTTCAAGCCAAGTGCATGGCGGACCTGCTCCAATTCCTCGACAAACCGGTCGAGTTGCCACAACGAAACGTCATCAGGGCGGTCTGAGTAACCGCATCCCAGTTGATCGTAGATGACGATCTGTCGTTCATCCGTCAAAGGTTCTAAGTTCTCAAATCCAAAGCCGGTGGAACCAGGTCCTCCATGCAACAACAGCAGCGGAAGATCGCTACCTTCCCCGATGACCTGATACCAGACCTTGCCTCCCGTCACCTCTACATAACCTTCTCTCATCCAGAACACGCTCCTGTCATACGATTGCATGCAAATAAATGAAGTGTACTACAATTCAGCGCGTTGAACAGCACCACTGCAAAAAAAAGACCGCCCTCGCAGGCGGTCTTGGTATCTAAGTTCGATTTAAAATTCCACAACCAGCCCGCGCTCGCTCATCACGTGCAAGGCTTTTTCAAAACAAGCGTTGACTTCTGTTTCCGTCTCAGAGGCGATCAATTGGTCTACGAGATGCAGAATTTGTTGAACATCGTCATGTGTAAGCATCTAATTTCTCCTCCTGAAGTGGAAAGTCGTACTCTTATCTGAATAATACAAAACATTAGAAAAATTAGCAAGTGGAAAAGTGACTGCTTCCGACAATTATTTTACAATCGATATGTAACATATCGGTGACATCGATATGAAGGTTTTCTAAAGATATGACCCGTCGGAAAATATAGAATTCACAGGGAGGAAAAGCTATACTGGAATCAATTGAAGTGAGGAAAAACCACTTGACGTGAGGCAAAAGGAGTTGGGATTCATGGGAGAAAACACCCCTGTCATCCGCAGTACCTATGGAGAGAACGAATGGCATTTCGGGGAGTTGCGCTTGCCGGAAGGAGCAGGTCCGCATCCGGTCGCGTTGATCATCCACGGCGGCTTTTGGTACGCGCAGTACGGACTGGATCTGATGGACAAGATGGCGGAGGACTTTACCTCGCGCGGTTGGGCGACTTGGAACATCGAGTACCGTCGCAACGGGCATGAAGGCGGTGCATACCCTGGCACGCTGATGGACGTAGGAGCCGCGGCGGATCATCTGCGCCAACTGGCGGATCAGTACCCGCTGAATCTCGCCAACGTGGTCGCGATCGGACATTCGGCTGGCGGACATCTCGCGCTCTGGCTGGCGGGGCGTCACCAGCTTCCCGTCGACAGCGAGTTGTATGTGGCTCAACCGCTTGCCTTGAAGGGTGTCGTCAGTTTGGCGGGTGTCACCGACATGCACCACATGTGGGAAGTTCGCCAAGTGAACAGTCCGGTCGTGGCGTTCCTCAACGGAACGCCGGAGCAAGTGCCAGATCGCTATGCACAAACGTCCCCAGCACTGCTTTTGCCATTGGGCGTCCCACAAATTCTCGTGCATGGCACAGAGGATGTCGACGTTCCGCTTGCCCTGAGCACAGCCTATCTGCCCAAAGCTCAGGCGGCGGGCGATCGCGTCGAGTTGGTCGAGTTGGCGGGCGTCGAACACTTTAAAGTGATCGATCCGGCTTCGGAAGCATGGCCGCCGATCGTGGAAGCGATGCACAAACTGACGAGGGGGTAGGCGCATGTACCGGACCTACGAAGAGTTCTGGGTGTATTACGTCAGCGAGCATCTGAAACGCAGCACCCGCTTCCTGCACGCGCTCGGGACGACGGGGGTGTTGCTTCTGCCGTTTTGGGTGTTGTGGCAACAGGCGTGGTGGTGGCTGTTGTTGCTGCCGGTGCTCGGCTATGCTCCCGCGTGGATCAGTCACTTTTTCATCGAACACAACCGACCGGCGACGTTTACCTACCCGCTATGGTCGTTGCGTGCCGACTTCCGCATGTACGGTCTGATCTTGACCGGTCGCATGGGCGGCGAAGTCGAACGCGCCCGCAACTGGCTAGTCGATCCGAGTTCGATCACCGTTCGGTGATGGGGGAGCATAGCAGGCATCCACATTCGCCCGCACCTGTTGCGCCAACGCATCCTGTGAAACTCCCTTCAACTGCGCCACACGGCCCACCATCTCGTGCAAGAACAGCGGGGAAGTCGGGCGTCCGGCAAAAAGCGGCCCAACGTGTGGCCATGGGCCGTCTGTTTCGAACAAGAGTTGGCTGAGCGGCACATGCCTTGCGAGTTGTTGATCGCGCTCACGGTGGCAGACATCTGGCGTGACCGAGACATAGTAGCCCGCCTCCACGATGCGTTGCAGATCGGCAGGGACCGCTTTCAACCAATGAAAATGCGCTCGCTCCACCCGATGGCGTTGCAGGACTTCGAGGGCGAGCGGAACCTTGTCGTGAACAGCATGCAAGACGAGCGGCAGGCGGTGTCTCGCCGCCAGCTTGGCAAACACCCCGAACAGTTCTAGGTGGTCGTCCAACGCCATCGTGCCGAGTTCGGCCAACGCATAGTGTGGCAAACCGACCTCGCCGATGGCGGAGAGTCGGTTTTTTTCGAGCTCGATGAGCTGTAGAAGTTCGACCAACTCCGATTCAGGAGGCACCGGCTGTTCGGGATGGGTGCCGAGTGCCGCCCGCACGAAGTCGGGGAATCGCTGCTGCAAGTCCAGTGTGCGATGGGCAGAGCGCAGACCTGTCGACACCGCGACCACGCCTTGAATGCCGCCGATCCGCCAGCTTTCAATCAACCCTTCGATCTGCTCGTCCGGATATTGCTCCAGATGCAAGTGTGCGTCGAACATTCCGTTCCCCCCTTTTCCTCCAGTATACAAAAAAAGGGCAGAGACAAGGGTGGCGTCTCTGCCAATACATAAATAGGTGTAGGGTAAATAAAGGTCGTATCTAGATTGTATCTAAAGTGAGAGTTTGTAACACCTAGCCGAAAGTACAGTTTTTCGACAGCTGCATGAGATGTCTAGAACTGGAAATGCTAACACCACAACCTTTGAGGAGGTGGCGGGTATGGGCATTATCATCGGGATCATCATAGCAGTTGTGCTATGGAAGGTGTTGCAACTGTCGGTGATGGCACTGATCTGGATCGCGATCATTGGAGCGATTGTCGGTGCGATTCCAACGTTTATGAAACGTCGAGGCCAGAACAGATAAGCACAGACAAGTGGAGGGCGGCGCGGTGAGCCGTCCTTTTTCATGCGCACTTCATATTGTCACAAACATCGACGGACTCTGAACGAGATCGATGGCAAGCGTAGGAATTCCATGTGCTACGTATCAAAAAGAAATCAGCCACAAGTACTTCCTTCATTCGTTCGAGAAGCCGACCGCATTGCTTGAGTTCTTGACCTAGAAGTCCAGCAAAAGTGGCGAGTTAGTACTCGACCCGTTCCTTGGTTCTGGTAGCACGGCTGTGTTGCCCGAAATTGAGGGTGGAGATTTGTTGGATGTGAACTCTCGGGGAGATTTTCAAAATGGCAAAGCGTGCATTTAACTGACAGATTGAATCGCTGGAACTCGTTGGCGGCGGCCAAGAAAGGATGATCCTCATGACCGAACTCGACCTGCAACAACTCGCCGCCGCCCCAATGGTCGCGCTGTTCGGCGGCATTCCTCAGAAGTACACCCGACTGGATAATCGATACATCACCGTAGTGCTGACAAACCTGCCGCATCTCAAACAGGGTCGCCGACTATGCGCAAACTGTGATGACAAGTGGGCACTCTGCACGGTACAACAGCCCTGAAGTTCAAGTAGCCGTACAAAAAGGTACCTACCGCCTACTCGTCGGATATTACCCCGGTGGAGCGGTTCCCACATATCTACGAGGCAACCGTGTATGCGATCACGTTCATTGGCTTGGGGATCGAGCATGGGCAAGCGTGGCGCAGTACATGACTATCTCCACCGGACACGAGATAAGCGGCAAGGGAGACGACCAAGAGCATGAGGGTTCAAGGCACAGATCACGAAAAAATTAGCGGCGGCCCCAGAACATTTAAAGACCCCAGCCTAAGGACTGGAGTCTTTAAATTAAAAATTCTGGTTATCCAACGGAACATAAATGTGTGCAAGGGAAGTATTCATCGAATGCGTTGTGCCGCGCAAGTGAAATGGAGTAGCCTATGTTCAATTCTGAACATTTATGAGATAATTAATAAAAACGAGACGAAGTATACAAAGGTATAGTTAATTACATTCGTTACTGCAAATTGGAGGTACAATTACATGAGTGTTGGCACCCTTGTACAAGGGCAGGACTTAATCCGCCTCCGTCATGAAGCATTATCAAAACGATTCGACGCGTCATCAGGTTCTAAGATAATAAATCTTTATCGAGATCTTCTTGGCGAGACTGATATGAAACGAATGAGTCTCAAAGATGCATCGGATCTATGTTTAAAACAAGCCCTTCTTTTAGGGAGCGATGTTGTTCAACAATTCTTCTATGCAATGGAAGGGAAAACAGCCAAGCGATTGGCTCTATTCCAGATCGATCGATCGAAAATCAGTGCCTTTGCCAGAGAGCATTTCCCGCAAGCGTTTAATGATGTTGGTCTTGGAGACTTTTACAACAATTTCACTTTACGAGAAGTTGGCGAGTCACCATCCATAATTGGTTTTACAAGAAGAGATGGCTACTTAGAGGTTCGGTGGGCTCAACTGAGAAAAACTCGAAACGACGATCATACAGAGAATTATTATTACTATTCTGTGGCTTCAAAGATTTTCTTAGCAACAAGGATCTGTTACATGTTGTTTGATTCAATCAGAAGAGGCGACGTAGAATCAAGTTGGAGACTCAGCGTCATGCCGGAGTACAAGGACAAATTAGTCGAATTTCTGAAATGCGAAGTTGATGATGTAATGAAGTTCCCTTTGGGTTGGGCCTTACAGGAAAAGTTGATCAAGTCAATGGAACTGTCAGCAACGATGGATAAATATCCGCAAATCTTCAACTCCCCGGAAGAGAACAAGATCACAGGCGCGAAATTTGAGAAGAAGCAACCGAAATTCAAGCGAATTCACCCCACGGACGATGATGGTACCTTCACCGAAGCTGAGACTCACCTGATTGTAGAGTGCTTGGAAGACCATGACTACCAACTTGTTCAAATTTCATACATAAAACAACTAGGGGATGAGTATGCTCATCTAGAAGTGTTTTTAGAAGGAGAAATTCAGATCCGAAAAGGTCTGATGATGGAAGGGGAGATAGACGATGTCGTTCGAGAGCTACTACAAAGAAGTTCAGTTGTCTCACGACCAACATACAAACCTCATCCGGACACTGGGCAACTCCAAGCAAATATTTGACTGCTATGACGTTGCGGATCTTCTTCGAATTACTCCTCTTACAGCTCAGGCTATTTGCATAAAATTGGTCAGATCAGAGTTGTTCGTATACGTTTTTTATTCTGAATGTCCCTCGTGCGGATGGTCGAATCTAATACACGAAAAAGAAGTTGTTTGCGGACATTGCGGTGAAGAATTCTTTGCGAAAAGTGTCAACAAGTCATACAAGTTGAAATAACTTCGGCGAAGTAATCACATGTAAATTGTAAACCCACTGACCGCATCTCTGTAGTCAAGGGGTTTTTATTCTCCGAAATTCTGGAGTAGCATTAGCGGAACCGAATCCCGTCCGTTGTGATCCTCCACTTGTAGTCCGGTGCTGTCTCTAACAATGCAAGGTGTTGAGATTGGAACATAGTGCGAAGAAACTTACTAAAGGCACTTGTGACGCTATTCCGGGGATAATAAGAATCGTACCGTTCGCTCCAATTCTTAAAGGGCATGCCAGCATCACTCACTCTGCGATAAGCAACCGCCAACGCAAGTACATCCGCGAACAACTTCCTATCTCTTCACGATCTTTTAAGGCGCGCAATTTGATCTTTGTGATATAAGTCTTTAAGGGGATCTCGATAGCTGTCCGGTTTACCTCGTTAATCAGGTTTTGTTGCGTTCACTTGTTTCAACCTCTGTTATGCGTTTCACTTCTCAGCGCCATCGCCGACCGATGCTCCGGTAGGATTATGTGGTGGCTCTCCCAAAGTTTATTTGCGCGTTGCTTTCCGAAAATATTTCATCCTGATCATGATTGAAAACGTTTGTTTTTATTTTTGTGGATGAGCTATTGTTATTGTCAACCCCGAAAAGAAACGGGTACGAAAGATCAAGGGCTTACTGTTTGACTGGCAACGAGAGGAATGCAGTACTTTAGAGTAAGACTAGGCCCAACCGAATATAGATTGGGCTTTTATTTTGCAGAAACCAATTAGACAAAAAACCCCTTTTCTAGGGGTTTTTGCTTACTTTTTGATGAAAGTGCCGTACTCGGTCACGACCTTGAACGTGTCTTGATTAATAGAGTCTATGTCCGATACAACTTGTTCCGCGGGTATTGAGATATCTTTGGTGGTTCGCTCAAACTCACCGAACTCAGTACCAATCGTCTGAATTGATTTTTTAGCAGAATCCAGTTCAGCAGGTGTCGCTTGACGAGGCAGGGTAGTAGATGCGTTGGTTGCATTAGCAGCAACTGTACCGACACTTGCGATAATAATGGCGGAAACAAGAATCAAAAATCTCTTTTTTGAAGATTTCACCTTATCCTCTCCCTTTGAAAATATTAAAAAAAATTATACATAAAACGAATTTTTTGAGAAGATTAATAAAAGCGTCTCTAACGAGATGCCGTAGCAGCTTTCTAGTAGTAGTAGACGTATCCGTTTCCTTCCATGTCACCAGTTTCCGTGTCTTGTGTGAGATTCCAAATCCGTAATTTATATTGTCCGTGGGGGACGTTGTAGAAGCTAAACGAAATGTTACTGCTTGTGTAGTTGCCTTTTAGTGTGTAGATACCCGTCGTGGTACCCGGTCCTTGAGCGACAAGTTGATAACCACTCGTAACTACGTGAGAAGTTACAAGTCCATCCATTGGGTACTGAACAACTTTGACAACAACTTGTTCTCCATCAGTGGTAACGCCATAAGTCGCAATAGTGTCGATGTAGTTTCCTTTTCGTAAACCACTATATGAAAAAAGTGGCGACACCAAGGTCGGAGTGATTGACCTTTTTTTGTTCGGGAATCTTACTTCATAGTCAGAAGCCGGGATTGCTTGAATGAGACTTGCTTGGGCATTGGCCAACTCGGTTGCTGTGGCCTTGTGCGGTACACTAACCCCACTCGTGGCACCCGTAGCAAAAGCCGAAGTGCCTACCATTGATATCAAGAGGGTCAATGCGATAGTTCCAACAAGTTTTTTCATTGAATTGAGACCTCCGAAGGGATTTACTAGATACGAACATATTATAACAATTTATATACTATCGGTAAATGTATACCGATGATTCAGGCTGGGATTTATTAATTTAAGTGAGGGTTATTCAGATGTCTACTATCGACCCTTGCAAGTGAGTCGGTACTACGATGAATGATGGGTTGCGTACTTGGTCTTACTCGTACCAATGCCCATATCGGAAAACAAACGTCAGAGTAGCGCAACGGATTACAAGCAACTACACAAACAGAAAAATACTTCAGGTAGTGCTTTCATCAAACCACCGTATTGCACTTCATGATACCTACAGCCTCTATGTGGTAGAATAGGGAGGAAAGTTGAGGGGTGATGCACATGCATGAAATTCATGACAACCAAGGGCGCCCGGAGCGCGCAGTCCTCGTCGGGCTGAAGCTCTCGCGCCATGATGAAGAGATCTGGAAGATGGCATTTACCGAATTGTACGGTCTCGTCGAGACCGCAGGAGCGGACGTGGTCACCGAAGTGTTGCAGAACCGCGACCTGCCCGATTCGGCAACCTACATAGGCAAAGGCAAGCTGGCCGAATTGAAAGCGATCATTGAGGAACTGCAAATCGACTTGGTCGTGTTCGATTCGGAACTCTCGCCTAAGCATGTACGGAATTTGGAAAATGCGCTGCCGTGCCGGGTGCTCGACCGCACGCAGATCATCTTGGATATTTTTGCAATGCGCGCCAAAACCCGCGAAGGCAAGCTGCAGGTCGAACTCGCGCAGTTGCACTACCTGATGCCCCGACTCGCTGGACAGGGTTCGTCCATGTCGCGACTGGGTGGCGGGATCGGGACACGCGGACCAGGGGAAACCAAGCTGGAGACCGACCGCCGTCACATCCGGGGGCGCGTCTTGGAGCTGACTCGCCAGTTGGATGAAGTTCGCAAGCACCGCGAGTTGCACAAGAAACGCCGCAAAAAGCAGGAGATCCCGGTGATCGCCTTCGTGGGCTACACCAACGCCGGCAAGTCGACGCTGATGAAAGCGATCGTCGAGCGTTACGGCAGCGGCAACCGCGAAGTGGCAGAAGGCCGCAACCGCCTGTTCGACACGCTGGACACGACGACGCGGCAGGTGCAGTTGCCCGATGGGCAGACGGCAATTTTCTCCGATACGGTCGGGTTCATCCAGCAACTGCCGCACTCGTTGGTGCGCGCGTTCCGTTCGACGCTGGAGGAGACGGCGGAGGCCGATCTGATCGTACACGTGGTCGATGCCAGCCATTCGGGCTTTGACGTGCAGATGGCGACCGTATATGATGTGCTCCAAGAGTTGAAAGTGCTGGATCGACCGATTCTCACCGTGTTCAACAAGATCGATCTCGTGCCAGGGGAGTGGATCGGCAACGACCCGACTTCCACGGCGACAGTGCGCGTGTCGGCTGCCAAGGGTGACGGGCTGGACGTGCTCATGGAAAAAGCGAACGAACTTGCGGGCGTTCGCCACCTGCTGGTGACGGTTGAAGTTCCGTACCGTGAAGCGGCGATTATGGCGCAAGTACACCGTGAAGGCCGCATCCACGAAGAGGAGCATCGGGAAAACGGTACTTATATGAAGGCAGAGGTTCCGCAGAAGCTGTTGGACGACCTGCGTCCCTACTTCCTCAGTGAAGCGCAGGAGATCCTCCCGCCGAAGGAAACCAAGAAAATCTACTTCGACTTCACCACGCCACAAGCGGACGATATCTTGCACTAGACAACATGGAGGACGACAGGATGAACACAACTCGGCTGCGCAACGGCGTGTTGGATCTGGCGCATTTCACGTATCAAGAGGCGATGTCTTGTCTGTTCGCGGTGTTTATCTTCGGCATGTTAGCGATCTCGCACAAGTTGCAGATCCCCGGACTCCATCGCTATGACCTGCTGTTGATCGCCTGTCTGCTCATGCAAGTGCTGATGTACAAAACCGGTCTGGAGACCAAGGACGAAGTGAAAGTCATCGCCGTCTTTCACTTGATCGGTTTGGCATTGGAGCTGTTCAAGGTGCAGATGGGCTCATGGGCATACCCAGAACCGGCGTGGTCGAAGATCGCGGGCGTGCCGTTGTACAGCGGATTCATGTACGCAAGCGTCGCGAGCTATGTCTGCCAAGCATGGCGACGCTTGGACATGCAACTTTCCTATTACCCGAAGTGGTGGCTGGCGATGCCAGTCGCTGCGGCGGGCTATCTGAATTTTTTCACCCACCATTACATCGGGGACTACCGCTGGTGGATTCTGCTGGCAGTCGTCGTCGTATTCTGGCGCACGCGGGTGCTCTATCAAGTGCGAGGTCGCGTGCGCAGCATGCCGCTGGTGCTGGCGTTTTTTCTCGTCGGGCTGTTCATCTACTTCGGTGAGAACATCGCGACTTTCTACGGCGCGTGGCAATATCCAGACCAAAAACAGGGTTGGCATCTGGTCGACCTCAGCAAGATCAGTTCGTGGTTCCTGTTGATCATCGTCGAGGGCATCCTCGTGGCGCAAATGAAGCGTGTGAAAGCTAACTTGACGCACGAAGAAGCCAAGCGGCAGACGAGTGCGGCCTAAGGCCAGAATTGTATCTACCAGATAGGAGCGACTTGACTTGTCTTTATTGAACTTACTGCACGACCCTGCATGGACAGCGCTGGCTGCCCAGATTGAAACCAAGATCTCCGACCAATTCCGTCACATCGAGGATGTGGCGCTGTACAACCAAGCCAAAGTCCTACAAGCCTTCCAAGCGGAAAAAGTCGCCGATTTCCACTTCGCCTCGTCGACAGGCTACGGCCACAACGATGCAGGCCGCGAAACGTTGGAAGTCGTCTATGCCAAGACGTTCGGCGCAGAGTCTGCACTGGTGCGCCCGCACATCGTCTCGGGAACGCACGCGATCTCGCTCGCGCTCTATGGCGTGCTTCGCCCAGGCGACGAATTGCTGTACATCAGCGGCAAACCCTATGACACGCTGGAGGAAGTGATCGGCGTGCGCGGGGAAGCGGGTGAAGGTTCGTTGCGCGAGTTCGGCGTGTCGTTCGATTGTGTGCCGCTGAAAGAGTCGGGCAAGGTCAACTACGAGGAAGTCGCGCGCAAGATCAAGCCGAACACCAAGATGATCGGCATCCAGCGTTCGGCAGGCTACTCGTGGCGATCCTCGTTCACGGTCGAGGAGATCGGGGAGATGGTGAAGTTTGTGAAGGAGCTCAAGCCGGATGTCGTCGTGTTTGTCGACAACTGCTATGGTGAATTCACGGAAAAAACCGAACCGACCGAAGTCGGCGCTGACCTCGTCGTCGGGTCGCTGATCAAAAACCCTGGCGGCGGCCTCGCACCGAGCGGGGGCTACGTGGTGGGTCGAGCTGATCTCGTACACCGTGCCGCCTGCCGCCTGACCTCGCCAGGCATCGCGGCCGAGCAAGGGGCGATGCTTGGCACCAACCGGGCGCTGTTCCAAGGCTTTTTCCTCGCGCCGCATGTTGTTGGCGAAGCGCTAAAAGGCGCGGTTTTTGCCGCCGCGCTTTTTGAAGAGTTGGGCATGGTCACCCATCCGTCCGCTGTCGAGCGCCGCACCGACATCATCCAAGCGGTCAAACTCGGAACCAAGGAACGCCTGATCGGGTTCTGCCAGTCGATCCAGTCGGCTGCACCCGTCGATTCGCATGTCAACTTAGAACCGTGGGCGATGCCGGGCTATGCGGATGAAGTGATCATGGCAGCAGGTGCGTTCATCCAAGGCTCGTCGATCGAACTTTCGGCCGACGGCCCGATCCGCGAACCGTTCATCGGCTATATGCAAGGCGGCCTGACCTACCAGCACACCAAGATCGCGGTGTTGTCTGCTGTTGCCAATTTAAAAGCGGCGGGCCACCTATAGCAGGGGAAAAAAGACCAAGTGGGGCGACCAACTTGGTCTTTTTTCAAAAAGTGATGTCAACTTAGCTCACACGTGTTGACAGATATTCAGGACACAGCATATACTGGGAGTAGCTTAGAGAGAGGCGCTGGTGTGGATGAATGATCAGATCCGACGCAACCTCGCCCTGTTTCCAATCGGGATCGTCCAGAAGCTGACCGACCTCACCGCCCGTCAGATCCGCTACTACGAGCAACATCAGCTCGTCTACCCGGCACGGACGGAAGGCAACCAACGACTGTATTCCTTCAACGATGTGGAGCGGCTGCTGGAGGTCAAGAAGCTGATCGAGCAGGGGTTGAACATCGCGGGGATTAAGACAGTATTGGGTACGGCGAAGACAGCTTCCGAATTGCTGCCGATCAGTGAAAAGGAACAAGCTAAGATGGTCAAGGAGGTCAAGCGCGACCTGTCTGACCGAGAACTTCGCGATCTGTTGAAAAAGGAAATCCTGCATACGCACAAGCCAGGCCTGAAGGGCATGCAGCACAACTCCTTCAACGCCGGCGACCTGTCGCGGTTTTTCCACTAATATACAAAGAACCACCGCCCGCCGGTTAGAGGGGTGGGGTCGAGGAGGAACAGAAACCACATGAAGCGCGATTACACCGTGGAAGACATCCAACGTCTGGCGAAGGAAGAGAACGTTCGTTACATCCGTCTGCAGTTCACTGACCTGCTGGGCGTTATCAAAAATGTAGAGATTCCGGTCTCCCAGCTCGACAAGGCTCTCGATAACAAGATGATGTTCGACGGCTCCTCCATCGATGGATTCGTTCGCATCGAAGAATCCGACATGTACCTCTACCCGGACCTCTCCACCTGGCTCGTGTTCCCGTGGGAAACCGAAAAGGGCTGGAAAGTGGCTCGCCTGATCTGTGACATCTACATGCCGGATGGCACCCCGTTCGCGGGCGACCCGCGCGGCGTGTTGAAAAAAGCGATGAACGAAATGCGCGCACTTGGTTTCTCCGAGTTCAACGTCGGCCCGGAGCCGGAGTTCTTCCTGTTCAAGCTCGATGAAAAAGGCAACGTCACCACCGAAGTCAATGACAAAGGCGGCTACTTCGACCTCGCGCCGGTCGACGAAGGCGAAAACTGCCGTCGTGAGATCGTGCTGGTCCTCGAAGAGATGGGCTTTGAAATCGAAGCGTCTCACCACGAAGTTGCAGTCGGTCAACATGAGATCGACTTCAAATACTCGGATGCTGTCACCGCAGCAGACAACATCATGACCTTCAAACTGGTTGTCAAAACCATCGCTCGCAAACACGGCCTGCATGCAACCTTCATGCCGAAACCGATCTTTGGCATCAACGGCTCTGGCATGCACTGCCACCAATCCTTGTTCATCAAGGGCGAGAACGCGTTCTACGATGAGTCGGATGAACTCGGCCTCTCCAAAACCGCGAAGCACTACCTGGCGGGTATCCTCGCACACGCTCGTTCGTTTGCAGCGATCACCAACCCGACCGTCAACTCCTACAAGCGCCTCGTACCGGGCTACGAAGCACCGTGCTACATCGCATGGTCTGCGAAAAACCGCTCGCCGCTCGTGCGCATCCCGGCCTCCCGTGGCATGGGTACCCGCGTCGAAGTCCGCAACCCGGACCCGGCTTGCAACCCGTACTTGGCACTGGCTGCAATGCTCCAATCCGGTCTGGACGGCATCAAGCGCGAATTGCCGCTGGCAGAAGCTGTCAACCGCAACATCTACGTGATGAACGAAGAAGAGCGTCTGGAAAACGGCATCCTCTCGCTGCCGGCTTCCCTCAAGGAAGCGATCGACGAGCTGATCTCTGACGAACTGCTCGTTGCAGCACTTGGTGAGCACGCGGTTACGCACTTCGTCGAAGCGAAGCAAATCGAATGGGATATGTTCCGCACGGCCGTTCACGAGTGGGAACGCGATCAGTACCTGACCACTTACTAAGAAGTAGTGAATACGGAGAGAACCTCGCTTCCCTGGGCGAGGTTCTTTTTTTATGCCCACAGCAGGAATTATCAGACTTTTGGCGAAATAAGGAAAGTGGTATAGACCACTTTTATACCAATAGATAAAAGGGAGGGGAAATGGCATGACAAAGGGAATGAAGATTTTGACCGTGTTCCTGATGATGTTTGCACTCTTGTTCCCGAGTAATGGGGCGTGGGCTGCGAACGACAACAAGGTGATGGACAGCATAGAGCATGCTCTGGTCGTCAGCGCAATACTGGAAGGCCCGAGCTGGTACTACACGGTGATCACAGGTGGGCAGGCGATGTCTTACTACACGGAGAACAAATCGTTTGTCGCCACACCAGGGCAGTATGTGAACTTCAAGGCGAAGGATGGTCGGATCGTCGATTTCCGTGGCGAAGCGGTGACCGCCCCGTATTACCATGAGAAGATCATGGCGAAGGACACAGCCAAGCGCGTGATCGATCTCGAACTGCACGGATCGATCCAGCTCGCCAGCTCGTATGCGGTGTTTCGCCTCGTCGAGGGGGGGCAAACGGTTCCACAATCGTTGAAAGACATCGCGGTCGGCGTAGAGAATGTAAGCGTTTTCTACGATGAACAGGAAAAAGCGACCGTGTTGCTGCTGGAAGGCAAGACGCCTGTACAGACGATGCGCGTGGGGATCAACAACTCCGGGTTTGCCTCGCTTGATCACAGCCGTCTGGACTTCGCGTCCGCAGGTGGCCTGCAAGTCGTGGACAAAAAAGCAAACTGGAGCTACGATGTCGCCTCCAACACGACCGTTGCGCTCGTGCCGGGCGTCGACGGCACCCATGTGTCGGTAGCGGGCCAAGACCTCTACACCTCGCCGAACCGTCTGTATGTGTACCCGGCAGATGTTGCGATGCCGGTGCAGATCATGACCTTCAAGCGTGCGTATGGGTATCCGCTGTACCGTGGATTCTTTGAAATCACCCCAGCGGCAACTGCAGGCAAGTTGGCTCTGGTCAACGAAGTGCAGATCGAGGACTACCTGCGCCAAGTCGTACCGAGCGAAATGCCGGCCTCGTTCGGCCTCGAAGCGCTCAAGGCACAAAGCGTTGCCGCGCGCACCTATGCGCTGGGCGACTATGAAAGCAACCGCTATGCGACGAAGGGCTTCCACGTCGATGACTCGACGTTGAGCCAAGTGTACAACAACAGCGCGGAGAACGCGTTGACCTCGCAGGCTGTCTCTGAAACGAGCGGACTCGTGATGAAGAGCGGCGATGCGCTGGTCGATGCTCGCTACTACTCGACTTCGGGTGGTTATGGCGCGGCGAAACACGAAGTTTGGGCGGATGGCAACGGAGCTTTCCCAGGCGTGCCGATCGGCTACCTCAATGCCAAAAGCTACGTGTACGACCCGAACGCAGCGGGCGAGTTGCTCAACCTGAACACGCAGGATGAAGCAGCGCTGAATGCGTTCTACAAAGACCTCTCGCTCAAAGGCTACGATTCTGAGTCGTACTACTTCCGTTGGAAAGTCGCGTTCTCCCGCACCGAGTTGGAGAACACGATCAACAAAAACCTCGCAGGTCGCTACCAAGCGGACCCGACGGCAATTCTGACCCAAGACGCGAGCGGGCAGTTCGTCTCGAAGCCGATCCCGGCCACTGGCGTCGGCACGGTCCGCAACCTCTCCGTCAGCAAGCGTGGGGCGGGCGGCAACATGATGGAATTGGTCGTGGAAACCAGCACGGGCACGTACAAGATCGTGAAGGAGTACAACATCCGCTTCACGGTGCGTCCCAGCAACCTCTACACCGGGGGCAAGGATGTCCTGCTGTCCCGTGCCAAGGGCGGTGCTACTGCGTATGATCCGAATTTCGTGCTGAAGAACTACACGATCCTCCCGTCCGCGTTTGCCACGTTTGACCTCGCGCGCGACGCAGCCGGCAACCTGACCTCCGTCACGTTCTTTGGCGGCGGCAATGGTCACGGTGTGGGGATGAGCCAATACGGGGCCTCCAGCCTCGGACTCTCGGGCTGGTCGTATGATCGGATCTTGAACGCGTACTACAGCGGTATGTCGTTGGTGAACGTGTACGAGATGTAAGGAGGTACGAAGGAGTCGGACGAGGAAAAACCACGGGGCACGCAGCCGTGGTTTTTTTTCGTATACTCTTCCTGCAAAGTCTCTTCGAGATGAGGGGGGAGGGATCGGCGAGAGGGGCTTCTCATGTTCCGTGGAACTGGTAAAATAGGAAGTGTTTAACTTACCAGTAGCTTGGGAGGGATCTGTTTGTCGCACGAATGGGTGGTTACAGAACTCCAACATCCGAGGGAGCAGGACGTAACGGAGCTCGCGGAGTTACTCTGCGTCGTGGTGGAGGAGGGGGCTTCGGTGGGGTTTTTACCACCGCTGCGTGCAGCAGAAGCGCTCGCGTACTGGAAGGGGGTCTGGGCTCCCCATGTCAAGGTCTGGACTGTCTCTCGAAACGAGCGAATCGTGGGAACTGTGCAACTAGATCTGTGTCAGAAACCAAACGGCAGCCATCGGGCTGAGATCGCAAAATTGATGGTACACCCGGCGTCCAGAGGCCAAGGCATTGCGCGAGCCTTGATGAAGGTAGCCGAGGCTTGTGCAGTCGCTGACGGTCGAACGTTGCTGGTATTGGATACGCGTGCGGGGGACCCATCGAATTTGCTGTATCAATCCCTCAACTATATCGAGGCTGGACGAATCCCCGAGTATGCACGATCTGCAGACGGGGAGCTGCACGCGACCGTTTTCTATTACAAGCGCTTGTCCTGACAAACTTGAAATAAGGAGGCGAGCTTGATAAAAACTACAACGAAGCTCTTTCTAGGGCTCGGATTCGTCCTGTTGGCCGGGGTCACAGGGGCTGTTGTTTATGGCAATGGACTGTGGAAAGCCACGTCGCACTCCACAGTCCAGCCGCCGACAGTCGTTCCCGCGCCACAACAGACAGCCCTGCCGCCGACCGTCGATCCCGCTGCGCAGAGCTCAACTGCCTTTGCCATTCGCGGTGTGATTGAAGGCTTCTATGGGCAGCCGTGGTCACAGGAGCAACGGCTTGACATGTTGTCATTCATGAGCGAACACCACCTGAACACCTACGTCTACGCGCCCAAGGATGACCCCTACCAACGCTTGCGTTGGGGAGATCCCTACCCTGCAACAGAAGCCTCCCGCATGGCGGCACTTGCCAAGCGTGCAAATGAGGTCGGCGTGAAGTTCGTTTATTCGATTTCACCGGGGTTGCCTGCGCCGTTGCCAGGGCAGGTCCTAACTGCCGAGATGGAGCGGGCGGCGATCACCTGTTCGGCACCTGCTGACCGCGCCAAGTTGGCGGCAAAAGTGGAGCAGATGCGTGGATTCGGTGTGCACACCGTCTTGTTGTCGTTTGACGATGTGCAGGAACGGTTGCAACCTGCTGATCAGGAAGCATACGGCGGCGACTTGGCGCGGGCGCACGCGGAGCTGGCGAATTGGCTTTTGAAAAAAGGCCGCGAGCGCGACCCGCAATTCATGCTATGGTTTGCCCCGACCACATACTATGGATTGCAGGACAATCCCTACTGGCAGACGATGCGCACCACGCTCGATCCACAAGTGCCGGTGATCTGGACAGGGGAGCAGATCCTCTCTCCGCGCATCACGGTGGCACAAGCGGATGCGGCAGCTACCTTGCTTGGACGACAGCCACTGGTATGGGATAACTATCCAGTCAACGATTTCACCTATGCGATCAAAAAGAAACCGGAACTGTTTCTCGGCCCGCTTGAAGGTCGCGATCCCGAACTCGGCACGCACACCGCAGGGTTGCTTTCCAACCCGATGCTCCAACCGGAAGCGTCAAAAATTGCCCTCGCGACGATCGGTGATTATCTCGACCATCCGAATACCTATCGCCCGGAGGTTGCATGGGCAACGGCCGTGCAGGAAGTGGTAGGCGGAGGCGCGTTCGAACCGCTGTTGACGTTCGCCAAGTATGCGGTCAAAAGTCCTGTCCACACGGCGGGCAACCCCGATTTTGCCAAAAAAGTCGCGGCGTATCAAGCGAATCACGCAGATGTCGCACCGCTGCGGGCCGAACTGGAAACCTTGCGCGACCTCCCGCAAGAGGTCCACGCGACCGTGGAGAATCAGGCATTGCTCGCGGAGATCGACCCGTGGCTGAACAAACTCGCCGCCGAGGGAGTGGCCGGATTGCTCGCGCTCGACTTGGCGCAAAAGGGGGCGAACGACCCTGCGCATGCCGACCTGCGCCGCCAACTGGATGCAAAACTGCGGACGCTCGCCGGGGACCCGACGACGATTGGTTCTGAAGTCTACGAGTTTGCAAAATCAATCGAAAAATGACAGCACACAGGCAGGATAAGGTTGAATGGTTGCGAATATATAGTGGTATAGACCTCTATAACTTAGGTGAAGCAGATGCTAAACAAACACATACCAATCCCGCTCTACTATCAATTAAAAGAAAAACTATCTGCCGCCATCCTGCAAGGTGAATTGCCGCCCGGTGCGTTGTTGCCCTCGGAGCGTGAATTGTCAGACCACTATGAGATCTCCCGCATGACTGTGCGGCAGGCCCTTGGTGAGATGGTGAAGGAAGGGCTGCTCGTCCGCGAACAAGGCAAGGGGACTTTTGTCGCCGAGCCGAAAATCGCCCAAGGGTTGCTCAAACTCACCTCATTTAGCGAGGACATGCGCAGTCGCGGGCTCAAGCCCGATTCGCAAGTTCGCGCCGTATACGTGCAGAACGCAAACGCCCATGTGGCGTCTGCGCTCCGCTTGAGTCGAAGTGGTGAGAGCCAACAGGTGATCATCTACGAGCGCGTCAGGCTCGCCGACCAGAAACCGATGGCGTATGAGATTTCCCACCTCCCGTTGCGTCGATTCCCGGAGTTGGAGCACGAGACGTTGCACTCCGCGTCGCTCTACACCTTGTTAGAGGAGAAGTACGGACTGACGATCCGCTATGCCCGTCAGACCATCGAAGTCGGGCTCTCTCGACCGGCAGAGTCGGAGATCCTCGGCATCCCGGTCGGATCGGCGATCTTGTTGATCGAACGGACGACTTTTGATGTGGATGACGAACCGATCGAGTTCGTCAAGTCGGTCTATCGCGGTGACCGGTACAAACTCTACGCCGAGTTGCACCGCTAGGAGGTCGAGCGAGAGATGCAGGTCTACATTGGCATCGACGGTGGCGGGACGAAGACCCGCACAGTCGTTTTTACAGAACAAGGCACGCAACTGCATGACTTGACCACCGCAGGATGCAACATCAACCACCACGGCTGGTCTGGGGCGGAGGCGTCCTTGCGCGAGTTGTTTGATCAGTTGCGCGCAACCTTGCCACCCACAGCACAAGTGGCGGCGATCTGTCTCGGGCTCGCGGGGATCGACCGCGAACCTGAGCGGTTGCGCATGGAATTCTGGGTTGCAAATCAGTGGCCAGAGGCAGCGGTGCGTGTCGTCCATGATGCGTTGATCGCACTGGCGGCGGGTACTGAGCAACGAGAAGGCATCGTGTTGATCGCAGGCACAGGCTCTGTCGCCTATGGGCGCAATGCGGCCGGCGTGGAAGCGCGCGTCGGCGGGTGGGGCTACCTGCTCGGTGACGAAGGCAGCGGTTATGACATCGGTCGACGAGCGTTGACCGCTGTCTTGCGCCAGAACGATGGGCGCGATCCACAGACGGCGCTGACCGAACTCGTGTTGAACAGCTACGGGCTGCGCGAGCCAACGGAGTTGATCCCGCTCGTGTATGGAGAGGCTGCCTCCCGGGAGCAAGTGGCACGGGCGGCGCATCTCGTGTTCGAGGCGGCTGCGAGTGGAGACGCGGTGGCACTTTCCTTGCTGGCCTATGCAGCAGGGGAACTTGCGGCTCACGTCGTCGCGCTATTGCAAAAAATGAACTTCACGGCTCAGCGCATCCCTGTCGTGTTAGCGGGTGGGTTGTTTTTTGCCGAAAGTCCATTGCGCGGGCTGTTGGCAACCGCCCTGCCCGATCACATTGAATTGCGGCTTGGGCAGCCCCCTGTGTTTGGCGCGTTGCGCTTGGCACAGGCGGGCAGGTAAGAAAGGAGTCGTCGCACAGCGTGGAATCGATAGCAAAATTGGCAACAGAACAGACCAACGCGCAGTCGGACACTCTCGACCGCATGTCGGCACTGGAGATCGTCCAGTTGATGAACGGCGAGGATCGCACGGTGGCGGAGGCGGTGGCACAGGAAGTGCCGCGCATCGCGGCGGCCGTCGATCAGATCGCGGACAGACTTCGGCGCGGTGGGCGACTGCTGTATCTAGGAGCTGGCACCAGCGGTCGCCTCGGAGTCCTCGATGCCTCGGAATGCCCGCCAACGTTTGGCATTGAGGCAGACCTTGTCGTGGGTGTCGTGGCAGGCGGACCTGATGCAGTGGTCGAAGCGCGAGAGGGAGCAGAGGACGACTCGGATGCAGGGGCAACGGATTTGCAAAGCCATCGCTTGACCGCTGCGGACATCGTGGTCGGTCTGAGCGCCAGTGGCCGCACACCTTATGTCGCAGGCGGGCTCCGCTACGCCAAGCAGGTCGGTGCTGGAACGGTCGCGCTCTCCTGCAACCAAGGTGCGGAGATCAGCGCGTTGGCAGAGGTCGCGATTGAAGTGTCGACGGGCCCGGAAGTGCTGATGGGATCGACCCGGCTCAAAGCGGGCACAGCACAGAAAATGGTGTTGAACATGTTGAGCACCGCTGTGATGGTTCGCTTGGGCAAGGCATACGGCAATCTGATGATCGACGTGAAGCCGACCAACGTCAAATTGGTCGACCGGGCGTGCCGGATGTTGATGACGGCGGCGGGTGTGGAGTATGAAACCGCATCGGCAGCGCTCCAAGCATCTGGTCGTCGGGCCAAAGTCGCGCTGGTGATGTTGAAGACTTCTTGCAGTGTCGACGAAGCCGAACGACGTTTGCAAGCGGCGGACGGATTTGCACGCGCCGCCATCGAGGAGGGATCGCATGACGCCTAAAACGGATCTGTCCGCGCTCAGTGTACGCCAGCAGATCGGCCAGACGATGATGTTCGGCTTCCACGGCACGGAGCCGTCGCCGGAGATCACGCGTTTGATCGCTGAGCACCACATCGGTGGTGTGATCCTGTTCGCCCGCAACGTGGGACGTCCAGAGGATGTGTTGCGGCTGAACGTCGCGTTGCAAAAAATCGCCTACGAAGCTGGTCACCCGTTGCCACTTTTGATCTCCGTCGACCAAGAGAACGGCATCGTGCGCCGCCTCGGGGCAGGCACGACGCTTTTTCCCGGCAACATGGCTTTGGGGGCGGCGGGTCGAGCGCAGTGGGTTCGCGAAGTTTCGGAAGCCACCGGGCGGGAACTGCGCGCGCTGGGCTTCAATTTCAATCTCGCACCGGTGCTCGATGTCAACAACAACCCACACAACCCGGTGATCGGAGTTCGCGCGTATGGGCAAGACCCGCAACGTGTCGGCGAGTACGGGGTGGAAGCGATCTGCGGGTTGCAAGCGGCCGGTCTAGCAGCTTGTGGGAAACACTTCCCTGGACACGGCGATACCTCGCTGGATTCGCACCTCACACTGCCGCTGATCCCGCATGACCGGGCGCGACTCGATGCCGTAGAGTTACCTCCCTTCATGAAAGCGATTACAGCAGGAGTTGACGCGCTCATGATCGCGCATGTCGTCTTCCCCGAGTTTGAGCCAGATGCCACGCCAGCCACGCTGTCACACCGCGTAATCACTGAATTGTTGCGCGAGGAACTGGGCTATCGCGGTGTGATCACGACCGACTGCATGGAGATGCATGCGATCGCGAAGACGATCGGCACGGTGGAGGGCACGTATCGCGCCTTCCTCGCCGGAGTCGATCTCTCGTTTCTCTCGCACACGCATGAGTGGCAGGAGCAGACGATTGAGCGCTTCGTGCGCGGTTTCGAGGAAGGTGAGATCTCCGCGCAACGCTTGCAGGATTCGGTGCGCCGCATCCTCGCGTTGAAGGAGCGGTATACGAGTTGGGATGATTGGTTACCGCTGTTCGACCAGCCCGATTTGCAACCAGATCCGGTGGTGGGCTGTGAGGAGCATCGGCAGTTGGCGCGCTCTGTGTATGAGGCGGCGGTCACGTTGACTGCGCAGCGTCCAGGTGCCCTGCCGTTGCAAATTGAAGCGGAGGACCGTGTAGCGGTCGTCTACCTGCGCAACGTCTCGCTCTCGCCCGTCGAGGATGATCGCTATCTGATCAACCCGCTGGCAACCGCCATCGAGAGCCAACATCCAAACATCGTGCGTGTGGAACTATCGAACCCGCCAACTGCACAGGAGATCGCGCAGGCTGTCGAAGTGGCGGCCGCGTGTCGGGCGGTCGTCGTCGGCACCTCGAATGCGCACCTCTCCCCAGTACAGACCGAGCTGTTGCGCCAATTGGAGGCATTGCCGCTCCAACGGGTGGTCATCTCGATGCGGGCTCCCTACGACCTCGCCGTCTGCACCAACCTCGACGCTCACATCGCGGTGTATGAATTTACACCGGCGGGTATCGAAGTAGCGGCGGAGGCGCTTTTTGGCAAACGCAAGCTGGTAGGGCACCTGCCGATCGCGTTGGAGGTCGCCCAATGAGCGGGATCATCTGTATCGGTTTGATGTCTGGCACCTCGGTCGACGGCGTAGACGTTGCGATTACCACGATCTCCGGGGAGCCTCCGCACGTAAGCGTGCAACTGGACTACTTCGAGACGGTGCCGTTCTCAGCGGAGGTGCGCACACGCATCTTTCGGCTTTTTGAGCAAAGCGTCACAGCGGCTGAAGTTTCGCAGATGAACGTTTTGCTCGGGCATGTGTTTGCAGATGCGGTTCTACAAGTCGTGAACAACGCAGGGGTAGACATAACAAATGTTATGTTCATCTCCTCGCACGGCCAGACCGTCTACCACCACCCGATCGCCGAGGAGATCGCAGGATACGCCGTGACCTCCACGCTACAGATCGGGGAGGCGGCAGTGATCGTGGAAAAAACCGGCCGACCTGTCGTCGCCGATTTTCGCGTGCGCGACATGGCGGCCGGTGGGCAAGGGGCGCCGTTGGTGCCTTTTGTGGATGCGTTGTTGTTTGCGCATCCCGAGCGTGGGCGCATCCTCGCCAATGTGGGGGGGATCGCCAACTTGACCGTGTTGCCGCGTGGGGCTGCTGCAGAGCAAACGCTGGCATTTGACACCGGGCCTGGCAACATGATCATCGACGGGCTGGTTACCCGTTTCACGGACGGTCGTCTGCGTTACGACGAGGACGGTCGGATGGCGTCGGCTGGGCAGGTTTTGGAGGACTACTTGGCGACGTGGCTGCGGATGCCCTTTTTCCAAGCACAACCTCCGAAGTCGACGGGACGTGAACTGTTCGGTGAGCAGATGGTCGAACAGTGGTGGCGTGACGCACAGGAGCAGGGGTTTGCCCCCGAGGATGTGATCGCCACCGCGACTGCCTTCACCGTGCGCTCGTTCGCCCGTGCGATTCAAGCGTTTGTCTTGCCGCACCATGCCATCGACGAAATGATCGTCGGCGGGGGCGGTTCGTATAACCCGGTGATGCTCGACGGACTGCGCCGCGAGTTGCCCGCATTGACGGTGCTGACCCAAGACCAAGCCACCGGCATCCCGAGCTCTGCCAAGGAAGCGGTCGCATTTGCCGTGCTCGGGTATGAAACCTATTATCGCAGACCCAGCAACCTGCCTGCCGCCACCGGTGCCAAGCGCCCGGTCGTGCTCGGCAAGATCACCTGGGACTGAGATCTACACACTGAGGAGGAATCCATTTTATGAACTACACGAAGACCTTGGCCGTTCTCGCCACCGCATCGATTCTCGCCGTCACCGTGACGGGCTGTAGCAAAGACACCACCGCCACGCAGGAGACCGCCTCCAATTGGACGGGCAAGATCACGATCTGGGATGGCCCGCGTTGGGAGGAGAACGCCAACAAGTACGCGTGGATCGAGTCGCAGAAAAAAGCCTTCGAGACCTCACATCCAGGGGTTACGGTTGAGATTGTCCAAGTGCCTTGGGCGGAGCTGAATGACAAGCTCGGCGTCTCCATCGCAGGGAAGGCCTGGCCGGATCTCGCACCGGTCGACATCTCCGGCAACGGCGTCAACCCGACCTTCGTCAAGCAAAAAGTTCTGGAGCCGGTCGATGAGTTTATCACCGCCGATGAGAAAAAAGACTTCCTGCCTAATGCCATCAGCGCTTGGACGCAGGATGGCAAGCTTTACGGCCTGCCGCTCGGCATGACCGTTCACGGCATGTTGCTCAACCTCGACCTCTTCAAGGAGCGCAACGTCGAGCCGCCGAAGGATGGGCAATGGACGTGGGATGAATTTGTCGCCGACATGAAAAAACTGACCTATGACAAAGACGGCGATGGCAAGACCGATGTCTACGGCCTCTCCACCTATGTCAAAAACGGGTACTACGAATCCTGGCCGTTCCTCTATATGGATGGCGGACGCCCGCTGTCGGACGACATGAGCAAGTTTACGTTTGACTCCAAAGAAGCGACGGGCGCGATGAAGAAACTGGCAGATCTCAAAACGCTTCCGGTAGCTCCGAAGGAGATGGGCTCCGGCGATGTCGGCGGCACGTGGAAAGCCTTCTCTGCACAGAAAAACGTCGCAGTGGAACCATGGGCGACGTGGGCGATCTCGGCTGCACAAAAAGCCAAGATGTCCAACTTCATGGTCGCTGCCTACCCGACAGGCTCTGGCAAGCCGGTGACGATCGGTGGCGTGGGTGGTTGGATGATGTTCCACCAAGAGGATGCTGGCAAGAAAAAGGTGCTCGCCGATCTGATGAAGCAACTCACTTCGAAGGATCAGCAAGTCGTCACCGCGAAAAACTACGGCACGTTCCCGACCCGCCAATCGGCAGTCGACGCGAATCCGTTTGGAGAAAACCTGCAAATGCAACAAGCGCAAAAACTCACCCAAAACGCTGTGATGGTGCCCAAGCATCAACAATGGAAAAAGATCGATGAAGCGATCCAGTCGCAGCTCCAACTCGTTCTGAACGGAGAGAAATCCCCAGAGGACGCGATGAAGGAAGCGAAAAAGACTGCCGATGAACTGCTCTCGAAATAGGGAGGTACTGCTGTGAGTTCCCCGCACGCGACCAAATCCCACCTCGATGCACAAGCGACGACCCAGCCCGCCACGCGGCGGCGGTCGTCGCTCCTGCGCGAGATGTGGAAACAACGAGCCGCCTATCTGTTTCTGATGCCCAAGCTGATCCTGTTCACCGCCTTCATCCTCATCCCGATCATCTGGGCGTTCGTGCTCGCGTTTCAGGAGTATGGGGTGTTCGGCAGTGAGTGGGTAGGTCTGAAAAACTTCGAGTCGGTCGCCAAAAGCGAATTGTTCCGCAGTGCGCTGTGGAACACCTTGCAGTACACGGTGGTCACCGTGCCGTTGCAAGTGCTGATCGCCTTGGGGCTGGCGACTTTGATTCATCCGCTCGGACGACTCGGCCAGAGCTTTTTCCGAGGCGCGTTCTACCTGCCGACCGTGACCTCGATGGTCATCATCGCGATGGTCTGGCGCTGGGTGTACAACTACCGGTACGGACTCTTCAACTACATGCTCAGCATCTTCGGCCTGCCTACACCGGACTGGCTCAACCAGTCCAGCACGGCACTGTGGGCGCTGATCATCATGAGCGTCCTGATCCCGCCGGGAGTTGGAATCATCATGTACTTGGCGGCGATGGGCTCGATCCCTGAGCAGCTGTACGAAGCGGCGGAGATCGACGGAGCCAACGGGTTCCAACGCTGGTGGCGGATTACCGTGCCGCTGTTGAAACCGACGACGTTGTACCTGACGATGCTGTCGCTGATCGGCTCGTTCCAAGTGTTCACGCAGATCCTGCTGATGACTGGTGGCGGTCCAGGGCACGCCACGGAGACGTTGGTGTCCTTGGTCTACAAAACCGCGTTCCGCGACTTGGAGTTTGGGCTGGCCTCCGCACAGGCGATCGTGCTGTTCGTGATCACGCTGCTGTTCGGTATCGCACAATACTGGCTGCTCTACCGCAAGGCGGAAGAAGACTAGGAGGAGGAGAGACATGAGGATCAAACATTCACCGACACGCTGGTTGACCTACGTTGTACTCCTCGTCTGGGCGGTCATCTCACTGCTTCCGCTGTACTGGGTGTTCAGCACGGCCTTGCAGTTGCCAGACTATGTGGAGTCCGAACCGCCCAAGATGATTCCGATGGGGATCATCGAGTATTTCACCCATCCTGAGAGCCGGAGCCAGATCGTCACCGACACGTTCTCCGGGTTCCAACAACTGTTCCACAGCACGAACATCTGGCGCTGGTTCTTCAACTCTGGCTACATTTCCATCGTGGTGACGGTCGGCATCTTGTTCCTCGACACGATGGCCGGGTATGCGCTGGCCAAAAAGGACTTCCCCGGCCGCAACTTGATTTTCTGGCTGATCGTGGCGACGATGATGGTGCCCGGTCAGATCACGTTGGTCCCGCTGTTCATCATGGTCCAAAAGTTCGGGTTGATGAACACGCACTGGGCGCTGATCCTGCCCGATCTGAGCATGGTGTTCGGGGTGTTCCTGATGCGTCAGTACATGCTCTCGATCCCGTCTGACCTGCTCGATGCCGCGAAAATCGACGGGGCCTCAGAATGGAAAACATTCTGGACGGTCGTCGTTCCGCTGGCAAAACCAGCGTTGGCGACGCTTGGGATCTTCACGTTCATGAACGTGTGGAACTCGTTCCTCTGGCCGATCATCGTCTTGAACGATGCGGACCTGTACACGTTGCCCGTCGGGTTGAAGACCCTGCAGGACCAAAACCTCGCAATCTTCAAGCTGCTGATGAGCGGTGCGGCAGTGGCGGCCGTTCCGATGATCCTCGTGTTCATGGCCTTCCAGCGGTACTTCATCAAGGGCTTGACTGTGGGCGGCGTCAAGGAATGAGAATGAATGTTCGGGATGTGGTGGAGCAGGGGTTGGCAGAGGGGATGTTCGCCGGAGCTGTCGTACACGTCAGCCGTGGTGGTCACGAGGTCCTGCACGAAGCGTTCGGACAGGCTGAGTTGACACCACGGCGGCGGCCGATGACGGTCGATGCCGTTTTTGACGTCGCCTCGCTCACCAAAGTGATGGCGACACTTCCCGCCGTGCTGCGTTCGATCCAACTAGGACGGCTCGAACTTGATCGACCGGTTTTGCGAAACATCACAATCCAACACTTGCTCACCCACACTTCGGGGCTTCCTGCATGGAAGCCCCTGTATTTATGGGCGCAAGGCAGAGCGGCATACCTCGACCGGATCAAGGCGGAACGCTTGGACTATGAGACGGGTGTGCAGTCTGTGTACAGCGACCTCGGGCTGATCCTACTCGGGTTCGTGCTGGAGGACATCTGGCAGAAACCGCTGGCGGACCTGACCCGCGACTTGGTGTTTGCACCGCTGGGGATGGAGAACACAGGGTACCTCGAGGCGGGAAAAGATGCCGTTGCCACCGAAGTTGGCAACGGCATCGAGCGCCGGATGTGTCTGGACTACGCAACGCCGTGCGAGATCGCGGAGTTCCCGTGGCGCACAGAGACAATCTGCGGTGAGGTACACGACTGCAATTGTCACTACGGGCTACAGGGAGTGAGCGGTCACGCTGGATTGTTTTCCACAGCCGCAGACACGGCTCGATACTTGCAGATGTGGGCGGAGGAGGGGCAGGATTTTCTCGCTCCTGAACTCATCCGCCTCGCGACGACCAGCCAGACAGACACAACTCCTCCAGGATTGACGCGCGGCTTGGGGTGGGAGGTTGGCGCGTGGGCAGGGGAGGCGTTTTTGCCAGAAGCATTCGGACACACCGGGTTCACCGGAACGTCGATGTGGTACGATCGGACCTCTCGCACGGCGGTCGTCGCCTTGACCAATCGTGTTCACTTGACGCCCGCTGCGAATCTGTCGACTTGGCGGCGCTCGCTACACCGCGCCGCTTTTACCTAAGACACGGAGGCTATGAGCATGAGCAAACAGATCTTGCGAGGTCGGGCGCTGGTCGACGGAGAATTTCGCGATGACCAGATCTTGATCTGCGAAGGCGGCCGATTCACCTTCGTCGGCCCACAGCGCGAGGAAGTGCCAGATCACGTGTTTGAGACCGGGTGCCTCGTGCCCGGTTTTCTGGATATCCACGTTCACGGAGCGCATGGTGCAGACGTGATGGACGGCACCAGCGCAGGACTGGAAACGATCGCGCAGGCGCTCGCTTCCTACGGGGTGACGGGATTCCTCGCCACGACGTTGACTGGCGACCTAGACCATCTCGAACATGTCCTGCAGACTTGCGTTGTGTTTTCCAAAAACGCCGCGGTCGGCGCCCGCCTCCTCGGCGTACACCTCGAAGGACCGTGGATCAATGCCCGCTACAAAGGGGCGCAAAATGAGGCGCATGTCGTGCGTCCGCTGCTTCGCGATGCGAAGCGGCTGGTGGAAGCCGGGCAAGGCTTGTTGAAATTGGTCACATTGGCTCCCGAGCATCCCGAGGCGGCGGATGTGATCGCCTACTTGCATGAACAAGGTGTGTGCGTTTCGGTCGGGCATTCGGATGCGACATTTGCGGATGTGACGGAGGCGATGGAGCACGGGCTTGGGCATGTGACGCACTGTTGCAATGCGATGCGCGGCTTGCACCATCGTGAACCCGGCGTGGTTGGGGCGGCGATGTACCATGAGGCGTTAACCGCAGAGTTGATCGCAGACGGTGTGCATGTGCATCCAGCGGTGATGAATATCTTGTACAAAGTCAAGCGACGTGAGCATCTCGTCCTCGTCAGCGATGGGATGCGCGCGGTTGGCATGCAGGATGGAGCCTACGACTTGGGCGGGTTGCAAGTGCAGTTGGTGAACGGAGAGGCGCGCCTCGAGGATGGGACGCTGGCCGGAAGCACGCTCACACTCGACCGAGCTGTTCGCAACATGGTCACACTGGGTCGTGTACCACTGGCAGACGCTGTGATCATGGCGTCGAGCACGCCGGCTGCTGTGCTTGGACTCACAGACCGGAAGGGTCAACTTGCCAGCGGTTATGACGCTGATTTTGTTTGGCTGGACGATGACCATCAGGTGAGAGCTACGTATATCGCAGGTGTTCGACAAAGTCGCTGATGCTCGACTTGCAAGGAGCAGAACAAAACATCCCAAAGCGCATGGCCATTCGTGGGCTCATGCGCTTTTTTGCTGTGCGAGACTGTTTTCAATCGAGAATAAATAACATTATTACGAAGGAGTAAGTAGTAAAATATGACATTGACGTTTTTGGGTACTTCATACTATTATATGTGGTATTCAATTAAACTCTTATCAAATAATAATTATGAATCTAGATTTCATTTCTGGTCTGGGATATTTAGTTGACAGTGAAGGGGTTGAAGGTCGTGCATCAAGTGTTTCCAGCTTCCGTCGTGCAGCGGCGTCTCGAGTTGTTGACGGGAGAGACGCTCGAATTGCGCTTGGTACACAGTGTGGACGAGTATCGTCAGTGCGAAGCTCTACAGATGAAGATCTGGGGTGCCGATGATATTGGCAAGGTTCCCACGCTTGATCTGATCACCGCACAGGAGAATGGCGGGCTGGTGATCGGGGCTTTCAATCAGGAGCAGCGCTTGGTCGGGTTCGTGTATTCGTTTCCCGGTTTGACACCGACGCGCTGGCTGAAGCAATGCTCGGTGATCATGGGCATCGACCCTGCTTATCAAACCTATGGGATCGGCTATCACCTCAAGTTGGTGCAAAGTGAAGCGGTGCGGGCGCAAGGCATCGACTTGATCACCTGGACATTTGATCCGCTGGTCAGTCGGAATGCGCATCTAAATCTGACGAAGTTGGGTGCCATCTCCAAAAAGTATCTGACCAACCTGTACGGCACTGGGCACGGGCTGAACGCGGGGTTGGAAACGGATCGATTGTTGGTGGAGTGGCACTTGGCGGAGGAGGAGCCCTTGTTGCACAAGGTCGTGGGGGCGGTTGAACTGGAGGGGACGTTGGTCAACGAAGTGGTCATGGACGCCACGTTAGGACTGCCGATGAATCGGAGTTGGAAATCTGATCTGGAAGAAGAAACGTTGCTGATCCAGATTCCTGACGACATCCAGATGATCAAGGCGCAGAACCTGGAACTTGCTTGCAAATGGCGCTTCGACACGCGCAAGATGTTCCAGCATTACCTAGACCGCGGGTATGTGATCGAAGGATTTCAGTCGCTCAAAAGTGCGATGTCCACGCTACCCTGTTACGTGTTGAGAAGGGGGCTGGTGCTATGACATTGGGTGAACTGCTGGAAGCGGCGGTGTTGAAGGCGGGCGATCGCCCGTTTTTGGTGCAGATCGGGCAGGCGAACACGGTTTCCTATGAGTTGTTCAACCGCCAAGTCAACGGATTGGCGCATGGCTTGCGCGCACTGGGGGTCTTGGGTGGTGAATCTGTTGGGGTTGTCTTGCCCAATGGACCTGAGTTGTTGTACTTGTTGTTCGCAATGGCCAAATTGGGGGGAGTGCTCGTTCCGCTCAATCCTGCACTGACGGTGCAGGAGCGCGACGAACTGTTGACACACGCCGAGGTGGTGGTTCTGATCGGTGATATGGAAGTGCTTGATGCACATCAGAACTTGCCCAGACTGCGCGCTCAGGTGACTGTTGGCGAGAGGAGGAGCGGTGCGGTGCCGTTCGAGTCGTTGCTGGTGCCGTCCGAGTTTACGCCCGATCTGGAGGTGGCGGCATCCGACCCGGTTGCGCTGTTGTACACATCGGGTACAACCGGTCGTCCCAAAGGGTGCCTGCTCTCCCATGACAGCTATGTGATACCTGCTCATGAGTTCGTGCGCTGGATCGAAGTGACGCCAGAGGATCGGTTTATGGGCTGCTTGCCGCTGTTCCATATGGCGGGACAATCGTTTGCCGCCAGTGCGGTGGCGGGCGGTGCCAGCATCGCACTGGTGTCTAAGTTTAGCGGCAGCCGCTTCTGGGAACAGGTCCATCAGAGTGGAGCAACCGTTTTCCGCCATCTGGGCGAGATGTTGGCGTTGTTGGTACAGTCTCCTCAACACCCGTTGGAGCGCTCGCACAAGCTGCGCGCCGTCTATGGGGGTGGGGCACGAGCGGAACTGCTCGATGCTTTTCAAAAGCGATTCGGCGTGCGCGTGGTTGAAGGATATGGGCTCAGTGAGACCAACACGGTGCTCGCAAACAGCATAGCACTCTCGAAGGAAGGTTCGATCGGCAAAGCCGCCGCCTACCATGAGGTGCGCATCGCCGATGACGGTGGTCATGAAGTCGCGGTGGGGAGTGTCGGGGAGATTCAAGTCCGAAAAAATCGCGTGATGATGCGCGAGTATTTCAAAGCTCCTGAAGTGACCGAACGTGCGTTCTGTGAGGGGTGGTACCTCACCGGTGACCTGGGCTATTGCGATGAGGAAGGGTACTACTACTTCGTCTCCCGCAAAAAGGATATCATCCGCCGCCGAGGTGAGAATATCGCGCCTGCTGGCATCGAGGATGTGCTGAATCGCCACGAACAAGTCGGGCTGTCGGCCGTGATCGGAGTGCCTGATCGGTTCGGGGGCGAAGATATCAAAGCGTTCGTGATGCCGACCGAAGGGAGCGAGCTATCGGTGGACAGCCTGCTCACCTGGTGCCGGATGCACCTCGCTGCTTTTAAGGTCCCACGATATTGGGAGATTTGTGAGAACCTTCCGCGCACGGCAACGAACAAAGTGAACAAAGGGATGCTCCGCGCTCAGCGGACACTCGGTGGAGTCGAGCACGAAGTGCAACTGGAGAGGACGTGAGAGCTTGAACGAAGTACATCGCCGTCTGGCGGCGCTTCATGCGCTGGCAGACACCATTGAATCAGAACAACATGCGCTGCTGAGTTTGATCATGGCGACAACCAAGCGCCGGCATGCGATTGCAGCGGGCGAGATCCAATTAGCGATTCGCCGCTTGCGGGCGTTTGGCGAGATCCTGCCGTGGCTCATCGACCGTGAACCTGTGGGTACGGTCGGGATCATGTTCCCGAGCAACGCCACCCTATCGAACCCGGTCAACACCATCGGCACCGCCTATCTGGCGGGCAATCGAGTTCGTGCACGCTTCCCCAGCGGGTTGCGCGAATGGGGCGACCGCTTGCAGGACTTGATCTTGACACATCTGGACGGCGTGGTATTTGAACGTGAATCGGGCGCAGAGTTCCTACACGGGGTAGCGGAGGACCCGGACACGAAGGTCGTGATCGTTTTTGGCGACGATGTGTGGGCGGTCGAATATGAAGAGCGGATGCGCTCGACGCAGACCAAGTTTATTTTTGAAGGGCCGGGCAAGGACCCGTTCGTGGTGCTCGATGATGCGGATGTGGAACTGGCAGCCGCTCATGCCGTATACGCCGGCTATTACAACGCGGGGCAAGCCTGCACATCTCCAGAGCGATTTTATGTGCAAAGCGGTGTGTACGACAAGTTCTTGGCACGGGTAGTCGAACTGACGCGCGGGCAGACCGTAGGCGACCCGCAGTTGCAAAGCACAGGCATTGGCCCGATCTTGAGCCGTCGGGTGGCACAGCGCATCGAGGAACAGTGGCAAGACGCCTTGAATCGAGGTGCGAAGGTAGAGACTGGCGGTCAGATCGAGACGGGCACGTTGCAAGACGGCAGCGCAGCGTTTTTTGTCCATCCGACGGTGGTCACCGATGTGAACCATTCGATGAAGATCATGCAGGACGAGACGTTTGGCCCGGTCATCGCCATCCAGCGAGTGAGGAACTGGGAAGAAGCCTTGCAACTGGCATCTGATTCTCCATTTGGGTTGACGGCGAGTTTGTACGGGGGTGGGTCAGACGAGGTAGCGGAACTTGAGCGCTCCCACGGAGCTGTCTTCCACAATGAGACGTGGTTGCATTACTATGGCCGCAATCTCCACGCCCCTTATGGTGGGCGCAAACGTTCTGGCTGGGTTTGGGAGCATGTCAACGGTGCCTTCATCCGCCGTGAGGGTGTGCGCACCAACGCGCTCGAGTTCAGCCAACCAAGGTCTCGGGTAGAGGTGTAGTCAAAAAAAAGCGCATGGCCGTCAAGGGCTCATGCGCTTTTTCTACGTATGTGGTTGTAGGCGGTGAGAATTAGTCGATGTGGCGGAAGACGCCGATGACTTTACCCAAGATGGTTACGTTGTTGTAGCGCATGGGTTCAAGCGTAGGGTTCTCCGGCTGGAGACGGATGTGGTCGGCTTCCTTATAGAAGCGCTTGACGGTGGCTTCGTCATCCTCGGTCATCGCGACGACGATCTCGCCGTTGTGCGCGGTGGACTGCTGGCGAACGATCACGAGGTCGCCGTCATAAATGCCCGCATCGATCATCGATTCTCCGGAGACATTCAGCAGGAACACCGCCGAATCCCCGACAAACGAGGTCGGCAATGGGAAGTAATCCTCGACATTTTCAATCGCCGTGATCGGCTGGCCAGCGGTGACTTTCCCGATGATTGGAGCCATGATCGTCGAGTATTCAAAACGCCCGCTCTCCGTATCGGCTTCCAAATCCAATACTTCGATCGCACGGGGCTTGGTCGGGTCACGGCGGATCAGACCCTTTTGTTCGAGACGGGCGAGATGCCCATGTACAGTGGAACTAGAAGCCAAACCAACCGCTTCGCCGATCTCGCGGACGGACGGTGGGTATCCCTTGGCCCGTACTTCGTTCTTGATGAAATCCATGATCTCCTGTTGACGCTTGGACAGCTTCAGCATAGTGCGAACAACTCCTCATACTCGGTCTGAATGTATTTCAATGGGAAAATATGTTCGAAGTTAGTTTATAGCAGAAATTATACCACACACGAGTACTAGATACAAACATGAGTTCTTATTTTTTCTTGACAAGCTGATTGAGTGAGCCCTATGATGGGTGCAGAACATATGTTCCTGTATTTGGACAGCTGTCACAACACGATGCGCCTGCATAGGATAGTTGCGACAGAACACCAAGAACGGGAACGGGGGTACGAGCGGATGAGAGGATCACGGATCACCTATGTCGTCGTCAAATCCAATGAGACATTGGCTGATCTATCGCAACGCTATGGGATCACACACGAGGAACTGCGCCAGCTCAATCCAGGCCTGCAAGAGATCGTGGTAGGGGATGTGGTAAAAGTATGGACGCATGGCGGCGAGACTCGCGAACCGAAGGCTGGACAGCAATTTGTACTCGGCTTCTATGCCGGACCGATGGGAGTCAGCCTGCCGGGCAGCCAAGCGTCCTTGCATCAACACAGCGCACTGTTGTCGGCGATCGCTCCATACTGGTTTGACCTCCATCTAGGCTCAGCAGGGCAGATCAAGTCTCGTGTCGCTGCGGCAACGATTCGCACTCAGGTCGCAGATGCGCACAGGCGCGGCGTAAAAGTGCTGGCTTCCATTCACAATACTGACAAGCGACCGGGCACATCGCGGACACAGGTGTTGCATAGCGCGATCACCGCCAACCGCACGGTGTTCGTGCGCAATGTCTTGCGGTTGGTCGAGGAGTATGGATTTGATGGCGTGAACCTGGACTTTGAGCGGTTGAAGCCAGGCGATACCGCGAATTACACCGCATTTGTCCGCGAATTGGCGTCGCAACTGCACGGACAGGGGAAGTTGCTCGTCGTCGATGTGTTGGGCGATGCGAACCATCAGCCGTTTTCGATGGACTTCGACTATCCAGGGCTGGCCGCAAGCGTCGATTATCTGGGTATCATGACCTATGACGAACACAAACCTGCGCAAGGCTCGCCGGGACCGGTTGCTTCACTGCCTTGGGTGGAGCGCACGGTGCGTCTGGCGATCAACGCTGGAGTTCCGCCGCGCAAGATCCTGCTCGGCATCGCGGCGTATGGGTACGACTGGACAGACAACAATCCAGGGGCGCGCGCGTTGTCTTACGCCGCGATCCAACGGTTGCAAAGTCAACACAAAGCGACCGCACAATTTCATCCGACCTATCGCGTGCCGCACTTTGACTACCGGGACGCCCGTGGCGACCTGCATCATGCCTGGTACGAAGATGCGCGGAGCCTGTCGCTCAAACTGGATCTCGTGCGGCGCTTCAATCTCGGTGGCATCTTGCATTGGCGATTGGGTCTGGAGGACCCCGCGTCTTGGGGGCCGATCCGCGCCAAGCTCTCACCCATCGAAAAGTAGCGGTCGTGGATTCGAGATCTTGAGGAGGTGGGGGACATCTCCACGACGCAGTTACACTACGTGATCGTGCAAGAGGGAGACACGCTGGCTTCGATCGCCGAGCGGTACCAGAGCACTGCGGGGGCGGTGGCCCAGTTGAACGCAATGTCACCCGATACGGTGCTTACCCCTGGCCGCATCGTGCAAGTGCTAAAACCCAAGCGGCCCGCGACTGTCCCCGCAATACCGTCACCCACCCCTCGACCTCGAACCCCGCGCTATGCATTCGCTGCTTTTACAGGAGCAGAGGGAGTCTACCCAAGCAGTGAACGGGCCTTGGAGAAACTGGGGGAGGCAGGCTTGAGCGGGATCTTCCCCCTGTGGTTCCAAGTTGCCCCGGAGGAGCCGTGGCGGTTGCAGTCCTTCGCTGAGCCAGCACAGATCGAACAGGTGATCCGCGCCGCTCACGAACGAGGGGTACAGGTACTGGCCGCGCTCACCAGCATCTACTATCCGTCTGGAGTGGACACCCGCCACACGATTGCACAGGTACTGAGAACCTATAAGGGGCACCTGTTGCAGGCGGTGGAGCACACGTATGAACGATATCACTTGGATGGAGTTTTGCTGGATTGGGTTGATGTGGAGGCGGCAGACCGTGAAGTGTTCGCGGAGTGGGTCGAAGCGTTGCAAGGCCTATGTCGTCGACGCGGTTGGAAGCTGGTGGTCAACGTGCCGATTGTGCAGGGGACGTTGCGAGGAATTACGAGCACGATGGCGTTCGATCTTGCGCGAATCGGCGAGGCGGTGGATTGGATGTCACTCGTCCTGAACACAGAACATCGGATGTACACGGGACCTGGTCCACTATGCTCACTAAGCTGGGCGGAGATGGGCGTTCGTCATGCGATCGCAACAGGCGTGCCCGCAGAGAAGATCCTGCTCGGGATCGCGGGGTACGCGTATGATTGGAAGGAACACAGCCAGTTGCCCGACTATCTGTCCAGCGAAGGAGCGATGAATCGAGCACGCCAATACCGTGCGCACGTGAAGTTCGATCCTGTGAGTCAGACGCCGATGTTTAGCTATCAGGACAGTCAGGGGGCGAAGCATCAGGTTTGGTTCGAGAACACCTCAAGCCTGTCGCAGAAGGTCACGATCATCAACCGCTACGGGTTGGCAGGTTTGTCACTCTGGCGGCTTGGGATGGAGGATTCCGGCCTGTGGCCGCTGTTGCGCTATCGTTGGGGCGAGATTCGAAAAATCCCGTCTCGTTTCCATAATAAATATTATGAAAACTAAAGCCATGTCGAATGTGGCCGACATGGCTGCTTTCTCGCGATTCATTTGGACAGGTCTACGACTTTAACCAGTGGCCAGATCAACTGTCCCTGTTTCGAACTCATCTGTGCATGATAATAGGGGAGGGAGAATAGATGTTGAGTGACCGACACCGCGAGTGGATTGGTCGCGTCGAGGCTGAAAAAGTACACGCCAGGCTTGCCATCTCGCGTAACATAGGCACGAACGTTCAATTCTGGAAACTTGTTGGTGTAGGGAATTTGCGGCAGGTAGCGTGCCCGGATGTCGCTCATATCGAAGGGCACGACCGCGATATAGGTTACCCCGTCATAGGTGTCAATCTCCAGTTCTGCAGGGATCTGTTCACGCAGAGCGGACACTGGAATCGGCCAATGCGCGAACAACAGCCGGTTCCAAGTCTGGGTCATCGCCCAACGTGTACTGGGGAGCGGATAGGGTCGGTGCTCCACGATGTCGGTGTGTTTCAAGGTGGCTCCTTCCTTAGGAAAAGTATTGGAGACATAACATTATTACAGTCAACCAAGTTTGATTCGTTAGATTGTCACTTGATTGATGTACCCACCAGCACTTTCGCTCAGTTCACGGATATCATGCAAGTAGCGTTCGGTCGTTCGCAAACTTTCGTGTCCCATCTGGCGTTGCACTTGCAGCAGGGGCGCTTCCGCTTCAAGGGCGAATGTTGCACAAGTATGACGCAGTACGTGTGGCGAGATGAGTCGTGACAGTCCGGCCGCACGCGACAGGCGGTACATCATATCGCGAACTCCATTTTGACGATAGCGGGTAAAGCGACGGGTGATCACCAAGGGGGTGCGATCGCCCGGATCGAGTTTTGGGTTTTTCCCACAGAGTCGACGGAAGTTTTGTAACAACTCCCAGACGTCTGGTCGGATCAGCACGGGGCGGTCCTTGTCACCCTTCCCTCGTACCATCCAGCCGATGTTGCCGCGCATATCTTCATACAGATCACACCAGTTCGCCTGGCAGAGTTCCTCTACCCGAACACCGGTCGTCATCAACAACACGACGATCAGATAGGCGCGATCATTGTCTTTGGACGCTGCGAGTAGTTTCTGTGCTTCCGCTACCATCAGCGAACGTTTGTGCGTGGCACGGTTAGGAACACGGGGTGCAGCAATCAGGATTGCTGGATTCCGTTGGATGTAGCCGAGGCGGTGGGCGAACAGGAACAGCGACTTCATGATGATAATCATGCGCTGTTGAGTAGCGGGTGCGTATCCCTCCAACGTATTGAAGTAGGAGGCGAGCTGTACGTAGGTAACGGCGGCGAGTGGAGTGCCGTCGATGAAATTTAGAAAGGCTTGCAGATCACGGTGGTAGGCTTTGCGAGTCATCTTTGACCAAGCTTTTGGGCGTGGACGATTCAGGAAGAGGGTGATCAAGTGTTCATCGTTCATGATCCCCATCTCATTTGCAAGAGAGGGAACGCTTGTTCCTGTCGGTACCGGTAGGGAATTTTGCGAATCCATTGTCATAATTACGAAGACCTCCCAAAAGATTCTCTATAGATCTTATTATAGCGATAAGTGTTTATTATCGCCATATATAGATTCAAAAAGGCATTTTCTTAATTTCCGCGGCTAGATCGAGAGGCGATTCGCCCAATCAAGTGATGTTATGTGAACTACCTATGAAATTCCGACCTTCTATTTTCCTATTTAAGCCCCTTGTTTCACATCCTGAATACCTTTGTACCCCCTCTGAACAAAACCTCTCAGAATGCCTCCTAGCGCCCCACAGCAAACTTGGCCTTCTCCCGACAAAATTCTGCCTCCATTCCGCGAAACGCAACGAAAATTCTTATTTCTATGGAAATAAGGAAATAAAAAAGCCGCCCTCCACGAGGGCAGCCTGACTACTCTGATTTGGATTCGAGCAGGAAGGACAGCGAGTCTTCGCCGATCCCGCGAACGTTGCCAGCACCCATCGTGAGGACGATGCCTTGATTGTTGCTCGCATAGTGCCGGAGGAAGCGTGTGCCTTCCTCTAAGTTCTCGACATAAGTCACCAACTTGCCGCGCTGGCGAATCGCATCGGCTAACTGTTCGGTCAGCGCATCGCCAGGGTCTTGCTCTCGAGCGGAGGAGAACAGTTTCACCAGCAACACTTCGTCAGACAGTGTCAAGGAGTCGACGAACTCGGTGAGAAACTTCTGCGTTCGCGAGTAGGTGTGTGGTTGGAACACCGTGATCAAGGGATCGTTCGGGAACGAGGCTTTGACTGCACGCAACGTCGTCGAGATTTCGCTGGGATGGTGGGCGTAGTCGTCGTACACCTCCATACCGCCGAGACGCCCTAGGTAGTCAAAGCGGCGATACACGCCTTGGAACTGGCTGAGCGAGACTTGCACATCCTCGAAGTTTTGTTTCAGATAGCGGGACACCGCGATCGTCGCCAGCGCGTTCAGGACATTGTGTTGGCCAAGCGATCGAAACTGCAACGTTCCCAACGGTCTGCTGCCTTCCCAGACGTCAAAGCGCAGCACCCCGCGCTCTTCGTGAATGTTCGTCGCGTAGATGTCGTTGCTGGGATCGAGGCCGAAGTAGAGCACCTGCGCCTCCGTCTCGAGCTTCCGGCAGAGCGGATCGTCTCCGCAGGCCACCAGCACACCGTCCTCCGGCAGTTTGTCGACCAACTGCTGGAAGCTGAGGAATACATCGTCGAGATCGCGGAAGTAGTCTGGGTGATCGAAATCGATGTTGTTGACGACGAGCACCTGCGGTTGGTAATACAGGAAGTGCCGCTTGTATTCACAGGCTTCGGCAACGAGCATGCCCGCGCCGTAACGCGCGTTGCTACCGATGTTGTAGTTCTTGCTGCCGATCACCACCATCGGGTCCTGTTCGGTGGCGGTCAGCATCGCCCCGACCATCGAGGTGGTCGTCGTCTTGCCATGCGTGCCGGTGATCAGAATGCTCGGGCGTTCCTGCGTCAATTTCCCGAGCATTTGCGGATAGTTGTAGACAGGGATGCCCAGTTCGTGCGCACGGGCGATCTCCACATGATGCTCATTGTAAGCAGGCGAGTGGCAGACCAAGTCCACGCCCTCGACGTTCACCGCAGACGGTGATGATATATATGTGATGCCCGCTTGTGAGAGCAGTTCGTCGGTGAAAAACACTTCCTGACTATCCGAACCGGTGACCTCGTACCCCATCCGAGCGTACAATTGCGCCAACGCGCTCGTTCCAGCCCCTTTGATCCCAACAAAATGAATTTTCCTCATGGCTCGCACCCTTTCAGATGGGAATGGTGTTACAGTCTACGCGAAACGCCCAGTCATGGTGTCAGTCCTCATCTGTATTCGCGAGATGTTCAGGGGAGGGGTGATACACTTGGGAGAGGAACGTTTGGCGTTCTGATTCCGAGCGCAGAAGCTTTTTGAGGTAGGAGGAGTCGCCCAATTGCAAGCGCATGTGGTAGTTTTGGTGCAGGGCTTCTTTGAACCGGTCGTTATGCATCAGTGACTCCCACCACGGGGTCCGGTGCAGTTCCTCGGACAATTTGCGGTGGTCGATCACTTCATGATAATAGTCCATATTCATAGCAAAACCCTCCTTTTCTTGGTACTATACCCAATACTCAGGAGGGTCAACCGTGGTCACTGTTATTTCTTAGAAAATCGCCAAATAGAACCAAACGATCTGGATGCCCACCAGCAACACCTTGAAGACCGTACCCGCGAGGAAGCTCAACAACGAGCCCCAGCCGACTTTTACGACCTCATGGCTCTTGCGACGCATCAGCATCTCACCGACCATCGCGCCAAGCACAGCGCCTAGCAGCGGGCCGAAAAGTATCGCCAGTGGCCCGAGCGGGGAGATCACCAGCGGGAGGATAAACATCCCGAGCGATCCACCGATCATACCACCCTTGCTTCCGCCCATTTTCTTGACGCCAAAAATCTGCGCGACGTTATCAGACAGGAAGTTGACGATGATCAACAGAATCTGGCCCACCCAGAACACCCATGAGAAATGATCCCAATCAACCATCCAGCCGTAGATCAGGAAGCCTGGTATCACGAACAGCGTCCCTGGCAAGATCGGCACCACCGTGAAAAACAGCGCTGCCATCATGAACAGCGAAGCGAGAATGATCGCTGTTGATTGCAAAAAAAGATCCAAATCAAACACCCCTCTCCACGTAATCTCAATTTGTGTCTGGCAAAACCTTTCGTGTTTGAAACTGGGAACTCCTGCCTCATCAGGCATCGAAATCGTTTTCTAGACATAAGAAAAAGCGAGCGCTCTTGCACAGCGCTCGCTTCATCGGTTTGCAGTTTACCCATACAACGTACCATACAGCAGATAGAGATTCAGACCGGCAATCACAACAGCCACCGTCCAAGCGAGGATCTTCAACCAGAGCGGGTTGACGAACTCGCCCATTTTTTTCTTGTCACTTGTGAACTTGACCAGCGGGATGACCGCGAAGGAGAGTTGCAGCGACAGGATGACTTGGCTGAGGATCAAGAGATCGATCGTCCCGCTTTCTCCGTACAGTGCCGTGACGATGACTGCCGGAATGATCGCGATGACCCGGGTGATCAGACGGCGTAACCAAGCTTTGATGCGGATGTTCAGGAAGCCTTCCATGACGATCTGACCTGCCAACGTACCGGTTAGTGTGGAGTTTTGACCGGAAGCGAGCAGGGCTACACCGAACAGGATGCTGGCAGCCGTCGTGCCGAGTAGCGGGGTGAGCAGGTGATAGGCGTCTTGGATCTCCGCAACTTCGGTGTTGCCCGTACTGTGGAAGGTGGCGGAGGCGAGGATGAGAATGGCCGCGTTGATGAACAGTGCGAACAGCAGCGCGATCGTGGAGTCCCACGTCGAGTATTTGATCGCTTCACGCTTGCCCAGCGCGGTCTCGTCATAGCTGCGCGTCTGGACGATCGACGAGTGCAGGTAGAGGTTGTGCGGCATAACGGTTGCACCGAGGATCCCGATGGCGATGTAGAGCATCGCCGGGTTGGTGATGATCTCAGCACTCGGGACGAATCCGCTCATCACACCGCCCATGTCCGGCTTGGAGAGGAACAGCTCAACACCAAAGCAGAGGCCGATCGTCAGGATCAACGCAATCACCATCGCTTCAATATACCGGAATCCTTTGTTCTGCAAGAGCAGGACGAGCAACACATCGACCGAGGTGAGCAACACGCCCCACAGCAGCGGCAATCCGAACAGCAAGTTTAACGCGATCGCAGAACCGATCAACTCCGCGAGGTCACAGGCGGCAATCGCCAGTTCGCAGAGCACCCAGAGCAGGAACGAAACCGGCCGACTGTATGCATCCCGGCACGCCTGTGCCAAGTCGCGACCTGTTGCGATGCCCAGCTTCCCGGACAGCGCCTGCAGGAGGATCGCCATCAGGTTCGAGATCAAGATCACTGACAAGAGCGTGTAGCCAAATTTCGAACCGCCCGCGATATCCGTCGCCCAGTTTCCAGGGTCCATGTACCCGACGGCAACTAAGTATCCAGGTCCGAAAAACGCCATAAACTTGCGGAACCAAGACCCCTTTTTCGGTACTGGCATCGAGCGGTACACTTCAGACAGTGAGTTGCTCACTTTCTCCGTTCTCCATCCTGTTTCCGGTGTCAATGTGGCTTGGTTGTTTGACTCTTTCATTCGACAAACACCTCGTTTTTTAAGAAGATAGCCTAACCTAATTTTTTTGCCCAAGGGAAACATTGCGGCAAAAAAGAAAAACCGTTGGCTCGCTAACAAGGGTATGCCGGCCTTTTGGTTTTGGTGAAGAAGTTTTCAATCCGCTCACATTCTTAGCTACACACAATAATTTTGCCCGAAGGAAACTTTCTGAATTCAGTATAACTTTATTTGGGTAAAACCGTCAAGCGATGTGGCAAACTAGAGGAAAGTCCTGCCATGAAACCGAAAAGTACAAGTACCGATGAAGTGAAAGGGGATGAGTGGATGGCCAAGGACAAGCGTATGGTCGAGCACGGCTATGATCCGAAGATTGCCCAAGACCCCGCACGAGGGACGATCCTCATGTTGGACGCGTTCGTGGACTTCGAAGCGGCCGATCTGGCGAAGATCGTGGAGTTCGCGGAGGTAAGGAACTTCGCGCAGATCGTGTTGTTTCCACACCATGAGAAAACAGCAAAAAACATGGGCTGGACAGAGCTACCCGCCTTTCATAAACGATTGAAGGCCGTCGATGCAATGGTCGATGATCTCCCGTCCACCGCCGTGCGAGTCACAGTGGACAATTGGGAGGAGAAGCGCAAAAAGTACACACCCTTGGAACTGATCCTGCGTTACTTTGAAGAAAAGTACCGCCCACCGTACTTTCTCTATGTCACAGACGGGTATGCGAACGCGATGGCGCAGTTCGCATCTTTTGATGAATGTATGAAGAAAGTTCGGCTGGTGATCGACCAGAAGTACGACGTTCCCGCACACCCGAAACTCACCAAAGTCGAACACAGATGGGAGTACGTGGAATGACCTTGAACACCCATCAGGAACAAAAAGTTGCACTGATCACGGGTGCCGGTCGCGGCATCGGGCATGGAGTGGCACATGGATACGCCGCAGCTGGATTTGTCGTGGTCGTCGTCGATGTAGACGGCGACTTGGCAGACCGGACGTTGCGCGAACTGCAGGACGCCTACCCGGAAGTCGGCATCCCGTCGATGGCCTGGGCAGTTGATGTGCGGCGGCCCGAGGAGATTCAGGCGCTTTTTCAACAAGTGGGGGAGCGCTATGGCAGGCTGGATGTGTTGATCAACAACGCGGGGATCTCGCGCTGGAAGTCGCCGTATGAACTGACGGTGGAGGAGTGGGACGATGTCCTGCACACCAACTTGCGCAGTGCGTTTCTCTGTGCTCGGGAGGCAGCCAAGCTAATGAAGGAACAGGTGAGCGGGGGCAAGATCATCAACATGTCCTCCACGCGGGCGCTGATGTCCGAGCCCAACACCGAAGCCTACGCTGCTTCAAAAGGCGGCCTGCTCGCACTTACGCACGCGCTGGCCGTCTCACTCGGCCCGGACCGCATCCAGGTCAACTGCATCTCGCCGGGCTGGATCCAGAACACCGAGTACGAGAAATTGCGTCCGGAAGACCATGCCCAGCACCCGGCCGGGCGTGTGGGGACACCTGAGGACATCGCGCGGGCCTGTCTGTTTTTGACAGATGAACGCAATGATTTTGTGACCGGTGTGAATCTCGTCATCGACGGCGGCATGACCCGCAAGATGATCTATCTGGAAGACTAAGCCACACGCACATTACATAACATATATTATGGAAACAAACCCTGCGAAAATTCAGGGTTTTCCCTGATATACGCGATGCGGTTTGCGGGGTACACTGAGGGAAAATCCAAATAATCGGAAGGAGCCCTCTACTTGAACAAACAACCTCGCATCTGCATCATCGGCGTGGGCGACGTGGGCTCGACCACCGCATACACGCTGTTGCTACGCCAACGGTGCCAAGAACTCGTCCTGATCGATGCCAACGAGAAAAAAGCGCTCGGTGACGCGCTAGACATGAACCACGGGATGCCTTTTCTCGGCGGAACTCGCGTGTGGCAAGGAAGTTACGCCGACTGTGCCGGAGCCAGTATCATCATTATCGCGGCCGGTTCAGCCCAGCGTCCGGGCGAAACTCGACTTGATCTCTTGAAGCGCAACGCCGGTATTTTTGACAGCATCATCGAAAACATCACCAAGTACAACCAAGATGGCATCCTGCTGATCGCCACCAACCCGGTCGACATCATGGCCTACCTGTCCTATCGCAAATCAGGTTGGCCGTCCCAGCGCGTTATCGGCTCAGGCACGTTGCTAGACAGCGCACGCTTTCGCTACCTGATCGGAGACAAGCTCGGCGTCGATCCTCGCAGCGTCCATGCGCATATCATCGGAGAACATGGTGACACTGAACTTCCGGTCTGGAGTCGGGCGAACATCGCCGGAATCGATGTTTCACTGAGTGATGCCGAAAAGCAGGAGATCTACACCAACACCCGCGATGCAGCGTACCAGATCATCGATGCCAAGGGTTCCACATACTACGCAATTGCATTGGCACTCGACCGGATTGTCGCCGCGATCATGCACGACGAATCGGCGGTACTAAACGTCTCGACGTACTTAGAAGACTACCACGGAATCTCTGGCGTGTACCTCGGTGTACCTTGTATCGTCGACAGCAGCGGTGTGCGCGAAGTGTTAAAACTCCAACTCACCGATGAGGAACTGGCACTGTTGCAGCAATCTGCGCAGACGATTTCCGAAAAAATTCAATCAGTGATCAACTAAATACCTACGAAAAAGAGACCCTGCAGGGGGTCTCTTTTTTCATGTGAAGCGCTCGGTCTCTGATGCTTCGGAGTACTAACATTCCAATTTACCCCAATCACTAATATCCACTTACGAACATATTGTCGGACTACATGATGTTGATTGTACACGGAACTAATTCATTATTTATGTAAGCGAAAATAAAAGGATGTATCCAGAGCGGAAAATAGAATATAATAGTGAAAACATTATCCCTTTGGTACCTTTACGAATTGCTAGTGATTCTAAAAATTCGATGTCGCAATATTCAGTACTACGTGAAACTGCCTTTGGGATTCTGTTTCGAGGAGGGATTCAGGTGGCTTTCTGAGATCGAAGCTACGGTGAGCAGACATTCCTTGCAAGTCGACCTGACACGAGAACGAGACGACCTGCTGGGCTGAAGACAACAGCCTCAGGTTGAAGCCCTCGCCAAGCACTTACAGCAAGTAGAGGAACAGATCAGAATGTAATTGGGGAGGAATTTAGGTATGAAGATGATCACGAACAAACAAGTCGAGCCGATGCAACCGGTCCAGATGTTTAACGGATATGTAGGGGCACACATGGCGTATGCCTTGCACCAGATCGGACTGTTCCATATCATGGGGCCACAAGTATCCATGACGGTGCCAGAATTGGCAGAACAGACGAAGTGTGACCAACCTCGCTTGGAAGGGTTGCTCCGGACGGGTAGCCTGCTCGGGTACTTTGAGTTTCAAGCGGACGGCACGGTACGCATGACGGCGATGGGGGAAGAGTTGCGCCGCGATCTTGGGTATTTCGTCTGGAGTGTCGGCGGATACGGCAAGATCTTCCAAGAGTTAGGGCAGTTGGCCACCACCTCGAAAGCTTGGGGGCATCTGCGCGACAACGGTTTGGTCGCGCTTGGGGCTGACATGTGCAACCGCAACCTGATGACCGATCTGCTCTATGAGGTGCTGGATGGACTGGAATTCACCCACATCGCGGATCTTGGGTGCGGCAACGGCGGACGTCTGGTGCAGTTCTGCCAGCGCTATCCACACATCCAAGGGGTAGGGGTCGACATCGCAGCGGCAGCCATCGAGCTGGCGGAGGCCAACGTGGTGCAACACGGCTTGGAAGATCGTCTGAAGATGATCTGCACCAACGCCCTCGACACGTTCCAGTCTGACAAATACCAAGACGTGATGGCGAACGTGGAAATCCTCAGTTGCTTCATGATGTTCCACGACCTCTACAACATCGACAGCATTCGTGATACGATCTTCGACCGCTTACGCAATGCCTTCCCGAATCTGAAATACTTCCTGATCGCGGACACTGTACAGATGTCGCGTGAGGAGGAAGATGCAAAACTGCCGATCTTCAACGTCGGGTATGAACTCGTACACGACTTTATGGAAGTGCAGATTCCGAGCAAGGGTGACTACGAACGTCTGTTCGTCGCATCCGGGCTGACGATTGAGAAGTGCATCGATTTTGGAACTCCGAATACGTATCTGTACTTGTTGCGCGTGTAGGACTGCGTGTGCATGAAAAAACGAAGACTCTGTGGAGTCTTCGTTTTTTTTTGTGACGGTGGAGACATTTCGCTCCGATACATCTGGATGCAGGCGACGAGGGTCTTGTGATACACGTTACAGCAGGATTGTACTGCTCGTTCTGACTTTTCCCTATTTGTGTAATAATTCATGCACAGTTCAATAAATTAATAAAATATACAATTTCTCATTGAACGCTATAATTAAATATGATAAAATAGGAGGGTGAATGATCGTTTTCATGAGGCATTGAACAACGTCACTCACAGGGCACCTCAGACATACATCCTAGAAAAATTCTCATGTAAAGGAGGTTGCTGAATGGAAAAGATGTTTGATCTCGACATTCTCGTCACACCCACTGTCAATCGTGGAGGCATGACTGCTAATGCTTCTGGCTCGGCAACTGATTTTTGCACAGGCATTTGCTTATCGACCTGGGCGACTTGTGGCTGTTTCCCTCAAGCCAATTAAGTCAAACAAAATTGCATGAGTACCGGCCATCACCATTCTGTACAGAACAGGTGATGGTTTTTTATGTTAGGAAACGGGTTGACCTGACTCCCGGCGCCGCCAACTCATGAACACCAAGGACAATGCAAGTACCGAGAGGATAACCCCTAGCAGTCGAAATCCCCCGGCGCTGAACGTATCTCCCATTAAGATACTTAGCAACAAGGAAGAGAGTATGGTTCCCAGATATCTCGATGTCATAAATAATCCGGATGCTACACCGATCATTTCTTTTGGAGAACTTTTGAACATGGCCGCTTGCATACCGACATTGTTCAACCCGTTGCTAATACCGAATGCAGCTAAAGCCAAACACACACTGGTAACCGGTGACGTTTGATTCAATGTCACGATCCACACGGACCCAAATGTCATCAGCAGACCGGAAACTAGCAATGCTGGTCGAGGTCCTGATTTATCGATCCATCGTCCTGCTAGAGGAGAAGCAACGAGCGAGCACAGGCCTAAACTGAGCATGAGAATCCCTGTTTGGAACTCGCTGACATGACGAACCATTTGCAAGTAGGACGGAAGCCCGAAAAAGAGCGAGTAATACAGTACGTTAACGAGTATGAATTCGACATTGACCCAAGTCATCGCAGGATACTTGGCGTATGTGCGCAAAGGAATAAAGGGTGACGTCGCTTTTAACTCATGTCGTACGAAAGCACCCAATGCAACGAGGCCGATCAGCCCGAGAATGACAGGCCCAGATGAGACATGACCAGATGATTTTGCTGACAGCAATCCAACGAGTAGGGCAACCAGACCCACTGTGAAGAGCAGAATCCCGAACGCATCAATCAAATCAAACCATTTGCGAACAGACATGTTGCGTGCAGCGGATGTTGGCGGTTCGTCCTTTGGAATAGTCCTCCAAGCTAGGAGAAAGCTCGCCACCACAAACGGAATATTGACGAAAAAGATAGCAGACCAATCCCACAAGTGAATCAAGACCCCGCCGATAAAGGGTCCAATGGCTGCCGCTCCTGACAGGAATATGGACAAAACGGATAGCGCAGTCGCTTGTTTCTCTGTAATATGAATTCGCACAATGGCCATTCCAACGGCAACCATCATGCTGGTTCCGATGGATTGCACAATGCGGAACACGATGAGCCACCCAAAGTTTGGTGAGAGTGGAGCTATTAATGATGCAACGAAGGCTACAACAAGACCGGTGAGAAAGATCTTTTTGCGACCGAATAAATCACTGGCCTTCCCCATGACAGGTTGAGCGATCGCACTCGCGATGTAGAAAGAAAAAATAACCCAGGAAACATCTGTAAAGTCAAGGTGGTACACATGTTGCAGCCTTGCAAGAGCAACCGAAATCATCGAAGAATTTAATGGGTTCAATAGCACCCCCAGTCCAACGGAAATCATCAACCACCTGCTGCGAGCATTCATTTTTGGTCCCCCCCAAGTGTATTGATGTCATCGTACTTGAAATCGGTTATTTATTCCAATGCATTTCATGTTATACTTTCATTGACTTGAGGGAATGAGTGGAGGGTACGAAATGGAACTTCTTCAACTGCAATATTTTCTCGCGGTAGCTCGATTGGAACATGTGACCGAAGCTGCACGAAGTCTGCACGTTACTCAATCGTCACTAAGCAAAACGATTCAACGCTTGGAGGAGGATCTAGGGGTCCCGCTATTCGATCGAATAGGGAGGAAGCTACGACTGAATGAGTTCGGAAGCAGATTCCTTCGTCGTGCAGAAAGAGCTTTGTTTGAATTGGAACAGGGGAAGCAGGAGCTTAGCGATTTAGCCAGCCCGGAACATGGCACACTCGAATTGGCGGTGACCACCGCAAGCACGTTGCCAAATATCCTTCGAGAGTTTCGGAAAAAGCGGCCCTATATCCAATTTCATGTGCAAATGCTGACCACGCAGGAAATGGTTACGCTTCTTCATCGAGGAGAGGTCGATTTCTGCTTGTCCTCACCTCCTATAAGAGGGGATGACATTGAATGTCAAATCGTGTTCCTCGACCCCATCCTTGTAGCAGTTCCCATTGGGCATCGGCTGGCAGACCGACGTAGCGTATCCTTGACAGAACTAAGGGATGAAGGGTTTGTCGGTGTCAAGAAAGGCTACGGTACTCGCGATTTAGTGGACTCTTTATGCAAATCGGTTGGATTTGTACCTAAATATGTGTATGAGGGGGATGAACCTGCAAGGCTAAGCGCGCTTGTGGAAGCCGAAATTGGCATAGCCTTCCTACCAAGCACGGCAAGGAATTCACGGGAACATATCAAATATCTCCAAGTAGAGAATCACGAATTGGTACGGGAGATCGCGTTATTATGGCACAGGAGTCGGTACACTTCGCGAGCTGCTCTGGAATTCCGTGAGGTCGTTGTCGAGTATTTTGGGGCGATATCCAAATAGTTAATTTTTGTGTCAACGGACACGGACAAGCGAGAACTTGGCCGAGGGGAATGCCTTTTTAGGTAAATCAACAACGTCCGATAATATATATTATGTTAACTAAAAAGAAAATGGCTAGTCTACATAACGGTTACCATAAGGAACATTATCGGACGTTGCAAAATAGCACCGATGCCAGAACTGCGCCCGAGAAATCTCCGCCGTCGCCACATCCTCCATCAGATTATACAGCAGCGAACACACCCCGAACCTCCCTCCACCACCAAGCGAAGTCGCTCACCCAGCTCCACCAAAATCCGCAAACCTCTGGTTTTTCGACGACGAGAACCACTTGCACACGCTGTGGAACCTCAACCGCATCTACGGCCCCCGTGATTGAAAAAAGCCAGATCCCACATAAGTGTGGAATCTGGCTCTTTTCTACTTAGCCGGAAAAAAACTACGACTCGACGATGCGATTGGTCATCCGCAGGAAGGAATCCACCTCTTTTTGATGTTTCGGTTGGGCTCGTTGAGGATGTTTCAAAAGTTTAAGTTCGGAGACGATCTCCTCCATTGATTCCGCTCCAATCGCTTTCAAGTAGCGTTCTCTGATCTCCACAATCGTTGACTTTGGATTGAGGTGAGGAACTTTCCGCGTGACAAACTCCGTCAGTTGCTGCTTGTTCGGGAATACTTTTCTCGATCTCAACAGCTCTTGCAGTTCCACTAGCAAGTCCTGCCGCTCTAGGTCCTGCTCTGAGATGATTGCCCGCTTCTGTTCCGTAGGATCGAACTCGACCATCACCCTCATCAGGTCGAAGAGATCCGTCAAAAAAGGGTCTTGGTCACGCCGTTGGAGCAACTGAATAACGACTTGAAACGTTTCTGCAGTATGCTGATTCCGCAAGCGCAACCCAGCTAGCAACAGATCGTTTGCCGCTTGGTTCATTTGATTCCCACGCTTTCCAAAAACTCATCGCCCACCTTGTAAAATTCCTGCATGACCGATTCGCGGGCATTGGGGGTCATGAAGATCGGCTTTCCTTGGCGAGTGCCTTTTAAGTAAGAGCGTGAATTGCGCACCTCATGTTCAAAAACTTTCCACCCATACTTCTGCGCGAAGCCCCGCACCGACTCCTGCGAAAGTGACTGCTCCGCCTCTTCGGAACTGTCCACTTCATTGAAAACAATTCCAGCGACCCTCACCCGGTGTTCACCATCGTTGAAGTCATTGAAATCGTTCAAACTTCTCGCCAGCAACGGTAGCCCGATCGTCGCCAATCGTTCTGGAACAACCGGCACGACGATATAATCGCTTGCTTGGTACCCGGCGATCGTCAAGATCGAATCGGTTGGCGGGCAATCGATCAACACCAAGTCGTACTCACGCTTGACCGCTGCGAGGAAGCGAGCAAGTCGGCGTTCCTTGGTCGTCGGGTTTTTCAACGTTTCCGACAGTTCGAGGCGAGATGGCAAGAGATCGATCAGCCCGCCATCATCCCCTTCTTCTTCGATCGGCAGGATAACTTCGCCCGGCATGCGAATGGGATTCTCAAAAATATCCGCCACAGAGAGTCGCTGTTGCTGAATAAACTCGCCATACCCGTCATCATGCAGAAACAACAGCGTGATATTCGACTGCGGATCGAGGTCGACGACCAACACTTTGTACCCTTTTTTGCAGGCATACCACGCGAGGTTGTACGTCAGGGTTGTTTTGCCGACTCCGCCCTTCATGTTGAGGGTTGAGACTACAGTGGTCATATGAGTACCCCTTTACCCGAAATTTGTCTCAAACTAGCTTATTCGAGCGTGTCCCTCGACATGAAAAAAGGTGCCGGAATCTTCCCGGCACCTCCCTATTCCCACTAAAAATTACTGATCCCACACCCGCTCAACCTTTGCCGACGCCAGATCATCGCCTTCAAACGTCAACAGGTATACGTCCGGATTGCTCAGCTTCTGCCACGATTCGAACCCGAATGAATCATCGAAGTACATCAGCAAGTGCGTCGTCAGCCCGCCGTGCGAAGCCAGCACCGTCGTATCCGCCCCCGATGCGAGGATGTCCTGCACCGACGCCACCGCGCGCTCCATCACTGTTCGACCCGACTCACCGCCCTCATAGCAGAGGTCGAGGTCCTCGTAGGCCGCCTGCAACAGCTCCATCCAGTTCGGCTCATCGTGTGCCGACAGTACGCGCTCACCAAGGCGTGCGTCCTGTTCAATCGCCAAACCGAGTCGTTGTGCCAACGGCTCCAACGATTGTACCGCACGCAGAAACGGACTCGCGACCAGCTTGTCCGCGCCTACTGCTTCCAATAAATCTGCCACTTGCACCGCCTGCTCCAAGCCTTCTGCTGTCAACGGTGCTTCCACCGACTGACCCGCCGCTTTGCAGTGCCGGACGACATAGATGCGTTTCATGGTTGCTCTCCACCTCTTCCCAGTCAATATCTCTACCCTAAACGCATGTGAAAAAGTTTGCAAGAGTGCCTTCATTTGTTATACTTTTTGAATTGACATTCGATAGCTAGGAGGACTTGCAGATGACAGCACAGACCATCCGTACCACCACATTGGGACCGAACGAGATCGAAGTCAGCGCGTTGGCACTCGGTTGCATGGGGTTGGCAGGCACATGGGACCCTGAGGAATTCTCAGCGGAACATTTGAAGCGCGGAATCACAGCGCTGGAAGCTGCCGTGGAAGCGGGCATCACATTCTACGACCATGCAGACATCTACGGCCGCACAATGAGCGAGAGCGTGTTCGGGGAGTTCCTCGACCTGAACCCAGGCCTGCGCGAACGTTTGTTCCTCGCGACCAAATGTGGCATCATCCTCGGCGATGAACAGACCCCTTATCACTACAACCTCTCCAAGTCCTACATCCTAGAGAGCGCCCACGGTTCGCTGAAACGCCTGCAAACCGACTATATCGACCTCTACCAAATCCATCGTCCAGACCCGCACACCCACCCGCGTGAGACAGCGGAAGCGCTCAACCAGCTCGTCCGAGACGGTGTCGCGCGCTCCATCGGGGTTAGCAACCACTTGCCTGCCCACGTGCAGGCCCTGCAAGCGTACCTCGACGTGCCGATCGTCAGTACCCAGCCTTCGATCTCCCTTTGGAACCAAGAGACGATGGACAACGGCGTCCTTGCGCAATGTCTGGAAAAAAACATCCGCCCGCTCGCCTACTCTCCACTTGGCGGTGGCGTACTGGCCGGCAAGAACTTGGAAAGCGTCCAAGACGACCTGCGCCTGCCGAAATTGCTCGCAGTGTTCGAGACGCTCGGTGAGAAATACAACGCCACCCCCGCGCAACTCAGCCTCGCTTGGTTGATGCAACACCCCGCAGGCATCATCCCGCTATTCGGCAGCAACAACCCAGACAACATCCGCGAAGCCGCTGAAGCTACCCGCCTCCATCTCAGCCATGAGGACTGGTACATCCTCTGGGCCGCCGGACGTGAAAAACCGCTTCCGTAATGCATTGATGGTACTTTAGACCCATAGTACGCTTCGATAAATTAGATCGAAGCGTACTTTATATTTTCCGCTACCACTACTTTGGTTAAATCGTTAGGCGTACTGAACCAGTGCAATTTACCCATATTTTTTTCTGGATTTGAAAAGGTGTTTGAGAATTTGCGGAGAATCTGTTTCTAAAGTAAGTCGTGGAAAGGGGAATCGAGCCTTGTCATTTAAGCAACTTGCGACTGGTACGACTCTTCTCGGCTTAGCTCTCGTTCTCATCGTCGCCATCTCGATTCAACCGAATCTTCACCCTCATGACGCCATGATCTTGATCCCGCTGCTGTTCGGGTTGTACGCGTTCACGGAGTTCTTCCCGCTCAAGCGAGACCAGTTCTCCATCTCGTTGCTACTCTGCGTGGATTTGGTGCTCTTTGTGAAGTTCGGTCTGGTCGCACTCGTGTTCACGAGCCAGATCGTTCATCTCTTCTCCAGATGGTACCGACAACGGAAATTTGAATTTTGGAAGACCCTGGCGAACAACGGAATGTTCTTGGTCGTCAACGGTGGGTCTGCCGCTACGTTCTACCTGCTAGGCGGCACCCATCATGACAAAATGTCTGTGAACCTCTTTCCATTGTTCGGATACTGTGCCGCACACTTTCTGGTGAATCACTTTTGCCTCTACTTGTACTTCCGCCAACTGGACGGCACATATTCGTTTCAGGCGCATCTAAACCGCACCAAGTTCGATATCTTCTCCACGCTGTTTGCAGCGAGCCTCGGCTTTCTCGTCATCATGCTCTATGAAGGAGACGGGCTGTACGGACTGATCGCTTTCGGGATGCCGATGGTGCTCTGTGTTTACGTCTTCAAGCTGTTCAATGACGTGTGGAGATCGAACGCGCTGTTTCGGAACTTAGCGGCCCTGACCGGGGACTTTTCCGGTGAACTAGAAGTTGAAGCCTTGTTTACCCGCGTGACGGAAGAATTGCCCAAATGGTTCGAACGTGTACATTGTGCAATCTTCCTCCGCCAGGGCGAGATGTTAGTCCCGATCTCCCACTCCACCGGATGTGATGCCCACAACCTCCACTTGTTGCATCGCTACCTCGCCCGCCATGAAGAGTCTTTGCTGACCGAATCCATGTTGACCAAGAGCCTTGGTGAAGACCCGGCGTTCGCTGGTTCGATGTACAATCTCTTGGCGGTCGCACCGTTTCGCTCCAGTCGAGACGATTACGGGTTCTGCTGCCTGCTCGCACAGAAAAGCAACGAATTCGACGCCACAACGCTCGACGCGGTCTCCATCCTCGCCAACCAGCTCTCCGTGTCCTACCACAATGCCATGCGCTACGAGAACGTGGAGAAGCAGAGCTTGTACGACGAACTCACCCAACTGCCGAACCATCGCTATGGCGAGAAGCGGCTCAGTGAAGAGATTCAGCGTCTGGACGGTCAGGCGCCGCTCTCCCTCCTGCTGATCGACTTGGATCATTTCAAGAAAATCAACGATACGTATGGACACGTAGCAGGCAACAAAGTCCTGCAAACCGTTTCGCGCACGTTTGAAGCTGTGCTCGGAGCACACGACTTTGTTGCCCGCTACGGTGGCGAGGAGTTTATCGCCGTCCTGCCCGGTTCCGATTCGGCCCGCGCCCTTGAAGTGGGCGAACAGATTCGTGCTCATGTCGGGGCCTTGCAAATTCCCGTGCCGACGATGGAGGGCGATCTGGTCACCATCCAACTGACCGTCTCGATCGGGATCGCCACCTGCCCAGATGATGCGGCCGATGGTTTGCAACTGTTGCGCTTCGCCGACCGTGCGATGTATGTCGGGGCCAAGCGTGCTGGACGCAACCGCGTAGCCCTCTACAGCGAGGAAAAGGAAAGCGCCACCCGCCCGCGTGAGGGCTCACCTGCCTAACAGCAAAAGACCTTCCTGCCCGTGTGGCGTGGAAGGTCTTTTAAGCTCTAGCGCTTGGCTTTTTGAAAGATCTCGAACAAGGCGATGAGGATGAAAAACACCCCGACTACCTCCAACCCACTCACAGCTATGAAAAAATCCGGATCGTTCATGTTCATCCGCATCAGCCTCCTCCTACTTGGTAGTAGATGATATGCAAGAGCGCCTCTGATCAAGTACAATAAGGGTAGAAGATTCGCACGAGGAGGAGTCCTATGAACAACCTCACCCAAATCAACCCAGCGACCGGCGAGACGATTGAAATCGTGCCTGAGATGAACGCAGATGAAATCAACGCCGCCGTAGAGCGTGCTCGTTCCGCTAGTCACGATTGGATGAACACCCCGTTGCACGAACGGCTCGGCCACATGAAGCGTCTGCGCGAGTACATCTCCGACCATGTCGAAGAGATCGCGAACAACCTCGCCGCCTACACAGGCAAGGTCTACACAGAAGCCGTGCTGCTGGAAATCTTCCCGGTCGTCGATCTGCTGGACTACTACGAGAAAAATGCATCGAAAATTCTATCTTCTCAGAAAGTGAAGACTCCGATCGTGTTTTTCGGCAACCACTCCTATCTCGAATACAAACCGATGGGTGTAGTCGCCGTCATCGCACCGTGGAACTTTCCCTTCCTGCTGTCCGTCTCCCCTGTGCTGTCCGCGCTGATCGCTGGCAACTGCGTTCTGCTCAAGCCCTCTGAGATCACTCCGATGGCTGGTGTGTTGATTGAAAAGATGTTTCAAGCGATCGGACTGCCCGACGGAGTCTTTCAAGTCGTGCACGGCGGTCGCGAGGCCGGCCGCCTGTTGACTGAGTCGCGCCCAGACAAGATCTTTTTCACCGGCAGTGTCGCCACGGGTCGCAAGATCATGGCAGCGGCTGCTGAACACTTGATCCCTGTCGAGTTGGAACTGGGTGGCAAGGACCCGCTGATCGTGTTCGCCGATGCGGATCTTGAACGCGCCGCCAACGGTGCGGTGTGGGGCGCTTTTGCCAATGCGGGTCAGGTCTGCATGTCGGTGGAGCGCGTCTATGTCGAAGCTTCTGTCTATGACAAGTTCCTCAGCCTCGTGAAGGCCAAAACGACCGCCATGCGCCGTGGCGTCGACTACGGTTCGATGACGTTCCCGCCCCAGATGGAGATCGTGCAGGAGCATCTGCGCGACGCTGTAGAGCGTGGGGCACAGATCGTGTGTGGCGGACAACCGGCTGGCGATGGCACGCTGTATTTTGAACCGACCGTGGTGACCGGGGTCGATCATTCGATGAAACTGATGATGGACGAAACGTTCGGGCCCGTGTTGCCGATCATGACGTTCCAAAGCGAGGAGGAAGCGACACGCCTCGCCAACGCGACGATCTACGGCCTCAACGCCAGCGTGTTCACCCGCGATCTCGACAAGGCCAAGCGCGTCACCCGCCAATTGGTCAGCGGCAACGTCTGCATCAACGAAGTGGTCACGTCGGTCGCCAACCCGCATCTCCCGTTTGGCGGGGTGAAACAGAGCGGCATGGGTCGCTACCACGGCCCGAACGGACTGCACACCTTCTCCCACCAAACTTCAGTGATGGCGAGCCCGGGCAAAAAGCCCCGCGAGATCTCCTGGCACCCCTACACACCGAAGCGCGAGGAAGCGATCGGCGCGTTGACCCGGCTGTTTTACGGACGTTCTCGCACCGAGGCGTTGAAGTCGTGGCGGGCGATACTCTCCGAATTTCTCGGCACCTATAGACGCTAAAAAAGCGACGGGTTGGCACATGCCAACCCGTCGCTTTTTGTTTAGGAAGCTTCCTCTGGTTTTGCGGTCTGAACCGGAATCAGTTTGAACAACGGTGCAACAGCGAGCACCCCGATCAGGAAACAGACGGCGGAGACCAAGTACGCGGTCGACAGAGAGGTCATACCTTTCAGCCACCCTGCCAAACTCATCGTCAGAACCATCGTCCCCATGAACAGCGGGTTGAGAATACCGTTCGCGCGACCGATGTATTCCTCCTCCGTCGAGGTCAACAGCATCGTGTTGATGGAGATCTGAATCATCGGCATCACCAACCCGCTGAAGAACTGCGCTGCCAAGGTCAGGTAGAGGTTCGTCGAGTACCCGATCACCGCGATGGTGATCCCCGAGACCGCCATGCCGATCGCCAGCATCACCTGCGGTGCCATTTTTTTCGTAATCCCCATCGCGAGGCCGCCGCCGACGATCATCGCCGCCCCGTTGATCATCAGCATCCACTGGAGGAATTCCTTGGGCTGACCCAATTGTTCGAGGACGACGAACACGCCAAGCGGTTGGATGATCCCAACCCCGAGACCCGCCGCCATAAAGCCACCGCACAAACTGCGCAGGATCGGCTTGGACAGCACATACTTGACGCCTGCCTTCATCTCATCCAGAACCGAAGTCTTCGCCGTGCGCTCCTCCGTAGGATCTGGAGGGAGGAACATCAGCGCAGCAGCCGACAGCAGGAACGCAACCCCCATGATCCCGACCGATACGTTGATGCCGTAGGTCTGGTAGACGAACGTCCCCAGCGCCGGGCCGATGATCATGAACATCGCGAACATCGTCTGGTACAACGCCATCCCTGTCTGCAACAGTTCGGCCGGCACGTGGATCTTGAACAGCTTCATCCCGGACGGTTGCGAGAACTGCGACAGGATCGCCGACACCAACGTAGCGAAGAAGATCACTTGCCACGTCCCGGTGACCAAGGTGAGCAACACCACGAACACGGAGATCGCGCTCAGGAAGTCACACCAGACCATCGTGCGCTTCGGTCGCCAGCGGTCCGCAAACGTACCTCCGATAAAGGAGAACAAGAAGATCGGCGCGAATTCCGCCACGGAAATCAGCGAAACCGCGACCTCATCATTGTTGGTTTTCTCCATGACATACAACAACACCGCAAAGTTCCGAATCCAGATGCCCATCTGCAAAAACAGACCGGATAACAGGATCGATTGTACGAACCGGTTGCGTAAAAAACTTGCCACATTACCCAAAACTGAGTACCCTCCTCATCTAACTACCCTTGCGTTCTGCCATCTAGTTTATCATATAAATGGCATTTGCAGTTCCGACTTTAGACGGAGGTTTCGCGTTGGCTGAACCCAGCGAGAAATGTCAGCATGAATTGCACGGTCATCCGCGTGGTGAGATTGCGCACATCGACGGTCGGATCGAATTCGACAAAATCGATGCCCTGCACCTGCGGCAGTGCCCCGAGGCGGTACAGCGCGTCCAATGCATCCCACGGGTTCATCCCGCCGGTGCCGACCGCCGGGCATCCTGGTGCATACGCTTGGTCGATCACATCGACGTCAAAGGAAACGAACAACGCCTCCGTCCCGTCACCGGCTAGCTCCAACGCTTGGTCGAGCACATCGTCGATGCCCAGTCGACGCACATCGCGCGACGTGAAGATGTGTACACCGTGGCTTTTGACATACTCATGATAGGCCTTGGAGTTCATGAAGCCGCGGATGCCGATCTGGACGATGTGCTTGCCCTCCACCACCCCGGATTCCAGCAGACCTCGGAATGGGGTGCCGTTGGTAGGGCCTCCATCCTCCAAGTTGCGGACATCGTGATGGGCATCGAAGTGGATGATCCCGATCTTTTTCTCTGGATAGCGGGCGGCGAACGCTTTGATCGACGGACAACTGGTCGAGTGGTCGCCACCGATCAGGATCGGGACGAGTTGCGGTTGCTGTTCATACAGCGTGTGCAGGCTCTCCTCGATCCGGCGGTGGCACTCGTGAATGTCGGTCGGATGCATCTGGATATCGCCAAGATCGCGCACGGCGAGGGTTTGCAGATCCACGCCGTACTCCAAACTGTAGGTGGTGAACGACTTGAACGCCGCACGTACAGCAGCCGGAGTGGTCGAAGCACCAGAGTGCGAGATCGACGGTTTGGAGAGCGGCAGGCCAACCAGCCCTGCCGCTAGTTTTTCCACGCCATCCCACTGGGTGATCCAGTGCGCCACTTTGGTTTCCATCTGGTCACGAAACGCCGCTTGCTCAGGCGTTTTTAAAAAAGGGATCTCTCGGCTCATGCCTCGCCCTCCCCGCTCACGATCGCGCGGTTCCAGACGAGGACACGCCCGTCCTTGATCACGCCGTGCGTGTGGTTGATTCCAAAGTGGTACGGGAGATACGCCAAGCTCGGGGCGTCAAAAATCGCGAGGTCCGCTCGCTTCCCGGCTTCAATCGTACCGATCTCAAAGCCGCGCCCCAATGCGTTGGCGGCGTTGATCGTGCAGGCGGTCAGGATCTCCTCAGGGGTCATCTTTAAATTGACAGAGGCCAACGAGATGATCAGTTGGATCGATTCCGTCGGGCAGGAGCCTGGGTTGTAATCGGTCGCGATGGCAACCGGCAAGTCGTAGCGATCGATCATGTCGCGGGCACGGGCATGCTCGGTCAGCCCAAGGTTGAAGGATGTGCCAGGCAGCAACACGGGGATCACGCCGCCCTCCGCCATCTCTTGCAACCCTTCATCGCTGCTCGCCAGCAAGTGTTCGGCGGAGATGGCGCCGACTTCAGCTGCCAGTTGTGCCCCGCCGAGCGTCACGATCTCGTCGGCGTGAATTTTTGGAATCAAGCCGTTGCGCTTGCCTTCCATCAAGATGTGCCGGGACTGTTCGATGGTGAACACGCCCTGCTCACAGAACACGTCGCAGAACTCCGCCAACCCTTCGTCCGTTACACGCGGGAGCATCTCGTCTACGATCAGGTCGACATACTCCTCCTCGCGGCCTTTGTACTCCGGCGGGACTGCGTGTGCGCCCATGAAGGTCGAGACGAGTGTGAGCGGGTGGTTTTCCTGCAAGCGTTTGGCAACGCGCAGTTGTTTCAGTTCGTCCTCCAGCGTAAGGCCATAGCCGCTTTTCGCTTCGACGGTGGTCACACCTTGGAGCATCATCTCATTCAGGCTGGAAAGTGCTTTGCTGTACAGGGCATCCTCCGACGTGTTGCGGGTGGCGTTGACGGTGCTGTGGATGCCGCCGCCGCGTGCGAGGATTTCCAAGTACGGCACACCGGAGCGTTTCAGCGCCAGTTCGTGCTCACGGGAACCTCCGTGCACGAGATGCGTATGCGGATCGACCAGACCCGGTGTGACCAGACGGCCGCCAGCGTCGATCGTCGCCAGAATCTCCACGCCCTGTAGCGCGCCTTGAACTTCCTGTTCCTGCCCCACCCACGCGATGCGACCTGCATGAATTGCAACCGCCGCGCCTGCGATCACCTGCAGCTCCTGCATCTCGATCCCGCCGCGCGGGTGGTTCCCCAGCGGCGTGACGAGCGTTCCGATGTTGGTGACGAGGAGGTCTATCTGTTGCGGAATCTTGTTCAACGTGCTCAGCTCCTTTGGCTTAGGCTTGGTCGCGCATGGGAACGCGGACGCCATGTTGCTCTGCCGCTTCGATCGCTTCGTCGTACCCAGCATCTACATGGCGGATGATGCCCATGCCCGGATCGGAGGTCAACACCGCCTCCAGACGCTCGGCCGCTGCATCGGTGCCATCTGCGACGACGACCATGCCTGCATGCAACGAGTACCCCATGCCCACACCACCGCCGTGATGGACGGAAACCCAAGACGCGCCTGCGGACGTGTTGATCAGTGCGTTGAGGATCGCCCAGTCACCAACAGCGTCCGAGCCGTCCTTCATGCTCTCCGTCTCGCGGTTCGGTGATGCGACAGAGCCGCAGTCGAGGTGGTCGCGCCCGATGACGATCGGTGCGCTCAGCTCGCCGTTTTTGACCATCTCGTTGATCGCGAGACCGAACTTGGCGCGCTCGCCATAGCCGAGCCAGCAGATGCGCGCCGGGAGCCCTTGGAAGGCGACTTTTTCCCGCGCCAACGTGATCCAACGGCGCAGGTGGTCGTTTTCCGGGAACAGCTTGAGAATGAGTTCATCCGTTTTGCGAATGTCTTCCGGATCCCCAGAGAGCGCCGCCCAGCGGAACGGGCCTTTGCCTTCACAGAACAGCGGGCGGATGTAAGCTGGCACGAAGCCTGGGAAGTTAAACGCGTCCTCGACGCCATAATCGAACGCCACTTGGCGGATGTTGTTGCCATAATCGAACACGACGGAACCCATTTTTTGCAGGTCGAGCATCGCGCGGACATGCTTCGCCATGCTGGCTTTGGAGAGTTCTACGTATCGTACCGGGTCTTGTGTGCGCAGTTCTGCCGCTTGTTCAAGCGTGTAACCTGCCGGGATGTAGCCGATCAACGGGTCGTGCGCAGAAGTTTGGTCGGTCACGAAGTCCGGCTTGATTCCGCGGTCAACAAACTCTGGGAAGATCTCCGCCGCGTTGCCGAGCAGTCCGATCGAGAGCGGCTTGCCCGCTTTTTTCGCCTCGTCTGCCAGCACGAGTGCTTCGTCCAGCGTCTCCGCCAGCACATCGCAGTAACGAGTCTGGATGCGGCGCTCGATGCGGGTGCGGTCGACCTCAACTGCGATCACGACCCCTTCGTTCATCGTGACGGCGAGCGGTTGTGCGCCCCCCATTCCGCCGAGACCTGCTGTCAAGGTCAGCGTGCCTTTGAGCGTGCTCCCTGTCGCTTGACGCCCTGCTTCTGCGAACGTCTCGTAGGTTCCTTGCAGGATGCCTTGGGTACCGATGTAGATCCAGCTACCTGCCGTCATCTGGCCGTACATCATCAGGCCCTTTTGCTCCAGCTCGCGGAAGTGCTCCCAGTTCGCCCATGCCGGCACGAGCACGGAGTTGGAGAGCAGGACGCGAGGTGCGCGCTCATGCGTGCGGAACACGCCGACCGGCTTGCCGGATTGCACCAGCAGGGTTTCGTTGCTTTCCAATTGTTGCAGTTCGCGCACAATCGCATCATAGGACGGCCAGTTGCGCGCCGCTTTGCCGATCCCGCCGTAGACGACGAGGTCTTCCGGGCGTTCGGCCACGTCTGGATCGAGGTTGTTCATCAGCATGCGCAGGGCTGCTTCCTGCACCCAGCCTTTGCAAGTCAGTTCGGTACCGCGCGCGGCGCGGATCGTGCGTTTTTGAGTGGTCATTTTGAAAATTCCTCCTCTAATGTTAGTACAGCGGGCCGGAGATCGCTTCGACAGATGCCTGCCAATCCCCGAGCAACAACTCTTGTGCCACCTTTTCAATCTCGGCGCTGGTCGAACGGTCGGTGAGCACCGGGGGAACGATGGCGCGGAGCTGTTCATACAGTTTGCGAGTGGCAGGCGCGAGACGCTCGGCCCCGACGAATTCTGCCGCTTCAGCCGCACAGATCAGCTCGATGGCCAGCACTTTCGAAACATTCGTGACGACTTGGTCGCAGTGGCGGGCGGCGGTGGTGCCCATCGAGACATGATCCTCTTGGTTCGCCGACGACGGGATCGAATCGACGCTCGCCGGGTGTGCCAACACTTTATTTTCCGAGACCAGTGACGCGGAGACGTACTGCAGGATCATCATCCCCGATGCGATGCCAGGGTCGTGGCTCAAGAACGCCGGGAGTCCCGAGAGCGCCGGGTTGACCAATCGCTCCGTGCGCCGCTCCGAGATGTTCGCCAACTCACTCATGCCGATCTTCAGAAAGTCCATCGCGAACGCGATCGGTTGCCCGTGGAAGTTGCCGCCAGAAATGACCTTGCCCTCCTCGACAAACAGCAACGGGTTGTCGGTCGCCGCGTTGATCTCAATCGCCAACTTCTCCTGCGCATAGCCGAGCACTTGGCGAGTGGCCCCATGCACTTGCGGGAGACAGCGCAGCGAGTACGCATCCTGCACGCGGATCTCGCCCGGCTCTGTCGTCAACCGACTGCCCTGCAACAGCGTGCGCAAGTTCGCCGCGACCCCGATCTGCTCCGGGTACGGGCGCACACGATGCACATCCTCATCAAAAGCGGCCGGGATGCCGCGCAACGCTTCGGTGGTCAAGGCGGCGATCATGTCGGCGGCCTTCGCCAGCCGAAGCGCTTTCACCAGCGTCAGGGTGCCGATCGACGCCATCGCTTGCGTGCCATTGATCAGCGCGAGCCCTTCCTTGGCTTGCAGCGTGATCGGCTGGAGGTTCGCCTTGGCGAGCGCCTCTGCCGCCGAGAGTCGCTCCCCTTGGTAAAACGCCTCCCCTTCGCCCATCAGCACGAGCGCGAGATGGGACAGCGGCGCGAGGTCACCACTGGCACCGAGCGAGCCTTGGGACGGAATCACCGGATGTACGCCTGCATTCAGACAGTTCACCAGCAATTTCAACGTCTCCGGGCGGATGCCCGAGTAGCCTTTGACGAGGGCGTTGGCGCGCAACATCATCAGCGCACGGACGGTCGGTTCCGGCAGCGGCTCCCCGACAGCGCAGGCGTGGCTGCGGATCAGGTTGGCCTGCAACTGAACAGCGTCCTCCGGCGAGATGTGTACATCGCTGAACTTACCAAATCCGGTCGTCACCCCATAGACGACCTTGCCTGAGGTCACCAACTCCTCGACCATCTGGCGGCACGTCGCCACGCGCTCCCACGCATCAGCCCCGACGAGCACCTGTGCGCCTTCCCATGCGACGCGGGCTACATCCTCCGCCGTCACCCGTACTCCATCCAGTTCCACATCTCGAATTGTAATCATCTTGCAACTTCCCCTTTCTTGCTTTAGCTAAAGAAAGGGACTGGGCGGAAGGTGTTACCCTTCCACTCAGTCCCTTTTTAAAAAGAGATCCCTATGCGATTGTTGACGTCTGTCCCAAAGGGATCTCACTAGCATCGCTATCACTCACTTATTAGAATATTGTCGGTACTCGAACTCATTGTGACCGAACGAGGCTACGCTTGTCAAGTCCTCGTTGCCAATACATCACAGAATGCCTTCGCATACTCGGGCAAATCAGGCGGGCGACGGCTGGACACCAAGTGTCCATCGATCACCACCGGCTCGTCGATCCACGTCGCCCCGGCATTCTCCATGTCGTCTCGAATTCCCGGTGTCGAGGTGACCTTGCGCCCTTGGAGGATCTTGGCTGAGATCAACACCCAGCCGGCGTGGCAGATCTGACCGATCGGTTTCTGCTGCTCGTCCATCTTGCGCACGATCTCCAGCACTTCTGGATAGCGGCGCAGTTTATCGGGAGCCCAACCACCCGGCACCAACACAGCATCATAGTCGTCCGCGTTCACATCGGCCAACGCCAGATCAGCCTGCGCAGGTACACCGTATTTGCCATGATAGACCTGTCCCTGTTTCGGTCCGATCAAGACCACCTCCGCACCTTCTTCCCGTGCGCGGTAGATCGGGTACCAGAGCTCCAGATCTTCGAATTCTTCGTCCACGAAACTCAACACGCGCTTGCCATTCAATCTCATACGATCACACTCCTCCCCCTCAGTATAAAAAAAGTCCTCCGCATGCTCAACATGCGGAGGACTTTTTTTTCAACTGCTTACCATGTTTTCATACCCGGTGCGCCTGGCGGTGCATGTACGATGGCATCGTAGATCGGGTAGCCATAGGAGACGAGGATCAGGAAGGCGAGGATTGCGATCCAAACTTTCCAGTTTTCGAGGATGCGCGGGGTTTGTTGGCGAACTTCCAAGGAGTTCTCAGCCATCGGGAATTCGGTCTCCCCAACCGGTGCGAATTTCCAGAGGTAGATCGCGTTGCAGATCATCAGCACGGCGCTGATGAACAACAGCACGCCGCCGATCGCCATCAGCGTTTCATACTTCATCCACGACAGACCGAGCGGATCGTCCATGTACGTGGTGTAGTCGGTACGGCGCGGCACACCCAGCAGACCCATGAAGTGCATCGCACCCGACATGATCAGCATCCCGACCGTCCAGAACAACGTCTGGATGATCCCAGCGCGGTGTGCGCCTTTGGTCAACTGGCGACCCATCAAGGACGGAATCAACCAGTACGCGATGCCGAAGAAGGTCAGAGCGACGGCAGCCCCTACCGTGATGTGGAAGTGACCGGTGACCCAGATCGTGTTGTGTACGACCACGTTCATTTGGTTGGAGGTGTTGATGATCCCGCCGATCCCGGCCGGGATGAAGAACAGCATGCCCATGAACGGGGCGAAGAATCGAACATCACCATACGGCAGTTTTTTGAAGAAACCGAACACGCCGCGTGCGCCTTTGGCACGACCGACCGCTTCAAACGTTGCAAACGAGGAGAAGGCGGTCATCATCGACGGCAACACGACACCGAGTGTCAGCGCGACGTGGACAATTTTCCATTTTTCCGAAATCCCAGCCTCCGTCAACTGATGGTGGAAACCGACCGGAATCGAGAGCAGGATGAACAGGATGAAGACGACACGTGCTAGCGAATCGGAGAAGATCTTGCCTCCGATGATTTTCGGTACGCAGTTGTACCAAGCAGCGTAGGCAGGCATCAACCAGAAGTACACCAGCGGATGACCGAAGAACCAGAACAACATCCGGGAGAGCACGACGTTGACCGTATCGGTCCAGCCAAACGACCACGGGATCAGTTGGAACAACATCTCAGCTGCGACACCTAGCGTTGCGACATACCACAACACCAGAGTAGCCATGACCATGAAGGTGAACAGCGGCGAGCGCTGGTTGGTGTTTTGCTTGCGCCATTGGGTGTAAGCATAGGTCATGCCTGCACCTGCGATCCAAGAACCGATGACGAGCAACGTGGAGCCGATGTAGAACCACGGGGAGGCTTTTAGCGGTGCATAGAACGTATACATAACCGAAGCTTCTCCAGTGGAGATCGTCGCAACCGCCATGACGGTCCCGAAGAACATGACCACCCACCCGAGCCAACCGAGCTTGACGGAGAGTTTGGGGAGCGTGATCGTTTTCGCCATCCCGGCGTAGAAGAAACCAACGATGAAGAATGTGGTGAAGACAAGGCCCATCAACACGCCATGCGCGGTGAGGATCTGGTAGTAGTTAATCCATTCTGGCAGGGTGATGACCCCGCCGCGAACCAGCCCTTGCAAGAGGCCCGCCAATGCACCGATACCGAAGAAGAAAAACGCGGTGAGCACATAGGCGAGGCTCATTTCTGCTGACCGACGGTCTATGCTTCTAGTACTCATGAATCGTCACGTCCTTTTCGACTTACTGCGATTGTGTGTGTTATTTGACGACGAGGTGTGCTGCCATGATCTGATGACCTGTCCCGCAGTACTCGTTGCAGAGGATCAGGAACGAGCCGACGTCGTTGAAAGTTTTGGTAACCGAGTTGACGAGACCGGGGGTCAACATCATGTTGACGTCGGTGCCAGCGACTTCAAAGCCGTGCATGACATCGCGCGAAGTGACGTGGAAGTGTACGGTTGCGCCTTTCGGAATTTCCACTAGCGCTGGGGTGTACCCGAATGCGTACCCGATCATGTTCAGGTCGTACTCGTTTTCGCTGATCTTGACGAGGCCCGGCTTGTCGAACGGCGGTGTTTGGTCGACCTTGGTCGGGTCGATTTGTTGCAGGTCGGATGGCGGGGTGTTGCCCATCGCGAACGCGTTGATCGTCAGAACGACCAGGAACGCGGCGAGCATCAGTCCTCCGAAGGTGAGCCAGATTTTTTCTAGTTTATGAACGTGCATGATTGCAACCTCCTCTCGGCGTTTCCCCTGTTATTTACGGAGTAGATACAGGGTGAAGACGCCAATCCAAGAACCTAGAATCAAGAACCCGAGAATCATGACTGCTACGAACGTACCGCGTAACGACTCGTTCGATTCTTTATTGTCCATGGTGTCTCCTCCTTACGCTTCGTTGACTTGAGTATAGCGCCACGACGAGGGGCGCGAGTATCGGGATATTCCCCGATATGTCGGAGGGAACTCCCTAGTTCGACATAAATAGACAAAAAAACAGCCAGATTCGCGAGGAATCTGGCTGTTAAACCTATGCGTGCTATTCAAAATCGAGCAGACCTTTTTTCAGAGCATAGCGCACCAGCTCAGGCCGCGTCCGCATCTGCAACTTCTCCATGATCTTCGCCTTGTGCGACTCGACCGTTTTCACGGAGACGATCAACTTCTCCGCGATGTCCTTGTTCGCGTAGCCTTTGGCGATCAAGGCGAGAATCTCCTGTTCGCGGTCGGTGAGCACTTGAAAATGCTCCACATCTTCGCCACGATGCACGCGCTGCAAAAACTCGGCGATCAACGACTTGGTCGCAGATGGGTGCAGATACGCAGCCCCAAAATGGATCGTGCGAATCGCCGTCAGCAAGTCATTGTCGGGGGCGCTTTTTAAAAGATACCCCGACGCTCCTGCTTGCAACAGCCGGAACAGGTATTCCTCATCATCGTGCATCGTCAACACGAGGATGTCGATCTCAGGTGCTTCCGCTTTTAATCGGGTGGTCGCGGAGAGACCGTTCTCCCCCGGCGGCATGCTCAGGTCCATCAACACGAGGTCTGGGCGCAATTCCAGCGCTTTGGTGAACGCCTCGGCACCGTCCGCCGCCGTCCCGACCACTTCCATGTCCGCTTGGTTGTTCAGCAACATGGACAGCCCGGAACGCACGATGGCATGATCATCCGCGATCAGCAGTCGGATGGACATAGCGCGGACCCCCTTTCTCATCTACTAGAATTTCCACGTGGATCTTGGTCCCTTTTTGTGGGGCCGATGTGAGCGTCAACGTGCCGCCCAACAGGCTCACGCGTTCCCGCATGCCGAACAAGCCGAGACCAGTTCCACGAATTTGCAATTGGGTCGGGTCGAATCCGATCCCTGCGTCCTCAACCTCCAGCTCCACCCTATCTGCCCGGTCGACGAACCGCAGGGTGATCTGGTCGGTGTCAGCGTACTTCGCCGCATTGGTCATCGCCTCTTGGCAGATTCGGTACAACGCCGTCTCCACCGTCGAGTGATAGCGTCGACGCTGACCGCTGATCTCAATATGTGTGAGGATGCCGAACGTTTGTTCAAAGCGCTTGGCATAGGAACGCAAAGCAGCCACCAAGCCGAGGTCATCGAGCGCAGACGGACGCAGTTCGACGGAGAGGCTTTTGACCTCCTCCATCGTGCGGGCCGTCAACTGCTGGACCTCTTCCAAGTGATGCTTGATCTCTTCGTCGATCTGCAACTGGTTCACGACGCGCAACCCGACCATGATGCTATACAGCGCTTGACCGATCCCATCGTGCAGATCGCGGGAGATGCGCTTGCGCTCTTCCTCTTGCGCTTGAATCACATAGTTCGTCAATTGACGCTGGTGACGTTCCCGCTCTATGCGTTGCATATCTGATGTGTCGCGTAATATAACGGCCAGGGCGCCCTGACCCCCTGCCTCCAATGGCAGGCGAGTTGAAGAAGCCGCGACGGCAATCTCCTCACCACGCTTGGTGACCACGTGCATCTGGAAGGATGGCGTCTGCAACCGCGATGCAAAGCAATCGATGCAAGACGCCTCCTCTTGGCAGGTCGCCATGCCACGGCACAGCTCACAGAGTGACTTTTTCCCGAGCAATTCGGCACCGCTCCACCCGGTCATTCGTTCGAAGGCCGGATTGACACCGATCACGTCACCCTTGGCGTCCACGATGAGGATAGCATCTGTGATATGAGCAAACAGCGTCTCCAAAAAAGCCGCTGTCTCATCAAGCATATGGAACCCCATTGACACACTTCCCCTCCGCCAAATCTACCTCTCACTATACACGGAGCCGAGCTGTTCTGCTAGACCTAGCAGCGCATCGACGTCCGCATCAGCGAAGATGCGCTCCGATCGGTTGGCGACCAACAACACGCCATGCACGCGTTCGCCGCGCAACACAGGCACACCCACCGCGCAGCAGAGGCCTTCCGCGAGCAGTATCGGGTAGTCGCGGGGGTCGTCCCCCGCCTTCGGGGTCATTCCTTCTACAGCGACCGGGCGGCCCAGTGAAACCACCCGTCCTGCGATGCCCTTGCCGGGGCGTAAAAAGATGCGTTTGAAGCGATCATTGCGGTTCCCGGAGGCGTACTGCCAGCGCATCTGGCCGTCCGGCTCCGGAATTGCCAACGCGAGAAAGTCTGCCGCCACTTGCGCACGCAGATCATCTAACGCGTGCTGGATCTGCTCCTGATGCCGGATCATACACAACCCTCCCTTTATCTTGACACGTCTATGCTTGTCATTATACAGACTCCTGATCCAGTAGAAACTCAGGGGATTCCCCGATTTTACAGTTGGAAAAAAGGAAAAAGAGCCTCCGCTGTTCCTGCGGAGACTCTTTTTCATGATAATCGACTACATTCAAACATTAACGAGCCATATAAGCTTCGATTTCCTCAACGGTTTTCAAGATGCCCTCCGACAGCACTTCATGGCCATCCTCTGTGACGAGCACGTCGTCCTCGATGCGAATGCCGATCTGTTCCGCCGCCACATACAGGCCTGGCTCGACCGTCAACACCATGCCCGGCTCCAACACGAGTTCGCGGTAGTTGCCGACATCGTGCGTGTCGAGGCCGAGGTGATGGCTGACCCCGTGGTAGTAGTATTCCGGCAGTTCGGAAGCCTCCTGAATCAGACCGATCTGGATGCACCCCTCCGCCAGCACGCGCTTGGCGATCTCATTGAGTTCCTTGAACGGGACACCGGGCTTGATCGCCGCGATGACTTCCAACTCGGCCTTGAGCACGATGTTGTACAGTTGCTTCTGGCGATCGGTGAACGTCCCGCTTTTCGGAATCACGCGGGAGATGTCGGCTTTGTAGAATTCAAACTCCGCGCCGAGGTCGATCTGGACGAGCTCGTTGTCACCGATCCGGCAGTTGTTCTCCGAATAGTGCAGGACGGTCGCGTTGCCGCCCGCTGCGACGATCGAATGGAATGCCGTCTCGCGAATACCCGCAGAGTGCAGGGCAAAATTAAAGTGTGCCTCCAGTTGGTACTCCGTCTCACACTCATGCGCGTGCTTCATCATGCGCTGGATGCCGAGGTTGGTGAGTTCGGCCGCCTTCTTGATCTTGGCGACTTCCTCCGCCGTTTTGCGCGTGCGCAGCTCAGAGACAGCCGGGTAGATGTTTACAATTTGCAAGTACGGGTAGCGTGTCTTCGCCTCTTGTGCAAACAGGTTGGCGCGCGTCGGCAGTGCGTCGAAGCCACGGCGTTCGAGGTCGAGCGCCAGTGCATGTACTTCGTTGTTATGTAACGTGCGGTTGAATGCAACGCTTTCAAACTCGTCGAGGTAACGCACCGTTGCCACGCCGGTCAATTCCTTCGCTTCATCGGTGGTCAGCATCTTGCCTTCCCACTTTTCCAACACCGGGTCCACGCGCTGGATATACAGTTGCTCCTCGACCTTGCCGTCGAGTTTCAAAAATGCGAGGATCAGTTGTTCCTTGACCAAGCCGGTCAAGTAGTAGAAGTTGCGATTCGGTGTGAACACGTACTTATCATCGGCCGACTTTTGCGGCGCTTCGCCGGCAAAAAACAGCGTGATCGATTGATCCGGCAGGCGGTCATGCAAATTCTTGCGATTCTGGACGAAGAATTCTTTTTTCATGTCGTTGCGTCTCCCCTTTTCGTATGACTCTATTATTGTACCGCACACCCCTAAAAAAGGAAATGGAAGGTAAATCGCGAACCTGAAGAACAACGAGGATAGGAGGACGATTTGATGACTCAAACCCAATGGATACCGATTCGCGGCAAAGGTCTGTACGTGGAAGCAGTTGGCCCGGAGGACGCACCTGCCCTGTTGTTCTTGCACGGCGGTCCCGGCGGCACTGGCTGCTACGAGTTCATGCTAGCACAGCGCGAACGCCTCTCGCAGAACTTGCGCGTGATCGCGCTCGACCAACGCGGAGTCCTGCGCTCAGAAGCGCTGACAGAGGAGGACCCGCTCACCCTGCAAGACCTGCTCGAAGATTTTGAAGCGTTGCGTGAACACTTCGGCTACTTGCAATGGTCTGTGCTCGGACACTCCTTCGGGGGCTTCCTCGCGACGCTGTACGCCCACCAGTATCGGGAATCGGTAGAGAAACTGCTGCTCGATTGCCCGGCGCTGGATTTCGATCTCTGCACCAAATACATGTTGCAAAAATCAGCAGCCGAATTCACCAAACTCGGCAACGCAGAGCAAGTGGCAGCAGCCACCACCCTCCTGCAAGCCGAACTCCCTGTCCAAGACCGCTACTCGCAGATGGTCGAGCTGTCGTCGAAACTGGAGGAACACCGCGACAACCTCTACTGGTATCGCCCGACTCCAGGTTACTTTGGCAACCTGATCAACAACTCCGGTCTACCCAAGGACAACTGGGAACGCACGGAGATGCACGTCCAGAAACTCTACGCAGACCCAAGTATTTTCCAATCGTTGCTCCCGCTCCTGCCCGAGTTGACGTGCCCTACCCTGTTGATTCGCGGGGAGTCTGACTCGGTCACCTGCGACGTGCAGGCTGCTGCCGTCCTGCGAGATGTGGCCGTTTCGGAGGAAGTCGTGATCGCAGAAGCGGGGCACGTACCGGCTGTTGAGCAAGCGGAGCGTTTTGCAGAAGTCGTCACGGAGTTCGTGTTGCGGGATTAAAAAAAGTCGGGGTGCTCACCCCGACTTTTTTGTTGCGCTCGTTATTCGATTGGGGTTGAAAGCTGGGTTGCTGTCGGTTGTGGCGGGGCTACATCTCGCATCAGCAGGCCTTCAAACTTGAGCGTGAAGCTCTTGAACCACCTCGCGCCCACGATCCAGTCTGCGAGTTTCACACAGAGGAACGCAAACGCCATCCCAGCGAACACATCGATCACCCAGTGAATTTTCAGGTACATCGTCGCGATGATGATCGACGAGCAGTAGGACAGGATCACGACCTTGTACCAACGGCTTTTCTCACGCAACGCCAGCAGAATCGCGGCGAAGGCAATCGAGGTATGCATGCTCGGAAAGCAGTTCCACGCGGTGGTGTACGCTTGCTCCGGCGACATCATGCGCTGCAGCAGGTCCGGGGTCCCCTGTACAAACCAAACTTCCTGCAACAAGATCGTATTGTAGAACGGCAGGATCAGCGGCACTTGCAAGAGATAGCCTGCCATCGCGTAGAGGGCGAGTTTTTTCACATCCTTGGTGAAGAACGCGCGGATTACGCAAACCCAATACGACAGCGTGAAGCCGTACATGTACACCCAGCTAAAGTACTTGGTCAGCCACTCTGGTTGCCAGAGACGCATGAACTTGGCGTCGTTGAACGGGATCGAGTTGAACGTCGCATTCCAGTCAAACGCTCGGTTGATGCTGTGGAACTGCCATTGCACGACTTTGTCCCACATCGGGCCGCCATTTTCGTAGATCAGGTAAAACACGGTCAACGCGATCAAGCCAGCTGGTAGGAATTGCTCCCACGAAATCGACTTCATGTCCTTCTGAGTGCCGATCAGTGCCAATACCAGTACGGCGAGGCAAGCCCACCCCCAACTCGACACTTGGAAGATCCGGTATAGGACTACCGCTGTCAAGGCGATCAACACCGGCATCTTGTATTTTAGTATCACTTGCACTTCTGATCTCCTCCTACGTTGCAAAACAGACGTAGACATTATAACACCTCCTTTACCCAAATCACACGACTTTTTTACAACTAAATGGTGGAAAAAAGAGCCTCCCCTGATAGCGGGGAGGCTCTTTTGGCGAAAACTTAGGATTCGCTGCCGGCGGTGAGAACGTGCGAGATGAAACGGGACTCGTTGCGCTTGTCGGCGCCTGCGAGGGCTTCGAAGTGGCGGTAGTTCGGGAAGTAGCCGATGCTGATGGCGTACTTGACCATGTTGAAGATCAACATCGGGTCCGGCTTCGCACACTGCACGTCACTGCCTTGTAGCAGGACTTGTGTTTCAATGCAAGAGAACTTGACGTTCGTTTCACGCGGACCATCGCCTTCCATCTGGGCGATGATCAACTGGAGCGTGTCGTTTTGCGTAGCCGATTGGCGGAACAGGAACTCTTGGTACGCTTGTGGGTTCAAGATCGCGATCGGATACCCGAACGATTGCAAGTACTGAATCATCGAGTTGTTGGTGATCTGCTCCCAGTTGCAGAGGTGGATCGCACGCCCAACCGTCTCGCGCTGTTGCGTCAGATAGACCAGTGCCGAAGCCGCATAGTCGATCGGTGTCAGGTCGACGAAGGAGCGCACTTCCGGCGCTGCTTCCAACTGCAAGATCGCGCGGATGCTGCGGTAGAAAGCGTTCTGGTCGATGTTGCGCTGGAACTGACCGGTCTTGGAATGGCAGATCAGGTTGCCGGCGCGGAACACCGTACACGGAATGCCCTCCTCGATCGCCTCGCGCACCATGTCTTCGGCGCGAATCTTGGTCGCGACGTAGACATTTTCCAGCAAGGCTTGTCCGTAAGCATCATCCGGTGTCGCTTCGAGCACGGTGATCGTCGAGACGTGGTGGAAACGCACGCCTGGACGTCGGCGCGCGATGTCCAGCAACTGTTTCGTACCGCCGACGTTGACCGCTTCGAAGTGCTCGACATCGCCGTAGTGGCGAACGTCCGCCCCGGAGTGGATGATCGAATCGACGTTTTCGTTGAGGTATGACGCCACTTCTGGCGTGAGGCCGAGACCTTCCTTGGCGAGGTCACCTGCTACAGCTGTGACGCGCGGTGCCATCTCCAAAGCCACTTCGTCGCCGAAGTAGAAACGGATCGTGGCTTCCAAACGCTCCTCGACGGTCGTGTTGTCAGACTGACGCACGAGGCAGAGGATGTGCGCTTCCGTTTTCTTGAACAACTCATAGAGGATGTGCGCGCCGAGATAGCCGGTCGCACCGGTCAGGAACACCGTCTCGAATTTGTCGGTGACGATGCCGTCCTCTGGGAAGACCCCGAACACTTTCTCCTCGCTGAGGATGCGGGTTCGCGAACGACCCGTGCGTTGGTGGACGCTCTTTTTCCCTTTTTGCTCCTGAATGGCGTGCTCCATCTCCACGACCGTGCGGTAGAGGAAGAAGTCTTGTACGCGCAGACTCGGGAAGTGCGGCTTGAGCAGAACGAGGACTTTCAGGATCTTGAGCGAGTGACCGCCCATGTCGAAGAAGTCATCGTGGATGCCGACGCGCTCCACTTCGAGCACTTGGCGCCACGCATCGGCGAGGACGCGCTGTTCCTCATTTTCCGGCTCGACGTATGGACGTTGCACCGCTTGTACGAAGTCTTCGCGGGCCGCCAACGCTTTGCGGTCCATCTTGCCGCTTGGCGTCATCGGCATCTCGTCGATGAACGAGATCACTTCTGGGATCATGAAGTCTGGTAGGCGGGTGCCGAGGAATCTCTTGATGTCTTCGGTATCCATCGAAACGCCGTCGACGGTGGTGTAGAACGCGATCAGGCGCTTCGTGCCATCCGCGTCCGCCTTGGCGATCACGGCGACCTCTTGGACTTCCGGTTGCTTGGCAAACGTGTCCTCGATCTCCCCGATCTCGATTCGGTACCCGCGCACTTTGACCTGCGCGTCCTTGCGTCCTAAGTATTCGATCGTGCCATCTGGCAACAGTTTGCAGATGTCGCCAGAACGGTACAGGCGGTCGCTCGGGTTGTCGGAGAACGGATGCGGGATGAACACCTCTGCCGTTTTCTCCGGTTGGTTTAGATATTCGCGTGCCAGCGCGATCCCGCCGATGCACAACTCGCCCGGTACGTTGATCGGGCAGACTTGCATCGATTCGCTGAGGATCAAGGTCTCGTAGTTTAGCAACGGACCCCCGATCTGGATGTTGGCACGGTCTTCGGGCACGTAGTCGGTCACCGCATGAAACGTGGAGAGCACGGTCGCCTCGGTCGGGCCATAGCCATTGCCGATCACGATGTCCAGTCCGAAACGGCGTTGCCACAGACGGACGATCTCCCCGGTCAACGCTTCCCCTGCTGTGTTGATCTGGCGGAGCGTGCGCAGTTTCGGGAAGTCCTCGTCTGCCAGATAGGTCGCCAAATGTTTGAAGAAGACGACCGGCAGAATCATCAGCAGCGTGCCTTTGACACGATGGACAGCATCGGCAAACTCCTCGATCGAGAGGCGTTGCGACGTCGAGAGCACGTGCAGACGAGCGCCGTAGAACAGCGGACAGAACGTTTCCAGAACCGATACGTCAAAGCTGTAGGAAGCAAATTCCAGACACACATCCGCTTCGGTGAGCTTGTGTTCGTCACGCCCCCACACACAGAGGTTGACGACACCACGGTGTTCGAGCAAAACGCCCTTCGGGCGGCCCGTCGAGCCGGAGGTGTAGATGACATACGCGAGATCGTCCGGGGTGACGACGATGTCGAGGTTGGCCTGTGAATAGCCATCTGGGTCGGTTCCCACGTTGAAGACCGACTTGACGCTGTCACAACCTTCGATCAGCTCGTTGACTTTGCCCAGCGAATCGTTGCTGGTCAGGACGAAGCGCGCCGCGCAATCGGACAGCACGTACCGGTTGCGATCCATCGGGTAATCGGGGTCGATCGGCGCATAAGCACCGCCTGCCTTGATGATCCCGAGCGCCGAGATGACCGTCGCCGGGCTGCGCTCCATGAAGATCGCGACGAACTCGCCTTTTTGCAGGCCATTTTCCCGGAGCAGGTGTGCGACTTGGTTGGAGCGCTCGTTCAATTGGGCATAGGTATATTGCACATCGTCTGAGGAGAGCGCCAAGTTCGCCGCAAACTTCTCAGCCGCTTCGTAGAACATGCCGTCGATCGTCTGATCAGCCGGGAACTCGCCCAACACGTCGTTCAGGCGACCATACAGCTCGCGATCCTCCTGCGTGAGGATATCGACCTTGCGCACGGGTGCGGACAGGTCTTGGACGATCGCCCGCAGGATGTTTTCGTATTGGCCGATGAAGCGCAGGACCGTCTCCGGCTTGAACAGCGTGACGTTGTATTCGACGTCGAGGTGCAGATGTTCGTCTTTTTGCAGTGCGATCCACGTCAGGTCGCTGATCGAGGTGATCTTGCGACTGTCCATCAAATCAAGATCCAGACCGTCCATTTTGGCGGTTGGCGGAACCAGGAAGTTGAACAGCGTGGAGTGCAACACCGGACGGCTCAGGTCGCGTTCCGGATTGATCGTTTCCACGAGCAAGTCGAACGGATATTCTTGGTTCTCCATCGCTTCGAGCAGACGGGTGCGCACTTGGTTTAGCATGTCTTGGAACGTGACGATGCCTTCCATCTTGACGCGAATCGGCATCGTGTTGACGAAGTAGCCGATCAAACTTTGAACTTCGGACTCCGTCCGTCCGTTAAACGGCGTACCGACGAGGATGTCCTCCTCATGTGTTACGCTGTGCAACCAGACGAAGTAGGCCGAGAGCATCACCATGTATAGCGAGGCATTGGTCTGTTCGCAAACTTGCTTCAGTCCTGCGGTCAAGTCAACAGACAGCGGATAGTTGACGACTGCCCCCTCATGGCTTTGCACCAGCGGGCGCGGCAAGTCAGTCGGCAGTTCCAGCACCGGCAACGGTTTGGCGAGACGGTTCAGCCAGTAGTCCTCCATCTTGCGGAACTGCGGAGTCTCAATCTGTTGCTTTTGCCATTCCGCAAAGTCAGCATACTGCACTTCCACCGGCGGCAGATCAAAGTCTTGATCCTGCACTTTGGCAGAATAGATCGTCGACATCTCGCGGAACAGCACATCCACAGAGAGACCGTCGATGATGATGTGATGGGCGACGAGATAGAATCGGAACTCAAACTCGCCCGTTTGGAACAATTTGAAGCGGAACAGCGGTTCCTGCGAGAGCTCGAACGGTTTGTTCAGGTCTTCGTGCAACGCTTTTTCCACGACTTCTCGAACCTGTTCCTCGGTGAAGTCTGCCGCGTCAAACAGCGGAAGTTCGAACGTGACGCGGTCGAGGATCAGTTGCTTCGGACCGCCGTCGCGCTCGACGAATACCGTGCGCATGATCGCATGGCGCTCAATGATCTCACGCAGCGTCAAACCGAAGGTCAGCACGTCGAGCTTGCCGTTGATTTTGAGCAGGTAGTGCTCGTTGTATGCAACCGAATCCGGGGTCATCTGTTGGATGAACCACAGTCCGCGCTGGCCGTGCGAAAGTTCGTACTCCGAACGCTCGCCTTCTGCGGTCAGGCGCAACATCGACTCGCGAATCGTCTCGCGCGCGACGAAGTCTTCTCCGCCTCGCGCCTGCAATTCCTCCACGTACTTCGCCAACGTTTCAATCGTCGCATGCTCGAACAGTTTGGTCAGTTCGAAGCCTTTGATGCCGATGGTTTCCTCCAACTCGCGCAGCATCTGCATCGCTTTTAGCGAGTTGCCGCCCAGAGCCATGAAATGATCGTTGACTGAGATAACGGGTGCCGGCGTACCGCCGATGACGCGTGTCCAGATCTTGTGCAGGGTCTGCTCCATCGGAGTGCGCGGCATGATCAAATCGTTGCGAGAGTGCAATTTTTCTTGCAATTGCAGACGAATGTCCTCGAGCAGTAGATCAAATTCTCCGTCGATGACGCGCGAACGCAGGTTGTAGCGCTCCAATTTGCCGGATGTGGTTTTCGGAATCGCCGGCACCGGGATAACCCCGTCAATTTCAAAGCCCAGTTCAACGTTGACGGTCGTCTTGATATCCTGAGCCAACTTCAAGAATTTATCGTTGACGCGCTTGTACTTGAGGAAGATGAAGACGCGTTCGCGCCCGCTCTTTTGTTCCGTGAAGCCCACCGCGACAACGGTTTGGTTTTGTAGGTCAAATGACTTGATCAGCATCTCCTCTACGTCATGTGCGTAGAAATTCTGCCCGTTGATGAAGATGATGTCCTTGTTTCGGCCGGTGATGACGATGCGACCGTTGAGGATGAAGCCGAGGTCGCCTGTGCGCAGCCACTCGTCGCAGAACAGGTTGGCGTTGGCCTCTGGGTTGCGGTAATACCCGCGCGTGACGTTCGGCCCCTTGATTTGGATGTGACCGACACGCGCTTCGTTTAACACTTGGTCGCGGTCATCGACGACGCGCAACTCCATGCCTGGCAATGCCATGCCTTCGTCCGCTACTTCCAGATAGGGCGTGTCCAAGTCGGTGACAGGCACGACGAGTCCTTGGCGGTTAAATGCCTTTTGGTCGATGCGGTGGAACAGATCGCTTTTGGCCTCGCCATAGGGCGGTGCCGCAACGCCGACGCACGCTTCGGCCATCCCGTACACGTAGGTGACGACATGCGAGCCGAGACCCACCTCCGCGAACTTTTGGGAGAAGCGCTCCTTGACTTGAACGGAGATCGGTTCTGCTCCGTTACAGATCACCTTCAAGCTGGAGAGGTCGAGCCCAGTCAAATCGTTGACCTTCGTCGTCATCCATTCCAACCCGAAGTTCGGGGAACCGGAGACCGTGCCACGGTGCTCGGAGATTTTTTTCAAAAGCAACTCGGGACGGCGCACGAAGGTCTCGTGCGACATCTTGAGTTGTTTGCATCCGTTGAACAACGCATGCAGATGGAAGCCGATCAATCCCATGTCATGGTACAGCGGCATCCAGTTGACAAATACGTCGTGTTCGTCAAATTTATAGCACTCAGATTGACTTCCGCAGTTGTACATGATGTTCAAGTGCGTCAATTCTACGCCTTTGGCGTTGCCCGTACTGCCGGAGGAAAACTGCAGGAAGGCAAGATCATCCGGCTCAGGTACGTGATGATTGTGATCTGGTTCGTGCTCCACCAACGATTCGCCTGACGCAATCGTCAGGTCGGCGTACAGGGGGTGCTGTTGCAACGTCAGGTATTTCTCCTCGATGAATGCGTCGCAAACCAAAAGCGGCTCATCGAGCAACTTCCAAACGTTTTTGGTCTTGCGCATCTGGTTGGACTCTGGCTCAAACGAGGCTGGTGTGTGCATCGGAGCCGGGAGGAACCCCCCGAGAATACAACCCCAGAAAACAGACAGGAAAAGATGCGAATCCTGAACTTCCAAAATGACCTTATCACCCGGTTGTAACCCTCGTGCCCGCAGCGCACCCAACGCCCGTTCAGCAGAGGTCAACAGATCCGCATATGATTGATAGATCTCGGAACCGTCTGCCTTGACGTGCACGATACCCCGTCCTGCAGCCACCGCCCGTGTTAGCGCTTCGGGCAACGTCTTCGGAGCAGTAGCCCATCCGGCGTACTCCCTCCCCCGACTGATCGCATATGTCTGCTGCAAGTTGCTCATTTCGTGGATCACCTCATCTGATTCTCTAATAATTCTAGCGTCGCTCTTCGTAAGAAAACCGAGATGTCTGGTTGTCTCTATGATTAGGATCAGCACGATGCTCTCAGGTTCTTCCCGTCCAGCGCGAATGACAAATTTCTTGTGATATTCGACATATTCAGCGAAAAAATGCTCTCACCATATCTTACCGTAGAAATGTAAACTTATCCATCCCAAATAATAAAACTACTTTTGATACTTTTTCATTAAAAAATGTCAAGTGTTCAAGATGATCGAAAGAACTTTAATCTGATCCGAGCCCCACGATTCTCCTCCAATCAAAAAAATACGGCGTCACTCGTCGATGTTTGCAGGAATTATCACATGAGGAAGGAAAATAATAAATATAAACTTTCACCAGTGCATAGTAAACCGACCTACATCCGATTTTGGAGTCGCTTCAAGTATGTACTTACTTTTATTTCAGCAAGAGGTGGTTTAGCCGTTACAGGATGAGACCGTGACAAACATTTACTTTCGTAGTAAAATATCGGCAGTAGATCGTCAAAGCGAGGGGTTATGACATGAGCAAAGATGTCCAGGTGAATCGTCAAACGGACAAATATTTGATGATCGCCTTGTGGGCCTCTCTCCTGTTAGGTGTTGCCGGTGCCAGAACGCATTTTATTCTGGTCATGGACGCCATCGGAGGAGGTATCTTGGGTGGGATCGTCACCTTCTTGATCCTCAAGAAGATTTGGGTCACGAAGGTTCCTTACATTTACGTCACCGCCTTCATGATTTTCGACCTGTTATCGTTTATCGGAGACCACTCAGCCGCCTCTTTTCTGAACGTTCCCTTGAGCGTGATGCTGCTGTCCTTCTATCACAATTCACGTGTCGTCTTGGTGGGTGGGATCAGCGGTGTACTGATGGAGTTCGTGCTCGTCATCTTCTTCAAGAGCTGGTACACCGACGCAGATCTCGCGATGATCAATGTCATCATCTTGGTCTCCGTGATGTCGGTCGTCATCCTCGCGATCCAGACGGTTATCGGTCTCGGATTGCGCCGTGATGTTGAACAACAGCGTCAGGAAGCGGTCGACGCCAAGGACCGCATCGAAGTTCTGCTCGATCAAATCAAGCAGTCGGTGCATACCCTTCGCGACTTCAGCGGCGTCCTCACAACCAACGTTTCCACCACCGGTCAGATCTCCAGAGAAGTCACCATCGCGTTCAGCGAAATTGCCCAAGGCGTCAACAACCAAGCAGCGAGCGTTGCTGACATCAACGAGTCGATGAAAGTGGTCGACCAGTCGGTACAGACCGTATCCAATCGCTCCACTACGATGCGCGACCTGTCGCAATCGACTGTCGATGTCACCTTGGAGGGCAACAAGCAGATCTCCTACGCAGCCAACGAGATGGAGGAAGTCAGTTCGATCATCTCACAGTCTGTCACCCACATGAACGAGTTGACCGACCAAACGGAGCAGATCGGTGCCATCCTTGACACGATCAAGGAGATCTCCTCGCAGACCAATCTGCTCGCACTGAATGCGGCGATTGAGGCCGCGCGCGCTGGGGAACACGGCCGCGGGTTCGCCGTCGTCTCGGACGAGGTTCGCAAGCTGGCGGAGCGCTCGCAGCGCTCCACCGAAGAGATCGGCATCATCTTGGGCCAGATTCATCAAAAAACCGCGCAAGTCACGGAAATCGTCAACGAAGGCCAAAACAAGATGATCTCCTCCAAGGAAGCGACCAAGCATGCGGAACAGATCTTCGAGCATATCATGGACAACACAGACAAAGTCGTGCGCCAAGCGAGCGACGTGCAGACGATGGTGCAGAACTTGATCAGTTCAGCCAACGTCACGATCGACGAAGTCACCTCCATCTCCTCCGTCACGGAACAAACCAGTGCGGCGGTCCAAGAGGTGCTCGCGTCCGTCGAGGAGCAGTCCAGACGCGTCGATGAAGTTGTCGATTCCTTCAATGAACTCGACAACCTGATCTTGCAACTGACGGCGCTCACCGCCGAACAGGAGCAAGTCACGACCACCGTCACCACCGAAGTTAAGAAACGCAGCAAGTTCAGCTTCTCTCGCAAAAAGCGATAAACCCCATCGAAAAAGCCCTGAGGCAGATGCCTCAGGGCTTTTTTTCGTTCCGATGCTAGGCGACCACGCCACGCTCGGTGGCGAACGCTTCGTACTCGCGGTTCTCGATGATCTCACGCAGCGCTTCGACGGTGCGCCAGATCTCTTCATACGTGTTGTACAGCGCAATCGGTGCCAAGCGGATCACGTTCGGGAAGCGGAAGTCTGGGATGATGTGGCGGGCTTTCAGCGCCTTGCAGATGCGCACAGCCTCGGCATGTTCCAACGAGACATGACCGCCGCGGCGGGCGTCGTCGCGCGGGTTGCCGATGCTGTAGCCTAACTCAACTGGCAGGCGATCGATCAGTTGCATCATGTACTCCGTCTGACGCAACGATTTGGCGCGAATCCGGTCGATCCCTGCCTCTTCGAAGATTTTGAGCGAACCGAGCAAGGGCGCCGTGCTCAACAAGTGCGTCGTCCCGATCTGCCACGCGCCTGCGCTATCAGCGGGTTCAAATTCGTGGACCATGTCAAACTGGCGGTCCTTGCGATACCCGAACCACCCGCTCAGGCCCGGACGGGTGCCGAAGTGGCGCTCGTTGACGTAGAGACCGCCGACAGAACCGGGACCGGCATTGAGGTACTTGTAATTGCACCAGAACGCGAAGTCTGTCCCCCACTGTGAGAAGTGGTGCGGGACAGCGCCGATCGAGTGACAACAGTCAAAGCCGATCACGATGCCACGAGCGTGCGCTTCTGTTGTCAGGCGTTCCATATCCAGCAACTGCCCCGAGCGGTACAGCACCGCCGGGAGCATGATCAGCGCGATCTCATCGGTCATCGCGGCGATGATGTCCTCCTCCTCGACCACCCGCCCATCGCGGCTCTTGACGAGCACGAGATGTTCAGCCGGATCGAGACCCTTGAGGAGCAATTGGCTTTGCAGCGCGTACTGATCAGACGGGAAATTCAGTTCGTCTGTCAAAATCTTCGTGCGCGTGCCTTGCGGGTGGAAAAACGTCGAGACCAGTTGATGCAGATTGACCGTTGTCGAGCCCGCCACGATCACTTCCTCCGGCTTGCCTCCAACCAGTGCCGCCTCCCGTTTGCCCAACTCCTCCGCCAGATAGAACCACGGCGGCGATGCCTCGGTCCACCCGTCAATGCCGAGCGTCTTCCATTCTTGCAACGCGTTGAGCACCGCTTGCTCAGCATCCCGCGAGCACAGTCCAAGCGAGTTGCCGTCCATGTAGATCCCATTTTGCAACAAATAAAACCGCTCGCGAAACGCTGCCAGCTCGTCCTCGCGATCCAAAGCCTGTGCTTGCTCCACAGTCCCATCCACTTTTGTCATTCGAGAAGCCCCTCTCTACGCCTTGATCTGGTTGTTCATCGCTTCCACGCACAACTCCGCCAGTTGCCCCACCACATGCTCCGAACTAAAACGGTCCACTGGAATTGCGTTGGCGTGGGCTTGTTGCTGCTCCAATTGACTCAGGTACAACTCCAACGCATCGGCGATACTGGCGATGTTGTCAGGGTGGTGGACCTGCCAGCCATACTCCTGTAACAAGCGTCCGGCTGTGCCCTTGGTCGATGTGATGCCCAGCACGGGGCGGCGGGCACCTAGATAATCGATCAGTTTCGAACTGAGGAACAAGTTCACATCGCTCGGGGCATCGACCAACAACAGCACATCGGTCTGTGCCATCAGCTCCAGACTTTGGCGGTACGGCACTTGCCCTATGCGTTGCACCGTCATGCCCAACTGTTGCTCCGCTTCCTCTAATAGAGGATGGAACGTGCGCTCCACATTGCCGACCACCTGCAGCTCCAAGCGCTCGACGAGGTCAGGTCGGCGCTCCTTGAGCACACGCAACGCCTTCACCAGCGGTTCAGGGCTGCGCAGTCCGTAGAAATCGCCGATGTAAGCGAGGCGAATTTTTGCTGGCTCTGTCCCTTGCACTGAAGCGGTGTACAACTCGGGATCATAGTGGTGCGGCAAGACGATCGACTTGCTCTTGATGTCAACATGTCCGTGTGCCGCCGCATACAAGTCCAGCATCTCCTGCGTGGGAAACACCAACTTGTCCGCCTGCTCGACCACCTCACGCTCGTACCCCTCGATGACCTGCTTCTTGCGTCCTGTGTAGGGATGATACGGATTGTGCGCCCACGGGTCGCTGAACTGCGCGATCCACGGCAGGCCGAAGCGCTTTTTCATATGCAGGGCAGCCAGATGGCTGGAGCCTGGCTGAGAACGGCTGTACAGCACGTCGTACTGGTCAGGCTTGAGCATCATCCCCGCATACGTCTCCGCCGCGCGCAACCAGATCGGGTTGTCGATCGACGCCAGCCGTCCGACCGTCTCGCGGTACAGCTTGCGAAAAACGCGTGAGGACGGCTTGGGGTTCGACAGGCGCCTGACCTGTACCCGCTCCCCCATCTCCTCCAACAAAAACGGATCGGTGCGGAACTCTGGCTCCTCCCCGACCGTGATCAAATCCACTTGGAAGTGGCGCGACAGAAACTTGAGCGTCTTCGCCACCAAAATCGACTCCGCGTTCAATTGCGGGGGTGCGTAATACGAAATCATCAACATCTTCTTCATCAACGGGTCCACCTCTTATTCCCATCTTACCCTAACCTCGGCTTCTGAGGAAAGCCTCGTCCGCATAAGAGTTACTAGTACGTACTACTAAGAGGCGGTGTATAGCTATGATGCGAACCCTCATGCGCGAACATCCTGTATCCTCGCGCCTCATTTTGTATGCCATGATCCTGCTGATCGCCTGTCTGTTCATCCCCGCCCATGCGATGGCGCACAAGCCGATTTTTGTCGAGCGCATGGCGGGAGGCTATGACGATGCCTATCCGATCCCGGACGCGACGACATCCTATGCGGTGTACGGCAACTTGACCGCCCCGCGCCAAGTCGATGTCTTCCAAGTCACCGTCACCGACGATACCCCCTTCTACGCCCGCCTCTCCGTCCCGAAAAAAGCGGGCTCAACAAAGTTCGCGCCCGCTTTGGTCCTGATCGGGCCCGGACTGCCGAAGTCGAATGTTCCGCCGAACTATCCGCTCGCGTTGCCAGACGACCTCGGGCGCGGCATCTATCTCTACGAACAGGTGCAGGATGAGTTCTTTGAGCCGTTCACGCAGACCACGCTCCTGCAGCGTCAATTTGTCTCGCGCAAACTTCAGCCCGGCACCTACTACCTCGCCGTCTACGATCCAGACGGTCAACTCGGCAAGTATGTGCTCGCCACTGGCACGGAGGAGCGTTTTTCCACCGCCGACTGGCTGAAGTTCCCGGCGACGTGGTTGAAAGTCCGGCTCTGGTACGATGCAGGGCAGACCTTGGGCATCCTCGCACTCGTCACGGGCGTGCTAGGTGTGCTGTTCTACTCCCTCCGCCGCCTGCGTGAACGCTAAAAAAAGGCACCTCGTCTCAGACGAAGGTGCCTTTTTTCATCGACGGTCACAGATCGGACAGGTCCCCTCCCGCAGGCATTGTTCTCGCAAGTCAATCGCGGCCATGGCGCGACCATGCTCGACGCCGTCCTGATACCCGAGACGGCGACCGACGGAGAACCCGACGAGGACGACCAACAACAGCAAGAGGATGCCAAGCATCACAGAAATCAATTCTGCTCCCCCCTCTCGCGCCACCTGATCCCGCTCAACACCGCCATCAAGAAGTGAACGAGCGGCATCGCGACGATCACCTCGGCCGTCAGCAACGGTGCGAGCAGGACAGCGGCGAGGGCGGTGATGAACAACAGCAGGGTCGCTTCGACCGTCCCGATGCGCAAGGCCCAGTTCGTCTGCCCGGATCGCCGGTCGTGTTGGACATCCATGAGATCGTCGAGCAACTGGATCATGATCATCACGAACAACGCCCACGCCGCCAGCACGGGTCCCGCGAACAGCATCGCGAAGGCCAGCGCGAGCAGTGACTCCACCCAACCGGGCAGCTTGGTGGGCATCACTTCGGACAGATCATGTCCCATCCCGATCGCATAAGAGGCGAGAAAAAGCGCCAGCGCCACCTGCGGCGCGAGCGCCATCGCACCGCCGAACAGCATCAGACCATACGGCAGACAGGCGCGTCCGAGCCGCACGGACAGCGTGTGCCGCCCGACGCTGCGGTCGAACTCCACATCGAGGGTATCGTCCATCAGCTTGATCGTCAAACCGGCCAGCACCATGCCGAGAATCTCGACGAGGAGACTAGACCAGACGCCAGACATGTTCTTTCACCTCCCGAAACCCTTGGCGGTACAGGGCGGAGATCGGCAGGAGGTTGAGACCCTTGAATTCCTTTTCCAGCAGTTTGAAGCCGCGTTGTCCGTCGGGCAGGTCGACTTTGTTCGCGAGGCAGAGGTAGCCGCTTTTGCGCCCCCCCACCTCCGCGATCTGCAAGTCGAGTTCGCCGAGGTTTTTCACCCCGCCAACCTTCATCACTTCACAAGCGTCGACGAGGTGCAGGATGCAGTCGGCGTGGCGCAGTTCTTGCAGGGTCTGCGCCATCGCCTCCCGCATTTCCAAGTCGGGGTGAATGCCATCGGTGAGGCCGGTGGAGTCGGTCAGCTTGAACTGGCGCATGCCTTTGCCGCGCGGCAGTTCGAGCGAGATCGATTGGAGGGAGCGCGTATGGTGCGCTTCCACGCCCGAGAGCTCCTGACGAGCGCTGTGCAGATCGAACTTGCGCTGGCGGGTGGTGCCGTCTGGCAGTTGAAAATAGACATCCATGCGTTGGAGTCCTAAAAACTCCGCAAAATTGATGCAAAAGATCGTCTTACCGACGTTGGTTCTCCCAATCACGAGACAGTTCCTCACTCTTGAGTTCCTCCCCCATCACCAAGTCATCCGGTTCGATTCGCATCAGTTCCTCCCGCGACGGGCGCTCTTTTTCGAGCAGCCGTACTGCGTGCAGACGAATCGCCCGCTCGATGATGTTGCGCACCATCCGAGCATTGCTAAAATTGCGACGTCCCGTCGCTTGGAGACTGTCGCGCAGGAAGTGGCGGAGTTTGACGTTCGCCTCATGCGACAGACGGTATTCGCGGTGACGGAGCATCGTGTCTGCGATCTGCATCAATTCGTGCTCCGAGTAGTCCTCGAAATGGACGATGATCGGGAAGCGCGAGGGCAGACCGGGGTTGGTGCGCAAGAACTGCTCCATCTCCAAGCCATACCCGGCGAGGATGAGGATGAAGTCGTTTTTGTGGTCTTCCATCGACTTGACGAGACAGTCGATCGCTTCCTTGCCAAAGTCTTTTTCGCCGCCGCGGGCAAGCGAATAGGCTTCGTCGATAAACATGATGCCGCCGAGCGCTTTTTTGACATGTTCGCGGGTTTTCTGGGCGGTATGCCCAATGTATTCGCCGACGAGATCGGCTCGTTCCACTTCTACCAGGTGACCTTTTGACAAGACGCCAAGTTCACGCATCAAACGGGCGAGGATGCGTGCCACTGTCGTTTTCCCAGTGCCTGGGTTGCCTTTGAAGATCATATGCAGGACGATCGGTTCGGTGGCGAGTTTGGCAGCGGAGCGTTTTTGCTGAATTTGAATGAAAGCAAAAATCTCCTTGACCAGCGTCTTGACCTGTTTCAAACCGATCAGTGTATCGAGTTCTTTGATGATCGCCTGGTAACGCTGTGTATCAACAACGGCCGGTTGGCCCTTGGTTTCACGGCGGAGGGTGGAGTTCGAGCTGCTCCCGTGCAAACGCCTGAGCGCCTCGTTCAAGGCGACTTCCCCTTTGCGAAATTGATCCAATACATCCTGATCGTTCTCGCGCTGGTTCGGTGTCCTGTTACCGCTCCTCATCACGTGATTTCCACCTCGCTTTTGGAGAGATTGGTACAGCGTATGTGGTGGAGGGGAAATGGGTGATTGCCTAAGGAGATACGGGTCGCTCGTATAGTCAAAACCTTATTCCCAAAATCAACAATCATTCCAGACCTCAAGGGAAAAAACAACCCCCCTGTACGAAGCGGCAGGCGCATCGTGTAGGGGGGTTGTAGGTTTACGTCAGCATGCCTTCACTGCTTTTGATCAAGTTCTGCACCTGTTCATCAAACAGTTGTTCCAAGCGCTCGATGCTGGTGTCGGATAGCTGAGACTCTAGATAGGTGAAATGTACGATCAATTCGCCACCTTGGATATAGCCGGAGACGATCAACTTGTATTGCGACTCGTGGTCCATCGGCTGTTCCAGATTGCTCGGCTCAAATTCTCGCCACTCGCTCGTCGTGCTCGTCAGGTCGAGCAACTCACCGTGGTAGTTCAACAGCACCTCAGGATCTTCATAGTGCTGCATCGCTTCGCGAATCTGTGGATCGTCGCTCAGATAGCGCAACATGTGAAAAGAAGCTCCTCCATGTGGCATCCTGTGCAGGCGCTCCTGCATCTGCTGTATGGTTTGCGAAATGCTTTGGCTGTCCGCAACCTGTTCGTAACACGGGTACGTGTTGATGAAGTACCCAACCGTCCGACTCAAGTCTAAGGCTTGGTCCTCCGCCAGCACATCTCGTCCGTGACCATTGATCGCAAAACAGATCTGCTCCTGCCCCAACCAGTTGGATAAGCTGTGTGCAACGAGCGCGGTCAACACTTCCTTGATCGAGGTGCCAAACTGCTCCGGGACGTTTTGGCGCAAAATGGCCGTTCGCTTGGCATCGACCTTCCACGAGCGCGACTTCAGGTTCGCGAGGGCGTTTGGTTCGTTCGCGCACCCGAGCTCCATGCGCGTCTCTGTCGCTTTTTGGAGCAACGGTTCCCAATAGCTGAACACGTCTGCACCCCGTTCGGAATTGATGAAGGAGCGACACATCTCCACCCATTGCTTGTAGGAAGCACTTTTTTCTCCCAAGGTGATCTGGGCTGCTTCCTCGCCTTGCTCCAACTGCTCGTACACGGCGATCAAGTCTTGCGGAAGGATGTGGCTGCTTACGTTGTCGGTGTAGAGATGTGAAACGACCCAGAGAATCCGATGCCGATCATCGTCCATCTTGACCAACGCAGCGCGGTTCATCAGTCCTTTTTCAAAAGTGATGCTCTCCGCCAATTCGACTTCCAGACGCTGGAAGGCTGCTTCCTGCTCCTGTTGACCCGCCAAGTCTGTCAGGTCGTAGAGAAGCAGTTCCACTTCGACCGCTTCGGGAGCGAGGAGGATCTGCTGGACGCCCCCCGCCACACGCTTGTAAGTCGCCCGCAACATGTCGTGATGATCGTGCAGGATCTGCAACGCCTGCTGCAACCATTCGGGCTGTAGCGATTTGCTCGTCTCCAGACAGACTGGCATGAAGAAATATTCGGGGTCCATTCTGCTCGATACGAACAACCACTGCTGAATGTGCGACAGCGGGACCTCACCGACGAGATCGATCTGCTCGTCCAAACGCAACGATTCCGGCGCGAGTTCGCACGCAGTTTCGTCGAGCTTGGCTTGGAGCAGTGCTACTAAGTCGGCAAAACTCGTGTTTCGATAGAGGTCTCGCAAGTTGAGACGCAGTTGTAACGCCCTGTTGAGTCGGGACTGCACTTGGATCAGGTTCAAGGAATCGCCGCCAAGATACAGGAAGTTGTCATCAGGCGCGATCTCTTGCAAGCCGAGCACCTCGCGCCAGATCGCCCGCACCCATTCTTCAGGCGAACGCACCACAGCGACACGCTTGGACTCTGCCACGGCAACCCCCGTTGCATCGCGGTCAGTCCCTGTTGACCCCCACGGTTTCGTCTCGTGTTGCGCCTGTCGCGCAGGTTGGTGGTCGACCCAGCACGATCTGAGGTCGAATGCATAGGTCGGAGCGTGGACTCGCTTGCGCTTCCACTCGCGATCGAACGCTTGCCAATCGATGGTAGCCCCTGCCAGCCAGAGTTGAGCTAGGCTTTCTTGCATCGTTTTCCACGGCGGCTCTTTGCGGTTGAGCGATGAGATCGCCACTTGTTCTGCGGAGAGCGGCATCGATTCGACGAACGACGTCAGCATCGGATGAGGTCCGATCTCCAAAAACGTGTCGATTCCCAGATCCAGCAAGGTTTGAATCCCTGCCGCAAATTGCACGGTGTCACGCAGATGGCGACACCAATACGGTGCATCCAAGTCTCGACCTTCCACGACTTCCCCCGTCAAGTTGGAGACGAGCGGAATTTGGATCGGGGAAAATGCGATCTGTTGCTCCATAAATTCGCGATACTCGCCCAGAATCGGCTCCATCAACACCGAATGAGACGCAGTGGAGAGCGGGAGCAGACGGTGTACCACCCCGTCTGCTTCCAAGCGGGCATCCAACCGCTCCACGGCTTCACGTCGACCGGCGATGACATAATGTTGCGGGCCGTTAACTGTCGCCACCGAGACATCCTCGCCAAAAGGAGCCAAGTAGCTCTGCACCATCTCCCACGTTCCATTCACCGCGAGCAAGGCCCCGCTCTCCGTTCCTTCCTGCATCAGAGCCCCGCGCTTGACCACGGTCAGCAACGCATCGTGCAGGGAGAGGCCGCCCGCTACACAAGCGGCCACATACTCCCCTAGACTATGTCCGATCACGTAGTCGGGCGTGACCCCCCAAGACATCCACAACCGAGCCAGTGCATACTCGATCACAAACATTGCGGTGGAGCTGATATTCAAATGATTCAATTCCAAACTGTACTGCGGATTGAACATGTACTCTTGGAACGGGATCGGGTAGTACGGGTTGACCAACTCAAAACACGCGTCACACACCTCGCGAAAAACGGACGAACTTTCATACAGGGTTTGGCCCATCCCAATGTACTGCGAACCTTGACCGCTGAACAGAAATGCGACTTTTGGCGGGGCACTGCTGCGTTTCCGATACGCAACAGCCCCCGTCGTCCCGACATCCGGTACACCTTCGGCCTCCACTTGTTCGCAAAGTTGCTTGAGTTCCTCATGGCTTTTTGCGACCACCGTGATCCGATGGTCGAACTCCTCCCGACCTACGTGCAGCGTATACGCGAGGTCCCCCAAGTTCTGATCGGGTTCCTCGTCTAGATGATGCTTTAACTTTTCCATAGCTTGACACACGGCCTGTTGACTTCGCGCCGACAGGGTGATCAGGTGATGCGAACGCTCGATGCCATCTATGCTCACGCTACCTACCTCCTGTGGGGGAATCATTTTTTATGGGGAGCTTCTTCAAGAATCACGTGCGCGTTCGTTCCCCCGATGCCAAATGCACTAATCCCTGCCCGGCGCAAACCTTTTTCCTGTGTCCAAGGCTTGTGTTCTGTATTGACATAGAAGGGACTGTCTTCCAATCCGCACTCCGGGTTTGGCTTGTTGAAGTGCAAGCTGGGCACCAATTCACCGTATTTCATGCAAAGTGCCACTTTGATCAGGCCCGCCACACCAGCCGCTGCATCGGTGTGCCCGATGTTGGTTTTCACCGATCCGAGCGCGCAATAGCCTTGTTCCTGCTGTTCACCGAACACCTCTTTCAACGCAGCCACTTCGATTGGATCTCCGAGATGGGTACCCGTTCCGTGCGCTTCCACATAGGTGATCGAAGCCGGATCGACGCCTGCGTTGCGCTGTGCCTTGCGAATGACGTCTGCCTGCCCCTTTTGACTTGGAGCCGTGTAGCCGATCTTGGCATTCCCGTCATTGTTGATTGCCGACCCTTTGATCACCGCGTAGATCGGGTCACCGTCACGCACAGCGTCAGAAAGGCGCTTCAGCAACACCGTCCCAACCCCATTGCCAAACACAGTCCCATTCGCCGATTCGTCAAAGGCACGGCAATAGCCATCCGGCGATGCGATAAAACCAGCCTCATAGACATAGCCAGATTTTTGTGGAGTCTGCACAGAGATCCCGCCGGCGATGGCATAGTCACTCTGTCCCGTCAACAAGCTCTGACAAGCCATATGCACGGCGACCAACGAGGTCGAACACGCCGTATCGACGACCAAGCTCTCACCTTGCAAGTTCAATTTATAGGAGAGTCGCGTCGCGACGAATTTCTTGTTGGTGAGCAAGTCGCTCTGGAACTCATCGGATGCGCCGTCCCCCATTCCCAAGACTTCCGAAAGATACTGCGTATCGGAGACACCCGCATAGACGGAGGCCTGCGAACGGATGTCGCTGACACGATACCCTGCATTCTCAATCGCTTCCCATGCGCAGAGCAAGAACAGGCGCTGTTGCGGGTCCATGTAGCTCGCCTCTTTTTGACTCATCTGGAAAAACTCCGGGTCAAACTGATCGATGTCATCCAGATATCCTTCTCGCAACACCAGACGCTCCCGTGCTTCTGGATCGAGATGATCCCACACGCCTTGCACCTCTTCAAGCGTGATGTCGCGGATCAACTCTTCGCCATCTCGCAGGTGGCGCCAGAACTCATAGGGAGTCTTGGAACCTGGGAAGCGCAAGCCGATCCCGATGATCGCAATCGCTTCATTTCCTACTTGCCTTACAGGTTCGTCGAACGCTTCTTTTGGACCCAGACCCTGCTGCCCAGTAATCGGCTTTTCGAACACATCCGCAAGTTGGCGCACCGTCGTGTATTTCAACAGATCGAGGATTTTCATGGAAATGTCCAGTCGGCTCTGCAACTCAGCCTGCACCTTCATCAACAGCAAGGAGTGACCTCCAATGTCGAAGAAATTATCGTCGATGTGAAGATTGGCTGGATCTCGCTCCAACACATCTGCCCAGATCCCCAAGATCTGCTGCTGGAGATCGCTCGTACCCGTCGCACGCTTGGATGCCGTGCGCGTGGACAGCGCACTCAGTTGGCTCGGCGTTTTGGGTTCCACCGAAATGGCTTGCCCTTGTGACAAGGCGATGCGGTCGACCTTGCCCGTTGGCGACAGCGGCATCTGGATCAGCGCGGTCAGGCTAGCAGGCACCATCCAGATTGGCAGTAGTCGGCCGAGGAACGACTTGAGTTCCTCTGGCGGCAGTTCATCGGTCGAGGTGTAGAAGCCCTGTAATTCGTTGCTGCCATCGGAAGCAGTTTGGACGATGACCGACGCGACTTCCACCTGTGGATGACGGAGGATCGCCGCTTCCACTTCCCCGACCTCGATGCGATAGCCACGGACTTTGACTTGGTTGTCTCGGCGTCCCAGAATCTCCAGATTGCCATCTGGTAGCAGACGCGCTAAGTCGCCCGTCTTGTACAAGTGATCGCTGAATCTCGGCTCGCTGGTCGTGACCAGCGGATGGGGAGAGAGAGCCTCTGCCGTTTTGTCCGGCTTGCCTAGATAACCCTTCGTCAACGCCACCGTCTCCACATACAGCTCACCGATCACGTTGATCGGGCAGCGTGTACGGTGCTTGTTGAGCACATACAGCCTGTAGTTCGCAACAGGAGTCCCGACGGGGACGACGACTCGCTCCTCTGGGAACGGTGTTTTTGCATCGTAGGACGAGAGATAAACGGTACATTCGGTCGGCCCACAGGCGTTGCTAATACAGACATCCAGCCCGAAGCGACGCTGCCAGAGACGCAATACCTCGCCTGCGAACACTTCACCTGCCACGAACATGTTGCGCAGGGACTTCATCTTGGCATAGCCTTCCTTGGATAGATTCGTCGCCAGTTGCTTGAAGAACACCGTTGGCATCGCCACAGCGGTCGCACCGGTGCGCTCAACGGCCTGTGCAAATTCTTCGACAGACAGACGTTCCGCCTGTGAAAGCAGATGGCAACGCCCCCCGAGCAACAGCGGTACGAATGTATCCCAAACGGACACGTCGAAGCTAAATGACGCGAATTCCAGTACCACATCGTCAGTTCCGATCTGATAACGATCACCGGCCCACGCCACGAGATTGACCACACCGCGATGTGCAAGCATGGCTCCCTTCGGTTGTCCAGTGGAACCCGATGTGTAGATCATGTACGCCAGATCGTCTGGACGAATGCCAATTCGCACATCGTGGCGGTTGACGACCTCAGTTGCCGATTCCACGTATAGCACTCCACGCACTTGGCTCTGTCCACCGTCTGCCTCCAAGAACGCGTGCAGTTTTTCTGCATACACGGCCTTGGTCAACAGATACGGGGCACCGCTATCGGCGATCATGTAGCGGATACGCTCTTCCGGGTAGTCAGGGTCGATCGGTACATACGCGCCGCCTGCTTTCATCACGCCTAGCAGAGCGACCACCGTCTCCATCGAACGCTCCATCACGATGCCGACAAACTCACCCGTCCGCAAGCCCTGTTCCAGCAAAAGATGCGCGATCTGATTGGATCGCTCGTTTAGTTCGGCGTAGGTCATCTGTCCATGTTCACTGGAGAGCGCAATGCTCATCGGATGGGCCTGTGCGCTGTCATAGAAGCGATCAACCAACGTCGTCTCCAGATCGTAGTCAGCCGCGGTGTCATTGAAGCTCGCATACAGGGCTTGGTCTGCTGCCGTCAACAGCTCAACCTCCGCAAGCGGTGCTGTCAAGTGCTCGACGAACGCCTGCAACACTTCTTGGTACAAAGCGGCAAAACGCAAGATGCTTTCCCGCTTGAACAGATCGGTGTTGTACTCAAAGGCCAATCGCAATCCATTCGCTTGTTCGACGGCAATGAGCGAGCAATCGACTTTGGCCGTTTGGAAGGCAAGCGCCTCTTCCATGCTGGTAAACTGCAAGTTGCCTTCTGCCTGCACCGCTCCCTGTTCTGCATGCAACGTGAACATCGTGGAGTAGATCGGCGTGCGTCCGGTGTCGCGGGTCGGGTTGACTTTTTCCACCAACAGGTCAAACGAATACTCGTGGTGCTCGTAGGCGCTCAAGAACTGCTGTTTCACTTCCTGCAACAGGTCGCTCAGGGAATGTACACCCTCGAGTCGTGTCCGAATCGCCAGCATGTTGACGAAGAATCCGACCATCGATTCCAACTCTGCGTTCATGCGCCCCGCCACCGGGGTTCCGACGATCAGGTCATCCTGCCCGCTCAGGTGATGCAACAGCATGACATAGGCGGCCAGCAACAGGTGGTACAAGGACACATCTTCGCGCATCGCCACGGCGCGCAATTGTTCCAGCAGTTCGAGGGTGAGGGCGGTTTCCTCCGTCGAGCCGCTGTAGGTCATGACCTGCGGGCGCGGGAAGTCGGTGGGCAGTTCCAAGATCGGCAGTGGCTTGGCAAGTTGTTGCAACCAGAACTCTTCCTGTGCTTGCCACGTGCCCTTCGCCAGTTCCTGCCGTTGCCAGACTGCAAAATCCACGTAGCGCACAGCAAGCGGTGTCCACCGTGGCTCCGCTCCCTGCAACTGTGCTTCATACGCCAGCGACAAGTCGCGGAACAACACATCTAAACTCCATCCATCCGTGACGATGTGGTGCATGTTCAGGAACAATTGATAGGATTCGTCGCCACATTTGAACAACAGCAAACGGAGCAGCGGCCCGGTTGTGAGATCGAACGGTTGGGCGTTGAATTGCTCGATTTTTATCGAGATAAACTCAGCCTGTGTCGCAGGGTCCAACCCGCACACATCCCGATATTGGAGCGGGAGTGGAATCTCGTCGAGCACGTGCTGACGCGGCTCGCTCTCCACTTGGCGGAACACCGTTCGCAACGCTTCATGGCGCTGGAGAACTTGTTTCCATGCCGCTTCAAACTTCAACAGATCGAGCGGCCCGCGATGTGCCATCATCGTCATCACATCATACATCCGGTTGCTCGGATCGAGTTGATACAGGAACCAGATGCGTTGCTGTGCATGTGACAGTTCATAATGGGCTTGCTCCGGCAGACGAACAAGCGGCGCAGAAACCGCAGTCGGCTCCACAGCATAGGCGTCAACATGGGCCGCGATCGCTTCCAACGTCGGGTACAGGAAGACATCCTTCATCTCCAAGCGAACAGACAGTTCCTTTTGCACGCGGTTCAAAAACTGGATCGCCATCAGCGAGTGACCGCCCAGTTCGAAGAAATGATCGTCGCGGGAGACTTGATCTCGCGCAAAGAGGTGCGCCCAGATGGAAGCGATGCGCTCCTCCGTCGAGGTCTCAGGTGCGATGAACTCGCGAGTGCTGGTTGAACCCACTTGCTCGGCGCGTTCGGTCAGCAGTTTGCGGTTGACCTTGCCATTGGGTAAAAGCGGCATCTCCTCAAGCTTGAGAAGTTGCGCAGGCACCATATAGGCTGGCAGTTTGCGTTCGAGCACACGGCGCAGATCGGCTGGCTCAAGCGGCTGTTCGCGTGCGGTGTAGTAGGCGATCAACTCGTTTTGACCTGTGATGTCCTTTTTCACGACGACCGCCGCCATGTGTACATCGGGGTGTTGCAACAGGCGCTCTTCCACTTCCCCGGTCTCGATGCGATAGCCGCGCACCTTCACCTGCGAGTCGTGGCGACCGATGAATTCGATCTCTCCACTTGGTAGTAAGCGCACGATGTCTCCCGTCTTGTACACGCGATTCTCTGGCTTCAACGGATGCGTGAGGAAGGCTTCCGCGGTCTTGTCCGGTTTGTTCAGATAGCCTTTTGCCAAGCCAACTCCTGCAATGTACAACTCCCCAGGTACGTTGACCGGGCACAATTGCAGATGGGCGTTGAAAATGGACAGCTCCAAGTTTGCAAGCGGACGGCCAATCGGCACCGTTGACCACGCGCTGTTCACCGCTTCCTTGACGCGGAGGCAGGTGGTGAACACGGTCGCCTCCGTAGGTCCATACCCGTTGACGATCTCAATCTGTTCACCAAAATGCTCCTGCCAGATCCGCACGCTCTCCGCCTGCAACGCTTCCCCGGCGACAAACATGCATTTCATCGTCTCCCACGGACTCAGATCATCAGGCAAGTGCAACCCGAACTGATGGAACAGCGCCGGAGGTAGGAAGGTGAGGGTCGCACGGTGCTCCTGAACGGCCTGACCGAACGCTTCGACCGATAGACGTTGACGTTCCGACAACACATGCACCCGCGCGCCAAGCAACAGCGAGGTGTACAATTCCCACACCGACAAGTCGAAACTGTGGGAGGAGAATTGCAGCATCGATTCACGCACATCCGGCGCAAATGTCGCTTGCATCCACGTGACCAAACTAATCACGCCGCGATGGGCCACCATCGTTCCTTTTGGCCAACCGGTTGAACCCGAGGTGTAGATCACATAGGCGAGATCGTCAGGCGTGTTGATGAGGGGGAGATTGTCCTTGGCGATCGCGGTTGAGATGTCCTCGATGCAGACCGCGCGCACGGTGTCCGCTGCCAACCGGACGCGCAGATGTTGCTCTGTGAGCACCACCTTCGCCCCGCTGTCTGCCAGCATGTACTGCACACGCTCTTCCGGATAATTCGGATCGATCGGCACATAGGCCGCCCCTGCTTTGAGCACCGCCAACATCGCGACCACAGATTCACGAGTTCGCTCCATCAGGATGCCGACAAACTGATTCGTCCCCACCCCCAGTTCCTGCAAGACACGCGCCAATTGATTTGTGCGCTCATTCAGTTCCTGATAGGTGAGCATCCCTTGCTCATCAGAAAGCGCCGGGCGCTCTGGGTGAAGCGCCGCTTGTTCATAAAACAGGTCCTGAATCGTCGCTCCATCTGGGAATGACAGTTGCGTTTCATTCAATTGCGCATACAGAGCGCGGTCGGAGTCAGAGAGCAGATCCAGCTCCGCAAACGGTTTGGACAACTGCGTCGTCAACGCTTGTAACACTTTGTTCAACCGTTGCTGGAACTGCTCGATGGTCGTCCGCTTGAACAGATCCGTGTTGTACTCAAATTCCAAAACCAGCCCATCCGAGCCATCCAAAACTGCCAAGGATAGGTCGAACTTGGAAATCGTATGCAGAGGCGCTTCCACCACCTCCGCTTTTTGCTGCGTTTCAAACATGAACATCGTCGAGAAAATGGGCGAGCGGCTGGTGTCACGCTCAGGGTTTACTTTTTCAACCAACAGATCGAATGGGTACTCCTGGTGCTCATAGCTACGAAGGAATTGTGTTTTCACCGCTTGCAACAGGTCGTGGAGCGACTCCACGCCAGCAAACGACGTGCGAATCGGCATCGTGTTGACAAAGAAACCGATCATCGGCTCCAATTCCTCGACGGTACGTCCCGCGGCCAACGTGCCCACGATGATGTCTTCCTCTGCTGACATCAGGTGTAGCAGCATCTTGTAGGCGGTGAGCAGCAGCAGATACATCGAGACTTCTTGCTGTTTCGCCAAGGCTCGAAGTTGCTCGGTCAGTTCCACAGGGACGTTTGCATGCATCATCTCCCCGTGGAAGGTCATCACCTCTGGGCGGGTGAAATCAGTCGGCAAGTTCAGCACGGGCAACGGTTTCGCCATCGTCTCGACCCAGAATTGCTCCTGCGCCTCCCACTTGCCTGCTATGAGTTCCTGATTCTGCCAAGCTGCGTATTCCACATAGCGGACGGGCAACGGTTTCCACGCCGGTTGCTGCCCTTGCTTCAGCGCTGCATACGCCAAGTTCAGGTCGCTAAACAGCACATCCAGACTCCAACCATCTGTGATGATGTGGTGCATGCTCAAGTACAACTGATACGCCTCGTCGCTCAGTTGGAACAGAATCGTCCGCACGAGGGGGCCAGTTTCCAGATCGAAGGGCACCGCTTCACTGCTCGCAACGGTCGAGCGCAGGAACGCTTGTTGTTCGGCCTGCGCCCAACCGCGCAGATCGTGCCTGACAACCGGCACGCTCATCTCGGCTCGCACCACCTGACGTGGCACATCCTCAATTTCCACAAACAGAGTACGCAGTGCCTCGTGACGTTGCACCACCGCGTGCCATGCTCCTTCGAACGCCGAGAGATCAAGCGCACCGCGATAGGATTTTAAGATCGGCACGTTGTACACCTGACTTGACGGATGGAACTTGTAGAGGATGTACAGACGTTGTTGAGCGTGAGACATTTCATAGTGCTCTAGCTCTGGCAAGCGAGGAATCTGTACGCTCTGCTCCAATCGGTCGGCGTACATCAGCTGATCCACATGATTCGCCAAGCTCTCTACTGTCGCGTGGAGGAACATGTCTTTTAACTGGACCGTCACACTCCATTGCTTGTGAATGCGGTTCGTCACTTGGATCACCAACAGCGAATGCCCACCCAGGTCAAAGAAGTTATCGTTCGCAGAGATTGCTTCGCGCTTCAACACCTGTGCCCAGATCTCTGCCAAGGCTTGACCCGTTGGCGTAGAGGGATTCACAAAGTCGCGCGTCGTGTCCAAGGATGCATCTCCCGCCAACTGCTCCAAGGCCTTGCGGTCGAGCTTGCCATTTGGCGTCAACGGCATGTCGGACAGCCAGACAATCCGCGTTGGCACCATGTACGCCGCCAACTGTTGTCCGATGAACGCCTTCACTTCTTCCTGATCCAACTCGCCCCCGGTCGACTTGTAGAACCCGACGAGCATGTTGTTGCCATCGCTTGCCTGCTTCACGATCACAGCGGCCAACTCCACAGCAGGGTGTTGTGCGAACACCTCTTCGATCTCCCCCAGCTCAATGCGGAAGCCGCGGACCTTGACTTGGTTGTCGATCCGTCCTAGGTATTCAATCGTGCCACCTGCTAGGATGCGCGCCAGATCTCCCGTTCGATAGAGGCGCTCTCCTGGCATGCCGACCGAGTGATTGGAGATAAATACGTCCGCTGTTTTTTCCGGTTGGTTGAGATACCCTTCTGCCAACTGCACACCGCCGACCAGCAACTCGCCCTTCACACCGACTGGGCAGAGCTGGCCGCCACGGTTGACCACATAACATTGCGTGTTGGCAATCGGACCGCCGATGGTGACCACATCCAGCGGTTTGTCGATCAGAAAAGCGGTCACATCGACCGCTGCCTCGGTCGGACCGTAGAGATTCGCGATGCGCGTACCTGTTGGATACATCTCAAACCATTGGTTGACCAGCTTGCTTGGCAAGGCTTCCCCAGACACGATGAAGTTGCGCATCGCAAAACGTGGACGCTCCGCCTCACCAAGACCTTGCAAGTAGTTGACAAACAGGCTGAACAGCGCCGGTACGAACTGCATGTAGGTCACCTGATAGCGCATCATCTGTTCGGAGAGCCGCTCCGGGTTGGTGTAGACTTCGCGCGGCAGGATCAGCATGCTCGCCCCATGTCGCAACGGCCAGAACAGCTCGACGATCGAATCATCAAAACAATGGGTCGTGCGCTGAATCATGCAATCCTCAGGAACCGCGGCAAAGACAGACTGATGCCACAACAGTCGGTTGACGATGGCAGCGTGTCGGATCACAACGCCCTTCGGCTTCCCGGTTGATCCTGATGTGTAAATCACATACGCAAGGTCGCTCGCTTCATTGATGGCATCAGGCGTTTCGACGCTATACGCCTGCAAGTCGCCCCACGCATAGGTCGCAGTCCTTGCGCCTCCCACATCCTGACTGCTCTCCGTCGCATCCATGTACAGCAGTGTCGACAGTTCGAGACCACTTGCAATTCCCTCAACCTGTTCTTGGTAAGATCGCTTGGACAGGAGCACCTGTGCGCCTGAGTTGGTCAGCATGTACTGCACACGCTGTGTCGGATATTCCGGGTCGATCGGCACATACGCACCGCCCGCTTTTAATATCCCATAGATCCCGACTACCAGTTCGAGACTGCGCTCCATCATGATCCCAACCAGTTGGTTGCGCTGGACACCTTGGGCACGCAGGAAATTCGCGAGGGAGTTCGACCGCTCATGCAGCTCCCCATACGTGATCGACTGACCTTCACAGATCAGCGCAATTCGCTCCGGATGCTCCTCTGCCTGTTGGATGAACGCGTCCTGCAACAATTGATCCAGATCAAATTCCACAGCGGTATCGTTCATCGCCGCGTAGACAGCACGATCTCCCTCGGTGATCCATTGCACACCGTCCAGCGGCACACGGAGGTCGCCAGCGAACGCCTCCAACACCTGTATCAACAGTTCGCCAAAACGCTCCACCGTCGCTTGGTGGTACAGATCTGTGTTGTACTCGAAGTTGAACATCAGCCCAGCGTTTCGCTCCCCTGCATAAAGCGAGAGATCAAACTTGCTCGTCTCCGATTGGAAATCCACACCAAATAATGACTCTGCCCCTTCATCCTGAACGTTCAAACCCTCTAGATAGCCAAACAGCGTCGAAAAGATCGGAGGACGGCTCAGATCGCGCTCAGGATTGAGTTTCTCCACCAACAGGTCGAACGGATAGTTCTGATGTTGGTACGCAGCCATCGTCTGCTGTTTTACCAGATGTAGCAAGTCTTGCAAGCTGCGCACGTCATCAGCAAACCGCACGCGGATCGCCAACGTGTTTGCAAAAAAACCGACCAGCGGTTCCAGCACTTCCATCGTCCGCCCAGCAACCGGCATCCCGACGATGATGTCCTCCTCCTGGGACAGATGACGCAGCAGTGCCACATACGCCGCGAACAACAGCATGTTCATCGACACTTCTTCGCGCTTGGCCACCTGTTGCAAGCCTTCATATAGAGAATCCGCCACCGCTACATGTAGCGATGCGCCGTTGAACGTCTGGGTTTTCGGACGCTCCCGATCGATCGGCAATTCCAAGCTCGGCAATGGCTTGGCCAAGGCCTGCAACCAATACGCCTCGTCGGTCGGATCATAACCGCCTGCTTCCTCTTGCCAGTGTGCATAATCGACATACTGAATCGGCAATGGCAAAAGCGCCGCGTCTCGACGCTCCTGATGGGCTCGATACAACTCCAACAGTTCGCGCAAGATCACGTTGTAGCTCCAACCGTCCGTGATGATGTGATGCATGTTCAGGTAGACATAGGTCTGCTCGTCACTCAATTGATACGCAAGCACGCGCCACAGCGGACCCTTGGTCAGATCGAACGGAATTTTCGTGCAAGCTTGCGTCCGCTCCTCGATATACGCCCGCTGCTGCGTCTCACCCCGATCAACCAAATCCTCATACTCGAACTCCACATCACTTCGATCCAACACTTGCTGACGCGGCTCACCTTCCACTTCGAGGAAGACGGTGCGCAAGATCGCATGCCGTTGCGCCAACGCTTCCAGTGCCGCAGCCATCGCGCTCTGATCCAGTTTTTCATGAAGCATCAGGCTCAGCGGTACATGGTACACCGTCGCACCGGGATCAAACTTGTAGAAGAACCACAAGCGTTTTTGGGCATGTGACAACGCATAGTGCTCCTGCGCCGCCGTGCGCGGAATCTGCACCGCCTCGACCTCAGGTTCAACCCCAAGCCGCTGTGCTACAATCTCCGCCAACTTCTCCACCGTAGGAGCGGCGAACAGATCTTGCAACTCGATCTGCAGCCCCAGTTGTTTACGAATTCGATTGACGACTTGCATCGCCAACAGCGAATGTCCACCCAGTTCGAAGAAATGATCGTGGATATGGATCTGTTTACTGCCCAGCAGTTCTGACCAGATGTTGGCGATCACCGCTTCTTGTGGTGTGCGTGGTGCTACGAACGTCTCGCTGGTCTCTGCCAGCAGCGCGTCAGGTTCTGGCAACAACCGACGATCCACTTTGCCGGTCGGACTCAACGGGAATGCGTCCAGAAGGACATAACTTGCCGGCACCATAAAAGCGGGCAAGAGCTGATTCAAGAACAATCGCAAATCGCTCGACGTCGGGTGGCACTCCAAAGCAGGTACGGCATACGCGATCAATCGCTTGTCACCCGTTCGATCCGCTCTGGCAACCACCACGACCTGTTCCAACTCCGGGTGTTGTCCAAGCGCCGCCTCAATTTCACCTAGCTCGATGCGGAATCCGCGAATTTTGACTTGATCATCTGTACGTCCCAGAAACTCTAAATTGCCATCTGGCAGATAACGAACCAGATCCCCGGTTTTGTATAGCAATCCACCCGTTTGGGCGCTGAATGGATCTGGTAGGAACCGCTCTGCTGTCAAAGCAGGTTGATTGAGATAGCCCCGCGCTACCCCATCGCCTCCGATGTACAACTCACCGGCCACCCCGATCGGCACGGGTTGAAGATGAGCGTCGAGCACATAGACCTTCGTGTTGGCAATCGGTCGCCCAATCGGAACGGTCGATTCCAACTGTTGCAGCGACGCAATCGGATAGTACGTGCTGAAGGTTGTGCCCTCTGTTGGGCCATACACGTTGAACAACTGGCAATCGGGCAAGCGGAGCAACGCTTCTCTGGCATGAGGAAGCGACATCACCTCGCCACCTGTCAGCAAGGTTTTCAGATGCACCATACACTCCAAATTCGTCTCGACCAACTGGTTAAACAGCGAGGTGGTCAAAAACAACGTCGTGACTTTGTGTTGGAGCAAAACTTCGCCCAATTCCTCAAATGTGAGTTTGTGTGGGGGCGGGAGGATCAAACGCCCACCATTTAACAAACTGCCCCAGATCTCGAACGTGGCTGCATCAAATGAGATCGTCGCGTATTGCAGGAACACTAGATCTGCCGAGAACTGCACATAATCGCTCTCTTTTACCAAGCGCACCACGCCACGATGTGGGATGCAGACCCCTTTTGGCCTCCCGGTCGAACCGGAGGTGTAGTTCACATAGGCCAGATGATCGGGTGTGACCGTGTGTACCGGATTTTCGCTGCTTTCGTGGGCAAATGAGATACCGTCCCGGTCCACACAGATTGTCTCCACCGCAGAAGTAGGCAGTTGTTGCACGACCTGTTCCTGTGTCAACAGCAACGCAACGTCTGTATCTTCCAACATAAACAGCAAGCGTTCCGCAGGATAGGAGGGGTCCAACGGCACATACGCGCCACCAGCCTTCAAGATCCCGAGCATCGCGATGATCATTTCCACAGAACGTTCCAAGCACAACCCGACGAGCACATCTGCTCCTACGCCGCGTGAACGCAGGTGGTGCGCCAACCGATTGGCGCGCTCGTTCAATTCACGATACGTGAGAGACTGTGCCAGGAACTCCAACGCAACTGCATCGGGAGTCGCTGCTGCTTGGGCTTCGAACAGGTCCGGGACCGTACGTTGCTTAGGATAGTCGGTCTCCGTCTGGTTCAACTCCACGACCAACTGGTGCCACTCCCCCTCGCTGACGAGCGGCAATTCGTGGATCGGTACCTCCGGGTCGGCTACGATGCCTTCAAGCAACGTCTGAAAATGTCGAACCAAGCGGGAGATCGTAGTCGCATCGAACAACTCCGTGTTGTATTCCAAGCGGCCAACCAGACTCTCCGCCTCTTCGGAGAGCGGCAGGTACAGATCAAATTTCGATGTCCCGTTGTGTACGTCCATCGCTTCGATGCGCAAACCTGACAGGACAAATTCCGCAGGCGGAACCAGTTGGAACATCACTTGAAACAGCGGAGAATGACTCAAGTCGCGCTCAGGCTGCACTTCTTCGACCAGTTTTTCAAACGGAAGATCCTGATGAGCGTAAGCGTCGAGCGCTACGGTTCGCACGCGTTTCAAGACCTCTTGGAACGCAGGCTCCCCAGAAAAATCGGTGCGCAGCACCAAAGTGTTGACGAAAAATCCGATCAGCCCCTCAATCTCCTGCCGATTTCGGTTGGCAATCGGTGAGCCGACCACGATGTCAAGTTGTCCTGAGTAGCGGTACAGCAGCGTCTGGAAGGCGGTCAACAAGGTCATAAACAGCGTGACCCCTTCACGCTGACTCAACGCTTTCAAATCGTCCGTCAAGCGCTTGGACAGCACAAACTTATGCACCGCGCCACGGAATCCGGGAACCGCAGGACGCGGACGATCGGTTGGCAACTGCAAGACCGGAAGCGGGCCGCCCAACTGTTGCTTCCAATAAGACAACTGCGTCTCCAGCACCTCACCTGCTAACCACTCCCGTTGCCACTCAGAAAAATCAGCATATTGAATCGGCAGTTCGTCAAGCGACGATGCATCGCTTGCGTACAGGGTCGCAAGTTCGCTCGCAAACACCCCCATCGACCATCCATCCGAGACGATGTGATGCATGTTGAAGATCAACACATGCTCCTGCTGACCCAGATGTACCACCTGAACGCGGAACAGTGCTTCCTGTGTCAGATCGAACACATGCCCAGCCTCTGCTTGCACCAACTGCAACACCTGACCCATGCGCTCCTGCTCGCCCACAGTCGTCAGGTCGTGTACCGTGAAGGGCAAGTTCGCAAGCTCAGCGATCACTTGGACAGGCTGTCCCTCCACATCCCTAAACGTGGTGCGCAACGCTTCATGTCGAGCTACGATCGTGCGCAGACTCTGTTCCAATCTCGCGACATGCAGCGTCCCTTGGACATGTAGTGCGACCGGAATATTATAGGAAGGGACGCCTGGCCAGAACTGCTCTAAGAACCACAGGCGTTGCTGGGCAAACGAGAGCGGCACGTGTTGCCCGCGCGCGACAGGGACAATCGGGGGGATCTCCTGAAACACGTCCTGCAGTCGAGCGGTCTCGATGCGCTTGGCCAAGGAACTGACCGTCGAGGCTTCGAACAGATCGTGCAGTCGAAACTCCATGTGAAACGCCTCACGAATGCGGGAGATGACTTGAGTAGCGAGTAGCGAATGTCCGCCCAATTCGAAAAAGTGGTCATGGATGCCCACTTTTTCAATCCCGAGCACCTGTGCAAAAATCCCCGCCACCAATTCTTCGATCGGTGTGCGTGGTGCGATATACTCCGCCTCTTGCTCAAAACGAATCTGGTTCGGGCTAGGCAAGGCTCGTCGATCGACCTTGCCATTGTGCGTCAACGGAATCGCAGGCAGCAGCACAAACGCACTCGGCATCATGTAATCGGGCAGCACGTTTTTTATATAGGTTCGCAAATTCGGTACCAACACACGCGCAAAGTTTGCTTGCAACGGATTGTTGGCATAGGTATGCCAAGGGCGTAGCGGAGCCAGCCGCTCAACGAACACAGGCAAGCGCCGTTGCGAAGGTTCCGCGCATCGTTGGAACACCACATCGTAACAGCCGGTCGCATCCCCTTGCGCCCAACTGACATCGACCGCATACCCCAACGACTCCCCTAGCACCCAAAACTCCTCGGGATTCACGCCCGCGTCTGGTGGGAGCGCTTGCAGCACGTCCAGCAGTTCGCCAACGCGTTGCGGCCGATCCGGGCTTTCCAAACAGGCAAGAGCTGTCACTTCTGGCAGGACGCGTGCATTTGTCACGCGGCGGATCTTCAGCACCTGTGGGTTGGTTTCAACGAGACGCTGTTGCAAACTCGCGAGCGTTACCTGCTCGCGCTCCCAATCCAACCAATCCCCTCCATCGCTCAGGATCGGAGCTTCAGTTCCGATGTGCAAGATCACATCATAGCGGAACTGAGTCAATTCGTTGTGTGCTTGTCCGCGCTTGGGCAGGATTTCGACATGACTGATGTTCGACACTTGCTGTTGCAACGCGAGGAAAAAGGCCGGATCGATCACCAATTCATTCTCTTCAAACAGGCCCTTTTGCATGTTCTGGTGCAACTGGTCCGTCGACATCGCCCGTGGCACATCATGCAGTTCAACAGCCGTATGGAACGCTCCCAACAGCGGGAAATGGCGTACATCCCCGACAAATACAAAGCCGCCGGCTGCCACAACCTCTGTCGCCCCGCGCAAAACTTCTACAAGATACTCAAGATTCGGAAAATACTGAACAACTGAGTTGACGACCAAGCCATCAAATGACGCCGGTTCTAATCCGGTGAAATTGTCAGCGGCCCGATGCAGCAACTCCACTTGAGGAAGCGGCTGTGCGCTCGTCGCCAATTGCTGCCCCAGTCGATTCACGACCTCACGTGAAAAATCGGCTCCCACGTACCGCTCACAGTGTGGGGCCACACGGTGCAAGATCATCCCGGTGCCACAGCCGATCTCCAGCATGCGCGTAGGTTTCAAGGCCAGAATCCGCTCGACCGTATGTCCCAGCCACTCGCGCATCTCATCCGCCGGGATCGCATCGCCCGAATAACTGCTGTTCCAACCGATGATATTGAAGGTCGGGTCCTCGACAGTCGTCTCAGACGTTTGCGTATACGTGGTGTCAAACACCATCTCCCACTGGGAAGTCTGTTCCTGTTTCAGTTCCTGCTCCGCCTCTTGCTCGGCACTGCTGGTCGGTTGCGGATCATGTACCAAGTAGGCGACCAAGCGTTTGTCGCCCTGCTCATACTCGCGTGCGACCACCACCGCTTCCTGCACCGCAGGATGCTGACCCAGCACTTTCTCGATCTCACCTAATTCGATCCGAAAACCACGGATTTTCACTTGCTGGTCGATTCGCCCCCAGAATTCGAGGTTGCCATCCGATCTGTACCGCACGGAGTCACCGGTTTGGTACAGACGCTCATCACGATCGCCAAACGGATTGGCGATGAATTTTTCATGAGTCAGTTCGGGGTTGTTGAGATACCCGCGTGCCAGCCCCGCACCACCAATGTAGAGTTCGCCCACTCCGCCGATCGGTACTGGTTGTAGATGCCGATCCAGCACATAGACCTTCGTGTTGGCAATCGGTCGTCCAATCGGCACGGTAGAACTGATTTGCTCCACACTGTCGAGCGTGTAACAACAGGTAAACGTCGTGCTCTCCGTCGGCCCGTACCCGTTGATGACCGAACAATTCGGTAACTGCTGCAACACTTTTTTGACATGCGACACCGAAAGCACATCTCCGCCCGCCAATAGTTGCCGCACATGGAGCAGATCCTCGAGCTGTTCATCCACCATTTGATGAAAAAGCCCTGCGGTCAACCAGAGGGTTGTCACGCGATGTTCGCGGATAAATTGACCCAGCTCTTCCAAGGAACGCATCTGCTGGGGATAGAGGACCAACTGCGCCCCGTTGAACAAACTGCCAAAGATCTCAAAAATCGAGGCATCAAAGGAAATCGGCGCGAATTGCAACAGCACTTCCGCCGAGGACAGGCGCACATAGTTCGTCTCCTTCACCAACCGGGCCACCGCTTGATGTGGAACGCAGACACCCTTGGGTCTCCCTGTCGATCCTGATGTATACAGCACATACGCAAGATCTTGTGCAGAGGACTTCGGTACGAGGTTCTCGACGCTTTCCTGTGCGAGAACTCCTTGATCTGCATGCAGACAGACGACGGTGGTCGCCTGAACGGGCAGTTTTTCCAGCAGGTGTTGCAGTGCGACGATGATTTGCAAGCCTGTGTCTTCCATCATAAAAGTCAATCGTGCCTTAGGTAGCGATGCATCCAACGGTACATACGCACCGCCAGCTTTTAAGATCCCGAGCATCCCCACCACCATCTCAACAGAACGCTCCACGCAGAGCCCCACCAACACCTCGGGCCCTACGCCGAGTGTTCGCAGATGATGTGCCAATTGATTCGAACGTCGATTGAGTTCGCGATAGGTGACCGCTTCGTCTGCAAACACGAGAGCCACGGCATCAGGCGTTTGTTGAACTTGTGCTTCGAACAGCTCTTGTATCGACACATCGCTTGGATAATCGGTAGCCGTTTGGTTCCACGTGACGAGCACTTGCTGTTGTTCGGGGTCGGAGAGCATCGGTAACGCGTAGCAGGGTCGGTCTGGGTCGATGACGATCGATTCCAACAGCGTTTGAAAATGTCCGAGCATCCTCTCGATCGTGGTCTCTTCAAACAAGTCGGGATGGTACGCCAACGAAGTGACGAAACTCTCCTCCGCCTCGACGACCGACACCAGCAGATCGTGACTTGCAGCACCCAGCACGGAGGCAGAAAAGCCGAGCTCCTGTCCTCGCTCGCCTGCAACAGGTGCCGAAAACAGCACCGGTAGCTGGACTTCCAGATCAAGCCCGACTGTGTCCCGAGCTGTGAGCAAGCTCGATTCCACGGAAGCATTTTGATAGACATAGGCTTGGGAAACGCTTTTATGTACACCCGCTACCAGTTCGCGAAACGACTGTTCCTCTGACGCTTGTGTGGGGAGTACCAGGATTCGCGGTTTCCCGGACGTAGGTGGGCTCATCAACGCGCCGATGCTAGATTCAATTTGTCCTGTATAGCGATACAACAAAGTTTGACAAGCGGTCAGCAACAACGTAAAAAGATCAACTTCCAATTGCTGACTGAGCACCTGCACGCGCTCTGCAAGCTGTGTGGGCCATGTACAAGTGTACACGGAGAACGGAACCGACGTGCTCGTGGAGCGCGAACGGTCTACAGGCAGTTGCAAGGGAGACAGGTCTCCACTGAACAGGCTTTTCCAATAAGTAAGCAAAGCCTCCGTGTGGGTAGCCGCCTCTTGTTGCCAAGTCATGTCTTTCATTTTTTCCCCTCCAGTACAGCATCTCTCATTCATACCGTAGATTTTTTAAAATAACCATAAACATAACTGATGTTAAAGTAACAACTCGTTTTTCTAAATTATCACATTATTCTAGCTCGGTCAACGACGACGAATTCCCATCCCCAACGACAAAAAAGCCTTCCCCCGCGACGGGAGAAGGCTTTTTTCACGCTTACTCTTGGACCAACACCATCCGGAAAAACTCCAACGACTGTGCAAATGCATCGCGCGCCGCGTCAACGTTGTACGACACACGCGTGTCGTTGAAGAAGGCGTGCGATGCCCCCTTGTACATCTGGTACTCGAACTCCTTGCCTGCCGCTTGCATCGCTTGGGCGAAGTCCGGGATCATGCCGTTGATGCCCGGATCCTGCTCGCCAAAGAACCCGATGACCGGACAGGAGATGTTCGCCACATAATCAGCCGACAGACGACCGTAGAACACAACCGCCCCGGCCAAGTCTGGATGGCTCCCCGCCAGCACGGCGGAGAGCGCGCCCCCCATGCAGAAGCCGATGGAGGCTACATGTTGACCTCGGCTGTGTTCGTAGGACTTGAGGAACTCCACAGTCGCTTTCAGGATTCCGACAAAAACCGGCCCGTTGCTGATGCTGCCAAACAGTGCCGTCAACGTCTCGGACAGCTCCGTGCGGGTCGGCTCCGGCAGTTTCGCGAGCTCCACCTCGCGCTCCTCGTTGTTGAACCACGCCGAATGCGGAATTGAGTCGAGGAACTTTTTCGCCGCCTCGATGCGCTCTGCTTCCAGACCTGATTTGCGCTTGCCATTCTCATGGAAGAGATCGGGTGCGACGGAGAGGTACCCAGCTTCTGCAAATCGGCGGGTGACATGCTGGATGTGCTCATCTGTGCCCCAGATCTCTTGAATCACGAGCACCACGGGCAACGGGGTCTGTGCATTCTCCATTCGTGCAGTGTACAGCGAAACTTCCTGTCCATCATGTTCAAAGCGAACCCATTCAGTATGTACGGTCAATGTATGTTGCCTCCTCACAGTAGTTCTACACTAAGCATGCCACAAATTTCCTGTGCTGTGTAGCCACGAAACTGTGAACTTCCCCACTCATCTCATTGGTTTCGGCTTGAGGAAAAAGAACATCAAGAGCGGAAGAACAAACGCAAACAACGTCGCCACGACCGGCCAGACGTAATTGACCTTGATCAACTGAATCGAGTTTTCAAAAAACCAAAACGAACACGTCAACGCTACCAATCCGACGGCCGTTGTGATCTGCTTCGCAGACATTCCCGGCGTCACCCGCTTGATGCCGTGGCAGCAGATGTAGAGCAGATATCCAATCTTCGTGATAATCGACGGCAACCAGATCGAGACGATCGCGATGTCGAAGCGGTCGAGAAAGTCGGTGATGCGAATCTGGCGGATCAACTCGATATTCGGGTACATGAAGCGGCTGGCGATGTGCGGCCCGAGCGTGACGATGTTCAGCGCGATCAACAGCGTGAGAAAAAACACCCCGATGCCCATCCCGTACAGGCCCGTGCGCAACCGAAACACTTTGTGGCTTAGAAAAAATGGCAACAAGGCGATCTCCGACACATACGAGACAGCCAACCATCCTCCTTCGAGGACGTCCCCAACCCCATGCTCAAAAATAGGTTTGTAATACCGCAATTCAAACTCCTTCCCCAGCAACAACGGCAGGATCAGCACGACGAAAAACAGCAAGGGCAGGTACAACTCAGTCATCCGCGCCAGCAACTCAACTCCGCCTCGCGCGATAAAGACCACTACTAACACCACCAATATCGAGATGACAACGAGCGGCGTTTTCTGTAGCAAATGGATGTTCACAAAGTCGGACACCATCCGCAAGTCGCGGCAGACGAGGAAAAAAACGAAGAACGTGTACATCAACACGACCATCCGACCTACCCACTTGAACCGTGTTACCAACGCCTCGTACAGGTCGACCTCTACAAAGCGACTGCCCACTCTGCTCAACAACCACAGTGAAGCAGCGACGGCGACCCCCGCAACGAGATAGGTAAGCCATGCATCTTGGTGCGCGACACCCAGCAATTGCGCGGGAATTGAGATCAACGTGGCGTCGAAGATGATGCCCGCTCCAATCAACATCGCTTGGCGCTCTGAGATACGTTCCATGATCTCTGCACTCCTTTTTTCCGCAACTGGCTACCGGAGATTGTTGATGCTAAGCGGGCTTAGTACCTGTTCGAGCCAGACTGATGGACGCACAGGTTTGTCCTCGATCCCGAGGTAGAGCCAGATGCAAGTGCTCACCCCCAACATGGAAAAATACAACCACCGCGTGGATCGCGACTCTCGTCTGAGAACCCGCCACTCCAACAACAAGACCAAGGCGATCACGAACATCGCTTTTAGGATGTAGGTGCTCATTGCTTTAGATCCCCTTCCTTGTACCCAAACGGCTGGGTGATCGCTCCGGTGTGCACGATGTGAATCTCCGGGATGATTTCCACTTGCATCACTTCGTAATGCGATTGCCAGTCCTTTTTCATCGTCTGCCACTCGTTAGGAAATTTGCGATACACGATGTCCCCGAAGCCGATCGGATCGGCATGTAATTTCATGCGCAACATATCGATGCTTTTTTGGAGCGACTGTTTGAGCGACTCGTCCAATCGCTTCTCGGTGTCCTCCATGTTATGGCCAGCCGTCACATCATACGCGGAGGTGTTTTCGATCAGCGATCCTTTGCCCCTGACCACAATCCGCATCTTGATCTTGTCGCCTTCGAGCGCGGGTTTGATGTTGACATTCGTTTCCCCGAGCAGGATCGAGAGTTGCCCCTCTCCCTTAGGCGCGGGCAGATTGATCATCGGCTGCACCGCTTGATTCATCGCGATCAACGCCCCTTGCGATTCCTCTGGGTTCAGGATGCCTTGTAGCTTTCCTTTGCTGAACACGGCGAGCCCGATCACTTTGATCGTCGTTTTTTCCTTCCCTGAGCCGGATTGGGTCTTGACCACCTGGATGGCTGGCGCATAGGGATCGATCCCGTCGGAGAGCAACGTTTCAATAAAATGCTTCGCCGTGCGCGGTTTGCGCATCGTGTTCTGCGCCAGTTCGCGCATCATCTCCGCCGGGGTCTGCTCGATGCTCTCCTCCGCGTTCATCACGTCCCGCGTCTCCCCTTTGGTGATCAGCACAAATGTGCCCAGTCGGTTTTGCGGCACGCGGGCGAGGATGTCCAGATACTCCTTGACACCTTCTCGTGCCGCCTCATCGCCGATCAACAGAACGCGCCGATGCGCAAAATAGAGTTGGCGAGAAAGCGAGCGTTGCTGCTTCTCGTTGGCCTCACGAATCGTGCTGCCCGTCATCGACTCCACGTACCACGATTTGTCCCCTGACGTCCCTCCGCCACCACCACTCCCGCCAATTCCCCCGAGCTGGCTGGGCAGCGGAACTTGCACGGAGACGCGGTATTGGTCTTTTTCCTTGTCAAATCCAGATGCGAGCACAAACGCAACGTCGTTGATCTCACGGCGATCCCAACAGCCGGACAGCACGACCGGCACCATCAGCAGGCCGCCGAGCAACAAGGATTTCCATTTCACTCGCGATTCCCTCCTGTCCGGTTCTCAGGGGACGGCTTCAATCCACGCATCCGCTTGCGATTGGCTTTGGAGTAGGAACTGGGCCGCAGGACGGATTTCCACCACGGGACGCGGATGAGGATGTCCTTCAGTTCGTTGAGTTTCAAGGGCGCGATCCCTGATAGGTACGGTACGCCAAACGAGCGCAACCCACACAAGTGGACAGACAACAACAGCGTCCCGATCACGATCCCAAACACGCCAAACGCAGATGCCATCACCATCATCGGGAACCGCAGCATGCGGATGGCGATCGCACCGTTAAAGCGTGGGATCGTAAACGAGGCGATCCCGGTCATCGAGACGATGATGACCATCGGGGCGGAGACGATCCCCGCTTGCACCGCCGCCTGCCCGATGACCAGCGCCCCGAGAATCGAGACGGCTTGGCCGACCGTTTTCGGCAAGCGAATGCCCGCCTCGCGCAACGCTTCAAATGCGGTTTCCATGATCAGGGCCTCGACAATCGCCGGAAATGGGATGCTCTCTCTGGCGGTCGCAACACTGAGCAACAAACTGGTTGGCAGCATATCCTGATGATACGTCGTGATCGCGATGTACAGCGCGGGCAGGTAGAGCGCGATAAACACGAAGGCATAGCGCAACCAGCGGATCAAATTTGCAATAAAATACCGTTCGTAATAGTCCTCACTCGCCTGAAAAAATTGCCAAAACGAAATGGGTGCCATCAGCACAAAGGGCGTCCCGTCCACGAAGATCGCAAACCGACCTTCCAGCAAAAGCGCGGCAACCGTGTCGGGCCGCTCTGTATACTGCATCTGTGGAAACGGCGAATATGGCTCGTCCTCAATGAATTCCTCAATGTACGCACTCTCCAACACCCCATCGATCTCGATCCCATCCAAGCGCTTGCTGACCTCTTCAATCACCGCCGGGTCTGCCAAATTGTCCATGTAGCAGAGCAAGACGCGGGTCTTGGTGTGCTCTCCGATCGAGAAGGAGACGGTCTTGAGGTGTTCGGACTTGATCTTGAAACGCAGGAGCCCGATATTGGTGCCGATACTCTCCGTGAAGCCTTCGCGCGGTCCACGCACGGACGCTTCGGTGACCGGCTCTTCGACACCGCGCCGCGTGCCGCCTGAGACATTGAGGATCAGCGCATCGTCCAAACCATCGAGCAGGAGCATCGCATTGCCATCGAGCACCGCGTCGATCGACTCTTGTCGCTTGCGAATTTTCAACACTTGGGAGAGGGTGATCACGCGTTCTTCTAGATCGAGCGCGGTCACCTCATCCGTTTCCCCCCGCAACTGCTGCAAGAGCGGGCGCAAGGCATTGTCATGCAAGTTGCTGGCGTTGACGAGCGCGTCGATGAACACCAGCAACGCGGTCTCCTGCCCGAAGCGAATCTCGCGAAACACCACGTCCGAACAATTTTTGAACGCCTCTTGAAACATTTCGCGGTTCTGTAGTAGCTGCTTCGAGAGCTGATTTCCCTCGTCCTCGGGTCGTTCCGTTGGCTCCGGCGTACCGCTTGGCTCGGGTTGCTTCGTATCTGCTTTGAATCGAGTACGATTTCGGGTCATCTCACATCACCCTTCTACAGCGAAGTCATCGTGAATTTTTCCCACCCTCTTGTCAAATCATGCAAAATGGGCTTGACTTTGCCTTGTGCGTCTACTATAGTGAATGACATTAAGTGAGAAGTTGTGAAATGCCTTGACTGAGGACACCGTTCATCGGCGCAGACCTCCAGAGAGAGAATGCCATCGGCTGCAAGCATTCTCGGACCCTGACCCATGAGTGACCCCCTCAGTAGCAGTTCGAACCAACCCGGCACCCCGGCAGTAATTCGAATCGGCCCCCCACCGTTACCTGGGGCAATGAGGATCTTTTTTTAAAAAAGGTCAAACCAAGGTGGTACCACGTGAGCATACGCTTTCGTCCTTGCAGAATGATATCTGCAACGGCGAAGGCGTTTTTTATTGCCAAAAAACCTACGAACCCCTAGAGGAGGCACACAGCCATGTCAAACTTGGTCCAAGAACAAGTACAAGTCGAGCTCAAAGACGGCTCGGTGAAGGAGTATGCGTCCGGCACCACCCTGCTGGACATCGCAGGCTCGCTGTCATCGAGTCTCAAGAAAAACGTCGTGGTCGGCAAGATCAACGGCAAACTGGTCGACCTGACGACCCCGGTCGTGGAAAACTCCAAAGTGGAGCTGTTCACCTATGAAGACGAGGAAGGCGTTGATACCCTCCGCCACTCCTCCGCGCACTTGATGGCACAAGCGGTCGCCCGCCTGTGGCCGGAAGTGAAATTTGCAATTGGCCCGGTCATTGAGGATGGGTTCTACTACGATTTCTCCGGCCGTTCCTTCCACCCGGAAGACCTCGCGAAAATCGAAGCGGAGATGGCGAAAATCGTCAAGGAAGACCTGCCGATCCGCCGCGAAGAGATCGGCCGTGAAGCAGCGCTGAAGATGTTTGCTGAGCGCGGCGACAACTTCAAAGTTGAAATCATCCAAGACCTGCCGGAGGACGTCATCCTCTCGATCTACCACCAAGGCGAGTTTACCGACCTCTGCACCGGCCCGCACTTGCCGTCGACCGGCCGGACCAAGATCTTCAAGTTGCTCTCGATTGCGGGCGCCTACTGGCGCGGCAACTCCGACAACGAGATGCTGCAACGCATCTATGCAACCGCCTGGCCGAAGCAAGCGCAACTCGACGAATACTTGCACCGCCTCGAAGAAGCGAAACGCCGCGACCATCGCCGGATCGGACGCGAGCAGAAGCTGTTCACCACCGCCAAGGAAGTCGGCCAAGGTCTGCCGCTCTGGCTCCCGAACGGTGCGAAGATCCGCCGTGCGATCGAACGCTACATCGTCGATCTGGAGGAAAGCCTCGGCTACGATCATGTCTACACCCCACACCTCGGTTCCGTCGAGCTCTACAAGATCTCCGGACACTGGGAGCACTACCAAGAAGACATGTACCCGCCGATGGAGATGGACAACGAATCGCTCGTGTTGCGCCCGATGAACTGTCCGCACCATATGATGGTCTACAAGCACGACCTGCACTCCTACCGCGACCTGCCGATCCGCATCGCGGAGCTTGGGATGATGCACCGTCATGAGTCCTCTGGCGCCCTGTCTGGTCTGCAACGCGTGCGCGCGATGACCCTGAACGACGCGCATATCTTCTGCCGCCCAGATCAGATCAAAATCGAGTTCAAAAAAGTCGTCGAGCTGATCCAACGCGTCTACAAGGACTTCAAGATCGACGAATACAAGTTCCGTCTCTCCTACCGTGATCCGAAAAACACCGAGAAGTACTTCAATGACGATGAGATGTGGGAAAAGGCACAGTCCATGCTGAAGGAAGCGATGGACGAACTCGGTCTCTCCTACTTCGAAGCGGAGGGCGAAGCGGCGTTCTACGGTCCGAAGCTGGACGTCCAAGTGAAGACGGCGATCGGCAAGGAAGAAACCCTCTCCACCGTCCAACTCGACTTCCTGTTGCCAGAACGCTTCGAATTGGAGTATGTCGGCGAAGACGGCCTCAAGCATCGCCCGGTTGTCATCCACCGCGGCATCCTGTCGACGATGGAGCGCATGACCGCCCATCTGATCGAAGTGTACGAAGGTGCGTTCCCGACCTGGATGGCACCGGTACAAGCGAAAGTCATGACGATCTCGCAAAACCAACAGGAGTACGCGGAGCAAGTCGTGGAGTATCTGCGATCCCAGAAGATCCGCGTCGAGCTCGACATCCGCAATGAGAAGATCGGCTACAAAATCCGTGAAGCGCAGATGCAAAAAGTTCCGTTCATGCTCGTCATCGGCGGTGCAGAGGCTGAAAGTGGCACCGTCTCCGTCCGCAAACGCGGCGAAGGCGACAAAGGCTCGATGGTCTTCGAGGAAGCAACCCAATTGATCCTCGACGAAATCGCATCGAAAAACTAATACGTGTATACCAAAAAGCCCCGGTCCGCTACGATGTCGCAACCGGGGCTTTTCTTCATCGAATCGAGGAGGACCATCCCAAAAACTTCTGCCACAGCGATTTCCTGCGACGTTGGTGGCGTTCCACTCGACTCAGCATGCGAATTTCTGGTTCCATCCGATCAGGTCTTGACGGAAGGGGGCTCATGATTCCGAGCAACGCTTGGCGCTCCGCCTCTGTGATCTGGTCTGCTTCATCGTGTTCGAGGATGTCCTTCACGTCCCGCCCTCCTTGTCAAAACCACATGATTTGCTACGAGTCATTCTAACAGGTTTAGTACGAGCTATCAAGTGAACCGTTATCTATGAAACCCATCCTTGACCACCAATTGGGTGAGGACTTCTGCGGGTTGCCCATTGATCTGGTACTTGATCGTCGTGACCGATGTGAGGTCGTCGAACATCGTCTTGTTCACAGCATCGACGAATATCGTTTCGGTCGCGCTGCCTTGCAAGCGGGTCACTTCATCGTTGAAATTCAGCGTGAGCGTCCCCTGCTCCAGCGTCACGCCGATCAATTCCACTTTTGGTGGAACCGGGGCGATGGTGTGACTGGTCGGGTTGCTTTTCTTCAACATGTCAAAGAGGACCGAGGCAAACTTCGTCTCGCTCGCCATCTTCGCGGTCGTCTCCGTCTCTTTGACCAGTTTGGTGGCATTTTGATCCGCACGGTAGACGGTGACTTGTTGCGTATCACGGTCCGGGATCTCCTGCTTCGGCGGCGGGGTCGTCTCCGGTGCAGGTGCAGGAGTTGGAGTCACTGCGCCCGGTTTGGTGGTCGTGCTCGTGTCCGTGCCACAACCGGTCAACAGCGCTGTCGTGGTGATCGTAGCAAGCAAAATCGGTAGGATCGTCTTTTTCATTTCGAACACTCCTCTTCGCACAAGTCTTTGTCAGTTCTTACCTATAAAGACGTAAACTTACAGCGAAAAGATTCAGGTTCAGGAAAAAAAGTTTATCGTACTGCGATCAACTTTTCTCGATCCGTCCGATGTTGCTTGTAAAATGCGACCTCTTGCGCCATATACGACCGCAAATCCGGGCAGTGAATTCCAGCCGCGCCTAAGTCCCGCTGTGCCTGCGCGGTATCATACACCGACTGTTCCACGAAGTAGGCGAGCGTCTCCCGCTCCACTTGGACCCACTTGCGAAAGGCCGTCACAGACAGGGCCGCGTAGACAACTCCCGCTGGCAACGTCCACACAGGTGGTTTGCCTAGCAGTTCGCGGCAGATCAGTTCGTAGACTTGCTTGGCGTTGTACGGCTGCGGATCGGTCAGGTGATAGACTTTGCCCGCCCCTGCCGCTGCATGCGCCAGATAGCATGTCGCTTCCACGATGTAGTCGATCGGCACCAAATTCACCAGCGCCACACCACTCCCGATATACGGAATCGGCAACGACGCGAATTTTTCGAGGAAACGCATGATAAAGTACGGTCCGTCAAACTTCGCCGTCTCGCCCGTCTGCGAATCGCCCATCACGACCCCTGGTCGGATGATCGTGATCGGAACGTCCTGCATGAGTTCCTGCACCAGCACTTCTGCTTCATACTTGGTCGACTCGTATTGATTCTTAAAATTCTGACCTTTTACAAGCTCCGTTTCCAATACCCGACCAGCGCGGTCGCCGGAAACATACGCGGTGCTGAAATAGACGTAGCGCTGCAAATTCGTCAAGCTGTTCACGAAGGCATTCACCATCCGCGTCCCCGTCACATTGACCTCGTGCGCCAACTGCTGTGGCACGGCGAGATCGTAGACCGCCGCCAGATGGAACACATGCGTGACTTCATCCTGTAACTCTGCAAATTTTGAGGTGGGTAGACCCAAGTCAGGTTGGGTGATATCCCCTTCGACCAGCGCAAACTGCTCGGCCGACCCTAGCGCTGCCCGTTCGCGTTCGGCGCGCGCCCGTTGGCTCGGATGAACCAACAGCTCAAATCGCGCATCCGGCTCTCCAACCAACAAACGTCGAATCAATCGTGTGGCAATAAAACCGGGAAACCCGGTCATGAAATAAACAGGACGCATCTGTACACTCTCCTTTGCTCTTACTCTATTCCATTTTCTGAACAAAATCATCTACTTGTCTGCTACAATAGAGCGACAAACTCTGTACGATGGAATGGAGGCCTCCCTTTGACCCTTACTGACAAGCATGGACGCGTCCATGACTACCTCCGCATCTCGCTGACCGACAAGTGTAACCTGCGCTGTGTCTACTGCATGCCAGCCGAAGGGATGCACTTCATGGAGAACGACAAGCACCTCAGTTTCGATGAGATCGAGGAAGTCGTGCGCGTCGCCGCCAAGCTCGGGATCACTCGCCTGCGCTTGACCGGTGGTGAACCGCTCGTCCGTCCGCATGTCGAGGACTTGGTGGCACGACTCCACGCGATCCCTGGCATCGAAGATATCGCGTTGACGACCAACGCGATTTTTCTCGCGCCCAAGGCTGAGCTGTTGAAAAAAGCGGGCATCACCCGCCTCAACATCTCGCTGGACTCCATGAACCCGGAAAAATTTGCTGAGATCACCCGTGGCGGTCACGTCCATAAGGTGTTGGAAGGCTTAGAAGCAGCCTTTCGCGTCGGCTTCCACCCGATCAAAATCAACACGGTGTTGATGAAAGGTTTCAACGACGAGGAAGTCGATGACTTCCTGCGCCTATCGATCGAACGTGACGTCCACGTTCGCTTCATTGAATATATGCCGATCGGTCACGATGGCGACGAGTGGCGTGATCGCTACCTATCGCTCGACTATGTACTGGAGCGCTGCCAAGCACTCGGCCTAACCCCAGAACCGACCCAGAGCGTGTACGGCAACGGCCCCGCCGAGTATTATCGTCTGCCGAACGCACGCGGCACGTTTGGCTTGATCCACCCGGTCAGCGACCACTTCTGCGAGCGCTGCAACCGCCTGCGCCTGACAGCAGATGGCAGCTTGAAGCCATGCCTGTTCTGGCAGGACGAGTTCAACGTCCGTCCGTTCATCGGAGACGAACAAGCGCTGATCCACCTCTTCCATCGCTCGCTCGACGTCAAGCCGGAGAGCCACGAGATGGCAAACGTGCTGTTCGAGGAGAACTTGACCCATGCAGCCACCCTCCGTCGCATGTCACAGATCGGAGGATAACGAGCAACAAAAAACAAGCAAACAGGAGAGAGTCTGCACTCTCCCCTGTTTGCTTCCCTCAGACATCCACCGGTTAACTGAACCGATTGCGGTGCTCCACGAGGTCGATCGCACCCAAAACGACATGCGCCAGACCAAAACCCGCGATGCCCCAAGCAATCGCCGGGTCGATGGTCTTTTTGGCGCGCAGTGTGACGCCTGCGGTCGTGACAACAGTTCCGAGTACAGTCGGGATCAACCCTTCACGCACGTTCATGTTCATGTCACCGCCCCCTTTGGATGTTCAGAGTTCTCGTCTAGTATCCACCCGACCACCAGCCCTATACGTCAAAAAGCCGACAGGACTTCTATGCGAAGTCCTGTCGGCTTTTTCATCTATAGGTTAGCGCATTCCGTAGACTTCAAGCGCTTGCTGCAGCGACGCCTTCGTCTCCACACGCTCGGTTAGCGAGATCCCCAGTTCGATCATCGTGTTGGCGATCTCCGGGCGAATCCCCGTGACCACCGCACGGCATCCGAGCAACGAGATCCCTTCTACGATGCGGAACAAATGTTGGACAACCGCGGTATCGAGGTACGCGACGCCGGAGAGGTCGATGATGATCCGCTCAATTTTCAGATGCGCGATCTGGTTCAAGGTGTGCTCTTGGATTTTTTTCGCACGGTGCGTGTCCATCGTGCCGAGGATCGGCAACACCGCCATCGACGAGGACAGCGGGATGATCGGCACCGTCAAGTCGTCGATCAAGTCGCGATGGGAACGCAACATCTCATTGCGATACTCCGTGTATTTCGCCGCATAATGATTGACGAACTGGTCGATCGAGATGTTGATCCGTCGCTCCATCGCAAAAAGATCCCGCACCGTCAGTTGCTCATCATCCTTATGAAAATTATACAAAAAGTCCCAATATACTTTGCGGAAGACGGTGAACCATTCCATGATCGACAGGTAGTTCAGATCGCTTTGCGAGGATTCACGGCCCGACCGCTGCGCCAACACGATCAACTCATGTTGTTGGTCATGGGTCAACAGAATGACCAATTGATCGGCAAATAGATCCAGCTTGTTATCGATATCCTCAACTTCGTAGCGGTAGATCTCTTCATAGAGATTCGCACACTCCGCGCGCATACGCTGGAAGAAGTGCTGCTTGTTCACTTCGTAAAATTCGAGGAAGGATTGCCCTTCGATCATCTGCAAGTTCAATTCGACCACTCCAGTATCGTGTTGGTTTCGCACAGGGAGTTGAATTTCAAACTCCGTGCCAGCCCCGTGGGCCGATTTGACTTCAATCTTGCCTCCGTGTTGGTAGACCGTGGAGAAGACTTGGGTCAACCCCATGCCGGTACCTTCGTCCTTGGTGGTAAAAAACGGCGTGCCCAGCAATTCCAACTTCTCCGCTGGTATGCCCACACCCGTGTCGCCGATGCGGATCACCACGCGCTCCCCAATACGTGCATGGTGTACCGTGATGCGTCCCTCGCCAACGATGGCTTCGTGGGCATTTTTCAAGAGGTTGAAAAACGCTTTTTTTAACTGGTTGCGGCGACCGTAGATCACCGTGTCCGTGTTGCGCAACTGCTTGTCGATCTCCACGCGGTAGATCTGATCCTGAAACAGTTGCAGGATCGATTCCAATTCTACACACATGTTGATCGGTACATAAGCCTCCTCATCCAAGTCCGGTTTGGAGACGTTCAATAAATTCTGCAAAGTCGATATGGCACGTTCCAGCTCCGAGCAAGCGATGTCCAAGTAGACGTGCGGCGTCTCCTGTTGCATGAGCTGCAAAAAACCCTTGACCGCTGTCAGCGGGTTGCGAACTTCATGCGCGATACCCGCCGACACTTGCCCGATCGACGCAAGCCGACTCAGCGTGTGATTGTCATGAATTCCATTTTGTCGCAACGACGCTCGTACCTCCTGTCGAAGTTTCGATGGTGCATTCGTCCATCAACCGCTTCACGCCCGCCAAGCCGAGGCCCAGTCCGTGGGAATGCGGCGATTTTTTCCCCTCCAAGGCGCGAGTTACGTTCTCGATGCCGGGTCCACGGTCTGTGACCCGAACACGAATCCCTCGTCCGTCCAGAACCTCGCACCCAAATACCCCGTTGGCTCCTGCATGGTCCAGAACATTGCGCGTCAGTTCGGAGACCGTCACCAACACTTTTTGCTGGTGTAGTTCAGAAAACCCTAACTCTTTCATCAAGCGACGTACCGTGCTCAACGCCATGTAGATATCGGCTTCGGTTCTGATTTTCATATGCATTCCATCCAGCATGTGGCCTGTGGTGTTCTCCCCCCTGTCCCAGCGCAAGTAGTCCCGCTCTCCACATTATCCAAGTTCCCGGCTTTCGGGAAGTCTAGTTTTTAAAACAGGACTATCGAACTATAAGTTTTCATTACCTGAATTCAATTGCCTACATTTCCAAGGAAATGAGATTATTCGCACATTTCGCCAAAAAGAAACCGTCCGCGTCGAAAACGGACGGTTTCTTTTTAGTTGATGCTTACGACCCATTGCTTTGCCAGTTCAAGCAATTGTGCTTTGACAGTTGGCCCATCGGCGTCTGCGTTCGCGTACACAGCGGAGAGCGTATAGGCGGACTGCATGTCGTCGCGCCCTGCATACGGGCCGAGGATGACCAGCCAGTACTCGTGGAGCACAGAATCATCGTTCATCCCCGCTGGCATCGTGCGCTCGATGGTCAACAGCTTGGCATGACCGGTCGGCAGTTCGACCAGTTCTTGCGCTTTCAGTTCAGCATGGTTGCCCACGACACCCGCATAGGCGCTGTCCGCATCGTCGCTTTTGACGACCCCGAGCGTGTCGATGCGCAGTTGGACTTTGGCGGAAAGTTGAGCATCGCCCGGCGCCTTGAGGGTCGTTCCGTCCTTGAGCGTGACTTTTTGATCGACCGCCTGCGGTTGGGTCGTTGGTTCACCGCCCAGTTGGGTGAGGAACCAATGTGTGCCTTCACGCTTGACGGTCACTGCGCGTACCTCCTGCCCTGCTGGGCCTGTGGAGGTCGCATAGCTGAACTCGATGTTGTAGGTATAGGTGTTGTCGTCGATTCGCTTTTCATGCGTCAGTTGGTAGGATTCCACCGCTGGCGAGGAGGTCCCCGTCACCCAGTAGGCTTGGGCGAATTCGTCCTTCATCTTGGCGCGCAATTCCGGGCTGAGCACCGCGTACTGCTCCGCGCCGTTGCGCTCCTTGACGCCATGTGCCCACGTCTGTGCAGCCACTTCCGGGGACCCGGCTGCCAAGGCACGCTCCAACTCTTCAATTTGCAGTTGTAAGGGCTTGGACTCGGGCGCATCGATCTGAACTTTTTGTTCAGCGCCGTTCCATGTGACTTTCGCGCCCAACGCTTCTGCAATGGCGCGCACGGGGCCGTAGGTTGAACCGTCGAGCATCTGCAAGGGCTGGTTGCTGACTTCCTTGCCATTGACGAACAGTTTGAGCGGATCGCTTGCAAATGCGGTCGTCGCCAGTACACAGAGCAACGCGCCCGATAAAACGAATGCGGTTGTTTTTTTCATTTATAAGTGCCCCTTCCAGATTCAAGTCCTGCACTCAATTAGACGAAGGCAGATGCTGGTAGGTTTCAGTGTCGAGCGATTTTTTTTCATATAAGAGTTGGGCCAACTGATGTGCCGGAACCGGTCGGCTGAACAGGAAGCCTTGCATAGCGTCACAGTTTTGTTCGCGCAGGAACTCCAGCTGTGCCTCGGTCTCCACGCCTTCCGCGACGACGGTCAGTTTCAAGTTGTGCGCCATCGCGATGATCGCCGTGACGATCGCAGCATCGTCCGAATCAGCCGGGATATCGCCGACGAAGGAACGGTCGATTTTTAGCGTATCGATCGGGAACTTTTTGAGGTAATTCAGCGATGAATAGCCCGTGCCGAAGTCGTCGATCGAGAGTTGGACACCGAGGTTTTTCAGCGCGTGCAGTTTGTCGATCGCGAGGTTGGCGTTGTTCATCGCCAATGTCTCTGTGATTTCCAAGTGCAGGTACTGCGGGTCGAGCCCCGATTCCTCGAGGATATCGGCCACCGTGTCGACCAAGTTCGCCTGTTCAAACTGGCGAGCGGAGAGGTTGACGGCGACCTTGATCGGTGGGAACCCGGCATCTTGCCACTCCTTGTTCTGCAAGCACGCGGTGCGCAGCACCCATTCGCCTAGCGGGATGATCAATCCAACGCTCTCCGCAAGCGGGATGAACTGCGAGGGGGGTACGAGGCCGCGCTCCGGATGCATCCAGCGAATCAACGCTTCTGATCCGATGATCTGCCCGGTCACGAGATCCACTTGCGGCTGGTAATGGAGCACGAATTCCTCGTGTTCCAGCGCGTGGCGCATCGCTTTTTCCATTTCTAACTGTTCGAGGATGATCTCATTCATCTCGGGCGTGTAGAACTGGAAGTTGTTGCGCCCATTCTCCTTCGCAGAGTACATCGCGGTGTCCGCATTGCGCAGCAGGGTCTCTGCATCGAGACCGTCCTGCGGGTAGACGGAGATCCCGATGCTTGCTGTGATCAGAAACTCGCGGTTCTCGAACAACAGGGGCTGTTCAAACAGCTCCAGGGCTCGCTGGGCGAGCTTGGCAGCCTCCTCAGGGGATTCGAGGTCCGGGACTAGCATCGCGAACTCATCGCCCCCCATGCGGGCAAGCAGGTGGTTCTCCGCAAGGGCGCCGAGCAGCCGACGAGCGACTTCGCGCAACAGGCGGTCTCCCGTCGCATGACCGAGTGAGTCGTTGACGTTCTTGAAGCGGTCGAGATCGAGGAACATCACCCCGATGTTGCTCTCCGTGATCTGCGCCATGTTCAACGCTTGGTGTAACACGTTGGTGAAATGCTTGCGGTTGGGCAGGCTGGTCAGATCGTCGTGATAGGTCATGTGCGCGATCTGCCGTTGCGAGCGGTCTTCCACCTCGGCGATCAGGTGGCGCATCTTGACCGTCATGTTGTTGATGTTCTCCGCCATCCAGCCGAGTGAATTCTCTTCCTCAATTTCCAAGTGCCCGTTGAGGTCGCCAGCGGAAACTTTCTCGACAAACGCCTCAATCTCGAACAGCGGTTGCAGGAGACGGCTGGCGATCGCCCGTACAACGAAGTAGATCACCACGTAGGAGAGCAGGAAGGCGAGGGTGAGCAGTCCGAGATACCGGAGTTCCAAGAGATGCTGGCGATCGGTATTCGTGACGATCACCATCGCCCGGTCATCCGAGAGCGGAATGTAGAACTTTTGCAAGGAACGACCGTCCAGTTCAAAGTTGACGCGTTGTTCCATTTTGTCGCGCGACAGGTCTTCGAGAGTAGCATAATCTTCGGGCAACTTCATCGAATGGTTGCCGTACAAGACGGGCAGATCGGTGCCGGGCAGGGAAACATGGTTTTTGTCCCCTTTTAAAAACGCCGGCACATTGAGCACAGAGATCTCCTCGATGTTGACGTTCTGCTCGACGATCCGTTCAATCATTTTGCTAGGTCCAGACTTGAATTCGAGGTAGAGGATGTCTTGGTCCATCAGATACGGGTTGATCATGAACGGCAGTGTACCATCATCATAATAAGCGTATTTGTAATAGTGCTCATTCCAATCTGCCTTGGAAAGCGGTGCCGACCAGAAATGCAGGTCGTTGTAACCCTTCTCAACGGTGACTGGCTGTCCGTTCATAAGTTGTGAAAACGCGGTGAACCAATCTCCCCATGACTTGGAACTCAGGCCGATCTCGCTCAGTTCGGACGACTTCGCCACTTTGATGTCGGTAGCGTCCTTCACGAACAGCGAGATTCCGTTCAAGCCCCACTCGTCCCGGATCTGCTCCAATTCCAAACGCGTAACCTGGTCGATGGTCTTGCCTTGAAGTTCCTTGGCAATCGCCTTCGAGGCTGTCAACAGTTGCAAGTCGATCAGGTGCTCTGCGACCTTGGTCGAGTCATTGGTCGACTCCATCGCATTGGCGATCACTTCCTTGGTCGAGGAAACATCTGCATTCAACTGCTCCTCCATCCCCGTGGAAAAATAATACAAGGTCGTCACAATCGTCAAAAACCCAACAAAACTCAAAGCGATCCCAATTCGCTTGACGATCTGTGAGGTAAGCATACGGCGTTTCATAGGTGTGGCACTCTGACCGAACATCCCGGTTCCCCCCTTTGCCACTCTTGTCTATTTAGGTTAGATTTAATTTTTTTCTTTAAGTTTACCACCCAATGCGCTTGTCTTCAATATCCCTTACTTACACAACTATAAAAAAAACACCAAGTTCGCGGTTGCGACTTGGTGTTTTTGGCTTATTGAGCTGTGTAACCGCCGTCGATGACCACCGCTTGCCCGGTGACCGAGCGAGCCTTTTCACTGGCAAGAAACACCGCGTAGTCCGCAATCTCCTGTACGTCGAGCAATCGTCGTTGCGGCACCAGCGGGTAGATAACCTCTTCCAACACGCTCTCAAGTGCTACTTGGCGCGTGCGGGCGAGGTCTTCGAGCTGATTGCGCACCAGTGGAGTGTCGACATAGCCTGGGCAGAGCGCGTTGACCGTGATTCCGTGTGCTGCGCCTTCAAGTGCGGAAACTTTGGTTAAACCGATCACACCGTGCTTGGCGCTGTTGTAGGCTGCCTTGCCTGCAAACCCGACGAGGCCGTTGATCGAAGCCATGTTCAGCACGCGTCCAAACCCTTGTGCCTTCATGATCGGCCAGGCGTGCTTGATGCCATAGAACGGCGCGGTCAACATGAGTTTGATCAACAGCTCGAACTTGTCAGACGGAAACTCCTCCAGCGGCGCCACATGTTGCATGCCAGCGTTGTTGACGAGGATGTCGAGTCGACCGTAAGCCGCGACGGTGCTCTCTACAGCCGCTTGTACTTGCGCTTCATCGGTCACGTCACACCGCACTGCCAGCGCTTGATGTCCGGCCTTGCGAAGCTCCTCTGCTGCGCGCTCTGCCGATTCGAGATGCAGGTCGGCAATCGTCACCTGTGCCCCTTCCTCCGCGAACGCGCGTGCGATGGCGAGGCCGATACCGCCCGCAGCACCCGTGATCAGTGCGGAGCGACTTGCTAATACTTGAGACATGAATGGACTCCTCCTCTTGTGTGCAAAACGGGCAGGAGCCGGAAGCGAATAGCTCCCGGCAGATCCTCCCCTGTCTTCAATCAGCATGGTGTGGCTTAGTGTGTTGCGAAGAAGTCATACATGATGCGTGTCGCATCTGGGCCAGCCGGATCGGTGTAACTACCTGCGGTGCTGCCACCAGACCACGCATGCGTCATGCCGGTTACTTTGTAGTATTGCATCAATTCTACACCACTTTTGTCCTTGTACACATACTTGGTGTAGCTGCGACCGCCAGTGACGGTGCCAGTCGTCGTCACATCGGCCGTCGCGTCAACCGAGTTGTTGTCGGAGCCGTCGTCGATGTAGTCGTTGGTTTGTGCCCATTGCGAGACCACTTGCGTCGCGTTGATCGGGTTCACCGTCGTGTCGCTACTTCCGTGGAAGACGATCATCGGCATGCGATGTTTTAGAGTTCCCATCTCCACATACGCGTCATACCCAGCGTAGACCGGGTCTAGCCCGCCGTAGCTCATCGCATTGATCCCGCCAAGCGCTGTGTCGGAAGCGTTGTATTCTACACCTGCTGCGATGCCGATGGCGTGAAACACGTTCGGGTAGGCAGCGCCCATGATCGAAACCATGCCCGCGCCTGCGGAAAGCCCTGCTGCATAGACTTTGGAGCTGTTGATCTTGTAGTTGGCCTTGACCACATCAACCATGCCTTTGACGATATCCGCTTCACCTGCTGCTCCACGATGTTGGTTGTAGTCGTAGAACCAGTTCCAGCACATGTTCTGGTTGGCGAAGTAGTTCATCTCCGGGTACAGCACGATGAACCCTTTCTCCTCTGCAAGCGCATTCATTCGCGTCCCAGCTGCGAAGTCATCCGGGTTTTGCAGACAGCCGTGGAGCATGACCATCAACGGTACGGTGGTGCTGCCCGTGTAGGTGCTCGGCACGTACACTTTGTAGTAGAAGTTGCTACCGTAGTACGATTCTGTGAAGGTTCCGGTCGCCGCGAACGATGGTTTTGGCATGAAGGCCGCGAAAAACAGCAGTGCCAACGCGAGGAGACCTAGCTTACGGAACAAGTTCTGCACTTTCATCAAAATCCCTCCCTTTTCTATTTTTATCAGATTTTAATGAACTTTCAAACTTATTGTACCAAGAGCTTGTTACACAGCAGTTACAACAAAAAGTGGGGGTTTACACCCCCACTTTTTCCCGCAAAAACGCTTCCAGATCTTGCATCAAACGCGCTGGTGCTTCAACGTTCGGCGAGTGACCCATGCCTTCGTACAGAAGCAACGTGCTCTCTGGGATGCTGTCGCGCGTGCGCTCCATCATCTCCAACGAGATGAGCGTATCCTGAACACCATAGACGATCAACGTCGGAATCTGGCACGAAGCGAGGGCCGGACGGAAATCCTGTTCCCCAAGCGACGTGTAGTTCGGCACTGTCGTCGGACCGGCGATCATCGCATCGTCAACCAGCGCTTCGAAAAACTCGCCGGTGGCGGCGGTCGGGACCACGGCCGCCAGCGCCATCTTCATGAAGTTGCGATCCTTGATCATCATCTCAAGCAACGGCTTGCGCTCGTCAGGTGTTGTTATGCCTTCCGCCGGGGCCGAATTGACCAACACCATCGCTTCGACGAGTTCTGGAGCGTTGATCGCCACGGCCATCGAGATCGCGCCCCCCATCGAATGACCGACGAGGGTGACTCTGTTCAAGCCCAATTCCTGCAACATCGCTTGCACATCTGCAGCGTACTGCGGGATGGAATTGCCGCCCGCAGGTTCGCTCTGCCCACATCCGCGCAAGTCGATACGGACGACCTTGTACCGTTCGGCAAGCGGTGTGAACATGTGATCCCACCAGCGCGCCGATCCAACATTGCCGTGGATCAGCACCAGGGTGCGTTCACCCTGTCCCGCTTGTTCATAGTATAGATTTGCTCCGTTTACTGTCAGATGCGGCATTGCGAGACCCCCCCTGTTTCTGCGTCCATTTGTCGAGAATCGTCCCCAGGATGCCTTTCGGGAAGAACATGACGATCACGATGTACAAGATTCCGAAAAACATCAACCATCGCTCAAACAGCGGGTATTGCGTTGACAGCGAGCTAAACCACTCATGAGCAAATGTGATGACTCCTGCCCCCAGCACAGCGCCAAACAGCGTGCCCACGCCGCCGACGATCGTCATCAGCAACGCTTCGATCGTACGGTCCATGCCAAATACCGAGGTGTTCACGTATTTTTGCAACACGGTCCACAGACCGCCTGACATCGCCGCCACACAGCCAGAGATCACGATCGACGCCAGCTTGTAATGGAGCACGTTGTAGCCCAGCGATTCCACGCGCTGCTCGTTCTCGCGGATCGCTTGCAAAGTCCGTCCGAACGGTGAGTGAACCACGCGGCGCAACATCAAGTACATCAACGCGAGGAACGCCAGCGCCGTGAAATAGAATTGGGTGCGATCATTGAAGAAACTCGGCACCCGGATGTACGGAATCCCATCACTTCCACCGGTGAACGAACTCCACTTCTCTGCGAAGATGTAGAACAGTTCAGCAAACGCCAGCGTGATCATCGAGAAGTAGACATCCTTCACCCGCAAGGAGAGGATTCCGATCACCAACCCGATCAACGCCGCTCCGACGATTGCGATCAGCAGCGCGACCCAGAGCATGTTCGGCTGTTTGGTTTTCGTGAGCAGGATGCCAACCGAGTAGGCTCCTAGCCCGAAAAAGATCGTATGGCCAAACGACACGATGCCTGTATACCCCAACAGCAAGTCATAGCTCATGCCGTAGACGGCGAGGATGAAGACGGTGATCAACATCGTCAGCAGGAATTTCGAGGAACTCAGGAACGGCACCAGCGCCAAGACGATCAGCAGGGCGGCGAGCAACCAGTTATTATTGAACAACTTCGATCTCATACCCGGCTCACCTCCGCACGCTGAGAATGCCTTCAGGCTTCCAGATCAGCACCAGCGCCATCATCGCCACGCTGACCGCCACCGCTACATCTGGCAAATAGAACGCCATAAACGTCTGCACAATTCCGATCAACAAGCTGCCAAGCGCCGCACCAGGGAAGTTGCCGATGCCACCGATGACGATGACGATAAACGCATTCAGTTGATTCGCCATCCCAAGGTCCGGGGTGATCGAGCCAAACGACGGACCTGCAATCACGCCGCCAAATGCCGCCAAGCCTGCACCCAACGCGAACACCAGCGAGAACACCCGACGCACGTTGATCCCCAACGCCTGTACCATCTCCGGGTCCTGCACGCCCGCACGGATGATGATCCCGTAGCGAGTCCGCGAGAGGAGCAGATGCACCCCGACCAGCACCAGCAAGCCGATGCCGATCATGAAGATGCGGTAGATCGGAAACGGATCAGACAAGACATCGACGACGCCGGTCAGCGCAGCCGGTTTGTCAAAGCCGAGCAAGTTCGGCCCCCAGAAATATTTCAGTCCTTCGGTTAAAACGATCATCAACCCGAGCGTAAGCAGGATCTGCGCGACATGATTGCCGTAAAAAGGCCGGATAAACAAGCGTTCCATCACCCAACCGATCACGATGCCCGCCACCGTTCCGGCGATGATGCCGATCAGGAAACTACCGCTGGCATTGAAAGCGGCCAATCCCGCATAGGAGCCCCAGATGAAGATCGCTCCATGCGCAAAATTCAACACACCCATCAAGCCGAAAATCAACGAAAGACCGACAGCGATCAGGAAGATCAAGCTTCCCAATGCAATTCCGTTCAAAAGCAAGTTCAAGGTCAGAGACAACGAACTGACCCCCTTTCTACTGAATAGCGATTCCCTTGCGAGGCTAGATGGCGATCCCCAAGTACTTTTTCTTCAACTCTTCATCGCCGCGAATGTCGGCCATCGTACCTTGGTAGACGGTGTGCCCATCATCGAGGATGTACACATCGTCGCCAACACCGCTCGCCATGATGAAGTTCTGTTCGACCAGCACGATCGTCGTGCGTTTTTTCAACTCCAAGATCGCCGCCATCACTTTCTCAACCACGATGGGCGCGAGACCCTTGCTCGGCTCGTCAATCAACAACAGCTTGTTGTCGTTGACAAACGCGCGGGCGATCGAGAGCATCTGCTTCTGCCCACCACTCAGGTTGCCGCCCTTGCGCTTCCAAGCGATTTTCAGGTCGGGAAACAGTTCCAGCGCAAACTCCTGACGCTCCTGTGTCGCGGTGTCCGCTTTGCGAATCGCCAGCTTCATGTTCTCCTCGACAGTCAGGTCTTTGAAAATCCCTTGGTCCTCTGGCACATAGCCGATACCCAGACGCGCAATCGTGTGCGCCTGCATGCCTTGGATGTCACGTCCGTCAAAGACCACACGACCTGCACGCGGCGGAGTCAACCCCATGATCGAACGCAGCGTCGTGGTCTTGCCTGCCCCATTGCGCCCGAGGATGACGGTGACACGCCCGGCTTCCACGGCGAGGTTCACACCTTGGAGAATGTGGAATTGGTCGATGTAGGTCTGGATGTTCTCAACTTGTAGCAGCGTCATCGTATAACCCTCCCAAGTACGCCGTTTGCACCAGTTCGTTGCTCATGATCTCATCCGGCGTGCCATGTGTGAGCAAGCGACCATTGAACAGCACCGCCAGCGAGTCGGACAAGTCGAGCACCATGTCGATTTTGTGCTCGATCAGCAGAATCGTGTGCTCGCCAGACGATTTGAGTTCGCGGATCACTTCGATGATCGACGGAACTTCCTCCAACGACATGCCGGCCGTCGGTTCGTCCAACAGCAACATCTTCGGCTCCAGCGCCAGCAGGATCGCAATCTCCAACTTGCGCTTGTCGCCGTGCGAGAGGTTTTTGGCGAGTTGATCCGCTTTATTGTCCAGATGAACTTTGGCCAGCAGTTTCATCGCCGTCACTTCGTACTGTTTGAACCGCTTATAATGGGAGAACAACCGGAAACTCCCGCCTCCGACCGCCTGTGCCGCCATGCGGACGTTCTCCAACACGGTCAGGTTCGGGAACACGTTGGTGATCTGGAACGACCGCCCGATCCCGAGCTTCGTCCGCTCATGCACAGGGAGACCCGTGATGTCGCGTCCGTTAAATTTCACGGTGCCAGCTGTCGGGCGCAATTGCCCGGACAACAGGTTGAAAAATGTCGTCTTGCCGGCCCCGTTCGGACCGATGATCGACGTGAACGTCTGCGGTTGGACTGAGAAATCGATGCCATTGACCGCCACATGGCCGCCAAACTGAATGGTCAATCCGCTTGTTTCCAGAATCGGTTGCGCCAAAACGCCACCTCCTAGCAGGCTTGTCTTGAAAAAAGTGCCCTGCCGACGGCAGGGCGGTGATAAAGTGCTTACTTCTTGTTGTTGATCGGCGGTGCGGTATCTTGCGGGCTCATTTCCTTGATCAGCGTCGGGACCAAGTAATCGACACCGTCTTTTTTCTCCAGCTTGACGACGTACATCGGTTGGATCGCTTGGTGGTCTTCCTTGCGGAAGGTGTACTCGCCCTTCGCGCCGTGTACGGTCATGCCTTCCAGCGCCGAAATCAATTTTTCAGCATCTGTGGAATGCGCTTTCTTGATGCCCTCGACGATCGCGATCCCCGCGGTGAACCCACCTGCTGTGAACAGATCCGGCGGAGCGTTGAAATCCTTTTGGTGGTGTTCAACCAACCAATCGTTCTCTTTGTTTTTCGGCAGTCCGTAGTAGTACGCGGTCATGCCTTGCAGCCCTACCGCGCCTTCGCCCATCGCTTTGATGCCAGCGATGTCCGGAATCCCGGTGGTGACTTTCATTTTGTCGTTGATTTTCAGTTCAGCGATCTGCTTGAACAGCATCGCGCCGCCAGCGCCTGCCCACGAGATCAGCAGTACGTCTGCCTTGGACTGCACCGCTTTTTGCAGGTAGGGGGTGAAGTCTTTGACGTCTTGCGGAGCGTACTCCTCCTGCGAGATCTTGCCGCCCTCCTTCTCAATGACACCCTTCCAAGCGCCAGCGCTCGATTTGCCGAACACGGAGTCCGGTGCAAGCGAGAAGTACGTTTTGCCGAGGTTGTCGACGGCATACTTCGCGCCCGTCAACGAGTCTTGCGAAGAGTTGCGGCCGGTGCGGAAGATGTACTTGTTGAAGTTCTTGCCGGTCAGGTCATCTGCGGCCGCCGGGTCGATCATGTAAATTTTCTTGTATTCTTCTGCAAGCGGCGCAATCGCTGCGGCAACCGCCGAGCTCGCCGAACCTTGCAGGATATCGACATTGTCTTCCTCCAGCAGCTTGCGGGCTTTCTTGATCCCTTCATCCGGCTTGCCCGCGTCGTCCTCAACCACCAATTGGATTTTGCGGCCTTCCACTTCGTTCTTGCCGCCAGTCGCATACTCGATGCCGAGTTTCAGACCGTTCAATTCTTGGGTACCGTAGGCTTCTACTGCACCCGAACGGGACGTGACAACCCCGATCTTGATCGGTTCCTTGTTGCCAGCGCTCGTGGTGGTATCCGTCGTGGAAGCGGTTTCTTTTGAGTCGCCGCAACCCACCGTCAACAACATCGACAAAGAGACGACGGAGAGCAGTCCGACTTTGCCCCATTTTTGTTTGTGCATCACATTTCCCCCTATGTAGTAAAGTGTGTAAGATTCTGAAATTTGTCATAAATTTACCGCACGATCGTTGCACTGGAGTTACAAATGAAGAAATCAAGTTGCGATTGAGTTGCAAGAAACGCCCACTACAGGGGCGGGCCCCACCGAATCACACAGGAATCCCACGCGTATCCGATCCCCGCGCTGACCAGGCCGACCACGTGCCCCGCTTGGATGCGACCGCTCTCCACACCAAGTTCTAAGGAGAGAATCTGGTCGATCTGCCCGATGTGCCCGTACTCAGAGAGGTAGTAGGATTGTTCGTCTGCCAACCCGAAGTGCTGCAGGACATGATCATGTGCGGAACGCTTCATGTGCAGGATGGCCAGATAGTCGAGATCTGCGTTGGTATATCCGCTCTTCTCGAGGGCGCGTTCGATCACGCGGATGAAATTCTGCATCGACTTCTGCTCCAGACGCTGCTTCATACCTTCCGGGTCCATCACATCCAAGTAGTTCAAACGCTGCTCGATCGCGTCTGCGGAGATCGGATGCTTGGTACCCCCAGCGACGACCGCAACATCCTCGGAGAACGAACCGTCGGTGATGATGTGGCTGCTGAGCAGTTGGTTTTGCTCATGCCCTTTTTTCAACACGACCGCCCCGCCGCCTGCCGCGAGGTTGTACATGAAGCGCGTGCGCGGGTTGCTGTAGTCGATGAAATCGGAATTGCGGTACCCGCCAGCCAGCAACACGGTGTTGATCGTCGGATCGGCGGTCATCATGTCCTTCGCCACCTTCAACGCCATCACCATCGTCCCACAGCGTTGCTGCACGTCAAACGCCCATGCGTTGACCGCGCCAACCGCCTCTTGCAGTTTGATGCCTGCCGTCCAGAGCGGGTATTCCTTGTGCTCCTCGCCGATATAGATCACGAGGTCGATCTCCGCAGGGTTGATGTTGCCCTTCGCCAACGCCCGTTCGGCTGCCCAGATGCCCATCTGACAGGTGTGATCCTCCGGCCCTGGGATCGGCTTGCGTGTAAAGCCCATTTTGGTTTCAATGATCTCCTGCGGAATGCCGCTCGCCGCCGAAATCTCTGCGGCGGTTTGGTAGTGCTCCGGTATGTAAACGCCAGTGCTGACAATGCCAATCGGGATGTTCATGAAGGCAGTGCTCCTCTCAAAAAAGTTCAAGCCTATCGTAGCAAGTAGAGGTTGCAAAGCAGTTGCGCAAAAAACAGCGAACCGCCTCGCGGTCCGCTGCTTTTTTTCTAGATTCCGCCGCGCACGTACAGCACTTGCCCGGTGATAAAGCTCGCTTCGTCAGAGGCGAGGAACAGCACCGCATTGGCGATGTCCTCCGGCTTGCCCGTGCGTCCGAGAACGGATTGCTGGGCGCCATACTCCTTGAACTGTTCGAAGTCCACGCCCATGCGTGCAGCCGTTTCGCGGGTCATATCCGTCTCGATGAAGCCCGGCGCGACCGCATTGACGTTGATGTTGTAACGCCCGAGTTCGATCGCGAGCGTTTTGGTGAACCCTTGCAGACCCGCTTTGGCGGTCGCGTAATTCAGTTGGCCACGGTTGCCAAGCGCTGACGTCGACGAGAAGTTGACGATCTTGCCGTACTTTTGTGCAACCATGTGTTTCTGTGCCTCTTGGGTGCAGTAGAACGCCCCTTTGAGATGTACATTCATGACGGTATCCCAGTCATCGTCCGTCAGTTTGTGCGCGAGGTTGTCACGAACCACGCCGGCGTTGTTGACGAGGATGTCCAGACGGCCGTATGTCTCCACCGCTTGTTGCACCATCGCTTGCACCGCTGCACGGTCGGTGATGTCGCAGGGAAACGCGATCGCTTCCAAACCTTGCTCGCGAATGGCGGCTGCATGGCTCTCTGCGTTTTCGGCACTGATGTCGTTGACGACGACTTGGGCCCCCTCCTGTGCCAGACGCAAGGCGGTGGCGGCACCGATGCCCCGACCTGCTCCCGTTACGATTGCCACTTTATTTTGAACGCGCATCTGTCAATACCCCTCTCTCGCCACACGATCGCACGGACTGCGACAGCCAGGCGTGTGCGGCCATTTTCTGCTGATTTGTCTTGCACGTGGACCGTTTGCGTGGAATTCTCACCGCTCAGCAGCTATAGCTGTCTGCCTCGATCTGACGCTTGGCGATGCGGCGCTTGCGATCGACGGTGCCATCTGGGTAGAAGCGGGCGAACTGTTGCGGGATCAGCGTGCGGAACTGGCCGACGCGGTCGGCGGTCAGCAAGTTCACCAGCACTTGGCGCGCGAGCATCTCGCCTTGCAGGAACGCATCGTCGACAAAAGCGACCGTGAGGTCGCGCTTCAACGCTTCCCGCTCCTCCCCATTTCTCGCAATCGCCCGCTCTGTGCGCAACAGGGCACTCTCCATCGCGTAGAGCTGGATTCCAAGTTCAGACAGCTTCATCACCGTCTCCTGCTCCGCTTCCAAGCGCTCTTGGTGCTCCTCATACGCGAGGCCGAGCAGGGTCAGGAAGACGCGACGGACAGCGGAGACCATGTCGCGTTCACGGCTCTGCGGTCCCTCCGCAGTTGGCGCTTCCCCGAACAGTTCAGCGGTCGCACGTTCGATCGCGTCCGATACGGGCAATGCGCCCGCGGACGCTTTTTTTATCAACAGGCCCGGCACGAGCAGGCGGTTGACTTCGTTCGTGCCTTCATAGACCCGGTTGATGCGTGCGTCGCGGTACATCTGCTCGATGCGGTATTCGCGCATATAGCCATAGCCACCGTGCAGTTGCAAGCTCTCATCGACCGTGGCTTGCAACGTTTCCGAGCCGAACACTTTGCAGATCGAGCATTCGATCGCGTACTCCATCAAGGCTTTGGCGAGCACGCGGGGATCGGTCTCCTCATAGAGACCGCCGAGTGCGTCTTCGAGCAAGTGCGCTGTGCGGTATTCCAACGATTCCATCGCGTAGAGGCGCGCTGCCATCGTGGCGAGCTTCTCCTGCGTCGCGGGCAAACTGGACAGCGGTCGGTTGAATTGCACGCGGCTCTTGCTGTAGCGCAGTCCTTCTGCAAAAGCAGCCTTGGCCCCGCCAAGCGCTGCCGCTCCGAGATTGAAGCGGCCGAGGTTCAGCACGTTGAACGCGATCACATGTCCGCGCCCTACCTCGCCGAGCAGATTCTCGACGGGGACGAGGCAGTCTTCCAAAAACACCTGACGCGTCGACGACGATTTGATCCCCATCTTGTTCTCCTCCGGGCCCAAGGAGAGGCCAGGGAAGTTTTTCTCGACGAGGAACGCGGTGAACTGGGTGCCATCGACCTTCGCGTAGACGATGAAGGTATCTGCAAAACCTGCGTTGGTGATGAACTGCTTGGTGCCGTTCAGGACGTAATGCGTGCCTGCTGCGTTCAGCTTGGCAGTGGTTTTGGCCCCGAGCGCGTCAGAACCCGCCGCGGGTTCGGTCAGGCAGTACGCGCCAAGGTATTCACCCGATGCGAGCTTCGGCAAGTACTTGGCTTTCTGCTCCTCCGTGCCGAAGTAGGTGATCGGGAGGGTCGCGATGCCCGTGTGGTTGAGATGCATCACGCTGTACCCACCGATTTGCCCGATCTCTTCCCCGACGATGACCTTGGTGATTTTGTCGAGCCCTAAGCCTTCGTAGGCTTCTGGGACACTATGTGCCAACAGGCCGAGGTTCCCTGCTTTTTTCAAAAGCGAGACGGTGAAGTCCCAATCTTGGCTTTCCAAACGCTCGTTGTGAGGCAGGACTTCCTTTTGAGCAAAGTCGCGCGCGAGCTGGCGGATCATGCGGTGTTCGTCCGTGAAGTCTTCCGGGGTGAACACCGCGCCCTGTGCCGTCGCTCCGATCAGGAACTGACCTCCTGCTTGTTGATCTTGAACCGAACGCATGTCGGTCCCTCCTTTGTCTATCAAAGTGCGGTGTGGTCCCTTTCGCAGGGGTCCGTGTTTGTGTCTCCTATCGTACCTTCCGAACGACTGGTCGTTCGAATTCATCACCGTGGTTTCCGGATGTATACAGTATTCGTGAATATTCGGATGCTTCCCTTTTTATCCGTGCCAGCATGCGAGATTTTTTCTAGAAAAAAAGCAGCCGACTCGTTGGAGTCTAGCTGCTTTTTTGTTCGAACGTGTTACTCCCGAACCAACCGCCGATACAACCGCGCCGTCTCCTCCATCGGTTCCAGACCCAGATGCTCCTCTAGATTGGTCACGCAGTTTTTGTATGTGGAGATCAGCAGGTTGCGGTTGCCGATCTGAGCATAACAGTTCATCAGCAACCGGTACGCAGGTTCCCAACAGGCATCATGGGCGAGAATCGTCTCGGCACAGCGCACGGCTCCAGCCACATCGCCACCTTCGTAACTGAGGCGAGACAGCACTTCCTGCGCGCGCAGATACAACGTGCGCAGACGCTCACGTTCAGCGGCACACCAGTCTAGATAGGGCGAGTACTGCAGGTAGTCACCTCTGTAGTGCGCGAGTGCTGATTTCAACTCACGGCAAGCGGCCACGCTGTCACCTAGCTCAGCGAGGGCCAGCCCTTTTTCCACTAACGCTTTGAACTCCTCCGCATCCACCCACACCGCCACTTGCCGATTCAAGCGATACGCCGTATCGACCCGTTCGACAAAAAACGAATCGGAGCGTGCCTCCCGCTTCGGCTCCAAGGCGTTTGTTAGCGCATTCATCGCGACTTTAAAATCACGGTTCGCCGTCTTCTCATCCACATCTGGCCATAGCAAGTCATAGATCTCATCTCGCTGCAACAACTGTCCCTGCCGCGTGACCAGCAGTTGGAACAATTGCTTGGATTTCTCCCGCTTCCATTCCTTGCGCCCAACTTCCTCCAGCCCGCGATAGACCTCAAAGTGCCCTAAGGTGCAAATTCGCAACGTATAGCCAGGATGGTGCAGGAGATGCTTGCCGCCCATCGCCTTCAACAAGCGTTCTGCCCCCTCCAAGCCCAACTCATCACGGGCTGCCAGCAGGAACGGAATCGTCATCTGCAGGTCGTGTGGGCCAAACATCGTGCGGCGCAAGAATATGTTTTCATAGCCGCCATCCTCCACACCTTCGAACAGCAGGCGCACGCTGTGTTCGAACTCCTTCGAACGACCATTGCGGTGGTAGAGGATCGAGAGGAACAAGCGCACGGTGGTGAGACAGTACGTATCCCCGCACGCGAGAAAGCCCTGCTCCGCCTCCGCCAGCCACGTCAGCGCTTCCTCGTCCTGTCCCCACGCGGTCCAGATGCCGCCGATCGCGAGTCGAATCAAGTTTGCACACCACAAGTCCTCGACGTTTAACGCCAGCTCCAAGCCTGTCCGGGCATAGACATGCGCCTGCTCCAGATCGCCCAACATCCCCGCCACATGGCAGAGTCCCATCATCGCCTCAACTTTGCCACGCTCGACCAGCAACGAGTCGGCCATCTGCACCGAGCGGCGGAAGTGCTCCTGTGCCGTCTGCAGATCTCCAGCCAGCGCCACAGCGTGCCCAAGCCGGATGTAGCCGACCATCTCCACAAACGGCGACCGCAGCTCTTGCCCAACCTCGATGCCTTGCTCCGCATGGGAGCGCGCAGAATCCAGTTCGCCGGTCATCGAATCGATCAGCGACCGCAACAACGTCATCTCGCGGTGCGACTTGGCGATGCGCTGCGGTGCGCGCTCGCTGTCCTTGCCGAGAAACTCCTGGGTCAGTTCGCAGGCAGATCGCAACCGTCCCGCCCGCAAGTGCAAGCGCACATCCAGCTCATCGCACACCACACTCGGCACCAACTCGCCCGCCCGTTGTAAAAACGATTCCGCCAAGTGCAACTGCCCGCTATTCGTATGGTTCTCCGCCAACAACCTCAACAGCGCCGCCCGCTCGTGCGGGTAGCGCTCCTCCAGCACGTCGATCGCCTTGTGCAACCACGGCGTCGCTTTGCCCGGTTGGATGGTGTCGAGATAAACTTGTGCTTGACCCCGGTAGACGTAGCTCCGTCCGAGCGGATCACTTTTTTGGATAAATGCGCCCTCCGCCAGCGTGTACCAATGCACCGCTTCATGAAAGCGTGACGTGACCCGGTCGATCTCGCCACGCCAGTACAAGATCTGGGGGTGTCGCTCCAACACAGAGCTTGGCAGTCGGTCGATCCAGCCCTTTAACAGCTCCATCCGACCATTCGCCAAGCACTCCGCCCCGCGTTCCAGCAACAAGTACACAACCTGATCGGCATCCCCCGCTTCATCATAATGGGAGAGCGCCTTTTGCAGATCGCCCTGTTCGCAATAGTACCCGGCGGCCGTGCGGTGCAAATCAGCCCACTCCGCCGATGTCAGCGCCGATTGGGAATGTTCGAGCAAAAACTGCTGGAACAAGCGGTGATAGCGATACTCCGTTCCCTGTGCAGATCCCGTGACAAATAAACCCTTGCTCTCCAAGTGCCGCAGCGTCTCTGCAGAATCCTCACGTTCGAGCAACAGGTCGCACAGCGGCGCGTTCATCGATTCCAACAAACTCGTTCGCGTCAAAAACGCCCGCACCTCCGGTGGCTGGCGGTCGAACACTTCCTCCGCGAGGTAGTGGAACAACGGCACCCCGGCCTGTCCCTGCAAGTGCCAAAGTTTCGGCAACTCCACACCGCGCTCCATGCCCTTCCAGACCATCTGCAACGCGATGATCCAACCTTCTGTCTGTTCCAGCAACTCTCCGGCCTGATCGGATGACAACTCAAGTCCGTAGGCTTGGCGGAACAACTGGTCGATCTCCTCGGCAGTGAACGCGAGATCCGTTTTGTCGATCAAGAGCAGGTCGCAGGTGACGTTCAGGCGTTTGATAGCCGGAGTATCCAAGGCATTGCGGCTGCCGAGGACGAGATGTACATGTCCTGGGAGATAGCGAATCAACAAGTCTGTCAACGTGCGAATCTCCGGCACATTGGCAATCGTGTGGTAATCGTCGAGGACGAGGATGCTCGGATCAGGCGCCCCCTCTGCCAAATCGTTGAGCAACAAGGTCAGACAAGGCTGCAAAATGGCCGTCGTCGCCTCCGCCTCCTCCAACAAGCGCCGGGAGCGCTCGCCCAGCGCAGGGTCAAGCGTTTGTACGGAACGAATCAGGTATTGCAAAAACAACAACGGATCGCGCTCACCTTCTTCGAGTGAACACCACGCCACATGATCGAACTGTGGGCAGAGGTGGGTGACCAACGCAGTGCTCTTGCCGTACCCCGCGTCTGCTTGGACCAGTGTAACCGGGTAATCGATCACACTGGAGAACAGTTCGTCCAAGCGACGTCGCTTCAAACATTGTTGCTTCACGCGGGGCGGGACCAATTTGGTTGTCAGCACGTACTGTCCTTCTCTCAAGCGGATGCCCTCCTCACGTTGTTCAAAAACAAGCACACCCGCATCCATTTGGATGCGGGTTCCCCGTTCACGCCGTCTCGTTGTGCGTGGATAGGTGCACAATCGATTTTTTGTCAATTTTGCCTACGGATGTTTTCGGTAGGTCGCGGACGAACAAGAACTGCTTGGGGATCTTGTAACCAGCCAGCTTGTCGGTGCAATATTCCTTCAATTGCTCTGGAGATACGGACACGCCGGGTCGCAACACCAGCACCGCCGTGACGGCCTCGCCCCATTTGGTATCGGGCAGGCCGACCACCGCGACTTCAGAGACGGCGGGATGTTGCTCCAATATATGCTCGACTTCCAGCGGGTAAACGTTTTCACCGCCGGTGATGATCATGTCTTTTTTGCGACCGACGATGAAGTGGCAACCGTCCGCATCGCGGCGAGCGAGGTCTCCTGTGCGCAACCAGCCGTCCACCAGCGTCTCCGCTGTGCTCTCAGGCTTGTTCCAATAGCCGGTGAACACGTGTGGGCCTTGAATCCAAACTTCGCCCGTCACATCCGTACCTACGTCCAGACCTTGCTCATCGACGATGCGGATCTGGTTGTGGAACATCGGCACGCCGACCGAGCCGATTTTTTGCTTGGCGCGTTCCGGGTGGATGTAGAAATTATTAGGTCCTGCTTCGGTCAGCCCGTAGCCTTCCTTGAAGGCCAAGCCCTTTGCCCAAAACGCTTCGTAGATCGAGAGCGGACAGGGCGCAGCACCCGAGAGGAATGTATGCATCGTCGTAAATTGCGCCGCGGTAAATTCTGGCGAGGTGACCAACGAGTGGTAGACGGTGGGGACGAACAGCGCGATCGTACAGCGTTCTCGCTCCAACACCTCCAGCACCGCAGCCGGTGTGAGGTCACGTCCGACCACTACCGTCCCTCCCGCATACAACACCGGGGTGGTCAAGGCATTCAATCCACCCGTGTGGAACATCGGCATGTACACCGGGGTCACGTCTTGCTCGGTCAGCCCCCAGGAGAGCACCGTGTTGATCGAGTTCCAGAGGATGGCTCGATGTGACAGGACCACGCCCTTCGCCTGCCCGGTCGTTCCGCCTGTATAGATGATCGCCCACGGGTCCTCCAGTTCCACCTCGACCGGAATCGCTGCAGCACCGTCCGCGCAAGACACGATGCGTTCGTAGCCCTGCTGCTCAAGCAACAGCGGGACAGGAACGCGCGCAGCCAAGTCATGCGCCAAGTTCGCATAGGGTTCGAAATAGACCAAGACCTTCGGCGCGCAGTCGTTCAGCACGTAGGCCAACTCCGGCGTTGAAAAGCGATAGTTTAAGGGGACGAACAGGGCACCGATTTTCGCGCAGGCGAAAAGCAACTCCAAGTAACTCGTCGAGTTCGGAGCCAGCAACGCCACGCGGTCACCACGAACCACGCCATGTTGTTGCAGATAGCCCGCCAGTCGCCCAGCACGCACGTTAAACTGCTCATACGTGAGCCGAAGTCCCGTCTCCACCTCGACCAGCGCCAATTTGTGCGGGGTGAGGCGAGCGCGGCTCTGGAGCCAGTCGGTGGCGCGGCGCATTAGAGGGTCAAGCCTCCGTCCACGCTGAGCACCGCTCCGTTGACGAAGCTCGCATCATCTGACGCGAGGAACAGATAGGCTTTGGCAATATCCATCGGCTGGCCGAGGCGACGCAGTGGAGTTTTCTCCTCCATCAAGCCGAGGACTTTTTCCGGCATGCTGTCCGTCATGGCGGTCATGATGAAACCAGGTGCAACCGCGTTGACACGGACACCCTTCGGTCCGAGTTCCTTCGCCCATGACTTGGTCATGCCAATTACGCCTGCTTTGGCGGCCGCGTAGTTGGTTTGCCCCACGTTTCCATAGAGCCCGACGACAGAGGCCGCATTCAAGATCACGCCTGCCCCTTGTTGCATCATCACCCCTGCGACAAGTTGCGTACAGGTGAACACGCCGGTCAAGTTGATCGAGATGACTTGGTCCCAAGCCGCCGGGTCCATTTTGACCAAAAAGCCGTCGCGCGTGATGCCTGCGTTGTTGACGAGGATATCGATCCGTCCGAAACGGTTCAGCGCTGTATCGACGATCGTCTGAACGTCCTCCCGATTGGAGACGTCCGCCTTCACAAATTCAGCTTCAGTGCCGAGCGCACGAAGTTCCTCTAGCGCTGCTTGCCCGCCCGCTTCGTTATAATCGGCGATGACGAGCTTCGCGCCGTTTTTGGCAAACAGCAGTGCGGTTTCTTTGCCGATTCCGCTCGCACCGCCGGTGATAATCGCTACTTGATCAACCAACCGCATAGGGAAAACCTCCTAAAATCTCTCTTCAAATGTATAAGAGTATTTTAGCAATCCGTTGTTGCAGAAGAGTTGCACGATTTGCTAGAAAGCCGAATCGTCGGATAAAAAAACAAACTCTTACAATAGTATACCAAAAAGGGCCACCCAACTACACCAGTGGGTGGCTCGATCTGTCGAACCAAAACACAAACTGCTCCGGCTTCCATACGCAGGTCCGAATTTATTCTCGATCAATGCGGTCATGACCAAATACCTTTCGAACCTTCGCTCTCAAACTTGTACTTTGTCAACACATCCTTGCCACCTGTCACCGCCAGCACAGTGCCGGTGATGAAGTCGGACGCCTCCGCACAGAAAAAGGCAATCGTGCGGGCGATGTCCTCCCCTGTGCCGACACGCCCGACTGGCGTGCCTGCATCCGTTATACGATGCACATCAGCGATATTGGCTTCCTTCCACTCGTGGGTGATGTCGCCAGGACAGACCATGTTGACGGTGATGCCATGCTCAGCTTCCTCCAACGCCAGCGTCCGGGTCAACGACACCAACCCGACCTTCGCGGCGGCAAACGCCGAACGGAACATCCACGCCGGTGCCGAATCGGCCCGATCAAACCCGAAGTTCACGATGCGCCCCCAGCCGTTCTGACGCATATAGGGAATCACCAACTTGGACAAGTAAAACACGCTGGTCAGATTGCCGTTGATCATCGCATTCCACTCATCTAACTCGTAGTCGGCCATTTTTTTGCGGGCGGCAATGTACGGCCCCGCGTTGTTGATCAAGATGTCGATGCGTCCAAACGCTTCGATCACGCCCTCGATCAACACTCGGCAATCCTCTGCATCGGAGACATCCCCCCGCACAGCCAACGCACGCACCGAATAGTCGCGCTCCAACTCGCGTGCGAGATCGAGCGCTTTTTCCTGATTCGTCCGGTAATTGATCACTACATCTATGCCTTGTTTGGCGAGTTCAAGAGCTGTGCGTTTGCCAAGTCCTGTCGAACTGCCCGTTATGAGTGCTACTTTTTTCAACACAAAAAAGTTCCTCCACTAGTCAAGCGTGCCCCCCTAGTATTACCTATCCTTTTACAAAAAACAAGAACCCTTCTACGTTCAGGGTTCTTATCTTTTTGTAACCATGTGGTTGTGTCGCACGACGACTACTCACAGAGGAAAACCGATTCCGTGTACAACCGCAGCGATCGTCCCCACTGCTCCATCAATTGTTCCCAGCGCTCGACGTCGAGTTGTGATTGGAGCAACAAGTCCAGCGGGATGCGCAAGTTCAAGATCCGACCTTCCACGACGCAGCGGGTGACACCCGCAGGCATCACGCGTTCGCGCAGGACGGTCTCCTCCAGCTCCTCAATGCTCCACGCTGGGTAACAGAAATGCACCCTACCGGCTTGAGGTACACCGTCACATTGCGAGAAGCGTTGCACCGGTAACTTCTTGGTATACGAATCGACGATGATCGTCCACGCATGGAGCCGCGATTCCAGATCACGTCGACCGCCAGCTGGGTACAGGAACGAGCGAACCCCACCTTCTTCCACCACTTCGGCGAGCGCAACGTCCGCGCCTGGTTCCTCCCGCCATTCGATCTCCGGCGCTTGTCGCAATTCTTCCAACCAGCCGCCGCTCGGGACAGCATGGCTCCAAGACTCTAGAGCGAACTGTTCCGCATTCACCACTTGCAGAACGGCTCGTTTGCAGTTCAACGCCTCCAACGAGTGCGTGCGATGCGCTCCGTCTAGGATTAGATAGGAACCATCGCGCATCTGCATCGCGATTGGCGGGTGACGCAACACGCCTTCCATACGGATGGCATAGCTCGTGACATCGAGTCGATGGGGCTCGTATTCTTCATGAAAGCGGATTCGGTCAAGGTCGACCACTTGCAAGGAATTGACACCTGTAGCGAGGATCATGTATTTCAACTCCGTCTGATGTTCTCCAAGTTAAAATCAGTGTGTAATTTAATTAAATTACGTTTCTCCGCTTGTGTCAAGGATTGATTTTCAACACATGGAGGTTTCTGCAAAAAATGAGCCCGGTTCGCTTAGCCGAACCGGGCTCATTTCTACATTTTGTTCTCCTACTCTTACACGTTCAAGGGGACGAGCGCGCGCACTTGATCAATCGTCCCTCCACCCAGACAGACATCACCGTCGTAGAAGACGACCGCTTGCCCAGGGGTGACCGCTTTTTGGTTGGCATCAAAGACCACTTCGCATGCACCGCCGTCCTGCACATGGACCGTCACGCCTTGGTCAGGCTGGCGGTAGCGGAACTTGGCCACGCAACGGAAAGTCCCGGACTTGGGACGCTGGCTGACCCAGCGAACGTCAGTCGCGACCAGCGAGGTCGAGTACAGCGCTGGGTGATCCTGACCTTGTTCGACGAGCAGGACATTGTTGTCAAGGTCCTTGCCGACGACAAACCACGCTTCACCCGATCCGCCAGATCCACCAATGCCTAAACCTTGGCGCTGACCGAGCGTGTAGTACATCAGACCGATGTGCTGTCCCTTGACAACGCCGTCCAACGTGCGCATCTCGCCCGGCTGGTTTGGCAGGTAGTGACCGAGAAACTCGCGGAAGTTTTTTTCACCGATGAAACAGATGCCGGTGCTGTCCTTTTTACGCGCCGTCGCAAGGCCAGCCGCTTCCGCAATCTCACGAACGCGAGGTTTCGGTATTTCACCAATCGGGAACATCGTCTTGGAGAGCTGGAATTGGTTCAATTGATTTAAGAAATAGGTCTGATCTTTGTTGGTGTCCACCCCACGCAGCAGGCGGTACTCGCCCTCATGGAAATCGACGCGGGCATAGTGTCCAGTCGCGATGTAATCAGCGCCGAGATCGATGGCTGCGTCGAGAAATTCCTTGAACTTGATCTCACGGTTGCACATCACGTCCGGGTTCGGGGTGCGGCCACGCGTGTACTCGTCGAGGAAGTATTGGAACACGCGGTCGTAGTATTGCTTTTCAAAATTGACCGTATAGTACGGAATGCCGATCGTCTCACAGACACGGCGCACATCGTTGAAATCATCGTCCGCCGTGCAATGACCGAACTCGTCGGTGTCATCCCAGTTCTTCATAAATACACCGATCACATCGTAGCCTTGCTCTTTGAGCAAGTGCGCGGTGACGGAGGAATCAACGCCGCCGGACATGCCGACGACGACACGGGTTTCTTGGGGAGTTTTCGTCATGTTACATGCAACCTCAATTCTCTATTGTGTCAGTTTTACTTTGTCCGAACTCGGTTGCCCTCAATCATAACATACATATAAAAAGGAGCAAATAACCGGGAACACAATCCGGTATTGCTCCTGCTTGGTTTGTTGCTTACTCGTTGGAAGGCGGGTTCGGATGAGCGTGATGGGATGCACCTTCACGCATCCGTGCTTGCGGGCGTGGTGCGATCGAACCGTCAGGACGCAGCGGCGCAAAATCGTCCTTGGCTTTCGGGTTGTCGAGACCTTTCGGACCACCGAAGTTACCTGGATGGTTGTCTTTGTTGCGCATATGGATGCCCCCTTTTGAATGAAGAGTCGTTATAGGGTATCCCATGCAAAAAGACCTGATTCACGAAGGAATCAGGTCTTTTTATGTTGGTGGGCCCAAGAAGATTCGAACTTCCGACCTCACGATTATCAGTCGTGCGCTCTAGCCAACTGAGCTATGGGCCCTTAGTCGTTGAAAGTAAAAAATGGAGCGGGTGATGGGAATCGAACCCACGCTGTCGGCTTGGGAAGCCGATGTTCTGCCATTGAACTACACCCGCAAATGGCGGAGGGGGAGGGATTCGAACCCTCGATACTGTTACCAGTATACTCCCTTAGCAGGGGAGCGCCTTCGGCCAGCTCGGCCACCACTCCGTACAAAAAGCGAAACAAAACAATAAATGGCGGAGCTGACGGGATTCGAACCCGCGGTCTTCCGCGTGACAGGCGGACATGTTAGGCCACTACACCACAGCTCCATGTGGTTGCGGGGACAGGACTTGAACCTGTGACCTTCGGGTTATGAGCCCGACGAGCTGCCAACTGCTCCACCCCGCGACGAAAAGGATTTCGGAGTGTCGACGTTGCGGCATGGACGCCGCGGTCTTAGTCGACCTTCCTTTGTTTTTTGAAAATGGTGGAGGCTGACGGGATCGAACCGCCGACCCTCTGCTTGTAAGGCAGATGCTCTCCCAGCTGAGCTAAGCCTCCGTAAAACGTGGTGACCCGTACGGGATTCGAACCCGTGAATGTCGCCTTGAAAGGGCGATGAGTTAAGCCGCTTCTCCAACGGGCCAAGATGTGGCTCCCCGAGCAAGACTCGAACTTGCGACCATCCGATTAACAGTCGGGCGCTCTACCAACTGAGCTATCGAGGAACAATGGTGGAGAGTAGCGGATTCGAACCGCTGACCCCCTGCTTGCAAGGCAGGTGCTCTACCAACTGAGCTAACCCCCCATTGAAAATGGCGCGCCCTGAGAGATTCGAACTCCCGGCCTTTTGATTCGTAGTCAAACGCTCTATCCAGCTGAGCTAAGGGCGCGTATGCGGTTGTTTATGAAATGAAAATGGTGCGGATGAAGGGACTCGAACCCCCACGGTTGCCCGCTGGTACCTAAAACCAGTGCGTCTGCCAATTCCGCCACATCCGCGAAATTGCTACGTTCCTTCTACGTGACAAGTCGTTAGCATTACAGGACTGTGTGTTTTGCTCAGTCACACTGTGTTGCGTGTCCCGTGAGTTCTAATATACAGGATTGCACACAACTATGCAAGGGGTTTTCGAAACTTTTTTGGGACGGGGGGTTCAAATGCAACCCTGCCTGCCCTCCCCTTTCCGAAGAAAGTCAGAACGTCCGCCTATGATCTAGTCGAACGTTCTAGCTTTACACATTTCGATCAGTTCTCAGTCAGCAGTTTCCAGTAACCGAATTGTCCTCCTACCATCAAGTATCCTAACCTAGTCACAAGGCTTGTTTGCAGAGTAAATCCTCCACCAGTGTTTGGTCTGATGTACCCATATCCAGCGCTGTTACCCAAAGGATAGAGAAGTTCGTATTGACTGAACAGTGACCCCAAGAAAACTCTCCCGCTGGGAAGCGATGTGATCGTCTGAATGGCATAAGAAGACCCATGACTCCAGGTAGCACTGTACTGCGTGATTCCCGACTGGTTGATGATTTCATACCTTCCCGAACTGCCTGCAATGATGATGTTTCCGTTGCTGAGTTGGGCCACAGCGTTTGGAGTGGTCACATAAGTCAAAGTAGCACTGCGAATCAGATTGCCATTCGCATCTAGAATGTTATACTTCCCCCCTGAACCAACGAGCACAATATTGCCCGTATCGGCAAGCTGTGTTCCTGCTGTGATCGAGGTAGCACCGTGTGACCAACTTCCGTACTTGATAGAATTCCCATATCCATCCATGAACGCATACTTGCCACTATCACCAGCCAGCAGAATCCGGCCATCCGCGAGGCCGATTGCGGTATTGATCAATGACGTTCCTTGCGCCCATTTACCAGATTTCACGACATAGTCGTAGTCGGTAATAATCTGGAAGTTACCACCACCCCCTGCCAATACGACAAACCCATTGCTCATCGTCGCGGCTGCTGAAATCCCGAACAGGGTGCCATTTTGCCAAGTGTTGCTTGTAAGCGCGTTGCCTGCTGCATCGAAGATCGTATATTTGCCAGCGCCAACAGTCGCAACATAGTTTCCGTTGCTGAAGTTTGCAGATTGCATCACAAAACTATAATTAGCGGGATACGACATTTGCCCCTCTTTTATCTCGAAGAGCGGGCCGGTCGCTGTTGCGGGGGATACTGTTTCTTGTGTAAGAGATGTTGCTGGATCGATTGCCTGAATGGTTGCATTGGTGTCAGCGAACGCGAGCTGTGACGATAAAACACCACCCGCAAGCACTACGGATGCGAACAAAGATTTCTTTTTCATTAAGGGATAAGCCTCCTTTTCCTCATGACTTTTATATTATCAAAAATAAGTAAAAAATCAATAGACTATCTCGATCATCACCACTTACACTAATCTACATATTGTTTATAAATGTAACATAAGCTCTGTCCCCGCAAATCAAGAAGTATTGTTGCATGTTGAAACTCTCGCGGCTTATATGAACGTTTCAATAGAACTTTGTGATTGTAGGCTCTCTGTATTTCAATATATAGGTTGAAATTATGGTCAGGCGTTCGGCTCACTTTACATTCATATACTTCCCCGATCGTTGGTGACTCGTATTGATACTTTTGAAGTGCACTGAAAACCTTCTCATACTCCATAAAATAATCTCCTTGGACTATCACATTGAGTTTACTAGGTATCTCTACAATGGCACAATAATCGACTTACCCTTTGCTCGCAAGGCCAGAAAGTAGTAATAACTGAAGGTCATCTTTATCCATCGATGCTTTAGCAAAAGCCGGCAATAAACCAATATCCACTAGTCTATTCACGTGATACTCCAACATAGTCGCAATATATGAAGGGTTATTTATGTACTCAAATACTTTAGAGATATCATAGAAACACTCACTGAATTGTTGTTTACTCGGATGAAGTAAGTGGATATGAGGCAACTCTTCGAACACTCCCTTTTGCAGGGCCCGATAGATATCCTCAATAACCTTACTCAAGGACTGGAGATATCCTATATGAACAGTTGTTCCACTAACGGGAAAGTTTTGAGGAGCAGAAAACAGTTTGATTAGAGTACTAATTTCATAATGGTAGCCTCCACCTTCCCGTATTCTTTTACCATTTTCCATTAGCAAGATTTCTAACTGTCTAATCGGATCGGTATCTTTTACTATCTCTTCTTGTATCTTTTCTTCTGTGAAATCTCTCTTTTGTCTCGAAATAACTTCCATCAAATTCTCAAGGAGTAAGTACCGCTTTACCACATACCGATGTATTTCCTCGAAATATAAGTAAAATGGAATGATGGTTCGCTAGGATCACTGCTGTAGAGATAAACCATGTAATCACCTTCGCTACCTACATCGCTTGACCAGGACGCGAAGTACTTCTTACCGTCTTTTTCACCATTTTTACTATCGAGATTTACAGGATGTACGCCAAAACATGCGCGGATTTGCTTAAAATAAGCATCATCGGATACTTCAGACCTAAATATAGATCGATCTTGTTTATAGGGATATTCTTCGTTGAATACTCGATAGAGTTGTTGAATTGCCTGAACGATTATATCAAAAGTCAGAATGAGCTGAAGAACATTAAGTGACCGAGCATCATCATTATTGTGCTGTAGGTCGATATAGGGAAGCCCTTGAACCCCCACATGGAGCCAGTCCTTAGCAGAACAACAGAGACTCCATAAATTTTTTCCGTTAATATTGCTGTAACGATTTATCAGGAAATTCGAATGTTCGTTGACGATAATTTGGAAATTTTCTAGTAGTTTTTTGTCTAACACATACGAATTGAATGCCATTACAATAAATCCCCCTATTTGGATAACACATCTCTATCACTATCAATTTAGTCTATCATGTTTCTAGATTGCTATAAAGAAACAATGATTCAAGATTGAACCCGCATATAGATTTGCGTACAGTGACCATAATATCCATGATTGCCTTTTGGAAAAGAGAATTCCTTTACCCCTGCAAACAAAAAGGCAGCCTCCTCAAGGCTGCACTTTCATACATCAACCTCTTATCGCAAATCCTTAAACAAGAGATTTTGCTACGCTACACACACGCTTAAATGTGATACTACGTACAAATAGATCCCCCTCCTCTGGATTCCCCCTCTCAATTAAGATGAACCGGCGGTCAGCCCCCGACTGATGGTTCAGGTCCAAAACTGCGTGGGCAGTAGTGCCCGAACCGGCGAACGGGTCAAGTACGATCCCGTTTGGCGGGCACCACAGATGAATGAGCTTCTTGAACAGTTTGAGCGGCTTTACCGTTTGGAAGTTGTGCCCCTTACCGATGGCCGCGTTCAGTTCATTGATTCCAGCCTGAGTGTGACCTGACTCCTCATAGCTCCATGATTGTGTACCGAACACTTCCGGCTCGTCATAGTCGTCTGTGGCCCAGTACGTGGTAGGAATTTTGCCTTGCTTTACGTGGTTGAGATAACGTTTTATCGCAGGACGTCCCATTCCGTTTGCAGTGAAGTAGAGCATCGGCCATACATCGTGATCGCGAAGTTCCTCTGCTTTTTGCCGTGCGGATTGAAGGAGGGGATGTTCGGCAATTGCGTCGTCATATACAACTGGGCAGGAGTCCAACTTCAAGTCAGCTAGTGTCGGTGTTGGAGCGTTTTTCAGCACCAAGGCTTTCTGGCGACCGTCGTCGAGGTCTCGTTCTTCGTAAGAACTGCCCCAGGATTGGAGCCACTCCTTCATTTTCTTCTTGGGATGCGACCATGCACGAGCACCCGGATAGTGCAACGCCCCAGTAAAAGGCGATTGGATCGCATACCGATCCCGCTCCGCAGGCGTGGCGACGGTAGCGTCTCCTCCGATCTTCCAAGGGCCGGCAGGGTCGTTGTCCGGGTTTTTGTACTTAGCGTTCATGACATCGTGGCGGGGAAGAAGATTCGTGCTGGCTTGCTCCTTGTTCTTGGCGTAGACAAGCACGTATTCCGTGTCGCTGGAGACATGCTTGTTGTCGTTTCTGGGGCCATATGACTTTTGCCAGTTGATGATCGCGATACGGTTCTGTTCGCCAAACACCTCGTCCATGAGCAAGCCTAAGCGAAACAGTTCATTGTCGTCGATGCAGATTGCGAGGACTCCACCGGGTTTGAGTAGCTCATGCATTCGAATCAGACGAGGCTTCATCATGTTTACCCACTCCCCGCCCCAATCATCACGGTAGCGGAATCTCCGGCCAGTGTTATACGGCGGGTCGGTGACGATGAGATCGACGAGGCCACGATGCTGTTCCAACTCCGCCATGACTCTGAGATTTTCGCCTTCGATGATCATGTTTTTTGATTGCCCTACTTCCGTACCCACACACAATTTACGAATTATCATCATCCCCCGCCCATGTTCCTTGGTCATAGTATTCTGGGTGAGGGTACTTTTTGGCGAATTCCACGACTGAAAGTTTCGACAAGTCATCCAACACCTGTAGGTACTTCGCGTCTTCCTCCCCAATGTGGAAAATCGGGTCACAGCATCGGATCGGAAGAAACTCGCCATCCGCCTTCTGCTCTACAATATGAAACTCGACGTTTCCGTCGCATATGACAAGGGCTGTATCGTTCGTCAGGAGCAAGCCGGACAGTTTAAACACTTTCTCTTCATCAAGATCCTGCTCCGTCCAACTTATCGTGACGAGTTCTCTCCCTCTAACACATTCCTCTTGAATGCGCTGGTCGAAAGTTCCCATTCCTCTCCCTCCCCTATTCAAGGTTTCACCAGCTCGAATACGTCTTCAAAATCAACCGCCAAGGTGTCGCAGATTTTTTTAGCGCTATGTGGACCGGCATTGCGAATTCCCTTTTCCAACTGGGACAAAAACGGGCTGCTAAGACCCGTTTTCCTCGCAAGGTCTCGCTGAGAGAACCCGGCCAGTACCCGAACATTCACAAGTTCCGGCTTGGCCCGGATCGTCAGGCCGATACTTTCTCGGGTGTCCCCATTTCCTTCTTGTGCACAGTAGATCGTGGACAGGGCGTTCATCATTCGTTCCCAATGCTTGGGCAATTTCTGTTGCTTGAAGCCATCCGCAGCCTTGCGGAAAGCCATTGCTGCTTGGTTAAGGTCTGGGAAAGTAACGAGAACCCTTCCCCGGAGCTCCTGCACAAATGGCAGACACAAAACAGATTCAGCAAGCCGGAGTTCTGCTTCACGACATGCGTCCATTGCCAGCTCCACGTACCCTCGATGCTCAGTACCGTGGAAGGGCGGGAAGGCTTGGTCTCTTTTCAGGTACGAATTCGCCAACTCGACATAGCAGAGTCCGGCCTCGACCTGATACCCATTTTGATCCAAAAACTCGGCAATGGGTCGCAGGGAGGCAATCGCCATCGGAGCGGAGCAGGTATCAAGGAAGTTCGCCCAAGCAGTTCGTATTCCACGCTCAGCGTCAATCACACCAATCTCGTGCAACAGGGTAACTGATTTTTCGAGATAGAGCTTCGCTTCCCAACTCTTCGACATTTTTGCATAGACCCGGCTTAACATGAGCTGAAGGAAGCACAAGGTTTGCCGCTCTGGGTCGCTCTGGCAATTGCCTTCAGCATGGCGGTAGATTTGCATGGCGTCCTTGGAGTTCTCCAAATGGAAGTAACAAAGGCCAATCAGAATAAGCAGGTTCGTAGTTTCGTACTCCGTAACCTCTGGCAGACGACCACACAACGCAAGTGCCCGATCAAAGTGTCGGCGGGCGTGTTCAAAACGTTGCTCTTGGAATTCAATGTGCCCCAGATACTTATAGACCGCGACAACCGTTTCCATGTCCTGTGTTGCATAAGCCGATTCGAGGGCGGTGTAGAACCAATCCGTTGCCTCCATCAGTTGACCCGAACAGAGATAGCACACCGCAAGATTCACCAGCAGATCGCCTTTGGGGATGCTACCAATAAAGGGTCTCTTCACCAGCTCTTCGAAACACTCTAGAGCTGACAGATAGTCTCTGTCTTGCTGGTTCTTCATCCCTTGGTGGAACAGCTTCACACACTCTGTGTTGTGCTGCGAGTCAACCATGACGGAATCAAAAGGTACTTCCAGACGTTCTGCAATTCCGCTCAACACCGTGAACGAAGGTCTGCCGATATCCGTCTCTGTTTGCTCGATCATGAGTGGATCGCAGAGTCCTTGCGCCAACTGCGCTCGGGTGAGCCCTTTTTGTTTACGAAGATCTTGGATGCGTTGCCCAAGTGTAAGTGGAACAACGGTCTGACATGACATCGCTCGACACTCCCTTTTTCTACAAAATAAAAAAACCACCTATGTAAGGGAATTCCCCTTACATAAGTGATCGTAAACGATAATACATTATTTCAAAACAAAAACGTTGTTAACCAAAAACCCTTATCCCGAGTTATAGGTTATACAAGTTTTCTATCAATACTAACCAAACCCGCTCCCCGTAGCAAAATTCGTGCGTCAATAACAGACCTGCCATCGTCGATTGTTCCAAAAAAAGACCGCCAGCTACAGGCGGTCTTTTAAAAGTTTTTCTATGAAGAACAGTCCAAGTGAATGACCCATCCCTAACTCAATGTCAGGGTTCAACCAATCACTACAGCCGAATTCGGAGCTGAGATTAGTGTTGGGCCGGGTCCAGCCTCAACCGCTACTTTGAGTGTAGATGAATTTGTTTTTTCGGTCTGATCTCCCAAGTGTGCCCCGAAACAGATACCTAATAACAAAAATGAAAGCAGGGTAACTTTCTTCAAATTTACTTCCCCCTATTGAGTGGATTACGTAACATTTTCACAATTTCCATTGAGGTATTATAAGCCATTTCGATCATTCCTAATTGACGGTACGACTCCGCCGCAACCTGCAATGCATCCGCCGCGTCAGTAACCAACCCCATTGTAACACAAATTTCTACTGATTTCATTGCGTTCCTAACAGCCTGGTTATAGTCCGTTCTCCGATAATATAATATCGATTTAGCTTTATAGTATTCTGAGAGCAAGTAGTCCGACTTGTCACCAAGTTCCTCAACATATTTTTCTGCAAGCTCAAGATAATGCTCTGCCTCATCTTGACGATCTAGTTCTGTGCATAACATGGCAGATCGCGAAAGAGTAAAAATACACATCGGTAGATCTCCCATACGTTCAAACTCTCGCGTACAATCCTCAATTTCGGAAAGCGATTTATCTGGGTTATCGTTTTTCACGACATGGAAGGCATAATATTGTTTTGCGATGTTTGCCTCTCGGACAAACTCAATTCCCTCGTAAAGAGAGCGAGCTTTTAGCATGTATTCAGCGTTTTCTGTTGCCAATGCCAGATAAAACATTGTGTTTGCCAGTTCATTTATATTCGATGCATGTTGAAAAAATTTGTATGCCTTTTCAAGATACCTTGTCGCATCTTTCTTAAAGCCAAGCTGGTTACAAGTCAAGCCTAGATTTTTCGTTACTCTTGCGGCAATAAGCCCGAATTTAGGCAATCTCACACTAATTCTATAACCCTGTTCAAATGCAGAAAACGCCCTCTCGAAGTCATTGATTCGATAGAACGCGTTGCCAAGCTTATTGTAGGTGTCACATAGAATTTCATCGTCTACTGTTTGCTGCGTCTCTTGAAGTTCTAAGAAAGGAACCAGGACTTCTAATGCGGCCTGATAGTCGCCGTTTTTTACGAGACTTTCTGCACGACAAGTAAGAAGGATAATTCGTTGATGCTCCAACAAGTCCTCACGCCGGTCCAGCTCATCTATAAGTTCCAGAGAATGTTCATAGTCGGCCTTTTCAATGTAAACACGAACCATGTCGATCTGAAAACCAGCCTCCATCTGCTTCTCCTGCATGCCCATGATTTCGCGAAGAGGAGTACCTAATTTATCCGCCAATTTACCCCACATCTCGGCTGAGGGATACTTACGGTCGGTCTCGATTTGGCTTACTACTGCTTGGGAACAGATACCTTCCACAAGTTCAGCTTGAGAAAAACCTTTTTCGGATCGTATTATCTTAAATCGTTGGCCAATTGTCATAGACGAATCAAGTAACAACTCTTCACACCTACCCTGAATTGATCTATATATTCCAACAATATAATATCACTCCAATAACAAGATGTATATATTTTTAATCATAATAGATATTCATTCATGGGAATTCGCCACAAAATAAGTAAAACACGCCGAAAGCGGCGTGTCAGAATGTCTAAAAATGTCCGTATTATAGAAATCCTACTGAGTGTAAAACCTAGTAATGACGTGATCTCATAGAGTTTTTACACGTCCCATTTAACATTGTTCGGACATTTACCTTACGGCTACCTTACGGCATTTATTGCCCGTCTGAGATCGTTCTGTGACGGCTCTACGTACCTCATCGTCGTTTGAACGTTGTCATGGCCCATCAGCTCTTTTACCTCGTTGAGCTGGCGACCCGCATCTACCAACCGCTTACCGAATGTATGACGCAATGAGTGACAGGAGTGTTGACCGCCCAACTTCATACCGTCAGCTGAGCGCTCCAATAGGCCGCATCTTTCGAGGTACGAGTCCAACATGTGTTCTATTGCCCGCGTTGTCATCTTGCCGGATCGTTCCGTGACAAGTAGGTATTCGCTTTCTTGGTGAACCGGCTTTTCGCTGGCGTTCCTAAACGGCAACCACGCCTTTAACGCCTTCTTCAATTCCTGATGCATCGGTATGACACGGAACTTCCCGCCCTTGCCATTCATGACAGTCACGGTTTCGCGCCAGAAGTCTACGTGTGTCAACTTCAAGTTGCTGACCTCCTCGACCCGTAGCCCGGCCCGAAACATTGTGTAGAAGATCGCCCGATCTCTAGCCGCCTTGAACTCGTTCGTCTCCGTGTCCAACGCGAATGTGAGTCGGTTGATTTCTTGGTCGGTCATCCATTTTGGGCCCATGACCTGTTGAACACGTTTCATGCGTACCTTGCTTGCTGGATCGGTAGGAATGTGATTCTTGTCGACGGCCCAGCTAAAGAACGTCTTGAGTGCCGCCAACGCCTTGTTGATCGTAGCTGGTTTTTGGTCGAGGGTATTCATCATATAGGAACGGTAATCCTGAATCATGATCGTCGTAACGTACTGTGGTTCGAACGTCTTCCCTTCGCTCTGTTCGTACCATAAGACGAACTTGTTGAGCGCGGTGACGTATGTACTAATCGTCTTGTCCGCCTTGTCCTCGTCTTTCAACCATGTCGAAAACTGCTGTAGATAGTTCGTCATTCCCTACACCTCTTGTTCCGTCGTGTTCTCCGACGAGAAGTCAAGGTTTCTCGTCATTACTCGTCGTAGAATATTAGTTCTACGATGAATAAATACCATTGCCTAATAAGAATAAATTTGTGAATAATGGGATATGATTACTGTTGGAGGTGATGAAACCGTGACTGGGAAATATGTAAAAATTAAAACTGTTGACAACAAGGATCACAAAGGAGAAGTCGAGAGATTGGCGGACGGAATGATTACAGTTATCGTAACTGGATTACGTAACCGCAAAGTTCACTTTCCGCTTTCCTCCATCATTTCTATCGAAGAAGAAGAAAAATAGGTATTGTCAAAACCGCCCAATGAACAGGGTGGTTTTTTTCTGCTCTCCTCACCCCCACGCCACTCCCTTGCAAGAATGCCCCCGGTGTTCTATATGCCCCCCCGGACGATAAGCGAATGTATGCGGGATTTCAGAAGTTCAATGAAATGGGCCATGGTGGGCTGGCTCCCTCTTACGTATAAACACCCTGTAGAAGATCGCAATCATAGATTTTTTTGCGAATTCTCCAAAACTTCGGGACGTGACGATTCACTGGAAGTCTAGCGCAACCGGAAGTGGACTGCCGATAGTCAAAACATACCGTCGTTCCATCACCGAAAAAGTCAATGGTTTCTAATTCACCAGCATAAACAATGCACTTGCAGACATGCTACTCGTATAACCATGACCAAACGTGCAGGCGGTGAAGTGAATGAGCCGGGCTAAGGATATGCTCGCGGAAGATGATGCTCGCCGCAAGAAAAAAAAGAAGAATAATTTGAGCTTAAGTGTGCAATACAGCAACAAAATCTCGTATTACAACTATACAAACGCTGGAGCTACATATAGACAAGGTACTATACCAAACAATAAGCAACTAACTAAACCTGTACTAGCTAAACCCTTGACTGCTGCCGATTGGAAGCAGGATTTGGGGTTTGAGATTCGCCGTGAAGCACAGCTAAGACGCTTTGAGACCTGGCCTCGTCATTGGCAGCGGTGGGCCCTGGGTATTGAAGATGCAGTCTCAGACTTCAAAGACGCGTGGGCGGAGTTTTTGGATAGTCTTGACGAGGACATCGAAGTAATCGTAACGACCCACAACGAGTATTGTAAAGCGTTCAATGCTGTGTGGCGGCGATTATGCTCTTTCCCAAAAGAAACTCCCCGCAAAATCGAACTCGTACAGCGTCAATGGGCTGGCTTGGAGGGACGTAAGAAGGTTGGATACCTTCACTATCTGGCGCTGCGGTGGAGCGCATCAACTGGATTACCTGTCGAGGATTTCGTTGGATTGTTCGCGGAACTGACGTACACGTTGGCCTCGGAAGGGCACAGCTTCAGCTCTGGTTTCTACTTCATCGAAACGTTGTCCATGATCCTAAAAAGCAAGGCAATGGACATGTACCGCGCTGAGAAAACGACCGACAAACGAAAGGCAAACTACGGGACGGTGTCCCTTGACACTCTCGACGCAAACGGTATACCGCTACACAAAGTTCTTTCGTCGCCCGGTGCCGATCCACTGACACACGTTTTGGGACAGGACTTCCTATACGATACGCGTCTGTCTCTGGAGGAGCGCAAGGTGGCTCAATTGATGGTTGCGGGTGAGAGCTATACGGAGATCGCGCAGGAACTCGGCTACAAGCATCATGAACAGGTGCGCCGTATCCACAAGCTTTTAAAAAAACTTTTAGTAGCCGACTTGTAACGGTTGGGCCGTGGGGTGTGACGTTCGGTTCTGTTACTTCCCCGCTCAAACGTAACAGTCATCGTGGAGTAGCGCGCGCCCAGACATACAAAGTGAAGCATCGTGGGAAGTCTAGCGCACGTACCGTGGGAAGTGGACTTCACATGGTTAAGGCCCGCAACCTCTGATCTACGTTCACTTCCGACCTAGACGTCAACCCTAAGTGGATTTCGGGTACTAAGACCAGTTAACCCTTGATACAACGTTCCACCACCCGAAGTGGACTTCGGGTAGTACCGCTGTTACTATCAATCAACACTACGAACGGCCTAGTCTTGAGCGAGCCACATTGCGCTACAAAAAGAAAAAAGCACCCATTTTGTGGGTGCTCAGGGGTTATCATGCTCTACTTCTTATCAATGCGTTCATAGACCACAATTCCCTTGGTGAGGTCAATTGTGTGCAATTTCCATCCATTGATGTAGTTTGCATTTAATTCCTGTTGTAGCGTACCAGCGGCAATTTCATCTTTCAAAACCCCCACCATGTACTGCTGTTTCGGGATCGGGCTTTCGATGCTCCCAGTGTATTCCATGATGTCTCCTCCTTTCCGTTGAAAATTTCTATGTAAACATTCGCCACAGGGACGTAAAATCCTACCAGTTATCCAATGTTTCAACTTGTCCAATCACTACGGTGGGTCGTCACACACGCACCTTTGCGTGGCCATCCACCACACTCTTTAAAGAAACGCCTCGGTTATGTTGAACTCCCCCGCCCGATATTTAGACGAATTTTGTTGTTTCTCCCAATTCTTCTACCCCAAACTTACAACTCGTCGATAAGAGCGTTGTCAGAGAAAACACTAGAGCTATTTCTTCGCTGCCCATGCAATAAGCACCACGATTAAACCAATCGGCAAAAACACCTTCAAAGGAAGGAGTGCTGAAATAAGACCAACAAAACAGAGCAATCCGACGAAGGCCATAATGGCAGCTCCACCCAAGTTGCCTTCGCTAAGCCAGTACCCTGCCTCCTCTTTGACGATCCTCCAACCTGTGACGCCAAACAAGATCGCCGATCCAGTGCAGGAGAAGATTGTGAAAATAGACAAGACTGGGGAATTTCCAACCTGCTTTAGTAGGTACCAAAAACCTAGGTTATCAAATCTCGACCCCATTATGTTGCCTGTGATACATAACGCGAGCGCAACCGCCAGAGATATAAGCATCGTTGCATGTCATTAACCTCCTCCAACTGGTAGATTGCACTCAATATAACCCTGCATATTAACGTCAGTCAATAGTCACATCGTTAAAGACCTACCCAAATAATCACATCGCACTTTTCGCTCGTCCTCCCTGAGTTTATAACCACATCGGGCCGACGTACAGCGGAGTCAGCGGGTCGCCATGAGAGAGAGCCATAAGCTCCGCTCATATTGTCAACCACGCGGTGAAGGGTGACTATGTAGATGCGGAAGTTCGGAGGATTTCGTCACAAAAAGAAAGACGGCAGCTCCCACGCGTGGTGGATGCCGCCGTGCTTGCTCTTATTTGAGTACGTTGTGCCGCGGGTAAGACGTATTTTATTTCAATCTCCCGGTCGAGAGCGCTTCGAAGTGCCACTTCGACCACAGTTGCATACGACCCGGATTCGAACCACTCATGATCGAATTCGTTGCAGACTCGTATCGTTAAGGTTTTGCCGTCAAATGCGATGAGCTCCGAATCCTTGAACCAGGTAGTTGAAACCCTGCCTGTTCAGCTTCTTTGCTATGGTCGACTTAACGATAAGCCAAACTCCTAATCCGTAGGCCAGAGTTGCGTTGTAGGTCATTTCCCGTAGAACTTTCAGCCCGCTTAGTTCTTGCCGAACTAGCTGTGAGCTGTCCTCTACAGCGCATTGCATGCCTAGGCTCAACTCTACCGTTTCAGGCCGCTTTGCCCTCCAAGGTGTCGATTTTAGCGAAGCCTGATGTCGCGATTTTTGTCGCGTCGTCAGCTACCGTAAATTCAGCCACCCGACATTGGTGACGCGAAGTGACTTCGGACATGCCTCAAGCAAACATAGAAGGGGCCAGGAGAAAGAAAAAGAGAGGTTCTGCGACCCCCCTCTCTCTTCCAACATAGGCAACAACTTACGGATTGGACTTCAATCAATCATCCCATTCCACTTCGTAGCACTCAGATGAACCGCACACGCAACAAGCAATCACCGGTTGACCTTTTGCGAACCGATACCGCCTGATCCTCACTTTGTTGATGTCCACACGCTTGACATTCGTACATGTTGTTCTCACTCCTTAGTACATCGTCCAATATTCTCCTTGACGCGAGGCAGTATTACTATTTTCGAAGTTTACTCCACTCGCTCAATACAAAATGCTTTGCTGTCTCGAAGTCGGAAAATACCTGACTTGTGTGTTCACGAAATGCGTTCGAAATTGTTTCTGCATCGACTACTGAAGCCAAAAATAATACTCCCGGCACCGTTTCAACTACTATCCCACTATATTCCTTTCCGTCGATCACATCAGAAATAATGCGATGGATTCGATGCTCGTCCATTCTAGACCCCCCCTCTCCTTTCCTATAACTTCGAGTACCAAGACACCTATCCCTTCCAAAGTATGTATATGCCTCGTTCCGCTTCTAAAACATTTGAAGCCGATTGTTAAGCGAATATTAAGTACCCAAAGATGCAAAAACGCCCTAAGCCGTAGGATTCAGAGCTGCTTCAACAAAAACATAGATGACCGACACGTTCGCGTCTCCGTTTCTGTAAACTCTCATGGCCTGATCGCACCCTCGTACCGTCAAGGGGCTTATACCTCGACGCCTCCAAAAACGCCTCCTGCAGCCTCCTAGCGGCCCAACTTTTTCACGTTCCTCGCTGTCCCCTTCAGAATGCAAAAAGACGGCTCCCACAATGGGGGTACACCGTCTTCCTCTAACTTATAGAACGCCCGAAATCGCCACGACACGATTGCTCTGTGGATCGACGTACAAGCGGATCTTGCTACACACCCCATTCAAAGCCTGCAAATACAAGGACTCTGTGACATGCTCCCCAAACTCCCACCCTCTAGGCATTACAGTAATGTGCGACTCCGCCTTCACGAATGTGTTGCTGATGAAGTTCCACA